>NZ_JASPHQ010000027.1 GCF_030227225.1 Corynebacterium rhinophilum
CCTAAAAATCCCGAGTTAGGGATCCGCCCCCGTCCACCCCACCCGCGAGATTGACAAACTATATAGGAACACCCCCCGGTATTCTTCTCGGACCCTATTGCCCGGGAAAACAGGGGAGTCGGTTCTTTTTGGTTTTATGCCCTACCCTGCGCAATCTTCCATGCGTAGCGAATCAACGGAATCTGCAGCGGCAGCCGAATGATGTGATAAAGCTTCTTCGGCCATCCTGCGTCGCGCTCGATCCAGGCGTGGTACATATTCGCCGGCCACACGGCAAGAAATAGCGCCGCGGCTGACGCGCCGCCGGATTCGCGGGTGGCGCGATCGGTAAGCAAACAGCCCGTAGCTATTTCCCAGGCGCCGGAGGCAAAGTTATACAACCGCGGCGAGCCCGGCAGCTGCGGCGGCACAATGGATTCGAAATTCTTCGCGCGTAGGAAATGCAACGCTCCCATGGTGATAAGAGCCGTGGGAAGCACCTTCTTATTAAGTCTCATGCTTCCCCACGATACCTTGCCGCTGCTTATGAGCGCTGGGCCTTGGCGCGGTGCTTTGAGCTAAGCCCGCACCAACTCGAGGAGTTTATCCACGATTTTCTCCGCTGGGACCTCCAGCGTTTCCTGCCCGCGGATGCGCAGCTCGATGATGCCATCTTTGAAGGCGCGTCCCAAGATGGCCACAAACGGCATGCCGAGCAGCTCTGCATCCTTGAACTTCACGCCTGGAGAGACCTTAGGGCGGTCATCGAAAAGCACCTCAAGGCCCGCCTGGGACAGCTCTTCTACTAGCTTATCGCCGGCCTCCATGGCCGCTGCATCCTTATTCGCCACCGCCACGTGCACCTGGTACGGCGCCACCGCAACCGGCCAATTCAGGCCCTTATCATCGTGGCGCTGCTCTGCCAGCACGGCCAGCATGCGGGAGATGCCGATACCATAAGAGCCCATTGTGGGAATAGCGCGCTTCCCGTTTTCATCAAGAATCTGCACGTCAAAAGCCTCGGTGTACTTCCGGCCCAACTGGAAGATGTGGCCCAGCTCGATGCCGCGCTGCAAAGCCAAGGTGCCCTGGTTATCTGGTGCGGGATCGCCCTCTTTAACCTCGGCCGCTTCCACAAACTCATCGACGTGGAAATCGCGGCCTGCCACGCAGCCCACGACGTAGCAGCTTTGTGCATCGGCGCCGGTGATCCAGGAAGATCCCTTGACCACGCGGGGATCGGCAAAGACCTTCACGCCATTGGAATTCAGCACGCGAGGGCCCACAAAGCCCTGCTCCAAGAAATCGTATTGCGCGTAAATCTTATCGCTTGCCAGGCTGAACTCTGCCGGTTCCAAGGCCGCTTCAAGGCGCTTGGGATCTAGTTCGCGGTCGCCCGGAATCAGCACGGCCGCCAGTTCCTTCTTCTCTTCAGAATCCTCTAGCGCCGGGTGGGTTACCTCCACCATGACGCACTTGAGGATATCTGTGGCCCGAACCTCATGGCCGTCGACCGCAATGTCCTCGGTCTTCGCCCAGTGCACAAGCGCTTCAATGGTGGCGGCATCCGGGGTCCGGTATTCCTTTGCCGCCGGCTGGCCCGCGATGTCCTTTTCTGGGGGCGCTTGGGTCACGACCGCCTCTACATTGGCTGCATAATCGCCCTCGGTAGAGCGAACAAAAAGGTCTTCGCCCACCTCAGAAACTGCCAAGAACTCCTCGGAGGCGGATCCGCCCATCGCCCCAGAAGTGGCCTTACAAATAGCGTAATCGATTTCCAAGCGGTCAAAAACATTTTGATACGCCTTGCGGTGGCGGGCGTAGGAGGAATCGAGGCCCTCATCGTTCATATCGAAGGAGTAGGAATCCTTCATCACGAACTCGCGCCCGCGCAGCACCCCGGCGCGGGGACGTTCCTCATCGCGGTACTTGGTTTGAATTTGATACAGCGTGACTGGGAAATCCTTGTACGAGGAGTACATGTCCTTAACGGCATTGGCAAACATTTCCTCGTGCGTGGGGCCAAGCAGCAAGTCCGCGTTCTTGCGGTCCTGCAGCCGGAATAGGTTGGGACCGTATTCCACCCAACGGTTGGTCTTTTCATAGGGCTCGCGCGGTAGCAGCGCCGGGAACAGCATCTCTTGCCCGCCTATGGCGTCCATTTCTTGGCGTACTACGTCTTCAATCTTGCGCAGGGTGCGCAGCCCCAACGGCAGCCAGGTATAAATGCCCGGCGCGACGCGGCGCACATAACCGGCACGCACCAGCAGCTTGTGGCTGGGGACCTCGGCATCGGCTGGGTCCTCACGAAGGGTGCGGAGAAATAGTTCAGAAAGGCGGGTAATCATGGTCAAAATATACATCGCTACCCTATCTATATGCTCATTGTCCTCCCTCCTTCAGAAACCAAGGCTCATGGCGGCACGGGAAAGCCGCTTGATTTTGCCAACCTATCTTTTCCCGAACTAAGCGATACCCGGCGCGAAATCGCTGCTGAGCTGCAGTCTCTTCCCATCGATGAGGCGATGGTTGTGCTTAAGCTCTCGGAGAAGCTACGCAGTGAGGCTGAATCGAACAATCAGCTTTTTACCACCCCCACCATGCCGGCACTCGAGCGCTATACTGGCGTGCTTTTTGATGCACTTTCTGCATCCACCCTTCCCTCATGGCAACGCCTTGCTATTGGCGATGCCCTCTTCGGGCTCCTGCGCGCGGACGACCCTATCCCCCATTACCGCTTATCGGGCGGTACCAAGCTGGGCGGTCGCACCATGAAGTCTTATTGGGGCAAGCAGGTAACGCAGGCGTTAGAAAACATCGATGAGCTGGTTGTGGATCTGCGCTCGGGCACCTACCAGCAACTGGGCCGGCTGCCTTCGGCCGTGACGGTGCGGGTAGAAAGCGTGCAGCCGGATGGCTCGCGCAAAGTGGTCAGCCACTTTAATAAGCACTATAAAGGCCTGTTGGCCCGGGAGCTGGCGCTTTCGCCTGCCGATGCCTTCAGCGCCGCCGATGTCGCCGCGATTGCGCGCGCTGCCGGCATGACGGTGGAGGAACCACCGCACGGATCGCAGGAGCTTACCCTCGTCGTATCCCCGTAGGGTGTGAGTGCCTGGCAGGAGCTTAGACCACGGCGCGGCGGCGCTGGACGGCTGCGGCGCCGCCAAGGACAGCTACCACCATGGCGAGGACGATGACTCCAGATACCCACTGCGGGGCCATGAGACCGAAGGTGTCTTGGCCTTGGAAGAAGGTGCGCAGGTTGGCATCGGGCAAAATCTGCAGGATGATTTTGGCCCAGCCCATGTCCATCGAGGTCAGTACGCTTTCGATGACGAAGTATTCAATAATGAGCAGCATGGCCGCAAAGGTGCCGCTGCGCAGAATATAAGCCAGACCGGTGGCGAGCAGGGTGTAGACGATGTATTCCATAAAGGTAAACAGGAATACGGCATTATCCGGGTAGTGCACGAAGCTGGAGAAGTCATACGAGCTGCCGAGCGCGCCGTTAAACAACATCCCGAGGACGCCGGCCAGGGCCGCCGCGGCAACATTAGCCACGGTGATGACGAAGATTTGGCTCGAGAGCACCTGCAAGCGCCTATTGGTGGATAGGTAGCTCCAGGCTACGGTGCCTTTTTGTAGGTCTCCGCCGACGAGCGTGGCCGAGGAAAAGATCATGATGACCACGGCGAAGATGGCGCCGATGGCCAGGTCGGAGGATTGGAGGGCACTGTCGTCATTGCGGATAGCTCCCATCAGCACGTTGACGGCCGTCAGTCCAACGGTGATGATAGCGAGGTAGACCCACGTAGAGCGCAGGGAAAATATCTTGCGGGATTCGGAAACGATGGTATTCATGGCTCGTCATCTGCCTTTCGTAAATCTGTTATGCGGAGCGGTAATCCACGTGGTCTGCGGTAGCGCCAAGGAAGGCATCTTCCAAGGAGGGGTGCTTGACTTCAAGGCTGCTGATGCGGATGCGGTGGTCAAAGCACAATTGGCCTACCTCGTCGCGGTCTAAGCCAGTAATGCGCAACACTTCCCCATCAAAGGAAGTTTCCGCCTGCGAATCGTGCAGCAAGCGGGCCAACTTTTCTGGTTGATCTACCACAGCCTCCACGGTGGTAGCACCGGAGGCATTGACGAATTCTTCTACCGTTCCTTCGCCAACGAGCTTGCCTTTGCCTATGACCACTAGGCGGTCCGCCGTCAGCTGCATTTCTGACAACAGGTGGGAAGAAACCAGCACGGAGCATCCACCGGCGGCGAATTCGCGGATGCGCTCGCGCATCCAGTGCACGCCCTCAGGGTCGAGGCCGTTCACGGGTTCATCGAGAAGCAAGTGCTTGGGCTCGCCCACCATGGCGCAGGCGAGTCCGAGGCGTTGCTTCATGCCAAGCGAATAACCCCCGATGCGCTTTTTCGCGACCTTCCCAAGCCCGACGCGCTCCAAGGTGTCATCGACGTGTCCCATCGATACTCCCTGCAGTGCCGCCATATAGCCCAGGTGCGCGCGGGCACTGCGGCCGGGGTGGAACCAATTGGCATCAAGCAAGGTGCCCACCGTGGAGGCGGGATCGGGTAGTTCGCGAAATGGGGTGCCATCGAATGTGGCGGTGCCGGAGGTGGGATTTTCTAGCCCTACGCACATGCGCATCGTGGTGGACTTGCCGGAACCATTGGGGCCTAGGAACCCGGTGACTTGGCCATCGGGAACCTCGAAGGAGAGGTTGTCTACTGCTGTAAAGGAACCGAATTTCTTGGAAAGCTGTGTGACTGTGAGCATGGTTTTATCCTGGCGCTTTCCCGGCGCGGAGTAACCATCCTCGAGGCGGATTTAGCGGTTCATCCCTGGGGATGAGAGAGCAGTTCCTCCACGGTGACCACCCCATGGGTATAGGCATACAGCACGGCCTGGACGCGGTCGCGGGACCCAGTCTTGGTCAGCACGTGGCGCACGTGGGTCTTGACCGTTGCCATGGAGACAAATTCCTCTTCAGAGATTTCGGTATTCGAATATCCCAGCGCCATAAGCCTTAAAATATCCATCTCGCGCGGGGTAAGTTCCGCGGACGGCGGAGCCGTCGCGGTGGTGGTGCCTGGCTGTGCAGCCGCAGCGGTGTGCGCAGCCGAGTGCGCCTTCCTGCTGTCCCCACCCTCCTCGCTGCGGACTTGTTGGAGCACCTGAGCTGTAATGCGCGGTGAGAGCACGGCCTCGCCTGAGTGCACGGTGCAAATGGCTGAGAGCAGCTCCTCGGGTTCGACGTCTTTGAGCAAGAATCCGGATGCCCCGGCAGAGATTGCGCCGTGGACAAAGTTGTGATCATCAAAGGTGGTCAGCATGATGACCTTGGTATCTGGGAATTCAGGGAGCACTTCCTCCGTGGCCGCAATGCCATTGACCCGCGCCATCTGCACGTCCATGAGGATGATATCGACGGGCTCTTGCCGCGCCAGGTCCAGTACCTCATCGCCGTCGGAGGCCTGCCAGACCACGCTCATATCCTCCTGCGAGCCAATCAGCATGGCGAACCCGGCGCGCAGGAGCGGTTGGTCATCGACAAGCGCAATGCGAATGGGCTCAGGTTCCTGTTCCGGATTAGACATGCGGTACCTCCACGGTGATTGCAAACGTTTCATCCTCGGCCTTGGTGGACACACTGCCACCATAGGCCTTCACACGCTCTTTCATCCCGATGAGCCCATAGCCGGGACTGTGGTCCTCGTCCGGCTGCGCCATGGGGTTGTGCCCCTCGATAACAAGCGCCGACTTATCGCTGCGAAAGCGCAGAGTTCCCCTGTTCTGGCTGGAGTATTTGAGCATATTCGTCAGTATCTCCTGCACGATGCGGTAGATGGTGAATTGATAAAGCTCGTCGCTATCGGCGGGTAACTTTTCCATGCCGTAAACGGTGATATCGAAGCCAGCGCGCCGGGCCTCTGAAAATAGGCCTGCGATGTCTGAGGTGCCTGGGGCTTTGGTTTCCCCGCGCGCGTCTTCTTCGCGCAAGACGGATAGCAGGCTACGCATCTGTTTTAAGGATTCGCGGGAGGTGGAGGCGATGGTATCGAGCGCCTCCGTGGCTACCTTGGGGTCTTTTGCAGCGGCGAACCGGGCGCCATCGGCAAGCGCAATGACCCCGGCGAGGTTGTGGGCGACGATATCGTGCATCTCGCGGGCGATGCGGTTGCGCTCCACGGCGCCGGCCATCTCCGCGCGCTCGATGAGCAGCTGTTGGCCCTCCCGGCGCTTCCGGTTATTGGTGCCGAGCAAGTAGAAAAAGCCGAGGACCGGCCAGCCGAGCAAGACCGTGCCGGCATAGGCAAGCAGCGGGCTCATGGTCGCATCGCCCAAGCCGATATCGCTGCCTGCGAAGACCTTTTCACCAAACAGGCTTGCGGTGGTTCCCACCAGGGAGCCCAGGGCAATCCATGCAAGCCAGATATAGCGCAAGCGCTTGCGCGAGTGCGTGCCAATGAGAAAAGCCGTGTAGGCGAAAATCGGGGCGTGGAAGTTCGCCAAGGAGGCCAAGGGCGTGAAGATGCACAGTGTCATGGTGCCGGCGATGAAGAAAATGGACTTTTCTTGCAGCTTGGGATGCAGCCACAGCGCCAGCGGAATGCCGACGGTATACAAGACCGCCACGATGGCCTGGAAGGGAGAATCGGTGTGGAAAAAGTTCGCGGCATTGGGCAAAAGCACGCCGAAGAACACGGGGATGATGATTCGCCACGGCGGGCCAATCCAGTCGCGCAGACGATCCGGCCAAAGTTTAGACATAAGGGCAAGGCTAGCGCAGAAGCCAGCCGGCCGGCCTCATTCCCAGGGCTGACTACACTGGCGGGCATGCAACTCCAGTTCTTTGAAGTCGATGTCTTTGCCACCTCGGCGTTTTCCGGTAACCCGCTCGCCGTCGTGGCCCATGCCGATGGGCTCTCGACGCAACAGATGCAGGCCATCGCGCACTGGACCAATTTTTCTGAAACCACGTTCTTGCTCGAGCCCACCGATCCCGCGGCGGACTATCGCGTGCGCATTTTTACCTCGCACGAGGAGTTTGATTTCGCCGGCCACCCCACCTTGGGTAGCGCCGCCATCTGGCGGGCGCTCAGCAATGAACCTCAGAAGGAAGGCACCATAGTGCAGGAATGCGGGGTGGGGTTGGTCTCCGTGCGCGAGAACGAGGGTATTTATTCTTTTGCCACCCCGCCCCTGCGCGCTAGTGGGCCACTGAGCAGTGCTGAGCTTGCAGAGGCCTGCGCGGGATTGAATATCTCGGAAGCAGACGTCCTTGATTCCGCCTGGGTGGATAATGGGCCCGGCTGGCAGCTTATACAGCTGCGCGATGCCGCGGCCGTGCGCGCGGTTCAGCCCGCTGCCACTCGTCCCAAGGTGGGCGTGGTGGGAATGCGTGATAGCGCCGCAGACGCGGGCTCCGCTGCCTATGAAGTGCGCGCGTTTACCGCAGAATTCGAGGATCCCGTCACCGGCTCTTTCAACGGCGGGGCCGCGCAATTCATGCGCTCGCGCGGGCTGGTTCCCGCCCGCTACACCGCCTGCCAGGGCAGCCAGCTGGGAAGAAACGGCGAGGTCTTTATCCACGATGACGGCACCGATATTTGGGTCGGTGGCCGCGTCCACATCCGCGTGCAAGGACAATTAGAGGTCTAAAATGCACCTACACCACGACTATGCCGATCACCTGCCGGAATTTGTGGCGGCAACCCACGGCGAAGAACAACCGGATCCTAAGCTCGTAGTCCTCAATGAAGAGCTGGCAGTGCAGCTGGGCTTGGATACTGACTGGCTGCGCTCTGCAGACGGCCTGGATTTCCTTTTAGGCCGCGACGGCGGGCATGCCATGGCCTATTCCGGCTTCCAATTCGGCTCTTTCAACCCACAGATGGGCGATGGCCGGGCCATGCTCTTGGGCGAGGTGGACAAAGACGGAAAACTGTGGGATCTCCACGCCAAGGGCACGGGGCTTACCCCTTATTCGCGGTTGGGTGCCGATGGCCGCGGCACCCTCTCGTCCATGCTGCGCGAGTACTTGGTTTCTGAGGCCATGCACGCCCTCGGCGTACCCACCACCCGCTCGCTTGCTGTGATTTCTACCGGCCGTCCCATCCAGCGCGGCCACGTGCAGCCGGCTGGCGTCCTGGTCCGCGTGGCGGCAAGCCATATCCGGGTCGGAACTTTTCACTATGCCGCGCAGTCTGGCCACCTCCAAGACCTCGCGGACTATGCCATAGCGCGCCACTACCCTGGGGCAGATTATCGGGAGTTTTTCAAGGCGTCATGGACCGCCAGATTGCCACCGTGTCTTCGTGGATGCGCTTCGGCTTTATCCACGGGGTGATGAATACGGATAACACCACCATCTCCGGCGAAACCATTGATTACGGCCCGTGTGCCTTTATGGAGTCCTACTCGCCCGATACGGTATTTTCCAGCATTGACCAGCAGGGACGCTATGCCTTTGGCAATCAACCAGCGATCTTGGGCTGGAACCTCGCCCGGCTCGCGGAATCGCTGGTGCCGCTATTCGATGCCGATATCAATGCCGGGGTCGACTTCGCGCAAGACACCATCAATGGGTTTCAGGAGAAATTCGCCTCCCAGCGCCGCAGCGATCTGGCAAGCGCCCTCGATACCTCCACCGAGGTAGCCTCGGCCTACTTTACTGCCATGCAGCTTTACCGGCCGGATATCACGCTGGCGCACCGTGCGCTTGCCGATGCCGCCCGCGGCCGCACCCTTCCTGCCCAAGAACTATTTAAGGAATCGGACTTCGTGGATAGCTACCTAGCCACTCACCCCTCCCCGGATGCCGTGGATGCTGCAATGCCCCGGGTCATTCCCCGCAATATGGCCGTCGAAGCCGCACTGCGCGCCGCTGAGGCAGGCGATATGCAGCCCTTTACTGATCTGCTCCACGCCGCGACCCATCCGTGGCAGCCGAATCCGTCTTACGAACAACCCGATCCGGATGGGCTTGCAGGCTTTCTTACCTACTGCGGTACCTAATTTTCTAACAACTCCGAATTCAGGGGTTGGGCATCACAAAGCCCTCCGCGCAATAGGTTTTGCACGGAGGGCAGGGGCCAGGAATTAGCCCAAAGCCGAAGGGTGGGTGTTTAGCGCTCCAGCTTCAGCGTCTTCTGGGTGTATTCCCACATCTCGTTGTAGAAGTCCTCATCATTGGCCAGCTTCATGCCGTAGGACGGGACCATCTCGCGAATCTTATCGCTCCAGTCAATCATGCGCTCGCCAAAGCAACGCTCGAGCAGCTCCAGCATGACGGCTGGGGCAATGGAAGCACCCGGGGAAGCGCCGAGCAGGCCGGCAATATTGCCTTCCTGGTTATTGACCAATGCGGTTCCGAACTCGAGGGAACCGAAACGCGGTGCGCCTGCAGGCTTAATGACCTGTACGCGCTGACCGGCAATCACGGTCTCCCAGTCGCTTTCCTTCGCATTCGGGACGTATTCGCGAAGGGACTCGACGCGGTCAGAGAAGTCCTTGCGCACCTCATCAATGAGGTACTTGGTCAGGCCGAATTCCTGTACCGCAACCCCCAGGTAGGAGGTGATGTTATCCGGGCGGATAGACTTGAAAAGGTCCAGGTAGGAACCCTTCTTCAAGAACTTCGGGCTCCAACCGCCGTACGGGCCAAACAGCAGGCCCTTCTCGCCGTCGATAACGCGGGTATCCAGGTGCGGCACGGACATCGGAGGAGCACCCACTGCAGCCTTACCGTAGACCTTGGCCTGGTGCTGCTCAATGAGCTCCGGGTTCTTGGCACGCAACCAGAGACCGGAAATGGGGAATCCGGCGTATCCTGCCACTTCCTTCACCTTTGCCTTGCGGAGCAAGTCTAGGGCGTAGCCGCCGGCACCGACGAAGACGAACTTCGCCTTCACCACGGTGATATCGCCGGTGTGCTTATTTTTGGAATAGACCTTCCAGTCATTTCCATCACGGTCGATATCGAAGACATCGTGGCCGTAACGGATCTCCGTACCAGATGCGCGCGCAGCGGTCAGGAATTGCTTGGCCAGGGCGCCGAAGTTCACATCGGTTCCGACTTCGGTCCAAGAGATAGCGACCTTATTGGAAAAGTCGCGGCCGTCAGCCATGAGCGGCAGCTTCTCCGCGAAGGTGGATTCGTCATCAGAGAACTGCATGCCGGGGAACATGTGCTTTTCACTCAGCACCTCGTAGCGGCGCTTCAGGTAGTCCGCCTGGATTTCACCTTGAGCGAAGGACACGTGTGGGACTGGGTTGATGAACTCGCTAGGTTCAGTCAGGATGCCGTTGTTGAGCTGGTGGGACCAGAACTGGCGCGACTTCTGGAACTTCTCGTTGGTGGCAATGGCCTTAGAGATATCAATGCGGCCGTTCTTCTCTGGCGTGTAGTTGAGCTCACACAGAGCAGAGTGACCGGTACCGGCGTTATTCCACGGAGAGGAGGATTCCAGGGCGGGGCCATCAAGGCGCTCAAAGATCATCTGGGTCCAGCTCGGCTCCAGCTCGCGGAGCATAGCGCCCAGGGTGGCGCTCATGATGCCGGCACCGACCAGTGCGACATCAACCTCATCTACAACTTGTGCTGTCTTCTTTGCTGAGGACACTGTGTTATAACCTCTTCGAATTGAAAATTTATATACATCGGCGCATTCTGCACCATATATTTTAAGCGCTTTGCGCCCCACACCGCGACTGTTATGCACAGACAACCTGCCGATGTGTCACGCATTAACGCCTTACCTTACGCTTTTCTCCACTCGATTGGTTTTTCTCCCCCACCCTGGCCGCCACAATATAGGACGCCATGTAATACACTTCACATTGAGTGGAAGTAATGGCAGGTCACGCAGCTACCGTAACGAACCCCTAGAGTTGACTAGACTCGTGTCATGGCTACAGCAACTCCGTCATGGGGGCCCGATATCCTCGGCCCCGATTTTCAATCAGCCACCCTCGACCTTGGCCCCGATCCCGATGGCGAGGGGGACGTTGTCACCACCCTCGTCCATTACGCACCAGGATCAAGCGAAGGCTCTGGGGCGGCGGGCTCTGCCGATTCTTCATCGCCTTCCCGCCCGGCCTTGGTGTGGCTGCACGGGATGACTGACTACTTCTTTCACTCACACGTTTCAGAACACTTTGCGGCGCAAGGCTATGACTTCTATGCGGTCGATCTGCGCAAATGCGGCCGCTCGCATAGGCCTGGCCAGTCCTGGCACTACGTTTCAGATTTGTCCTTATATAACGCGGATCTTTCCGCGGCCCTCGATGCCATTGCGAATGACAAGGTAATCATTATGGCCCACTCCACCGGTGGCCTGATTGCGCCGCTATGGATGGACTTTTTACGCCGCCATGATCCGGAGCGGTTCTCCCGCCTTAAGGGGCTGATTCTCAATAGCCCTTGGCTCGACATGATGGGCGTTCCCGGTTGGGCAGTCTCCGCGCTGAAGCCTGTCATATATTCCACCGCCAAAATTGCACCCAAGACCGCCTTGTTTGGGGGCAGCCTCACTGCCTACGGCGAATCGGTGCACAGTGATTACTACGGCGAGTGGGACTATGACCTCAGCATGAAACCCCTAGCTGGGCATAAAAAATATATCGGATGGTTGGCCGCCGTATTCCACGGTTTCGATGCCATTCACAGCGGCCGTATTAACACCGGAGTCCCCGTATTGACGCTGCAATCTACCCGCTCCCTATTGGGAACTCCGTACTGCGATGCGGTCAATCATGCGGATTGCATCATCGATGTCGCCCAGACCCGGCGGTGGGCAAAAGAGCTCGACGCGCACTACACGCTGCATTCCATCGAAGGCGCGCGCCACGATGTCTTTTTATCCCTCCCCCACCCCCTAGAAGAGGCCTTCGCAGCGTGCGATGCGTGGCTTCCCACCATCGTGGAAGCCCCTACACCAGCATAAATACCCGAATTGGACACATGAATTAAGGTACAAATATGACCACAATTGATACAGCAAATACTCCTGCCGCAGAGGAACACTTCGACCTCATCATCATCGGCACCGGTTCCGGCAACTCCATTGCTAACCGCGACTTTCACGATAAGAAGATTGCCATCATCGAAAAGGGCCGTTTCGGTGGCACCTGCTTGAACGTCGGCTGCATCCCCACCAAGATGTACGTCTACGCCGCCGATGTCGCCCTCGCCGCCCGCGAAGGCGAGCGCCTCGGCATTGATGCCCAGGTCAACAACGTGGAGTGGAGCTCCATCATGGAGCGCGTCTTCCACAACCGCATTGACCAGATCGCCCAAAGCGGCGAGGACTACCGCCGCGGTGACAAGACCCCAAATATCACCGTCTACGATGAGCACGCTCGCTTCGTTGGCCCTAAGACCATCCAGACCGGCGATCACGTCATCAGCGCCGACCAGATCGTCGTCGCTACTGGCTCCCGCCCGGTAATCCCTGAGGTCTACGCCAATTCCGGCGTGAAGTACTACACCAACGAAGACATCATGCGGATGGACCGCCAACCAGAAAGCCTGATCATCGTAGGCGGCGGCTATATCGCCATGGAGTTTGCCCACGTCTTCGATGGCCTCGGCACCAAGGTCACCGTGGTCAACCGCAGCGAAACCCTGCTGCGCCACCTCGATTCCGATCTCTCCTCGCGCTTCAACGAGCTTGCCCGCGAGCGTTTTGATGTGCGGATTGCTAATGGCACCAAGCTGGAAGAAACCGACAAGGGTGTGAAGCTCGAGCTCGATAATGGCGATACCCTCGAGGCAGATGCGATCCTGGTCGCCACTGGCCGCAAGCCGAACGGCGATCTCATGGATGTGGACAACGCCGGCATCAAGCTACTGGACAATGGCCGCATTTCCACCGATGCTCATGGCCTCACGGATGCAGAGGGCGTATGGGCGCTTGGCGATGTCTCTTCGCCCTACATGCTCAAGCACGTTGCCAATGCCGAAGCCCGCACCATCCAGCACAACCTGCTCCACCCAGAGGATCTGCAGGAGCTTCCGCACGACAACGTTCCTGCCGCCATCTTCACCCACCCACAGATCGCTACTGTGGGCTTGAAGGAAGAAGAAGCTCGGGAGCAGGGCTTCGATGTCACCGTGAAGATTCAGAACTTCGGCGACGTGGCCTACGGCTGGGCCATGGAAGATACCACGGGTATTTGCAAGCTGATTGCGGACCGCAAGACGGGCCAGCTCCTCGGTGCCCACTTGATGGGCCCGCAGTCCTCCACCCTGATCCAGCAGCTGATTACCGTAATGACCTACGAGATCGACCTGCGCGACTTTGCTCGCAAGCAGTACTGGATCCACCCAGCTCTTCCTGAGGTCGTAGAAAACGCCATCTTGGGTCTCGAGTGGGACTAGGCCCCAAAGGCCCCATAGCTAAAGCCGCCTCCCCGACCCTCGCGCAGTAATTCACGCGAGTGATAAAGGAGGCGGCTTTCGCTGTGCCTCGGGCCTTTTAAGAAGGGCCGCAGCGGTTAATCCTCATCTGGGATGGTCAGGATTTCATTGCCATCCTCTGTAATGACCAAGGTGTGCTCGAACTGGGCGGTGAACTTGCCATCACGGTTTTGCACGGTCCAGTCATCGTCCCAAATATCGTAATCCAGCGAACCAAGATTGATCATCGGCTCCACCGTCAAGGTCATGCCCGGTTCCAAGATATCGCGGTACGTAGTGGAATCGTGGTGCAAGACCACCAGCCCATTGTGGAAGGTGGGCCCTACGCCGTGACCGGTGAAATCACGTACAACGTTGTAGCCAAAGCGCTTGGCATAAGACTCGATAACGCGGCCGATAACGTTGATCTCGCGGCCCGGCTTTGCGGCCTTAATGCCGCGCATCGTGGCCTCTTTGGTGCGCTCTACTAATAGTCGGTGCTCCTCAGATACGTCACCGGCCAAGAAGGTAGCGTTATTATCGCCGTGCACGCCATTCTTATAAGCAGTGACATCGATATTAACGATGTCACCCTCTTCAATCACGGTGGTATCCGGAATGCCGTGGCAGACGATTTCATTCAGCGAAACGCAGCTGCCCTTGGGAAATCCCCGGTATCCCAGGGTGGACGGGTACGCACCGTGGTCACACATATACTCGTGCGCCACGCGGTCGACCGCATCCGTCGTTACGCCAGGCTTTACCGCCTTGCCGGCTTCCTTCAGCGCGTTGGCCGCAATCTTGCAGGACTCCCGCATCTTCTCAATCACTTCGGGGGACTGTACAAATGGCTCGCCGATGGCCTCTTGTACCTCGTCTTTCCACACGTATTCCGGGCGCTCGATGTCATCTGGCACCGGCCGGATGGGGGTTGGTTTACCTGGCTTCAATTTTCCACGAGTACTCATAACTGCCCATGGTAGTCCTCATACCGGTTAGCGCAGTATCCGGGTACCGCGTCCGAGGCCGCGGCTTACTCCACCATCGGTGCTGGGCCATCATTGGGGCGCGAACGGTATTCATCCAACTTCTGCAGGAAATTATCCGTGATGGCTACCGAAGATTCAGAGCCGCCGCCCAGCACGATGAGCGTGGCGAAGGCGATATCGTCTTCTTCCCGGTAGCCCGTAAACCACGCGTGTGAGCCTTCATTAATCTCGGCCTCACCAGTCTTGCCGTAGATGGTTCCGCCTGCTTGCATGCCGCGGGCGGTACCGCTAGTAACCACCTGGCGCATCATGCCGCGCACGTTATTCAGCACGTGCTCTGGGATCTGCGCCGGCTTATCCGATGCCTTGGTCTCACGGCCCTCAATAAGCTTCGGCGTTGGGGTCTTTCCCGCCGCCACAGAAGCAGAAACCAAAGCCATGCCGAACGGGCTAGCGAGGTCGTAGCCCTGACCATAACCGGCTTCGGTGCGCTCCAGTACTTCCTTGCCCTCCGGAATCGAGCCGGTAGTGGTCGTGAGCCCGGGGATTTCATAATCCACCCCGAAGCCAAACTTCTTGCCGGTTTCCTTCAACTCACCGGGTGCCAGCTTGGTAGAAATATCGGCGAAGGTGGTGTTGCACGATTGGGCGAAGGCTTGGCTTAACGGAACATTGCCGAGCGAAAACGCGTTGTAGTTGGTCACCACGCGGCCATAGATATTCATCGTGCCGGGGCACGGAACGATGGTATCCGTGGTTAGGTCTTGCTTTTCCACACCTGCAGCGGCGGTAAGGATCTTAAAAACCGAGCCCGGCGGGTATTGGCCTTGCAGGGCGACGTCGCCGTCTTCGTCCGCCTTTTCGGTCTGCGCCACCGCCAGGATATCGCCATTGGAAGGCCGAATTGCTACCAGCATGGCCTGGGCGTCCGAGCGCTGATCCACCGCTTCTTGGGCCGCGCGTTGGACGTCATAATCGAGTCCAACCTTGATTGAGGGAGCGGCCTCTGGCGCATGCTTTTCGACATCGGAAAGCGCCGCACCATTTTCATTGACGACGGCGATGGACCAACCTGTCTCGCCGTCGAGCTCGTCATTGACGGCCGAACGCACGCGGGATAAGAGATCGGGCGCAAGGCCGCGGTCTCGGGTCACCAGAGCGGGTTCCTCATTAATGCGAACGCCGTCCATCCCCTCCAGCTTGGCGCGGATGACGGACTCCTGCTCTTCTGTATAAAGCCCCACCGAATAGGCAGAATCTGTCTTTTCTAGTTTTTCGGCGAGATCCTTGGCGTCTACCTCCGCGATCGAATCGTCCTCGCGGTGCGCCGCAGCTAGGGCGCTGCTGACCTTGGAGGCTGTGGGGCGGACATCGGAAAGCGAGCTAGTATCCACGATGACGCGGTAATTCAGCCCAGGACTCATCAGCTCCACTCCGTTGGAGGAGACGACGCTGGCGCGCGTAGCTTCCAATGCACGCAGCTCTAAGTGCTGGTGTGCGCCCAAGTCCGGGTGAATTATGCTGGGCTTCCACCGCACCGTCCATTCGTCTTCGGCCTTGGTCAAGGTCATCTGCGTGGTATAGCTCAGGCTGCGTTCCTTGGGCAGATCCCAGGTGACCTTATAATCCGCCGTGGCCACGGTTTCGTCCTGCTTTACCCCCTCGAGCTCAATATCGAGACCCTCTGCCTGCAAACCCGAGTACGTAGCATCGAGGGCCTGTGTGGCGTCATCGGGGGAATCTGTAAGCTCCTCCAAGCCCTCGTTATTTCGGCTCTCCATGCCTTCAATGAACTCTTCTGCCACCGGCTCTGCAGATACGGGCTTAGGGGTACAAGCAACCACACCAGTTGCAGCAAACGAGACTGTAGCAACCAGTGCGAATAACTTCTTCATGCTTTGGCACATTAGCAGCGCACGCAGCAAAAAGGACTGCCCCACACCGAAGTGCAGGACAGTCCTTAAAAACTACCGCGTGGAAGGAAGCTGCTTACTGCGTCACGCGAACATCGGCCTTGGCGCCGTCCACGGCTTCGAGACCTTGCTCATCTGCAATGCGCATTGCCTCTTCAATGAGGGTCTCCACGATCTTGTCTTCCGGCACGGTGCGCACCACTTCGCCCTTGACGAAGATTTGGCCCTTGCCGTTACCGGACGCCACGCCCAGGTCGGCGTCACGGGCCTCACCAGGTCCGTTGACAACGCAACCCATGACGGCAACGCGGATGGGAAATTCCATGCCCTCGAGGCCGGCGGTAACTTCTTCCGCCAGCTTGTACACGTCCACCTGCGCGCGGCCGCACGACGGGCAAGACACGATTTCCAGCTTGCGCGGGCGCAAGTTGAAAGACTGCAGAATTTGATCGCCCACCTTGACCTCTTCTTCAGGCGGGGCCGACAGCGAGACGCGAATCGTATCGCCAATGCCCTCTGCCAAAAGGGCGCCGAAGGCAACGGAGGACTTAATGGTGCCCATGAACTTCGGGCCAGCCTCCGTTACTCCCAAGTGCAGTGGGTAATCGGTCTGCGCAGCCAGCTGGCGGTAGGCTTCCACCATCAGGACTGGGTCAGAGTGCTTCACGGAAATGGCGATATCGCCAAAGCCGTGCTCCTCAAACAGGCCGGCCTCCCAGATAGCGGATTCCACGAGCGCTTCTGGGGTGGCCTTGCCGTACTTTTCCAGCAGGCGCTTATCCAACGAACCGCCGTTGACGCCGATACGGATGGGAATTCCCGCATCGCCCGCGGCCTTCGCCACTTCCTTAACTCGGCCATCAAACTCGCGGATATTGCCAGGGTTGACGCGAATTGCCGCGCAGCCGGCATCGATGGCCTGGAAGATGTACTTGGGCTGGAAGTGGATATCCGCGATGACCGGGATCGGGGATTTCTTGGCGATGGTCGGCAGAGCCTCCGCATCCACCGGCTTAGGGCAGGCCACGCGCACGATATCGCAGCCAGAGGCAGTAAGCTGTGCGATTTGCTGCAGGGTGCCATTGATGTCGTGGGTCTTGGTATTAGTCATCGACTGCACCGAAATTGGGTAGTCAGAACCAACGCCCACTGGGCCTACGTGCAATTGCCGCGTTTTCCGGCGCGGGTGCAATACTGGCGGAGGCCCGTCAGGAATTCCTAGACCGATAGGACTAGACATGAATGCTCCTTATTTCTAGCTCGTGGCTCGTTGCTAAATGTTATTGCACAATAAGTGTTGAACGTCCCCACTCTAGCACTAGATGGTTAAGCGCTAAAGTGCCCGCTCGCGCTGCACACGTGCGCTAAGCGTTGGGCGCTCTACTCACGCCGCGCGGCGGGAACAACGGCTAACGAACCTAGCCAAATAGTCTGATCGGATTAACCACATCCGCGATGATGATCACTACGCCCAGCGCCATAAGTAGGGCCGCCATGACATAGGTGATGGGCATGAGCCTGGTGTAATCGGCCGGACCTAGCGGCTGCTTGCCCATCAGTTTGCGAATGCCATCGCGGATTTTCTCATACAAGATGACCGCGATATGGCCGCCGTCAAAGGGTGGCAGCGGAATGAGGTTAAAAATAGCGAGGAAGAAATTCAGCGTCGCCAGCATCATGAAGAACGATGCCCACAGGGAACGCTCCACGAGTTCGCCACCAACCCGCGACGCACCGACTACGGACATCGGCCCGTTCACATCCCTCTCCTGACCAAAGATGGAGGCCACCACGCCAGGTACCTTAGCGGGGAATTGTTTGATTCCCTCCACCGTGGCCTCGAGCGAATAAGTGGTGAAATGCCACGTTGCAGGAACCGCCTGCGTTGCTGAATATTTCTCGACGATGTCGAGGACCTCATTGCTCAGCCCGATCGATCCGGCATCCACCAATTCACCCTGTTGGTTCAGGCGCTTGACCGTTTCCAATTCGATGGAGAAGTCTTTTTCCGCGCCGTCGCGCTCTACGGTAAGCGTCACGGTCTCGCCGGGACGTTGCATTACCTCATCGCGCAATTGCGTAAAGGAATCCAAGTGCTGGCCATCGAGCGCGAGAATGATATCGCCTTCCTGGACACCGGCCTTACCAGCGGGCCCGTTGCCAGTGCACGATTCCAGCTCCTGGTTTTCTTTTTGGTCAGCGGTGCAGGTTACTTCCCCCACCCGCGGGCGCACATCGGCATCGGGATTGGGTAGCCCAGCCGTCATCGCCACGAAATACAAGATGACAAAACCGAGGATCAGGTTGACCCCAATACCGCCTGCAAGGACGATGATGCGCTGCCACCACGGCTTTTTATACATCGCATAGGGCTTTTCTTCCTCCGTAAGGAATTCATCCTGCGCGGTCATCCCGGCGATATCGCAAAATCCACCCACCGGAAACGCGGCGAGACCGTATTCGGTATGCCCCTTACGGAAGGAGAAAATGCGCGGGCCAAAGCCGATAAAATACCGCCGTACCCGCATGCCAAAGGCGCGGGCCGTAAACATATGCCCTGCCTCATGGAGCGCCACGGTCAGCCCAATGCCGAGGGCGAACAACACAATGCCCAGCAAATTTGCCATTAAAGAAAGCTTTCTAGTCAGCTAAACGGTCAATGCGCGCATTCGCACGCCTGCGAGCCTCACCTTCTACGGCGAGGATTTCATCGAGGGTAGAGACTACACCAGCAAACTGGGAAGATTCCCCGAGGATCTCGCCTACGACAT
Source organism: Corynebacterium rhinophilum (assembly GCF_030227225.1). Classification (GTDB taxonomy): domain Bacteria; phylum Actinomycetota; class Actinomycetes; order Mycobacteriales; family Mycobacteriaceae; genus Corynebacterium; species Corynebacterium rhinophilum. Next base: position 19,068 of record NZ_JASPHQ010000027.1, read on the forward strand.
CAACAATCTCTGGGAAGTGGATACGCCCGGCCAAAAAGGCCGCCGCGGCCTCTTCATTGGCAGCGTTATAAATCACTCCCGTCCCCTTCGCCGCAGCCTCGCGGGCAAGGGATACGGCGGGAAAGGCGGCATCATCAAGCGGCTCAAAATGCCACGTATGCGCCTGGGAAAAATCGAGGGCCGACTGCGCCCCCGGTACACGCTGGGGCCAATTCAAGGCCAAGGAGATGGGCAGCTTCATCGATGGCGGAGAAGCCTGGGCGATAGTGCAGCCGTCTTTAAAGGTGGCCATCGAGTGAATGACCGACTGCGGGTGAACCGTGACTTCGATGCGCTCTGGCTCAATATCAAAAAGCAGAGTCGCCTCGATGAGCTCGAGCCCCTTATTGATCAAGGTGGCGGAATTCAGCGTATTCATCTGCCCCATAGACCACGTGGGGTGCTGCGCGGCTTGCTGCGGGGTAACGTCCCACATCTGCTCACGCGTCTGACCGCGAAAGGGGCCGCCCGAGGCTGTGAGAACGAGCTTGGCCAGCTCGCCTTCTTCGCCCGCGCGCAGGCATTGTGCCATCGCAGAGTGCTCCGAATCCACGGGGATGATTTGGCCTGGCCGCGCGGATTTCGTGACCAAAGTGCCACCGGCAACCAAGGACTCCTTATTCGCTAGTGCGAGGTACTCGCCCATGTCCACCGTTGCCAGGGTGGCTTTGAGCCCGAGGGAGCCCACTAGGGCGTTGAGCACGGTTTCGGCAGGAACCGAGCGCACCAGCTCTTCCGCCGCACCATCGCCAGAAAGTACTGTGCCGCCTAAAGCCGCAGAAACCTCCGCAGCCGCCGCAGGTTGGGCCACGGCAATGTGGTCAAACGAAAGGTGGAAGGCGCGGGCCTGCTCAATGATCTGCTGCGGGTGAGAACCGCCCGCAGCAATGCCCACGACCTCAAACTTATCGGGGTTATCCGCAATTACTTCTAATGCTTGCGTGCCAATAGAGCCGGTGGAGCCGAGAATAAGTATTCGCTGAGTAGTCACCCCTCTACCCTAGCGGTCATTTATGTAGCCCTGCTATGGGGTGGAGCCGGGAAAGAAGGCGGGGGTGTTTAATCGCCTTTGCAGCCACGATGTTTTAAAATAGTAGGCAGTCAAATGGCATTGGTGTGCCCCTCGATAAATGGACACACGCGATAGCGAAGGAGAGCAAGTGTCTTCCCACAAGCCGGTACCGCAGGTTTATGACGGTGTTTCTACCGAAGATGTTCCATCCGCAGGCTTCGGTTGGTCCCGTATCAGCCGCTCTGGTGTGCAAATCGCGGGTTGGATCTCCGTGATTTTCATGATTGGTTTCAACTTTGGTAACCACAAGGGCCACGTGGAGACCGTCTGGCTCGTCACCCTAACCGTCCTTCTGGTTGTGGGCCTGCTCATCTTCACCTTCGAGCCGAAGCTCAACCAGGTGCGCACCATCACCTCTAATAATAAGCCGGCCGACCACCAAGAACGTGACTGGATTTATGACCAGAAGACCGTTTCCGGTGCCTACACCGAGTTGACCGACTCCCAGCTGCGCGCGTTGAATATCGAGCCTTCCCGCGTATCCCACCTGCGTGTTGACTCTGCGTCTGACGCTGCCGAGGTAAGCACCGGCAAGCACGCGCTGTAATCCTAGCTACGAAAACCGCCGGGTCTTCCTCATTGAACTGGCCCCCGAAAGTTGGACTGGTTTAATTCTAGGCGGTGAGGGGTTCAAGGGTCTGATTCCGATATTGCAT
>NZ_JASPHQ010000028.1 GCF_030227225.1 Corynebacterium rhinophilum
GGCCAACAGACCAATCAACACACAACCATGCACACAAAAATAAAAAATAAGTACATTGGCACACTATTGAGTTCTCAGACATCGTCACCACACAACAGCTACATGCTCTAAAGCATGGAACTCGTTGCGAGTAAAAAGTTATTTTTTGTCAGGGCCTGTTTTCCTATCGCCGCTTCAGCCAGAAACAAATTCTTGTCTCTGTGGGGCGCTGTCGGTCGCGCTGACTCGTATTAAGTTACACACCGCTTTAAACTTTTACAAACTCGCTGGTCACTCCTGGTTTCGAACGCATTTATCTCATGCCAAGCCAGCCCGCAAAGCCTTTCCTCCACAGGCTGCTTATGCGGCGTGCATATATCGGCAGAGTTACGGCCCATACGGCGTAGATGCCAAGGCTTATAAACATCCCCACCGCGGCCGAGATATAGCCTTGGGCGAAAAGCCATAACAGTGCTGCGATACCGAGGAGGTACGCGACTAAAACTCCAAGGGTCCTCTTCTCTAGGAACTCGAGGTACATAAGTCCCGGGACGGTGACGCCCGCGATGGCGGTCATGCCGGCGGCGACCTCGATTGTGTTCCCCCAGAAGGAAAGGGCTAACCCTACGGCGGCGCAACCAAGGATGAGGATGAGCCCCGTCATTGCGGTCATGGAAGCCCAGCGCCGACGCGTGCCGCCGAGGGTGACATAATCCCTGAGCGTATCCCGCAATATGCCCATGGGCTGGCTGATGAAAACGGCGGAGAGTGACCAAGCAATGAAAGCGATGAATTCCATCGGTTCCCACAGCGTGCTCATTAGCGAAAGCACAACGTTGATGGCTAAGAATACGACGACCATCAGCCACATGCGGACCTGGCGGCGGTATACAGCCTGCGCGTCGAGCGTCGGCGGGAAACGCCCAAGCTTGGATGCAATTCCCAAAGGGGTCGTGAGTACCCCGTCCTGGTTGGGGTTGGTTTCCGCCACAGCGCCCATGCCAATGCCGCCGCATAAACAGCCAACGCCCACCAGCTCTGCCGTGCAGCCGCTCCTGCCATGGCCACAACAGCAAAAACCGAGACGATAATCCGGCGGTGTTCATTCCATATCTGTGAGCTCAGGCCAAGTACTTGGTACTTATCAAAACTGGGTTGATACGTCAGGATGGGCACAAGGGGCAAGAGCAAGGTGACAGTTCCCCACTTTTCGCCAAAAAGTACAGGATAAAGCGCAATGAAGAATAGGACTGTTACCCAGACCCATTCCGTTGTGTGCCATAAGAGTTTCATGACTGCTCCTCCAATGCTCGGACAGCCTTTTCAAGTGATACCTCTGCTACCCGGAGATGATGTTCGTTGGCATAGCGGAAGACGGGATCGGGCGAGGTAGTGCGGGCATCGACAAGCACTTGGTCTCCCAGGCTGGTTGAAGCGCGCTCCAATACCGGCAGGTCAAGGGCGGAAACGGCCGCGGAGATGGCCTCCTCGGGCCCGCTGATTTCCAGGAAGGAATCAACAAATTCATCCACTGGACCGCTGATAGGGCTCTCCCCCATGAGGGAAATAGTGTCCAACAACCCCTCTATTTCATTGAGGTGATGGGTGGATACCACGATGGTGCGACCGTGCTCTTCCCGGAGGACCTGGTAAAAGAGTTCGCGCCGTGGCAGGTCGAGACCCAGATAAGGCTCGTCCAAAAGCATTATTTCGCAGCCAGAGGCAACGGCGAAAACAAATCCCAATGCCGATTTCTGTCCACGCGAGAGCGCGGAATACGCCTTATTTGGGATGTCGAAGCCGGCGATGAGGTCGTCATATTGCTCCGCATTCCAGTTGGGCCATCGCGCCTGGCCGACGGCGCCGAGCTTCTTGCTACCCCACGAATCCGGCAGCGGATTGTCGATGCCCATGAGGATTACCCGGTTGAGTACGGATTGGTTATCAAAGGGCTGGCGGTCGAAGACCGTGATGCGACCGGATTGAATTTGGCCGGCAATTTTTCGCAATAAGGTGGTCTTGCCAATTCCGTTGCGGCCCACCAAGCCATGGGTAAGACCTGCGGAAAAGGTGAAATCGCGGGTAGTAATCATGAGTACATTCCTCTGCTTTCTGCAACCCGATCGAAAAGGTCATGGAGCTGGGCGCGGTTGTAGCCCAAGCGAACTGCTTCATCGACAAGCGGGGCCATATATTCCGCGGCAAAGTCGCCTCGCCTGCGCTCGCGGATGGCACGCGATGCACCCTCGGCCACAAACATGCCGATGCCCCGCCGCTTTTCCAGCACCCCTAGGTCCACCAAGAGGGTGATCCCCTTCCGCGCGGTTGCGGGGTTGATGTTGTGGAAATCCGCCAACTCATTGGTGGAAGGTGCCTTATCGCCCTCCGCCAGAGTGCCGTCCACAATGGTGTCTTCCACCAAGGACGCAATCTGCCGAAAGAGCGGCTGCGTGGAGTTATCCATCATCACCTTCGGCTCGTTAGTTACTTAGTTAGTTGTGTAACTAACCATATAACACACTTGCCGACGCCGCAATGGTCACCGAAAACTTTTCATTTGCGGCCAATATGCTGGGAATTAGCGAATTGTGATCGACGTTTCGGGGTGAATAAGGCACACTGGAGGTAACAAAGAATTTTATTTAGAACAATTAGAACGGAACTTAGGAGCCATGCTTGAACGCACACTTGTCTTTGTCGATGCCTCATACCTGCTCGCGAGCTTTTATAACTCCTGGGAAACGGGGGCCCGCGCGCAGCTAGAAATCGATCTGCCCGAGGTGGTCAGCACCATGGGCGGAATGATCGAGGAGCAATTAGGCAACCCGATTCAACGCCAATACTGGTACGACGGAATCCCGGATACCGGTCCGCACCGCTACCAACGCGCCCTTCGCACCTGCGAGGGCGTGCAATTGCGCACGGGACAACTCATTGAATGGGGCGAGCGACGCACCCAAAAGGGCGTAGACACCCGGCTCGTGGCCGATATGGTCATGGCCGCCGTGAAGAACCAGTTCACCGACTTTGTGCTGGTCAGCGGCGACGCGGACATGATTCCCGGCGCGCAGACCGCCGTGGACAATGGCATCCGCGTGCACCTGTACGGGTTTGGCTGGGATTCCATGTCCGCAGCGCTGCGCCATACGTGCGATTCCACCACCATCTTGGATCCGCGCGAGGACTTCGCGGATTCCATGGAGCTGCAGGTCCTCGAGGGACCGCTTCCCCCAGTGGTCCGCGATGCAGCGCAGAAGGCAGAGGAAGCAGAAGAGGAGCTTCCAGGAGCCGAGCACTGCGACGAGTGCGAGGAGCCCTCCGAGGTGGAAACCGCATTCGGCACCCCGGAAAAGCCGACGCCGGCGCCTGCCCCAAAGCCTGCGCCGCCTCAAAGCGCACAGCAGGCCGCAACCCCAACCCCACAAGAGCAAGACAAGCCCACTGCAGAAGCGGAGAAGGGCCCTGCCGAAGAGGCCGAGGCTACCGATCAAGCAGCACCAAAGCCTGCGCCGAAGCCGTCAATGATGGCACCGCGGCGCAAGCTGCGCTCGAAGTACGTCCCGCTGCCAGAAGAGGTCTGGAGCTCTGCCGGGTTCCAGTCCCCATTCGATGTGGGCCAGCAGTACGCATCGTGGTGGTTTGATAATGCCGCCAACTCAGAGCAGCGCGACCAAGCCCACTTACTGTCTGGCGGCGGATTACCGCCGGAAATCGACCGCCCGCTGCTGCAGTTCGCCTGCGAAACCCTGCATGAATACACCCTGACGGAAACCCAGCGCGTGAACTTGCGCGATGGGTTCCACTCAGGAATCCGCGGCGTGCTAATTAATATCCGCCGCGAGAATTAATCCCCGGATTCGATTTCCTTCTTCTTGGCCATATCGGCGCGCAGCGCATCTAGCCGCGCGCTGGCCTTCATGTCGTTGCCGGCCGCTTGAATCTCACTCATGCGGTCGCCACCGGTTGCCTGCTGCAACTCTTGTGCACCAAGCGCATCGGCATAGCGCTTTTCAATCTTGGAGCGGACGGAATCCAGGCTCGGCACGGAATCATCGGGCTTGAGCTCGTTCATGGAATCGAGTGCTTCCGCATTCTTTTCCTGCATTGCGGCCTGATCCGCCTGCGCTTCCAACTGGCTCACCTGTGCCAGCTGCTCCTTGAGTCGGGCCTCGGATTGTTTTTGCTGGTTCTTGGCTTGTTCAGCCGCCTGCTCCGCCGCCGCGTGCTGCTGCTTGACGTCTTCTAGTTCCTGCTCCACCGCGACGAGCTGGGAAGCCACTACCTCAGCGGCTTGGTTGTACTCATTCGCCTTCTGGGGGTCCTCAGCGGAATCCGCGAGCTCCAAGGCGCGCTCGGTTTGGGATTGGTAATCCTGCTGGGACTTCACCAGGCGGTTCATCTGCATTTCCAACTGAGACTTGTGCCCGATGATCTCTGCCGCATGATCCGAGATTTCTTGGTGCTGTTCCTTGGCGGCCTTAACCGCCTGCTGGATTTGGACCTTTGGATCGGCGTTCTCATCAATCTTTTGATCGAGAGAACTCATCACGTACTTCCAGCCCTTGCTGAAGGGGTTAGCCATCACAATCTCCTTTGGTCATAAAAAAGACGCTTTCTAGCGAGTTTAGCGATACTCACCAGAAAACGCCGTGGAAGCTCTGAAAATTCAGATTCTATGCCTGCTGTGCGTTCTGCTCTTCAACCTGGCGGCGAACCTCAGCCATGTCCAGGTCCTTGACCTGCTTGAGCAGATCCTCCAGTGCTGCGGGCGGCAGTGCGCCGGCCTCACGGAATACGAGGATGCCATCGCGGAAGATCATCAGGGTAGGAATGGACTGAATCTGCAGCGCGGAAGCAAGGCCCTGGTTTGCCTCGGTGTCCAGCTTGGCAAAGGTAGCATCCGTGTGCTCCTCGGATGCCTTCTCGTAGACAGGGGCAAAGCGCTTACATGGGCCGCACCAGTCCGCCCAGGCATCGACAAGCGTAATGCCTTCGCCGGTTACGGTCTGTTCAAAGTTCTCTTCAGTGACGTCGATAGTAGCCATACTCGTTGTAACTCCTTTACATTGTGGTTTATTCCCCACCGTACCTAAATTCCTCCCTTGCCTGATACCCCTAGGGGGTATAGCATGGAAGCATAAGCAACCGAGAAAGGATGATAGTCATGGCAACGAAGAACTACACCGTAGAAGGAATGAGCTGCGGACACTGCGAAATGTCCATCCGCGAAGAGGTAGGCGAAATCGCCGGTGTTGAGGCAGTTTCTGCAGACCACACCACCGGCGCAGTGTCTGTCTCCGGTAGCGATTTCACCGATGAGCAAGTGGCAGCCGCCGTAGCCGAAGCCGGATACACCCTTAAGTAGGCGAATACTATGTCACACGTTGATCTCGGGGTCTCGGGCATGACCTGCACGTCCTGCTCTTCCCGGGTAGAACGAAAGCTCAACAAGGTAGACGGCGTTGAGGCGAGCGTAAACTTTGCCACCGAATCCGCCTCTATTGAGTTCGATCCGGAGACTTCTACGCCCGCGGATCTGATCAAGGTCGTCGAAGGCGCCGGATACAGCGCTTTCGATATGTCCGGCAGCGATGACGGCGACCAGGACGGGGACGCAGACGCAGAGGGCACGCCGGTTGATGATGCCCGCGCTGCCGAACAACAGAGCCTGCTGCGGCGCACCATCATCTCCGCGGTATTGTCCGCCCCCATCATGGTTGTCTCCATGGTGCCCGCCCTTCAGTTCCAGAACTGGCAGTGGGCCTGCGCCATGCTGGCCACCGTCGTCTTCATCTTTGGTGGCGCCCCCTTCCACTCCGCTACGTGGACCAACCTGAAGCACGGCTCGTTCACCATGGATACCTTAATTTCTATGGGCACTTCGGCCGCATACCTGTGGTCCCTGTACGCGCTATTCTTTGGCAACGCCGGCGAGCCCGGCATGACCATGAGCATGTCGTGGTCCTCCAGCTCGGCCGAGATGGACCATATCTACTTTGAGTCTGTGGGAATGGTCATTACCTTCCTGCTCCTCGGCCGCTGGTTCGAGGTCAAGGCCAAGGGACAATCGTCCGAGGCGCTGCGCACCCTGCTGTCCATGGGTGCGAAGGAAGCCTCCGTGCTGCGGGATGGCAAGGAAAAGCGCATCCCCATCTCCCAATTGCAGGTGGGCGATGTCTTCGTTGTGCGCCCGGGCGAAAAGGTTGCCACCGATGGTGAGGTCGTCTCCGGCAATTCCGCCGTGGATGCCTCCATGATCACCGGTGAATCCGTCCCGGAAGAGGTGGGCGTGGGCGATACCGTTACCGGCGCCACCATTAACGCTTCCGGCAAGTTGGAGGTCAAGGCCACCCAGGTGGGCGAGGACACGGTCCTTTCCCAAATGGCCACCTTGGTCACCAACGCGCAAGCCTCCAAGGCACCCGTGCAGCGCCTGGTGGACCGCATCGCGCAGGTCTTTGTACCGATAGTGATCGGCATTTCCGTCCTCACGCTGCTGGTACACCTCATCTTTGGCGGCGTGGCGCCGGCGTTTATCGCCGCCGTCTCCGTGCTGATCATCGCCTGCCCTTGCGCGCTGGGCCTTGCCACCCCGACCGCCATCTTGGTCGGCACCGGCCGCGGTGCCCAGCTGGGCTTGCTCATCAAGGGCCCGGAGATCCTCGAGTCCACCAAGCAGGTCGATACCATCGTGATGGATAAGACCGGCACGGTGACCGCCGGTGAAATGTCCGTTACGGCCGTGCATGGCGATGTCCTCGAGTACGCCGCCGCCGTCGAGCGGAACTCCGAGCACCCCATCGCCCAGGCCATTGCCCGTGAGCGCGACGTGGAGCCCGGCACCGACTTTTCCACCAGCACCGCTGGCGTGGAAGCGACGGTGGATGGGGCCCGCGTGGGCGTCGGCAAGCCGCGTGGAGAACTAGGCCAGTACGCCGATGCCTTCCGCGAGGCAGAGGCCGCGGGTGCTACCCCGGTGGCGGTGTACCTCGACGATGAGCTCGCTGGACTCATTGAGGTCCGCGACACCGTCAAGCCCACCTCCGCCGAGGCCGTCCAGCAGATGAAGCAGCTGGGCCTGACCCCGCACCTGCTGACTGGCGATAATGAGGGCGCGGCCAAGCGCGTGGCAGAGGAAGTTGGCATCACCGAGGTCACGGCCGGCGTCATTCCGGAGGAAAAGGTCGACGTCATCAAGAAGCTCCAGTCCGAGGGGCACAATGTGGCGATGGTTGGTGACGGCGTCAACGATGCCGCGGCCTTGGCCCAGGCGGACCTTGGCTTGGCGATGGGCGCCGGTACCGACGTTGCCATCGAGGCCTCCGATATCACGTTGATGAATGGGGACCTGCGGTCCGCAGCCGATGCCATTCGCCTATCCCGCCGCACGCTGCAAATCATTAAGGGCAACCTGTTCTGGGCCTTTGCCTATAATATTATTCTCATCCCCGTGGCGGCCTTTGGCCTGCTGAACCCGCTATTTGCCGGCATTGCAATGGCGTTGAGCTCCGTATTCGTCGTCTCCAATTCCCTGCGTCTCCGGAAATTTTCCACCCAGCGCTATGATTAGCGCATGCTCAGCCGCAATGAACGATTAGACCGGCTTCCGGTCACCAGCAAACACAAGCGCCTACTCTTGGGCTCCGGCCTAGGGTGGGCGCTCGATGCTATGGATGTCGGGCTCATTTCCTTCATCATGGCCGCCCTGGCCGTGCATTGGGATTTGAGTAGCACCCAAACCTCCTGGCTCGCCTCTGTTGGCTTCCTCGGCATGGCTCTGGGCGCGACATTCGGCGGGCTCCTTGCGGATAAATACGGCCGCCGCCACGTCTTCTCCCTCACCCTCTTGGTCTATGGCCTGGCCACCGGCGCTTCCGCCCTGGCCGGTGGGCTGACCATGCTTATCATCTTCCGCTTCATCGTCGGGCTGGGCTTGGGCGCGGAGCTGCCGGTCGCCTCCACACTCATCTCCGAATTCTCACCGCGCCGCATCCGCGGGCGCATGGTAGTCTTCCTCGAGGCCTTCTGGGCGCTCGGCTGGATCCTCGCCGCGCTCATCGGCACCTTCATCGTGGGCGCCGGCGAAAACGGCTGGCGCTGGGGCTTTGCCGTGGGTCTCATCCCCGCCGCTTATTCGGTCTACGTGCGCCTAGGCTTGCCGGAATCGGTGCGCTTCCTCGAATCCAAGGGCCGCCACGGCGAGGCCGAAGAGGTTGTGGCGTCCTTCGAGGAGGCCGCCGCGGGCCAGCCGCTTGACGATGTCCACCCAGAACCCACTGCCTCCACCGAGACCTCCATTTGGGGTCGGGGTTTGCGCCGCCGCACGGCGGCCCTGTGGACCATTTGGTTTTGCGTCAATTTCTCCTATTACGGCGCCTTCATCTGGATCCCGTCCCTGCTGGTTGCCGATGGGTTCTCGCTCGTAAAATCTTTCAGCTTCACCCTCATCATTACCTTGGCACAGCTACCGGGCTACGCCACCGCCGCCTGGCTCATTGAGGTCTGGGGCCGGCGAGTCACCCTCGCCGTGTTCTTGGTCGGCTCCGCCGTCTCGGCCGGGCTCTATGGCACCGCAAGCTCCGAAGTATTCATCATCATCGCCGGGTGCCTGTTGTCCTTCTTCAACCTCGGCGCCTGGGGTGCTCTTTATGCGATTGGTCCGGAGCTCTACCCCACCGCGCTGCGCGGTCGTGGTACAGGTGCCGCCGCCGGTTTTGGTCGCATCGCCTCCATCGTCGCACCGCTCGTTGTGCCGCCACTCATCGCGGCGACCGGCGCTGGATTCCTTTTCGTGCTCTTTGCGGCTGCCTTCGCCATCGCCGCCACAGCTGCATTTACTTTGCCTGAGCTTAAGGGTGAGGCCCTTGCTCGATAAATTAGCCCTTAGCGCGTGGATTGGCGTCATGGTGGCGCTGACCACCCTGAAAGCTTTCTTCCAGATTGGTTACCTGTGGAAGCCCGAAAACCAGCGCGTCCGCGAGCTCCATTTAGTTCCCCTCGATGAATTTTCCGGCAATAGTTGGTTTGCGCCGCTTTTCGAATACGCCGGCAATACCGCCTTCTTCATCCCCTTCGGGCTTTTGATATTCACGCTGTGCCGTTCCGTGAAGGTATCGGCTGCCTGGGGATTCGCGCTGAGTTTAACCCTGGAGACGGCCCAATATGTTTTTGCCCTAGGCCGCACAGATATCGATGATCTGCTCTTTAATACCCTCGGCGCGCTCATCGGTGCAGCGATCGCTCACTGGGGCGGGCAACGCTTCTTCCCGGTATGGCGGTGGCTTTCCTTGGTCGCGGCCGCGGTCTTTATCGTGCTGGTAATTCTGGGTCCCCGCTTAGGGGACCCCGCGGCCGTCGTGGACCTATAAGTCCTTTATCCGTGCGCCATGTTGACGAACTTGGAGTAGTGCAGCTGGTGGGCCACCTGAACCGTGTCAATGGGCCCGCCGCGGTGCTTGGCCAAAATAATATCCGCTTCTCCGGCTCGCTCGTTATCGCGGTCTTGCGAGTCTGGGCGGTATAGCAGCATCACCATATCGGCGTCCTGCTCCAAGGAACCGGACTCACGCAAGTCAGCCAATTGCGGCTTCTTGTCATTACGGGCTTCAGGTCCACGGTTCAGCTGCGAAATGGCAATCACCGGCACCTCAAGTTCCTTGGCCAATAGCTTGAGCTGGCGCGAGAACTCCGAGACCTCTTGCTGGCGCGACTCCACCTTTTTACCCGAAGACATCAGCTGGAGATAGTCCAAAACAATGAGGTCGAGGCCATGCTGCTGCTTGAGCCGGCGGGCTTTCGAACGGATCTCCATCATCGTGAGGTTCGGGGAATCATCAATGAATAGCGGCGCATCTTGAATGCGGTTAAGCGTGTCATCGATCTTCGCCCAATCCTCCGTGGAGACGCCACCACTGCGCATATCGGTGAGCTTGACCTCAGATTCCGCGGAGAGCAGGCGCATCACGATCTCCGAGGCTGACATTTCCAAGGAAAAAATGACGGAGGACTTGCCGTGCTGCAGAGAGCACGAGCGAATGAAATCCATCGCTAGCGTGGACTTACCCACACCGGGTCGCGCCGCCACGATGATCATCTGGCCTGCGTGCAAGCCATTGGTGAGCTTATCCAAGTCAATGAAGCCTGTGGGCACGCCCAATTCAACGCCGCCCGCCTGCTGTAGCGCCGCCAACTCATCAATGGTGGGATCAATCAGATCACCCAGCACGCGGTAGTCCTCAGCGGTCTTGCGCTGGGCGATGGCAAATACTTCCTGCTGGGCTCGGTCGATCACCGATTCGATCTCGGCATCCTCTGTGCCAGAAAATCCCAGTTGGACCACGCGCGTACCGGCATCCACAAGCCGGCGCAGGACGGCCTTTTCCGCCACGATTTCCGCGTAATAGCGGGCATTGGCCGCGGTGGGAACGGTAGCCAAAAGGGTGTGTAAGTAGGGCGCACCACCAACGCGTTCGAGGTTATTAAACCTATCCAGCCGCGAGGAAAGGATAAGGGGGTCGATGTCTTGCCCCGCCGCGTAGAGGTCCAGCATGGCACCATAAATTAAGGCGTGGGCCGGATAATAGAAGTCATCGGGTTCGAGCTCTTCAATTACCTCCATGACCGTATTGGGGCTGAGCAGCATAGCGCCCAATACGCCCTGCTCTGCTTCCCGGTCCGACGGCGGCTGGCGATACTCCTCGTAGCGCTGCGGTTGATCCTGTTGGTACCGCGGCCGGCGCGCTACGGCATTATCCGGCGCCGGTGGTTCCGGCGGAAGCTGTTCATCATCGAAGCTCGCGTTGGTCATGTGTCCCCCTTGGTGTCCGTAAAGAGACCGTGCGTAACGCTGTCCAAGTGTAGACGAGCTCCCGGACACTACCTGCCTGGGCATAACTCCCACAGTTATCCACAGGTGCTTGTGGAATTACCTGGTAGGCCGATCGTTGCATTTCATTTGCCGAGGTCACGACTGTGGATAACTTGGCATCACTGTGACCTGCAACGATAATAACCGCTGGTCAGGGCGATTATTTCGAAGTGTGAAAATTCCCACACAGTGGCGGAAAATAGGCCGTGACCAGCGGTAAAGTCGTGCAAAAATCTTGGTGAGCCCGTACCCTGAATTCCACATTCATCCACAGATTTTCACAGTTATCCACAGGCCAGTTGGGTAGGCAAAAGGCCCCAGGAATTCTCCACCTCACATAGAGAATTCTTGGGGCCTTAAGCCGTGCTGTTGTCTTTGGGTCTGTGGACCGTCGAGCGCTGCTTAAGCAGCGACGACCGAGAAGTTCACCTTGCCGAGCACGTCAGCGTGCAGCTTCAGCTCGACCTGGTAGTTGCCGGTCTTCTTGACCAGGCCCTTGGGCATATCAACGATACGCTTATCCAAGTTAGGGCCACCGGCCTTGGAGACGGCCTTGACAATGTCTTCTGCGTTAACGGAACCGAAGAGCTTGCCGGAAGTGGAGGTCTTAACCTTGACCTCAACGTTCGTCAGCTGCTCAAGCTGGTTGCGGACCTCGCGTGCGTGGTCCAGGTCGCGAATTTCGCGAGCTTCCTGGGCGCGCTTGATGCCCTCAATCTGCTTCTCAGCGCCGCGGGAAGCCACGATGGCCAAGCCGCGGGGAAGCAGGTAGTTACGTCCGTAGCCGTCCTTAACCTCAACAATTTCGCCAGCGGCGCCGAGGTTCTCAACGGCAGCGGTGAGGATCAGCTTCATGATCCCTGCCTTTCAATTGAGTTAGTTGAATAGTTGCGGGTGACAGACTTAGAACGGAGGTTCAGAATCAGCGCCTCCGAAGCCGCCTGCTGGCGGTGCGGAGTTCCACGGATCCTCTGCAGGAGCCTGGTTCTGCTGCTGCGACTGCTGCTGTTGCTGGCCTCCAAAGCCGCCCTGATTATTGTTATTCGAGCGCTGCTGCTGGCCGCCGCCGCCAAAGTTGCCGCCGCCCTCACGGGGATTGCGGTTTACCTGTGCGGTGGCGTAGCGGAGCGACGGACCGACCTCATCGACGTCGATCTCAAATACAGTGCGGTTTTCACCCTCGCGGGTCTGGAAGGAACGCTGCTTCAAGCGGCCGGTAACGATGATGCGCATGCCCTTGCTCAGGGTCTCGGCGACGTTCTCCGCCGCCTGGCGCCATACGTTGCAGGTCAGGAACATAGCTTCGCCGTCTTCCCACTGGTTCGTCTGCGAATTATAGCGACGAGGCGTGGAGGCGACGCGGAAGTTAGCTACCGCCGCACCCGCTGGGGTGAAGCGAAGCTCGGGGTCAGCAACTATGTTGCCCACCACCGTAATATTGGTATCTCCCTGTGCCATGTCTTTACTCCTTATCGGTTACGTGGATTGTGCTTGATCCCAGTATCCGCTACTTGCTGTCGGTGCGCAGAACCTTGGTACGCAGGATGGTGTCGTTCAGGTTCAGGCGACGGTCGAGCTCGGAAACCGAAGGGTGCTCGCACTCCAGGTTAACGACGGCGTAAATGCCCTCTTCCTTCTTCTCGATAGGGTATGCAAGGCGACGCTTGCCCCATACATCGAGGTTCTCAACCTTGCCGCCGTCCTTGCGGACGATGTCGAGGTACTTATCTAGGGACGGGGTTACGGTGCGCTCATCCTGATTAGGATCCAGAATGATCATGACTTCGTAGTGACGCACGGACCTCATCACCTCCTATGGTCTAGTCGTTTTCGGCTGCATCACCTTTGCGGATGCAGCAGGAGGGTGCGTTGCGTCAAGCAACCCCACCACAGTACCGCAAATGACCGGCGAAAAGAAATCTATCCCGTCGTAGTGGAGGCAAAAAAGATAGCACACGTCGCGGGAATGATGGTGAGAAAAACAATGGCAAGGATGCCCAAGATGATGGGCCCGCGCTTATCTTCCCTGTTATGAAACAGCCAAAAGGCCGCCATAACGCAGATAAAGCCCAACAAGATCGACACCATGCCGATTATGGTCACAATCATTGAAATACTCCCGCCACTGGGTCGCGGCCCGTATGCGCCGCACGCACTTTATCTTCCGTTTTATTCCACATTTGCCGCAGCACAATAACCGCCATGGCAATGATGAATCCATCGCGCACAAGGATCGCCACGTCCAAGAGCTCGTGTGGAATACCCTTATTATCGATGCCCAGCATGTGCCACATGAGCAGGGGCCATACGAGGGCATCGGCAAGCGCCCAGCCCAAAACCAACCGCCAACGCGGCACGGCCAAGGCCGCTGGAACTAGGAGCCAGAGCGAATACTGCGGGGACCAAACCTTATTGACCAGCAGGAAGGCCGCGACGATGAGGAAGACCAACTCCGCTACCCGCGGGGTAAGCGGGCTGCGCCAGCCGGCCAAGGCAATACCGGCGCACAAGAAGATGAATGCCACGAGCGAGAAAGTATTCAAAAAGTCCTGGCTGAAAGAAATGTCCAGATTCCGGCTAATCAGCGCATACAGGGTGGTCCATTCCGCGCCGCGTTCCTGGTTCAGGCGGAAAAATTCCGCCCAGGCGTCCGGGTATTTCAAGGCAACGGGAAGGTTGACCACGAACCAAGCGGCAGCCGTAGCGACGGCGACCTTGGCAAAAGCGTCCCAGCGGCGACTGCGCCAGGCAAGGACGAAAAACGCACCGAGCAGAAATATCGGCCATAATTTGAATGCGGTTCCAAGGCCGATGAGGATGCCGGCGAGCCAAGGGCGGTGGCGGCTAATGGCCAGTAGCGCGCCGACGGCAAAGGCGATGGCAGGTATATCCCAATTGCTAAAGGCATGGATGATAATCAACGGGCTGGCGGCTACCAGGATGGTGTCCCACGTGCGGTTTCCCACCAAGAGGTAAACCATGTAGATGACGCCGACCCAGGTGCAGGCCATGACCATGGCGGTGAGCCCAAAGTACCAGCCAGCGGCGGGCACCCCAGCCCATTCCACGAGCCCATAAGTATGGCGCGCAATCCAGCCCATCAGGCCCTGGAACATCCCCGCCAATACCGGGTATTCCATGTAGCGGGTCAGGCCATCTTCCTGCCAGGAAAAGGCGTAGGGAAAGCCCGGTTGATCTAATCCGCGGCCTTCATAAAGCGGGACGATGTCGTTATAGCAAAAAGAGGTGTACTGGCGGTTAGCGGACCAATCAAGATTGATGGTGCCGTCTTCGCCGCGAGTACCAGCGGCGCAATTTGCCTTGGATAAGAACCCACCGGCCAAGAAAATCCAGGCTACCGCGATGAGCGCGCGCAGCGGGGTCCACCACTGCGCGCGGCTATCCCGGGCAAAGCGTCCCCTCGGCCCGCCCAAGAACTCTATGACGCCTCGCGCCATTGGTTCGTCTGCGGCGGACAAGCGCTGGTCTTGGCTCACGCGTACCGCTCCTTGCTTAGCCTAAGAGGTCAGCCAGGCCGCCTTCGCGGTCAAGGATGTCATCTAAAGACGGAGCTTCGGGTGGGGCTGGCTCGTTATTGCCGCCGCCATTTCCCCTATTGCCGCCGTTTCCATTATTGCCTCCCTGGTTCTCCGGCTGCTGCGACGGGGCATCGCGACCCGCATCCGGGCTTTCCGCAGGTGCTGGGCTGGTCTCTTCTTCAGGGGTGCCATTTTGCGCTGGACCAGTGTAGTTCTGGGTGCTTTGCCCGCCGGCGCTACCACCTGGGTTGTAGGCCGGACCGCCGCCGGCAGAAACCGTGCCGAAGCGCACCGGGTAAGCAGTGGGGAATTGCTGGAATTCCTGGTCCGCCAAGGAGTTATCCAATACGGACTTCCAGATCTTCGTCGGTGCGCCAGCGCCGTACATGATGCCGCCATACTGGTCGAAAATGGCAGAGGTGTTATCGGCCGTACCTACCCACACGGCGGTGGCAAGCTGCGGGGTGGCACCGACCATCCATGCATCCTTATTGGTTCCCGAATCACCGAGCTGGGTCGTACCGGTCTTAGATGCCGAAGCACGTCCGCCCGCCAGCGAGCCGTTGGACCATGCTGCCACTGGCCCCATGGCCTCAAGGACGTTATTGGCCACATTGGCGGAAACGCGGCGCTCGCCCTCACCGTCTGGGTGTTCATACAGAACTTCCCCTGCGGCATTTTCTACGCGCTGCACAAAGTGCGGGTTGTGCCAGACACCCTGGTTCGCAAGAGTAGACATCGCGGTTGCCATGTCCAACGGACGGGACTGGTACTGGCCCAAGACCACACCTTCGAAAGGCTGCTTGCCGTTTTCAGTCAGCGTCTTTTCGATGCCCGGCAGCGAGCGGGCAACGCCCAAAGCGTGGGCCATATCCGCGGTGTCCTGGGTGCCGTTCTTCAGATCGCTCTGCAGGCGCAAATAAGAGGTGTTCAGGGACTGCTTGGTGGCCTCGCGCAGGTCGCATACGCCACAGCCGCCGCCCACGTTGGTGACCAGATCGGAGCCCGGCAGCTGGTACGGCGCCGAGGAGTAGTTGGTATCCAAGCTAATGCCCTGCTGCAGTGCAGCGGCAAGCGCCATAATTTTGAAGGTCGAACCGGTCTGCAACGGGGAGTTGGCGTAATCCCAACCGTTGGAATCATGCCCGCCAAAGTATCCGCGCACCGCACCCGTCTTCGGGTCAATGGTTACAGAAGCTGCGCGGGCATCCTCTTGTAGCGGCGCCAGCTGGTCATCGACTGCCTGCACCGTATTGTTTTGCACGTTCATATCGATGGTGGTGGTAATGCGCAGGCCGCCGGTAGAGACCTGATTTTCCGTAATTCCCACCTCTTCAAGCTCGCGGATGACCTGGTCCTTAATGTGGCCATTGGCACCCGGGGCTTCCGTATATGCCGAATACTCAGAGGGGTCGCGGGTCTCCGGGAAGACCATTCCATCGCGCTCTTCCTTGCTGAGATCGCCCATGTCCACGAGGCCATCAAGCACGTAGTTCCACCGGTTTTCGGAACCTTCCTGGTTCACGCGCGGGTCCAGGCCAGACGGCGACTGGATAAGGCCGGCGAGCATGGCGCCTTCCTCAGGGGTGAGGTCCTTGGCGTCCTTATCAAAATAGGCATTAGATGCAGCCTGGATGCCGTAGGCATTGCGGCCAAAGTAGACCGTATTCAGGTAGGCGTTGAGGATGTCTTCTTTTTCCCACTCATTGGTCATCTTGATGGAGTAGATGAGCTCGCGCGCTTTACGAACGTAGGAGTATTCGTTGCCCACCAGGGTGTTTTTCACGTACTGCTGGGTAATCGTGGAACCACCGCCGGCGGTGTCATTGCCGGTGACCTTACCCAGTACCGCGCGGCCCAAACCGGTGAAGGAAAAGCCGGAGTTTTCCCAGAAGTCGCGGTCCTCAGCGGCGAGCACGGAGTCCTGGACAAAGACGGGTACTTCATCCAAGGTCACGTGCGTGCGGTTGCCTTCCGGCGGTACCAAACGCGCCAGCTGGGTATCGTTATCGGAGGCATAGATGGTAGAGACCTGGTTATTGGCCAGCTCTTTGGGCTCCGGAACGGTGTATTGCGAATAGGCATAGCCAAAAAGGCCTGCAGGCAGTGCCACAAAAACCACCAGGAGAGCCACAACGACCCACGGCCAAATGCGGCGCTTTTTGGGTTCTTCGCCTTCTTTACGGCGGTCCACCTTAGTGGACTCGCCAGTAGATTCCTTCTCGGTCACTGATTCGTGTCCTCATTCATCCCTGGTAACAAACTAAATAATTGCAGCTTACTGCCTAAGGCGGTGCGTCGAAAACTAACACGCGTTAAAAGCCGTTGCAGAACGCAACAAATGATTCCACCGGCAGTGTCTGCAGACCTCCACCTCATGCACGGTAAATTCCAGGCCTTCACCAACAAATTCCGCTATTTCTTGCTCGCTGCGGGCGCTCCCGGCGCGCCGGCCTAGGCTCTCGCCGTACACCCACCGGGTCAGGCGCAGGTTCTCCCCGCAGACCGGGCAGGGTTTATCCATGGTGCGGCCGTGGTGCTCGGCGGCGGCCCGGAGGAGGAAGTCCGCATCGCACACCTCATCGCGCCCCAAGTGCCCGGCGCGGTATTCGCGGACGTGTTGGGTGCGCTCCCATTCGTGAGAAACCTCGTGCTTAAAGGCAACGGAATTCACCCGCATTATCTTAATTTCCTCTTCTTGATCGATCCATATGCCGTCGTGCTACCACCAGGCATAATTTCTGGCCTAACGTTGCGCAGGCACCACACAGCAACGAATTTATAAAGGAGCATAGTGTGTCTGACAAAGTAAAGGTCGCCATCGTCGGCGTCGGCAACTGCGCCACGTCCCTTATTCAGGGCGTGGAGTTTTATCGCAACGCCGCAGCAGAGGAAAATATTCCTGGCCTGATGCACACGCAGTTCGGTCCCTACCACGTCGGCGATATTGAGTTCGTCGCGGCCTTCGACGTCGATGGAGACAAGGTGGGCAAGGATCTTGCGGAGGCTACCCGCAGCTCCCGCAACTGCACCATCACCATCGCAGACGTCCCAGACCTCGGGGTCACCGTTAAGCGTGGCCCCACCATGGATGGCCTGGGCCGTTACTACCAGGAATCCATTACGGAATCGGATGAAGCTCCTGCCGATGCCGCAGCTGCCCTCCGCGAAGCGGGTGCCGAGGTTGTTGTTTCTTACCTGCCGGTTGGTTCCGAAGAGGCGGATAAGTTCTACGCTCAGGCCGCTATCGATGCCGGTTGCGCATTCGTCAACGCCCTGCCGGTCTTCATTGCTTCTGACCCAGAGTGGGCCAAGAAGTTTGAGGACGCCGGTCTGCCCATCGTGGGCGATGACATCAAGTCCCAGGTTGGCGCAACCATCACCCACCGCGTTATGGCGAAGCTTTTTGAAGACCGCGGCGTACGCCTGGACCGCACGATGCAGCTCAACGTGGGCGGCAACATGGACTTCAAGAACATGCTGGAGCGCGAGCGCCTTGAGTCTAAGAAGATTTCCAAGACCCAGTCCGTGACCTCCAACGTGCACAACTCCCCTATCGCTGGCAAGCGCGCAGACCGCAACGTCCACATCGGCCCGTCGGACTACGTGGAGTGGCTGGATGACCGCAAGTGGGCTTATGTCCGCTTGGAGGGTTCCGCATTCGGCGAGGTTCCGCTGAACCTGGAGTACAAACTCGAGGTCTGGGACTCCCCTAACTCCGCCGGCATTATTATCGATGCCGTCCGCGCCGCCAAGATCGCCTTGGACCGCAAGGTTGCCGGTCCAGTACTTTCCGCTTCCTCCTACCTGATGAAGTCCCCTCCAGTACAGAAGGCCGACGATGTCGCGCGCAACGAGCTGGAAGATTTTATTAAGGGAAGCTAATTTTTTCGTCGCGATACTACCGCTAGGCGGTAGTGCACGATAGAATTTAGTTCTATGACGCAACATCATGATGAGACGGCCCCAACGAAGTCCCCGTCCGAATACGAGGACGCGGTAGAGGTAGCGCGGGATATCCAACCGGCGCTCAATAAGTTAATTCTTATTTTCCAGCGCACCGCAGAGGGTTCATCGTTGACTACCTCGCAGGTCTCCATCATGAACCAGTTGCGCTTGCGCGGGCCTTCCCGCGTATCCACTATCGCCCAGGCGGAGCTCATCCGCATGCCCACTGCGTCCAACGCGCTCTACCAACTAGAGCGCCGCGGATTCGTGGAACGCCACCGCGATGAGGAAGATCGCCGCGGGGTGCTGGTTGCGCTCACCCAGCTGGGCGAGTCCGAATTGGCCATAGTTTCCGGCCAACGCGCCGCCGCCCTTGCGGAGATTATGCGGTGGCTCGAGCCCGAGGACTTGGCCACCGCCCGCGAGATGGGTGCGGTCATTTCCAAGCTTGCGGATGTCTACCGCCCCACCATGGATAGCGAATAGCAAGCTTGCGGCGGCGTGCAATTTTAGTTTTGCGGCCACAACAGACGATAATGAGCCTTAGTACTCATTAAACTTTCGCATACATATTCATTCTATGGGCAAAAAATCTAAACAACCGCTGCTGCCGACCCTGCATAAAGGCTCGGCCAAAGAGCCGTTGCGCATCCTCATTTCTTGGAGTCCTTCCTCTTCCGGTACGGAACCCCTCGACTTCGCCGCATGGTTATCGCGCACCGCGGTGATAGAGGTGCGCGTTATTTCCACGGTTTTCCAGCCCTGGACCACGACGTCTTTGTCCAAGCTGGGCGGGAAATACAAGAAGTGGTTCAAAGAGCAGAAGCAAGCATGCGTGACAGCCACCGCTGCGGCCCTGACGGAGGCAGGTATCCCGGAAAAGTACTGGGACGATACGCCCTCCGTGCTTGTCGATGGCCCCTCTCGCCCCCAGCTTCTTACTGAGATGGCCCAAGATTTTCAGGCCGATATTATCCTGTTAGGCCCTAACCAAGCCGCGCCCAAGGGCCGCTTTTTCCCCGGCTCAACTGCGGATACCCTCCTGCACTACTCGCCGCAATCCTTAGGGCTTATCCCCCGCAAGGCCAAGTTGTCGAAACACGGTGTGACCCGCTTTAATTTTGTCATTACAGAGCGCGGTGACCGTGCTGATAGGGAATTATTGGGCGCAGCCGCGCTGGCAGATCGCTGGGATCTGCCCCTGCGCATCTTGGCCTTCTCGGCGGATGACCTGTTGCATTCCCCGTCGAAGGATAAAAGCGATATTGCGCTCAAGCTCACCGCGGAGTGGCACGAGGATTCATTGGCCATGCTCGACCGGGCTCGCGACCACATCCAAGATTCCTTCCCCGAGCTCGAGGTCTCCTCCGAGATCGGCTCCGGGGCCGGGTGGTCCGGTGCGGTTGATTCGCTTAAGTGGAAAAAGGGCGATCTAATGTTGATGGCCTCTGCCCCACAAGGTCCCATCGCGCGGGTCTTTTTGGGTTCTACCGCAACCGAGTTACTCCCTCATATTCGCGTACCGGTACTCATTCACCCCGCGACCGACTAGGCTTTAAAGTATGAGCTCACGCCCAGAGCACCCCGAAAACGACCTGACGACCGACGCCGATTATGCCAACTTGCGCCGGCCTGAGCCGCAAAGCTTCGATGATTTGGCAGACGAGCCCGATCCCGTCGAGGTAGCCGCCGCCAACCGGCGCTCCACGCGGCAAGCCATCTGGTACATGGTGTCCGTGCTGGTCATCTCCGCGCTGTACGGCTTCGGCGTCGCGCTCTTTTCGCGCCTTAGCGGCGGCCCACTGTGCGACGATGGCACCGCAAGCTGGCTGTGTACCGAGGGCCAAAGAAACTTCTTTGCCATCTCCACCATGATCATCCCGCTGCTGGGCATGATCGGCTGCGCGATCATTATGGTGCGCAAGCTGCGCCGCTACCTGCGCTGGCGCAGCTGGATGGCGATCTTTTGGGTGGTGGCCTTCAACTTCATGATCTGGGCTATTAGCGATATTCAGCTGCTATTGGTGCGCTAACCCCGCACCTAGCTGTCCAAGCTAGCTGGCAAGTGTTATGTCCATGAGGTTTTTGGACTTGGAGTCCAGCTACTTTGTGGACTCGGAGTCTAGGGACTTTGTGGACGCGG
>NZ_JASPHQ010000029.1 GCF_030227225.1 Corynebacterium rhinophilum
CCGCGTCCACAAAGTCCCTAGACTCCGAGTCCACAAAGTAGCTGGACTCCAAGTCCAAAAACCTCATGGACATAACATTGCTAGCGCTAGCCGGTGCTAGTGCTGATACACAGTAAAGGGGCCCGCGCACTTACCTAATACGGAAGTGCGAGGGCCCCTGTTTGTGGCTTGAAACGCTTGCAAAAGCAGCGTTACAAGCAGGTGAAAATTAAGGCGCTCTATTGATGAGCATGGCGGCGACGCGCTGCATGTGGTCCCAAATCATGGTGCGATACGCCGGCGGGATGGTGTCTTCCTCGATGCTATCGAGGGATTTTCCCATCAGCTCGAGCCAGCGGTCGTGAGCTTCCATGTCTATGGGGAAGGTCGCATGCCGCATGCGCAGGCGCGGGTGGCCGCGATTTTCGGAGAAGTGTTGGGGACCGCCCCAGTACTGAATCAGGAACCAGGTAAGGCGCTGTTCCGCACCTTCCCAATCTTGATCCGGATACATGGGGCCAATCACGTCGTCTTCTTTGACCTGGTCATAAAAGCCATGCACTAGGCGTTCAAAGGTAGGGGTCCCACCGATGGCTTCATAGACGGAATTCATTTAGGCATCGTCTCCCTTGTGCGGATTGGCAATGCCGATGCCGTGTGGGTAGGGGGTGCTGATGCCCTCTGCGTGCATGACGTTGAGGACGCGGGACTGGACAAAGCGCTGGACGTCCCACTGGCGGCCCGGCAGCGTCTTGGTGGAAACGCGGAAGGAGACGTAGTCCGGCTCGAACTTGGACATGCCGTCGATGCGCGGGGTGCTGAGCACCATCTTGCGGATCTTTTCGTCCTTGACGGCATCCTTGACGGCCTTGTCGATGACATCGCCAGCAACCTCAGGGTCATTGGATAGCCCGACAGGGATTTGGATGCGGGCAACGGAGTACTCATCGGAGTGGTTAGCCACCTGCAAGATTTCGCCATTGCGGACGTACCACAGGGCACCGTCGATATCGCGGACGGTGGTAATGCGCAGGGAAATGGACTCGACGTCACCGAAGACGCCGTTGCCTAAGTCAATGACATCGCCAATGCCGTATTGATCCTCAATGAGCATGAAGATACCGGAGAGGAAGTCTCGGACCAGTTCCTGTGCACCGAAGCCGAGGGCGACACCGATTACACCGGCAGACGCGATCAGCGGGGCAACGTTGACTTCCAATTCATCCAGGATGGCGATGCCGGCCGAAACCCAGACCACGATGGCAACCGCCGATCGCCCCACGCCGGCGAGGGTCTTAATCCTCGAGGCCCGGCGGGCCTCCCTTGTTTCTCGCAGGGTGTCATCCGGTTGTCCGTCCTCTCCAGACCTGCTGCGGCTGCGGCTGGGCTTTTTGAGGGTGGAGGCCTTAATGCTGTTTTTCGCCAGCCGGTTGATGAGGTGGCGCAGCGCCCAGTGCGCAATGAAGGCCAAGATGATAATGAGGCCGATGCGAATGGGCCGCTCGATAAGCCAAAGCTGAACGTTTTCGTCGTTCCAGAAGCTCGATACGGACTCGACTGCATCGTCTTTTTTCTCTGCAGCGCCCTGAGCCGTGATAAATAAGTTCGTACTCATCATTCTTTCTTGATCGTAGACACAAGCTAACCGCACCCATTGTAGAGAAGAATCCTGAAATCTCACTGACAGCGCAGAAATTGCAGCGCGGGCGGAACCGAATATAAATTGCCGAATGGCCGGTGTGGATGAACCGCTTAGTCTACGATTGGGAGGCATGACTGAACACAGCGCGCATAACTTGGCAAAAGGATTTTCATCCCGATCCATTCACGCTGGATATCACCCGGATCCGCACATGGGATCCATTAACGTGCCGATCTACGCCTCGACTACGTTCGCCCAAGATGGCCTCGCGCAGCTGCGCGGCGGCTTCGAATACGGGCGCGTGGCCAACCCGACGGTTCGATCCCTTGAAAAGACCTTGGCTGCGCTGGAGGGCGCGGACTACGCCCGCGTCTTTGCCACTGGTATGGCAGCCGCCGATACGATGGTGCGCATTCTGGTGCGCCCCGGCGACCACGTCATCTTGGGCAATGACTCCTACGGTGGGTCCTACCGCCTGCTTAATGATTTCACGGAGTGGGGCGTGGAGATGTCCATTATCAATACCTGCGATGTCGATGCCGTCGCCGCCGCGGTAAAGGACAATACCAAGCTCATCTGGTTAGAAACCCCGACCAACCCGGCGCTGAATATCACCGATATTGCGGCGGTGGCCAAGGTTAAGGGCAATGCGCAGGTGCTGGTAGACAATACTTTCGCCACGCCGTACCTCCAGAACCCGCTCGCACTCGGCGCAGACCACGTCCTGCACTCCACCACGAAGTACTTGGGTGGGCATTCCGATGTCCTCGGTGGCGCCGTAGTTACCAATGACCCCGAGGTGGATGAGCAGCTGCTGTATTTCCAGGGCAATGTGGGCGCGGTCGCCTCGCCTTTCGATGCCTACCTGACCGCCCGCGGTATTAAGACCCTCGGCGTGCGCATGGACCGCCACTGCGCCAATGCGCAAAAGGTGGCGGAATTCTTACAGGCCCGCCCAGAGGTCAAACAGGTGCGGTACCCGGGATTGGCGGAGCACCCGGGCCACGAGCTGGCGGCGCAGCAGATGCGTGGGTTCGGCGGCATGATGTCCGTGCGCTTCCACAACCCAGAGCACGCCAAGCAGATTTGTTTGAATACGCGGCTTATCTGCCTAGCGGAATCGCTGGGTGGGGTGGAATCGCTCATCGAGCACCCGCAGAATATGACCCACGTATCGGCCGAAGGCTCCGAATTGGTGCCGCCGGAGGACATGGTGCGCATCTCCATCGGCATCGAGGACATCGATGACCTGCTAACGGATCTGCAGCAGGCCCTCGACGCCCTTTAAAAAGCGCTCTAAAACGCGTACTTAGTGGCCGCCGGCAACCTTTAAGAGGGAACCGGCGGTCTTATCTGTTTCCTGCAGCATGAGCGGGTCCGTGCCCGGCATGGGGGAAATCGTTGTATCCGGCCACTGCGCATAGGTGGGGATGCCCACGATATGCAGGCGTTCATCCAAGCTGCCATCAGGATGTACGGTGCGCCGCGTGGCACCATCGGTTTCGGGGGAACCGGTGTCCTGCCTGTGATCGGCAAACGGGCGCACCCGTCCACCCTCGACCAATCCGCGGGTGAGCGGATCGCCGGCGACGCGGATATCGGGCTTGTGCATAAAGGCATCGACAAGCGTGGGCGCGGATGCCGAGCGCGGGCCAGAAGTCAGAGTGAAATGGTCTGACTCGATGGCGAGGGTGGGGTGATCGCCGAGGAAGCGGACTAGGTGGGCATCGACAAGCGCGAGCAATTGGCGCACGCGGAAAAGCGGAGGGCCCGAGCCCACCATCTGCCCAAAGGACATGAACTGCGCGTAGCGGCCCGTGCGGGACTCGCGGGTATAGCGGCCTTCCGCGCCGAGGATGGAGGCGGGCTTGCGCGACTGGGACAGTGACCACAGCGCGGCCTTCATGGGCGAATCGTGGCCGGCTGCGGCCTCCTGAATATCGCTCGCCAGGCTGTCCGCAATGTGGGCGGTAAGCGCCGAAATATCGCCGGTAAAACCAGCGACTTGGTACATCAGCTCGGTCATATCCCACGGCTGGGTGACCAGGGGAGTAAGGGCGGTGCCGAGATCGTCAGGCGCGGTGGAATCGATGACCGCGAGGATCTCTTCGCGCGGGCGGAGCAGCGCTTCCGGATTCACCCGTTCCAGCGTGGTGATATACGCCTCGTAGCTATCGCGCGCGATGGCGGGCCAAACCTGGGCGTCAAAGTCGATGTCCTCGGTGCCCTGGAGCTTCCCGATGACCTCATGCAACCGCCGCCGCGGCATCGTCGGCGGCAGCTCGTTGTACTCGGACTTGGGATGGAAGGGATAACCGCGGCCGGATGAGACGATGAAATGTGGTTCCTTCCCGCTCGCCTCGTAGCGCAGGCCGGAGCGGGTGGTGGCATCCTCGACGAATTTGCCCCCGCGCTCGATGGTGGTTAGCGCCATGATGTCATAAAAGCCCATGCCCAGACCGCGCACCAACACGTCTTCACCGGCGGGAATGGCGCCATAGTCTTGTTCCACGGGGTTGCCCGGTGCGATCCACCGCAACCCAGACTCCGCCAAGCGCTGCTCCTCATCATTAAAGCGCGGCGCCATCCAGCCATAGGCTAGGACCGTGGCATCGGCGCGCACCTGCGAGCCATCGTCCAAGTGCAGGATATCGGCCGCGCCGTCTGCGGAGATGGTCTCCACGCGGTGGTGGTGGCTGACCGTAGAAATGCTCTCCGGCAGGCGCGCCAGCACCACATCATAGACCCAGCGCAGGTACTCGCCATATAACGCGCGGGTGGGGTTGGACTCCGGGCGGGTAGCGGCCAGCTCCGCGCGGTACTCGGTGGCAATATGCGCGGCCGGAGGGTGCTGGGTAAAAAGCTCGCGCTTGGCAGGAGCTACCTTATCGCCCTCGCCGCGCAGCAGCTGGATCCACTCGTATTGCGTCGGCCCCTCGAGCACTGGGGCATTCACCGTCGCGCCGGGCTCGGTAAAAAGCGTGACGGCGCCCGCGCGCGTATTCATGCACAGGGTCTTGGTTTGGGCGGTGTCCCAGACGCGGCCGGCGCCGTGCTGGGCCTCGTCGATGAGGTGGACGGTAACGGGGGAACTGGAATCATCCATGCGGGCGGCGAGGCGTTCCAAGATGGAAATGCCGCGCGGGCCCATGCCGACGATCGCGATTGCAGGAGTAGCCATAGCCCCTATCGTTCCACATCGCGGAACGGGGACGGACGCCGCGCACCGCTAGCATCCATTTTCCCTATGATGGGGTGGCATGACTGATACCACGAATGTGCCAGAGAAAATCGCCGTCGTTACCGGTGCCACCGGTGGCATGGGGCGCGAGATCATCAAGGATCTCGCCCGCGATCACCACGTGTATGCGCTGGGCCGCAGCGCCGAAGAGCTGCCGGAGGCCGCGAATATCACGCCGGTTGCCAGCGACTTGGTCGCCGGCTTGGACGAGGGCATGCAGCTGCCCGAGCTAGAGCGGGTCGATGTGCTCGTGCACGGCGCGGCGCGCGCCACGAAGTTCTCGGTGGAAGAGGCCACCCCGCACGATTGGCGCGCCCACATGGACTTAAACGTCCACGCGCCGGCGGAGGTCACCCGCGCGCTTTTGCCGCAGCTGCGCAAGGCAGAGGGCACCGTCGTCTTCATTAACTCGGGGGCGGGGCGCAAGAGCTACGGCGATAACGTGGTTTATGCCGCGACGAAGCACGCGCTGTATGCGCTTGCCGATGCCCTGCGTATCTCCGAACCCGGTATCCGCGTCTCCACCGTGGCGCCAGGCCCCACCGACACCCCGATGCTGGAGGGCCTGCAGGACTATAACCCGAGCGAGGTTATTGCGCCCGTGGAGGTGGCGCGCGCCATCCGCACTGTCGTGGAGGCTGGGCCCACCACCCAGCTCACGGAGATCCAGGTGCGCCCGCGCATCGAGCTGAACCTCCGCAAGAAATAGTCACCTAGTTGGCGTCGAGCTCGCGGTTGCGCAGGGCGCGGGCCACGCGGTCGCGCTGCTCGGTAATCGCGCGGCGCAGGCCGCCAGCCAGATCCTTCTGCAGGAAGGCATCGGCGCGATCGAGGCCGTCTTGGGTGATATCCCAGGACGGGAATAGCCCGGTGACGGTGGTCAGGCCCACCTCGGAGGACTGGGAATCCCAGATCTTTTCGGCCACCTCAAAGAATTCCGCGGTGGGCAGGAGGTCATCGGAGTGCGGGTAGTTCAGCCCTTCCAGCTTGGAGGTGAGCTCGCGGTTGGTGAGATCCCCGGCGACGATCTCTTCCCATACCGCGCGCTTATTATCCGCGGTGGCAATCGCGGCGCGGGCGCGCAGGGAAGAGTAGTGGCCGGTAGCGGAGTTATCGCGCTTGAGCTGGGCGGCGATGGCGGCCTCGGCATCGGCAAGCGCGCCCGCGGCAGCAAGCGCTGCGACGGCGGACCAGCGCAGCCCGGCATCATCGGAATCCGCGAGGAGATCGTGCAGGTAGTCGCGGGCAGGCTGGTGCAGCCGAATCCGAGACAGCGCCTGCGTGCAGATGATGGAACGCTGCGCATCGGTGCTCCGGGCGCCATCGACAAGCGCCTGCGCCAAAACCGTGCTGTCTTTCGCCCACGCCGGATCCGCGTAGTTTTTCAGCGCGGTAGACGCCTGCGAGACGATGCGCTCGAGGACGGCGAGCTCGGTCTCCGCCTTCATGCCGCGGGCCACCAAGCGGATGAAGTCGCGGGCGCGCATGGTGCCGGCGCGGGTCATCTCCCAGGCGGTGGACCAGCAGAGGGTGCGCGCCATGGGGTCGTCGAATTTCTCGATATTATCCAGCAGGAATTGCAGGGATCCTGCATCCAAATCGATGAGGCAGTAGGTCAGATCGTCATCGTTGGGCAGGATGAAATCGATGTCATTCAGGTTTCGGCCGACCAGCTCTGGGATCTCGGTGGCCTCGCCCTCCACGTCCATCTCGAGGCGCTCGGTGCGCACGACCTTGCCGTCCTGCGTGCCATACAGGCCCACCGCCACGCGGTGGGTGCGCAGGGTATCGCCGCGCTGGGTAAGGTGCGCCTGGGTGATGGTGCCGTCATCATTGGCCTCCGTGGCAACCGCCAGGGTATTGATGCCGGTGGTCTTCAGCCACTGCTGTGCCCAGAAGGATAGATCACGCCCAGACGCCTCCTCGAGGTGGCGGAGCAGATCATCGAAGGTGGCATTACCCCACGCGTGGGCGGCGAAGTGGCGGCGCACGCCGGCGAGGAAGTTCTCGCGGCCGACATAAGCCTGCAGCTGCTTGAGCACCGAGGCGCCCTTGGCGTAGGTAATACCGTCGAAGTTTTGCTCCACGGTCTCGATATCGCTGGCATCGGTGGAAATGGGGTGGGTAGTAGGCAGCTGATCCTGCTGGTAAGCCCAGGACTTTTCCCCGTTGACGAAGGTGACCCAGGCGGTATCGTATTCGGTTTCTTCCGCCTGAGAGATGGCTGCGGACCAGGTAGCAAAGGACTCGTTGAGCCACAGGTCATTCCACCACTGCATGGTCACGAGGTCACCGAACCACATGTGGGCGAGCTCGTGCAGGATGGTATCGGCGCGGAGCTCGTACTTGTAGTGCGTGGCCTGTGAGGTAAAGACGTATTCATCGCGGATGGTCACGCAGCCGGCGTTTTCCATCGCACCGGCGTTGAACTCGGGGACGAAAATCTGGTCGTACTTGCCAAAGGGGTAGGGGAAGCCGAAGTTGCGGTGATAGAAGTCAAAGCCCTGCTTGGTCTCAGTAAAGAGGCGCTCCGCATCGAGGGAATCTGCCAGAGAGGCGCGGCAGTAAATACCAAGCGGGACTTCGAGCTGCTGGGCCGGCTTGCCCTCGGGGTGCTCGGTCAGCTCACCGCGCCAGGTATCGGTGACCTCGTGGTACGGGCCTGCGCACAAGGCAACCAGGTAGGTCGACAGCGGGTAGTCGATTTCGGAGTGGGTGGTATCTCCCTCGCGGGTGACCGGGCCATTGGTGATAATGGTCCACTCCTCCGGAGCCTTAAAGTGCAGGGAATAGGTGGCCTTCAG
Source organism: Corynebacterium rhinophilum (assembly GCF_030227225.1). Taxonomy (GTDB): domain Bacteria; phylum Actinomycetota; class Actinomycetes; order Mycobacteriales; family Mycobacteriaceae; genus Corynebacterium; species Corynebacterium rhinophilum. Next base: position 7,667 of record NZ_JASPHQ010000029.1, read on the forward strand.
ATCCGGTTGATCGAAGCAGGCAAAAACGCGCTTGGCATCGGCGGTTTCAAACTGGGTGTAGAGGTAGACCTCGTCATCGGCAGGGTCCACGAAGCGGTGTAGGCCCTCACCGGTCCGGGAGAAGGGGATCTCAGCGGTGACCTCGAGCGTGTAGTCCGCTACCTGCAGCCCGGAAAGGGGAATGCCGTAGGTGGGGTCATAGGACTGCGTGGGCAGTGGGTTTCCATTCAGGCGCACCTCGTGCAGCTTGTCCGCGCGCAGATCGATGAAGGTAGAACCGGCCTCCTGGGTGCTAAAGCGCACCGTGGTGGTGGACACGAAGTGGGTATCGGAATGCTTAAGGTCTAAAGTGACATCGTAATGGTCAACCTTGAGCATCTGGGAGCGATTTTTTGCTTCCTCCCACGTGAGGTTTACAGAGGTCATTGCCTAGATTCTCCTTTGCTAACGAAAATAGTGATGCATCAAGGTTAGCAGCGGGTTTACAGTGGTGGGGCAAACTGCACTTATTTCAAGGAGGAATAATGACTACCCCAGTTAAGTTTTGGTTCGATGCTTCCTGCCCGTTCGCATGGGCAACGTCCCGCTAGATCAAAGAGGTAGAAAAGGTCCGCGATATTGCGGTGGAATTCGAGCCGATGTCCCTGTCGGTGCTTAATGATGGCCGCGATCTTGATCCCGAATACATGGAAATGATGGAGGCCAACTGGGGCCCTGCCCGCGTATTTGCCAAGGTTAAGACCGAGCAGCCAGAAAAGGTTGATGAGCTTTATACTGCCATGGGCACCCTGATTCACGCCAAGGGTAACGGCGGCAAGAAGGGCGATGGTGGCTATGACGAGATCATCGCCCAGGCATTAGAGCAGGTTGGCCTCCCCGCAGACTTTGCAGAGGTGGCCCACACCGAGGAATACGACGAGAAGCTGCGCGAGTACCACCACAACGGTATTTCTTCCGTGGGCGATGAGGTAGGAACCCCGGTTATTAAGCTGGGTGATACCGCCTTCTTCGGCCCGGTTATCACCCGCGTTCCCAAGGGTGAGGAAGCCGGTGAGCTTTTCGATGCCTCCGTGCGCCTGGCTCAGTTCCCTTACTTCTTCGAAATCAAGCGCTCCCGCACGGAGATGCCACAGGTAGAAGAGGACTAGTTATAAGCGCTGCTGGCCTTGCCTGCGGCGTACCGCGGCGGCAAGGCAGCACACCGCGATTACCGGCGTGAGTAAAAACGCCGGTACCCCGGCGATATTGATGATGGGCAGGGCCGCCTGAGCCTGGAATTCTGACCAAGCGGCGGCCACCCACGTGGCCCATGATGCCGCGGTGAGCAGGGATAAAATCCCAATCACCGCGGACAAACCGCCGAGGTGATTTTTCTTTATCACTCTTTGATTCAGCCACCACAGCCCCAGTACTAGGTGGGAGACTGTGAAAAGTGCGGTATGAATAAGCGGCACGAGGTAGTTCTTATTGGTTAAGAAAATATTCGCCGCAAATAACACCACCGCGATAGCAAGGATGCTGCCGTAGAGTGCGAGGACGCGAGGGTTCATTTTTATCGCCTTTCTGTGCAGCACGTAATCTGCGCTTTAGCCTAACAGCGCCGGGCTATGAGCGAAATAGGTTATGCAAAGTGGTGCCTAGAAGGCGGCGGTGCCGGTACTGTAGGGGTTATGCGCGTATATCTTGGAGCTGACCACGCAGGTTTTGAGACTAAAAACCTGATTTCTGAACACCTCACCAAACAAGGCCATGACGTTATCGACTGCGGCGCTCATACCTATGACGCCGAGGATGACTACCCCGCATTCTGCATTGAAGCGGCCCTATGCACCGTCAACGATCCAGGTTCTCTGGGAATCGTGCTGGGCGGATCCGGAAATGGCGAGCAGATTGCCGCCAATAAGGTCAAGGGCGCGCGCTGCGCGCTGGCATGGTCGCCAGAAACCGCGCGCCTGGCCCGCGAGCACAATAATGCACAGCTCATCGGCATCGGCGGGCGCATGCACTCGCAAGAAGAGGCCCTAGAAATCGTGGATGCCTTCTTGGATCAAGAATGGTCCCGCGCCGAGCGCCACCAGCGCCGCATCGATATCCTCGCAGAATACGAGCGCACCAATATCCCACCCGAGCTGCCTAAGGACCCGCGCTAAAGCCGCCAAGTTCCTCGCACAGACATAAATGAACGCCGCGGGCCATTGTGGCCACGCGGCGTTTTATGTGGTGATTATACCGAGCACATTATGCGTCGTTCATGTCATTGGGGTGGTGCCCACCGCGGCCGTCTTCGCCTTCCTCCAACGAGGTAATGGCGGCCATTTCCGCATCCGTGAGCTCGAAGCCGAAGACATCGAAGTTTTCTGCAATGCGCGATGGCGTCGAGGACTTGGGGAAGAGGATGACCCCATTTTGCAGGTGCCAGCGAATAATGGCTTGGGCTGGGGAAACACCGTGTGCCTCGGCTGCTTCAGTCACCTCTGGTGCCTCCAAGATATCGCTCTTGCCCTGACCCAGCGGGCCCCAAGCCTCGATGGCGATGCCGTGTGCGCGTCCCGCATCCAGTTCGCGCCAGCGCTGCAGGTAAGGATGCAGCTCCACCTGGTTAATCGCAGGGACGACGTCTGTGTGCACCTCCAGTTGATCTAAGTGCTCCGGCTCAAAGTTGGACACGCCGATGGACTTCGCCTTGCCCTCTTTGCGCAATTCAATGAGCTGCTTCCAAGCCTCCACGTAGGTGCCCTTGGCTGGGGTAGGCCAGTGGATGAGGTATAGGTCTACGTAGTCAAGGCCCAGCTTCTGCAGGGATTCATCCAGCGCTGCAGCGGCATCGGTGTGGCGATCGTTCCACAGCTTGGTGGTAATGAAAAGCTCCTCGCGCGGGATGCCGGAGTTAGCAATGGCCTTGCCCACGCCTTCTTCATTGCCGTAAATAGCTGCGGTATCGATGTGGCGGTAGCCCACGCGCAGAGCCTCAGCTACGTATTCCTCGGTCTTTTCCGGGTCCATCTGGAAGACGCCAAAGCCCAGTTGGGGGATAGTATTTCCATCGTTCAACGTAATATTAGGTACGGTCATGCACACCAGATTACGCTTTTCTGGCCACCGCCCCAATGTGATGTATTTACGGCCGCGTATGGCGGGAACCGGGGAGGGGTGGAAAAGGGGCATCGGCAAGCAGGGGCCTTGTTTAAGCTAAGAAACCGGCGAAGCCTAACGGCGGAGCTGTGCCGGTGACCCCGGCCGGGCCGCATGCCAGCGCTTAATATCCTCAGCAAGCCACAGTCGCGTGCGACCCAAAATCGTGGCCACATGCTCAGGGGTGCGGTGATTGGCTGAATAATTGCGCCAGGTCGCGTAGCTCACGCCGATATGGGCGGCGCAATCCGAGCCAGTCCACAACTCATCGCCGGTATCAACGTCAATGATTTTAGGCTGCACGATTTTCCCTCTCTAGCCATTCCTCACGGGTGTCCAGAGCGAGGCATACGGCCGTTGCTACTAGCGCTGTGGTGGTGGCCCATGCTGGAGCCTTAGTGATGATGAATGATGCACTAATAAGTGCGGTTATGATTGTCATCGTGTGAGCCCTTTCTGTAGTGTGAGGGGGCGCCCCGGCTGGATAATAGGAGTATCCTGCCGGGGAGTTTCTATTCCCGCTTGCGGCTTGAGTTCAGAGGGTGTTTGAAGAAATATTCCCTAGTTTTAGCAGTGCCAGCCAGATGGCTGCCAGGGAGCCGAATATTTCAAGCATTTTCACCCCTCTCTTCAGTTTTCGTAAGTGCCTTGAGGCCTTAAATTTACTAGTATAACACATTAATGCGTTATTGGAAAACTGGAAGAATGAACATTTTAAGAATATTTACCAAAACGTAACCCAAGCCCACACCACACAAGCCGGATGGGGGCACCCGCCGTGCTCGCACTCTGGAAGGAACTATAACCAAAGCTAAAACTATTTAAACCCCCACAGACGATATAGTCCGTGGGGTTTAAACATGCCAACTAAAATGGTTCTACCAATGGTTCCACTTACCGCCAATAACCAGCTACAATAGTCAATTATTGCAGTACAAACATGGAGGGAATGACGGGAATCGAACCCGCGTCTTCAGCTTGGAAGGCTGAGGTATTAGCCACTATACGACATTCCCACAGCGTTACCTTGAACGCTGTCGGCTACTTTAGCGCATCAGCGCCCCAAAACGAAAATAGGGAACACACGCAGTGGATAGGCCGTTAAAATAGATAGAACCAATTCCAGCAAAGAAAGCGATGATTGTTGTGGAACTCCTACTTCTTGTAGTCGTACTCGGTGGTGGCGCGTGGTATCTATCCTCGCGCAGCTCAAAAAAGAACCGGGAGGAGCGAGAGGCGCAGCAGTTAGCGGATGCCCAAGCGGATGCGCGTCGCTGGATTGAGCGCCTAGGCGGCCAGGTCATGCAGATCTCCGGCACGGATACCGCCTCGCAGCAGGCAATGGCGGACGCATCAGAACGTTTTACCGCGGCTAATTCCGCTATTTCGCAGGCCACCACGGTCAAGCAAGCCAATTTGGCCCGCGAATCGGCGCTTGAAGGTATGCATTACGTCAATGCCGCTCGCGAGATTATGGACATGAATCCGGGCCCGGAATTGCCGCCGCTGGAGGGGCAGCGCGCCGCGGGCAAGGTCACCGAGAAGCGCACGGTGGATGCGAATGGCGAGCAGCTGACTGCGTCTCCGTACGCCTCTGAGGAAACCCCGAACTATTACCCCGGCGGAACCGTGGCTGGGCGCCCCGTTCCGGCCGGTTGGTACTCCCGCCCTTGGTGGGCGGATGCCCTGCAAACGGGCGTGTGGATGATGGGTTATTCCATAATGTTTAACGCCATGTTTGCCGGCATGTCCGGCGTGGGCTATTCCGCAGCCGCCGCAGAAAACGGCGACTGGGGCGGCGCCGAGGGTGGCGAAGGAATGGACGGAGCCGACGGCGGCGGAGATGCCGGAGACGCCGGGGACGCCGGCGATATGGGCGGCGATGCCGGAGGGGGAGACGCCGGTGACGGTGGCGGCTTCTTCGACGGATTATCTGATGGTGATGGCGGCGGATTCTTTGATGGTATGTTTGATTTCGATTTCTAAGTCCAGCTTCCGGAAAATATGCCGTTAACCTGCGGCTACGCCCTTAACAGGGGGCTGATTTAGGAGATTTAAAACCAACACGCTAAACTGGCTCAGGTATGCAACGCAGCCAAGGCAACTTGGTGGCCTACATACGGGGCGTGGCGCAGTTTGGTAGCGCACCTGCTTTGGGAGCAGGGGGTCGCAGGTTCAAATCCTGTCGCCCCGACGTATGGGGGTCTGAAAATGCCCTAATAAGGTTTTTCAGACCCCCTTTAATTTTTATGTACGTAGAAAAACAATGAAGCCAGGGAGATTCACTCGTGAAGACCACCGTAGACAAGCTGAGCGATACCCGCGTTAAGCTCACCGTCAACGTTCCGTTTGCGGAGCTGGACCAGGAAATCGATCAAGCTTACGCGGCAATCGCGCAGCAGGTTTCTATTCCAGGTTTCCGTAAGGGCAAGGCCCCGCGCCAGCTGATCGACGCTCGCTTCGGCCGCGGCCCGATTCTGGAGCAGGTCGTCAATGACATGCTGCCTTCCCGCTACGAGCAGGCTGTTCAGTCGGAAGACCTGAAGGTCATCGGCCAGCCGGACGTGGACATTTCCAAGATCGAGGACAAGGACTTCGTCGAGTTTACCGCCGAGGTTGATGTTCGCCCTGAGTTCGAGGTTCCGGACTTCTCTGAAATCTCCGTCACCGTCCCTGCCATCAAGGCCGGCGAAGAAGACGTGGACAAGGCCCTCGAGGATCTTGCAGAGCGCTTCGGTGAGCTGAAGGACACCAAGCGCAAGATGAAGACCGGTGACTACGCCATCATCGACATCACCGCCGAGGTAGACGGTGAGAAGATCGAAGATGCTTCCACCGAAGGCCTGTCCTACTCCATCGGTGATGACAACCTCATCAAGGGTCTGGACACCGCACTGCGCGGCATGAAGACCGGTGAGGATAACGAGTTCACCTCCACCATTCAGTCCGGTGAGCACAAGGACGAAGAGGCTACCTTCAAGGTCCACGTGCAGCAGACCAAGGAGCGCAAGCTGCCGGACATGGATGATGAGTTCGCCCAGATGGCCTCTGAGTACGACACGCTCGAGGAGCTGCGCGAAGCTACCAAGACCGAGGTCGAGGAGTCCAAGAAGGCTGAGCAGGCCGGCCAGATCCGCGATGAGGTTCTGAAGGCTGCGCTTGCCGATGTCGACTTTGAACTGCCTCAGTCCGTCGTCGACGAGCAGGCTCACGCTCAGCTGCACCAGATCTTGGGCCAGCTGGCACACGATGAGAAGGCACTGGCACAGCTGCTCGAGGCACAGGGCACCTCCCGCGAAGAGTTTGATAAGCAGACCCGCGAGCAGGCTGAAGAGTCCGTGCGCACGCAGATCTTCTTGGATGCCGTGGCAGAAAAGGAAGAGCCGGAAGTTTCCCAGCAGGAACTCTCGGATCACATTCTGTTCACCGCTCAGTCCTACGGCATGGACCCGAACCAGTTCATTCAGCAGCTGCAGTCCAACGGCCAGATTGCCAACCTGTTCTCTGACGTTCGCCGTGGCAAGGCACTGGCTGCCGCCATTTGCCGTACCACCGTCAAGGACGAAGAGGGCAACGACGTTGACGTTGAGCAGTACTTCGGTGAAGCAGAAGAAGACGAAAACGAAGCTACCGACGCGGAGTAAATCCTCTTCTTAAAGCCCAGCTTGGCTCCTCGCATACACGAGGAAGTCTGGCTGGGCTTTTCTCATCGCCGGGTCGAAAATGCAGACAAAGATCGGTGCAAACGCTGATAGCGAACAGACCCCACAATTATCGCCACATTAAGTAATGTGGTGGCATTAGAGATTAACCGTCCTCAAGGAGACTTTTCGAATGTCTAAGAAATCTGACCAGCTTCAGATGACCACCCCAGCAGGCTCCGGCCTGAACTTGGGTGACAGCGTCTACGAGCGCCTGTTGCACGAGCGCATTATCTTTTTGGGCACCCAGGTAGACGATGAAATTGCCAATAAGTTGTGCGCACAGATCCTGCTGCTTTCCGCAGAGGATCCCACGCGCGATATTTCGCTCTACATCAATTCCCCGGGTGGCTCCGTGACCGCGGGCATGGCAATTTATGACACGATGAAGTACTCGCCCTGCGATATTTCCACCTACGGCATGGGCTTGGCTGCTTCCATGGGCCAGTTCCTGCTCTCCGGTGGTACGAAGGGCAAGCGCTATGCGCTGCCGCACGCTCGCATCATGATGCACCAGCCTTCCGCTGGTGTCGGCGGTACCGCAGCCGATATCGCCATCCAGGCGGAGCAATTCGCCCAGACCAAGCGCGAGATGGCTGAGCTCATTGCAGAGCACACCGGCCAAACCTTCGAGCAGATCACCAAGGACTCTGACCGCGACCGCTGGATGACCGCGCAGCAAGCCAAGGACTACGGCATTGTTGACCACGTCATCGAGTCCGTGAACGGCCCACTGAGCAACTAGGGAATAAGGAGAAAATCATTATGAATAAGTCGCAGATGCCAAGTTCCCGTTACGTACTGCCTTCCTTTATTGAGCAGTCCGCTCAGGGGACGAAGGAAACCAATCCGTACTCCAAGCTCTTTGAAGAGCGCATCATCTTCTTGGGCACCCAGGTTGATGACACTTCTGCCAATGACATCATGGCCCAGTTGCTGGTTCTTGAGAGCCAGGACCCGGACCGTGACATCACCATGTACATCAACTCGCCTGGTGGTTCCTTTACTGCCTTGATGGCCATTTATGACACCATGCGCTACGTGCGCCCTGATGTGCAGACCGTGTGCCTAGGCCAGGCAGCTTCCGCTGCCGCAGTGCTACTGGCCGCTGGTGCTCCGGGTAAGCGTGCGGCGCTGCCGAACTCCCGCGTCCTGATCCACCAGCCTGCAACCCAGGGCACCCAGGGTCAGGTCTCGGACTTGGAAATCCAGGCCGCAGAGATTGAGCGTATGCGCACCTTGATGGAAAACACCCTGGCGGAGCACACCGGCCGTACGCCTGAGCAAATCCGCATCGACACCGACCGCGATAAGATCCTGACCGCGGAAGACGCCGTGGAATACGGAATCATCGATACCGTCTTTGAGTACCGCAAGCTCAATTCTTAATTCGGTCCTGATGGACTAAATCCATCAGAGGAAGCCCTGGAGGCAGCTTCGAGAGGAGCCCTCGCAGGGCTTTTATTATTCGCATATCAGTGGCTCGGTATATGCTTATGAGCGGTGTGACGGAGGGGTAGTGGCGCGTGGGCATCTACCCCAAACGGGGTAAATCTTTCAGAGAAATATCTGCAGGTCGTTAGGCAGATTTATTTGTGCGATGTTTCACGTATAATGCCCGATTTGTGAATTAGACCTCTGAGTGGTCGTATTATGCTATGACAAATAAGGAACCAGAGGCGGAGGATCGCATCTCCGCACCCACTGCTTCGAGTGGGGAGCGCACATTTTTTGGTCACCCGTGGGGACTGGCTAACCTGTTCGGCGTGGAGATGTGGGAGCGCTTCAGCTTCTACGGCATGCAGTCCATTGTGCTGCTGTACATGTACTACGCCACCACCGATGGCGGCTTAGGCCTCGACCGTGCCGATGCGACGTCAATCGTTGGCGCGTACGGCGGCTTGGTGTATATGGCATGCCTGTTGGCATCATTGGTAGCTGACCGCATCCTCGGTGCGGAGCGCACCCTGTTCTACTCCGCAATCATGGTGATGGCTGGGCACCTCGTCTTGGCATTTATTCCTGCCGTGACCGGCCTAGCAATCGGCCTGATCCTTATCGCCGTTGGTTCCGGTGGTGTAAAGACCACCGCCTCGGTGGTGCTGGGCTCGCTGTATAGTCGTGACGATCCTCGCCGTGACGGCGGCTTTTCTGTCTTTTATATGGGCGTTAATATTGGTGCCCTTTTCGGACCGCTTCTTACCACCGCAATGTGGGGCTGGAAGGGCTTCCACTGGGGCTTCGGCATCGCTGCCGTCGGTATGGCCCTCGGCCTTATCCAGTACACCATCATGCGTAAGACCACCATTAAGGATGCCGGCCACAATATTCCGAATCCGGCGGACTCCAAGCAGCGCTTGATGGGCCTTGGTGCGATTGTCGTCGTCATCCTCGTGATGGTCATCGGCCTGGGTACCGGGATCATCAAGGTGGAGTGGCTTTCCAATATCGTCACCGCCGTTGCCCTGATCGCCGCCGTGTACTTCTGGATTCAGATGTACACCTCTGATTTGGTGAGCCGGAAAGAAAAGAACCGCCTCTTGGGCTTTATTCCGATGTTCATCTCCGGTGTACTGTTCTTCGGTATCTTCCAGCAGCAATTTACCGTGATGACCATTTACGCCGATGTGCGCTTGGACCGCCACATCTTTGGTATCGAGATTCCGCCGTCATTGGTGCAGTCCATTAACCCGATCTTCATCGTTATCTTCTCTGCAATCTTCGCAGCTATGTGGACGAAGCTCGGTGACCGTCAGTGGTCCACGCCGGTGAAGTTCGGCGTGGCCAATATCATCATCGGTGTCTCGCTGTTCTTCTTCCTGCCGTTCTCCGGCTTGGGCGCGAACTCCACGCCAATGTATGTCATTATCTGGATCCTCTTCCTGTTCACCATGGGTGAGCTGATGCTGTCTCCGGTGGGCAACTCTCTTGCCACCAAGGTGGCACCAGAGGCGTTCCCATCGCGCATGATGGCCGTGTGGATGATGGCCGTGGCTATGGGTACCGCGCTTGCCGGTTCGCTGGCTAGCTTCTACAACCCAGAGGATGCGGCTGCGGAAAACACCTTCTTTATTTCCTTGGGTGTCGGCTCCATCGCTTTGGGCATCGTCCTGCTCGTGCTGAGCCGCTGGGTGGTCAAGAAGTTTGCTACCTTCCGCTAAAAAGGGAAGTTAAACCCTTTATTTCGAGAGGTGCGTTGGCGTGAAACCGGCGCACCTCTCTTAGTGTTTTCCGCCACGGTATTAAAGGCTGAAAATAGATTAGGTTTCTTAAAAAATGCTGGTAAACCGCAGATTTTCGACAAGTAGCTAACACGAGGGCATGGGCGGAAGGTTAACACTAGGCAAAGTGTAGTTTACTTCTAAGAAACGCTATTGGCTTAGCTTATTATTGCGGAGTACGCTGCACTTCGTACGCGACGCGTGACGGCGCCGCAATTACACTTTCTTCTCATTTGTTAATTGCTTACAAGGGGCCAATGCTGTGACAGCGACTCTGATTATCTTGGGCATTGTGGTGGTTACCGCCTTAGCCTTCGACTTCACCAATGGTTTCCACGACACTGCCAATGCGATGGCAACCTCCATTGCTACGGGCGCGCTGAAGCCATTTACTGCGGTAGCGATTTCTGCCGCACTTAACCTCGTTGGCGCATTCTTGTCCGTGAATGTCGCGGCAACGGTGGCTAAGGGTATCGTCAACCTCGATTCCTATGACCTTTCGGGTGCAGCCGCTGATTCGGACGGCCAGGCCCTGTTGATGGTGGTCTTTACCGGCCTTATCGGCGGTATTCTGTGGAACCTTTTCACCTGGTTGCTCGGACTGCCGTCTAGCTCTTCCCACGCCCTTTTTGGCGGCCTTATCGGTGCAGCCTTCGCTGCCATGGGTACTGGGGGAGTGGAGTGGACCTCCATTATGGCCAAGATCATTATCCCGGCGGTGGCGTCCCCGATTATCGCCGCGCTGGTGTCCGCCTGCGCCACCTTCCTCGTTTATTGGGTGACCAACACTATTCCGAATAAGGAAAAGAACGAGCACTTCCGTCACGGCCAGATTGTTACCGCCTGCTTGGTATCGCTGGCCCACGGTGCCGGTGACGCTCAGAAGACCATGGGCGTTATCTTCCTCGCCCTCGTGGCATCGGGCCATGCGGTTGCTGATGCCCGCATCCCCACCTGGGTCATTATCTCCTGTGCGGTTGCCATTGCGGCCGGTACCTTGTCCGGTGGCTGGCGTGTTATTCGCACCCTGGGCAAGGGCTTGGTGGAGATCGAATCCCCACAGGGTATGGCAGCCGAGGCTACGTCCGCGGCCATCATCTTGACCTCCGCATCTGGTGGTATGGCACTGTCTACGACTCACGTGTCCACCGGTTCCATCCTTGGTACTGGTTTGGGCCGCCGCGGCGCGGACGTGCGCTGGGGTGTGGCGATGCGCATGGTGGCCGCCTGGCTCATTACGCTGCCCTGTGCTGCCTTCGTTGGCTTCGCTTCGTGGTGGCTGGCGCACGGCGTCTCCTCTGCCACGACGATGGCTACCGGTGCCATCGTGGACTTCGTTCTGCTCTTGGCTATGACGGCGCTCATCGTCATCCGCTCCCGTATGAACCCAGTCGATGCCTCCAACGTCAATAATGATTGGGACGAAAACGCTGAGTCCGTGGATTCGTCCTTGGAACCGCGCGTTGGTGCGAAAGAGTCTGTCGCGGCCGCAGGCGGCATGACCCCCGTATCGGCGGTTAACGGGGACAATAACTCCACCTCATCTACTCCGCACGAGGAGCGCTAGATCATGACTATTGCAGAAATCTTCGAATCTATACTCCGCGTCGCCGGACTGGCACTCGTCTTCGGCGCTGGTATTCCCTTGCTCTTCGCCTTGGGTATGCGTTCCATGACGGGGGAGCCCATTCGGGACGATAACGGCGTGGTGGTAGGCGATACTCCCGCTAGCCGGCAAATGAAGGTGCTGGGGTGGACCGTCTATGCCGTATTGGGTGTCGTTATCGTGGTGGCAATCGCGTGGATCGCACGCGATTCCCTTGACCACTACTTTGGCTTCGCACCATTTGGCGACCTTTAAGAGTAGCCCGCGGGCTGGGCGAGCCCGAAATTATATAATATGCCTCACAGCCACTTAAAGTTAACAAAAGGTTAACTTTAAGTGGCCTAAGTGTTGCTTAGTGGGTAAGTACCAAGTATATTTATACCTATCAACAGAGCAACTTTGAGAGGTGAGAGAGATGAACACGATGCGGACCTTCTTTGGTGGCATCAGCGATATGTTCAAGGACTCCACCACGGGTACGGGTTTGGATACCGTGTCTCAGACACCGGTTTCCGCCCGCGTAGCGGAAAATCTCGTTGACGCGGGACTTACTCCCGCGACGACCAAGGACGTCGCTGAGTCCTACGCATTCGTTGTTGGCCACGCGCCAGATGAGCTGGACATGCTCGATGTCGAGGCATTCTTGCTCGACTTTGACTGGCTGCAATAAAAGCCGTACTAGATAACCCCGCCACGCACCGTGAACTGGCCCCCGAAAGTTGGACTGGTTTAATTCTAGGTGATGAGGGGTTCAAGGGTCTGATTCCGATATTGCAT
>NZ_JASPHQ010000002.1 GCF_030227225.1 Corynebacterium rhinophilum
GTGTATTTCTGGCGTTGTTGACTGACAATGAACATCCTCTCTTACGGACACAAAATCCGCACTAATCGGGTGTCCACTAAACGAGTGGTAACCTCAAAATTCTGAATTTAGTTTATTATCACATTATAAGTTTGCTCTCTTCTTATTTTGCCTAACTAGATCTAACATTAAAATTGTTTGTGGACGCCATCTTTAGAAAGGAAAACAATGAGAAAACCCGTGGCGTTTTTGGTTGCCACACTCCTTAGTTTTACTGGCGTAGAGGCTCACGCGGCACCGGCTCCTATGACAGCTCAGTCAAAGCATCAATCTGTGCCCAAAAATTCTGAAGATACTTTATTTTCCGAAGGTACTAAGATTCAAAGGCTTTCCGGAAGTCAATTCCAAGTATCGACCCCAGATCATCAATATCAGGTCACGGTTGATAAAGCTACAAGCACAGCGACCGTAATCGATGAAAACAACGATGAACAAACATTTAAGATTCCAAATATGCGAGGAAATTCAGTACAAGGAAAACCGGTTGTTACTCCATATTTTAATTGGTCCTCGGTGCCTTGTGCGATGCTACTTTGGGCAGTAGGAGTAATTCATCATGTCGGTTGGACAGCAGCAGCGGGAATAATCGCAGCCGAGGGGCCTGCAGGGGCAGCACTAGCCGCCGCTATTTGGGCTTATGGAGTCGATGCTTTCTTCGCTCTTGTGAGCAGCCAGTGCTAAAATCAAGTGCTTAATTTTGGAAAAGAGATCATGCACGTCACTCGAATAGAACTCGGCATAATAGTGTCAGCACTAACATGTGTTTTCGCGTTTTCCACCAACTACCTTTGAGTATTGGATTCGCAGTCATTGGTGCCTTGCTGCTTGGTCTCCTTCCAGAGAGACAAAGATTAGATCGAAAAGCTCAGCAACGGGGAATACGCCGGTTTGGTTTATTCACAATGTGGATTGGACTCTGTTTTAGTATCGCAATCTTTGTACATGATTTTTTACTCACACAGGATGTGTATTTTCCCGCGCTAATAGCTACGCTAGCTGTTGCGGCGGCAGGAGGCTCTCTGGTACGCACGAAGAAGCTTCTGTAATGAAGTAAAGAAAGCCGTTTTTGAGACCATTACCGCGTGGCCCAACGCCGGCATTACAGCCGACACAGGCGGAGTGACCGTCACCAGAACCGCCCCATCAGTTCAGCAGAAACCACCTCACCCCGAGCCCGACTAACCCAATCACAGAGAAGCAGCGCCCTGCGGGCGCTTTCTTTTTATCCGGAAGCACTCTGCGCATATTTATCACACACCAGTTGATTATCCACAGGGTTTTAACTGCGGGTGTATCTATTCTCCCAGGTGGTCTATAGGGCCTGACCCCTGGAAAGTGGACACGTCGGGGGTAAGGACCGCAATTCTATGAACGAAAGCGCAAGGAAGGCAAGCGTCACAACGCCGCGGTCGTAGCACTCGCCCGCAGACGAATCAACGTCCTCTACGCCATGATGCGTAACCACGAGTATTACCGCGACCCCGCTCCAGCAAAGGAAGCCGCAGCAGCCTATCCCCTAACAGCGAAACAAGCCGACTCGGAAAAATCCCAGTCGGCTACCAGTCGCGCGCAAAACAACACACCTAAAAATCCCGAGTTGAGGATCCGCACCAATCAACCTCACCCGCGAGATTGACAAACTATATAGGAACACCCCCGCCTTCGTCACTCCGCTTTTCTCTCTGGGAGGCGAAGGCGCCAGCTGAACGCAGACTGGGTTAGTCGGCGCCCTCTGCCAAGCCGCCGGTATTGGAAAGCTCCACTTCCTGAATACTGACATACTGCGCGATCTCTTCGACGAAGCCTGGATCGTGGCATGTAAGCACTATTGCCGCTCCTGATTCCAGCGCGCCGTGAATTAGTTGATGCATCAGTGCTCGGTCCGTTAGCGAAAGCAGGCTATCGGGCTCATCCATGAGCAAGATTCCGTGGCCCATCCCCACCACATGTGCCGTTTGGGCCAGCCTGAGCCGGGAGGCGGATAGATCTAATGGGTGCTCAGCCGCATCAAGCTCTAGTAGCTCCCGTAACGCGCTATCGGAAACAAAGTCACCCAAGGTGGAATATATTACCTGGTCATAAGGAGATTGGAGGACCAATCCCCGGGGCTCAGCTGGGCGCTGTGCCCCATCAAGGCCGGCGGCGGCGCGCAGGAGAGACGTTTTTCCAGTACCGTTTGCCCCGCGCAACCAAGTCACGCCCCCTCCGCGAATGGGTATGGTTACCGGTCCGACGCTAAAGGTATTGCCGGAAGGCTTCGCCGATTGCCACCACCGCTTCTTTTCTTGCCCGCGGCGCGCAGTAAGCGGACCAAGAGATCCCCGGGATCCATAAGAAGAAATCACGTCTACGCTTACTGGGGCTGGTTGTGGGATCTCCCCTACGACTTCCCCACCCAATTCGGGCCAATGCATGGATGACACGGCAAGAACGCAGGTATTGCGCAGCGAATGCAATAGCTTCACCATCATCGCCAACGATGTGGGGTCAAGACCCGCGCTCGGCTCACAAATAATGAGTACCTCGGGCTCGCGGCTCGCTACGCATGCAGCGGCGAGCCTCCGCGTCTGACCGCCCGAAAGCTGGGTGGGGTTCTTCTCCGCGTAACCGCTGAGCCCCACCGCCGCGAGCATTTCCTCTCCCCGCACCTGCATGCGGGCTGGGTCCTCACCCTGGTTTTCTAATCCTAGGACCACTTCTTCGATGCAGGTATCGCGCAGGTAGCTCATCTGCGCGGAAGAGTCAGTACCGATGATGGCAGACGTAGAGAATTTTTCGCCCAGCTCTTGCGCCACGTTTTCGGCGATGGCATCCGAAGGCACAAGTACTTGGACGATGCTTCCCTTACTTGGCTGAATATCGTCTATATCCATACAAAGACCATGACTCCTATGGTTCCAAGGGGAACGATGTAGCGCAGCACGCGGGACAGGATTGAATCCGGTACCGGCCGCAAAAGGGTCCTGGTCCCCTCTTCATCAAAGCCCACGGCGGCAAGGGCGTGGCCACGCTCGGTGCCTTGAATCAAAAGGCGCGAAATCACTGGGATGACCACCCGGGAAATAGTATTGCGCCACGTCACTTTGATTCCCGCCAGCTGGTTGGCGTCGCGGACGGTCCGCCAGGCTTGCGCACCTTGCGGTAAAGACTGCAGTGAAGCACCAACGATATAGGCAATTTTGTGTCCTGCGCGCGAGACCTGGAGCCATTTCGCAATATCGGAAATTCGCAGCACGGACATCGCCACGATGAAGCACACCATTAACGCGAAAAAGCGCAGGGCTAGCGTGGCGGCAACAAGCAGGCCATCGGTTGTGACCAGCGGAATCAGTTGGTTATCGCCATAAGGGGCGTGGATCACCAGCATCGATAAGGCCACCGGAACACAGAGCGCCCCAGAGGCCAAGACGATCGCGATGGACCTCGTGGCCCACACGCCATAGGCAAGCATTGCGCCTGCGACCAGTGCAGATGTTAGTGGGCTATTGAGAGCGAGGATGAGTAGCCAACCGCACGCAGCAATGGTGAGGACCGTCGACGGGTGAAGGCGATACATTAGCGAGGCTGCAAGGATTCCCGGGTGCGCTTGGGCAAGGATTTCACGGCAGCCCACACGATAAGGAAGACGACGGCCTTATCCAGTGGGTCAGAGATGAGGGACTGCATCGTCACGGATGCAATCAAGGAGTTGCCCAGTTCGCGGAAGAGGGACGTGAGCGCGCCGGTACCGACACCAGCCGTACCACCGTAGACGAAGGCGGCAACAGGAGCGGCGAGCATACCGCAGATGATGCCGATAATGGCACCACTGACGATGACCTTCCAGATCTTGGTGAACGCACCCTTTTGAATGGCCCAGCCAGAAAGGAAGCCGGTAGCCGCGGAAACGGCGGCGAAGGGGAGCGCCATCGGGTTAAGCAGGCCCCAGACCACTGATGACAGCGTACCGGTAGCGAGCCCGGCGATGGGGCCTGCGAGGGCAGCTACCAAGATGGTTCCCACGGAGTCGATATACAGCGGAATGCCGCTCGAACCGATGATTTGGCCCACCACGATATTAAGAACCAACGCGATGGGAATAATGGCGATGGTACGAGCTGGCAGGGACGGCACGGTGCCGGCAAGCAACAGAGCCGCACCGATGAGGTAGCCGGCCAAAGTGATCAAGGCTTCGGCGGAGCCCGCTACGGACTCCCAATCGGTCGGGCGGAAAAGCACCAAGTAGATCCATGTGGCGACGACTAGCGCGGCGCCCGCGATGACCATCCCCCGGCGGGCAGGGGTAAGAGAAAGCTGAGGCATAGAGGTATTCCTAATCCATCAATGTGTAAAGGAGAATGGGGCACACTGCTTTTTTGGTCCCAGCCTATGTCACCTCAGCGTAGGAAAATGTGGCGTATGCGCTGCGGATTAGGGTAAAAGATTTATTCGCCGGGAGCAACACGCGCGCCCAAAGTTCGCAGCACCCTGTCGAATTCGCCGTGGGCGGCTGGAATGTCTGCGCTGGTCACCAGCGAGGCATTAGTCGGCCGATCCCAGTGATTGCGGAGGTCTGCGACGCTGGTACCGCGCATCAGCGCAGAGTCCGCTTCCACATCAATGGTCGTTTCTACCGCCTCAAACGGTATCTTCTTTAGGGCAATTATGCAGGTCAGAAGATCATGAATCTGGGCTTGGTAGCCTTCTTTTTGCGCTTGATGGAATTCGAAGTAGAACCGCAGTATCTCCGGCAATGTTACTGCCATCGGGTGTGTACCAAGAATCCCCTGAATTTCTGCCAAGCGCTCTGGGGTGATGAGAAATTGCTCGGTAACTTCGAGCGAGCAGAGAGTGCTGGGTAGTGCCGCTGAAGCTGCGAAATGGTGAGCTGCAGCGTGCGGATCCACCCAGAAATTCCACTCCGCAGTCGGCGTCGTATTGCCGCGGTAATTAACGGCACCGCCCATGATGGTAATCGAGCCGCACCGCGCAACGGCATCGCCATGCTCCCGCTCGAAGTCTGCCAAATTAGTTACCGGCCCGGTGATAATGAGGTGCAGACCTGGATTGTGGGCAATCGCGGTCGACCACAACTCCTGCCAGTGAATATCGCCGAAATCGTGGTCGGGTGCAGCAAGATAGCCCAAGCCGGTCTCCCCGTGTGTTTCCGGGGTTGTGGCCAGCTCAACTTCGAGCGGAGTCGGCCGCCCAGGCGCGACGGGGACCTCCGGCAATCCACAGAGGTCCAAAATCCACCGTGCATTGGTGGCAGTCTGCTGGACCTCGGCGTTTCCAGCAGTCGTGCTCACGCCCACTAATTCAATCTCGCCTGCGTGATGCAGCCCCGCTAAGTACATTAGGGCGAGGCAGTCATCAATCCCTGGATCGCAGTCGAGCAATACAGCTGGGCGCGAAACACTCATAGATAGTTTGGCTGACTATTACTTAATGGAGCTTACTGGCTTGTCGCCGTCAACGAATACGACTGGGGACGTTGGAAGCTCTTCGCGGCCCAGTACCTCTACGATGACGTCTGCCACTAGGTCACGAGACGAGGTCTGACCTTCTTGCAGCATCTTGTCCTCGGCGAACTCCAGTCCCTGCGCGGGCTCTTCCGTCAGGCCAGCGGGCTTCAGGATGATGTGTGGGATGGAGCTGTCTGCCAAGCGGTTGTCTACTTCCTTCTTGGATTCCACGTAGGCATACCACTTTTCATCGGCTGGATCGGTCGTCGCAACCTGAGAGCCGACATAAGAAATCATGACGAATTGCGGGACATCCTTGCCCAGCTTTTCCAGAGCCTCGATGGCCGCCAGGGCGCCGTCGCGGTCAACCGCCCACGTCAGCTCTGCGCCGCCACGGCCGCCGTTTCCGGCACCCCATACAACTGCGTCATAATCTGCGAATAGCTCGGCCCATTGGTCAACGGACTGCTCGGTAATATCTGCAATAACCGGCGTAGCGTTGGCCTGCTCGATATCGGCCTTTTGGTCTGGGTTACGGATAAGCGAGTGAACCTCGTGGCCAGCTTCCGCTAATTTTGGAGCCGCCAGCAGGCCAACCTTGCCGTGTCCACCGATGTACAAAACCTTTTTCTTAGTATCAGTCATAGCGCCCCATGGTAACAGCGCATTTTTTATGCTGCAGCGGCTCTTTCGCGGCGAACTAACTACATGCCGCGCCCGTGGTGTGAGCCTTACCCACCGAACCAGATAGAATATCGGTTATGTATGCCATTATGACCGTCACCGGTGCCGATAGCACCGGAATCATTGCCGCAGTGACCACGACCCTTGCTGATCTAGACATTAACGTCATTGATGTCTCGCAGACCATTATGGGTGACTACTTCACCATGATCCTCCGCGTTGAATTCGATGCGGATGCCGTATCCATCCAGACCATCAAGGAGCGGATGCGCCCGGTGGCGGAGGAAAAGCAGCAATCCATCCGCATTCAGTCCGAAGACCTCTTTACCGCCATGAACGAGATTTAACATGAGCACGCGTTTTAATACCACCAATATCTTGGACACCATCGAGATGATCGAAAATTATCGTCTCGATATCCGCACCGTGACGATGGGCATTTCCCTGCTGGGATGCACGCGCTCGACCATGGAGGCAACCTGCCAGGCCATCTACGACCGCGTAACGCAGCAAGCCGGCCGCTTGGTTGAGGTATGCGAGGGCATCGAAGGTGAGCTCGGCATCCCGATCGTCAACAAGCGCATCTCCGTCACCCCCATTTCCCTCGTTGTCGCAGGCTTGGATGGCAACCCGGTCGATGCCGCACGGGCGCTGGACAAGGCCGCCAAGGAAGTAGGCGTCAACTTCGTCGGCGGCTACTCCGCGCTGGTGGAAAAGGGCGCGACGAGCGCAGAACAAAAACTCATTGCCTCGATCCCAGAAGCTCTGGCTGAAACGGACGTGGTGTGTTCCTCGGTCAATATCGCCAGCTCTCGCGCCGGCATCAATATGGATGCAACGAAGCAGATGGGCGAGGTCATTAAGAAAGCCGCTGAGCTTACCAAGGATAATTCCGCGATCGCCTGCGCCAAGCTCGTCGTCTTTGCCAATTCCGTGGGCGATAATCCGTTTATGGCTGGTGCTTTCCACGGCATCGAGGAGCCCGACTGCGTCGTCTCCGTCGGTGTCTCGGGCCCTGGCGTGGTGGACCGCGCCCTCGGCTCTTTGGAGGGCGCAACCCTGGATCAGGTTGCAGAGGAAGTGAAAAAGGCCGCCTTCAAGATCACCCGCGCCGGGCAGCTCGTGGGCAATATGGCCTCCGAGCGCCTCGGCGTGCCCTTCGGCATCATTGACCTTTCCTTGGCCCCCACGGCAGAACTCGGCGATTCCGTGGCACACATCCTCGAGCACATGGGCCTCGATCAGGTGGGCACGCACGGCACGACGGCGGCATTGGCGCTGCTTAACGATGCCGTGAAGAAGGGCGGCATGATGGCATGCTCGCGCGTGGGTGGCTTGTCCGGTTCCTTCATTCCCGTCTCTGAGGACAGGGGCATGATCGATGCCGTGAAGTCCGGCTCCATTTCCATGGACAAGTTGGAGGCCATGACCGCGATCTGCTCGGTCGGCTTTGACATGATTGCACTGCCTGGTGATACCTCCGCGGCCACGATTTCCGGCATGATTGCGGATGAAGCCGCAATCGGCGTGATGAATCATAAGACCACAGCCGTGCGCGTCATTCCGGTACCTGGCGCCAAGGTGGGCGACGAGGTCAGCTTCGGTGGTCTTTTGGGCTATGCCCCTATCATCCCGGTTAATACGGTGGGCAACTCGCAGTTCATTAACCGCGGTGGCTTTATCCCCGCACCGGTGCACGGTTTCCGCAACTAGGTGTGGGGTACTCCACACCTAGGGGGACACGCGCCTAGGACAAGCGCGCAAAGCTCCCCTTAGGACTCGGAGTCTTCATTCTCCTCGCCCGGCTTTTCGGATTCTTCCCACCGGGCGAGGTTTGCTTTGAAGTGCTGAAAAGAATCCTCTAGCTGGCGCAGCTCCACCTCACCGCCGACCTGGCGGCCCGCATCGGAGTAGATAGCCTCCGCCGCCTCATCTAGGACGTCGCGGCGCTCCACGGTGCGCAGCAGTGCCACTACCTTGGCCAGGTTATTGAGCAGGCTGAGATAGATTTCGGCGTTATCGGCTGCATCGCGGCGGATTTGGGTGAACATCGCCTCAATGATCTGTTCATAGCTAAAGGTTTGATAGTCCAGGCGGAACTCGCCATCGATATGCATAATGCCTTGTGGCAGGCGCTTGTCCCCTATGACCACCAAAATTTGCGTGAAGCGATCAATGATATCGATGACCGTATAAGGGTCATTGACGCCGGTACTTAAAGCACGGGCGGCGATTTCCGCAAGGTGCCGGGCCGTAAACCGCGGGTCGTGCGCGGAGGCGTCCTCGCGATGCTGCGTGACCACGATGTGCTTTTCAATGTTTTCCGGCATGTGCGGCACGCCGTGGGCAATGACCTCGCCTTCTAACACGAGATCGCCGGGGGCGACGCCCAGATGAACAGCACAATCTTCTTCGGCCGCGGCTTGGGCAATGGACTTGTAGTCCACGAATTTCAGGTAGCCCGTTTGGGAGCTGCGGGTTGCGTCGGCGGATTCGTAGAAATCCGACCCCGGGGCCTTGGATACCTTCTCTTCCTCACCACGCTCAATGAGGCGCCGCATATGCTCTTCCACATCTTGTGCCACCACGTGCACCACGTGAGACATGCTGATGGACTGCGCGATGTGGACGATGAAGTAAATCAAAAAGACCACGCATATAAGCGCCAAGGCAATGTCGACTGCCACATTGAGCGAGGGAACGTGTTCTTGCTTGCCCTCGCCGCCGGCGCGCACGGCACGTAGAGACAGCAGCGAATAGGTAAAGGTCGCCAGGTAGATCCCCAGCGTGGACTGGATGGAACGGTCCTTTAAAAACTCGTGCAACAGGCGCGGGCCCATCACCGTCACCACGCCGGAAAGCGCGGTCAGGGTGATAAAGAACAGGGTGCCGGCCAGAGACAGCGTGGCGGTGGCAACGGCAGTGAGCAGGCCCTGGGCACTTTCCGCGCTGCCGTCATAAAGTCGAGAGAGCGCCAGATCGAAGTTGCGGTCGATCGCCAACATGCCTTCGGCCGCCACGACGGCTACCGCTACCGCTACGGCGGGAATGACCCAAAACTTATCCCGCCAGGCGGGCATCCTCTCGATCAGCGTCTTCATAAGGCTTAAGCCAGCTCGACGATTTCCATGTACTCATCGGACCACAGATCTTCATCGCCGTCCGGCATGATGATCACGCGCTCGGGGTCGAGTGCCTTGACCGCACCCGGATCGTGGGTTACCAAGACCACCGCGCCCGTGTACGTATTGAGCGCATCGAGCACCTGCTCGCGGGAGATGGGGTCGAGGTTGTTGGTCGGCTCATCGAGGAGCAGCACGTTTGCGCGGCTGGAGACCAAAGTGGCCAGCGACAGGCGGGTTTTCTCACCGCCGGACAGCGTTCCAGCCGGCTGCTGCAGTTTATCGCCGGAAAACATAAACGCGCCCAGCAGTCCGCGCAGCTCTTGCTGGTCCGCATCGGGGCAGGCCTCGATGGTGTTTTCCCACACGCTTTTATCCGGGTGGATATTGTCGTGCTCCTGGGCAAAGTAGCCAATGCGCAAACCGTGGCCACTGACGATTCCGCCTTCGCCGTCGGTGCGCTCCTCCCCCGCCAAAAGCTTCAGCAAGGTGGTCTTACCGGCACCGTTATATCCGAGGACAACGACCCTGGAGCCCTTATCGATGGCCAGGTCCACTCCCGCGAATACCTCCAGCGAGCCATACATCTTGGTCAAGCCCTTAGCGTTCATAGGCGTTTTGCCACACGCGGCCGGCTCGGGGAATTTAATATTGGCTACCTTATCCGCAACGCGCACCTCATCGAAGTCATTCATCATGCGTTCGGCTCGGTTCAGCATCTGCTTAGCCGCTGCGGCCTTGGTGGCCTTGGCACCCAATTTGGCGGCCTGCTTTTGCAACGCGGAGGCCTTCTTTTCCGCATTCGCGCGCTCGCGGCGCCGGCGCGCCTCATCAGTGGCGCGGGCATCGAGGTACTTCTTATACCCCATGTTATAGACATCCGCCTCGCCGCGCACCGCATCGAGGAACCAGACCTTATTACAGACCGCCTCAAGCAACTCGACGTCGTGGGAAATCATGACCAGACCGCCCTCGTGCTTGGACAGGAACTGGCGGAGCCAGACGATGGAGTCCGCATCTAGGTGGTTGGTCGGCTCATCCAGGAGCAACGTGGTCTGGGATTTGCCTGATCCCTCGCTGGCTGCAAAAAGGATCTGCGCCAGCTCTACGCGGCGCCGCTGGCCACCGGATAACGTCTTAAGCTTTTGGTCTAAAACGCGCTGCGGCAGGCCCAAGTTATCGCAGATTTGAGCGCACTCGGAGTCGGCCTCGTAACCGCCCAAGGAATCGAATTGTTCTTCCAGACGGGAGTATTTACGGATGGCCTTGTCGCGAAACTTCTCGTCCGTTGCCGTTTCCATCAGCTCTTGCTGCTTGGCCATCCGCCGCTTAATATCATCCAGCCCGCGGGCAGAAAGCACGCGCTCGCGCGCGGTTTGCTCGATATTGCCTTCACGCGAATCCTGCGGAAGGTAGCCAATCGGACCCGAGCGAGAAACCGTGCCTCCATAAGGCTCGGTCTCACCGGCCAAGATGCGCATGGTCGTGGTCTTTCCCGCACCATTGCGGCCCACTAGCCCGATGCGGTCGCCGGGTTGGACGCGGAGGTGCTGTCCGGGGGCATCGAGAAGCGTGCGGGCGCCTACGCGTACCTCAAAATCATTGGTCACAATCACGACAAGCCAGTCTAGCAATCAAAGCTCAAGGCACTAATTCACGCAGAAAAGCGGCGGTAATACTACCGCCGCTTTCCCGCTATTCCGTGGTGATTAAACCGCGAAGCCCAGAGCTTGGAGCTGCTCGCGGCCTTCTTCGGAAATCATGTGTGGGCCCCAAGGCGGCATCCACACCCAGTTGATACGCACGCCATCGGCAAGCTTCTTGCCGGTAACGATGTCCTCAACCTGCTCCGCAATGACATCGGTCAAAGGGCAGGCCGGCGAGGTCAGCGTCATGTTAATCATGGCGAGCTCTTTGCCATCTTCTTCTTCCAGCCACAGGTCATAGACCAAGCCCAAGTCAACAACGTTGATACCGAGCTCGGGGTCGATGACGTCGCGCATGAACTCGGTGATGTCAAAGGCCTTCGACAGCTGTTCTTCCGTCTGCTCCGGCCGCTCACCGCCTGCGCTGAAGGATGAATTCTCGTTCTGGTAAGGATCTACGGGATCGGTCATTTACTTCTCCACTTCATTGAGCGCATCTGCGGTGGCGGCCTGAAAAGCCTTCCACCCTAGCAGCGCGCATTTAACTCGTGCCGGGTATTGAGAAACGCCTGCAAAGGCAACACCATCGCCGATGATGTCCTCATCGCCTTCGTCCTGGCCACGCGAGGTAACCATCTTTTCAAACTCGGCAAGCTTTTTATTGGCTTCCTCCAAGGGCAGGCCGACGATCTCTTCCGCCATGACGGACGTCGATGCTTGGGAGATGGAGCAGCCTTCGGCGTCGTAGGACACATCCTCAACGGTCTTGCCATCTGCGGAAAGGTTGACGCGCAACGTGAGCTCATCACCGCATGAGGGGTTCACGTGGTGGACCTCTGCCTGGAACGGCTCGCGCAACCCCGCGTGTTGCGGATTTTTATAGTGATCCAAGATCACGTCTTGGTACATCGAATCAAGATTCATTAGGCAACTCCAAAGAAATCGCGGGCAGCCTTAATGGCTTCTACCAGCTTATCTACTTCAGCTTCCGTGTTGTATAGGTAAAAGCTGGCGCGCGCGGTGGACTGTGCACCGCAGGCGCGGTGCAGCGGCCATGCGCAGTGGTGACCTACGCGGATGGATACGCCCTGGTCATCGAGCACCTGCCCCAAATCGTGCGGGTGAACGCCTTCCACGGTAAAGGAGATGGCCGCGCCACGGTTTTCAGCCGTTTCTGGGCCAATTATGCGCAGGCCAGGAATCTCACGAAGCTGCTCCAAGGCATAGGCGGTGAGCTTCTGCTCGTGGGCATGGATATTATCCATCCCCACTTCCTCGAGGAACTTCACCGCTGCACCGAGGCCGACGACCTGGCTGGTCATCTGCGTTCCGGCTTCAAACCGCGTTGGCGGTTCCGCAAAGGTGGTGCCTTCCATCTTCACTACCTCGATCATGGATCCACCCGTGAGGAATGGAGGAAGCTTGCGCAGCAACTCGTCCTTGCCGTAGAGCACGCCCACACCATTGGGGCCACACATCTTGTGGCCTGAGAATGCGGCGAAATCCACATCCAAGGCATGGAAATCTACCGGCATGTGCGGGACGGACTGGCAGGCATCGAGCACCACCATGGCGTTAACCGCGCGGGCGCGGCGCACCATTTCCTCGACATCGGATACAGCGCCAGTCACATTGGACTGATGAGTAAACGCAACAACCTTGACGGACTCGTCGAGCTCGAGCGAATCCAGGTCGATGCGGCCATCGTCAGTCAACGAGTACCACTTCAAGGTGGCACCGGTGCGCTCACAGAGCTCTTGCCAAGGCACGAGGTTAGCGTGATGCTCGAGCTCCGTGATGACGACGGTATCGCCCTCTCCTACGTAGAGCTCGCCCGCGCGCTCATCAGAAAGCGTATAGGCAACCTCATTGAGCGCCTCGGTAGCGTTTTTCGCAAAGGCAATCTCATCGCGATCCGCGCCAACAAAGGCAGCAATGGCCTGCCGGGCCGACTCATAGGCGTTATCCGCCTCCTCAGCCAGCTGGTACGAGCCGCGGTGAACCGGGGCGTTGGTATGGAGAACGAACTCCTCCTCTGCCTTCCATACCGGCAGCGGGCGCTGGGAGGTAGCCCCCGAATCCAGGTACACCAGCGGCTTATCGCCGCGCACGGTGCGCTGCAGGATTGGGAACTGCTCCCTAATTGCGTTTACATCAAATCCAGACATAAAACTTCTTCGATTCATCGAGGATGAACCAGCACTGGGCTGGTCTTTACTGCAGGAACTGGTCGTAGCCGTCAGACTCGAGCTGGTCTGCCAACTCGGCCCCGCCGGTCTTAACAACCTGGCCGTTAGCGAATACGTGCACGAAATCAGGCTGGACGTAGTTCAGGATGCGCTTGTAGTGGGTAATCATCAAGATGCCGCCATTGGTGTCATCCTGGTAGCGGTTGATGCCATCAGAAACAATGCGCAGCGCGTCAACGTCCAAGCCGGAGTCGGTCTCATCCATGACCGCGAACTTGGGCTTTAGGATGTCCAGTTGCATGACCTCGTGGCGCTTCTTCTCGCCACCAGAAAAGCCCTCGTTGACGGAGCGGGAGATGAAGGACTTATCAATCTTCAGGTTCTCGCGAGCCTCAGTAAGTTCCTTATTCCACTCGCGCAGCTTGGGGGCCTCGCCGCGGATGGAGGTCACGGCGGAACGCATGAACTGCGATACCTTCACGCCAGGCACCTCGGTTGGGTACTGCATGGCTAGGAACAGGCCGGCGCGAGCGCGCTCGTCGACGGGCATGTCAAGAAGGTTTTCGCCATCGAGAAGCACCTCGCCCTCGGTGACCTCGTACTTCGGGTGACCGGCGATGGTGTAGGACAAGGTGGACTTGCCGGAGCCGTTGGGTCCCATGATGGCGTGGATCTCGCCCGAGTTGATGGTGAGGTTGACGCCCTTGAGGATTTCCTTGGGCTCGCCGTTTTCTTCATTCGGCAGAACCTGGGCGTGGAGATTCTTAATTTCCAGAGTAGACATAGTTTTTGTGGGTTTCCTTCTGTAAGTGCGTTAAGCGGAGATCTTTTCCAGTTCTTCGGAAATGCGGTTTTCCAGTTCCTCGGATAGGGATTGCACCGGAATGCGGTGGATGACCTCATTGAAGAAGCCACGAATGATGAGGCGACGAGCCTCTGCCTCCGGAATGCCGCGGGACATCAAGTAGAACAGCTCGATATCGTCAAAGCGTCCAACCGTGGCGGCGTGGCCGGCGCCGGTGATCTCACCGGTTTCGATTTCCAAGTTCGGGATGGCGTCAGCGCGCGCACCGTCCGTGAGAATAAGGTTATTATTCGTCTCATAGGTATCGGTGCCCTGTGCGTTGGAGCGGATAAGCACGTCTCCCACCCAGCAGGTACGAGCCTCGTTCTTCTTCTCACCCTGCAATGCGCCCTTGTACAGGACATTGGAGCGACAATTCGGAACCGAGTGATCCACGAGCATGCGGTTTTCGAAGTACTGACCAGAATCGGCGAAGTACACGCCCAGCAACTCGGCGTCGCCGCCAGGAGCGGTGAAGTTCACGCGTGGGACGATGCGCACGACCTCGCCGCCGAAGATGGCAGAGTTATGGCGCAGCACTGCATCGCGTCCCACCTGAGCTACCTGGTTGGACAGGTGCACCGCGTCGTTTTCCCAGTCGACATCCACGATGACGGTCAGGTGCGCGCCATCGCCGAGGATGAACTCCACGTTATCCGCATGGGTGCCAGAGCCAGCGTACTTCAGCACAACGGTGGCTTCTGCATGGTGGCCTACCTCAATGGAGGTGGCACCGAAGGAGGTCACGTCCTCGCCCTTACCCGTATAGGTAATGGTGATGGGATCTTCCACCTGCACCTCAGGCTCAACGGTTACCACTTGACCTTCCGGCATGGAGGTCCATGCCTGGGCGGCCACGCGGTCAGAAGGCTTGCCCACGCGGCCAAGACGCTCATCGTCGCGGCTTACAGTCTCCGCAGAAACGCCAGGGTGCTCGCTTACCTTCACGTCCTGGGCAACCGCTTGAGCAAATTCCCCGTTGTGCAGGCCCCGCAGCTTGCGGAGGGAAACAAAGCGCCATACCTCGTCGCGGCCGTGCGGTACCGGGAAATCCTCCACGTTGGTAGAGGTAAAGACGTCACCCTTGGTGATCTTATCCGGATTGAATTCGTTCGAAGCGACCATTTCTTTAGCCGACCGATCCTTCCATTTGCAGTTCGATGAGGCGGTTGAGCTCGAGGGCGTACTCCATCGGCAGCTCCTTAGCAATCGGCTCAACGAAGCCACGCACGATCATTGCCATTGCTTCTTCTTCCGCAATGCCGCGGGACATGAGGTAGAACAGCTGCTCTTCAGAAACCTGCGAAACGGTTGCCTCGTGGCCCAGCGTGACGTACTCGTTGCGGATATCGTTGTACGGGTATGTGTCCGAACGCGAAATATTGTCCACGAGCAAGGCATCGCATTCCACGTTGGACGTGGAGTGGTGCGCATTCTGATTGACCTGCACCAGTCCGCGGTAAGCAGCGCGGCCACCGGCGCGGGCAACGGACTTGGAGACGATATTGGAGGAGGTGTAGGGAGCCATGTGCGTCATCTTCGCACCGGTGTCCTGGAACTGTCCCTCGCCGGCGAAGGCAACGGAGAGCACCTCACCCTTAGCGTGCGGACCGGTCATCCACACGGCCGGGTACTTCATGGTGACCTTGGAGCCGATGTTGCCATCGACCCATTCCATGGTGCCGCCCTCTTCCACCTTGGTGCGCTTGGTCACCAAGTTATAGACGTTGCTGGACCAGTTCTGAATCGTTGTATAGCGGCAGCGGCCGCCCTTCTTCACGATGATCTCAACTACCGCGGAGTGCAGGGAGTCTGACTTGTAGATAGGCGCGGTGCAGCCTTCCACGTAGTGAACGTAGGCATCCTCATCCACGATGATGAGGGTGCGCTCAAACTGGCCCATGTTCTCAGTATTAATACGGAAGTAGGCCTGCAACGGGATGTCAACGTGCACGCCCTTCGGGACATAAATGAAGGAGCCGCCGGACCACACTGCGGAGTTCAACGCGGAGAATTTATTGTCACCGGCAGGGATGACGGTGCCGAAGTATTCTTCAAAAAGCTCCGGGTAATCGCGCAACGCAGTATCGGTATCAACGAAGATAACGCCCTGGCTTTCCAGGTCCTCGCGAATCTGGTGGTAGACAACCTCAGACTCGTACTGCGCGGCCACACCGGCAACTAAGCGCTGCTTTTCTGCCTCTGGAATGCCCAACTTGTCGTAGGTGGCCTTAATATCATCCGGGAGGTCGTCCCAGGTCTGTGCCTGCTCTTCGGTAGACTTGACGTAGTACTTGATCTGGTCAAAGTCGATGCCGGAGAGATCCGCACCCCAAGAGGGAATAGGCTTCTTGTCAAAGATATTCAGAGCCTTGAGACGCTGGTTCAGCATCCACTCGGGCTCGCCCTTCTTTGCGGAAATATCGCGGACAACGTCCTCGTTCAGGCCACGGGCGGCAGAAGCGCCGGCCGAGTCCGAGTCGTGCCAGCCGTACTCATACGCACCAATAGAATCGATGATCTCATCATCGGTCATCTTATTGTCAGGTGCCGATTGTGCCTGGGTCATGACTCGCTCCTTTCAGTATTAGTTTTGACAGGTGTCAAGGGGATATTCGTGGTACAAATTCCGTGGCCATCTGCGATAGAAGCCAAAGGTTGTACGTGTTTGCCTAAGAGGGCGGAAAAGACTTCCTGCTCTGCCTCGCACAGTTCGGGATGCTCGGCCGCCACATGGGCAACCGGGCAATGGTGCTGACAGATTTGCACTCCCTGTCCAGCACGGTCCACGGTGGCGGCGTACCCGTGCTTATCCAGGGTTTCAGCCAGTTTGCGCGCCACTTCCTCGACCGATTCTTCCGCGTCCACGAAGGGACGCACATCAGCGATGATGCGCTCAAACCGCGCCTTAGCGAAGTTCTTTACAGCCTCTGAACCGCCCGCAGAGCGCAGCGCGGTCAACGCTTCAGAAGCTAATTCATCATAGGCATGGCCAAATTGCGCACGCCCACGATCCGTCAGGCGGAAGTGCTTTGCCGGTCGCCCACGCCCCGTTCCGGAGTGCATCCGCGAACGAGAAACTGGACGGCGCTCGACAACTTCCGTTAGTTCTTCTTCCACCAGAATGTCTAAATGCCGGCGGATCCCGGCGGTCGAAAGACCAAGGCGCTCACCCAGGTAAGAGGCGGTTACAGGGCCATCTTTAAGCAAAAGCAGCAGTACCTGGCGGCGGGTATCACCATCCGTGGATCGTGATTCCTTCACCGCCATATGCGCGGCTGCCGCGCGCTGCGTGTTGCCCATACCCTAAAACCTCCCTTCCTTAGGTCAGCTACCTGCAGTCGCTGTGCTCCGTCGCGCCGAAAATGCCGTCGCCACGGAAGCGCCATAACTGCGCTTTCATCATTAGACAACACTAGTGTTCCTTAATTCATTCCGGAATGCCACCATTGCAGTTACCGGGCGTGGCGGCGGGGGTAAATTTCCCACCCCACGGTCCTCGCGTAAGGTCTAAAGCCATGAAAGGGAAACTACGGGGAGTGCTCGATAGCGTTAAGGCAGAACTGCCGCGCTTGGGTACCGCAGGTTCTCGTTCCGCACAGTTGCACGCTGAAGGCACAGGCGCGCAAGCCGGTGATACTCGCTACGATTTCATCACCCAAGCGCCAGAGGTCCTCCAGCACACCACAGTCTCCCAAAAGCGCACCTTTTTCATCTTGCGGTGGGCGGGAACCGTCGGATCCCTCCTCATTGCCTTTGGTGCTTTGGGCGCGGGTGCCTTGCCGGTAGTGGGCAACCCTTATGACAATGTGCCCTTTGGCTCGCTCATGTCACGCATGCTGCAGACCTCGTCTGCCCTTGTCATGGTGGGCGTGGGACTTTTAGTTACGGCCTGGATTTTCCTCGCCCCATTCGTGGGCACCCCGCTGCGCCAAGCGCGACCTGGCGGACCCGCTAGCGATCGCTCCCGCCGGCTCGTTTCTCCGCGCCAGCTGTGGATCACGTGGGCCGGGTGGATCATTCCCCTCATTTTTACCGCGCCCTTATTTACCCAAGACACTTATTCTTATTTGGCCAATGGGTCCATCGTCGCACAAGGGATGGATCCCTATTCCGCCGGCCCGGTGCAGCTCTTGGGCGCTGGCGACGAGCTCGCGCGCTCCGTACCGTTTATCTGGGCAAATTCACCATCGCCCTATGGGCCAGTTGCCTTGGGATTGGCGGCAGTCGTCAGCATCGTCACCGGAAACTCCATCGTCTTAGGCGTAATCGCCCACCGCCTACTTTCCATCGTGGGCATCATCGTGGCTGGCTGGGCCATCACGCAGCTTGCTCAGCGATGCCGCGTCTCCCCTGCCTCTGCAATATGGCTCGGCATCTTGAACCCACTGACCATTCTTCACCTCGTGGGCGGTATCCATAATGAATCCATCATGCTTGGATTGTCGTTATTGGGCATGGAACTCGGTTTAAGGGGTATCGATAAGCTGGGGCACGATAAAAGAGGAGCCTACTTAGCACTCATAGCCTCGGGAGTTTTCTTATCCTGCGCCGGAATGGTCAAGGTTACTGGCTTTATTGGACTCGGCTTTATCGGCATGGCTTATGCCCGCCACTTGCACATGCAGGCACGCGTGCCACGCTGGCAAGCCTTATTCACGGCCATCGCCGTACAGGCTGCGGTGCTCGTAGTCACCATTGCGCTCATCAGCCTCATCACGGGAATTAACCTCGGATGGATTACCGGGCAAGGCGGCGCCGCCACAATTCGGTCTTGGCTTTCACTGTCCACAACGGTAGGAGTTGGCGCCGGTTTCCTCGGGATGTTTCTAGGGCTTGGGGACCATACAGACGCCATATTGACCATCACCCGCAGTTTCGGTGTCTTGGTCGCAGTCGCCTTTATGGCCCGCATGCTGTACGCCACCCTGCGCGGATATATCCACCCCGTCGGCGGGCTGGGAATCTCTACCCTGGTGCTTGTCATTTTCTTCCCGGTGGTCCACCCCTGGTACATCCTGTGGGCCGTTTTGCCATTGGCAGCGTGGGCGAACCGGCACATCTTCCGGTTTAGCGTCGTTGCCTATACCGGCGCGATGAGCTTTTTCGTCCTACCACGTGGCCTAGGCCTACCTGCGGGAACGGTGCTTTCCATTTATATCGCCGCTGCCTGCGCATTCGCCGTAGTAGCCGGAGTGTGGTGGGGTGCTATGCGCCGAAATGGAATCCGTGTCTTAAACTAGGCACCCGTGAATGTCATTCCAGCCGATAGCCCCGCCTTGTCCTTGGAGGGTGTGGTAAAGAAATTTGGCCCCACGGCAGCCGTCAACGGGCTCAGCCTGAGCGTTGCACACGGCGAAATATTCTGCCTGCTCGGGCCCAATGGTGCTGGCAAGTCCACCACCATCGAAATGTCTGAAGGCTTTATCCACCCCACCGCCGGGTCCATCAAGGTCTTGGGCCTTGACCCGAGCACCGCACCAGATAGGGTGCGCGAAAAAGTGGGGATCATGCTTCAAGGCGGCGGGTCCTACTCAGGTATCCGCGTGCTAGAAATGCTGGAATTGACCGCTCGCTATAACGCCAATCCACTGCCACCGGCATGGTTGCTCGAAACCCTCGGCTTGCAAGGTGTTGCACGCACGTCCTACCGACGGCTGTCCGGAGGGCAACAACAGCGGCTATCGCTCGCACTCGCGGTCATCGGCAGGCCCGAGCTGGTTTTCCTCGATGAACCCACCGCGGGCATGGACGCCCAATCCCGCCTCGCCGTGTGGGATCTCATCCGCGCCCTCAAGCGCGACGGGGCCACCGTTATATTGACCACCCACCTGATGGATGAGGCTGAATCGCTGGCAGATCACATCGCCATCATGGATCACGGCGCGCTCGTGGCGCAGGGAACCCCGGCAGAACTGACCTCCCAGGGCGAGGGCGCCGGGTTTAGTTTTAGCGCCAACTCCGCAGTTGACTTGGACGCCTTGCAGCGAATTGGGATCCCCACGACCGCCTCGCGGCCACTGCACTACCGCGTGAGCCAGCCCAGTTCACCGGAATTGATTTCCGCCCTCGCCGCCGAGCTCGCCCGGCAAGGAGTGCTTTTGCGAAGCCTAGAATCCCACCACCGGAACCTCGAGGAGGTATTCCTCGATCTCACAGGCAGGCACTTGCGCAGTTGATGAAGCCCTGTGTCTTGTCTTCATCCTAGAATCACCAGTACCCGCACCCACCACAAGCAAATTTTCAAGGAATAGGCCCCCGTTTATGAGCACAACGTTTCCCCCCGGCACTTTCCGCCCGGCACCCAAGCGGGCGAGCGCAGGCGCCATCATCCTTGCCCAAGGCGGCATGGAAGCCAAGCTCATGCTGCGCCACGGCGAACAACAACTGCTCAGCATCGTTATCCCACTCGCCATCCTGCTTGGGACCGCCCACCTGGAATCAACCACAGGCCATGGTCTGCACGAGGTTTTCCCCATGGTGCTTGCGGTGGCGGCGACATCGGCTGGCTTTACCGGGCAAGCCATCTCCCTGGCCTTTGACCGCCGATACGGGGCTTTAAAGCGCACCGGCGCCTCCGGCGTACCGGCATGGGCGATTATCGGCGGCAAAATCATCGGCGTGTTGACGATGGTGGTATTCCAGATTCTCGTGCTCGGTGCCACTGCCTTTGCCTTGGGCCTGCGCATCAGTGTGCCCGGGATTCTGCTCATGATCGTCTCGCTCATATTTGGCGTCGCTGCCTTTACCGCCATGGGTTTGGTGCTTGGCGGCACCCTCAGCTCCGAGGCCGTACTCGCGCTGGCAAACCTCATTTGGTTCATCCTTCTGGCGATCGTCGGCTGGGCCCTATATTCCCAGGGCTTGGGGGATAATGGCCTGCTCAATATCGTGCCTACGGTGGCGCTTGCGGGCGCGCTTGCCGATGCCTCCAATTCCACCTTTCCCGGCATCGAACTCATTTCCTTGACCGCGTGGCTGGCAGTGGCGTCGTATGCGGCCGTTCGTTGGTTCCGCTTCGACGGCTAAATGTGAGTTATGACCAGATCCCTGCGAAATAGAGCCAAAGGTTTCGGTTCGCTACACACCCACTAGTAGGATGCACCTTGTGAATTACTGGACCAGAACTAAACGCTTTTTTAAAGAAGCCGTCCCCACCGTGGAGCAACAGCGCCTCATCGCGCTGATCCTGATCTTCTGCCAAGGCGGCATCACCGTGTCTGGTTCCATTGTCCGCGTCACCGGCTCCGGCCTTGGCTGCCCCACCTGGCCCCAGTGCCAGCCTGGTTCCCTGGTGCCGGTAGAAGGCGCAGCACCGGCAATCCACCAGGTCATCGAGTTTGGCAACCGCCTCCTCACCTTTGTTGATTCCGCCGCAGCCGGCGCGGCAGTAATCGCGATGTACATGGCGTGCCGCCGTCCTGAGCTCAGGGTCTATGCCTGGCTCAACGTGGCCGGCATCGTGCTGCAGGCCGTTATCGGCGGCATCTCCGTGCACCTGGATCTGCGCTGGTGGTCCGTAGCACTTCACTTCCTGCCCTCCATGGTGCTGGTATGGCTTGCCTGCATGTTGTACGCCCGCATTAAGGAACCCGATGATGGCACCGCACAGCCGCGGTTCCCGCAAGCGATTCGTATTCTCGCCGTCATCGCTACCATCGCCCTCTCGATCGTCCTGATTACCGGCACCATGGTGACCGGTTCCGGTGTGCACTCCGGTGACTCCGGGGTGGGAATGGAAGGCCGCTTGGATGTAGATACCGAGTCCATGGCTATCGCCCACGCCATGTGCATGTACGTCTACCTCATCTTTACCGCCATTACCGTCTTCCTGCTGTACAAGCACCGCACGCCGCAGGACACCAAGAAGGCTGGCTGGGTCCTTATCGTCTGCATCCTCATTCAGTGGGCCGTGGGCGTCTTGCAGTTCTATCTGGGCGTGCCGCGGTGGACGGTCCCCTTCCACATCGGTATGTCCGCCGTGGTCACCGGTTTTACCGCCCTGCTCTGGGCACATGGGCGCCACCGCGTCGGTGGCACTCCGAACCTCATCTCAGGCTCGCCCCTCGGGGACGATAAATACGCCGTCCGCCAGCATGCATTAAATGAGGAACGCGCCGCCGTCTAAGATTTAGACAGCACTATTTTTTCTGCAGCTTATGGGCTTTGTGGGATAGCATGGCCGTATGCATGCTATCCAGATCACAGAAACGGGCGGGCCGGAAGTCTTGCGCTACGCCGAGGTTCCTGCCCCTACGCCCACTGAGGATGAAGTCTTAGTCGATGTCACCGTAGCGGGCGTGAACTATATCGATACCTACTACCGCGAGGGTATCTATAATGCTCAGACGCCTTTCATCCCTGGCTTTGAGGGAACGGGACGCGTTGTCCACGATCCCAAGGGAGAAATTGCGGAAGGCTCCCTGGTGGCATGGCACCACGCCTTTGGCTCCTATGCCGAGCAGGTTTGCGTCCCTCGAAATGGCCTTGTCGCCGTGCCGGATGATTTCCCCACCGAAATCGCGGCCTCGATGCTGCTGCAAGGCATGACCGCACACTTCCTGTCCCACGGCGTCTATGAGCTGGGCGAAGGCGCTACCTGCCTTATTACCGCTGGTGCGGGTGGTGTGGGCCAACTGTTGACCCAAATGGCGTCCTCTTTGGGGGCAACGGTCTATACGGTCGTCTCCACCGATGAGAAGGAAGAGATTTCGTATAAGTGCGGCGCCGACCACGTCTTTCGCTACAACGATGGCTTGGGCGAGCAGGT
Source organism: Corynebacterium rhinophilum (assembly GCF_030227225.1). Classification (GTDB taxonomy): domain Bacteria; phylum Actinomycetota; class Actinomycetes; order Mycobacteriales; family Mycobacteriaceae; genus Corynebacterium; species Corynebacterium rhinophilum. Next base: position 22,739 of record NZ_JASPHQ010000002.1, read on the forward strand.
TCGCCGGTTTAATGGCGGCCGCGGCGTCGATGTGGTCTATGACGGCGTGGGCCAAGCCACTTTCTTCGAATCGCTCGAAGCCGTTCGCCCGCGCGGCACCGTCGCTCTCTTTGGTGCTGCCTCCGGCCCAGTTGAGCCCATCGACCCTCAGCTGCTCAATAAGCATGGCTCGATTTTCTTGACCCGACCTTCACTTGGAGCGTGGACGGCGCAAGAGGGCGAATTCCAGATGCGCGCGCAAGCGGTGGTCCAGGCCGTGATGGATGGAGACCTCAAGTTCAACGTTTCGGCCTCCTACCCCTTAGAAGATGCAGCACAGGCCCACCGCGACCTACAATCGCGCAGCACCACCGGTTCCATTGTCCTGCGGGTAAAACAGGACTAGGGCACACAAATAAGCGCGAGCCCCACGGACTCGCGCTTTAGCGTGCTACTGGGTTCTAGAACAGGGTGGAGGACCAACCGAGCATCCGACCGATCGGTTCCCAGCCTATGACGGCATCGATGGACAGGCCGATAAAGAGTACCGACAGGTAGTTATTTGAATAGATAAACAGGCGCATGGGTTTTACCTTTGCGCCTTTCTTTACGCCTTGGTGCAGGCGAATGGATAGCCACAAAAAGACCGCACCGGAAGTTACGGCGGCAATGAGGTAAATCCACGATGCCGCAGGAACGATAAGCAGCGTGACGATGACCGTGCCAACGGAATACCACACGATTTGGCGGGTTACTTCTTGCTCCGTCGCCACGACCGGCAACATCGGGACGCCGGCCTTGCGGTAATCTTCCTTATACTTCATGGCCAAGGCCCACGTATGTGGCGGAGTCCAGAAAAAGATAATAAGGAATAGGACTATTGCCTGCCACCAGCGGTCGGGCTCGCCTGCTGGCGCGTTATCACGAATCACGGCCCAACCCACCATGGCCGGCATACATCCTGCTAAACCGCCCCACACGATGTTTTGGGCATTGCGCATCTTCAAAAACTTGGTGTAGACGAAGACGTAAAAGAAGTTCGTCAGGATGACGAAGAACGCCGCCAACCAAGAATTTGCGAGGATTCCCAGCCAGAGCACCGAAACCACGAGCATGATCCAAGCAAAGATCGCCGCGTTTCGCTTAGAAATCGTGGCGCGCACTAGTGGCCGCGCTCGGGTGCGTTGCATCTTTTGGTCAATTTCATAATCGACCACATTATTAAAGGTATGGGCAGCAGCAGCGCCCATCCAACCGCCGAAAATGGTGGAAATGATGAGCCAGATATTTTCAGAAACCGCCTCAACGCCCCGTTGTGCTTGGAGCATCGCCGGAATTGCGGCCACGAGGAGGAGTTCAATAATCCTCGGCTTCGTTAGCGCAAAATAGGCCTTGATGGTCTCCAAGGAATTCCTCCACTATCTGAACAGACGTTGATCTACAGCACACACGCTACACAGTGCGGTATGCCCACGGTGTAGTGGTCGCACACCCCGGCACAAAAGTTCCGGAGAATTAATTCACACTATGGCTTACATTTAAAATGCGCTACACATGGATCGTATCAATGCAGCGGAAATGCAGAGAGTAACTAATGCTATGCCGTACACCGCTTAGCCATGCCAGCTTACCGGTTACCCGCAGCTTTCAATAATTCCGCACCACCATCAAAAAAGTAACTAGACTGTGTGGAGTTCAGTAATTAACGCCTAGAGTTAAGCGAGGCCTTATACCGTGTCGAAAGATAATTTGTCCCCAGACCTGCAAGCTATGGTCGAGCGCCGTTATCCGGACGACTGGACAGAGACCGATACTCGCGCGGTCGACACCGTGCGCGTCCTTGCTGCCGATGCCGTCCAGAATTGCGGCTCCGGGCACCCAGGCACGGCGATGTCCTTGGCTCCCCTCGCCTATACGCTTTACCAGCGCGTTCTCAATCACGACCCCAATGACGTGAATTGGGCGGGCCGCGACCGCTTCGTGCTGTCTGTCGGCCACTCCTCCCTGACCCTGTACATTCAGCTTTTCTTGGGCGGGTTCGGCTTGGAGATGAAAGATCTCCAGCAGCTACGCACCTGGGGCTCGCTTACCCCTGGCCACCCTGAGGTGCACCACACCGATGGCGTGGAGATCACCACCGGCCCGCTCGGCCAGGGCCTGGCATCCTCGGTGGGCATGGCCATGGCCGCCCGCAAAGAGCGCGGCCTCTTCGATCCTGAGGCACCAGCTGGTCAATCCCCGTTTGATCACTACGTCTATACCATTGCCTCCGATGGTGACCTGCAGGAAGGCGTCACCGCAGAGGCATCGTCCCTGGCCGGCACCCAGAAGCTGGGCAACCTGATCGTTTTCTGGGATGATAACCGGATTTCCATCGAGGATGACACCAATATCGCCTTCAACGAGGACGTCGCCGGGCGATATGAGGCATACGGCTGGCACGTCCAGACGGTTGAATCCGGCGAGGACGTCGTCGCCATTGAAGAGGCAGTGCGCAATGCCCAGCAGGAAACGGAGCGCCCCTCCTTCATCCGCGTCAAGACGGTGATCGGTTACCCGGCCCCCACCAAGATGAACACCGGTGGCGTCCACGGCGCCGCGCTTGGCGATGACGAAGTTGCCGCTACCAAGGAAGTGCTCGGCTTCGATCCAGAAAAGACCTTCCACATCGATGATGAGGTCTTGGCTCACACCCGTAAGCTGGGTGAACGCGGTGCCGAAAAGCACGCGCAGTGGCAAGAAAAGTTCGACGCTTGGGCGGCAGAAAACGCCGAGAATAAGGCGCTCTTTGACCGTGTGACGGCCCGCGAATTGCCAGAAAACTTCGACGCCGAGCTGCCTGTATGGGAGCCAGGTGATGCGATTGCCACCCGTAAAGCCTCCGAAGCGACCATCCAAGCGCTGGCCGCTGCCTTGCCAGAAATGTGGGGCGGCTCGGCCGACTTGGCGGGTTCCAATAACACCGTGATTAAGGGCGCGGATTCCTTCGGTCCTGAAAACATCACCACCAATAAGTGGTCCGCACAGCCATATGGTCGCAACCTCCACTTTGGCATCCGCGAGCACGCGATGTCCGCCATCATGAACGGCATCGCTCTCCACGGAAATACCCGCGTATATGGCGGTACCTTCCTGATCTTCTCCGAGTATCAGTACCCTGCCGTGCGCCTCGGCTCGCTGATGTCTACCGATACCTACTACGTGTGGACGCACGATTCTATTGGCTTGGGCGAGGACGGCCCAACCCACCAGCCAGTAGAAACCCTGTCAGCGTTGCGCGCCATTCCGAACCTGTCTGTAATCCGCCCTGCCGATGCCAATGAAACCGCGCAGGCCTGGGCCGCAGCGATGGAATACAAGGCTGCACCGAAGGGCCTTGCGCTTAGCCGCCAGAATCTTCCCATCTTGGACGGCACCAAGGAAAAGGCACGCGATGGCGTTCGCCGCGGTGCCTACACCTTGGTCGAAGGCTCCAAGGATGAGCCAGATGTCATCTTGCTGGCCACTGGCTCGGAGGTGCAGCTCGCGGTGGAGGCAGCCAACCAGCTCGAAAGCGAAGGCACGTCCGCTCGCGTGGTATCTGCTCCGTGCCTGGAGTGGTTCGACGAGCAGGATGCAGAGTACCGCGAATCGGTCCTGCCCAGCAGCGTGAAGGCTCGCGTTTCCGTTGAGGCTGGCCTCGCCATGTCCTGGCACAAGTACACCGGTACTTTCGGCCGCAACGTCTCCCTAGAGCACTACGGCGCTTCTGCTCCCGGCGATGAGCTCTTCAAAAAGTTTGGCTTCACCTCTGCTGCAGTTGCCGATGCCGCACGCGAAAGCATCGCCGAAACGCAGCGCTAAGCCCACCTCACCGACGCTAAAAGGAATGACTATGAATAACATTTCTGAACTTGCCCAATTAGGTACCTCCACGTGGCTCGATGACCTTTCGCGCCAGCGTTTGGAGTCTGGAAACTTAAAAGAGATTATTTCCTCCAAGTCCATCGTTGGTGTGACGACCAACCCGGCTATCTTCGCCACCGCTATGACTAGTGGCACGGCCTATGACGCGGACTTGGCTGCATTGAAGGAGAAGGGTGCTTCGGCCGATGAGGCCGTCTACTCCCTGGCCATTACGGACGTGCAAAACGCTTGTGACCTTTTCGCCGATATTTACGCCGAGACCGACGGCCAGGATGGCCGCGTATCCATTGAGGTGGATCCGCGCATCTCCGACGACGCAGCGGCAACCCTCAAGCAGGCCCGCGAACTGTGGGACAAGGTGGACCGCCCCAATGCGATGATCAAGATCCCGGCTACCAAGGGCTCCCTTCCCGCAATCGAGGATGCCCTCGCAGATGGAATCAGCGTCAATGTCACCTTGATCTTTTCGGTGTCTCGCTACCGCGAGGTCATCTCCGCATTCCAGGCTGGGCTCAAGCGCGCGGCCGAGGGTGGCAAGGACGTCACCAAGATTCATTCGGTCGCATCCTTCTTCGTCTCCCGCCTGGATACGGAAGTTGATAAGCGCTTAGAAGCTATCGGTTCCGAAGAAGCCCTGTCCCTGCGCGGCAAGGCCGGTGTCGCTAATGCGCAGCGTGCCTACGCCCTCTTCCAAGAAGAATTGCTCGGTGACAACGGCCTCCCAGAAGGCGCTCCCGTACAGCGACCACTGTGGGCTTCCACCGGCGTGAAAAACCCTGATTACCCAGCAACGCTGTACGTGACCGAGCTGGCTGGGCCGCACACGGTCAATACCATGCCGGAAAAGACCATTGATGCGGTCCTGCAGGAAGGTGGCCTCCACGGCGACACCCTGTCCACGGCCGGCGAAGAAGCCGAGAAGGTCTTCTCCCAGCTCGAATCGGTGGGCATTGACCTAGAAGATGTCTTCGTGGTCCTTGAGCGCGAAGGCGTCGACAAGTTCGTCGCCGCGTGGAATGACCTCCTTGATTCCCTTAAACAGCGACTCGCGTAAACTACGACCGTGGTCTTAGCCCCGCCGGAAAGCCGGCGGGGCATTATGCCGCCACTAGTTGAAAGACTACTTAGCTTTTCCCTCCAGGAAGGATAATCCGTGACGGACTCAGCCGCTTGGGTCAATCCCTTGCGTAATGCCGCCGATAAACGATTGCCACGCATCGCGGGCCCCGCGGGCATGGTCATCTTTGGTGTAACCGGCGATTTAGCTTTCAAAAAGCTCTTGCCGGCCATCTATGACCTTGCCAGCCGCGGGCTCTTGCCCGCGGGCTTCACGCTCGTCGGCTATGGCCGCAGAGACTGGGATAACGCGGACTTCTGCGATTATTTCCGCAGCGCGGTAGAAGCCGGTGCCCGCACTGACTTTAACCACGACGTCTGGGAGCACTTATCCCAAGGAATCGAGTTCGTGCAAGGATCCTTTGATGATGAGGGCTTCGACAGGCTTTCTGCACGGTTGGCCGAGCTGGATAAGGCCCGGGGCACGGGAAGCAACTGGGCATACTACCTTTCGGTGCCGCCAGCGTTCTTCTCCGATATCTGCCACCAATTGGAACGCGTGGGCATGGCCAATTCCATGGAAGATTCGTGGCGCCGCGTGATCATCGAAAAGCCCTTCGGCCACGACCAGGAATCCGCGCGCGAACTCAATGAAATCGTCAACGCGGTCTTCCCCGAATCGGCCGTCTTCCGCATCGATCACTACCTGGGCAAAGAGACCGTGCAAAATATTATGGCGCTGCGGTTTGCCAACCAGATCTTTGAGCCGATGTGGAACGCGCACTATATCGACCACGTGCAAATTACCATGGCCGAAGATATCGGCCTCGGCGGCCGCGCTGGCTACTATGACGGAATCGGCGCTGCACGCGACGTTATTCAAAACCACCTCCTGCAGCTGCTCGCCCTCGTCGCAATGGAGGAGCCCTCTTCCTTCGAGCCGGAGGCGCTGCGCGCCGAAAAGGTCAAGGTGCTGCGCGCCACGCAGCCAGTGCATCCGCTGAATAAAACCACCGCTCGTGGCCAGTACACCGCCGGCTGGCAGGGCTCGGAATACGTGAAGGGCTTACGCGAGGAGGAAGGCTTCGATCCCGCCTCCACTACCGAGACGTACGCGGCATGTACGCTGGAGGTCAATTCGCGGCGCTGGGGTGGCGTGCCGTTCTACCTGCGCACGGGAAAGCGGCTGGGGCGCCGCGTTACCGAGATTGCCTTGGTCTTCAAGGCCGCGCCGAACCAGCCCTTTGTCGATGGCGAAACCGATGCCCTTGGCCAAAATGCGGTGGTTATCCGCGTTCAACCAGATGAGGGCGTCACCATGCGCTTTGGCTCAAAGGTGCCAGGCTCCACCATGGAGGTGCGCGATGTGAACATGGACTTTGCCTATGCCGAGGCATTCACCGAGGAATCCCCCGAGGCCTATGAGCGCCTCATCTTGGATGCCCTCCTCGATGAATCATCCCTGTTCCCCACCAATGAAGAAGTCGAACTATCGTGGTCGATTTTGGATCCGATCATCGATTACTGGTCCAAGCATGGTGAGCCCGAAGATTATAAGGCGGGCACATGGGGGCCCACCTCAGCCGATAAGATGCTGCGCCGCCGGGGTCACTCCTGGCGCCGCCCGTAGAAGGGATGTAGTCAATGATTATTCCATTGCCTAATACCACCACTGGTGAAATTGCCAAGAAGCTTGTCGATGCCCAGGAGCACTACACCCGCACCACGGGCCGCGTGCTCACCTTAATCGTGGAGGCACAAGAAGGCGACGATCTGGAACAAATTCTTGCCTCTGTGCGCGATGCCTCTCATGAGCACCCCTCCCGCGTGCTCGTCGTGGTCCCCGGTGACCCGAATTCTGATACCCAGCTCGATGCCCAGCTCCGCGTCGGTGGCGAAGCCGGTGCCTCCGAGACCGTCGTCATGCAATTGCACGGGGCACTCGCGGATCAAGCCGAGTCCGTGCTCACCCCGCTCTTGCTGCCGGATACCCCACTGGTCGCATGGTGGCCCAACGTGTGCCCCCAGGTGCCGTCAAAAAGCCCCGTGGGCAAATTGGCCCAGCGCCGCATCACCAATGTGGCCCATAAAGGTACCGTGGGCGAGCAGGATCTGCGCGCGCTTTCTGATGGCTACTCCCCCGGCGATTCCGATATGTCCTGGGCCTCCATCACGCTGTGGCGCGGGGTCGTCGCATCGGCGCTCGATCACCATCCCCATGAAAAGGTGCTATCGGTAGAGGTCGCCGGCCCTGCCGGGCATCCGGCGCCTAACTTCGCGGCGGGTTGGTTGCTTGACCGCCTCAGCGTCCCAGTACAGCGCACGGCCGAGGAAGCAAATAATGACTATTTCCCGGTTACCCACCTGCGCTTTAACCGGGAATCGACCCACGTAGATGTGGATGTCGTCGATGAGCGCACTGTGCGAGTGCGCGTACCGGGTACCCCAGACTCGCTAGTCAGTTTGAGCCCGCGCACGCAAACCGAAATCCTCTCTGAGGAATTACGACACCTCGATGCCGATAAAACTTATGCCCAAGCACTACGTGCTCTGGGAGAAGTAGACTACAGTAAGCTTTAACAGCGCACTTGTTTATACCGATTCTTTGCAAAGGATTCTGATACCGAATGGTAACGCTTCACCGCGTCAGTGATGTAGATGACCTTATTTCCCAAGCCGCACTCAAATTTATTGAGACCATCGCCGGAATTCAGGCTGGCAACGGTGGCATCCATGGTGACGGCGTAGCAAGAATCGTACTAACGGGTGGGGGCGCAGGAATCGGACTGCTGCACGAGCTTGCGCGCCTTGACTTTTCCGCCCAACAGCAAGGTGAAAACTACCCTGCCCTGCGTATCGATTGGTCCCGCGTGCACATCTTCTTTGGCGATGAGCGCAATGTTCCGGTCAGCGACCCAGATTCCAACGAAGGTCAAGCGCGTTCCGCGCTGCTCGATCACGTCGATATTCCAGATCAGAATATCCACGGATTCGACCTCGGTGCGGTCTCCATGGAGGCTGCCGCCAATGCTTACGAGCCGGAGCTGAAAGACTTCGCACCTTTAGGCTTCGATCTACACCTTTTGGGCATGGGCGCAGAAGGCCACATTAACTCCCTGTTCCCCCACTCTCCTGCCATCCGTGAGCAGGAAGAACTCGCGGTACCGGTACACGATTCTCCCAAGCCACCCAGCGAGCGCATTACCCTCACGTTGCCGGCGGTCAATAGGTCCGAGCGCGTCTGGCTCTTGGTTGCCGGGGAGGAAAAGGCCGCTGCTGCAAAGAGCATCGTTGACGGCGTCGACGCTGAGGAGTGCCCAGCGGCCGGTGCGCAAGGGACGAAGGAGACGATCCTCTTCCTTGCTGACGATGCCGCGCAGGAACTTTAAAAACATCGCCGCCCTTCCTGCTTAACGCACAAAGCGCCGGTACCTCAGCCCCACCCTTTCTCTGCGAAAGGACACGGGATGAAGTACCGGCGCTGTTGTTTGGCCGGGTCCTAGGCCGCGAAGGCCTGGATGAGGTTAAGGCCAACGATGCAGGCCAACCAGATAATCACCATGACGATGGTATAGCGGTCCAAATTCTTTTCCACCACGGTCGAACCGGACAGGTTCGATTGCACACCGCCGCCGAAAAGGCTAGACAGGCCGCCGCCTTTGCCCTTGTGTAAAAGCACAAAGATGGACATCAAAATAGCTGAAATTAGCAAAATGATTTCCAGTGCTAAGACCATGAGGTTCTTCCTTTTCTCAACGTGCGCCCAGTGGCACCTTCGATGTACTACCGAAAGTCACGCTTGCCACCGGCGCGAAGTACTTACCTGCTTTGCCTACGCAAAGCAATCACAAGGGCCTACTGTACACCATGCCGCGGGCGGGGCTCACCCCAACCCGCGGCATACCAGTCACCTTGTGATGGTTGTTAACGCATGTTAACTAACGGCATTAGCTGCATTGGCGGCTAGCTTGGCGAAGTCCTCTCCTACCAAGGAAGCACCACCGATGAGGCCGCCGTCTACGTCCGGCTTGCTGACGATATCCGCAACGGAGTCAACCTTTACGGAACCGCCGTACAGGATGCGAATACCTTCGGCAACCTCGTCGCCCGCGAGTTCCTTGACCAAGCCACGGATGGCGGCGCACACTTCCTGCGCGTCATCCGCGGAGGCAACCTTGCCGGTGCCGATGGCCCACACGGGTTCGTAGGCGATAACCGTCTTGGATAGCTGCTCGGCGCTAAGTCCCTGCAGGGAATCGCGGGTTTGGTTCACCACGTAGTCAACGTGGGTGCCGGCCTCGCGCACGTCGAGCGGCTCGCCCACGCAGACGATGGGGCTGATGCCATTTTCCAAGGCCGCTGCGGCCTTTTCAGCGACCAGCTGGTCGGTTTCGCCGTGGTATTCGCGACGCTCGGAGTGGCCAACGACTGCCCAGCTGCATCCCAGCTTGTTCAGCATCTGGCCGGATACCTCGCCGGTGTAGGCGCCAGACTCGTGCTTGGAAATGTCCTGCGCACCGTAGGTGATTTTCAGCTTATCGCCCTCAACTAGCGTCTGAATCGTGCGGATATCGGTAAATGGAACCATGTAGGCTACATCTACCTTGTCGTAGTAATCCTCCGGCAGGGAGAATGCGAACTTTTGAACGGATCCAATGGCCTCAATGTGATCGAGGTTCATCTTCCAGTTACCAGCAATAAGTGGTGTACGTGCCATAATTTATCCTTTCTTTGGACGCCTGAATTTAGCTGTTTCAGGCGGTTTATGCTTCGAGCACGGAAACGCCCGGCAGCTCCTTGCCCTCGAGGTATTCGAGGGATGCGCCGCCGCCGGTGGAGATGTGGCTGAAGCCATCCTCATCGAGGCCCAGGGTGCGCACAGAGGCTGCGGAGTCGCCGCCGCCGACGACGGAGAAGGAACCGTTAGAGGAGGTGGCATCGATAATCGCCTGCGCTACTCCAGCGGTGCCCTTGGAGAAGGCTTCCATTTCGAATACGCCCATGGGGCCGTTCCAGAATACGGTCTTGGAGTCTGCCAGTACGTCGGCAAATTTCTCGATGGTCTTCGGTCCGATGTCCAGGGACATCCAGCCCTCAGGAATGCCATCGAGCTCAACGACCTTGGTCTCAGCATCGGCGGCGAACTCGCTGGCGGCGGTAAGATCAACGGGAAGGACGATCTTGTCGCCAAAGCGCTCCAGCAGGCTCTTGCAGTTTTCGATCTGGTCCTCTTGCAGCAAGGACTCCTGAACGTTGTAACCCTTGGCTGCCAGCAGGGTGTAGCACATGCCGCCGCCGATGATGATCTTATCGGCCTTTCCAGCAAGTGCTTCGATAACGCCAAGCTTGTCAGAGACCTTTGCGCCACCCAGTACAACGACGTATGGGTGCGCCGGATCCTTTGCCACGGTGGACAATACGTCCAATTCCTTTTCCACCAGCTTGCCGGCGTAGGCGGGCAGGCGCTTGGCGACGTCATATACCGAGGTCTGCGCGCGGTGCACAACGCCGAAGCCATCGGAGACGAACGCGCCATTATCAGCAGCCAGGGCGACGAGCTCGTCGGCGAATTCGCCGCGCTCTGCCTCATCCTTAGAGGTTTCGCGAGGATCGAAGCGGACATTTTCTACCAGCATGACATCGCCGCTGTTTAGCCCGTTTGCGCGCTCGTGGGCGTCTTCGCCTGTGACGTCGTTGGCCAAGGCAACGTACTGATCTAGGGCCTCGGACAACGCTTCTGCGACAGGAGCCAGGGAGTACTTGGAATTTACCTCACCCTTGGGGCGGCCGAGGTGGGCGGAAAGGATGACCTTCGCGCCGCCATCGACAAGAGCCTGAATCGTGGGAAGAGATGCGGTGATGCGGCCGGGGTCGGTGATATTTCCGTCATCATCCAGCGGCACGTTGAAGTCAGAACGAACCAGAATGTGGCGGTCCTCTACGCCTTCTTCTAGCAGGTTATCTAGGGTCTTAAAAGCCATGTGTTACTCCTTTTATAGTGGATTCTGCAGTTTAGGTTGCTACATAAAATGATACCGGCCACAACGTCGTGCCGTCAGGGCGTTCGTTGTGGCCGGTATCGCATTAAGGGGTGCTCTATATTAGAACTTTAGAGCTTTTCTGCAACCAGGTTGGTCATGCGGACGAGCTGGGAGGTGTAGCCCCACTCGTTGTCGTACCAACCCAGCACCTTGACCAGGTTGCCGTTGGAGACCTTGGTCATACCGGCGTCGAAGATGCAGCCGTGCGGGGAGGTCACGATGTCGGTGGAAACCAGGGGATCCTCGGTGTATGCGAGGGTGTCCTTCAGCTCACCTTCAGCTGCCTCCTTCAGTGCCGCGTTGATTTCCTCAACGGTGACGTCGCGGGAAGCGGTGAAGGTCAGGTCAGTTGCGGAACCGGTGATGACCGGAACGCGCATTGCGTAACCGTCCAGCTTGCCTTCCAGCTCAGGCAGGACCAAGGACACGGCCTTTGCTGCACCGGTGGAGGTAGGCACCAAGTTGACGGCTGCGGCGCGGGCGCGACGCAGGTCCTTGTGAGGAGCGTCCTGCAGACGCTGGTCACCGGTATAAGCGTGAACGGTGGTCATCAGGCCCTTTTCCACACCGAACTTGTCATTCAAGACCTTGGCCATAGGGGCCAGGCAGTTGGTGGTGCAGGAAGCTGCGGAAATAACGTTGTGGTTAGCAGGGTCGTAGGTGTCGGAGTTAACACCGTAGACGAAGGTTGCGTCAACTTCCTTACCAGGGGCGGAAATGATGACCTTCTTGGCGCCGGCCTCAATGTGAGCCTTTGCGTCGTTACCGTTGGTGAACAGGCCGGTGGACTCGATAACGAGGTCCACGTCCAGCTCGCCCCACTTCAGGTTCTTCGGGTCCTTCTCGTTGAAGACCTGGATGCGGTTGCCATTGACGGTGATGGAGTCATCGTCGTAGGTAATCTCGCCGTCGAAGCGACCCAGTACGGAGTCGTACTTCAACAGGTTAGAGAGAGTTTGGTTATCGGTCAGGTCGTTGACGGCAACGATCTCAAGGTCGCTGTCGGTCCGGTTAACTGCGTGGAAGAAGTTACGACCAATGCGGCCAAAGCCGTTAATGCCTACGCGGGTAGTCACTGTAAATCTCCTCAAAGAGTCGAGTAAATATTTCTATGGGCCTACCGCGGGTCCTTCGAGTACTTTACTGCTCTGGGTGAGTAAGGTGCCCGAGGCTTTGCCCAACAACCGCAATACTACAGAGCCTTTATAGCGCGTGCAGTGGGCCGCAAGCCTGACAACGCAGGATCTGAAAGTTTTCCGATCTAGGCGTACAATCTTCCCGAGTATTTTTGTTTTTCCGAATATTCAGGCTGTTTAAGCCCGTTTAAGTTGGTTCTTGTAGACTTTACACCGTTAATGTGTGATATATCACTACACGTGGGCGTTCCCCTACTTCACCGCACACCAGTCCTCCAAAGACACAGTGGTATAAATTAACTTAACCCAAATCACACCTCAGCGTTTATGACGCGATATGCTTGCGCTAACTCACTGTGTTCCAGGTAGCACTCGGGCATTCGCTGGGCGCTAATCTCTCGCCTGAAACGCGTGGGCAATAAATTTACATCCCTCGCAGACCGAATGCGCCTGCGATAGTACCCCCGTTAGAATCGAGGATACTCAATGTTTGAGATAAACACCTCTGTTGTGGGAGACAGTCTTGGGCTCACCGCGCTCGTGGCGATTCTCCCCCTCGTAGCCTTTTTCATTATGTTGATGGGCTTTAAAGCCCGCGCACATACTTCGGGAGCCGTCGCCCTTGCGACCTCCATCATCCTAGCCATAGTTGCCTTTGCGATGCCCGTGGATATGGCACTGTCCTCCGCGGTCCGCGGTGGGCTCTTCGGCCTACTGCCCATCGTCTGGGTCATTATTACAGCGATTTGGTTCTACGAAATTACGGTCGCCTCAGGCCGCTTCGAAGATCTACGTAAGACCTTCGATCTCTTAGGCGATGGCGATATCCGCATCCAGTCGATGCTCATCGCGTTCTGCTTCGGTGGCCTCCTTGAAGCCCTTGCGGGTTTCGGTGCCCCCGTTGCCATTACCGCCACGATGATTATGGCGCTCGGCGTCAAACCGCTGCGCGCTGCAACGGTGGTCCTTATTGCGAATACCGCTCCAGTCGCATTCGGTGCGGTTGGTATTCCGGTCACCACCGCCGGTGAGGTCGGCGGGCGTACCGCTGAGCAAACCCAAGATATCGCCGGCCTTATTGCCCTGCAGGTCTTGGTCATTGCCGCGATTGTTCCGTTCCTCATCGCATTCATCCTGGACGGCATGCGCGGTGTGAAAGAAACAGCGCCCGCCGCCGCAGTCATCGGTATTTCCTTTGCCGGCGCGCAGTGGCTTACCGCCACCTTCTTCGCCTACCAGCTCACCAATGTTATTGCCTGCATCGTGTCCCTGGGTGCTGCCTTCATCTTCCTCCGCGTATGGAAGCCACGGGGTGTCACCCAGCTACGCGAGCGCATGGAGCTGCCCGCTGCAGAAACCACGACCGACCTCAATGGCCGCCGCATCTGGATGGCGCTGCTGCCCTACGCCGTCGTTACCGCAGTATTTGCCGTTGCTACCGCAGCACCAGCAATCTTCGGCTTCTGGAAGCTGAAGTTCGCATGGCCGCTGCTTGATGGCACCGTCATCGGCACTAACGGTGAGGCCATGGACACCAGCTTTAGCTTCAATGTCTTTGGCAACCCAGGTACCTTGCTCTTGCTCTCCGGCATTATTGTGGCCATCGTTTACCACTTCTGGAACGAAAACGGCCGCTACAAGCTCAGCTTCGCCCAACCCGTGCAGGCCTTCGGTGAGGTTGCCAACCGCATGAAGTTCTCTGGGCTGACCATCGTTTTGGTCCTCGCTTTGGCCTACACGATGAACTATTCGGGCCAGACCATTGCTATCGGTGAATTCGTATCCTCCGCCGGTTCCATCTTCGCGCTATTCGCACCCGTGCTGGGCTGGATTGGTACCGCGGTGACCGGCTCCGATACCTCCGCAAACGCGCTCTTTGGCAACCTGCAGGTTGCGGCCGCTGACCGCATTGGCGTCAACCCTGACCTCATGCTGGCTGCCAATACCGCCGGTGGTGTTGTGGGTAAGATGATTTCGCCGCAGTCCCTGGCCATTGCGGCAACCGCCGTATCCATGGAAGGCAAGGAATCTGTCATCCTGAAAAACGTCGTGGGCTACTCCATCGCGTTCTTGGCCGTTGTCTGTGTCATCGTCTTCTTGATGACCAACGTCCTGGGCTTCTTGGTCCCATAAAGCGCAAGCCACCACTGGCTATAAGCGCCTCAGCCGCGACGCGACACAAGGCGGGAAGGAAAGCACCTCAATGCTTTCCTTCCCGCCTTTCGTGGTTCAAAGATCCAGAGCCAATCGTGCCCCGCGACTAAGAGTCACCAAAAAGATCGTCTGAGATGGACTCATTAGTATCGGGGATGTCCAGTTCTTCGGCCCGCTTATCCGCCATGGATAATAAGCGCCGAATGCGCCCTGCCACCGCATCTTTGGTCATAGGCGGATCCGCCAGCCTGCCGAGCTCCTCCAACGAGGCCTCGCGGTGCTGCACGCGCAAGCGGCCGGCATCGGCTAGGTGCTCAGGAACGTCATCCCCCAAAATTTCCATCGCCCTATCTACGCGCGCCGCGGCGGTCACGGCGGCCCGTGCCGAGCGGCGCAGGTTGGCATCATCAAAATTATCCAACCGGCGCGATGTATCGTGCGCTTCGCGCTTTACCCGCTTCTTTTCCCAAGACAGGCGGGTCACTTGCGCGCCCATGCGGGTAAGCAACGCGCCAATGGCATCGCCGTCGCGGACGACCACGCGATCTTCGCCGCGGGTCTCTTTAGTCTTTGCGGAAATTCCCAGGCGCCGTGCGCATCCCACGAGTGCCAACGCGGCCTCCTGGCAGGGGCAGCTGACTTCCAATGCTGAAGAACGCCCGGGTTCCGTCAGGCTACCGTGCGCAAGGAAGGCACCGCGCCACGCCGCCTCGCTATCAGCCACGGTGCCGGAAATGACCTGCGGCGGAAGCCCCACCACGGCGTGACCGGAGCGGGTAATCAGGCCTAGGCGGCGGGTAAGCTCCTTTGCCCCTTTAGTGATGCGCACGATGACGCGCGATTTCTTCACCGTCCCCGCAGGGCCGACAACGTGGCTTTCCGCTTCGATCCCGTAGAGCTCGTCTAAAGCCACGAGGATGCGCTGCGCAATAGCCTGGTTATCGAGCTCAAGCTCATAGGCCATGCTCTCACCAGAGACATCTACTTCTCCGGCAAAGCGCAGGATCGATGCGAGCTCCGCAGCGCGCGCGGACTGACGTGTCACGCCAACCGCCGCTAGTTCTTCTTTGACCTGTTCGGTCAACGGTGTGGTCACCTAGTTCGCCCCATTTCTCTGTCACAGTCACGAATGACGCTTGTGCAATGCACGGTCCCACGCACACCAACTACTGCGTGGGAAACGGAATTTTCTCATTTTACCGTGTCCCGCGCCCTGAGGACTGGCTGGCCTGAACTTAGCTAGGCCCGCCGGTACTCGTTATAGAGATCCACGATGACAGAAGAAAGTTTGTCTGGATCGTGTTTCATCAATCGCTGTCCATTGTCATCCTGGATACTGACATCTGCAAATACCGCGCGTGCGCCCAAGGCTTGCGCAGCGCGCTGTACATATACCCGTTCGCTCTCATTTGGCAGCGCTGCCGCATCTAGGACGATGCGGTCGATGCGTAGATCCGGGGCGTGACGAGCCAGCACATGCACGTGGCGCTCCGCGGAAAAGCCTTGGGTTTCTCCCGGTTCGGCTGACAGGTTGAGCATCACGACGCGCAGAGCATTGGACTCAGATATGGCCTGCACGATTTCTGGCACCAAGGTATGCGGTAATACCGAACTAAACCAGGATCCTGGACCGATGGTAATAAGATCTGCCTGCCTAATAGCCTCCAGCGCGGCGGGATTGGCTTCCGGGGCTTCAGGCAGGATTCGCACGCGCCGCACATGCCCCGGCGTCGATGCCACCGCGACCTGGCCGCGGACCTGGCGCATGACCCGGGGGTCATCGTCAAGCCCTGAGACATCAGCCTCAATCTCTAAGGGATGCGGCACCACGGGGATGACCCGCCCGTGCGAGTGCGTTAGCTCTGCTACCGCGTCCAAGGCGGCCTGGTAATCGCCCAAGACCCCGGTCAAACCGGCGATCATGAGGTTGCCCACGGCGTGGCCCGCCATGGCGCCATTGCCGCCGAAGCGATGCTGGAGGGTCTTGCCCCACAGCTCGCCTACGCGATTGTCATCGGCTAGCGCGGCCAACGCCATGCGCAGGTCACCAGGCGGAATGATATCCAATTCTCGGCGCAGGCGCCCCGAGGATCCGCCATCATCGGCGACCGTCACGATGGCAGAAATATCCGCCGCATTGCTGCGCCTAGCGGATAAAAGTGTTTGATAAAGACCATGGCCGCCGCCAAGGCAGACCATATGAGAAGGGTGTTTCATACAGTTTTTAATGCTCCTCAGCCCTAATTGCGGGCAATATCCCGGTGCAAAATGCTGACGTCAAGGGTGTCATTGGCGCGCAGGCGCTTGGCGATGTCCTCTGCTACCGCAACCGAGCGGTGATGCCCGCCCGTGCAGCCGACGCCCACGGTGATGAAGTTCTTGCCCTCGTGCCGGTATCCCTCCAGCATGGTAGAAAACATGGCGACAAAATTATCCACGAATTTCTGTGCGGCAGGCTGCGACAGGACATAATCCGCCACAGGCGCATCTGTACCGCGGCAGCCGCGCAGCTCCGGAATCCAGTAAGGATTGGGCAAAAAGCGCACGTCGACGACGATATCCGCATCGCGCGGGGAACCATTCTTAAAACCAAACGATTCCACCGTGACGTGCTGGTTGGTATTTTGAAATTCGCCAAACGCAGCTTCGATAGCCCGGCGCAAGTCATGAATCGAGAGGTTCGTGGAATCAATGATGATATCGGAGCGATCTCGAATTTCCGCCACCACTTGGCGTTCGCGTTGGATGCCCACCTTTAAGGTATCGTCGCCCTGCAAAGGGTGAGTGCGCCGCACGGAGTCGAAGCGACGGATGAGCACGTCATCGCGGGCATCGAGAAAGAGAACGGTGGGTTTCATCCCCAATGCCGTTAGCTCATCGATGGTTTCCATGAGGGAACCCGGAAACATGCGAGAACGCACGTCCGTTACCGCGGCGACCTTTTCAACGGGTGTTTCTTCCTGGTTGCACAATTTCCACAGGTCCACGATGGCGCGCGGCGGGATATTATGCGCCACATAGTAGCCCTTGTCCTCAAAAACCTTGGCGGCGGAACTCAACCCGCCGCCGGACATGCCGGTAATCAAGATGGGCGGAGTGTCGAAGTGCGTCATGCCCACTAGTCTAGCGTTTTCGCGCTCCGCACTTCTGCTGGAAGGCTCCTTATTTACTGTGCGTCGTGCAACTTATCGTAGACAGTCTGGGCCAGTTTCGGCCCGAACCCGTTTACCTCGCAGATCTCATCCACCGTGGCCGCCTTGAGTTTTTTGACGGAGCCAAAATGCTTGACCAAATCCGTCCGGCGTTGCGGTCCAAGCCCCGGAATTGCATCGAGCGCCGAGGAACGCATGCGCTTAGAACGCTGTTGCCGGTGGTAGGTAATGGCAAAGCGGTGCGCCTCATCGCGAATTTGCTGCAGCAAAAATAGCGCCTGGGAATTGCGCGGCAGAATCACCGGTTCATCATCCCCTGGCACCCAGATTTCCTCCAAGCGCTTGGCTAGCCCCACGAGGGTGACATCGACGATGCCCAGTTCATCAAATACCTCTTGTGCCGCAGCCACCTGGGGCGCGCCGCCGTCCACGATGAAGAGCTGAGGAGGATAGGCAAAGCGGCGGCCTGCCTCGGCGGATTCTTCTGCGACTTTTTCTTCCGCGAAGGACGATTCTTCCTTTTCCTCGTCCGGGTTCGCCAATTTATCTTGGTTGTGGCGCTTAAACCGGCGACGCGTGATCTCCGCAATGGAGCCAACGTCATTGGAATGCCCGTCGCCGGCTGCTTCCTTGATGCGGTAGCGCCGGTAATCGGACTTCTTTGGTATGCCGTCTTCAAAAACCACCAGGGAGGCGACGACATCGGTGCCTTGGATATGCGAAATATCGGTGCACTCGATGCGCAGCGGTGCCTGGTCCATTCCCAAGGCATCCTGGATATCCTGCAGCGCCGCGGACCGCGCGGTCAGGTCGCCGACGCGCTTGAGCTTGTGCTGGCGCAGTTGCTCCTTGGCGTTCTTTTCCACGGTATCCATGAGCGAACGCTTATCTCCCCGTTGCGGTACGCGCAGATCAACGCGCGCGCCACGCAGCTCTTCCAATAGGGAGACCACTTGTTCGGATTCTTCCGGCATGGCCTGCACCAAAATCTCACGCGGGATGACGTGAACATGGCGCTGTTCCATGTGCGATTCCTGGTCCACGCCGCGCCGCTGCACATCAGCAGCTAAAGCCGCATCCTCACGAGCTTCTTGTTCTTCTCGCTCCACGGCATCGGAGTAAAACTGGATGAGGAAGTTTTGCACCAAGGCGGGCAGGGCCGGATCGGGTTGGCCCTCCTCTATGGGCTCAGAGGTTGCCTGGTCACCGGCGCGTTCAACGACCCAGCCGCGCTGGCCCCGGATCCTGCCGCCGCGTACGTGAAAGATTTGGACGGCGGCTTCCAACTCATCGGAATTAAACGCAATCAGATCGGCATCGGTGCCATCGGCAAAGACAACCGCTTGCTGCTCCATGATCTTATCGATGGCCCCAAGATCATCGCGCAACCGCGCCGCACGCTCAAATTCGAGGTTTTCGGCGGCAGCCTCCATGTCTTTGACCAGCTTGCGCCTAACACCAGCTGTATTGCCATTCATGAATGAGACCAGCTCATTGACGGTCTCGCGGTGTTCTTCTTTGCTCACCCGTCCGATACAAGGTGCATCGCACTTGCCGATGTACCCCAAAAGGCACGGCCGCCCCAGCCGCTCATGCCGGTTATATACGCCTTTAGAGCAGGTACGCATGGGGAAGACGCGGGTGAGCAGATCGAGGCTTTCGCGCACAGCCCAGGCATGGGAATAGGGGCCAAAGTACCGCACTCCCTTGCGCCGGGGGCCGCGGTAGAAAAAGGCGCGCGGGACCACCTCTCCCACGGAGACGGCAAGCATGGGATACGTCTTGTCGTCGCGGTACATGACGTTAAAGTGCGGATCGAACCGCTTGATCCAGGTATATTCCAGCTGCAGCGCCTCAACTTCGCTGGCGACAACCGTCCATTCCACGGAGCTGGCGGTCAGCACCATCTGCCGCGTGCGCGGGTGCAGCTGCGTAATGTCTTGGAAATAATTAGACAGGCGCGCCCGCAGGTTTTTGGCCTTGCCTACGTAAATGACGCGCCGGTTCTCATCGCGGAACTTATAGACACCCGGCTCCGTCGGAATGGTTCCCGGGGCGGGGCGATAGGTCGTTGGATCTGCCAATGCTTAATCCTGCGGCATGTATTTGGCTTCCAGATCGCGGAAGTCACGGACTTTTGTGATCACGGTATCCTTATCGCCGGATTGCAATGCCCACACGGGCACGGCCTCAAACTCTGGCAGCTCAAGGCGGGCCATGCGCTGGCCGACGGGGAAAGACAGCCCGTAGACCACCTGCCACGGGTAAAAACGCGTGCCGATGATATTGCGCACCTCTACCCCATCTTCATTGGCCTGCAGCCGCGGCCGGTTGAGAGCAATCCACGACAAGATGGAAATGACTACGCCGACACCAGGAAAGGCGAATTTGTCGATAGTGGTCACATGCGCACCGGTAAAGGAAATATCGAGCGTAACACCCATAAAAATATGGATGGCCATGACAAGAATGACCCAACCGATGGCAATCTTGCGCAAGAACGGGGACTTGGCGCTATATTCCCACGGCTTCGACGTTGTCCGTGCGAAGGGATCCGCGCTGGTATAGGCCAATACCTCCGCATCGCTAAGGGTGCGGCGCGGCTGGGATTCATTCGAAGCTGCGGCCTCATTCATGTGCTTTACTCCTCTGGAAGTCCTGCCTGCCGGTCAATGGTCAGGATTTCGATTGGCCTTTTATTAATATTCTGCGTTTAGTCTACGCAATTGCAACGCGGTGTCTAAAGCCGCGATCATGGATTCTGCGCCCTTATTTTCCGCAGAGTCAGGGAAACCTGCGCGGTCGATGGCCTGCTGCTGGTCATTGACGGTCAAGACACCATTGCCAATCGGCGTCGATTCATCCAAGGAGATGCGCGTTAGGGCTTGGGTAACAGAATCGCAGACATAATCGAAGTGCGGAGTGCCGCCGCGGATGACGCAACCCAAGGCAACGACGGCATCGAATTTTCGCGCGGCTGCCTGAACAACCACGCCCAATTCTAGGGAACCAACGACCCGGAATTCTGCGACTTCTGCCCCATTTGCACGGGCAGTCTCCACTGCCTGCTGGTGCAGCTGATCGCAGACCTCTTCGTTCCAAGTCGCGGTCACGACCGCGACGCGGAGGCCGCGCGCATCTACCTGCGCGATAGTGGGTAATCCTTCTTTACTCATTTACCTAATTCTCCTTCGTGCTGCGCGTCCCACTGTGCCACCTGCGGAAGATCGTGGCCCATGCGGTCGCGTTTGGTCCGCAGATACCGAATATTATCGGCGTTGGCGGCGATGGTAAGTGGGATATGTTGGCTGACTTCAATGCCGAATCCGGCGAGCCCTTCCCCCTTGTGCGGGTTATTGGTCAACAGTTGTGCCGATTCCACCCCAAGGTCCTTCAGGATCTGGCCCGCCACGGAATACTCCCGGGCATCTTCTGGCAGGCCTTGTTCCAAATTGGCGTCGACCGTATCCCAGCCCTCGTCCTGGAGCCGGTACGCCTGGAGCTTGTGCACCAATCCGATCCCGCGACCTTCGTGGCCGCGCAGGTAAATTACTACCCCGCTGCCGGCTTCCTGCACCTTGCGCAGGGATTCTTGCAATTGAGGGCCACAGTCGCACCGGCGCGAGCCAAAGACATCGCCGGTAAGGCACTCAGAGTGCACGCGCACCACAATATCGCGGGCACCGCGAAGCTGCGCGGGATCGCCGGCGATTAAGGCAATATGTTCTTGGCCGTCAAGGTCATGCCGGTAACCAATCGCGGTGAATTCGCCATACTCTGTGGGCAGGCGGGTTTCCACCGCGCGCTGAGTTTGCACCTCGTGGTGGCGGCGCCACTCAATAAGCTGCGCGA
This sequence comes from Corynebacterium rhinophilum, assembly GCF_030227225.1. Classification (GTDB taxonomy): domain Bacteria; phylum Actinomycetota; class Actinomycetes; order Mycobacteriales; family Mycobacteriaceae; genus Corynebacterium; species Corynebacterium rhinophilum. Next base: position 44,015 of record NZ_JASPHQ010000002.1, read on the forward strand.
TAGAGATCAGTGCGAGGCCGTGCTTATCGGCAAAACGGCGCAGTTCCGGCCCGCGGGCCATATCCGTCGGGTCTTCTTCTGATACGACTTCACACAGCACGCCGGCGGGACGAAGGCCTGCAAGGCGTGCCAAATCGACGGCGGCTTCCGTGTGCCCATCGCGCTCTAATACCCCGCCGGGTCGCGCGCGCAGGGGGACCACGTGGCCTGGCCGGGTGAAGTCGCTGGTCCGAGTCGAAGCATCAGCCAAGCGGCGGATGGTTTCTGCGCGGGAGGCCGCAGAAATTCCGGTAGAGCCCGTTGCCGCATCCACGGTGACCGTATAAGCGGTCTGGCGCACGTCCTGATTCTGCGCCATCATCGGCGGCAAATCGAGCCGCTGGCAATCTTCCGGCATTAATGAGGCGCAGACATATCCGGAGGAATACCGCACCATAAACGCGACCAGTTCCGGGGTTGCCAGCTCCGCGGCAAAGATTAGATCCCCTTCGTTTTCCCGTCCTTCATCATCCATGACGATGACCGGCTTGCCGGCGGCAATCTCCGCAATGGCGTGATCGATGGCATCAAAATGGATGCTCTCTTCAGTCGCGAACATAACCTAGCAGTCTAGTCCTTTGCTTGAGCACTTCCGGATTCGGGGTGAAGCATCTTTTCTACATACTTCGCCAGCACATCCACCTCGAGGTTTACGATATTGCCGGGCTGAGATTCTCCGTGCGTCGTCTCCCGCAAGGTGGTGGGAATAAGGGAGACCTCAAACCAGTCCTTACCTACGGCGCTGACCGTCAAAGACGTACCGTTGACCGCAATAGAGCCCTTTTCCACGACGTACTGGGTAAGCTCGCGGGGCAAGCTAAAGCGCAGCACGTCCCAGTGCTCCGAATGCTCGCGCGAGACCAACCGTGCCGTGCCATCGACATGGCCCTGCATAATGTGTCCACCCAGCCGCGTGGTGGGCAGTACTGCCGGCTCGACATTCACCCGCGCGCCTTCTTCCAGTTGACCGAGTCCCGTCCGGTCCAAAGATTCTCGCATCACATCGGCGCAGAAAATATCCCCATCCAATTCCGCGATGGTAAGGCACACGCCATTGATGGCAATGGAATCCCCTAGGTGCGCGTCACCCACCGTCTGCGGTGCGCGGATACTCAACCGCAGTGCATCCGCCTGCGGTTCTAGTGCGGCCACCGTTCCTAGCTCTTGTACTAGCCCTGTAAACAATGATTCCCCTTGTATTTATCTCTAAATTATCTAATCTTTTAACGCTCGTTCCGCGCCTCGTATTCTACGAGGACATCGGGCCCGAGGCTGGTGGTGCGCACGGTGGTAAAACGTGGGGCATCGGCAAGCGTATGCGCCACCGCATTCGCCAGAACCCCGCGCCCCTGGCCTAACAGGATAGGGGCAATATACGCCGCGAGCGCGTCCACGACACCGGCCTCGATGAAGCTCTGGGCCAAACCCGCCCCGCCTTCAACCAAGACGTCGCGGGCGCCGCTGGAATATAGCTCCTTCAGCGCGCCCTCGATGCTGTCATATTGCTCAAACCCCAGCCGCTGCAGGTGCGAGGCCTTTTCACCCGCGGCCTGGAGATCGCGCTTGCCGATGACCACGCGGCGCGGCTGGTGCTCGCGCAAACTCCCATCGCTAAAGCGCGCGGTAAGCGAGGGGTTATCGGCAAGCGCAGTGCCCGTGCCAATGATGATGGCATCGCGCCGCGCCCTATCGGCGTGGACCCACTCGCGGGCCTTAGGCCCGGTGATCCACTGGCTCGTGCCATCGGCGGCAGCGGTAAACCCATCCAAGGTCTGCGCAAATTTCAGGGTGACGTGCGGGCGCTGCAGCTTTACCGCGCGCAACCAGGCATACACCGCGTCTTCGACGCCATCCGGTGCGGTGAGCTCACCCACCTCTACCCCGGCGGCGGCCAGGGCCTGCGCTCCCCCGCCTGCTTGTGGTGTGGGGTCGGCATGCAAGTAGAACACGCGGGCAATTCCGGCATCGATAAGCGCCGTGGCGCAGGGACCAGTCCTGCCCGTATGCGCGCAGGGCTCCAAGGTGACCACGGCCGTACCGCCGCGGGCTTTCTCGCCGGCCGCGCGCAGCGCCATGACTTCCGCGTGGGCACCGCCCACCGGCTGGGTCGCACCAATGCCCACAACGGCGCCGGTAGCAGACAAAATCACCGCACCTACCGGCGGATTCGGGCTCGTGGTACCGCGCACCGCCGCACCGACCCGCATGGCCTCAACCAATGCTTCGGAAACGCAGGTTTCATCCATCGCGCCGGCCATTATGAACGCGCCGCAAGCGCGCGCAGTTCTTCCACCGCCCGCGCTGGATCATCGCTTTTGAATACGGCCGATCCCGCCACGAAGGAATCGCATCCGGCCTCGGCTGCCAAGGCAATGGTATCCGGATCGATGCCGCCGTCGATCTCAATGATGGTATCGAGATTCTGCTGGTCGATGCTCTCGCGCAGGGCGCGGACCTTATCCAGCATGTCGGGCATAAATTTCTGGCCGCCAAAACCTGGTTCTACGGACATGACCAGCACCTCATCGAAGTGATGCAGCTTGTCTAGCCACGGCTCAATGGGCGTATCCGGTTTGATGGAAAAGGCCGCACGCGCACCTAGGTCCCGGATCTTGTGGGCCAAGTCCACCGCGGCGACCTCATCCTCTACCGCCTCCACGTGAAAAATGATAGTGGTGGCACCGGCCTTGATGTAGGTCTCCACCCATTTCGCCGGCTCCTCAATCATCAGGTGCACGTCAAGCGGCTTATCCGTGGACTTTCTCACCGTGGCCGTAATATCCGGGCCAAAGGAAAGGTTGGGGACAAAGTGGCCGTCCATGATGTCTACATGGATCCAATCAGCGTTGGAAATGGCCTCTAGTTGTTCACCCAACCGCGCGAAGTCAGCAGCCAAAATTGACGGAGAAATAAGTGGTGCAGGCATACCGTTAATTCTAGCTCCCTTCCTCATCGCCGCGCCGCAATACCGCCATGAACATGGCGTCGGTACCATGACGGTGCGGCCACATTTGGACAGATTTTTCTTTGCCCACATTGCCCATATCTGGGATAAATTCCCGCGCATCTAGCTCCTGTGCACCCAGCTTTTCTACCGCCTGGTCCACGATGGCGCGGGTTTCGCGCAGGTCCGGCGAACACGTGGAATACACCACGACCCCGCCCGGCCGCACGAGCTTGAGAGCAGAGGACAACAGCTCGAATTGCAGTGTCGAAAGCTCGGCAATATCGGCTTCAGATTTCCGCCAGCGTGCCTCTGGGCGGCGCCGCAAAGCGCCCAGCCCCGAACACGGCGCGTCCACCAAGATGCGATCGAATCCCGAGCCGACTTGCGGGTCGCGGCCATCGGCCACGTGGACGGTCACCGGCAACCCCTGCACCGTCTTTTCAATCAGTTTCGCGCGGTGCGGTGATACTTCCACCGCATCGACGTGCGCGGATTCGATGCGCGCCAAAGCCCCCATCAGGGCCGCCTTGCCGCCCGGGCCCGCGCACAGGTCGAGCCAGCGGCCCTGGTCGGTACCGCTGACGGGCACCTCGCAGACCGCGCGGGCGATAAGCTGCGAGCCCTCATCTTGTACCGCGGCCATGCCCTGCTGGACCGGTTCCAATTGGCCTGGGTCCCCGGAATCCATATACACCGCATAGGGCGAGTAGGTACCTTCTTCGTTTCCGGTAATCAGCGCCAATTCCTCGGCGGAAATTTCGCCTGGCCGCGCCACCAGGTGCACGCTCGGGCGCTCGGAATCCGCCGCTAAGGCAGCGGGCAATTCCTCGGGGTCGACAACGTGGGCAAAAGACTCCGCGATCCACGTTGGGTGCGCATGCCTAAAGGCCAGGCCTGCAATCTCGCCTTCTGGGGCCAGCCGCTTGAGCCACTCATTCGGCGGTGTGCGGGTAATGGTGCGCAAGATGCCATTGGCGAATCCCTTCGCTTTTTCTTCCCCTCCTGCCACGACGAGCCGGACGGAGGTATCTACCGCCGCGTGGGGTTCTACGCGCGTATACAGCACCTGGTAGGTGCCCAGGCGCAGGGCATCGATGACCACCGGCGAGATTGACTCAAGCTCGCGCGAAGAACACTGCGCGATCACCGCATCGAGCACACCCAAGGTGCGCAGGGTGCCATAGGTAATCTCCGTGGCGAATGCGGCATCGCGGCCAGAAAGCTTTTGCTTGCGCAGCGCCTTGGGCAAGACGAGGTTGGCAAACGCATCTTCTTCGCTTACCCGGCGCACCACTTCGAAGGCGACGGCGCGGGCCGGATCCACACCCTGGTCGATGGCGGCCTGCACCAGTGTTTTCCCCGCGCCCGTGTTCTTTGTGCCCGCATTCCGATTACCTCGGTTTCCTCGGTTATCCCGGTGGTCGCGGTTGCGCTGGTCCTGCATGCCGCGACCACGCTGTGCGGATCCACGCTGAGCTTGGCCGCGATTGTCTTGGCCACGCTGCGCATTGCCTCGCTGCCCACCGCCGCGTTGGGGCGCGCCGTTCTTGCCGTGTTGTTTAGCCTCCGGCGCCTTGTCGCCGGACTTACTGCGGGAGCGGAATCCACCAGTCACTGGAACCTCACCTCTGCGTTCCTTCCTAATCCACGCGCCCAATCGGCGGCATTCATCATCTTTTTGCCCGGTGGCTGAATCCTATCCAGCTGCACCGGTTGCGTCGCGGTCCCGATATACACCGCGTCCTTGCTAATCAGCGCCTCGCCCGGCTGCAGCTGCTTGCCGATGCCCTCGTTAAGGCGAACCGGGCCGAGCTTGAGGCGGGCATCGTCAAGCAGCGTCCATGCGCCCGGGCCCGGGGTGTGGGCGCGGATATGCCGGTCAATGGCAAAGGCTGGCTGCGCCCAGTCGATGCGCGCTGCCGCGGTAGAGATTTTCGGCGCATAGGTGGCCTCTCCTTTTTGGGCCTGCGGCTCCAGCGTGCCGGCCTCGAGCCCATCCATGGTGGCTACTAGGAGATCTGCCCCGGAATACGCGAGCCGGGTGAGCAGATCGTCTGCGGTATCCGTCCCAGTGATGCCTTCTGTGACCGTGCCGAATACCGGGCCTGTATCCAGGCCTTCTTCGATCCGGAAGGTGGATGCGCCGGTGATATCATCGCCTGCCGCGATAGCCGCTTGTACCGGTGCCGCGCCACGCCAGGCGGGAAGGAGGGAAAAGTGCAGGTTGACCCAACCATGGCGCGCGACATCCAAGAGATCCTTGCTAATGAGATTGCCATAGGCCACCACCGGGATGGCCTCTGGCTGCAGCTCGGCCAAGCGCTGGCGCAGGTTATCGCCATCTTCCGTGCCAGGCCGCAGCGTGGATGGGGTCAGCACCTCGATGCCGTGCTCTTGCGCCAGGGCCTTTACCGGGCTCGGGTGAAGGCTGCGCCCCCTGCCCTTCTTCGCATCGGGCCGGGTAATGACCGCTACCACTTCGTGACTGGAGGCAAGCAATTTCTCCAATGCCACCACCGCCGGCTCTGGGGTGCCGGCAAAAATAATCCGCATACTGGATGAGTCTCCTCGAGGTCTCGGGTGAAAATTCTAGGGTACAACGAGCCTGCCTGCGTTGCCGAAGCTCGCCTACCCCGCGCTATTAAACCAATCGGCTTCGCGGATGGTACGCATGGCGGCCTTGCGGTCGGCATCGCCAAGCCGGCGCAGGAATAACACTCCATCCAGGTGATCGGTTTCATGCTGAATGCAGCGGGCCAAAAGGCCGGAGGCCACCATTCCCACCGGCCTGCCTTCTGCATCGCGCCCAGAGACAAATACCCGGTTGTGCCGCGGCGTATCGGCGCGAATCCCAGGAATGGATAGGCAGCCTTCCGGGCCAGTCTGCATGTCCTCTCCCAAAGACGTCCACACGGGGTTAATCAGAGCCCCGCGCAACCCGGTCTGCGTATGCGAGCAGTCATAGACAAAGATGCGCTTGAGTATGCCCACTTGATTCGCCGCCAGCCCTACCCCACCGGCAGCATCCATGGTCTCCAGCATGTTTTGCGCCAAAGTGCGAAGACCAGAGTCAAAGGTAGTAATCTCTTCTGCCCGCGTACTCAGTACGGGATCCCCGTAGAGCCTGATGTCTAATTCCGCCACTGAATCTTCCCTTTCTCATGTACTGCCTATTCGCCTAAGTTTATGCGCACTTCTAACCCACGTGAATGGGATCGACCATGATGCGTAGTGGCAATTCATCCTTCCGGGCGCTGCGCGCCGCATTAGCCTTGCGCAATGCGCGCCCAAGCTGCGATCGCGGCCCCAGCGGGGCGCGAACCACCAAGCGTTGCGGTGGGCCAAAGCGGTCCGCATCGTATTCCCCGGGAAGGCTGTCCCCTGGCGGGAGCGGAACCGGGCCTAAGACCTCGGCGTGCTCTGGCAGATCGACCAGCTTCTCGAAGGAATCCAGTGCCGCGTCCGCCCCATCAATGGCGGCAAAGTGCACGGCTGGTGGAAAGCGCACCTCGCGCCGGGCACGCAATTCTTCTGCAGCGGCCGCGACCATGTCCCAGCTCATGAAGTGGCGCACGACGGGAAGTTCCGGATCCGCGGCGATGATGACGCGCCCGCCCTTGAAATGCGGCCTGACCATGGTGGCCGCCTGCGCCCATTTGGCCAGGCAGTCCTCGGTGGCGCGCAAATCCTGCCGATTCAATAAGGTGCCTGCATCCAATAAGAGGGCCGCGCCATAGGCGCCGCCTTTCACCCGCGGCTCAGCGCCCGGGGTAGCAATCACTAATGCAGGGGCATTCTCAATTGAGCCCACAACCTTATTGCCGCCGGAGACCACAACGGATGTATTGGGAAAGGCCCGCCCCAATTCCTCCGCGGTGCGTTCGGAGCCTAAAACGATGGCGCGCAGCCGCGGCGAACCGCACTCGGTACAGCGGTGATTGGTGGCAATGCGCCCACACCAGCGGCAGGTAGGCATGACCGCCTCCTCGCTTGAGCGCTCGGAGCTCGGAGGCAACCCCAATGGCCCGTTGCAGTGGCGGCACCGCGCAGGAGAATGGCACTTTCCACAAGCCAAAGTAGGCGCATACCCCTTGCGCGGGACCTGCACAAGCACCGGTTCACCGCGGTCGAGGGCCTGCTGCGCTGCCTGAAAGGCCGGCGCTTGCACAGAGGTCGTACCGCCCTCCAAATCCCGGGAAATGGACAGCCCGTAGGCACCAATGGCCAAAATATCGGGCCGGCGTGCCTCTATGGTTGAGCTACTCGGCACGAGGTCGTGTGCCCACCCAGAGTCCACCAATAATTGAGTTTCTGCCGTACGCGAATGGTTGGCCGCAATGAAGCTGCAATTTTCGAATGCAGAGCGGGTGGTAAGCACCTCCCGGGCGTGGACGTAGGGCTTGATATTGTCTACCAAGTTATCGTTGCCGTCATCAAAAATGACGGCTAGTTGCAGGTTGTCCACGGGAGTAAAAGCCGCCGAGCGCGTACCAATGACTATTCGCGCCTGGCCCACCAAGGCCGAAAGGTAGCGGCGATAGCGCGCTTGCGGTCCCATACTATTGGTGAGCACCGTGATTTGTTTCGGCCCCACGACAGCGCGCAGGGCGTTTTCCAAGGAGTCGATTACCTTTTGGTCTGGGACGACAATAAGGACACCTCCCCCGCCCAAGGCGACCTTGGCAGCTAAGGCCGCGAGTGCATCTTCCCATTCATCGCCGGGAGCGATTTGCCATGCGGCGCGGGCTAATTTCCCGCCCAAGATGGAATCAACAAATGTTTCACCATGCTGATAGGCAGACCACCCTGATAAATCGGGCTCGCTGGCTGCGCCGAGGTCTTCCCACGGGGTATCCAAATCCGCTTCTTCCGCCTTCGCATGCCGCGGTGGAATGGCAGAGCGAATGATATCGGAGCAGATTCCGCCATAGCGATCCGCAAGGGCTTCTACCAGCCGGGACAGCTGCGGTGGGTAGACCTGAAATGGCGAGATGACTCGCTCAATAAAACGCAGCTGCCCACCGAAGTCGGAATCATGCTTGCGCTCGACGATGATCGCATCCACCAAGCGCCCATTGAACCGAATGCGTACCTTCACCCCGGCTTGGGCACTATCGGATTCAGCCTCATCTACCAGGTAATCAAATCCCCGATCGAGGTGGGCAATCCCTAAAAGAGGCAACACCCGCGCGACCGGTTTCCGGGCGGCGGGTGTTTTCTTAGGCATAAGCCCACATTCTACAGACCTGCGGCAGCGCGCAATTCCTCCACGCGGTCCAACTGCTCCCAAGGCAGGTCAACGTCGGTGCGACCGAAGTGACCGTAGGCGGCGGTCTGGCCGTAAATAGGACGCAGCAGATCCAATTCGCGGATGATGGCGGCTGGGCGAAGGTCGAAGACCTTATTAACGGCAGCCTGGATGTGCTCATCGGTCAGGTTCTGCTTCGCGGTACCGAAGGTCTCGACGTATAGGCCGACCGGCTTGGCGCGACCGATGGCATAGGCCACCTGCACCTCTGCGCGGTCAGCCAGGCCTGCGGCGACGATATTCTTAGCCACCCAACGCATGGCGTAGGCCGCAGAGCGGTCCACCTTGCTGGGGTCCTTGCCGGAGAAAGCACCGCCGCCGTGGCGGGCCATGCCACCGTAGGTATCCACGATGATCTTGCGCCCGGTAAGGCCTGCATCACCCATCGGGCCACCCAAAATGAAGGAGCCGGAAGGGTTGACCAAGAGGTTGGTGTCCTCGGTGTAGTACTTATCAAGGCCTGCGTCCTTGATAACCCATTCCAACACCTCGCTGCGCAGGTGGGTTTCTAGCCACTGACTATCTACCTCAGGATCGTGCTGGGTAGAAATAACGACCGTATCCAGGTGAGACGGCTCATTGTTCTCGGTATATGCGAAGGTCACCTGGGTCTTGCCATCCGGGCGCAGGTGGTCCACAATACCCTCTTTGCGCACCTGGGTCAGGCGGCGGGACAGGCGGTGCGCCAAGGCGATGGGCAATGGCATGTACTCCGCGGTTTCATTCGAAGCATAACCAAACATCAGGCCCTGGTCGCCGGCGCCGGCGGTGTCATTTTCTTCGTCATAATCCGCGCCCTGATCGCGTGCCTCGGTGGAGGTATCCACGCCAGCACCGATTTCCTGCGACTGCTCGCCGATGGCGATATTAACGCCACAGGTATTGCCATCGAAGCCCACATCGGAAGAGGTAAAGCCGATGGACTTCAGGGTCTCGCGCACGAGAGCCGGGATTTCCACGTAGGCATTGGTGCGAACTTCGCCCACGACGTGTACTTGGCCGGTGGTGACCAGGGTTTCCACGGCGACGCGGGACTCCGGATCCTTATCTAAAAGCGCATCCAAGATGGCATCCGAGATGGCGTCACAAATCTTGTCTGGGTGCCCCTCAGTAACGGACTCGCTTGTAAAAAGACGAGCTTCCACTGCAGCGTTATCAGTCACAAAAACTTCCTTTGATTATTACGTATTCGATACCGAGGCATTCTGCCCCCTACCAATCATATGGCCACCCTAGACCAAGCGGTCTATAAACGCAATATTTAATTTCCCGGTTCAATCATTTCATTCACGACGCCGAGAATCTGCGCCGCGACGACCTGCTTAGATCCATGCTCTACGCGCTGCGGTTCCACATTCCGCCGCAGGATCCACCCCTCGCTACTTTCCTGGCCAAAGGTCACGCCGCGGCCGACCTCATTGGCCATCAGTACGTCACAACCCTTGCGCGCAAACTTTTCTTGGGCATACTCCAGTGCCGAAGAATCAGCATCTCCCGTCTCCGCCGCAAAGCCAACGATGACGCAGTTTTCCGGCACCTCGCCCTCTTCGCGCGCGGCCACGAGAGACTTCAAAATATCTGGATTTTCCGCCATCTCCAGCGCGGCAAGCGCATCATCCGCTTTGCCCTTTTTCATCTTGGACTCTGCCACATTGGCGGGCCGGTAGTCCGCGACCGCCGCGGCCATGATGACGATATCGGCATCGCGGGATTCCTCGCGCATCGCGCTTTCTAGGTCTTGTGCGGACACGATGTCCCGGATTGTAGCCCCGCTCGGTAACGGCAACTCCGCGATATTGCCCGCCACAATCGTGACATCTGCGCCCTTGTGCGCGGCCACCTCTGCCAGCGCAAACCCCTGCCTGCCGGAGGAACGGTTTCCTAAATAGCGCACCGGATCCAATTCCTCTTGGGTGCCACCGGCAGAAATGACCACCTTCAGCCCCGCCCAGCTGTGATCGATATGAAAACCCGCGAGCTCGGTGCGCGCGATGGCGGCAATCTGTTCTGGATCCGGCAGCCTGCCTGCGCCCGTATCCTTACCCGTAAGGCGCCCGTGCGCTGGTTCCATGACGGTAATTCCGCGGCGGCGCAGGAGCTTTACGTTGTGTTGCGTCGCTGGGTTATTCCACATCTCGGTGTGCATGGCGGGCGCCACGATGATGGGACACGTTGCCACCAGCACGGTCGCGGTCAACAAGTCATCTGCGCGTCCCGCAGCCAAACGGGCAATGAGGTCAGCCGTGGCAGGGGCGATGACCACAGCATCGGCCTCCTGCCCTACAGCTACGTGTTGAACGTCCTCTACCGCCTCAAAAACACTGGTTGAGACAGGGTTTCCGGATAATGCCTCAAAAGTGGCGGCACCTACGAAGTTCAATGCGCTTACTGTAGGAACGACGCGGACATTATCGCCGTGTTCTTTGAAATTGCGCACCAAGTGGCAGGCCTTATACGCGGCGATGCCACCGGCAACGCCAAGCACGATATTGCGAGGAGATTTTGAAACAGTCACATCGCACAATCGTACCGTGCAGGCATGACAAGAGCCCCGCCCGGCCACCACGTTAGTTCCACAGAAGTGAAACCAAGTGGGCTTGGCCGGACGGGGCTGAAATGAGGCACAAGGTGCGCACGCGAAAGCGAGCGCTACTTACTTGCCTTCCTCGTGGTCCAACAGACCTGCGTCGATTTCGCGCAGCGCGATGGACAGTGGCTTCTCGCCGGGCTCTGGGTTAACCAGCGGGCCCACGAACTCAAAGACGCCTTCATCTTGCTCTTGGTAGTAGCTATTGATCTGGCGCGCACGCTTGGCAGCGAAAATTACCAAGGCGTACTTGGAAGAAACCTTGTCCAACAGCTCATCGATTGGCGGGTCCGTAATGCCAATCGGGTCATCAAATACCGGTTCCGACTTTGCGGATTCAGTGTTAGAAGGGGTGGTCACGTTAGTCACATGCACCTTTACATTGGTTGAAGATGGTCAAAAGAAGAATCTATCCTCGCAGGATATCACTAATGGCGGCCACTGCCTCATCTAGGTTTTCATTGACCACAACGTGATCAAACTCATCCTGTGCAGCTAGTTCCTCATATGCAGTGTGCAACCTACGATCGATGACGTCTTGTGGTTCGGTACCGCGACCGGTCAGGCGCTCTACCAACACCTCCCAGGAAGGAGGGGCCAAGAAGACCAAGTCCGCCTCCGGAAGGGCCTTCCGGACGCTACGCGCACCGGCCAGGTCAACCTCGACGAGAACCGGGCGCCCTGCTTCCAAAGCCTCTTCTACGGGACGGGCAGGTGTTCCAGAACGCTGCAATCCGCCGTGAATATCTGCCCATTCGAGCATCTCACCGGCATCAATGCGTTCTTGAAAAGCCTCAGGGGTGACGAAGAAATAATCCACGCCGTCTTTTTCCCCGGGGCGGGGCTGGCGCGTAGTCATAGACACGCTGAAATACAGCCCCTCGACGTCATGCCGTAGACGCGACACTACGGTGGATTTACCCACTGCGGAGGGACCCGCCAACACGACGAGGCGACCGCGAGCAGTTGCGTCAGCCATGGACGTGATTATTCGTCGTCGTAACCGAAGCGCTCAAGAAGAGCACGACGCTGGCGCTCACCCAGACCGCGCAGGCGGCGGGTCTGTGCAATCTCCAGATCTTCCATGATTTCCTTGGCCTTGACCTTGCCAACCTTAGGCAGAGCCTCGAGGATTGCAGAAACCTTGGTCTTGCCGATGATCTCATCGGTCTCAGCCTTTTCCAGCACGTCCTTCAGGTCGGTCTCGCCGCGCTTAAGCGCAGCCTTGAGCTCAGCGCGAGCCTTGCGGGCCTCAGCGGCCTTTGCGAGAGCTTCCTTACGCTGCTCATCAGTCAACTTTGGAAGGGCCACGAGTTTCCTCCGATTCATTAGATTGGTTCTATTACTTCTGGCACTGGGTACCAGATTCCGGTTGCCAAACGCGATGGAAATACCGCGGAAAGTTACCCTGAACCTTCGAGCACACCGACTTCTGATTATCCTAGCACCGCTAGTGACACGATGACGATAGGCGACCCAGATGGGCCACTCGTTTTAGCACGTCAACGCACATGCTTAGACCAAAATACCAGGTAAACGGCGCGGCCGTTAATCGACCCCGCCGCGTGTTCTAATCCCGGAATTGGTCTGCGGTATCGATCACGGCTTTGCGCAGGTCATCGACCTGAGGACCGCGTTGTAGGACGGCGCGCGAGACATTCGCAAAGCCCAGCTGCGGGCACTCAGACACAATGGCGTGCACCTGCGCGGGACCCGCCCCCTGGGCACCAACGCCGGGAAGCAGCACCGGGCCATTAAGCGAGTCCAATCGGGGCGGATTATCCACGGTCGCACCCACCACAACGCCCACGCTTCCAGCAACACCGGCCTCTTGCTCCGAGGCATTGAAGGCGGCGCACTCGTCGACGACCGCCTGGGCAATCGAGTCCGCAGTGCCTGCAGGCACTGCCTGAATGGCTCGCGCCTCCGGATTAGAGGTAGCCGCGAGGACGAATACACCGCGGTTGTTTTCTTGCGCCGTGGCAATAGCCGCGCCCAGCGCCCCAACGCCAAGGTAAGGCGAAAGTGTCACCGAGTCAGCGCGCAGGGGCGAGGTCTCCCCTAGCCAAGCATCGCCATAGCCTTCCATGGTGGAGCCGATATCGCCGCGCTTGGCATCCGCCACCGTCAGACATCCTGCCTCGCGCAAACCGGCCAGCGTTTCTTCCAAGACCGCAAAGCCTGCGGCGCCGAAGCGCTCGAAGAAAGCCACCTGTGGTTTTACCAAGGCTGCGGAATCCGCGAATGCCTCGACGCAGCGCATGCTGAAGGTGCGAAGGCCTTCTGGTGAATTATCCAGCCCCCATTGCTCTAAGAGGTACGGGTGCGGGTCGATGCCTACACACAGGCGCCCGCGTTCGCGGCCGGCGTCTACCAGGCGCTGGCCAAAGGATTTAGTTGCGTGGTCCATGCTCAAGCTCCTGAAGTGCGCGGACCTGCAAATCACCCTGGCGCAGCGCTTCGATGCCCTGCACCGCCGCCGTCACGCCTTGAACCACCGTGACCAGTGGCAGCCCCATGTGCACCGCTGCGGCGCGGATATCGTAGCCGTCGTGACGGGAACCGGCGGAGCCTGCTGGCGTATTGAGGATCCAATCCACCTCGCCGTTGAGGATCTTGTCCACGATGGACTCTTCGCCGTCCTTGGCCTCAGAGACCTTGACGGCGACCTCACACTCGATGCCATTGCGGCGCAGCATCTGCGCGGTACCCGCAGTAGCGATGATGTTGTAGCCCATCGTGGCCAAGCGCTGGATGGGGAAAATCAGCGTGCGCTTATCCCGGTTGGCGACGGAGACGAAGACCGTGCCTTCAATCGGCGGACGAGCAAACGCGGAGATTTCCGCCTTAGCAAAGGCCGCACCGAAGTTGGTGGCCAAGCCCATGACCTCACCGGTGGACTTCATCTCGGGCGACAGCAAGGAATCGAGCAGGCTGCCATCTGGGCGGCGGAAACGGTTGAAGGGCAAGACCGCTTCCTTGACCGCAATCGGGTGATCAAGTGGCAAGGAACCGCCATCGTAGGACGATGGAATAAGTCCTTCTTCTCGCAGTTCCGCGATGGTGGATCCCATCATGATGCGGGCGGCGGCCTTTGCTAGCGGCACGCCGGTCGCCTTTGAGACGAACGGAACGGTGCGCGAGGCGCGCGGGTTGGCCTCGATGACATAAAGGATGTCGTCCTTCAAGGCGAACTGGACATTCATCAGGCCCTTGACGCCGATTCCCTCGGCCAAACGGCGCGTGGACTCGCGCACATTCTCGATGTCCTCTGGGCCCAGCGTCATCGGCGGCAGAGCGCAGGAGGAGTCACCGGAGTGAACGCCAGCCTCCTCGATGTGCTCCATCACGCCGCCGAGGTAGACCTCGTTGCCATCGCACAGGGCATCGACGTCGATCTCAATGGCCGAGTCCAAAAAGCGGTCCACCAGGACTGGATGGTCTGGGGAAAGCTCGGTGGCGCGCTCGATATAGTTCTCCAGCGACCGCTCATCGTAAACAATTTCCATGCCGCTGCCGCCCAATACGTAGGAAGGACGAACCAGGACTGGATAACCGATGGAGGCTGCTACCTTCCGGGCCTCCTCGAAGGAGGTGGCGGTGCCGAATTGCGGTGCGGCAAGCCCACCGGCTTCCAGAACCTTGCCGAATTCGCCGCGGTCCTCGGCAGAGTCGATGGCAGCAGGGCTGGTGCCCACCACCGGCACGCCGGCGGCATCGAGGCGCTCTGCCAAGCCCAGCGGGGTCTGGCCGCCCAGCTGCACCAGCACGCCGGCGACCTCGCCGGAGGCTGCCTCTGCGTGGTAGACCTCCATGACATCTTCGAAGGTCAGCGGCTCGAAGTACAGGCGGTCAGCGGTGTCATAGTCCGTCGATACCGTCTCCGGGTTGCAGTTGACCATCACGGTCTCATAGCCCTTGCGAGAAAGCTCAAGGGCGGCGTGTACGCAGGAGTAGTCAAATTCGATGCCCTGGCCAATGCGGTTCGGGCCAGAGCCCAAGATGATGACCTTGCCCTTCGAGCCTTCCGGCGCTGGGTGCACCTCGGTTTCGGCATCGGGGTCCAGCTCATAGGAGCTGTAGTGGTACGGCGTATGCGCCTCAAACTCGCCGGCACACGTATCGACGGTCTTGAAGACGGGGCGGATGCCCATGCGCCAGCGCAGGCTGCGCACGCCATCCTCGCCGTTGAAC
Organism: Corynebacterium rhinophilum; assembly: GCF_030227225.1. Lineage (GTDB taxonomy): Bacteria > Actinomycetota > Actinomycetes > Mycobacteriales > Mycobacteriaceae > Corynebacterium > Corynebacterium rhinophilum. Next base: position 59,090 of record NZ_JASPHQ010000002.1, read on the forward strand.
TCGGGGCGCAGGGCGGCAATTTGGGCATCGGAAAGCCCAAAGACCTTGGCCTCGCGCAGGAGTTGCTCGGTGAGCACGGGGGCATCGACAAGCTCCTGGCGGAATTTCACCAGGCCCTCGAGCTCCGCAATGAACCATGGATCCACGCCGGAGGCTTCGTGGACCTCATCCACCGAGGCGCCGAGGCGCAGGGCCAGCTCGATATCGTACATGCGGCCCTCAGTGGGGCGCTCGAGGTCCTTGAGCACCGCCTGCACGTCGGTGGCGCGCTCGCCCGCGAAATACTCATCGGGCTTGGTCCAGAAACCATTGGGCTTGTTTTCCAGCGACCGCATGACCTTATTCAGGCCAGAGATATAGTTGCGGCCGATGCCCATGGCTTCGCCCACAGATTTCATCGTGGTGGTCAAGGTGTCATCGGAGCCGGGGAACTTCTCAAAGGCAAAGCGGGGCGCCTTGACGATGACATAGTCCAAAGTCGGCTCGAAGGCCGCTTGGGTTTCGCCGGTGATGTCATTTTGCACCTCGTCCAAGGTGTAGCCGATGGCCAACTTCGCGGCCAGCTTGGCAATGGGGAAACCCGTTGCCTTGGAGGCCAGCGCCGAGGAGCGGGATACGCGCGGGTTCATCTCGATGACGATGATGCGGCCATCATCTGGGTTCAAGGCGAACTGGATATTGCAGCCGCCGGTATCGACGCCAACCTCGCGGATGATGTCGATGCCCAAATCGCGCATCTTCTGGTACTCGCGGTCCGTCAGCGTCAGCGCCGGAGCCACGGTAACGGAGTCACCGGTGTGCACGCCCAAGGCATCGACGTTTTCGATAGAGGCCACGACGACCACGTTGTCGTCGCCATCGCGCATGAGCTCGAGCTCGTATTCTTTCCAGCCGAGGATGGATTCCTCGATGAGCACATTAGCCTCGGGCGAGGCCGCAAGCCCGCCGCCGGCGATGCGCTCAAGGTCCTCGTTATTGAAGGCTAGGCCGGAACCCAGTCCACCCATGGTAAACGACGGGCGCACCACGACGGGCAGGCCGAGCTTGTCGACGGTCTCGTGGACCTCGTCCATGTTGTGGCACACCGCCGAGCGAGCGGATTCTCCGCCTACAGAGGCCACGATGTCCTTAAACTTTTGGCGGTCCTCGCCGCGCTCGATGGCATCGATATCGGCGCCGATGAGCTCGATATCGTACTTATCCAAAATTCCCTGGCGGTCTAGCTGCACCGCAGCGTTGAGCGCGGTTTGCCCGCCCAAGGTGGCCAGGACGGCGTCGATGGGGTGGCCTTCCTCTGCCTCCTTGACCAGGATCTTTTCGATGTACTCCGGCTCGATGGGCTCGACGTAGGTGTGGTCGGCGAATTCCGGATCCGTCATGATGGTCGCGGGGTTCGAGTTCACCAGGGTCACGCGCAGGCCCTCGTCCTTGAGGACGCGGCAGGCCTGGGTTCCGGAGTAGTCGAACTCGCAAGCCTGGCCGATGACGATGGGCCCGGAGCCGATGACCAGGACGTGATTAATGTCAGTGCGCTTAGGCATAATATTTTCTTCCTTTTCCTGGGTGACTACTTATTCGGGGTGTGGTTGGCCATGAGCTCTAAGAATTGATCAAAGAGCGGGTTGGCATCGTGCGGGCCGGCGGCGGATTCCGGGTGGTACTGCACCGAGAAGGCCATGCCATTGCGCAGGGCGACGCCCTCGACCGTGTCATCGTTCAAGCAGATGTGCGTGATGTGGGCCGGGCCGAAGTCCGAGGCGAATTCGGCATCTTCATCGGCCAGGTCGTAGTTATCTGGGGCTTGCAGCGCGAAGCCGTGGTTTTGGGAGGTGATATCGATTTTGCCGGTGAGCATGTTGCGTACTGGGACGTTGATGCCGCGGTGGCCGAACTTCATCTTGTAGGTGGATAGGCCAAGCGCGCGCCCGAGCAGCTGGTTGCCAAAGCAGATGCCGAAGAACGGGATTTTCGCCTCAAGTACCTTCTTAATGGTGGCAACTGTGTCGTCGGCGGTGGCCGGGTCACCCGGGCCGTTGGAGACGAAGACGCCATCCGGGTTATAGGACTGAACTTCTGCAAAGGTGGTGGTAGACGGCACCACGATGGTCTCGATACCGCGCTGGGAAAGGTAGCGCGGCGTTGCGGATTTCACGCCCATGTCAAAGGCGACGATGGTGTATTTCTTCTCTCCCTTGGCCTCTACAACGTAGGGCTTGTCGGTAGATACCTCGGCGGCAAGGTCCGCGCCCTCCATGGAGGATTGGCCCTTTACCTCCTCGAGTAGTTCCTCGACGGGCCGGGTGGCAGCCTCGCCCGAGAACAGGCCCGCGGAGATGGAACCGTAGTTGCGCAGGTGGCGCACCAGGGTGCGGGTATCGATGCCGCGGATGCCGATGACCCCTTGCGCCTGCATTTCTTCGCTCAAGCTGCGCTCGGCGCGCCAGCTGGATACGCGGCGGGACAGATCGCGGATAACCAGGCCTGCGACCCAAATATTATTGCCGTGGGACTCGTTATCCTCATCGTTCCAGCCGGTATTGCCAATATGCGGGGCGGCGGAGACGACGATCTGGCGGTGGTAGGACGGGTCCGTCATCGTTTCTTGATACCCGGTCATCGCGGTGGTAAATACGGCCTCGCCGAGGGTGGTGCCGGTAGCGCCGAAGCCGTAGCCACGGAAGGTACGCCCATCCGCAAGGACGAGGATTGCTGGGGTTTTATCAGTCACGTCGTGGCCTTTCTGTGCCTTGATTGGGTGCTGTGTGCAAGGTTAGTCATGGGTAGCGGCGTTCAGATCGAACGTTACCGAGCCGCGCAAGATGGTGTGGGTAACCCGCGCACCAAATTCCTCGCCCGCATAGGGGTTGTTCTGGGACTTGGATGCAAGCTGCGCGGAATCGGATACCCAGTGATGTTGTGGGTCAACGATGGTTAAGTTGGCAGGCTCCCCCACTTCCAAGGGGCGACCGTGGCCTGGCAGGCGCGTGATCTCAGCGGGGCGCTCGGACATGACGCGGGCGATAAAGCGCCAGTCCGCCAGGCCGGTTTCCACAAAGAGCTTGGCGATGACCGCCAGCGAGGATTCCAACCCCAGCATGCCGGGGCGCGCGTTTTCGAATTCCACGCACTTGTCTTCGGAGCCATGCGGCGCGTGGTCGGTGGCGACGCAGTCAATGGTGCCATCGAGCAGCGCCTGGCGCAGCGCCTCCGTATCGCGCTGTTCGCGCAGCGGCGGGTTCACGCGGAAGAGGCCGTCATAGGTGCGCAGTTTGTCATCGGTCATCAGCAGGTGGTGCGGGGTGACCTCTGCGGTGAGCGGAATATCGTGTTCCTTTGCCCACTGCAACAGTTCCACTGTGCCCTGTGTGGAGGCGTGGCAGATGTGCACGCGGTTGCCGTAATCGCGCGCCAGCAGGGCATCGCGGGCGACGATGGATTCCTCTGCCACGCGCGGCCAACCGCGCAGGCCCAACCGGGCGGCGTTTTCGCCCTCGTGGGCAGAAGACCCGCCGGTCATGCGGTCATCTTCGGCGTGCTGGGCCAGCAGCACGTCCATGCCCTTGGCGTATTCCAGCGCGCGGCGCATCAGCTGCGGGTTTTGCACGCATTTGCCGTCATCAGAGAACATGCGCACCTTGGCATCGCTGCGCGCCATCATGCCGAACTCGGTCAAGGACTTGCCTTCTAGGCCCTTGGTGATGGAGCCGACCGGGTGGACATCGCAAAGCCCCAGTGCCTGGGACTTTGCCCACACGGATTCGGCGATGATCGGCTGGTCCGTGACCGGCGTGGTATTGGCCATGGTAAAGACCGCGGTAAACCCGCCCTTGGCCGCGGCTTTGGAACCGGACTCGATGGTCTCGGTGTCCTCGCGGCCTGGCTCGCGCAGGTGCACGTGCATATCAACCAGGCCAGGCAGCAGCACGTTGCCGTCGCCCTCGATGGTCTCGGCGCCCTCTGCCTTCACCTCGGGCCCGATGGAGTCAATAACCCCACCGCGAACGAGGACGTTGGTGGGCTCGCCTTCCCCGTAGAGGCGAATATTTTTAATCAGTAGAGGGTTCTCGGCCGGTGCGGACAGCCGGCCGGTAGCTGGGTACGTAGTCATTTTCTCTCCCTTTTACGTGGCTTATGCTCTGCCCGATTTAAATCCCGGCGTTATCGCCATTGGTCAGCAGCGTAAAAAGCACTGCCATGCGCATGTGGACACCGTTGTTGACCTGCTGCAATACCGTAGTTTTATCCATATCGGCCACGGCGTAGTTGATCTCCATGCCGCGCAGCATGGGACCTGGGTGCATGACGATGGCATCCTTGTGCAGCGCCGCAGCGCGCTGTTGCGATAGCCCGAATAGCTGCGCGTACTCGCGGTGGGACGGGAAGAAGCCGCCGTCCATGCGCTCTTGCTGCACGCGCAGCATCATCACGACATCGGCATCCGCAAGCTCTGCATCAAAGTCATAGGACACGCGCACCGGCCACTTATCCACACCCCACGGCATCAAGGTCGCAGGCCCCACGAGGGTGACCTCCGCGCCCAAGGTGTGCAGGAGATCCACGTTTGAGCGCACCACGCGCGAGTGCAGGCAATCGCCCACAATCTTTACCTTCAGGCCCTCAAAGCCATTATCGCCGCGCAGGCCCAGGCGCTGGCGCATCGTGACGGCATCGAGCAAGGCCTGCGTCGGGTGCTGGTGCGCACCGTCGCCGGCGTTGATGACGGCAGGGCCGTTGCCATCCGGGTCCACCCACTGGGCCAGCTGTTGCGGCGCACCGGAGGACGGGTGGCGCATGATGATGGCATCGGCACCGATGGCCGCCAGCGTCAGGCCCGTATCTTTGAGGGACTCGCCCTTTTTCACAGAGGAGGTCGACGCCGAGAGGTTGATAACATCAGCGGACATCCACTTGCCGGCCGTTTCAAAAGACGAGCGCGTGCGCGTGGAGTTTTCATAAAAGAGCGTATAAATCGTGCGCCCGCGCAGCGTCGGAAGCTTTTTGACCTCGCGGCCATCGAGCGCCTCGCGGAAGCGATCGGCCTCATCCAAAAGGCCGATGATCTCTGCGCGGGATAATTCCGCGCTATCAATGAGGTGTTTCATGAGTGCGTTCCCCTTATCTGCGCAGTATCGCCCGCGGACGTAGAGCGGGTGAGAACAACGGCATCGCGGCCATCGATATCTTGGATATATACGGAGACATCTTCTTCCCGCGCCGTGGGCAGGTTCTTGCCCACATAATCGGCGCGGATGGGGACTTCGCGGTGCCCGCGGTCAACCAATACGGCTAACTGGATAATCGAAGGCCGGCCGACATCGCCCAGCGCATCGAGGGCGGCGCGGATAGTGCGGCCGGAATAAAGGACATCATCGACCAAGATGACCGTGGCATTATCGATGCCGCCGTCCGGGATGGAGGTCGGTTGCAGGGCGCGGTGCGGGAAATTGCGCAAATCGTCCCTGTATAACGTGATGTCGAGCGAGCCCCACGGAACGGGGACCCCGGAAAACTCGCGTATTTTCTGCGCGAGGCGCTGCGCTAGGGGCACTCCGCCTGAGGGAATGCCCAGCAAAATGACCCGCGGAGCTTCCGCGGAATCGAGCGCCGTCTTTTCAATAATCTGGTGCGCGATGCGTGCAACGGTACGCGAGACATCATCGGAGCTTAAAAGCTCCAACTCATTCGCGTTCACGTCAGTTCCACTCATCGTGACCTCCTTCCCCGCCTCACGGTGCGGTCATTAAAGGATGCCTGTCAATGAACTTGTAGACGTCTATGCTGATAGACACGTATTACTCTAGCACCTTACCCACCCGTGGGTGAGGCTTAGCCGAAAGAGGTGCATCACGCAGTGAGTTTTTCCGCGCAGCACGTTGTCCCAGCCTCCCGCGAACACGTCTGGCAGTGGCATACCCGGCCAGGGGCCTTGGCTCGCCTGAACCCACCTTTCGCATTCATGAAGCCCGTGCAACAGGCCACCGATCTGGGCACTGGCACCTCCCTGCTGTCCCTGCCCGGCGGTTTGCAGTGGACGGCCCAGCACGATCTATCGCGCTACCAGGCCGGCTATAGCTTCAGCGATGTGTGCGTCAACGCACCCATCCGCAAATTTGCCAAGTGGCGTCATACGCATCGCTTTGCCGATCACCCAGACGGGACGCTGATTACGGACGAGGTAGATACCCGCATTCCCGCTGCGGCCCTCAACTCGCTTTTCGCCTACCGGCAGCACCAGCTCACCCAGGATATTGCCTTTGAAAACCGCCTGCGCGAAGGCCAGCTCGGCCAAAAGCCCTTGACCATCGCGATGACCGGCTCTCACGGCAGCGTGGGCAGCGCCCTGACCGCACAGTTACAAACCCTGGGCCATACCGTGATCCAGCTCGTGCGCGGCACCGCGGAACCGGGCCAGCGCAAGTGGCGCCCGCACCACCCGCGGCCCGATCTCCTCGAGGGCGTCGACGTGTTAGTACACCTGGCCGGCGAACCCATCTTTGGGCGCTTTAATGACAGCCACAAGGCCGATATCCGCGACTCCCGCGTGGGCCCCACCGAAAACCTCGCCCGCCTGGTGGCCGCCTCCGATTCCGTGCAGGCCATGGTGTGCGCCTCTGCCATCGGCTTCTACGGTTCCGAACGCGGCGATGAGCTGCTAACCGAGGACGCCGAGCGCGGCGAGGGCTTTCTTGCCGATGTCGCAGCGAGCTGGGAGAAAGCCTGCGCGCCCGCTCGCGAGGCCGGAAAACGCGTGGTCAATATCCGCACTGGCATCGTGATGTCCGGAAACTCCGGCCTGCTACCACTGTTGCGCGCGCTGTTTTCCACGGGGCTTGGCGGCGCTTTTGGTGACGGCAACTTTTGGTACAGCTGGGTGGCACTAGACGATCTCACCGATGCCTATATCCGCGCCATCGTGGATGAGAAGCTTAAGGGCCCGGTCAATGGGGCATCGCCAAGCCCGGTGCTCAACAAGAACTTCGTCTCCGCCTTGGGGTCCGAATTGCACCGCCCCACCCTCCTGCCGATCCCCCAATTCGGCCCCGCCCTGCTCCTGGGCAAGCAAGGCGCGCAAGAACTCGCCTTGGCCGACCAGCGCGTGAAACCACAGGTGTTAGAGGACATAGGCCATACCTTCCGCTACCCCACCATCGACGGCGCCTTAGCGCACGAACTCGGCGGCGAAAGCCTGTGGGAGTCGCAGTAGGAGAACTATAAGTTAGGTAAACTAAGAAGGGTTGACCATTATCCCCGATTAGTACATGGATTGAGACTACTTACGTGTCTGAAGAACCAACCCTGTATCCCGATACGCCCATTGAGGACGTCACCCTCGAGCGCATCGGTGAAATTTTTGACTCAGAAAAGCTCGAATACCGCGTAGAAGAACAGACCGTCGGCGAAGGCGAGACGGTAAAGATCCTGCGCACCGGCTTTTCCAATATCGCCATTGCACTGCAGGTGCGTGACGATGTCCTCGTGGCAGACTCCGTCTGGCGCGGTAATGCCCCAGCCTCTGAGGGTCCGCAACTGCTCATGGTCCTCAATAAGTGGAACCAACAGCACTTCGCGCCCACCCTGCGCTTTTTTGAATCGGCCGAAAATAATCTGGCCGTCTCCGGCGTCCGCGAAATCAATATTTCCCACGGCCTGTCCCGCAACCAGATCGGTGCCTTTGTAATGTCCACCCTGGACTCCATGCTGCAGTCCATGGCTTTCGTTGAAGAGCACTACCCACAGCTTGTCACCTGGGAGGAGCATAACCATGACTAATGCATCCACCGCATCTACCGAAAACAATCTGCCCGAGGTCGATCTGGACCGCGTCATTGCCGCCATGGGCACCTTTGATATTGAGCTGACCAAGGTAGAAGGCGAAATTGATGCCGCCACCGCCAACCTCAATGGCCTGCCTACCATGTTTGCGGTCCTGGATTCCGTTGTCATTGTGCGTTGCGACGTGCCAACTGATGCCTCATTTTCCAAGGCCGATGCCGGGCTCTTCCTCGCCGCCAACCAGATCAACTCTGTAGCATTCGGCGCGCGAGCAGTCATTTCTGAGCACGACGATATGCTCGTCGTCCGCACCGAGCGCGATATTCCCGCCGCGGCCGGAATGACCAATGAACAGCTCACCACCGCTTTGAAGAAGGCCGTCGATGCCGTTATCAACGGCCAGGACGCCATGGTTTCTGCCGCCGAGGAAATGGCCAAGCTCGGATCTGAAACCGCTGCGAAGGCCGGAAACGGCGGCGAGGAAAACTCCACGCCGTCTGGAAACGATTAAGCTGCCTTTTCCTAGGCCCTGTCTCCCCGTACTTAGTTCGCCCGCCTCATGCATTCGCGTGCTGCGGCGCCGCGACGGTGCGGGGATTTTTAGGCGCCTTATTTTTCTTGGGTTCTCAGCGCCGCGGATAGACACTAGTCCACATCGAGAATGCGCTGCTTTTCTGCCTCCGGATCGAATTCGGGCGCAGGCCACGACAGATTCAAGTGCCGCAGCGCATCGACGATGAGATACTTCAAGGCCATGCGCGCGTACTTCTTATTATCCGTGGGGATCACAAACCACGGTGCCCAAAGCTCATCCGTCCGGCGAATGGCATCCTCATAGGCGGCCATGTATTTATCCCAATAGCCGCGCTCTTCAAGGTCTGAAGGATCGTACTTCCAGTACTTATCCTCACGCTCGGTTCGCTCGATGAGGTTTTCCTTTTGGAACTCCGGTGAGATGTGCAAAAAGACCTTCAATATCTTTACCCGCTTTCCGGCGAGCTCTTGCTCATACTCACGAATCGCCTCAAAGCGGCGGTCGATTTCTTCCTCATCTACCCACTCGTGCACGCGTTGGATCAAGAGGTCCTCGTAGTGGGAACGGTCAAAGGCCACTACCTGGCCGGGAACCGGATCGTGTTTGCGGATGCGCCACAGGAAATCGTGTTCCATTTCCTCTTCCGTGGGCTTACCAAAACCCACGGTCTTGGTACCCTGCGGATCGAAGACGGAAAAGACGTGACGAATCGCCCCGCCCTTGCCGGAGGTATCCATTCCTTGCAGGACCACTAAGAGCGAAGGTGCGTCATCGCTGTGTGCCCTGCCATTGGCAAAAAGGCGCTCCTGCAAATCATAGAGCTCATCGTCATAGCGTTCGAAGCGGTCCTCTAAGTCAGACTTTGAGCCATCGAATCCTGGAGTCGCCGTGGGATCGACATCCGCAAGCCGAAAGGTTTTTCCGGCGCGCAGGTCTAGCGCATCTTTGATCTTAAATTTACCCATGACACACAGTGTACAAACGCCAGGGTGTGGAGCGGGTGGAGCGGGCGAACCGGGGCTGGCTCCCGCGGCGACTCGCTGCAGGAGACATGACCAGTTCCCCGGCTTCATTGCCTCTTAAGCTAAGCAAGCCGGGGAACTGGGGAAACTGGGAATGGGTTAGGAGTTATCCTCTTCCGATTCCGCGCTCGGGGACGACTCGTCTGGCGTCCCTGACTCCTCTGGCGCCTCTGCGTGCCCCGAAGGCTCAGAGCCCTCCTGGGAATCCTCGGCTTCCGCGTCGTCGCTTTCTTCCTCTTGACCGACGCTATTCATCGGGCTCAACTCAGAACGAGATTGCGCGACGTCATCCAGGACCGCGTGGATATACGGTGCGGCTTGATCGTGGGAATACTGCGAGGCTAGCTCCACGCCTTCGACGACGGCCGTCGCGGTGGGAACGTCCGGATTAAATAGCAGCTCCCAGACCGATAGGCGCAGGATAGCGCGGTCGACGGCGGGGATCCGGTGCAGCTCCCAGTTCTGGGAAAGATACCGCGAGATCGTGTCATCGATAGCGTCTAGCTCTTCTGCGACACCTTGGACGATGACCTTGGTGTAGTCCGCAATCGGCGCTACCGCGTGGCGATCTTCGCGCGCCAAGGCAACGCGATCCTCAACGATAGCCACGGGATCAACGTCCCGGTTCTCCGCTTCATAGAGGATATCCGTTGCGCGCCGGCGTGCGCGGTAGCGCGCGGTATGGCGTTTATGATTGATATCCCGCTTAGCAGTGTTATCAGACAAGATAAAGCCCTAGTTATTGACGCGGGACAGGTACTCGCCAGTGCGGGTATCGATCTTTAGTACATTGCCGATTTCAATGAACAGCGGAACCTGGATCTCGGCGCCGGTCTCCAGCGTCGCGGGCTTGGTGCCGCCTGAGGAACGATCACCCTGCAGACCTGGTTCGGTGTGCTCTACCTTGAGGTCGACGGAGATAGGAAGCTCTGCGAACAATGCCTCATCCTCGTAGAAGGAGACCTGCACGCGCATGTTTTCCAGCAGGAAACGGGCGGCATCGCCAAACTTCTCCGGCGAAAGCTCGAACTGCTCGAAGGTCTTTTCATCCATGACGACATAGCTGGTGCCGTCGTTGTACAGGTAGGTCATATCGCGACGGTCCACCGTAGCGGTTTCTACCTTGACGCCCGAGTTCCAGGTCTTGTCCACGGTCTTTCCGGAGACAACGTCCTTGAGCTTGGTGCGCACGAACGCTGGGCCCTTGCCCGGCTTCACATGCTGAAACTCGGTGATCTGCATCAGCTTGTTGTCAATCTTGAGAACGAGTCCGTTCTTGAAATCAGTAGTATCAGCCATTGCGGTTAAACTCCCGAATATTGTGGTTGAAAGGTTGAAAGCAAAGTATAAGCCTACCGGATAGCCCGCACCCGCTGAGCCACCGGTACCCCCTAAAATCTCCGCCTTTAGGAGGGAGGAGTTACGGGACCAAGCCTACCTATGCCGGCAGCTCCGTAAAGTCCTTGGAGGCAGCGGTAATGATCTTTGGGGCTCCATTGGTGATGATGAGCGTATCTTCGATGCGTACGCCACCCTTGCCCGGCACATACACGCCCGGCTCGATGGTAAGAGTCATTCCCGGGGCCAGTTCTCCCTTACCGGTCGTGGCGGCAAAGGGGGCCTCGTGCACGTCCAAGCCCACGCCGTGCCCGGTGGAGTGCACGAAGTAGTTGCCGTAGCCGGCATCGGCGATGATGGTGCGGCAGGCGGCGTCGACATCGGAAAGCGACGTGCCCGCAACCGCAGCCTCGACACCGGCCTGCTGGGCGCGCAGCACCACATCGTAGATCTCCTTGGCAAAGTCATTTGCCGTACCCACGACGTAGGTGCGGGTGCAGTCAGAGTTAAATCCGCGCAGGTGAGCGCCGAAATCGATGGTGACCAAGTCTCCATCTTCAATCACGCGATCGTCCGCGCCGTGGTGTGGCATGGCGGAGTTCGGGCCAGAGGCCACGATGGTATCGAAGCTCACCCGCTCCGATCCTAGGATGCGCATGCGGAATTCCAGGTCAGCGGCGACTTCGCGCTCCGTGCGGCCCGCACGCAACTCACCGGCGGAAATGAGGTCTTCCAATGCTTGGTTAGCAAGCGCCGCGATCTCCTCGAGCTTTTCTAGCTCTACCGGATCCTTCGTGATGCGGATGTCCTCGATGATTCCAGAAATCGGCACCAAGGTGACCCCATCCGGTGCGGAATCCTTCAGATCTTCCAGTTCCGACACGGACATGTAATCGGCTTCGAAGCCGACGCGAACCGGTGTCTCATCCTTGTCGAATTGCTGCAGGAGCACCTTGCCCACAGCACGGCCCTCTACAGCTTCTAGATCCGGAACTTCCTGGGCAATCTGGGTGGTATAGCGGCCATCGGTAGCCATGAGCGCGGAGAGATCCTTGCGCAGCAAAAGCCCACCGTTGGAACCGGAGAACCCGGACAAGTAGCGGACGTGGATTAAGTGGGTTACCAATACCGCATCAATGCGCTGACCAGCTAATTCGGCGGCTAACTTCCGGCGGCGATCGCTGAACCGGGTATCTGCAAGTGCCATAGAATCATCCTTTGCGGGAATCGTATTGAAGTGTAAAAATTTATTCTTCCACTATATCTATTTCCGCGGCGATGATGGCTAGGTTCAGTACCTACGTACCGCCTGCACCCGAAAAGGCGCGATTCGGGCCGGCAATTATTGGCACAAATAATCCACCGCGGCGCAGTACCCAAAGACCCCCAGGCCGGCGATGACGCCGCGGGCAATGGGGCTCAAATAAGAATGATGGCGGAATTCTTCGCGGGCATGCACGTTGGAGATATGCACCTCGACGAAGCCTGCGCCATCGGCAATTTCCGCCAGGGCATCGCGCAAGGCGACGGAGGTATGCGTCAGCCCACCTGGGTTAATGATGACGGCACTTCCGGCATCGGCGGCCGCATGGACCTTCTCGATGAGCTCGCCTTCAAAATTAGACTGGAAAAACTCGATGTCTGCCCCGTGCTTCGCCGCATGCTCGGACACGAGCTTTTCAACATCGCTTAGCGTCGTGGAACCGTATACGTCCGGTTGGCGCTTGCCCAACCTATTTAGGTTCGGGCCATTGAGAACAACGATTTTCATATCTACTCCGTGATGGCGGTATATGCCGCTTCTAGCTCTTCGCGCGTCGGACCCTCTATCCGCGTCGTCGCGCCGATACCGGTGAGCGCCACGAAACGTATCTTCCCATCGCGGTTTTTCTTATCGTGGGTCATTGCCTCATATAATTCCGCGAATTTGCCCGGTTCATACGTCGTAGGCAGCCCGATATTGCTCAAGATACTGCGGTGCATATCCACCAGTTCTGCATCTATGAGGCCCCGGTGGTGGGAAAGATGGGCAATGAACATCATTCCTACGGCTACCGCGTTGCCGTGGCGCCACACATACTTTTCCTGCCTTTCCACGGCGTGGCCAAAGGTATGCCCATAATTGAGGGTCTCGCGCAACCCGGCTTCCTTGAGATCTTCTCCCACCACCGCAGCCTTTACCGAGATAGATCGCTCGATCAATTCAGGCAGAACACCGCGTGGGTCAAGGCAAGCACCTGGATTTTCCACGTAGTGCTGCACAATGACCGGATCATGAATGAACCCAGTCTTAATGATCTCAGCAGAACCAGCCACGATCTCCGCCTGTGGGAGGGTCTCTAGGCGCTCCAGATCGACGAATACAGAGTCCGGCTCGTGGAAGGCGCCGACGAGATTCTTCCCGGCCTTCGTATTAATTCCAGTTTTCCCGCCCACTGCGGCATCAACCATGGCGAGAAGGGTCGTAGGGACCTGAATCACTTTGATTCCGCGCATCCACCCGGCAGCGACAAAACCCGCCATGTCCGTGGTTGCCCCGCCGCCGACGCCGATGACGACATCACTGCGGCTAAAGCCCGCCTCACCAAGGCGGTCCCACACGTTTCCCACCACGCTAAGTTGCTTCGCCGCCTCGGCATCCGGCACCTCGCACAAGACTGGGATGACGCCGTGTGCTTCAACGGATGCTGCGAGCTCTTCTGCTGCGGTGCGCAGGGCCGGCTGAAAGATGATTGCTGCCTTATCAGCGCCTGTGTCCGCGCAGCGCCGTGCGATATCTTCGCTGAGTCCAGCTCCTATGCGGACCTCATAAGGGCTCGGCCCGTTAACGGCGATGGTGGGCATGATGGTGTCCTTTCTACGGAGCGATAGCCTGCAGGATTGCGCGGGTAGGTGTAACTTCCCGCCTAGAGGGTTTCTAAAAAGCCCAGGATATCCCCCACCACCTGCTGCGGGGAGCGAGTATCCGTGCGCACGCGGAAATCGGCCACCTCCAGATAGAAGGGCCTGCGCGTTTCCACAATGGACCGATAATGTTCAACCGGATTATCTGCCGCTAACACCGGACGATTGCGATCGTCGGCCGTGCGGCGCGCGCCTTCTTCTGCGGAAATATCGAGGAATACGACCGTGTGGCGCTCTAGAAGCTCACGTGTGGAGGCCGTCATCACCGCGCCCCCACCAAGGCTTACTACCCCACCCTTTTGCAGGGCTGCAGCGACATGTTCGGCCTCAAGCTCGCGAAACGCTGGTTCGCCTCTCTCACTAAAGACCTCACCGCAGGGTTTTCCCTCGGCCATTTCAATCAGGTGATCCGAGTCCACCAGATCGCAATTCAGCGCATGCGAAAGCCGGCGGCCAATCGTGGATTTTCCCGCACCTGGCGGGCCAATCAAAACGACGCAAGGATGTGGCTGTCCCGTTACATCGGTTGGCGTTGTCATCATTTACTCCTGGTTAAAAGCGAGACGCTGCGATACGTATTCTTCATATGCAGCAACGGCGCGGGAGGTTTCGCTCAAGCTATCCCCGCCAAATTTATCTAAAACTGCGCGCGCTAGCACGAGTGAGACCATGGCTTCAGCCACCACTCCTGCTGCCGGCACTGCGCAGACATCTGAACGCTGGTGAATTGCCGTGGCATCCGCACCTGTTTCCATGTCAATCGTGTGCAAAGCGCGCGGCACCGTGGAAATCGGTTTCATGGCGGCTCGGACACGCAATTGCTGCCCGTTGGTCATGCCGCCTTCCAAGCCTCCGGCCCGGTTGCTGAGCCTTGTGACACCATCCTCGGTGCGGACCATCTCATCGTGGGCTTCGGAACCGCGTCGACGTGCCTCTTCGAAGCCATCGCCGATTTCTACGCCCTTGATGGCCTGAATACCCATCAAGGCTCCGGCAAGCTGCGCATCCAAGCGGTCATCGCCGGAGATATGTGAGCCGAGGCCAATAGGTAGACCATCGACGATCACCTCTACGATTCCGCCTAAGGTATCGCCCTGCTTCTTTGCGGTTTCAATCTCTGAAATCATCGCCGATTCGGCGTCTTTGTCAAAGGCGCGCACCGGAGAATTATCAATATCCTCGATATCCGCAAAGCTCGGGGAAGCTCCGGTATAGGGCTGCGATGCGCCGATAGAAATCACGTGGGAGAAGACCTCAACTCCCAACGTTTCCCGTAGGAAGTTCCGCGCTACCGTCGCGGCGGCAACACGTGCGGCGGTTTCCCGGGCAGAAGAGCGCTCCAAGATGGGGCGGGCCTCGCTGTGGTTATATTTCACCATGCCCGCGAAATCAGCGTGGCCTGGGCGCGGGCGCTGCAAGGGTGCACCCCGGCCCGAATTCATCGCCTTCGCTACGTCCTCATCCTCCATATCGATGGGATCTGCAGACATGACGGTGGTCCACTTCGGCCATTCAGTATTGCCGATCATGATGGCAATGGGGCTACCAATCGTCAGCCCATGGCGGACGCCGCCGAGGAGCGTTACCTCATCGGCTTCGAACTTCATGCGCGCGCCGCGACCATATCCTAGGCGGCGCCGTGCAAGCTGATAGGAAATATCAGCACGGGTAATGGGCACTCCGGCCGGCATGTGCTCCAGCATGGAGATCAGTGCCTGGCCGTGGGATTCACCAGCGGTAGTCCAACGAAGCATGCGGGTATTATCGCACGGCCCCTATCCACAAGGAGCAACTAGGCACCCCAATATATTCGCCTCCCCCTCAATGAGGGGATAAACCACCATAGCCAGCCCAGCGGATACCACCATCGAGGGACCGTGAGACACGCCGCCCTTGACGTTCACGATACCGCTTGCCAGCAATGTGAGTACAGCTGCGCCACCACAGGCCATGAGGACGGCCAATGGTCCTGCTGTGGCACCAACGAGCATCCCCAGTGGCAGGGCCAATTTAATATCTCCCCCGCCGATGCCAGCACCCCGCAGAGCCACTAGGAGGTACAGTACTGGCCACAATAAACCGCCCCAATTGAAAAAAGTGACAGATAAAAGCCCAGCCGGGATGGTCAGCACATCCGGCAAACGCCGCTCGCGGATATCCCACCAGGACAACGCAGACGCCCACAGGCCATAAACTATTCCCCCGAAAATCCCCATGACATAAGGCTAAGCGCCGCCCTGCCACTCTTCATGGCAGGGCGGCGCACATGGGCGTATTCCCAGAAAGATTAGAGATTGCGAAGGCGAAGCTCTTCTTGCAGTGCCGCAACCATCTCTTCGCGTGGTGCGGTAAGACCGGTGAATTGCTCGAATTGACTAAATGCTTGATGTGCCAGCATGACGTGCCCACCCACGGTGAAATAGCCATTCGCAGCGGCGCAGGCGGCGAGCGTCGTGGACCACGGATGATAAATCACATCGAGTACGGGCGCATGCGCAAGCCGGAAGCGATAGTCCTCTAAGGCGGCCGAAGGCACGGTGGAAATAATCAAATCCGCTGACCGGGAAAGATCCTCGAGATCATCGTCAAAAGTAGCGTACTGCAGATTGAGTCCCAGCCGGTCCGCCAAAGGCTGGAGCTCTGCTTGGCGGTTCGAGCGGTTCAAGATGGTTACCTGGTCGATTCCGCGTTCTGCTAAAGCCCACAGCGCCGGACGGGAGGTTCCACCCGCGCCAATGATAAGGGCCTGAGACACGGGCCGGAGCCCGATGAGTTCTTGCAGCGCGCCGCGCACGCCCTCAGTATCTGTGTTGTCCGCGCGCCAACCGTGCTGGGTGCGAACCAAGGTATTAGCAGAACCGATGAGCTGTGCACGCTCGCTTTGTTCTTCCGCAACCTCGAGCGCGGCGAACTTACCGGGCATGGTCACGGAAAAGCCGCGGTACTCGGGACCACAATCTTCCAAAAATGGGGCGAGGGTATCGTCCGTAACCTCAAAGCGGGTATAGGACCAGTCCTTAAGCCCGACTGCGCCATACCCTGCGTTATGCAGGATAGGCGATAAGGAGTGAGCGATGGGACTACCGAGTACTGCGGCGCGCGGCATGGGTTCGTCTCTACCTTTCTGACTGCGGCCTACGGCCTATTCAGCCGGTTGCTCCGAGGCGGCATCGCCGTTGCCGGCACCTGCTCCTTCGCCCTCGCGCTGCGAGTCGAGGACGCCGGAGCGGATGGCATCATCCACGCGGTCCAGGTGCTCATCGTAGGTATCAGAGAACACGGTGGTGCCGTCCTTATCCACGGTGACGAAGAACTTCCAGCTACCATCGGCCGGTTCTTCCATGGCGCGAATTGCCTCATCAGAAGGCGAGGAAATCGGCGTATCCGGCAGGCCTTCCTTGGCGTAGGTATTCCACGGCGTCTTTTCCGCACGAGCCTCATCAGTGGTGGCAAGCTCAACGTCTTCCAGCCCGTAGTTCACAGTAGAGTCGAACTCTAGGCGCATGGGCTCGTCAAGGCGGTTCAGGATGACGCGAGCGACCTTGTCGAATTCGCCGGCAGGCGCCTCACGCTCAACCAAGGACGCAGAAGTCAAAAGCTCGTACGGCGACAGACCGATGGCCTTGGCACGATTTTCGATATCGGTTTCCTCATAGCGCTTGGCAGAGCGGGTAATGAGGTCCTTCAGGATATCTTCGGCGCTCATATTCGGGTCGAGCACGTACTGACCAGGGGCAATCAGGCCCTCAATACGCTTCGGGTCATTGCCGCGCTTTTTAATCGCGTCAAGTGCCCATTCGGGTGCGCCGAGCTCCTTAGGATCAGTTTCTGCCGCCGCCTTTTCCAGTTCTTCCTTGTCCAGGCAATTGCCGTCATCGCAGCTGACCTGGGAGATCAAAGAGTAGATACCAAAGCGCACGTCACCGCCGACGACCTTCACGTCCTCCAGGGTGGCACCGCCTTGGACCTCAAGCATGTCCACACGGTTGTTTTCATCGAGCAATGCCTCTACCGCATTCGCCGCGCTCATTTCTTCCTGCAGGCGGTAGAAGCCAGGCTGAATCTGGCTGGCGCTGTGGTTCATCGACGCCGCGGAGTCGAATGCCTCTTGGGTCTTGACCACATTCTTATCCACGAGCGTGGGGCCCAGCTCGGACATGGACGACCCTTCGGGGACCTCCACCAATTGCGTGGTGCCGTTACCGGCCCCTTCGTAGTCGGCCGAAGAAGTGCCGATGCGTACTCCGATGTAGATCAGAGCTCCTAAAATGACGATGACGGATGCGACCACCACGGCGATGCCGCGCTGGCGCCGCTTGACGTACTTATCATCCATCGATCGCCCGAGGCGTTGTTGGTTACGGCTCACGTGTTTAGTCTCCTGAGTTTGAAGGCTGGGCTACTGCATCATCCGAGCGGAGCGCGTTAGCACGCCCATCCAGCCAGGACTGTAGTATTTCCACCGCTGCAGCTTGGTCAATGATTTTTCTGCCCTTCTTTTCGGACACGCCGGACGCGCGCAGCGCGGTGGTTGCCGCTACCGTCGTCAAACGTTCATCAGCCAAGCGTACTGGTGGTGGAACTTTATCTATATTTTCATCTTGATTCAAGCGGCGTCGAATCCGAAACGCAATTTCTTTCGCGTGTTTTACACTTTTTGAGCCATTTCCCTGTAAATCACGCGGCAAACCAACAATGACTTCTACCGCGGAATATGCCTCAATAAGCTCCAGAATTCGATCAATGTCTTCTTGATCGCGGTCTTTGAAACCGGTCTTCCTGGGAACGGTTTCCACAGGGGTAGCGAGGGTGGCCTCACGGTTGGATGCCGCAACGCCAATTCGCACTGTGCCTACGTCGAGTGCTAACCGGCGGCCCTCGCCTGGGTCACCTACTCCCGGGGAATCTGGTTTAACTTTTGCCATAATAAGCCCTTAGCGCGACTGCAAAAGGTCCTTGACGGCCTCGAAGCCCCGCTGCGCACCTTCCGGCGCGGTGCCGGAGCCCTGCGCCATGTCCGGCTTGCCGCCGCCGCGACCGTTGACGTATTCGCCGAGGCGCTTGACGATGTCCCCAGCTTTCACGCCCTCGTCCACCGCCTTGGCCGTAGCGGCCGCAATGAACGGGAACTTACCCTTGTCCACTGCACCGAGCACGATGACAGCGGCCGTATCCTTCATGCGGTTGCGGATATCGGTGGCCACGGTGCGCAGGTCGCCGCCCGAGGTGCCATCGGGAAGCTGCAGCGCAATGGTCTTGATCCCATTGACCTCGGTAGCCGAGTCGATGAATTCAGAGGCGCGCGCGGTCAGTTGCGCCTTGCGCAGGACCTCGATTTCCTTCTCAGCGGCCTTGAGCCTCTCCGAAAGCTGCGAAATGCGCTCTGGGAGCTCCTCCGACTGCACCTTCAGCTCGCGAGAAACGCCTTCTACCAGCGCAGTTTCCTTGGAGTAGTACCGGAAGGCATCCATGCCGGAGTAAGCCTCAATGCGGCGGGCACCGGAGCCAACCGAGGACTCACCGAGCACGGAAACGGGACCGATCTCTGCCGAGGAACCAACGTGGGTGCCGCCACAGAGCTCGATGGAAAATGGTCCGCCGATTTCCACCACGCGCACCTGGTTTCCGTAGTTTTCACCGAACAGGGCCATAGCACCCATCGCCTTAGCCTCTTCCAGTGAGGTCTCGATGGTGTTGACGGCCATATTGGAGTCGATCGCCTGGTTAGTAATCAGGGCGATTTCTTCCATTTGCTCTTTGCTCAACTGCTCGGTGTAGTTGAAGTCGAAGCGCAGGTAGCCCGGACGGTTAAGGGAGCCTGCCTGCACGGCAGTGGGTCCCAGCACCTGCCGCAGGGCTGCGTGAATGAGGTGGGTGGCCGAGTGCGCCTGGGTCGCACCGTGGCGCCACTTCTCATCTACGGAAGCCTCAACAGACATGCCAAGATCGAGCCCACCGGCGGTAACGGAAGCCTTGTGTACCCACAGCTTCTTGCCAATCTTCTGGACGTCATTGACCTCCAGAAGGGATTCGCCCGCAGAAATGCGGCCGCGGTCAGCCATCTGTCCGCCGGACTCAGCGTAGAGCGGCGAGTGGTCCAAAATAACCTCAACCTCATCGCCCTCGTGCACCTCGTTGACCTTCTGGCGATCTTTGACCAGGCCGATGACGTTCGCCCCCGAGACCAGTTCCTCATAACCGGTGAATACGGTGGGGTTATTATCTACCCAGTCGCGGTACAAGGAGAGGTCGGTGTGGCCGTGCTTCTTGGCTTGGTTATCGGCCTTGGCGCGGCGGCGCTGCTCGCCCATGGCGGCATTAAAGCCTTCCATGTCCACGTCAAGGCCGGCTTCCTGCGCCATTTCCAGGGTGAGGTCAATGGGGAACCCATAGGTATCGTGCAGCTCAAAAGCCTTATCACCGGAAAGCACCTTTTGGGTCTTCGCGCGGTGGGTAGTGCGCAGGTCATCCACGGCTTCATCGAAAAGCTTGGTGCCAGATTCCAGCGTCTTCAAAAACGCCTTTTCCTCATTGATGGCCACGCGGAGGATGCGCTCGCGGTTATCCGCAATCTCAGGATAAGACGGGGTCATGGTATCCATGACCGTATTCATGAAGCGCTCCATGGTGGCGCCCTCGGCGCCGAGCAGCTTTGCGGAGCGAATGATGCGGCGCAACAGGCGGCGCAAGATATAGCCCCTGCCCTCATTACCTGGGGTAACGCCATCCAAGATGAGCATCATGCCGGTGCGCGAGTGGTCAGCCACCACGCGGAAGCGGATATTATCCTGCTGCGTTGCCTTCTCGCCGTAGGTGGCGCCGGTAAGCTCCTCAGCAACGTCAATAACCGGGCGGAGCAGGTCGGTCTCATAGACATTGTCTACTCCCTGCAACAGGCAGGCCACGCGCTCGATGCCTAAGCCGGTATCGATGTTTTTCTTCGGCAGCTCGCCGACGATCTCAAAATCGCCCTTTCCGGTTCCCTCGCCGCGCTCATTTTGCATGAACACGAGGTTCCAGATCTCCATGTAGCGGTTATCGTCTGCGATCGGGCCGCCGTCCTTGCCGTATTCGGGCCCGCGATCGTAATAGATTTCCGAGCAGGGCCCACACGGACCCGGCACGCCCATGGACCAGTAGTTATCTTCCATGCCAAGGCGCTGGATGCGCTCTTCTGGCACGCCGATCTTATCGCGCCAGATTTCCGCTGCCTCATCGTCATCGAGGTACACGGTGACCCACAGGCGCTCCGGGTCAAGGCCAAACCCGCCGTCGGCTACGTCTTTGGTCAACAGGTTCCATGCATTGGAAATGGCGCCTTCCTTGAAGTACTGGCCAAAGGAGAAGTTACCCGCCATTTGGAAGAAGGTGTTGTGGCGGGTGGTAATGCCAACTTCCTCAATATCCAAGGTGCGCACGCACTTTTGGATGGAGGTAGCAAGCCCTTGCGAAAATGGTGGGGTCTGCTGGCCCAAGAAATAAGGCTTGAAGGGCACCATGCCCGCGTTAACGAAAAGCAGGTTAGGGTCATCCAGGATCAAAGAGGCGCTGGGGACAACCTCGTGACCAGAATTGACGAAGTGCTGGGTAAACCGTTCCCGGATCTCATGAGTCTTCACGAGCAATAATCCTCACTGTCTAAGCTTTTATCTTCCATCAAGAAGCTTTCTAACCCATCCAACTTTACCTACTGGTGGGCGGGCCTTGCCCATCGGTGGGGCCAAAACCAGCCGAGCAGGCTCGCACTCAGCGGCGCTTGCCGCGAAGTATCCTGCGCAAACGGCCAATATAGTCAAAGATTCGTTTTTCAGCGCCGTGCTCGGTGGGCTCATAATATACGGTGCCCTCGAGCTCATCGGGCAGGTATTGTTGCTCCACTACCCCGCGCGGATCATCGTGGGGATAGGAATACCCCGTCGCATTTCCCAGCCGTTTTGCGCCCTCATAGTGCCCATCGCGCAGGTGCGGCGGCACGTGGCCGACCTTGCCGGCGGCGACATCGGCTTGTGCCTTAGTAATGGCAGCGATTACGGACGGCGATTTCGGCGCCGTCGCCAAGTGAATCGTTGCCTGCGCCAGCGGGATGCGCGCTTCCGGTAAGCCGATCAGTTGCGCCGCCTCTGCGGCCGCGACTGCGACTTGCAAGGCCGTGGGATCAGCCATGCCAATATCCTCTGAGGCGTGAACCATCAGACGGCGGGCAATAAACCGCGGATCCTCGCCGGCCTCAACCATGCGCGCTAAATAGTGCAGCGCGGCATCGACATCAGAGCCGCGGATGGACTTGATGAAAGCGGATGTCACGTCGTAGTGCTGATCGCCGTCGCGGTCATAGCGCACCACCGCCCGATTCACGTTATCCGTAATCGTGGCCGCGGTGATCTCGCCGCCATCGTCAACTGCTTCCGCGGCCGCTTCGAGGTAGGTCAGACTGCGCCGAGCGTCGCCCCCAGAGAGCACGACGAGCTGGTTTAAGGCCTCATCAGTAATGATCAAGTCGCGCTCCCCTAGCCCCCGGTCGCTGTCTAGCGCGCGGCGCGCTACGCCCTTGAGATCCTCCTCTCTCAGCGAGTGCAGCTGCAGGAGGAGCGAGCGGGATAGCAACGGCGAGACGACCGAGAAGGATGGGTTTTCGGTCGTCGCTGCAACGAGCAGGACCGTCCGGTTTTCCACCGCTGCCAGCAAGGCGTCCTGCTGGGTTTTGGAGAAGCGGTGCACCTCATCAATAAAAAGCACCGTCCTGCGGCCGTGGATGAGTTCCTGCCGGGCATGGGTAATGACTTCGCGGACCTGTTTTACCCCTGAATCAAGGGCGGAGAGACCAACAAAGTTTTGGCCCATCTGGCTCGCGATGAGCGAGGCAATCGTCGTCTTACCGGTCCCGGGCGGACCATACAAAATGACCGAGGCCTCGCCGGATCCTTCGACCAAGCGGCGCAGCGGCTTGCCGGGAGCAAGGAGGTGGTCTTGCCCCACGACTTCTTCTAGGGTCTGTGGACGCATGCGCGCGGCCAAGGGCGAACCGGAGTGCGTGGCAAAGAGATTGGCCGTGGGAAAAGACGATGCCGAGCCATCGCCTCCCTTGCTGCCGCCAGCATTGAGAGAGGCACCGAAGAGAGAATCCTGGCTCATGTGGTTTTAGCTCCCCAGAAAGGTGTAGTGATTATTCGTCGTGAACGCGGCGGGCAACAAGGTTGCCAAATTCCGCGATTGCCGTACATGGTGCGGTTCCACACTGCGCGGCGTAGCGCGCGAGCGCGTCGAAGGTTTCATAGAGGTCTTGGCGGACCAATAGCTCGTCCTCGTTAAATGGCCCGCTGTCCGGCGGGCGCAGGATCGAGCGCTGCGGGTCGTGAACAATCTCTGCGTCCCCGCTAGCAAGGGCAACCAATCCCTCAATTCCCCCAGCGTGCATGGTAGTCACGCTAGACAAGGCCCAACCAATGAGGGAGGCGACGATAAGGCCGTGTAGCTCTTCTTCATCGGCAAAGCGCGGCCATACCTCAGATACTTCGCGCGACCATGCGGCGAGGAATGTATCTGCTTCCTTATCCGTGATTGGTTTAGAAAATAGGAACTGTGGGAAGCCCGCGATAACGCACGCGACGTCAAAGCCCACGTTCCTAAACCCCGCCCATTCATAGTCCAAGAAGTGCAGGCGCTTAGAAACGATGATGTTATCCGGCGAGAGATCGAAGGGAGTAAAGGCCCTATCCTTGCCGGAGGCGAGGGATTCGGCGGCTTGATCGGCCAAGCTGCGAAAACTCTCTGGGGCCTTGAGCCCTGCCTCATCAAGCAGGTTCAGCCCGATACCAATGGAACGATACAAGGACTGATCGCGCACGGATTGGTGATCGGCGTATTCCGGGTTATGCCGCAAGGTGCGATTCAGCAAGGTTTCGAAATCCCGCTCATGATCCGCGGTGCCTACGTGAATATGCCCCAATGCTGTGCCCAATGAACGCAGGATCCGAATGCGATCCTCATCGGAGGATTCCAAAAGCACGTCCGCGAGCGTTTCGGCCTCGCCCAAATCCGTCAATACGATGATGCGACGGTCTAAATCGTGCGCGAGCAGCACCGGCCCTGGGCGCACGTCTTCTGCTAAGGCGGTGGTAAATTGGTAGGCCACGACCTCGCGCAGCATCGCTGCGTCATCAACGCCGTAGCCGGTTACTGGATTGTATTTGATAACCACAGAGCGATGCGGCAAAAAGGCGCTAGGGGCAACTTTCGCGCGCAGCACTAAGGCATTGCCGGATCCGCCTAGATCCTCAATATCCGACATTTCTGGCGTGCCACCAAAGCGGCGCGACAACATTTCCGATGCGGCACTGATGACCTCATCGGCCGAAAGCACTGTCTGTGTATCAACCATAGTTCTATCCAGTATGCCCTCCACCACAAAGCGCGGGGCTACACCCCTTGCCGCACAAGTTTCTGCTGCGGCGAGGGCGCGCGCCCCGCTTGACCTAAAAATGGTGTCGTGATGGCGAGCCTAAGGGGCTAGTTCTCCTACCCCTTGTTCGCGACCTTTGCCTCTTCGCCGTTCTTTTTCTTCTCCGGCTTGAAGTCCACGCCGGTTTCCTTGCGCTGTGCGGCAGGGATGGGTGCGGGGGCATCGGTAAGCGGATCCACGCCGCCACCGGACTTCGGGAAGGCAATGACGTCGCGGATGGAGTCAAAGCCGCCCAGAAGGGAAACGATGCGGTCCCAGCCAAAGGCGATGCCGCCGTGTGGCGGTGCGCCGTAGGAGAAGGCATCGAGCAAGAAGCCGAACTTCTCTTGTGCTTCCTCATCGCCAATGCCCATGACCTCAAAGACGCGCTTTTGCACATCTTCTTGGTGGATACGGATGGAACCGCCGCCGATTTCGTTGCCGTTGCAGACGATGTCGTAGGCGTACGCCGTGGCCTCGCCTGGGTTCTCATCGAAGGAATCGATCCACTCCGGCTTCGGCGAGGTGAAGGCGTGGTGAACCGCGGTCCACTTGGAGTGGCCCAAGGCCACGTCGCCGGAAGCGGTGGCATCGGCAGAAGGCTCGAAAAGCGGGGCGTCAACGACCCAGGTAAAGGCCCAGTCGCCCTCCTTGATGAGGTCGAGCTTCTTGGCAATTTCGCCGCGGGCTGCACCCAACAGCGCGCGGGAAGACTTGGTGTCGCCGGCGGCGAAGAAGATGGCGTCACCGGGCTTTGCGCCAACGTGCTCGGCGATGCCCTCGCGCTCCGCGTCGGTAATGTTTTTGGCCACTGGCCCGCCCAGGGTGCCGTCTTCTGCGACGGTGATGTAGGCAAGGCCCTTGGCGCCGCGCTGCTTGGCCCAGTCCTGCCATGCATCGAACTGGCGGCGCGGCTGCGAAGCACCGCCGTCCATGACTACGGCACCGACGTATTCGTTCTGGAAGACGCGGAAGGTGGTGTCCTTGAAGAATTCCGTGCACTCGACGATCTTGATGTCAAAGCGCAGGTCCGGCTTATCGGAGCCGTAGTACTTCATGGCATCGGCATAGGTCATGCGCGGGATTGGGGTCTGAATATCGTAGCCGATGAGCTTCCACAGCTCTTTAACGATCTCTTCACCAAGCGCGATGACATCGTCTTGATCTACGAAGGACATCTCCACGTCCAGCTGGGTAAATTCCGGCTGGCGGTCTGCGCGGAAGTCCTCATCGCGGTAGCACCGTGCAATCTGGTAGTAGCGCTCCATGCCGGCCACCATCAGCAGCTGCTTGAATAGCTGCGGCGACTGCGGTAGAGCGTACCACGAACCCGGCTTCAGGCGGGCAGGGACCAAAAAGTCGCGCGCACCCTCTGGAGTGGAGCGGGTCAAGGTAGGGGTTTCGATTTCAGCGAAGTCGTGCTTATCCAGCACGTTACGAGCCGCACGGTTGGCAGCAGAGCGCAGGCGCAATGCCTTTGCCTGGCGCTCGCGGCGCAGATCCAAGTAGCGGTACTTCAGACGGGTTTCCTCGCCTACCTCGCCAGAGGCGGAGGGATCATCTACCTGGAAGGGCAGCGCTGCGGATTTATTGAGCACCTCCAGGTCGGTCACGTTGACCTCGATCTCTCCGGAAGGCAGGTTCGGGTTTTCGGAGCCTTCTGGGCGCGGCTCGACCACGCCGGTTACCTTGACGCAGTATTCCGAACGCAGGTCGTGGGCGCGCTCTGCGACATCGGATTCGCGGAAGACTACCTGGGCAATACCGGAACGATCGCGCAGGTCAATGAAGATGACGCCGCCGTGGTCACGGCGACGAGACACCCAACCGGTTAGGGTTACGGTCTCTTCTGCCAGTTCTTTGCGGAGCTCACCGGCCAAATGGGTACGCAGCACTATAATTCAATCCCTTCTAAAATGGAGTTACTTGCGGGTCCAGCCACGCGTAAACAGCGCGCGCCCAACCAAGCACAAGACTAGGAACTTGGCCAATTCTACATCCCACCGCTACTTCCGCTCCTATTAAGCCCAATTAATCCACAGCACACGGTCACGAGCCCAGTGCCACTGCCCGCCCCGGAAAGGGAGTGCCCGCTGCGCACTGACGACCCTGAAAAGGTGTGGCACTATTTAGTCATGACATTTAAATCTGGTGCCGATTTTGATGGCCAGCGCGCAACCTCCGGCGGTGGCGGTGGCCTCGCAATAGGCGGCGGCGTCGGCTCCGTCGTACTGGTAGGGCTCTACCTCTTATTGGGAGGAAATCCCTCCGATATTGGCGCCCTCCTGGGCAATGAACAGTCACAATCCAGCACCCAATCTGGCGCCGATGATTCTGCCTTCGATCACTGCCAAACGGCAGAGGACGGCAATAAATACGATGACTGCCGGGTGATGTTTACCGCCATGAGCGTGGATAACGTGTGGACCGCCGAGCTGCCAGAGCAAGCCGGCATTGAATACACCAACCCTGGCCGGGTGATTTTTAATGGCTCCACCAATTCCGGTTGCGGCACCGCATCTTCAGCCACCGGGCCGTTTTATTGCCCCGCCGATCAATCGGCATACTTCGACACCACGTTTTTTGATTCGCTGAGCAACTACGGTGCACACAATGCCCCGTTCGCGCAAATGTACATTGTCGCCCACGAGTTTGGCCACCACATTCAGCAGCTTGAGGGCACGCTGCAGCTTTCTGACTATAACGACCCCGGCGCGGATTCCAATGCGGTAAAGATCGAGCTCCAGGCAGATTGCTACGCAGGTATTTGGGCTTCTCACGCGGATAAGGGCGAGGATGCTCTGCTTGAGCCGATTTCCCAACAGCAAGTTGCGGATGCGGTCACTGCGGCGCAGGCTGTGGGTGACGATAATATCCAGCGCCGTTCCACCGGGCAGGTCCAGCCCGATGCGTGGACGCACGGGTCTTCTGAGCAACGCCAGCAGGCGTTCCTTGCTGGGTATAATTCTGGCCGGATGGCTGAGTGCGACACCTTGGGGCGCGGGGTCTACCGCTAATTCCCTTTCTCCGCTTTACCCAATTGGGAACAATCTCCCCTCCTGCGTTGTTGACACGTCACGTACAATGATTATAAGCAGGAATCAAGGGTAGAAAGGGATATCATGCAATTTGGCATCTTTACGGTCGGAGACGTCACCACCGATCCGACGACGGGCGAAACCCCGTCTGAGGCGGAGCGAATCCGCAATATTACGGAAATCGCGCTCAAGGCAGAAGAAGTGGGTCTCGATGTCTTCGCCACCGGCGAGCACCACAATCCGCCCTTCGTTCCGTCTTCTCCGACGACCCACCTAGCCTACATCGCAGCGCAGACCGAGCGCTTGCAGCTTTCTACCTCCACGACGCTAATTACCACCAATGACCCGGTAAAGATCGCGGAAGATTACGCCTTTTTGCAGCACCTCTCTGGCGGCCGCGTGGACCTGATGATGGGACGCGGCAACACTGGCCCCGTCTACCCGTGGTTTGGCAAAGATATCCGCCAAGGCATCCCGTTGGCCGTGGAAAATTACCACTTGCTGCGCCGCCTGTGGCGGGAGAATAGCGTCAACTGGGAGGGCAAATTCCGCACCCCATTGCAGGCGTTTACCTCTACCCCGGCTCCCCTTGATGGCGTCCCGCCGTTTGTATGGCACGGCTCCATTCGCTCGACGCAGATTGCAGAACAAGCCGCCTATTACGGCGACGGATTCTTCCACAATAATATTTTCTGGAATCAAGAACACACAGCCAAGATGGTCAGCATGTATCGGTGCCGCTTTGCCTCTTATGGCCACGGCCAGGCTGACCAAGCCATCGTGGGGCTCGGCGGCCAGGTATTTATTGGCGATACTGAAGAGGAAGCAAAGAAGTTCTTCCGCCCGTACTTCGATAACGCACCCGTGTACGGGCACGGTCCGAGCCTTGAGGAATTTACCGATTACACCCCGCTGACCGTGGGCACTGCAGAGCAGGTTATTGAGCGCACCCTGAAATTTACGGACTATGTGGGCGATTACCAACGCCAGCTTTTCCTCGTTGATCACGCGGGGCTGCCGCAAGAAGTGGTGCTCAAGCAGATAGAAATTCTTGGCTCGCAAGTCGTCCCTGAGCTCCGTCGGCGCTTTGAGCAGCGACGACCAGACCATGTACCCTCAGATCCACCGACGCATGCCACGCTCAAGCAACACCCAGATTCCCCACACTTTCGCGTAAGCCCTGGAAAGGAGGACTAAGCAATGCGATCTTTGGTTGTCCTCACGGCCGGGCTCTCGGAACCATCATCTACCCGGCAATTGGCTGAGACCATTGCAGAAGCCACCGAGGCGAAGATTTCCGCGCGCGGTGAAGGCGTAAACACCCACATTATTGAGGTGCGCACCCTTGCTTCTGAATTGGCCACAGCCATGACCAATTGGGCGGCTCCAACGCCCCAACTGGATGAAGCGAAAGAGCTGCTTTCCACGGCCGATGGCTTTATTGCCGTCACCCCTGCCTTCCAAGGCAGCTACTCCGGGCTGTTCAAGATGTTTTTTGATGTTCTGGATGCCCACGCCTTGGAGGAGCTGCCCACCATCGTGGCAGCTACGGGCGGTTCACCGCGCCACGCGCTCATCTTCGACTATGCGCTGCGCCCCCTATTGAATTACCTGCACGCCCACGTCGTTCCCACCGGCATTTTCCAGGCAACCGAGGATCTGGGCACCGCCGAGGGCGCACGCATTCGCAGCCGCATCGAGCGTGCCGCCACCCAGCTTGCAGATCAGATGATTCGCCCCACGGATCGGGTCGCCGGGCTTGCCGATGCCCCCAAACCCAGCCCCCATTCCCGCCCTACCGGAATCGGAGTGGACGAAGAGTTTCTGCCTTTCGAGGAAATTTTGTCCCAATACGACGGAAAGCACTAGCGCCGCAATACCTATCGCATATTCTAAAATTGATACATGTCACATATTTCTCTACGCTTGAATTTTAGAATGTTCGACCCGAATCCCCGCGCCTGAGAAAATCTCTTTTTCACGCTCTTGGACCGATAACTCTCTTGCTACGAAGAAAGGTTTCTTAAGGCTTTCACCATGACTATTAGCGTTACTGACATTTTCGCCATCGGCATTGGCCCATCCTCCTCTCACACGGTTGGGCCGATGCGCGCCGCGAAGCAATTTCTAGAATCCCTCAATACCCATCCCGCCCGCGTCTCGGCGGAGCTGCGCGGTTCGCTGTCCGCCACTGGGCGCGGCCACGCCTCCGACCGCGCCGTCATCCTAGGACTCGCCGGCTGGGAGCCGCTGACCGTTCCTATCGATGCCGAGCCGCAAGCCGGCAGCACAATCCCCAGCGAAGGCACCATTTCTGGCCCTTCTGGCAGCGTCGACTACGAAATCACCTTTGACAACGAGCCACTGCCCCAGCACCCCAATGGCATGATCTTCCAGGCCTGGGATGCAGATGGCAATATCCTTGCTGAAGATGAACAGTACTTCTCCGTCGGCGGCGGCTTCATCCTCTCCCGCAAAGAGCTCGATGCAGAGGTCGCCGATAGCCACGAAGTGCCCGCCGGCGTTGCCGCAGCAACCGTAGAAGACACCGTGCCATATGAGTTCACCACCGGCGAAGAACTGCTCAACCTCTGCGAGGCCAACGACAAAGATATTTGGGAAATTGTCCTCGCCAATGAGGAAGTACTTCACAAGGACGAAGGTGGCGCGGATTTTGTCCTGCGCCATTTGGACCTCGTATGGGACATCATGCGCGAATGCGTGACCGATGGTATTTCCACCAAGGGCATCTTGCCCGGTGGCCTCCGGGTACCGCGGCGCGCCCCCAAGATGTATGCGCAGCTGCTCGAACAGAAAAATGACCCACACTCTGGCTTCTCCGCCATGGAATGGGTCAATCTCTTCGCCTTAGCGGTCAACGAGCAAAACGCCGCGGGCGGCCGCGTTATTACCGCGCCCACCAACGGCGCCTGCGGCATCATTCCCGCAGTGCTGCACTATGCGCGCGACTTCCATGGTGGCTTCTGCCGTGAATCCGCACGCCGTTACCTGCTCACCGCAGGCGCAATCGGCATGATCATCAAACAGAACGCCTCCATTTCCGGCGCCGAAGTGGGATGCCAGGGCGAAGTCGGCTCCGCCTCATCCATGTCCGCTGCGGGAATGGCAGCACTCCTTGGTGCGACCCCCGCCCAAGTGGAAAATGCGGCAGAGATCGCCCTTGAGCACAACCTCGGCCTTACCTGTGACCCGGTCGGCGGACTAGTGCAGATCCCTTGTATTGAGCGCAACGCCATCGGCGCGGTGAAATCCATTAACGCCGCCCGCATGGCAATGATGGGCGAAGGCACCCACCACGTCACCCTGGATAACGCCGTACAAACCATGGCAGATACGGGCCGCGATATGCTCTCCAAGTACAAGGAGACCTCCCTCGGCGGCTTGGCTAAGACGATGGGCTTTAGCGTTTCCCAAGTGGAGTGCTAATCAGTTAAAAACACACAAAAGGGGGGCACCGAATTTAATCGGTGCCCCCCTTTTTTTACTCCTGCGTTTAGCTTTCTAGATCCCGTCCTAAAATGGCAACCAGCTGCGATAGCTCAACATCGCGTTGCTCGTGGGCCGCCAAGTCCTTCACCGCAACGGTACCGTTTTCTAGTTCTTGATCTCCCAGGACCAGAGCAAAGCGCGCGCCCGCGCGGTCAGCGCCCTTCATCGCGCCCTTGAGGCCGCGATCACCAAAGGACATATCCGCCGCGATTCCCGCCTTGCGCAGGTCATTGATGATGCCGGTCATGCGGCGCTTGGCCGCTGTACCCAAGGCAATGCCATAGACATCCACGCGGGAATCACTGCCTTCTAAGGTGATTCCCTCAGCTTCTAGGGCGAGGATGGCGCGGTCAACGCCGAGGCCATAGCCGATGCCCGAGAGATCTTGCCCGCCAAGCTGCGCCATCAGGCCGTCGTAGCGGCCGCCGCCGCCAATACCGGATTGCGCACCCAGGCCATCGTGGACGAATTCAAAGCAAGTCTTGGTGTAGTAGTCCAAGCCGCGCACCATACGGGGGTTGATTTCGTACGCCACGCCCATATCCTCCAGCATGCCGGTTACGGTCTCAAAGTGCTCGCGGCACTCGGCATCGAGGTAATCGAGCATCAAGGGGGCATCGGCAAGCTGCTCCTGCATATCCGGGCGCTTATCGTCTAAGACACGCAAGGGGTTGATCTCCGCGCGGCGGCGGGTTTCCTCATCAATGTCCAGCTTGAACAGGAATTCCTGCAGCTTTTCGCGGTAGGCGGGCCGACAATTCCGGTCGCCCAAGCTGGTCAATTCCAGGCGGAACCCGCTCAGCCCCAGGGCCCTGTAGGAGCGATCCGCCAGTGCGATGACCTCAGCATCAAGTGCTGGATCGTCAACGCCAATAGCTTCCACGCCAACCTGCTGAAGCTGGCGGTAGCGCCCCGCCTGCGGGCGCTCATAGCGGAAGAACGGACCACTGTAGTTCAGCTTTACCGGCAGCTGACCGCGATCCAAATTGTGTTGGATGACCGAGCGCATAACGCCCGCAGTTCCCTCCGGGCGCAAGGTCACAGAGCGATCGCCGCGATCTGCAAAGGTGTACATCTCTTTGGAGACCACGTCGGTAGATTCGCCCACGCCGCGGGCAAAAAGCGCGGTATCTTCAAAAATGGGCAATTCAATGTGCTGAAAGCCGGAAAGATGCGCCTGTTCCACCATGGTCTGGCGGACCTTATAAAAAGTCGCAGACTCTGGTGGGTAATAATCTGGCACACCCTTCGGTGCGGACAGTGCCTGGAACCGCTTCTCTTCACTCATGGTCACTAGAGTACCCCATGGGATTTTCGCAGGAATGGGTTGGTCGCCCTCTCCTCACGCATGGTCGAGGTTGGGCCGTGGCCGGGAAAAATGTCCAGCTCATCGTCTAAATCCCACACCGGGCCCGCCAATGAATCAAGCATGGCCTGTGGATTAGAATCCGGAAGATCGACGCGCCCCATTCCCCCGGCAAAAAGTACGTCACCGGTAAGGGCAAAAGTATCCGAAAAGATCAATACGCACCCCGGCGAATGTCCAGGGGCGTGTTGGAGGGTAAATGTATTCCCGATTAGCTCCAGTTCTTCCCCACCGTGGAGTTCGCGGAGATTGGCAATGGGTACCATGCTCGAGGCTTGGAATAGCTCCTGCACCTGGGCAGAGACGCCCTCCCCAGAATCCAACATGAACCTATCTGCGGGATGAATATAAACGGGGATATCGAGCTTTTGTGCCAAGTCCCCGGCCTCGCGGGTGTGGTCAATGTGCCCGTGCGTGAGCACGATGGCTTCATAGTCATAGTCGTGCGCCAGAACCCTCGACATGGAATCCATGCCCGGATCCA
This sequence comes from Corynebacterium rhinophilum, assembly GCF_030227225.1. GTDB lineage: Bacteria > Actinomycetota > Actinomycetes > Mycobacteriales > Mycobacteriaceae > Corynebacterium > Corynebacterium rhinophilum. The sequence goes on from NZ_JASPHQ010000002.1 coordinate 91,498, forward strand.
CGATGAAAGCGCGCTTTCCCTCCGCCACGATATAGGTATTTGTGCGAAATGGGCCTGCAGTAAATCCTTGAACGTCCATGGCTCAAGTCTAACGAGAACCGCCCCTTGAGCACCCCGCACGTATCAGCCTTCTTGATCCAAGGCCGCGCAAGCATGCAAAAAGCACCCAGCCTTCGCGCCCACAACCACGGTGGGTTATGGGGAAAGGCTGGGTGCTGGATTTAAAGATCCTGCCAGCTTAAAGCTTTATTGCAGGGCTGCAAGAGCCTTGTCGTAGTCCGGCTCAGTGGTTACCTCCGGCACCAACTCGTTGTAAATGACCTTGTGGTCAGCGTCGGTGACTACAACGGAGCGTGCCAATAGGCCCTTGAGTGGGGAGCCTTGCAAGGTCACGCCGAACTTCTCGCCAAAATCGGAGCGGAAATCGGAGGCGGTGTCCACATTTTCAATGCCCTCTGCGGCGCAGAAACGATCCAGCGCGAAGGGAAGGTCGCGGGAGACAGACAAGACAACGGTGTTGTCCAGGCCCGCGGCCTTCTCGTTAAAGGTGCGCAGCTGCTGCTGGCACACGCCGGTATCGATGGAAGGGAAAATCGAGATAACGAGGCGCTTGCCCTCGAAATCCTTATTGGTGACCTCAGAAAGGTCGGTGCCAACGAGGGTGAACTCTGGGATGGATTCCCCTACTGCGGGAAGTTCACCAGCGGTTTGGGTAGGTTCGTCAGAAAATTTAACTTCAGCCATGGCCCCGAGCGTACTGATACTTTTGCTTCCCCGCTATAGCTCACCGCTTTTTGCTGATGCCAATCCCCGAGCCAAGTCAGCCCCACGTCCGCAAAGCCGCTAAAATCGTCCTAGTTGAGACACGTCACCGATAATCGCTAGAAAGGTTGTCCCACGGTGCCAGATAATAAAAAGCGCGGAGAAGACGCGATGCACAAGCTCGACCGCGAGCTAAAGTCCCGTGACCGCAAACAAAAGACTCGTCCTTTTGGTGTCGCCGTAGCCTCGCTCGTCGTCATCCTCGGCATCGCCGGAGGAATTTACTTCCTCTCCACCCGCGATGGCTCTGAGGGCGAAATCCAGGCGGAAGATACCTCGGAAGCACAGACCACGCAGGAAGCCCCCAAGGCAGAGCCCTTGAGCGGCAAGCGCGCGGAAGCCCTGCCGGCAACCGTCCAGTGCGAGTACAAGGACAATGGGCAGGATGGCCACGGTGCCAAGAAGCCCGACGGCAAGGATATTTCCACCGAGGGCACTGTCACCGTATCCTTCGATACCACCCAGGGCCCGATCGAGATGAACCTAGATCGTGCCACCGCGCCTTGTACCACCCACGCCATTTCGGAACTGGCTGACTCCGGCTTCTACGATGACACCGTCTGCCACCGCATGACCTCTGGTGGCTTGAATGTGCTCCAGTGCGGCGATCCCACCGGTTCCGGTACCGGCGGCCCAGGTTTCAGCTTTGCTAATGAATACCCCACCGATGAAACTGATGACGAGGACTTGCAGAACCCAGTTGTCTACCCCCGCGGTTCCGTCGCTATGGCCAATAGCGGTCCGGATACCAACGGCTCCCAGTTCTTCCTTAACTACGACGACTCGGAGTTGCCTCCTAACTACACCTACTTTGGCACCATCACCGAAGATGGCCTCAAGACCCTAGACAAGATTGCCGAGGCCGGCGTAGACACCGGCGAGCAGGGCGGTCTCCCAGGCGGCCAAGAAGACGGCAAACCTGCAGAAGAGGTAAAGATCAAAAAGGCTACGGTAAAGGCCTAGTCTGCGGCATCGGCGCTTGCCGATGCCTCCCCTCCCCCTACATTTGCCTCACCCCAGCGCAATGCACGAACTAAATCGTGGCGTGGCGCTGGGGCATTTTCATATCCGATGCTTTGCCTTGAATACCCTCCTACCTGCACTTAACTCCAGAAAGCACATCCTTCCCATTCACACCATCTGTATTAATCACCCCCTCAAAACACCCCTATTCCTTAATGATAATGTTTTTTATTAAAATCAGCTTGGGGTAATTCGGACAGCTACGAAGCCGTCTAATATCTAAAAATTTGAACACCACAAGCTTGATAGGAAACACAATGAAGCTTTTCTCCCGCAAGGCCTTCCTCGCCGGCGCAACCGCCCTATCCGTTACTCTCGCTGACACCACCGTGGCCACTGCCGCAGAGAATGTGGATACCGCCGCTCAGGTCTCATCTGCCACCTCCACCGGCGCTCCTAGCCAGAAGATTGATTCGGACGCAAACAAGCAAAACGACGCCAAGAAAACGCAAGACTTGTCTTCCAAGGACGCGAATCCTGAGTCCGTCAAGGCCTGGATCGAAGTTATTACTGCTGCTGTCGGTGCACTGGGTACTCTCTTCGCTTTCGCCAATAAGTACATCAACATCGATGACCTTCTAAAGAACTTCAAACTTCCTTTCTAAACGCTAACGCGCCTTGAGAGTGCTTAACCGCCGTGCTCTTATTGAACTGCACGGCGGTTCTACGAAAGGTAGTTCTGAAGTTCTCTCCCCCCTCTATCAAATCTTTAAGACTCTTTGGCCTGTTTGATATACCCAGAGCCAACGAGGTCATTAAAGATATCTGGGTCTATGTCCTGACCATTCTTGATGACAGATATGTGCCCGGTGGGTTCTAAAACCATAATCTGAACGTCTTCCATGCGGGCCAAACCAGCCTTTCGCACCGCGGAATACACGTCAGAGCGAGTGATGTGGGACACGGTGAGATTATCGTCAATCATCTCGCCCTGAAAGACGATGAGAACAGGGCGGCGATCCAAAAATCGCGTCCACTTCACCACCTTGCGGATGGTGCCGAATGCAGCTTCCAGGGCCATCAGCGTGGTCAGCCCGATAACACCCGCCGCTAATGTGGGTGGAACACCAATGATCACACGCCCGGCAACGGCACCGAACATAATGATGATGATCGCGTCAGAGGCCGTCATGGAGGTCAATACGCGAGAACCAAAAAGCTTTACCAAGACCATAAAGGCAAGATAGATGCCTAATGTAGACAACATGACAACAGGAACTCGATGTAGCTCGATTCCTAGTTGAAAAGTAGCCTCGCGTAAAAACCGTTCAAAGATATCCACGGCTTTTGAGGTTACTAGGATGCAAGACACAGCACAGAAAAATAAGCGCTTTTCCCCCTTTAAGCGAGGAAAAGCGCTTTTCGCGTATCCGCAGGAATTGGATCCCTAATTAGATGTGAAAAGTCTTGCGCAGGTCATCAAAGATGGCCCGCAGTGGTGCCGGCAGCACCTGGGGATTTAAACCAATAAAGGCGATTCCTGCCGCTAGTGCCGCCACGATGGCAAGGGCTGCGCCACCAAAGGAAGAGCCTTGCGGTATCTTCGGGGCACCATTGGCGTCACCCAATTCCACGGGCAGGATTGCTTGCGTACCAGCGTCGGTGGTGATTTCTAGGTTCTGAGAGCCAGTTAGGCCTTCTGGAACGGTAAGCGTCACTTGCGCACGTCCGCGCTCGCCAAATTGGTCATCGCCTTCCTGCTTGGAATTATCGATATCGGCGGTTACTTCCTCATCCCCCAACTTCACCGTGACGGTCTTAGCCATTGGCTCGCCCTCACTGGTGTAATTCAAGCTGGACAGTTCGACGGTGATTTCTTTGCCCGGGACAATAGCGCCATCGATGTGGGCGCCAATTTGGCCCTGTCCCTTGCGGACCTCGGACTCGCCGGACGCGATGTAGTCGATCATGGCTTGGGCATCCATGTATCCCACATCGTTTTTGTCCTTGATGGAGCCTGCTTCAAAGTAACCATCGCCGCCCTTTTCGCTGTCGCTGGAAGCAAGGAAAGAAGAAAGCGCGATGGAATAGTCCTTATTCGGATCGAGGGGCTCGCCATTAACAGTCACCGCCTTAACGCGCTGGCCGTGGGATGCTTTTTGGTCATAGACCACCTGGACATTATTGGACAGCCCCATGGCAAGACGCGGCCTACTACCCTCCTGCCACTGGTTTTCTAGTGCGGTGATGAAGTCCTTGCCGGAGACCTTCGCGGTAATAACAGAGTTACCAAACGGCTGGACCTCAAAGAGGTCCTTGTACGTTACATCGCCACCCTGCAAATCGGCGCGCACTCCACCGGCATTCATTACGCCAAGGTCGATGTCCTCACCCACCTGCTTGCTCATGGCATAACGCTGCCCTTCCGCGATGAAGTTATTCAGGGTGGACTCGACACCGCGGTTGGAGCCTGGCTTTTGCCCCTCATCGGAACCGCGGAACAAGTCGGTTTCGACTGTGCCAGCGCTCTTCGAGCCTTCTACCTCGGCTTCATCCTTTGCCTTCTTAACGATGCCCGCAATCTCAGCATCCGGCTCTACCTGCGCCGCAGCAGTCGCGTCGTACTGCTTGAGCTCAATGCTTTTTACCTTGCCCGCGGCCTTGTCGTAGGTAATATCGGCATCGTTAAGCAGCTTGCCATACTCGTAGCCTTGCGCCCACTGCAGTGGCAGCGCGCCGTCGCGTTCAACCGTTCCCTGGGTGGTCTGGTGGGTATCGCCGCCAAAGAGGATATCGACGTCCTTATTAAAGCCCTTTGCGTATTCCTCCGCATCCTCGTGGAAAAGGGAAACCACGACATCTGCCTCGCCGCTTTCCTTCAAGCGAGTGGCTTCTCTGTTCGTTGCCTCGACAGGATCGGTAAAGGTAACGCCCGGAATCTTTGCCGCGGATACCTTGAACTTGGTGTTTTGGGTGACGGTGCCGACGTAGCCGACCTTCACGCCATCGATTTCTTCCACATGAGAGGCATCCAAAAGCGGCTTGCCGTCTTTTAATACATTGGCGCCGAGGATGGGATAGTCAGAAGCGGGCTGGATACGATCCGTTAGGTCCTCGGTGCCCTTGTCGAATTCGTGGTTGCCCACCGCGGTGACCTTCATCCCCATGGCATTGAGCGCTTCCAGGGTGTATTTGTCATCCGAGATGGCCGAGACGAATGCAGAACCGCCCACGTTATCGCCCGAAGAGGTGAGGTTGAACTCCTGGCCTTCGTTGACCTGCTTGATAAGCGATTGCAGGCGAGCCACGCCAATCTCATCGCCCGCCTTAGCAGGATCGCTCAGGCCATCTTCCAGGTGACCGTGCAAGTCAGTGATATTGGTAACCGAGATGGTGGTCATGTTCTCCTGCGCTAGGGCCTGCGTGCCGGAGAGAGCGACGGCGGTGACGGTGGTCGCGGCCACCAACTGGCCGATGCGGCGGAACTGCATAATTACTCCTGTGTCGTAGAAAGTATTCAGATAATTTATATCGCTTTCTTAACCAACTCGCAGAAAGCACACCACCCGTGAACTGGTCTTTTACCTCTCCTCCGCCCAGAATTCACACAATCGTCACTTGCCCGTAGCCCGCGCGTTGCCTCTACCAAGCCACCGCGCAGGGAGGTGGTCAGATGCCGAGCGGTTACGCGGTCACGCGGTAGACGTCAAAGACGCCCTCGGTATTGCGCAGCGTCGTCATCAAAGAACCCAGCTGTTTGGTATCCGACACTGAAAAGGTGAATCGCATCGTGGCAATTTGGTCCTCGCCGCGGTTCGAATTCATGGTCAACACATTAATGTTCTGGTCACTGAGCACCCGCGTTAGCTCAGACAGCAAGCCCTGACGGTCCAATGCCTCAAGCTGCAGCGTGGCAGAAAAGGCGCCGGTAGAAGAGGTACCTGAGGACCATTCGACCTTCAACATACGTTCCGGTTCGGATTTGAGCTTTTCTGCATTGGCGCAGTCCGCACGGTGCACGGATACTCCCCCACCGCGGGTGACGAAACCGAAAATAGCGTCCCCGGGCACCGGCTGGCAGCACTTCGCAAGCTTGGCCATGACATCGGGGCTTCCCTCCACCAAGATGCCCGTGCCGGAGGCGGAGTCCTTAGTATGCTGCGCGCGAGAATGCTCGAGCTCCGACAGCGGGGTTCGAGAAGCCAGCGCATCCACGGCATCATCGCGATCGCCGAACATGGCGACCAATTGGTTGGCCACGTGTTGTGCGGAAACATGTCCTGCGCCGATGGCAGTATACAGGGCATCGACATCAGAATAGTGCAGCTGTTCTGCCACCTGCTTCATGGAGCTGGCGGTAAACAGGCGGTGCATCGGCAAGCCGCCGCGCTGCACCTCAGTGGCCAAGGCATCGCGCCCGGCTTCAAGGTGCTCCTCCCGCCTTTCCTTAGCAAACCACTGGCGGACCTTTGCCTTGGCACGCGGGGAGACCAAGAATTCCTGCCAATCGCGCGACGGGCCGGCGTTAGGATCCTTGGAGGTAAAGATTTCTACCTTGTCGCCAGATTTCAGCGGCGATTCTAGCGCCACCAATTTGCCGTTGACCTTGGCACCAATGCAGCGGTGCCCCACCTCCGTATGCACGGCATAGGCAAAATCCACCGGAGTGGAACCCGCCGGCAGATCCACCACATCGCCCTTCGGGGTAAAGGCGAAGATCTGGCGCGCCGTCAGGTCATAGCGCAGGGAATCGAGAAACTCATTGGGGTCAGCCGCTTCTTTCTGCCAGTCCAGCAGCTGGCGCATCCAAGCCATCTGGTCCACCTCTTCTTGGTGCCCAGAATTCTTTCCCTTCGTTTCCTTATAGCGCCAGTGCGCGGCGACGCCGAATTCGGCGTTGTAGTGCATCTCGTGCGTGCGAACCTGCACTTCCAGGGTCGCTCCGCCGTCCGCGAGCACCGTCGTATGCAAAGACTGGTAGACGCCGAAGCGCGGGGAGGAAATATAATCCTTAAAACGCCCCGGCAGAGCCTGGTAGATGGAGTGCACGACGCCAATGGCGGCGTAACAGCTATTGCTGTCATCCACCAATACGCGAATGCCCACCAAGTCGAAGATCTCCGCGAACTCGCGGCCGCGGACGACCATCTTTTGATAGATAGACCAGTAATGCTTCGGCCGGCCCATTACTTCGGCCTCAATGCCATTTTCCTTTAAGGCGGCACTCACTTGGTTGATGATTTCCTTCAGGGCACGATCGCGCGAGGGCGCGCGCTCTGCCACCATGCGCACGATTTCGTCGTACTTTTTGGGATAGAGGATGGCAAAAGACAAATCCTCTAGTTCCCATTTCACGCTCGCCATGCCCAACCGGTGGGCCAAGGGGGCAATGACTTCTAGCGTTTGGCGCGCCTTTTTGGCCTGCTTTTCTGGAGGCAAAAAGCGCATGGTGCGCATATTGTGCAGCCGGTCGCTGACCTTGATGACAAGGACGCGCGGATCGTTGGCCATGGCGACGATCATCTTGCGGATCGTCTCAGCCTCGGCCGCAGCACCCAAGGCCACCTTGTCCAGCTTGGTCACGCCATCAACGAGCCGGGCAACTTCGGGCCCGAAGTCTCGGGTCAGATCCTCCAGCGTGTAATCGGTATCCTCCACCGTATCGTGCAGGAGCGCTGCAACAATGGTGGTGGTATCCATACCGATTTCCGCGGCAATCGTAGCTACGGCCAGAGGGTGGGTAATATACGGCTCACCCGACTTGCGGAATACTCCCTCATGCAACCTTTCCGCGGTGTTATAGGCAGCGTTGAGTAGTTCCGCATCCGCCTTGGGATGGAATTTCCGGTGGATAGACATGAGGGGATCGAGCACGGGGTTAATCTTGACCCGCCCGCCGGTCAGTGACCGGGCAAGCCGAGCAGACATGCTCCGCATCCCGTTATTAGCCTGGCGTTTTGCTGACTTATCCGTGGCCATCTCTACCGCCCTTCACAATGCCGCAGCCTTTATTGCTGGCTGCAGCGCCTTTCCAGATCGTGTGATCTAGCTTAGACACACCATCTTAGTCAGCGTCATCCAGCACAATGAGCGGCGGGCCCGATAAGCGTTCACGACCATTAAGACCCTTAACTTCTAGCACCACAACGTTGCCCGCGACCTCGGCACCTGCAGACTCCAGCAACAGTTTGGCTCCGTGGAGGGTGCCACCGGTGGCCAGGACGTCATCGACAAGCACCACGCGCTTGCCCTTCACATCAACGCCGCTGGCGGGGATCTCCAACGCGGCCGAACCATATTCCAGTTCGTATTCCTCGGTATATACCGGCGGCGGAAGCTTGCCCTTCTTACGAATGGCCAAAATGCCCAAACCCAGTTTGTACGCCACGGCAGAGCCAAGCAGGAACCCGCGGGCATCCAAGCCGCCAATGAGATCCGCACCCAGCTCCTCGCACGCGGCCGCAAGTCCATCAACAACGGCCTGAAATGCCTCAGGATCGGCTAATACCGGTGTGAGGTCTTCAAAAAGAATTCCTTGTTCTGGAAAGTCCTGCACAAGGCGCACGTTATCGCGCAATGCTTGTGCTGCTGATTCGTAGTGAGAGGTCATCATCTTCCTTGAGAACTAAATAGCGAGAAATAATTTAGGAGCGGAAAAGGACTAGGCCTTTTCCACAGGTTCTTGTGCCGACACGTGCCAACGATCCATATTCCAGCCGATGCCCGAGATGCCAGTGTACGGCAGGACACCCTCCACGTCGCGGTGAACAATAAACACGCGCGGCTGTGCAGCGACCGGAATGGAGGGAACACTCTCCCACAGCTGCTCTTCCTGCTCCTTGAGCTCAACGGAGTTTTTGATGCTGGAATCAGCGGCGGAATACTCGGTCAGCGGATCGACTGGGCCCAAGAAGGCATCGATGGTTGGCTGCCCCGTTTCCGGATCAGGGTTGAGATAAAACTGCGATAGGTTCTCCTCCGCAGCATCCTCGATGGTAATCCCCGCCGGTTCGCAGGAGGCGCGCAGCGCATCGACCATCGCCTGATAGCGCTTATCCGGGCCAACGTAGCCCACCTTGATTGTGGACCCATTCAACTGGCCCGCCGCAGCCATGTCCGTTCCCTCATGGTCCTTCGCCACCGAGCCTAGCGTTTGGGCTACCGGATCTTGGACAGAGACGGTGCGCACATAAGCCGGTGGAACATCGACACCAGATATTTCGGAGCTCTTGTGCGCCATCGCCGCTTGGTCCACGCAGGCAGCAAATGCTTTCCTAGCAGAAGGCTCTGCGAAAATCCCGGCCTGCGACAGGGTCAGCGTATCGGTTTGCAGGCCAACCTTGGTGGTCGTCTCAAACGCGTCAGCGCCTGCGCCCGCGGAGTCCTTGTCTGAGGAATCGTTATCGGATTCTCGGGCGTCGTTGCCTTCTCCAGATTCCGCATCCGCGCCGCCTTTCCCGGAGAGCCAGTCGGGCGCCGCTACGACGGAATCTGCCACCTTGAGAACGCCCTTATCCGCAAGTTCCTGCGCGTTGGCAGTACTCGGCCAAATGACCAGGCGATCCAAGGCAGGTTTGTCGCCGCGATACTCCTCATTGGCTTTTAAGAAAACCTCGCCGGAATCGCCCACCTTATCCGCGGTAAATGGGCCGTAGGAGACCTGCAGCTCTGGGTCAAAGTCATCCTTGGCTGTAGAAAACCCATAGCGCCACAATTCCGCTACTGGCTGCAACGTCGCCATGTCTTCTGCGTGCAAGGCCGCGTTGAGTTCCTCTACGGTCAAATCCGTCTTCTGCGCGAGCGCGTGCGCAGGCATGACGGTGCCAGGGCCAAACATTTGGCGCCACCGATGTCCCTGGTCTTTCTGAAAAGTCAGTGTAAAGGCCTTGCTCTGCGGCGCGCACTCGATATCCGCGATGTCATTCATCAGCGGCATATGCGAGGCAAATTCAACCGGGTGCGTGCCAGCCGTATAGGCAAGCAGGTAATCATCGCAGGTGACGGGGGCACCATCGGAGAATGTGGCGTCATCGGCAAGCGTCACACGCACGCTTTCCTGATCACTATCAGCTGCCGGCGGAAGCTCTTCGGTCTCTACCAAATCCGCATTGGGAATAAGCTGCCCGGAGGGCCCCGGGACAAAAAGGCCGGGATAAAGCCGCGTCGAAAGTTGGGCCGCTGAGGTGGTGCTGCCGAAGGCGGTGCCGGCATTCGTCGTGGTCAGCTGAGAGTTAACCATATATCCGGCGTAGTTGTAGGACTCCGGATCGCTGGGCGTAGCCTGGTCACCGCTCTCGGATTCCTCACTGCTGCACGAGGCCGCTACCAGCGCAAGGGCGGAAAGCCCCGCTGCAACCGCCGTGATTTTGGGACGGCGCCCCCACCACCGTGTGGTGCCTAATCTGCGTTCCACGGTACGCACAACCCCTTTTCTCCTAAAAAGACCAAGCTTTAGTCTGCCTGATTATGCCGTGTTCAAGGGCACTTAGCGGCCCGGGCGCCACGTAGCACCGGTATGGCCGGAGGCACTGCTGCCGTGATCAGTTTGTTCTTCTGCCACTTCCTTGTGCGTCTTGGCCCCGACATCGGAAGGCGTAACCACCTTGCGCTTTGCAGAACCCGCATCCGCTGGTTCACCTTCCTCAGATTTACCTGCGCGGTAATCTAGCACACGCTGCGTGTGCTGCTTGACGCGCTTAGTCCAGTTAGCAAACGTCACCACCAACGGAGTGGCCAAGAAAATCGAGGAGAAAATACCCTCGATAACGCCAATGAGCTGGATCAGCGCCAAATCGCGCAGCGTACCGATGCCCATAAGCCATACGGCAATGACGAACAGCGCGATAATAGGCAGCGCGGAAATGATAGAGGTGGAAATGGAACGCATGACCGTCTGGTTAATCGCCAAGTTGGCGAGTTCCCCATAGGTCTTAGATCGTTGGCCTTCCAGCCCGGCCGTATTCTCATTGACCTTGTCAAAGACGATGACGGAGTCATAGATGGAGAAGGTCAGGACGGTGAGCAAACCGATGATGACGGCGGGAGAAACTTCAAACCCGAAGAGGGCGTAGACACCGGCGATGACGATGCCATCAATAATTAGCGCCAAAATGGCGGCAAAAGCCATAATCTTTTGCAGGCGTACCGCCACATAGATTGTCGCTGCAACGAGGAATACGATCATGGCGAGGATCATGCGCTGCGTAATCGAGGAGCCCCACGATTCGGACACGGTGGAAGAACCGATGGCGTCCGGGGTGGCCTCCCCGTTTTCATCCTTGGGTTGGAATTCCTCGTAGATGGCAGACCGAGCGCTGTCTACCTCTTCTTGGCTCAAGCGCTCAGAGGTGATTTCGAGCGTCTCAGAATCACCGGCACCAACGATGCGCACTTGCTCCGGTTCAACGCCAGTGGAGTCCTCGAAGACGGTAGCTACCTCGTCTTCTTTCAAGTCCCCAGCAGGCATGGACAAGGTGGTGCCACCCTCAAAGTCGAGGGAAAGCGTAAATCCACGAATCAAGATAGCGACGATGGCACCGACGAGGAGCGCGGCGGTAATCCCGTACCACCGTTTGGTATGGCCAATGAAGTCATAGCCACGCTCGTCTTCATAGAGGCGATCTAAACGCGAAATCTTATTTTTAGTCGATACGGCCATGATTATTTCTCCTCATCTTCCGCAGCTGCTGAGGGCGAAGAACTCTCAGACGAATCGGCGCCAACGGATGCCGAATTTTCAGTGGAGCGCTCCTGCGGCGTAGTAGCGGCAGAACGGGAATCTCCGTAGTAGCCGCGCTCGCGCCGCTCTTCAATTAGCGCATAAATTCCACCCAAACCATTCATCGATGGCTTGGCTGCCGCAGGGCGGCGGCCAATAATCTGCATCAACGGTGCCATGACCAAGAAGGACACGACGAGGTCGAAGACCGTGGTCAGGCCCAAAGTAAACGCGAAGCCCTTCACTTCACCGATGGCGAGGAAGTAGACAATGACAGAACCGATGAGTGTCACCGCATTACCGGTCACGATGGTGCTGCGCGAGCGCTCCCAGGCCTTCTGCGTTGCTGACCTAAAGGTTCTACCTTCTAAGAGTTCATCCTTGATGCGCTCGTAGTAGACCACGAACGAGTCCGCTGTCGCACCGACACCGATGACCAAACCGGCGATACCGGAAAGGTCGAGCGAGTAACCAATCCAGCGCCCCAGCAGCACAATAGCGCCGTAGGTCAGCAGGGCAGAGCCGAGCAAGAAGATAACGGACACACCACTGAGCGCGCGGAAGTAGTACAGCGAGTAAAGGATGACCAAAATCAAGCCTGCCAAGCCAGCCCAAAGACCAGCTTCTAGCGCTGCCTTACCCAGTGTCGGAGGAATGGACTCCACCGTGCCACCGGGCTCGCCGTTTTCGCCGGCAAAGGACAGCGGCAATGCGCCGTAGCGCAGGTTATTGGCTAGGTTATTGGCCTCTTCTTGACTGAAGTCGCCGTTAATGGAGGTAGCGGAACCGTACGGGGTAGCTCCCTGGATAACCGGCGCCGAAATCACGGCCGAGTCAAGGGTGATGGCAATCTGATCGTTCAGGTGCTCCCGCGTGAGGTCCGCCCAGGTCTGGGAACCGTTCGGGCCATTACCGGTCTTGAAGGAGAAGCTGATCTCCATCTGGCCGGACTGCGGGTTGAGGCCACCGTTGATCGGGGAATTGGTATCAATCTCATTACCCGTCAAGCGGGTACCGTCTTCATCCTCGATGCCGCTGAGCAACGGGGCCGGCTCCAAGACATAAGGAGTGCCGCTGTCGTAATCACAGGTAACAAAAGGCTTGGACGGATCGTCTGCGCCAGCCAGCGGGTCAGCGGCTCCCTGGCACGTCAAAAGTGAAGAGGCCGCTGCCTGCGTAGTCGGATCCTCCGATTGACGGTCCTTCAACAACATCTCGGTGATTTCATCGCGACGCTCGGTCTGCTCAATTGAGTTGGACGGCTCATCCAAAGGCTTAGCGGAAACCTTCGGGGCCTTGACGTCCTTCGCTTCCTTGCCCTCAGCCTGCGCTTCTTGCTGGGCCACGGCGTTGGTGACGTCTTCCAACTTCTTGTTAGCTTCGTCCTTATCTAGGACGCCGTATTTGACCCAGCGGTTGGCCATATCCTCCAGCTCTTTGTCGAGCTTGTCCAAATCCGGCGCCGAGGGTTGCGCCACCGGGCGGAAGTACAACTGAGAGGTCTGCCCCACTGCTTGGGCCTGCGAGGCGTCCTCGCCCGGTACTGTGATGACGAGGGTATTGCCGTTGATGACGACCTCGGAACCAGAAACGCCCATACCGTTCACGCGCTGTTCCAAAATATTGCGCGCCTGCCGTAGCTGGTCCTGGGTGGGGTCTTCACCTTGTGGTGCCAAGGTAACGCGCGTGCCGCCCTGCAGGTCAATGCCTAGCTTTGGGGTGGCTTGGCGGTTTCCGGTGAAAAAGACCAGCGCATAGATAACGACCACGATAAGCCCAAAAAGCGCGAGGGCGCGTTTAGGCCATTGGCGGTTGCTATTTTTCATAGCGCCTCGAGATGATGCGGACAACGATATTCTCCTGTGCACTGCAAACCAGGGTGATTAAACATTAAATACGGCCCGCCCAATTCGGCACGGGCACGTTAACAACGCACAATCGTACGTCATGGAACAACATTTTCCTTAACGGGGTCCGCGATTCAGCGAAAATGTGTCAGGTTCTACGTTTCCCTTAAGCCAATTGCAGGTTCAGAGAACACTAGCCGTGTGCACAGGGTGCGCCCGCGTCTGCCTTCGTTGAGAGCACGGGCGATAACGAGGAATTAGCGGTTAGAGGGCTGCTCGCCTTCCCCACCATTGAATCCGTCATCATTATTGTTCTCACCGTTGTCGCGCTGTGGCTCTCCAGCATTGTCTGCACCACCGCGGGCGAGGTTCTGAGCTTCGCTTTCGGTGCGAACCACCGCCATCTTGTCAAAGGTAAGGGTAACCCCCGGGGAAACCTCGAGGTCCACACTGGTATCGGTGGTTCCGCGCACCACGCCGTGGACACCGCCAGCGGTCACGATGCGATCTCCATTCTGCAGGGAGTTCTGCAGCGATTGCATGTCGTTTTGGCGCTGGCGTTGCTTACGCATCGCCATAAAGGAAGGAATGATGAACAAAATGACAATGATTATGAGAAAGATGATTTCCATAACTTTCCAGTATGCCAGACTGTTTGGTTCACAAAAACCATGGGCTAGTTCCGCCTCACTGACACCATCAGCGAGGTGTTCATGCTCCCTTAAAACAGCCCAATTGCCCCATCCGGAGGCGTCAGGCCCAGGTGCTGCCAGGCGGCTGCGGTGGCTACTCTGCCCCGCCCGGTGCGCGAAATCATGCCCGCGCGAACCAAGTACGGCTCGCACACCTCCTCCACAGTGGAGGGTTCCTCACCAACGGCGATGGCCAAGGTATTAACACCCACCGGCCCACCACCATGACCATTGATCAGGGCATTAAGAACGGCGCGGTCTAGCCGGTCCAACCCCATTTCATCAACATCGAATACCTCCAACGCCCCCTGCGCGGCGGAAAGATCGATGCGCCCGGTGCCATTGACCTCCGCATAGTCGCGCACGCGGCGCAGTAGGCGGTTGGCGATGCGCGGAGTGCCGCGCGAACGCGAGCCGATTTCAACGGCGGCATCATCGTCGATGGCGACGTCCAAGATATGTGCCGCACGCTTGATCACATGGGTGAGATCCTCGGTGCTGTAGTACTCCATTTGGGCGGTAAAGCCGAAGCGATCCCGCAGCGGACCAGTGAGCATTCCCGCTCGCGTTGTGGCTCCGACCAACGTAAACGGCGGGATCTCCAAGGGGATCGAGGTAGCTCCCGGCCCCTTGCCCACAATCACATCGATGCGGAAATCCTCCATGGCCATATAGAGCATTTCTTCGGCGGGGCGGGCTATGCGGTGGATCTCATCGATGAAGAGCACGTCGCCTTCCATGAGGTTCGAAAGCATGGCCGCGAGATCTCCCGCCCGCTCCAGCGCTGGACCCGAAGTCATGCGCAGCGACGTCCCAAGTTCCTGCGAAATGATCATGGCCATCGTGGTCTTACCCAGGCCGGGCGGACCCGATAGCAGGACGTGGTCTGGGGTGACCCCGCGGTTCTTCGCGCCAGTCAGCACGAGGGACAGCTGTTCCCTCACCTTTGGCTGCCCAATAAATTCCGTCAGGGATCTCGGGCGCAGGGAGCGCTCGATATCGTGTTCTTCGGCGTGAGCGGTGGCTTCCACATCACTATTGTGCTGTGAATCGTGCGCCTCATTCATTCCCTCCGGGAGGTTGAACTCGGTACGCTCAATATCGGACATGCTGTAGCCTTCGTGTCTTCTTGACGTCGTGTTCTTTTAACCCTGCTTACCCAACTGGGCTAGGGCCGCGCGCAGCAAGGTCGACGTATCCGCCGCGGGGGCTTCGGCATATGCCGCCTCCACCACGGGACGAGCCGCCTTCTCAGTAAATCCTAGGCCCAAGAGGGCTTCAGTAACGCTATCGACAACTGGGCCACCACCGCTTGTTGCCGCCGGCGCCGCATCAGCCGTTGGAGTTCCAGCAAAGCGCTTTACCTTATCTTTAAGCTCCAAGGTAAGGCGTTGGGCCATCCGCTTGCCGACGCCCGGAATAGACTGCAGCGCCTTAACATCCTCCCCGCCAATGGCTGCAGCCAGCTCTTCTGCTCCCATGACGGATAATGCAGCCAAGGCGAGTTTAGGGCCCAAGCCGGACACGGATTGCAGCACCTGGAACATTTCGCGATCGTCATCGCTGGTAAAACCGTACAGGGTCAACGCATCTTCCTTGACCACCAAGGTAGTGAGTACAAAGGCGGTTTCTCCGCGGCGCAGGGTTCCCAACGTCTTTGCGGTGGCCAAGAACTTATAGCCCACCCCTCCGCAATCAATAACGCCGTGATCTAAACCAATGAGGAGGACTTCTCCCCGCAATGCCGCAATCATTTTCTACCGTGCCTTCCTACCTGTGTACGCGTTCGCCATGACCTTGTATTTAATAAAACTTAGTGGGTGAGCAGTGCATTAGGGCTTGATGCTCTTCCCCCGCCCGCGGACACCACTGGTCTTTGCACCAAGCCCTAAACCGGTACTATCCATCCTGACAATCGCTGGCGCCCGCCAGCAATGACAGACAGCCAGCGCCAATGCGTCCGCTGCATCCGCCGGCTTGGGCGGCTCCGTAAGCCCCAGGATACGAGTAATCATCGCCGTCATTTGTTTCTTATCGGCGCGTCCGTTGCCAGAAATAGCCTTTTTCACCTCGGACGGGGTGTACATATACACCGGAATATCCCGCTCGGCGGCCGCGAGCACGAGGACTCCTACGACGTGTGCAGTCTGCATGACGGTCGAAACCTGGCCGCGTTCGAAGACGCGCTCTATGGCAACCACATCCGGCGAATAATCGTCCATCCACTCCTTAGCCGCAACGGACAGCCGCAGGAGCCGCTCGGTTAAATCTTTATCGCTCGGGGTCCGCACCACGCCAACGGAGACGGGAAGAATTGCGCGCCCGCGGCCTGCTTGGACCACGGACAGGCCACAGCGAGTAAGCCCAGGGTCGATGCCCATCACGCGCATGCCTTCGATATTCACACCCGCCCACTCCCCGTTCCGCGGCCTCGTCGTTTCTAGTCTCAATTCCCCATTATGTCTTACACACACATGTTCTACAACACGGCGTGAATTTTAGACTGCCCCAATAAAAACACAACAAAGCTCGGCGCCGGAATCTCCGCATGCGCGAAGACCCGCCACCGAGCTAGTGCCCCAATAAGTGCAGGAACCCTATTCTGCGTTGAGCTCCGCTAGGACCTCTTCCGATAGATCCATATTGGTATATACGTTCTGGACGTCGTCGGATTCTTCCAAAACATCGATGAGGCGGAAGATCTTCTTGGCGTCATTGGCCTCGAGGGGAACCTCAACTGAGGCACGGAAATCGTTATCGGAGTCATCGACTTCGATATCTGCTTCCTTAAGGGCTTCCCTGACAGCCTGCACATCCGTGGGAGCGCAGATGATCTCAAATTTCTCGCCCTGGTCTTTGACCTCTTCAGCGCCGGCATCGAGCACTGCCATCAAGACATCGTCCTCACTCAGCTCACCCTTTTCCACCAAGACATAACCGGTGCGGGAGAACATATAAGCAACCGAGCCGGATTCACCCAGGTTGCCGCCATTTTTGCTCATCGCTGTGCGGACATCGGTAGCCGCGCGGTTGCGGTTATCGGTCAAGCATTCAATCAGCATTGCGACGCCATTGGGGCCATAGCCCTCGTACATGATGGTCTCCCAGTCGGCACCACCAGCTTCTTCACCAGAGCCGCGCTTGCGGGCGCGCTCGATGTTGTCATTGGGGACAGAGGCCTTTTTGGCCTTCTTAATCATGTCATCGAGCGTTGGGTTGGCCGCAGGATCACCACCGCCGGTTCGCGCCGCCACTTCAATGTTCTTAATGAGCTTGGCAAATTCCTTGCCGCGCTTGGCGTCATTGGCAGCCTTCTTGTGCTTGGTAGTTGCCCATTTTGAGTGGCCTGACATTAAGTCCCTTTCTAATTGGGTTCTAAATCTGTTGACAATTATACGTGCCCTGCACGAACTGGGAAAAGCGCCCCCATGATACAGACGCTTTTCTAGACGTTATGCCAATTGCCGTGCGCAGAACCGCTACCTAAGTTCTCATCAAGGAACCGAGTCAAGCCTTCTTGGTTGACCAATGCAACGAGTTCGCCCTGCTCATTGAATAATTTACCGCGCGCGATCGCCGTTCCTTGCGCTGCTGTGGGCGATACCTGCTCATAGAGCAACCACTCATCCACGCGAAAGGGGCGAAGAAACCATACCGCATGGTCAAGGCTTGCCAGTTGCACCTTCTCCCCCTGGTGCGGAATGAGCGCCGCCCGGATAAGGGTCATATCGGACATATACGTCAGGGCGGCGCGGTGGAAGTCGGGGTCACTCCCAAGCTCGCCGGTATTGCGGAACCAAATATGGCGATATCCGGCACCTGTCACCTCCGCGGCGGCATCATCGCGGCCCTCATCGGGCACCAAACGAATATCCCAATCGGCCCACTCCTTCAAGATAATCCGGGTGGAATAGGGCGCCCCGCCGCCACGGCGAGCGGCTTCATCGGGGCTTAATACCTGCGGTGCCACATCCTGATGTTCGGGACCTGCATCTCCATCGCGGTGGAAACTAGCCAGCATAATAAAGACGAGGCGGCCGCCTTGGATGACCCGAACCTGCCGGCTGGCAAAGGAACGACCATCACGCAGCCTTTCTACCTGCAACTCCAGCGGCTTTTTCGTATCACCTGGGCCAACGAAATAACCATGGAGGGAATGCACCTGCTTGCCCTCCACCGTCCTTTGCGCCGCGGCAAGGGCCTGCGCGGCAACTTGCCCGCCAAAGGTGCGTTCAATCTGCGAGGGGATCGCCGGGCCAGAAAAGACATCCGCATCTTGGGTGCCTTCTAATGCCAAAACCTCAGAAATGGTGCCCACAGTCATCCTTTCTTGCGCGCCTACTATGCGCTACATCACGTAAGTCTTCGTCTGCCTTGCCACCCTACTCCCCGAGGCAGTTCAACCCCCGGTGACGAGGAACCTGATTCGAACTACTCAACGACCAAATTATTCCCTAGAATCTTTTGGGTGAAAAGATTCGCGACAGTTCCTGCGGTATGGGTGAGCTGGGTGCTCGCCCGCTTGGTTTTGGTCTATTTTTTGAAGCTCGACCAAAGCGCACGCGGCGATGTTGCCTATTATTTCGCCGGCCTTTTTGGCACCGATCCTACGAAGATGACCGAATACCCCCACGCGGGCACGTGGCCCACCATCATCTTAAGCTGGTTCACCGGTGGAGACCGCGGCGTATTCTATATCGGCTTTACCATCATGACGCTGCTTGTCGATGCCACCTTCCTCGCCCTCCTGCTGCGCCACCACGAACGCAATAAGCGGGTTTTTCTCGCCGGCTGGTTCTGGGTATTTTTTGGCACGGCTGCAGGACACGTCTTTGTGTGGCGCCTCGATATTTTTCCTGCCGTCGCCGTCGCCGGTGCCGCAGCGCTTCTTATTTCTCATCCCAAGACAGGCGCCGTCCTATTGGGCTTCGCTACCACCATGAAGCTCTGGCCAGGCGTCCTCGCGGCCGGACTGGTAGGGCGTTTTAATAACTCTAATTCCTGGCTGCGATTGACGTCCTATTTTGGCTCCGTTGCTGCTCTTTCTGCGTTCACAGTTTTTACCTCCGGTATGGACCGACTCCTTTCCCCACTGAATTATCAGGGGGTGCGCGGGCTCCAACTCGAATCCGTTCCGGCGACATACTTGCTATTGCAGGCACATCTCAACCCGGGTAAATGGCGATTAGGTTATGCGCCCTCCAAGAGCTTTGAGATTTCTGGCCCGGGAGTCGATACCGCCATCATGTGGAGCACTATCGCGACGGCCGGGATGCTGGTATTTGCCCTGAGCTGGGCGCTATACCGTTTCTTCGCCGGAGGGTGGACCTCGCGAACGACCATCGCCTTCTTCACCCTCATGGTGCTACTACTCATAGCCACCAATAAGGTATTTTCGCCCCAGTACATCATTTGGCTAGGCCCCCTCTTCGCTGTGGTCATACGCCAACAGCTCCCCGCCGGGTTTGTACCCATCAAAATCTGTCAGGGCCTCCTCGCTGTATGCGCAGTTGCAGCCGCCGCGCTTGGCACCTACATCTACCCTTTCCACTATGACTACGTGTGGAAGTATGTGGGCGAAAATCTGACTCCGGTCTACGTGCTCGTCGCCCGCAACGTCCTCATCCTCGTAGCGGTGCTCTTTGCGCTTATATGGTTCATCCTTGAGGTGAGCTTGTCGCGACGCATAGAAAAAGCCATCGTGGCAGCAGGCGGCTTGGAAACAAGCCCGGAAGCCGGCGCAGAGAACGCGTCCTCGCCAAATACGGGGCGAATTAACGTGCCCGGTTCTGACACCCCTGCCGAAGCTGAAGCGAGCACCGATGCCGCTAAGGAGGTAACGCGCGGCTAAGTTTTTAATCCGCCAGCATGTAGTCGAAGTACTCAGGTAATTTAGCGGTTCCGCCGAGGCGGAAGAAACGCACTGCTGGGCGCAGGCGCAGCGCACGCGTATCGCTGACTGCCTCGTTATAAAAGCGATGCGCTAACTGGATGCGGCCTTCTGCATCCGCCAAGGCGGCAGGGCGCTGGCCTACCGGAAAATCGCGCACAATGGCGGCCGAAAGCTCGCGTTCAACCATGGTGCGGGCTTGAAAATGCCCTTGCGAAAGCTCCGTGGATTCGGCCTTTTGTGCCAAGGCCGCAAGATCCGGAGCAACCGCCGCCGTTACCGCCGCTCGCCGGTCCAGCGCAGCCTGCAGCTGCGCCAGCGCAGCATCGGTGCGGATGTGCAGGAAATTTAGTCGCTGCGCTGTGAAAATGGCCCACGATCCCACAAGAATGAGCATAAGCAGCGCGATGGTTATTTCTATCGCCATCATCGCTTCACCCTCACCTTCGTGCCATCTTGCACCGTTTCATAAACTTGCATGACCGCCGCGGCAACATGGTCCCAGTCATACATCTGGGCGCGTTGCACGCCATTGCGCACCAATCGCCGCCGGTAGTCACCATCATCCAAGACCTGGTTGAGCACGCGTGCCAAATCGGTGGCATCGCCAGTGCGGAATAGTGCTCCCGCAGGCTCTTCCGATTCTGCGTTGCAGACCGCACGAAAGGCCTCTAAATCAGAAGCCACGACGGCCGCACCGGCGGCCATTGCTTCTACCAGCACGATGCCAAAGCTTTCCCCGCCCGTATTGGGCGCCACGTAAACATCGGCCCGGCCTAAGATCTGTGCCTTTTCTGCATCGCTAACGCGCCCGACAAAGTCCACGCCCTCGACCTCGCGGGCGCGGCCGCCGCCCATAATGGTGACGCGAATATTCTTATTGACCTGACGCAAAGCGGCTAACAGGATGTCTAGGCCCTTGCGCGGCTCGTCGAGGCGGCCGAGGAAGACGACCTCGAGTGGGGCATCGGCAAGCGCGGGCTGGCTTTTCTTGCGCGCTAGGGCGTAGACGGAGGTATCAACGCCGTTGGGAATCAGGACAGGATCACCACCCAATTGCTCCACCTGCCAGCGCCGCGCCATATCCGATACCGCAATGCCTCCGCGAATCTTTTCCAAAAAGGGTACGAGCAGCGGCTTTGCCAGGGTAAGGATGAGGGAATTCGCCGCCGAGGCGTGATACGTCGCCACCATGGGGCCATGCGCCACGGCCAAGGCAGTCATGGAAAAACTGGGGGAATTGGGCTCGTGGATATGCAGGACATCAAAATCGCCGTCCTGGATGAAGCGCTTGACCTTGCGCGTTACCTTCGGCCCCACCGACAAGCGCGCGACCGAGCCGTTATACGCAATCGGGAAGGCAGGTCCACCCTTAACCACAAAATCCGGCAGTGGTGTGGTTTCCGCGGCGGGACCAAGGACCTGGACAAAGTGGCCTTGTTCTATAAAAACGGTGGCCAGATCAAGGATATGAGCCTGCACGCCACCAGGTTCGTCAAAAGAATACGGGCAAATAATACCGATGCGCATTAACTGGAACGTTCCTTTCGCGCTTGCCGGCGCCGCTCCACGTCCTCATTCCATTGCGTCTGCAGCATGTGCCAGTCCGCGGGGTGGCGTTGGATATTAGCCGCAAACCCATCCGCCATCCGCTGGGTGGTCGCTTGGACATCGGTAACCTCAACTTCTGGCGACACCGACAAGCCCCAGCCATCGCCTTCAAACCACGAGTGCACCACGTGGAGCGCCGCGCCGGTTTCAATGGCTAGCTGCGCGGGACCGGCCGCCATATTGGCTTCCTCATCCATGAAATCTACCGTGATGCCGCGGCGGGTAATATCGCGTTCTGCCAATAGGCACACTACCCCTCCCTCCTGCAGGGCATCCTTCAGGCGTGCAAAGGGAGGGGCCGCGCCACCGGTAAGCGGCAGGACCTCAAAACCCAGTTCCTCGCGGTAATCCACGAAGGCATCAAATAACACCTCCGGCTTTAAACGCTCCGCCACGGTGGTAAATTGCCCGTAGTGGCCCACCAAGAAGACCCCAGCCATATCCCAATTGCCGGAGTGCGGCAGCGCCAAGATGACGCCGCGGCCAGACTGCGCGGAGGCATCAAAGTGCTCGAGGCCTTCCAAGCCGCTCATGAGGCGCTCATGGAGTTGGGGATCCGCGTGAATCGCGGGCAGGCGGAACGCCTCCATCCAATAGCGCATATATGAACGCATGGAATCACGCACCAGCTGGCGGGTGACGTTTTCTGCCCCCACTACGCGGGTGAGGTTTCGTCGCAGGCCGTCCATGCCGCGCCCGTGGTTACTCGCGAAATCCGCCACCCACCGGAAGATGGTGCGCGCTACCGGTTCGGGCAGCCGGCGAACTACCTTCCAGCCCGCCAAATACCCGGCCGCTGCTACATCTTCTTTATCCCACATGGTGCCGGATCCTCCAGAAAAGTTTGTGCGCAAACCACGAACTAGCCGGAACGATAGCCCCCGCTGCGCCCATGTTCGCTTGATTTACATCTCGGCGTCTTGGCGCGCTGCAATGGCAATGCGCTGGTACACGGTAAATATTGAGCCTACTGCCAAGATCCACAGCGATACCGCCGCGGCGTACTCTACGCCCAAGCCCTCTAGGCCAATGCCGCCTAAAGCCAAGATGAGGCGCTCGGGGCGCTCAATCAGTCCGCCCACCATGGTGAAACCGGAGGCCTCTCCCCTAGCCTTGATATAGGAAATGACCTGGGAGCATACCAAGGTAATGAGGCAGGCCGCCACGGTCCATTTGGACGCGTCTGCGGTATACACCAGCCACCAAGCGATAGCGCAGAATAATGCGCCATCGGTAATGCGGTCACAGCTCGCATCCAGCGTGGCGCCGAAAGCGCTCGATTTACCGGTCAGGCGGGCCATGGTGCCATCGAGCATGTCAAAGGCGGCAAAGAGGCCGGATAGTACTGCAGCGATAAAGAGGTGGCCGGTAGGAATGAGGATCACCGAAATAGCGATGGTCACAATAGTGCCTACAACCGTGACCACGTTGGGTGTCAATCCCAACTTTAAAAAGGTCTTGGCTATAGGTTCCACCACCACGGCGGCGGGCTTTCGCCCATGCACGCTAAGCACGCGAGTCCTCCTCTTCCATGTCACGCCAACCCTCTGCCAGGACACGACGGGTGTCTTGCAGTAGTTGCGGTAATACCTTAGTCCCATCGAGGACAGTCATAAAGTTACTATCCCCGGGCCACCTTGGCACCACATGCAAATGCAGGTGGTCTCCCACTGAGCCGCCGGACGCGCGCCCCAGGTTAAAGCCCACATTAATGGCCTCTGGCTGTGAGACGCGCTTGAGCACCCGCACGGCCTTTTGGGCAAAGGCCATGAGCTCGTGGGATTCCTCCTCGGTGAGGTTTTCCAGCTCGGATTCCTTGCGGTACGGCACCACCATGAGGTGGCCGGCGTTATAGGGGAACAGATTGAGCAGCGCATATACCGACTCACCGCGCGCAATGATGAGTCCATCCTCATCACTGCCCTTGGGTGCTTCCACGAAGGGATCCCCGGACCGCTGCGCGATATAGGCCATCCGGTACGGCGCCCACAGTCGCTCCAACCGGTCCGGCTCACCGGCACCGGTATCGACGAACGTCTCCTCGCTATGTCCCTTCTGCGGGTTAGCGCCGGGCACGAATGAGCTCTTCTGTCGGCTGCTCGTTGGTGCGCTCTGCCACCCACGTGGAGATGAGCTCAACGGCTTCCTCGACGGGCACTCCATTGACCTGCGTGCCATCCAAGAAGCGGAAGGACACCGCACCGGCTTCCACATCGCGGGCACCGGCGACCAGCATGAAGGGCACCTTACCTGTCGTGTGGTTGCGGATCTTTTTCTGCATGCGGTCATCGGAGGTATCCACGTCCGCGCGAATGCCCTTGACGCGCAGCTTGGCGGCGACGTCTTCCAGATGCGGGACGAAGTCATCCGCAACGGGAATGCCCATGACCTGGTGCGGTGCCAACCACGCCGGGAAGGCGCCCGCGTAGTGCTCAAGGAGCACACCGAAGAAGCGCTCGATGGAGCCGAAGAGGGCCCGGTGAATCATGATCGGGCGCTTCTTCGTGCCATCGGAGGCAGTGTACTCCAGCTCAAAACGCTCGGGCAGGTTGAAGTCCAGCTGCACCGTGGACATCTGCCAGGTACGTCCAATGGCATCGCGAGCCTGGACGGAGATCTTCGGCCCGTAGAACGCGGCGCCCTCAGGGTCAGGAACGAGCTCGAGGCCGGATTTTTCCGCCACAGACTGCAAGATCGTGGTCGAGCGCTCCCAAATCTCATCGGAGCCGACAAACTTATTGGGGTCCTTGGTGGAAAGCTCCAAGTAGAAATCGGAAAGGCCGTAATCCTCAAGCAGCGAAATGATGAAGTCCAGAACCTGGGTAAGCTCTTCTTCCAGCTGCTCTTCGGTGCAGTAAATGTGGGCATCGTCCTGGGTAAAGCCGCGCGCACGGGTCAGGCCATGCACCACGCCGGACTTTTCGTAGCGGTAGACCGTACCGAATTCAAAAAGGCGCAGCGGCAACTCACGGTAGGAACGGCCGCGGGATGCAAAGATCAGGTTGTGCATCGGGCAGTTCATCGGCTTGGCGTAGTAGTCCTGCGGCTCCTTGACTGTATTTCCCTCGGCGTCATACTCGCCATCGAGCTGCATCGGCGGGAACATGCCATCGGAGTAGAAATCAAGGTGGCCGGATTTACGGAAGAGGTCGCCCTTGGTGATGTGCGGGGTATTGACAAAGGAGTAACCCGCCTGCACGTGGCGGTTGCGGGAGTGGTTTTCCATCTCCATGCGCACGGTCGCGCCATTGGGGTGGAATACCGGGAAACCGGAACCGATTTCATCCGGGAAGGAAAACAGGTCTAGTTCTTGGCCCAAGCGGCGGTGATCGCGCTTTTCTGCCTCTTCCACCATGGTCTGGTAGGCGGCCAATGCGTCCTTGGACTCAAAGGCGGTGCCGTAGATGCGCTGCAGGCCAGCGTTAGCCTGGTCGCCGCGCCAGTAGGCGGCGGACGAACGAGTCAGGGCAAAGGCTGGAATATATTTTGTGGTGGGAACGTGTGGGCCGCGACATAGGTCAAACCATTCCACCTCATTGGTGCGCGGGTTCACGTTGTCATAATGCGTCAAGTCACCGGCACCGACCTCGGCGGCCTCATCGGAGTCTGGGTCCACATTGCCCTTGTCCTGGATAAGTTCCAGCTTGAAGGGCTCATCCTGCAAGGCCTGCTCTGCCTCAGCCGTGGACACGTAGGTGTGGCGCTCGAAGCGCTGGCCACCCTTGATGATCTTCTTCATCCGCTTTTCCAGGGCCTTGAGATCCTCCGGGGTGAAGGGCTCAGCGGTCTGGAAATCGAAGTAGAAGCCGTTTTCAATGGATGGGCCAATGCCCAGCTTGGTGCCGGGGAACTCGGCTTGCACGGCCTGGGCCATGACGTGGGCGCAGGAGTGGCGAATGACGGCGCGGCCATCTTCCTCACAGGCGGCTACCGGAACAAACGTCGATTCCTCATCCGGGGTGTGCGAGAGGTCAAAAAGAGTACCGTCCACGCCGCGGACTACCACGACTGCCTCTGGGCCCTTATTGGGCAGGTCCAGCTCGCGGAGGACCGCGCCAACCGCTTGTCCGGCCGGCACGGTGAAGGATTCGTAATTTACCGGTGCCGCGGGAATAAGTTCCGCCATATTCGCGCTCCTTTTTGCGCTCGCGCAGATACGGCATACCTGGCCGCATCCACTAGTTAAATTTACGGATAGTCATTCTACAGGCCTGCATGCGTGCAAAGCGATTCCGCCCACCACGTTTCTTTACCATCGCCGCCTTTGGTTCCCGGCGGGCAGAAATACATCGCCGAACCAATGTGGGTCAGCCACTCATTCAGCAGGTCCGCCTCATCAAGGCGCGCCTGGATGGGCTCGAATTGCTTGGTGGGATCCTGTTGGTAGCAAATAAAGATTTGACCAATATTGGATAGTTGGCCATCCTTGCCATCCGGCGGCAGCTCGTAGTTATAGGGGCGGCGCAAAATCTTTTGCTCTGGGTGGTCCTTCGGCGCGGTGGCGCGCGCCATGTGGGAATTCTTATCAATGACGGGCAAGCCATACTCATCCGTGGCCTTAAAGTCCGCCTCATCGAATTCCTTATCACCCGTAAGCGGTGCCCCATTTTCCAGTTTGCGGCCCACCGCATTTTCGCGGGAAGGCCGATCCAGCTTTTCCCAGGTGTCGAGGTTCATGCGGATGCGGCGCACCACCATGGCCGCGCCACCCTGCTGCCACTTTGGTCCGTCCTCGATCCAGACCTGGTCGGCGAATTCTTCATCGCCGTGCGGGTTAACGGTGCCATCTTTTTGGCCAAACATATTGCGAGCGGTTTCGCCCTTTTCGTGGCTGCCGTAGGCGTTGATAAAGCCCTGCTGCAGCCAGCTAACTTCGGCATAATGCTCGCCTGAGCGCACCATGTGCCGCAGGGCGTAGGTATTCATCAGCGGGTCATCGCTGCAGATTTGCAGGACGATGTCAGTCTGGCCCCACTTTTCTTCTAATTGGTCGCGGGAATAGGCGCGGACATCGCCAAGCCACTCCGGTTTATCCACGCCCAGCAGCGAGAAAATGCTCTCACCCAGCCCACACGTGATGGTGAGGTTCGCCGGCTGGCGCACCATTTCCGGCTCCAAAGTCCCCAACGGGGGCTGGCCCGTACACAGCGCACGCGCATCCTCGGTCCACAACTTCATCAGGCGGGCAAAGCCCTGCTTGCCGATGTCCCCTTTGAGATCAAAGCCCACCAAGTTCAGGTGTGCTTGCTCCGGCGTGTCAATGCCGGCCTGGTGTGGGCCGTCGAAAGCTACGGTGGCATCGGCAAGCGGAGTGTTCTCCTCCGCTTCAGCGTTTGGTGTTGATCTATCCGAGTTGCACCCCACCAGCGCAAAGGCACTGGTAAACACTGCAGCGCCAGTGAGAAATCCCCTTCTGCTGAATCCCGTCATGACTAGTGCTTGTGATTTTCTTTCTCGTCGTCCTTGCCGGAGTGCTCGTGGCCTGCATGATCGGAGTGATCGTGGCCTGCGTGACCGTGGTCCATGCCCTCCATGTCGCCGTAGTCCTCATCGCCAGCACCCATGGTGCGGGCCTGGATGGTGCCCAGGTCAAGCTCCTCGCCGTCAGACAGGGTGACCGTCATCTCGAGGGAATCACCAGGCATGATGCCTTCCTTCATGCCCATCAGCATGAAGTGGTCACCGCCAGGAGCAAGCTCGTGGCTCTCGCCGGCCTTGACAACCAAGGGGCTGGATTTTTCGCGCATCTGGCCATCGACGGTCTCGTGAATCTGGTTCATCTCTGCGTCCAGGCTCGTGGAGAAACCGGTAATCTCGATGTCTTTATCCGAGTGGTTGACCAACGTACCGAAGATGGCGGTCATATCCTTGTCTTCGTTGGCGCGGACGACGGCGTCCTCGAAGGTCAGGTCCTTATCCGCTGCAGCGGTAGATTTACTGGTTTCTGCGGTGGAAGAAGCGGCCGAAGTCGACTCCGAATTGCTGGAATCGCTCTCGTTATCCGGGGAGCAGCCAGCAAGAACCAGGGCGCTGAGGGAAACGCTGGCAATCAGGCGGGAAATTTTCTTAGTCATTATTTGTGACCTTTCGAGTCGTTTCGACGAGTTTTAGCAATCAACAAAGCCAGCACGGCCGCTATGGCCAGCACACCGCCCACGCCCAGGATGATTTTCACCGAGGTGGGCATATCGCTCGAAGAATCTGCAGCTCCATCTGCATCTGCAGCGTCGGTGGAAGAAGCATCATCGCTATCCTCACCTTTCACCGTAAATGAGACCCCACCGCGCGTGGCGTGTCCATCCGAGGAGGTGATGTTGTAACCCACCTGGTAGTTTCCTGGCCCGGGATCGACATCATCTGGAGTCGTGATCGTGAGATCGCGGTCATCTAGCTCCGGCTCCTGGCTAAAGATCTGTTCGCCAGTGTCCTTATTGGTCACCGCAAAGGTGTTGAACTGATCCTTTGGGATGCCGGAAAACTCCAGGGTGATTTCCTCAGGAAACTCCTCGAGCTGGTCGCCCTCCTTTACGGTTCCGCCTACGACGGAATCGTGCGCCAGTGCTACAGGTGCGGATCCGCCCGCGATAAGTGCGGTAGCTCCCACCGCAACTGCCGTGCGACGCAACCAAGGTACGCGATGGCTCATTTTCAGCTCCTTCAGTTCTGAATTTTGCGTATGCATGCAAAGACATCCTATCCCCAACGAACATCTTGGTGACATTCGTGGTCATCAGGGTATCTCTATCAATAGTCGGTAACCGTATCTTCATAGTTCCGCATCGAAGCGAAAAAGTCTGCGATCTCCATCACTTCAAAAGTGTGGGGTGTGGCGGATACAAAAAAGCCGCCTTGGTGACAAGGCGGCTTGAGTGGAGCGGATGACGAGACTCGAACTCGCGACCCTCACCTTGGCAAGGTGATGCGCTACCAACTGCGCTACATCCGCAGGTGAATCAAAAGATTCACCAAGGGTCATCAGATGACCCTAGTGCGCGATACTGGGATTGAACCAGTGACCTCTTCCGTGTCAGGGAAGCGCTCTCCCACTGAGCTAATCGCGCCCAATGCCCGAAGGCATTAAGTTGAGGTGGAAACGGGAATCGAACCCGTGTGCACGGTTTTGCAGACCGTTGCCTCACCACTCGGCCATTCCACCGTGGCGATACCGCCTCACACAATACAGTGCTGGAGCGGATGACGAGACTCGAACTCGCGACCCTCACCTTGGCAAGGTGATGCGCTACCAACTGCGCTACATCCGCATGCGAAACCAGGCCCGGTTTCTAGGACAAAGTCCTTGTGCGCGATACTGGGATTGAACCAGTGACCTCTTCCGTGTCAGGGAAGCGCTCTCCCACTGAGCTAATCGCGCGCTATTCATTTAGTTCCACTTTCCCTTTGTGGTGTAATACCCTCAAGAAAAGCGTGGAGCGGATGACGAGACTCGAACTCGCGACCCTCACCTTGGCAAGGTGATGCGCTACCAACTGCGCTACATCCGCATCGCGCCGCAGTGCTTAATGCTTTGCGGTGCGTGAACAAACATTATCGTGCTCCCTGTCAGTTTCCAAATCCCCAGCCCAGCACCCCTATTGCGCGACACACATCGCGCATTTCTCCGCACCGTGAATTGCAGGGTTGTCATTTACCCCACGAGTAAACCTCCCCTGGATATCCGCGTCTACCCCACCTTCCACGCCTGCCATCCAGCCAATTAGGAAAATGGAATGCACCGGGTGTAGATTTATCCCCCGCAAGGTCCTATAGCTCAGTGGGAGAGCGTTCCGTTCACACCGGAAAGGTCACTGGTTCAATCCCAGTTAGGACCACCACCGCCCACTTAAGCTTATTTTCTTCGCTTAGGTGGGCTTTTCCCATTCAGGTGGGCTTTTTGCCTTAACTGAGTAAAGTGTCCACCCGTGTTGTGGATACTTTTGGGAATTCTTGCTGGACTGGTCTTACCGATACAAACGCTGGTCAATACCCGTCTTTGCGCCTCCACCGGCACCCCGTTTTCCTCCTCGATGATCTCCTTCGCCGTAGGAACAATAACCCTGCTCATCGTGGCCACCACAGTTACCGGCGGGGACTACGGTATTGCGCAGGCTTTTGACGAACCACTCTGGATTTGGTTCGGCGGTTTGTTGGGTGTTGTCGCACTGACCGGAAATATTCTTCTCTTTCCGCACCTAGGCGCGGTGCAGACTGTGGTCTTACCCATTGCCGGGCAGGTCATCATGGGGCTCATTGTTGACCACTTCGGGCTCTTCGAGTCGCCTCAGTCTTCTTTAACGGTGGTGCGCGCTATCGGCGCCATTATTGTACTTTTCGGCGTAATTGCGGTGGTAGCCACACCGAGCGCAGCAACAAGTAATGCAGATTCCGCGACCGCCCTGTGGCTGTGGCGGCTAGCCGGATTTATTTTTGGCTGTTTTACAGCCAGCCAATCCGCCATCAACGGCCACCTTGGCCAGGTGACGGGATCTCCGGTGAGCGCTGCGCTGGTATCGTTTGCCGTCGGCGTTACCGCCTTGGTCATCATCAATATCGTGTTGCGCTGGCGCCCGCGCATCGAGCGCCCGGAAGGAAAACCAAACCCGTGGTGGATGTGGATAGGCGGTGTATTGGGCGCACTTTTCATCTTCGGCAACGCCGCCCTCGTTCCGCAGATTGGTACCGGTCTCACCGTGGTTGCCGGCCTGCTTGGCTCGATGCTGGGCTCGCTCATCATTGATCGCGTAAGCGGCGCCCCCATTAAGTCCCGCCAGGTCCTGGGCATTGCCCTCCTTTTGACCGGTGTGGTGCTTATTCGGCTGGTGTAGCCAGCGGGACGATTCACGTCTGCACAACCATTACACTGGCAGACCATGGACATCGCTTCGCTTCTGGGCCCCGAACCCGCTTACCTGCCCGCCGTGCGGGCCAATATGGTTTCTACCCTCACCGGTTCTGCCACCATCAACGATCTTTCAGAGGCCATGGGCAATGACACCGATGCACAGCTTTTTCAGGCCCTGCGCGGCTGGGCGGACGTCGTCTTCGTTGGCGGGCAGACAGTCAGGTCAGAAGATTATGCGGGAGTAGAGCGCGACTCTCCCGATTCACAGCCCGCCCCCATCGCCGTGCCCACGCAAAGCTTGAAGTTTGATCCGGGTTCGAAATTCTTAACGCACTTCACCACTGCCCCGCTCTTCCTTCTCCCCCACGCCGCGTTGCAAAGCGCAGAGGTCTCCGCGAGAAAGCGCTCCATCGAGGCAGCAGGTGCAGAGGTAATCGATGCCGGTGAAGGCACCATGCAGGACTATCTCCGCGTATTGCGGGAGCGTGGATTCCAGCGCATCCTCTGCGAAGGTGGGCCAGGAATGCTCGGCCAGCTGGTGCATATCGATGCGATTGATCAGATGTATTTAACCCTGGATCCCCACCTTTCCACCGGCGTAGAAAAACCCGTGGCTACCTTTCATGGCACGCACTCCCACCGCCGAATGCAGCTAGAAAATATTGCCGCCGATACAGATAGCACGGTGTTTCTGCGGTACTCGCGCACTACTGAGTCCGTAGACTAAAAGGTCGTGACTGCTCGAATAAACGCCGCCGCATGGCCTATTGCCGTTCTCCTCGTCATTCAGCGCATCTTCATCGTCGCGCGCAATGGGACGTTGACTGATGATTTCACTACGGTCTATAGCGCGCTTAAGCGCATGGTCGACGGTATTCCGGTGTATGAACAGGCTTATAACCATGTGGATCCGCTATATCTCTACACCCCAGGCGCAACGCTATTCTTATCGCCTTTAGCGTGGCTCGATTTCAGCCTCGCGCGCGGACTTTTCATCGTTGTCAACGCTCTTGCCATCATTGCCGCACTGGCGCTGCTAACCCACGTGGTGGGAAGAAAGCTCACCTCGCCGGTTTTTCCAACCTCGATTGCTTTAGCCTTCGCCACTGAATCAGTCACCAACACTTTGGCGTTTACCAATATCAACGGTGTGCTCTTATTCTGCATGGCGCTTTTCCTATGGGCTTTCTTAGAGTCTGAGCGCACCCCGCAGCTCGCATGGGTCTCCGGCATAGCCCTTGGGCTAGCCATTTTGATTAAGCCCCAATTCGCACCCCTGCTTTTCTTGCCCTTGGTCAAGCTGCAATGGCGCAACCTCCTCGCGGGCCTCGGGATTCCGGTCGTTCTCAATGTCCTAGCGTGGCCGATCGTCCCGGGTGCTAGCGGTTACTTCGACAAGCTGGTGCCCTATCTTTCCACGACCCGCGATTATGCCAATTCCTCCTGGGCGGGATTGCGGGCCTATGTGGAATTCGGCCCCGTTCTCTACTGGGTGGTGTGGGTAGTCTTCGCCGCCTTGGTCGGGTGCGCGGTGCTCGGACTACTGCGGTGGCGACAATCCGAACCGGTATTTTGGGCGCTGACGACGAGTGGCACGATTATGGTCGGGATTTTCTTCTTATCCTCACTAGGACAGCAATATTATTCAATGTGGTTATTCCCGCTAATTTTCACCGTGTTCCTACCGCGCTCGGTCTTTCACTCGGTGGGCGCATGGGTGGCTGCATTCCTGTTCTTGGCCCCAGTGACATGGACGTCGCAAGCGCACCCGGATGCTGGGCGGTGGATGAACACTTTCTCCGGCACCGTGGGGTGGAGCCTGCTCATCGTCATCATCTTCGCCTCCGTTGCCGGGTGGTGGCGTGCCACGCAAATAAAGGATTAAACTTAAAGTCATGACTGATTTTAAGCTCATTGCTGATGCCGACTGGCAAAAGCGCCTTAGCCCCGAAGAATATTACGTATTGCGCGAAGCAGGCACGGAGCCGCCGCACGTGGGCGAATACACAGATACCACCACAGAGGGTGTCTACTCCTGCAAGGCCTGCGGCGAGGAGCTATTCCGTTCCACCGAGAAGTTTGCTTCCCACTGTGGTTGGCCTTCCTTCTTCTCCCCGCTAGCCGGTGACAAGATTATCGAGCGGGAAGATAATTCCCTGGGCATGCGCCGCGTCGAGGTACTATGCGCCAACTGTGAGTCCCACTTGGGCCACGTATTCGAAGGCGAAGGCTACGATACCCCGACTGACCTGCGCTACTGCATTAACTCTATTTCTTTGAACCTGGAAGAAAAGCCCATCGAGGAAAACTAGGATTTCACTACCACGCGCAGTGAGAACAAATGACAGCGCTAGGAGCTCCCTACAGTTAAGGGGGCTCCCAGCATTGTTTTTATTTCAAATCTTAGGGCAGAACCTTGATGAGTTCTGCGATGTTCTTCACGCGGCGTCCGGTGTGGAATGGAATTTCCTCACGCACGTGGTGGCGGGCTTCGGTATAGCGCATCTTATACATCAGGTCCACAATGCGGTGTAGCTCGTCGGCTTCAAAGGCAAGGACCCACTCATAATCCCCAAGCGCGAATGCCGGTACGGTATTGGCGCGCACATCGGGGTAGTCGCGTGCCTGCATTCCGTGCTCCATCAAAATACGGCGACGCTTTTCTTCTTCCATCGTGTACCAGTCATACGAACGCACGAATGGGTAGACGGAAATCCACTCCTTGGGCTCTTCCCCCATGATGAAGGAAGGCAGGTGGGACTTATTGAACTCGGCCGGACGGTGCAGGGCATTTCCAATCCACGTTACTTCGCTCACCTGGCCCAAGGTGGTCTCCCGGCGGAAATCGCCAAAGGCTTTCTGGATATCGGAAAACTCCTCGGCGTGCCACCAGATCATGAAGTCCGCAGAATCGCGCATCGCGGTCAGATCGTAAACGCCGCGGACGGTGACCTTATTGTCCTTTTCTAGTTCCGCAAAGAATTCTTGGGCTTGGGAGATGATCTCCTCGCGCTCGCTGCCCAGCCCGCCGGGGATCACCTTGAAAACGGCGTGTTGGGAGTATTGCTGTACCTCGTTGAGTTCCTTGAAATCGAGCTTCGCCATTGCCTTCTCCTTTGCAGAAGCTTATTCGAATATTCGGACAAATCCATCATAAGTTGGAGTTAGACCGATTGTCATCCCCCCCCTGTGCACCTCCCACTATCGGCGCGCCTCCGCCAGCTCAAGGTAGTGAAACTATAGCTTTATCAAGGTGAGTAATTCCGAATCGAGCACGCCCAGCGCCGGTAAGAATGCCGGAGCCAACTCCGGAGATGACGCAGCCTTTACCTCCCTACGCCGCAATGACGAGGCACAGGAGCCAACGACGCCGCCGGCTTTTACTCAGGCAGTAGAGTCCATGCACGCGGCCACTCTTCGCCCAGAAATTAGCCTAGGGTCCATTCGCCCACCGCAGCGATTAGCGCCCTTTAGCCACGCCATTGGCCTTGAGGTGGGCACGGAAGAGGACCCGGATATCATCGCCACCGATTCAGATGGCGATGCCTTCGGGCGCCTCATCCTCCTTCATGACCCGGGCGCGGAAGAGGCCTGGGAGGGCGCAATGCGCTTGGTGGCGTATATCCAGGCCGATATGGATGATTCGGTGGCAGGAGATCCGCTGCTTCCGGACGTAGCCTGGCAATGGCTCAATGAAGGCTTGGAAAAAGAAGGCGCGGAGCTTACCAACCTCGGCGGTACGGTCACCTCCACCGCCTCGGTCCGCTTCGGTGAGATCGGCGGCCCCCCGCGCGCTTATCAGATTGAGATGCGCGCATCGTGGACGGCGGAGGGGCTGGATTTAGCACCGCACGTGCAGGCCTTCGCACAAGTATTAGCCAACGTCGCGGGGCTGCCGCCTGAAGGCGTTACTGAACTCGGCCGCTAAGATGGTGGAATTTCGGAAGCAACCGAAAGAGGGTATTCCGAAGGTATTATCCACGCCAGCGGAATTCACCGCTGCCGCCGCGCGGTTGCACGCTGGTACCGGGCCCTTTGCCATCGATACCGAGCGCGCCTCAGGCTACCGGTACGATGACCGCGCCTTTCTCATCCAGATTCGCCGTAACGGCGCCGGGACGATGCTTTTTGCCCCCGAAGGCCACCGCGCGGAATTGACCAAGACACTGGCTCCGGTGCTCAATGGGCAGCACTGGATCATTCACGCCGCACCCTCGGATCTCCCGTCTCTTGGGTGGCTCGGGCTTTTCCCTGGCACCCTTTTCGATACGGAATTAGCCGCCCGGTTTGCAGGATTTCACCGCACCAATTTGGGCGCCATTATCGCGGAGCTTCTCGATGTCCAGCTAGAAAAAGGCCACGGCGACGATGACTGGTCCATCCCGCGGCTCAGCGAAGAAATGCGCGCTTATGCCGCACTCGATGTCGAGCTCTTACTAGAATTGGCTACGACGCTGCGCGATATCTTGGCCGAACAAGAAAAGCTGGACTGGATGGTGGAGGAATGTGCGGCGATCGTCGCCAAGCACGCGAATGACACCGCCCCGCAGCCGCACTCTTGGCGCGATATCAAGGGAGTATCGAGCCTAAAGAATGGGAAGCAGCGCGCCGCGGCGCAGTCTTTGTGGAACCTGCGCGATGATATTAGCCGGCGAACCGATACCGCACCCGGGCGCGTGCTGCCCAATAAGGTACTGGTAGAGATAGCCCGGATCCTGCCCAGCACGCAGCCGCAGTTAACCCGCATCAAGGGCTTTCCACGGCGGAGTAAAGGCGTCGCGCACCGCTGGTTACTGGCCGTGCAGCAGTCCCAGAATATTCCACCGCGCGGGCGCCCGGGCCCGCTTCGCCAGGAAAGAACCGTTCCCTCGAAATCGGTGTGGTCTAGGGAGTATCCACAGCAGTGGGAGGAATATCAAGAGATCCGCGCTGCCATTGGGGATATCGCCGAAGAGCTCGGGCTGCCACAGGAGCTGCTGCTTCGACCCGCAACCCTTCGCGCCACCGTGTGGGCGGCCATTGGCGGGAGCGGAACCATCAGCCAGCCTGAAGATGTGCCCGCCTTCCTAGAACGCGAAGGCGCGCGGTCGTGGCAGGTCAACCTCGTTGCCCCGGCATTGATCGCGAGCCTATTTTCCCAGCCGCATTAAGCGGTCAGGTTTTCTACCCACTCGGTAATCGATGCAGCAATGAGCTCAGGGCTTAGGCCAAATTCTGCCAAAACCTCGCCGCGGGAACCGTGCTTGGGGAAGTAACCAGGAACACCCAGGCGACGCACTGGGGTGTCCACCTCTGCGGCGCCGAGGGCCTCAGCAATCATGGATCCAATTCCGCCGCGAATGAGTCCATCTTCTACCGTTACGACCAAATCGTGATCTGCTGCCATAGCGATGACGGAGCTTGCCACTGGTGCGACCCATCGCGGGTCAATGACCGTGACGTTGAGTCCCTGTTTCTCCAGCTCTTGCGCTGCCTTGATGCTCCGCGCGGACATCGCACCGATAGAGACGATGAGGACCTCGGGGGTATCCTCACCGGCGTCAGCCTCGCCGTAGTAGAGGATATCGACGCCATCGGCAAGCGTATCCACGGCTTCCATATCGGGCAGCAAGTTTCCCTTGGGGAACCGGACCACTGAGGGCCCAGAATCAATGTCCAGGGATTCCTGGAAGAGCTCGCGCAGGCGCGCACCATCGCGCGGGGCGGCGATGTGCATGCCAGGGACAATGCTCATTAAGGACATATCCCAAATTCCGTTGTGGGAGGCGCCATCAGATCCCGTCACGCCCGCGCGGTCCAGCACGATGGTCACCGGCAGCTTGAGCAAGGCAATATCCATGATCACCTGGTCCACGGCCCTGTTCAGGAAGGTGGAATACACAGCTACCACGGGGTGCATGCCGCCCAAAGCCAAACCAGAGGCAGAGGCCATGGCGTGCTGCTCGGCGATGCCCACATCAAAGAACCGATCCGGAAAACGTTCCTGGAAGGGAGCTAGCCCCGTAGGACCCGCCATGGCTGCGGTAATCGCGACGATGTCCTCACGCTTTTCCGCCGCCGCAATCAATTCTTCAGAAAATGCGGCCGTCCACCCTGGTTGCTTGGTGCCCTTGGCAACACCGGTGACTGGGTCGATAGCACCCGTCGAGTGCATCTGGTCCTTCGGCTCATTGACCGCCGGGGCAAATCCGTGGCCCTTTTCCGTGACCACATGCACGATAATGGGGCCCTCATAATCGCGGGCATAGGAAAGCGCATGCACCAAGCCATCGATGTCATGGCCGTAGATAGGGCCAATATATTTAATCCCCAGCTCTGGGAAAATCTCCGTGGGCAAGACGGTGGACTTGACGCCTTCCTTCATGGCGTGGAGCGCATCAAAGGCGCGCTCGCCTACCCACCCCATGGATTTTAAGCGGCGCTTGCCCTGCTCCATGAGCTCGTCGTAGCCATGCTGGGAACGAATGCGCCCCAGGTTTTCAGAAATGCCGCCAATGGTGGGCGAATAGCTGCGGCCGTTGTCATTGACCACGATGACTGCATTGCGCTTTTTATCTTCAGAAATATTATTGAGCGCTTCCCAGCACATGCCGCCGGTCAAGGCGCCATCGCCCACAATGCCAATGACATTGCGGTGGCCTTCCCCGCGAATCTTAAAGGCCTTGGACAGCCCATCCACGGTCGAAAGCGAGGCGGAAGCATGCGAGGATTCCGTCCAGTCATGCTCGGACTCACCGCGGTCCGTATAACCGGACAGGCCGTCCTTTTGGCGCAGGGTATCGAATTGGGCCGTGCGGCCAGTGAGCATCTTGTGCACATAAGACTGGTGGGAGGTATCAAAGATGATGGGCTCGCGCGGGGAATCAAAGACCCGGTGCAGCGCAATGGTCAATTCCACCACGCCCAAATTGGGCCCCAAGTGCCCACCCGTCACCGATACCTTATCGATGAGGCGCTGGCGAATATCCGCCGCAAGTTCCTCCAACTTTTCTGCAGGCAGTGCCTTCA
Organism: Corynebacterium rhinophilum; assembly: GCF_030227225.1. Classification (GTDB taxonomy): domain Bacteria; phylum Actinomycetota; class Actinomycetes; order Mycobacteriales; family Mycobacteriaceae; genus Corynebacterium; species Corynebacterium rhinophilum. The sequence continues at coordinate 128,888 of NZ_JASPHQ010000002.1, forward strand.
GGTCTTGCGGCGAGTTTATGGTATCCAAGATAGTCATGGAGCGGCCTTCAACTCCTTCTGTGCTTAGTTCTTCCTATCCACCGTACCCGTGGTCCGTATTTTCTTTTATATCGGCTTCTTAATTCAGGCGGGGTATTTTCGCATTAAACAGCGTCCTGCGCCGGGTTATTCGCCGCCTTATCTGGGGTAATAAGAGCGATTACCTCAAAGTGATGGGTGCCGGGGAAGGCATTGACCAGCGCCATTTTCTCGGGCTTATACCCAGCGCTTTGCCATAGGGACAGATCGCGGGCAAAGGTCGCTGGATCGCATCCCACATGCACCACGGCTTGGGGCTTTGCCTCCGCCACGGCGCGGACCACCTGCTCGCCTGCCCCGGTTCGCGGCGGATCGAGCACCACGGCACCTGGTTGGGGCAATTGCGCAGCAACCTGTTCTACCTTGGCGGATTTCACGGCAATATCGATATCGCGCAACCCCGGCTGCGTAGTCGCCGTTGCCGCGGGCGAATAGTCCACGGAAATGACTTTTCCGCCGGTGGCTTCTGATAACGCGGGCGCGAATAGTCCAACGCCGCCGTACAAATCCCAAGCGATCTTGTGCTGGTAATCCCGGCCGGCCAGCCACTGCCCTGCCACAGCGCTATAAATCTCCGGCGCCGCCACATGCGCTTGCCAAAATGCCGTGGCGGGGAAGGAAAACTCGCAGCCATTGACGTATTCGGCCACCGTGCCAGAGCCCTCGATGACCTCACGAATGGTCTCCACTCGCCTGCCTCGCGGGGCCTTGCGCGTTTCCACCACATGCCGGTTACCGGCGCCATCAAGAACCGCGACGATTTCGGCCCCAGGGGTAAAACGCCGCGCGCCATCCCCAACCAGACCATCAATCAAGCCATCTGCTAATTGGGTACAACCGACGGACGTGACCAGCTCATTCGAGCGGTACTTCCGCAATCCGGCGCGGCCTTGCTTGTCGACGCCCAACCGGACCCTCGTCCGCCAGCCCCGTACCGGCGGCAGCTCGTGTTGCTCAATAGCGAGGGACTCGAGCCCCTCAATGCCGCTGCGGCGCAGCTGTTCGCGGAAGACATCCATCTTGATGTCTATTTCCGCTGCGGGATCCAACTCAGCAAAATCGCAGCACCCAGCGCCTAGCTCCGCGGCGGGACAGCTACTGGGTACACGCATCTGCCCTGCGGTGACGATGCTATCGAGTTCGCCCTTGATAAAAGACTTTTTCACCTTACCGGCGGTTGCGCGAACCGTGTCACCAGGAAAAGCCCGGGGAACGAAGACGACGCGCCCATCCGGGGCGTGGCCGATACCGAGTCCACCATGGGCCATGCGGTCAATAGTGACCTCTACGGTGTCCCCGCGAGATAGTGCGGACTCATTCATTTTCTGCCTCGAGCTCTTGTGTACTGCGATTTGAATTTGTGGCACGTCCGACATTTTCTGCCTCTTCTACTGCAGCGTCTGCGCGGCGCACCATCCACACGGTTAATGCCGTCACCAATAGCGTCAAGGGCCAGCCCATGACGATCCTGGTGATTCCCAATGCGGTAGTTTCCCCGGCGTCATAAATCGCGCGCTGGATGATAAACCGCGCTAAGAAGATAACGGCCCACCCGGCGGTGGCGATAGAATACGCCCTCCGCGCAAGCTTTACCTTCTGCCAGGCCATATCATCGCCGTTCAAGCCCTTCCAGATAACGCCTACGGCCGGCCACCGGAAAAGGATGGAGAGCGCTGCGGCAATAAACAAGGCCAGCGACATCCAAATGCCGTATAGGAAGTAGCCTTTGGCATCCCCGGTAAACCAGGCGATGGCGGCACAAATGGCCACGCCGATAAGTCCAGATATGGCCGGCTGAATAGTCTGTTTGCGAACGATGCGCCAGATGGCGATCACTACCGCCACACCCAGCGCGGAGATCAGCGCTGGGGTGAGGCCATAGAGGCTATTGACTGGAATAAGGACGACGATGGGCAACGTGGCCGCGACGAGGCCCGGTAGGCCTCCCATTTGTTCCAACAGAGTTGGTTCAGTATCGCGGTCCTGGTCGTCGCTTAGCTGAGGAGCCTGCGGCTCCGGCAAAGAGTTACTCACGTAGCGTTCTGCTTTACTCACTTATCGGTATCGGGGTTAGACCCCTTGTCTTTGTCATGTGCGGGAGATTCATTCTCCCCCTCGGGTGGCTGCGCGCCCAAATCGCGCAGCTGCTTTTCCGCTTCCGCCTCAGCTGCGGGATCGGGTCCACCTACCCCGTTTTCTGGGTGGCCTTGAGCCGGCTGACCTTGGGCATTTGCGCCGGATTGTTCCTGCTGGCGCTTTTCCATGGCTTGTTTAACCTGTTCCACCAGCTGCTTTGGCATGATGACCGGCAGTGCATTGCCCGCCAAAATGGGATCCTCACCGCGGTAGACAAAGATACGCGATGCTACGTCGCGCGCGATCTGCGCCAAATCTTCTTCAAGGCCGGTAGGTGCTGCAAGAGTCAAGCGCAGCATCCACCGCGGGCCCTCGGCACCAATAACGCGCAGTTGGCCGTTGTCATTTTTGCCAACGATTTCCAACCCCCAGGGACCTTGCTCGGTGGTAACGGAAAGCCCATCGCGGCTCATGCCTTCCTTGATTTCTTCCACGGATTCTGCCCACTGTCCAGGCTTGCGCGGAGCTGCGAAGGCAACGGGAGTAATACGACCAGCCTTGGTGACAATGTGCAGCATCTTAGGGCCTTGTTCACCCATTTCCACCTGGACCTGGGAGTCCTTTGGCAGCGGAATGCGCATCGAGCCAAGGTCAAGGATGCCGATGGAAGAATCAGAAAAATCAAAATCTTCGATATTGACGGAATCGCCATCGAAGGGGCCGGTTTCGCCGTTCACGGCATCGTGGGCAAACTCCGTTCGCACCTGTCCCGAGGCTGCGGCGGCATCGGCAGCCGTATCTTTTACGGATTCAAAAGAATTCGAGTCAGCCGAAGCCGATCCTGCGGAATCAGCGGCAGACTCTTGCGGCTGCGATTGCTGAGAGTTCTCCGGCTCTTCCTTGCGACCGTCATCGTTTTTCTTTTTTCCAAATGGCCAAATGCCCATTTTTTAATCCTTCCTAAATCCCGGTTGATCCGTAGCCGCCGGTACCGCGGTCGGTCTCATCCAAGTCTTCTACTTCGCTAAAATCCATTAGTTCTACACGCTGTACCACGAGTTGAGCGATGCGCATGCCGCGCTCGATCTCGATCGGGGTGTGGGGATCGTGGTTGATCAGGCACACCTTGATCTCCCCGCGGTAGTCAGCATCCACGGTACCCGGCGTATTGACAATGGACAGCCCGTGTTTAGCTGCTAAGCCGGACCGCGGATGGATCAATCCCACGGTGCCGAGCGGTAAGGCCATGGCGATACCGGTGCCGACAAGTGCGCGTTCGCCAGGTTGGAGGGTAAGCGCCTCCGCGGCGTAGAGATCGGCGCCGGCGTCACCCCGATGCGCCCGAAATGGCATCGGGAGCCCTTTATCGAGGCGCTTGATTTTGACGTCTCCTACTGGCGTTTGTTCCTGCGGTAGCGAATTCGAATCAGTCACTTAGCCAATCCTACCTGCCCCAGCCGGTTCATTCTGCGCCTGAGGTGGACTAGAATGCCTAGGCGTGTCTGATATTTCTGCTCCTCAACCCGCTGCCCCGAAAGTGTTGTATCGCGAACGCCAATGGGTGCCGTGGTACTTCTGGATTTTTGCAGCAATCGTTGTGGCTTTAACCTCAGCTACGGCCGGACTTAACCGCTCTGTGTGGTGGACCATCATTCCCGCAGTCCTGCTCGGCGCCATCGCTATCTGGGTGCTCATCACGTGGTCTGGGACCGTTGTGCAGGTTGAACAAGATGAAGATGGAACGCGATGGTTGCTAGTCAAGGATGCGCAGTTACCCAATGAGGTTGTCTCTCGTTCGATTACCGTTCCAAAGTCTGCGCGCCATAACGCACTGGGCCCACAATTCGATCCGGCCGCATTCTTGGTCTCTCATGCGTGGATTGACGAGCACGCCATGATGGTCCTCAATGATCCTGAAGATGACACCCCATATTGGCTCATTGCTTCGAAAGATCCAGACCAGCTTCTCCGCGCCTTCCTGCCGGAGCAGCACGCATAGGCTTTTTGGATCGAAGGGTCGCTACCTATCGGAAGGCGTTTTCTAAGTCTGCCGTTGGCGTTTTCGTTGCTGCTACGTCCGCCGAGCGGATTCGTATGACAGAAATAAAGAGGACTTTCGGTGGCACCTTACGCGGGTTCTTGTACCATCAGTGAAAAGTTGGACTAGGAGGAGATCACAATGGGTTTCGGAGGAGCTCTACGCAGAACTCAGAAAGATGGGAAACCCTGGATACCTCCGTGGTGGTTTTCCTTTGTGATACTGCCACTAATGGTCATCGCTGAATTCTACGTCAGTCAAGTAACCGGTTGGCGTGGAGTGTCCTCATCAAACGTAGAGGGGGTTGCTTGGAGCGAAGTGAGCTCTGACGGCATCGTCCTTCACGTAGTCGGGTACATGGCTTTTTACTTCGTTCTAGTCTTGCCCATCTTCCTAGTGCGTAGATATCTATGGGAGAAACAGCAAAAGCAAGGAAGCGATCCGGATAAGAAGGGCAAAGACGAGCAGCCTTAGATAGAACTGGATGACTGAAAAGATTTGCACCCTCAAAAAGTAGACACCCCGCGCAGTTAGGTGCCGCGCACATCGGGTGTCTGCTAAACAAGGAAAACTTCAAACCCCGCCGCGCTTGCCTTTGCAAACTGCGGCGGGATGAATCTTTATTTGGGTTGTGCGCAATAACGACTAGCTAGGCCAATACCGGCTGCTTAGGCACAATCCTTACAGATGGGCATGCCATCTTCTTCGTGCGAATAACGCTTATTGGACTGAACCAAAAAGCAAGATCCGCAGGTAAATTCGTCTTCTTGGCGGGGAACAACCTGTACGTTGAGTTCCTCGCCGGTCAGATCAACTGATGGCGGTTGGAATGCTTCGACGATTTCGCCATCGTCATCCATGCCATTGCTTTCGGGTTCAGCTGCTTTCAGTCCCTCTAAAGAGTCAGTTTCAAGTTCTTCTTCTGCGCCGCGGCGCGGTGCGTCATAATCGGTGGCCATACTGCACGCCCCTATAAGTCGAGTTGCTTTAGGAATAGTTGTTTATCGATCGCGCATAGTAAAGGACAAACACCGATATGTCATCCTGCTGCTAAAAATTTCTTTAACCCTTCACCCCCGCATCGCCTCCTTAGCGCCATGTGCTGCCAAAAGTTCCTCAAATGCGGGTGCCAAATTCACCCCCGTGGCCCATGTTAATTCACCATCACCGGACCCTTTGTCCAAGCCTGGGTGGTGGACTTTAGCTCCTGCCTCGCGAGCGATGAGAGCACCAGCGGCAAAATCCCAGGCGTTAATACCGTGCTCGAAATAGGCATCAACACTCCCCTCTGCCACGCGGCATAAATCAAGGGCGGCTGCGCCGATGCGGCGGATATCGCGGACCTGCGGCAACAACTTAGTCAGTAGTTCCGCCTGTTGCTTGCGCCGCTGTGCGCCGTAACCAAATCCCGTCGCTACCAAGGAAAGCGCGGGATCGTCTTGCTCACCGCACCGTAGTGAGGACCGCGTGCCATCCGCAGCGGTAACCGTGGCACCCTGGCCTGCTGCTGCGGAATACACTTGCCCCCGTGCCACATTGACTACTGCACCCGCTACCAAGCGGCCGTCGTATTCCGCGCCAATCGAGACCGCATAGTCCGGAATGCCGTAAAGGAAATTGACGGTTCCGTCGATGGGATCCACGATCCACCTCACTCCGGTCGTCCCGTCGAAGCTCGCGCCTTCCTCACCCAATAGGCCATCGCCAGGGCGGCTTTCCTTAATCGTGCGCGTAATGAACTCCTCGGTGGCGGTATCGACCTCCGTTACCGGGTCGACGGCGCTCGACTTTGTCTGAGTATGTGCCGCAATACCGTCTCCAGCCACCAAGTCCGCACGGCGCGCGCGAATAAGTTCCGCCGCACGCATTGCGGTAGATTCCGCAAAATCTCGCAGCTGCAGAAAATCTATGTCATGATCCATGCCATCCATTGTGCCTTCTTCTACACTTGCGAGCATGACTACTCATACTGGCCACTCTTTTGGCATCGATATTGGCGGCTCCGGCATTAAGGGCGCCGAAGTCGACCTCAAAAACGGTGAATTCGTGGGCCCACGGCTAAAGATCCCCACCCCACAGCCGTCCACGCCACATGAGGTAGCCACGGTAGTGGCCCAGATTGTGGGCGAAAAAGAGTGGGACAAGCCCGTCGGCATCACCTTGCCCTCGGTGGTGTCCAACCACACGGTGCACTCCGCTGCCAATATCTCACCTGAGTGGGTCGGTGTGGATACCACTGAGTTGTTTTCTCGTTATCTAGACGTTGACTTTGTGGTCTTAAATGATGCCGATGCCGCAGGCCTTGCGGAAGTCGCGTATGGAAACGAGTTGGCTAAAACCGGGCCAGTCATCTTTTTGACGCTGGGAACCGGCATCGGCTCGGCCTTCTTCCTCAACGGGCAGCTCTTTCCCAATACTGAGCTTGGACACCTCACTGTGGGAACTGACGAGGCCGAAGCGATCGCATCCTCCGCAGCCAAGGAACGCGAAGGGTTGAAGTACAAGGAGTGGGCGGTTCGGCTCGATCGCGTGCTGCAGGAATACGAGAAGTTATTTAACCCCCAGGCTTTCCTCATCGGGGGTGGCATATCTCGCAAATTCCACAAATGGGGACCCCACTTAACTATTGATACCCCCGTTATGCCTGCACAACTGCAAAATCGTGCAGGTATTGTAGGTGCAGCGATGGCTGTATTGGAAGGCCTAGAGCCATAAATTCGCCGTTGCATTAACCCTATCTACCGGCATTGTGCAAAAATCGCCTATACTGGGCGGTCGATCCAAAATTGCATGGCTCTCGGGCGTGTCTGACCTGCATAAGGCCTACACCCGCTAGCATTCATAATGCTATTGCCACCCTGTGCGGGTGCGGTGAGCTATTTCCATCAAGTAGTAAGTCGAAAGGGCGTACGTGGCAGCCACTGATTCTTCAGACCAGGCACTCGGCGAGGACGACAAGTCAGTCGAGGCATCTACTCCTGCAAAGAAGACCGCCAAAAAGACGGCAAAGAAAACGGCGAAGAAAACCGCCAAGAAGACAGCTAAAAAGACGGCGAAAAAGACTGCCAAGAAAACGGCTAAGAAGACCGCCAAGAAGTCGGCGAAGAAATCAGCCAAAAAAGCTGTCAAAAAGACCGTGCGAGCCTCTGCGGCAGAACCGCAAGACTCCCCCGCAAACTCCGCGGAGAAAGCACCGTCGGAAGCTGAGGACGCAGAGGATCAGCTCGACGCCGTTGAGCAAGACGCCCCTGCGGATGACGTCGACTTCGACCCCACCCATGAGGACATCGAAGAAGATGAATTCGATGCTCCCACTGACCTGGATGAAGACGATATCCAGGAAGAGTTGGGCGAAGAAGAAGACGAGGACGAAGCAGAAGATACGTCCTCGGTCTGGGATGAGGAAGAATCCGTCGCCCTGCGCCAGGCGCGCAAGGATGCACAGCTGACCGCCTCCGCCGACTCCGTCCGCGCGTACCTTAAGCAAATCGGTAAGGTTGCCCTGCTGAATGCAGAGCAGGAGGTCTCTTTGGCAAAGCGCATTGAGGCTGGCCTGTACGCGCAGCACCGCATGGATGAGATGGAAAAGGCTCGTGCGGAGGGCGATAAGGCTGCCAAGCTCTCCCCCATGGAAAAGCGCGACCTGCGCAGCATCGCAAGGGACGGGCGCAAGGCTAAAAACCACCTGTTGGAGGCCAACCTTCGCCTTGTGGTCTCCTTGGCCAAGCGCTACACCGGCCGCGGCATGGCTTTCTTGGACCTTATTCAGGAAGGCAACTTGGGCCTTATCCGTGCGGTGGAAAAGTTCGACTACACCAAGGGCTATAAGTTCTCTACCTACGCCACGTGGTGGATTCGTCAGGCTATTACCCGCGCCATGGCTGACCAGGCCCGCACCATCCGCATCCCGGTTCACATGGTGGAGGTCATCAACAAGCTTGGCCGCATCCAGCGCGAGCTACTCCAAGACTTGGGCCGCGAGCCCACTCCACAGGAGCTCGCGAAGGAAATGGACATCACCGAAGAAAAGGTGATGGAAATTCAGCAGTATGCCCGTGAGCCCATCTCGCTGGACCAGACCATCGGTGATGAGGGCGATTCCCAGCTGGGTGATTTCATCGAGGATTCTGAGGCCGTCATCGCCGTCGATGCCGTGTCCTTCACCTTGCTGCAGGACCAGCTCCAGGACGTGCTGACGACGTTGTCCGAGCGCGAAGCCGGCGTCGTGCGCCTGCGCTTTGGGCTTACCGATGGCATGCCGCGCACTTTAGACGAGATCGGCCAAGTCTACGGCGTTACCCGCGAGCGCATCCGCCAGATCGAGTCCAAGACGATGTCGAAGCTGCGCCACCCCTCTCGTTCGCAGGTATTGCGCGATTACCTCGACTAGATAACTCGCCCGTCCTGCACAAAATGAAGGCCGCACCACCATGGTGCGGCCTTTTTATGTGCCTAATTCCCTCCTGCGGGCTGGCGCGACGAAAGGGGCGCAGCGCCAACCGCCGGCCAGCAGCCAACCAGCGACGGAGAGGCGCTCTACCACTTGCGCAGGTAATTGATACGCTCGCGCAGTTGCTCCGCGCTGCATAACGCGGTGGGCGGTCCACCGCAGGCCTTGCGGACCTCGGTGTGGATGGCACCGTGCGGCCGGCCAGAGCTCTGCGCGGCGATGGAGACCACGGTGTTAAGCTCCTTGCGCAGCGCGCCGAGCTCATCCACCACGCCGGTATCCTCTGCGGCATCGGACTCTTGCTGCTTCGCGGCGGGCGCATGACCCATGCCGTAGATCTTGCGGCGGTGGGCCTCTTCTGCCTCGGCGGCCCGGCGCGCCTTCTCCTCGGCCTCGCGGCGGTCCATCTCCTCAGATTGCTTCTTGCGCAAGAGGTCTTTGACCTGGTCGGCGTCGAGGAGCCCGGGGATGCCGAGGAAATCGGCCTCCTCATCAGAGGTCATGTCGCCGGTATTAAACTGCGAGCCGTTATAGAGCAGGCCAGAGAATTCGGCTTCGGCGCCTAAAGACTCGTAGGACTTTTCCAGCATGTCCGGTTCGGTCTTTTTCTGGTTTGCCTGCTCGAGTAGCTCGTCGTCCCAGCCTTCTTTCTCGGTCTTTTCTTTGCCCAAGACGTGGTCGCGGGATTTTTCCATGTGCTCGGCAAGGCCGAGCAGCACGGGGACGGAGGGCAAGAATACCGAGGCGGTTTCGCCAGGCATGCGGGAGCGCACGAAGCGGCCGATTGCCTGGGCGAAGAACAAGGGGGTTGACGCGGAGGTGGCGTAGACGCCCACCGCGAGGCGGGGTACGTCGACGCCCTCGGACACCATGCGTACGGCAACCATCCATTCATCGGTGGAGTCCGCAAATTCTTGAATACGGTCTGAGGAACCTGGGTCATCGGACAAAATGACCGAGACTGGGGTATTGGAGAGTTGCTTGAGGATTTTCGCGTAGGCGCGGGCGGTGGTCGTATCGGAAGCGAGCACGAGCCCGCCGGCATCCGGCATATTGCGCCGCATCTGCATCAAGCGGGTATGCGCCGCCTGCAGCACGGCGGGGATCCATTCGCCCTTGGGGTCAAGCGCGGTGCGCCAGGCGCGCGCGGTTTGTTCCACGTTCATGATGTCACCCAAGCGCGCGGAGTGCTCCTCCCCAGCGGAGTCCCGCCAGCGAGCCTCGCCGGAGTAGGACAGGAAGACGACGGGGCGCACGACGCCATCGGCAAGCGCATCGCCGTAATCATAAGTGTGGTCGGCGCGCGAGACCTTATGGCCTTCCCCATCGTCCTCATAGCGCACAAAGGGGATGGGCGATTCATCGGAGCGAAACGGCGTACCGGTCAGCGCGAGGCGGTGGTTGACGTCGTCGTAGGCCTCCTTGACGCCATCGCCCCAGCTTTTGGCATCGCCGGCATGGTGGATCTCGTCCAAGATCACCAAGGTGCGCCGAGCGGAGGCAACGGCGCGGTGCTTGAAGGGGTGCATGCCCACTTGGGCATAGGTCACCACGATGCCGTCCATGCTGGGATTGACCGCAGAGGAGTTCGTGAAGGCAGGATCCAAGGCCAATCCCACCCGCGCGGCGGCGGCAGACCACTGCGTCTTCAGGTGCTCGGTAGGCACCACGACGATGACGCGCTCTACCGTGCGGTCTTCCATAAGCTCCGTCGCGATGCGCAGAGCAAAGGTGGTTTTACCCGCACCTGGGGTCGCCACGGCCATAAAATCTTGTGGCTTGGTGGCGAGGAATTTATCGAGGGCTGATTGCTGCCACGCGCGGAGGTTCGTCTTCTTAAACGTCCTCACTTGCGGCGAAGACCCTTAAAAACGCGTTCGCAATCGGGGCAGACCGGCGAGCCCGGCTTTGCCTGTTTAGTTACCGGGAAGGTCTCACCGCACAGGGCAACGACGTACTTGCCGTTGACCGCGGAATCGAGGATCTGATCCTTTTTGACGTAGTGGAAGAACTTCGGCGTGTCATTATCCGTCGTCGAAGTGTCTTCACGAATATCTGGCCGTTCAATTGTCTTCGTAGTCGTAGTCACGCACCCCATTTTGCCGCATCAGCATCGAACTTTGCGAGTCATGCGTCTACCCTTGGAGAACATGCACACTCTACGCACTCCAACGCCGGCTTTCCCGTCCCCTGTTGTAGGGTTACGCGCCGCGCTCCAGGGAGGTGCGTAATTTAAGTGTTTGGCAAAAAGGAACGTTTTCTCATCACGGATGCCAAGCTCTCGCCCGCACAAGATCGCAGGCGCCGGGAGCTGTGGTACGGATTTTTCCAATTCTTGCGCGTGCCATCGCTGCTCATTGCCGGGGTCTTTTTGTACCTGCATTGGTGGTTGCTCGCGGCGATTATCGTGGGCGTGACCTTTCCTTTGCCGTGGATTGCCGTGGTCATTGGCAATAGCCGCGGTGAAAAGAAGGACAAGCGGGATAAAAATGTCTATAAACCCGCGATGAATCGTCAGCTATATTCGCAGTATCAGAACCAACAGATTTCCCGCGGCGGCTCCAAGGCAATCGAATCTCAGCATTCCGTTATTGACCATGACGATGCAGCCTCCGACTAGCCGCATCATCAGCACGACTGGAAAGGAATTCTCCCAGCATGACGTCCTTTGGCCCTCACTTCGATGCCGCCGCGCTGCGCGATCTTGCCCCAGAGTTAGCGGAGGCTTTTTCGCAGGCCGGTTTTACTACCGATGGTTTAGCGGGGCATTTGGGCCCGGAGCTTACGGAGGCCCTCTACCGCGGTGAGCCTGCCGCGGTGGCGCGCGGGACCACAGGTAATACCCAGCTGGATACGCTCATTCGTTTCTTCCTGCTGCATGAGCATCTGCCGGCCACGCTGCTTGCCGATGCCCTCGGGGCCCGCCTTGCCGCCAAGCTCCTGGATGCCGGCGTGGCGCTTTCCGATGATCGCGGCAGCATCTACATTGCCCTCGATATCCGGCCCCATATCATCGTCGGCTCCAACCGCCTCGTCTTTTCCGATGTCGATGCCTCGCTGGTGGATCACGTCCCCGGCGCGGATCACGTCTTGGGAGTCGGGGCGGCAAGCCTCTCGCTTTTGCAATCGACACCGGTAAGCCCGGTATCAACGGTGCTCGATTTGGGCACCGGCTCTGGCGTGCAATTGCTGGGTCAGCTCGAGAGCGCACACAGCATTACCGCGACAGATGTCCACCGGCGCGCGCTTGATTTGGCAGCGGCGACAGTCGCTGCTGCGGGGTCCAGCACCGAGGTAGAACTTGTTGAGGGCTCGTGGTTCGAGCCCGTTGCGGGACGCACCTTTGACCGCATCGTGGCCAATCCCCCATTTGTCGTTGGCCTCCCTGAGGTGGGCCATGTCTACCGCGATTCTGGCCTGAACTTGGATGGGGCCAGCGAATTGGTGGTATCCCAGGCAGTGGATCACCTCACCCCAGGCGGAACCGCACACTTGCTCGCCGCCTGGGTGCATACCAGCGGGCAGACCTGGCAGCAGCGCGTGGCCTCGTGGCTGCCGGATAAGGGTATAGCCGCTTGGATCATTCAGCGCGATATCGCCGATCCTTCCCTCTACGTATCCACGTGGCTCAAGGATGAATCGTTGGATGTGCGCAGCGATGAGGGCAAGGCTCGCTCCAAGGCGTGGCTGGATCATTTCCACGACCACGATGTCACGGGTATCGGGTTTGGATTCGTCGCCATCCAAAAAATCGCCGAAGACGCGCCCTCCGATATCTTGGCCGAAGAAATGCCGCAGCACTTTAGCGATCCATTGGGACCCGAGGTGGAAGAATACTTCGCCCGCGTGGCGTGGCTGCGCGATTTGGTTCCTGGTGAGCTGGAGGGCAAGCACTTCCAGGTACGCCCACAGGTGGCCAAGGAAGAAGTCAGCGTGGCCGATACCGATAACAAACAAGGATTTAACCGGGCGGTAATCCGGCTAACCCGTACCGATGGGCCCCGGTGGAGCCACGAAGTTGATGAGCACTTGGCCGCAATCGTTGCGGGCCTATCTCCCCATGGGCTCAACCTTGCCGAGACCGTGGGCCTTTATGCGGCCGCGCACGGCTTCGATGAAGCAGAACTGACCGCGGCGGCGCTTCCCGCCATTATCGATATGGTCCGCCACGGCCTGCTCATCCCTGCCGATCTGCTGCTCGAGGACGACGCTTCCCCGGCTACCCACGCCGATTAACACCGAATAGCGCCGTATAGCTAAGAAAGGAAGAGACTTTTATGCGCGCAGTACTAACCCGCGTATCCGAAGCCGCGGTCACGGTTGCAGGCGAAACCGTCGGCGCCATCGATTGCCCTGAGACCGGCGGACTTTTAGCCCTCGTCGGTGTTTCCAGGGAGGATTTGGACGATTGGGCACCGCGTGCGGAAAAGATGGCCCGCAAGATCGCGGAGCTGCGCATCCTGGAAGGTGAAGTATCGGTCGCCGATGCTGGAGCACCGGTATTGGTAGTCAGCCAGTTCACGCTCTATGGCCGCACCGCCAAGGGGCGGCGCCCATCGTGGGCCGATGCGGCCCCGGGGGAAGAGGCCGAGCCAGTCATCGAGTACATCATCGAGCGCCTCCGCGAGCGCAATATCGCGGTCGAATCAGGCCAATTCGGGGCTATGATGCGCGTATCTTCCGTCAACGAAGGCCCGTTTACGGTTTTGGTCGAGACCTAATCTCCTCTAACGCATTTTTCTCACCATCTGGCGTTAACCTGCACGAGTGCCCACTCACACCCACGATTATTTATGAGTTAGATCGCAGAGAGTTCGATATTGTTCAACAATGCATATCGCTGGGTGCCGCGCAAGCTTTTTTAGAGTGATAATTAACCTATCCCAAAATGTAATAAATTATTATCACGTGGCATTACCGCGGGCTTATACTTAACGCGTAACGAAGTGAATGGGCTGGATACAAGCTGAAAGTTTTGGGCTGGATACAAGCTGAAAGTTTAATTTCAGGCCCTTGCCCGCGCACGCTGGTGAGAGAAAATATTTTCTCACTCCAGGGTGACAGGAGCCCTCAAGCTTCGGTCAACCCCATGCAGAGGAGGAAAGAAAATGTCCCACAAGCTCTTGCGCCACGGACAAGTCGAACACCCGGAACACAGTGCGCAAATTCCGGAACAACTACCCGCAGAAGAAAAGCCACCTGCTGACGGCATAGAGACCCCATTTGCGGGCCAAGAAGGCGCCCCAGCGTGGAACAAGGAAGACACCGTTTGGATGCTCTCCCTATTCGGCACCGCCATTGGCGCCGGCGTGCTCTTCCTCCCTATCAACGCTGGCATCGGCGGCATCATCCCGCTTCTTATCATGACCGTCGTCGCCTTGCCGATGACCTACTGGGCCCACCGCGGCATGACCCGCTTGGTCCTATCAAGCTCGAAGCCAGATGGCGATCTCACCGACGTCGTGGAGGAACACTTCGGCGTTAAAGCCGGCGTGCTGATGAATATCCTCTACTTCCTTTCCGTCTACCCCATCCTGTTGGTGTACTCGGTAACCATCACCAACACGGTCAATTCCTTCTTGGAACACCAGCTAGGTATCACTCCACCGGAGCGGTGGCTTACCTCGTTGGTTCTCGTAGGCGGACTCATCCTCGTCGTACGCATGGGCAAAAGCGTGGTCGTCCACGTTATGTCCTACTTGGTATACCCGTTCATCGGTATCCTGGTTCTGCTCTCGCTGTACCTCATCCCCAAGTGGAATACCGCACTCTTTGATAGCTTCGACCTCGACGTCGCGCGCGAAGCTTCCGGCCACGGCATGGGTATTACCTTGATGCTCTTGGTCCCAGTTATGGTCTTTTCCTTCAACCACTCGCCCATGATTTCTTCCTTCGCCGTTGACCGCCGCCAGACCTACGGCAAGTACGCGGAATACAAGTCCCGCAAGATCTTGCTCCGCGCGGAAATCCTCATGGTCGTCGTCGTGATGTTCTTCGTCTTCTCCTGCGCGCTCAGCCTATCGCCTGCGGATATGGCCGAGGCCAAGGAACAAAACATCACCATCTTGTCTTACCTGGCCAACCACTTTGATAACCCCGTCATCCAGTGGATTGCCCCCATCATCGCCATGATTGCCGTAGCCAAGTCCTTCTTGGGCCACTACCTCGGCGCTGCAGAAGGCTTTGAAGGCCTCCTGGTCAAAGGCAGCAAAAATGCCAATAAAGATGATGCAGAATCCAGCCACAAGCTCGACACCATCACGCTTGTCTTCATGCTGGTAACCGCATGGCTCGTTGCCTGGGCGGATCCTTCCATCCTCGGCATGATTGAAACCCTCTGCGGCCCGACCATCGCCATCATGCTGTTCCTTATTCCGATGATTGCCATCCACAAGGTCCCAGCGCTCGCCCGCTTCAAGGGCAAGGCCTCCAACTACTTCGTCTTCATCATGGGCCTTGTTGCCCTGGCCACCATCATCTACTCCATCGTGCAGGCTTTCTAAGCAGCACTTGCTTCTCAGGATTTTCCAGGAGAAAACCATGTTCATCAGCATCTTCGATATGTTCAAGATCGGCATAGGCCCCTCAAGCTCACACACCCTTGGGCCAATGAAAGCCGGCAAGGCCTTCGTTGACGAACTCAAAGAAAAAGGCCTCATGGATAAGGTCACCCGCGTCCAGGCCAACGTCTACGGCTCCCTATCCTTGACCGGTGTGGGCCACTCCACCGATAAAGCCATCCTGTTGGGACTGGCCGGCGAAGAACCAGAAACCGTCGATATCGACGGCATCTCCGCCTTCATGAAAGAGATCAACCAGAGCGAAACGCTCCTTCTCGGTGGCACGCACAAGGTGAGCTTCCCCAAAGACGGCGGCTTCTACTTCCACGACGAATACCTCCCCATGCATGAAAACGGCATGTGCCTTATCGCCTTTGCCGGCGAGGAAGACATCCTGCACAAGACCTACTACTCAGTGGGCGGCGGGTTCATCGTCAAGCAAGAAGACTTCGCCATACGCACCCAAGATACCGTCGACGTCCCATTCGCTTATGCCAGCGCGGAAGAACTACTGGCGCTGTGCGAAACAAATAATATGACACTTCCGGAGCTCGGCAGGGCCAATGAAAGAGCACTGCGCAGCGAGGGGGACATCGACGAGCACCTGCGCAAGGTCCGCGATGTCATGTACACCGGCATCAAGCGCGGCTCCACAACCGATGGCCCCTTGCCCGGCGCCCTGCTCGTGCCGCGCCGCGCCGCCGCCCTGAAGCGCAGGCTGGAACAATCCGACCCCCACGATGGCCTCAACATCTTGAGCTGGGTAAACATGTTTGCCCTGGCCATTTCGGAGGAAAATGCCGCCTGTGGCCGCGTCGTCACCGCACCCACCAACGGCGCATGCGGCGTCGTGCCTGCGGTCCTGGCCTACTTCGATGAATTCGTCGAGCCAGTTACTCCGAGCATGTTCGCGGACTATATCTTCGCTTGCAACCACATTGCCGCGCTGTACAAGATGAACGCCTCCATTTCCGGTGCGGAAGTTGGCTGCCAAGGAGAAATTGGCGTCGCCTGCTCCATGGCCGCGGCCGGGTTGGCCCAACTGATGGGGGCAACGCCGGAACAGGTCTGCGTGGCGGCCGAAATCGGCATGGAACACAAATTGGGCCTGACCTGTGACCCGGTCCTAGGCCAGGTGCAAGTCCCCTGCATCGAGCGCAACGCCGTAGCCGCGGTAGACGCGATTACCAGCGCGCGCATGGCCTTGGACCGCGAAAGCAAGCCATGTGTCAGCCTCGATGAGGTGATCTGGACCATGTACAACACCGGCAAGGACATCAACGCCAAATACCGGGAAACCTCACAAGGCGGCCTCGCCCTAGCGGTGCACCCGCCCATTCCGGTATGTGGTTAATATCGGCACCCTAGGCTCCGGAAAGAGCGCCATATAAGGAGGTGAGTACTTGGCCGCGGCCGGTTATTCGCCTCCTTTTGTCGTTACTTTGTGGTACCTTATCAATAATCTGACAGGAATTATAAGGACATGCTTCAGCTAATGAACCTTTCTAGCAGCCATGCCCCCGAAGAAAACTTCCTCGAGCAGTACATACCACTCGTCGATTTCCTCGGTCAGGCCATGGGCCCTAACACCGAAATCGTGCTTCATGATCTCGATGTACCCGATAAATCCATCATTGCCATTGCCAACGGCCACATCTCTGGACGCGAACTAGGCGGCCCGGTCACAGACTTTGCCCTCTGGTTCATGAAACAGGGCGACGCGGCGGCCGTTCCAATGATGACGGGATACCGCGCGGTCAATGGCGAGGGGAAAGTGTGCCGCTCCTCAAGCTATTTCCTGCGCGATACCACCGGCCATATGCGCGGCATGCTTTGTATCAATGTGGAATTATCCGAGCTGATCCAAATCCGCGATGCCGCTAACGCGATGATCGGTGGCACTGAACCGGCCATCGATAAGACGAAGGCCTTCGGTGGCTACCCCGACACCACCACACCGCCAAAAACTCCGGCATCTGAAGCGACGGCGAATAAAAAGCCGGAAGCGCCCTATAGCGAATCACTGCGTTCCAACGTCGAGCACCTTCTGGACTCCATGCTGGATTCCGCGATTTCCACGCACTCCACTCCGGTCGAGGCGATGCAGCGCAACGAACGGCTCGAAGTCATCGCTTCCCTTGAATACGCTGGCTTCTTCCTGCTCAAGGGCGGCATCGCCGCCGCGGCCGCCCGGCTCGGCGTGTCTGAGCCCACGGTATATCGCTACCTCGTACAAGTCCGCGGCTAAGACGCCCCCGCCACGTGGATGAGCGGTTTTACCGCGTTCACGTGGCGCATGCGCTTGTCGACGCCCCCAAAAAGGTGGGGCAAAACGCCCGGCACGTCGCCGTTTTAAAGATTTCAGGATGCGTGGGAACTAAATGCGGCCTAACACCGTTGTACTTTTTGAAACAGGCGACAATTTCAGGAGGCTGAAAGATGACGAATCCATCTGCCAACACCGCCAATGGCACTTCGACTGCCGCTACTGATGAGGAACAGGAAGTAGACCGCGGGTCTCGCCGCAATCAAACCAATGACAATCCCTCTGCGGACTTGGTACGCGTCTACCTCAACGGAATCGGTAAGACCGCCCTGCTCAGCGCCGAGGACGAGGTTGAACTCGCGCAAACCATTGAGGTGGGCCTGTATGCAGAATACAAGCTCAATAACGCAGAGAAGCTGACGCGCGCAGAAAAGCGCGACCTGAAAATTTTGGCTCGCGAAGGCAAGAAGGCCCGCTCCCACCTGCTGGAGGCAAACCTCCGCCTCGTAGTCTCCTTGGCCAAGCGTTACACCGGCCGCGGCATGCCACTATTGGACCTCATCCAAGAGGGCAACCTTGGCCTTATCCGCGCCATGGAAAAGTTCGATTATGCCAAGGGCTTTAAGTTCTCCACCTACGCCACGTGGTGGATCCGCCAAGCCATTACCCGCGGTATGGCCGATCAGTCGCGTACCATCCGCCTCCCGGTCCACCTGGTGGAACAGGTAAATAAGCTTTCCCGCATCAAGCGTGAGATGTATCAGTCCCTGGGCCGCGAGGCGACCAATGAGGAGCTGTCGGAGGAATCCGGCATCGATGAAAACAAAATCGAGATGCTGCTGCGCCAGTCCCGCGATCCCGTCTCGCTCGACATGCCCGTCGGCACCGACGAGGAAGCCCCATTGGGCGACTTCATCGAGGATGCTGAGGCTACCGATGCTGAGACCGCCGTCGTGGCCTCCATGCGGCACTCCGATATTCGCTGTGTCATTGACACGCTAGAAAAGCGCGAGCAGGACGTTATTCGCCTGCGCTACGGCTTGGATGACGGCGTGCCACGCACCCTTGACCAGATTGGTCGCCGGTTCGGGCTCTCCCGCGAACGCGTACGCCAAATCGAGCGTGAGGTCATGGCCAAGTTGCGCGATGGCAACCGCGCCGATCGCCTCCGCGAGTACGCGCTATAAAACTTTTCGCCTCCTGAACCCTCATTAATCGCGACCTCGACTGTGCCGCCGAGAATTTTTCCCAGTGTGCTTTCGAGGTCGCGTTCTCTATGCAAGCGGCGAGCTCGAACTCGTCTCCGAAAATCTCTCCAGCAAACTTAGGGCAACTTAAGCTAGTCTGGATACAGAATGTAAAAGGCGCTGTCTGCATTGCGCACGGCACGCATTACTGTTTCTCAAAGAAAGGTATGCCCACGTGAGGGACCTCGTTGATACTACTGAGATGTACCTTCGGACCATTTATGAATTGGAAGAAGAAGGCATCACTCCCCTGCGCGCTCGGATTGCCGAACGCCTAGAGCAGTCCGGACCTACCGTATCCCAAACCGTTGCCCGCATGGAGCGCGATGGTCTCCTCCACGTTCGTTCGGACAGGAGCTTGGATCTAACCGAAAAGGGACGCGAATTGGCCACGGCAGTGATGCGCAAGCACCGACTCGCGGAGCGTTTGCTTACTGATGTCCTCGGGCTCGATATCAGCAAGGTCCACGATGAGGCCTGCCGCTGGGAGCACGTAATGAGCGAAGAGGTGGAAAAGCGCATGGTATCGGTCCTCGATGACCCTAGCCGCTCGCCTTTTGGCAACCCCATTCCGGCGCTGGCGGAACTGGGCTTCCAGGTCCCCGAGCCATCGATTGGGACGCGGGCTATCGATCTCCCCGATGGCGAAGAGAAGTCCGCAAAGATTATCCAGATTAACGAGATCCTGCAGGTGGATGAGACCACCTTCCGGGAACTCGCAGAGGCTGGCATCCGCATCGGTACCGAGGTCACCGTGGTCAATAATGGCGGCACGATTTCGCTTACCACTCCCTCGGGTAAGGTCATCACCTTGGCAGATGATCTCGCACACGCCGTGCGCGTGGAGGTCTAGGCCATGAAGCTTTTGGTTACTGGCGGTGCCGGCTATGTCGGCAGCGTGTGTTCCGCAGTCCTCGTAGAGCAGGGCCACGATGTCACCATCATCGATAACTTTTCCACGGGTAACAGGGATGCCGTACCGAGTTCGGCCCACGTGGTAGAAGGCGATGTGGCAGACAAGGCGGCAGAGGTACTGGGCGAAGGCGGCTTCGAGGGCGTCCTCCACTTCGCCGCCCGCTCGCTGGTCGGTGAATCCGTGGAAAAGCCGGACGAATATTGGCAGCACAACGTCGTGACCACGCTGCGCTTGCTCAACGCCATGCGGGATAACGATGTCAAAAGCCTCGTCTTTTCTTCCACCGCGGCCACCTATGGCGAGCCGGAGCAGGTCCCTATTACTGAGGACATGCCGACCCAGCCCACGAACCCCTATGGCGCTAGCAAATTAGCTATCGACTACATGATTACCTCTTTTGCACAGGCCTTTGGGCTCGCGGCAACGTCCCTGCGCTATTTCAACGTCGCCGGTGCCTACGGCTCCATCGGCGAAAACCGTGAGATTGAAACCCACCTCATCCCCATTGTCCTGCAGGTTGCTCTGGGGCACCGCGATAAGATTTTCATGTTTGGCACGGATTGGGATACCTCGGATGGCACGCCGGTGCGCGACTACATCCACATCCGCGATCTTGCCGATGCCCACGTGCTTGCCCTCCACAGCAATGCCCCCGGCACCCACCGGATCTATAACTTGGGTTCCGGCGAGGGATACTCCGTCAAGCAGGTCATCGAGATGTGCCGGAAAGTCACCGGCCACGAGATTCCGGCGGAGATCGCCCCGCGCCGTGCCGGAGACCCAGCCACGCTGATTGCATCCTCAGACAAGATCAAGCGGGAGCTCGACTGGAATCCTCAGCGCACTGACTTGGAAACCATCGTGACCGACGCGTGGAATTTCACTCGCCAGCTCGGCGACCGGGCGCATTCGGCGCGGCGCTAAACGCGGGGCTAAAGCGCGGGGCTACACAAAGCCATCGGTATCGATCCCTGCTGCCTCCCGCGCCGCGTCGCAACCACGGCTCAGGCTGGTAATGAGGCGTTCCCCCATTCCGCTGCGATAGGCCTGGGCGATGAGCTGACTCAAATTGTGCCCCGGCGCCTCATCGATGGCGACGGTCAGCGCCGGGCCGGCATAGAGTCCGAATTTCTGCGCCACCTGGGTCGCTGCATATAACGCTAGGGCGTTATAGCGGATGGGGCCGCCAAAGGTGCGCGCCGTGGCCAAAAGCAAGGTGCCGGCCGCGTGCGGGGATTCGACGAGGTCCCGGATGACCAGGTCTCGCATCCATGTCGTCGACATCCACATTGCTCCCACACAAAGTAATTCTTCGTTATCCAACGTCTCTTCCAGGGTTTCTACCTCACTTAATACATATTGCGCATCCGCGATGAGGTGCTGGACCACACGGGTTGGATCCGTCGTACCGTAGCCGTGGCCGGCGCGCATCTGCCGCGACAATTCCTCAGCGCAGCGCTGCATGGACACGATTTCTTCTTGGCCGAAGTTCGGATTGTGCGGGGCGAATTGCTGGACCAGCTCATTGCGGGAAAGTTCCGGCAAAGTGCCGTTTTCTACGCAGGCGCGCATGGAAGAGCTGGTGGAAATAGCGGGAATGGTTCCTTCGGTCCAGGCGGGCATAGGGCCCTTGCCACCCCCGGTGCTAAAGCCGAATACAAGATCGTAGGCAGTGGACGTGGCGATTTCTTCCACCAGCCAGCAGGCATCAATTCCGGTGCCCTGGTCATCTTCGAAGTGGTAGAGCGACTCGATCATCTCCCAGAGCTCTACTTCCTCGCGCTGGGAGATGATAAAGCCGAGGACGACTTCCGGGTTCCCACAATGAAAGGCGCTCATAATCTCTGGAAGGGCCGCAGGGACATCGGACAGGTCTACACGCGCGACTGGCCCCATGGTGCGGCCTGCTGGAGTTGGTTCGATGGAGATGAGGACGATGGATTCTGCTGGAAAGAATCCGAGGATTCCTGGAATATTGGCAAGGATATCGCCGGGTGTACGGATGGGCTGGTGTGGTGTTGTGATCTTCATGGCTCCTAGCTTCGGGGCCTGCGGCAAGTACCGAAAGCCCACCACAGGCAGAGGGCCGAAATCTGTGGATAAGGTGGGTGGAAGGGGGCATCGGCAAGCAGTTATGCACAACCCCATCGCACCGGGCCTAGCGTGGGTTGCCGAGTTAGGGCATAATGGGTTATTTAACTACTCCGCGAACACTGAACTGAGTGCGTGTGGGAATAGTACGGTCCTGGCGGTCGTTGATCTAGATTAAGAGACCAAGGAGGTAACACATCATGCACGAAGAAGAGCGCAGCATGTACGAATTGGAGTACCCCGCTCCGGTGGTCAAGGACAATTCCGGTGAAGGAAAAGGCCCCACCATGATTGTTGCCATGCACGGCTATGCCGATGCAGGCCAGGCTATTGAGTCGAGCGCCGATCATCTCAAGGCGGCGCTGGAAAACCGCCAGCTAGCCTCCTTTAACTCTGATGAGCTCATCGATTACCGCTCCCGCCGCCCCGCCGTCACCATCGATAATGACCGGGCCCTAGAGGTAGAACCCATGGATTTGGGCTTGAAGGTCCTCCGGGATAATTCCGGCAAGTCTTTCCTCCTTCTCTCCGGTCCTGAGCCGGATATGCGCTGGGAAGCCTTTACTACGGCGGTGGTAAAACTGGTGGAGAAATTCGATATTGAAGACACCATCATGCTCTACGCCGCGCCGATGCCCGTGCCGCACACCCGCCCCACCGTGGTCACCGCACACGGTACTGCCTCCCGCCTGACGGAAGGCATGGTCAAGATGGACTCGACGATGATGGTTCCGGGAGCCGCGGCGCTCTATATAGAAAAGGCCTTAGCGGATAAGGGCCGCACGGTAGCGGGCTATACCGCGCACGTGCCGCACTACCTGGCTGCGTCCCCGTACCCGCAGGCCACCTTGGAGCTCCTTGACTCCGTGGCTAAAGCCGCCCAGCTCAATATTCCGCTGGGCAGCATTGAGGCGGATATTTCCCGCGTCGAGGGCCAGCTGGATGAGCAGGTCAATGGCTCGGAAGAGATTGAGGGCGTGGTCCAGCAATTGGAGCAGCAATACGATGCCTTCATGGACCGCTACCGCGAAGAGCACCCACAGGCCATTATGCCGGGCGAGGAAGCCGTGCCCAGCGCGGAGGAAATCAGCGAAGAATTCGAAGCCTTCCTCGCCTCGCTCGATGAGTCCGATAGCGAGGAGATTATCCATACTGATATTGATGACCGCGAAGACTCTGCCGATGATGATGACAGAGACTTAGGCGACGATATCTAACGAACCCGCCCCCATCGCCGCTAAGGTGGTGGGGGTGAACTTATCTCAGCAGCTGCCAGATTTAACGGAAGTCCCCGAGTCCCTCATCGATGAGGCCATTTGGGATACTTTTAACTCGTGGACCACCAGCAAGGGAATCGATTTATACCCCGCGCAAGAGGAGGCCTCGCTCGGCATCTTGGCCGGAGATAACGTCATCCTCGCGACCCCCACGGGTTCGGGAAAGTCCATGGTGGCCAACGCCGCCCACTTCATCGCCCTAGCCCGTAGACAGCGGAGTTTTTATACCGCGCCCATTAAGGCGCTGGTCAGCGAGAAGTTCTTTGCACTGTGTGAAATCTTTGGCGCAGAGAATGTGGGCATGATGACTGGCGATGCCACCGTAAACGGCAACGCCCCCATCATCGCCGCCACCGCCGAGATCGTAGCCAATATCGCGCTTCGCGACGGCGCCGAGGCCAACATCGACCAGGTAGTCATGGACGAATTCCACTACTACTCCGATCCTGATCGCGGCTGGGCGTGGCAGGTTCCGCTCTTGGAGCTGCCCAAGGCGCAATTCCTCTTAATGTCCGCCACGCTCGGCGATACCGATTGGCTGCAGGAAGATCTCACCCGCCGCACGGGGCGCGAGACTAATTTAGTGGCCGGCTCTACCCGCCCGGTGCCTCTGGATTTTTCCTATGTTTTTAGCGCGGTGCACGAAACCATCGAGGAGCTGCTCGCTGATAATAAGGCACCCATTTATGTCGTGCACTTTTCCCAGCGCGAGGCAGCCGAGCGGGCCCAAGCCCTGACCTCGCTTTCTGGAATTATTAGCAAAGAGGAAAAAGAGGATATCGCTGAAGAAATCGGCGGATTCCGCTTTACCACCGCCTTTGGCAAGGACCTCTCAAAGTTACTTCGCAAGGGCATTGGCATCCACCATGCGGGAATGCTGCCCAAGTACCGGCGACTTGTGGAGCGCCTCGCACAACGCGGCCTCCTCAAGGTTATTTGCGGCACCGATACCTTGGGCGTGGGCATCAACGTGCCCATCCGCACCGTATTGATGACTGGCCTGGCCAAGTTTGATGGGCAACGCCAGCGCATCTTGAAGTCCCGCGAATTCCACCAGATTGCAGGTCGCGCCGGGCGTGCGGGCTATGACACGGAAGGTACCGTCGTCGTCGAGGCCCCAGAGCACGAGATTGAAAATGCCAAGGCCCGCAGGCGCATTGGCGATGATCCGAAGCGGCTGAAAAAGCTCAAGAAGAAATCCGCACGCGAGGGCGAAGTCTCGTGGTCCGAGAAGACCTTTGCGCGGCTCACGGAAGCAGAACCAGAGCAGTTGACCTCGCAATTCCGGGTCTCGAATTCGATGCTGCTCAATGTCTTAGCCCGCCACGGCGATGGCTATGCGCATATGCGCCACCTCTTGCGCGATAATCACGATCCCCGCAGCAAGCAGAACAAGGACATCCTCACCGCCCTCGACCTCTTCCGCGGATTGGTGGATTCCGGCGTGGTCCAAAAATCCACGAAGGGGCTCGATATTTACGGCCGCCCGTACCACCTCGTGCGGGAGTTGCCGCGAGACTTTGCCTTGAACCAGCCACTCGGCCCCTTTGCCTTGGCTGCGCTATCTCTGTTGGACCCGGAGGCGGAGAGCTATCACCTTGATGTGATCTCGGTCTTTGAGGCGATCCTCGATGATCCCCGGCAGGTGCTGCAGGCCCAACAGAAGAAGCGGCGCGGGGAAGAAATTGCCGCGCTCAAGGCGGACGGGGTGGACTATACCG
Source organism: Corynebacterium rhinophilum (assembly GCF_030227225.1). Taxonomy (GTDB): domain Bacteria; phylum Actinomycetota; class Actinomycetes; order Mycobacteriales; family Mycobacteriaceae; genus Corynebacterium; species Corynebacterium rhinophilum. Next base: position 153,608 of record NZ_JASPHQ010000002.1, read on the forward strand.
ACCGCATGAATATCGTGGAGGATATCACCTGGCCCAAGCCGCTAGAGGAGCTGCTCGAACAGGCCTACGATACATTTGCGGAGACCAATGCTTGGGTAAAGGAATTCGAGCTACGGCCCAAATCCGTAGTGCGAGACATGGTAGAAAATGCCATGACCTTCTCGGATTTGGTGGCCACCTACGGCCTAGCCCGGTCTGAGGGAGTTATCCTCCGTTATCTCACCGACGCGTGGCGGACTCTGAAACAGTCCATCCCTGATGAATATACGACGCCCCAAATTGAAGACATCATTGTTTGGTTAGGTGAGCTTATCCGCCAGGTGGATTCCTCGCTTGTCGATGAATGGGCGCAGATGGCCGGTGAAGACTCCCCCATCGATCAAGATACGCTCGACCGCGAGCTGGCCTTTGGCGTCGAAGACCCAACAGCCCTTACCGCCAATCGCCGCGCCTTTGGCATTATGGTCCGCAATTACATGTTCCGCCTCGCGCAACTCTTCGCGTTGGAGGAAGAAGACCGCCTCGCCGAGGTATTGGATTATCTGGACGAGATCCCCGATTTTTGTGCCGTCCTAGATGACTACTTCGACGAATACGACGATATTGATACCGGCCCTGAGGCGCGCGGACCAGAGTACTTCCGGCTGGAAGAATCAAGCTCTCGCAGCTGGCCCGTGCGGCAAATCATTAAGGACCCAGCAGGCGATCGCGCCTATCAATTCGTCGCCACCGTCGATCTGGACGCCTCCGATGAAGCCGGCGAAGTCCGCCTGTCAGAGTTGCGCGTCGAGTATTAGGAACGTGCGGGTTGGGTAAAACGACTTAAGCCACCCCTCCGCTGCACTCGGCGTCCTGTGGGGGACGCCGAGACAAACAGTGGGCGGGGGTGGCTTAGTTTAAAGGCTGATTAAGCAGCGCTTTTAACGTGCAGCCTCAATCTGAACAGCCTGTGCGACTGCCTGGATGACAGAAGCAACCTTGATGGCCTCCCAGACCTGCTCCTTGGTCGCGCCAGTATCGTTGAGCTTCTGGGTGTGTGCACCCAAGCAGTGCTCGCAGCCGTTGATGGCGGAAACTGCGATATTCCACAGCTCGAAGTTAGCGTCCTCCACGCCAGGCTTCGAGATAAAGTTCATCCGCAGGCCGAACTTAACCTGTGCGTAGTCATCGCCCAACCAACCCTTGGCGCGGTAGGCAACGTTGTTCATTGCCATGACGGTGGCAGCGCCGTAAGCGGCGTTGATAGCTTCCTCAGAGAGGTGCTCTTGTGCCTCTTCCGCGATTTCAGAAATCACGGTGTCATTGCGGGTAGCTGCCGCCGAAGCCAACAGGGTGCCCCACAGCTGCTCTTCATTCAGCTCGGTCGTGCGGGTCAGCGCGCCAAGGTTGAGCTTCTGATCCTTGGCGTACTCGGGTAGCGATGACTTCAAGTTCTCGATAGACACAGTTTTTCTCCTTCTAAATCTTTTCTCAGTAACTTAAATTGCAAGGCAAGTGCGTGCCCCGCCAGAACGGCGGGGAAAGCACCTACTGATAACTAAGGCTTAAAGCTGGGACTGAACAACGTCCAACTTGTCGATGTTCTTGGTTGGGTCGTTCTTCTCCCAGTTGCAGGCGCAGACCTCTTCGGACTGCAGGGCGTCGAGAACGCGCAGGACCTCGTCAACGTTACGGCCCACAGCGTCCGGGGTAACGGAGACGAACTGGATAACACCATCTGGGTCGATGATGAAGGTTGCGCGGTCAGCAACGCCGTCAGCGTTTTCTACGCCCAGGGCGCGGATCAGGTCGTGGCGCACGTCGGAGAACATCGGGAACGGAACGTCCTTCAGGTCCGGGTGGGTTGCGCGCCAGTTGAAGTGAGCGAACTCGTTATCGGTGGAGCCGCCCAGCACCTGGGTGTCGCGGTCCTGGAACTCTTCGTCCAGCTTGCCAAAGGCAGCGATCTCGGTCGGGCAAACGAAGGTGAAGTCCTTGGGGTAGAAGAAGACGACCTTCCACTTGCCCTCGTACTTGTCCAAGGAAACCTGCTCGAAGTAGTCCTCTGGCTGGCTAGCGTTAACGTCGTGCAGGTCGCCGCCGGTCAGGGCGGTGAGGTCGAATTCTGGGAACTTTTCGCCAACGGTCATGATAGGCATGTTCTTCAACTCCTTCTTAAAAGGGTAATCTTTTTCAAGTTTCTGACAGTCCCGTACCGAGGACCACGGGCCGGACCCTCTCCGGCCCAACACCAAAGACAATACCATTAATTCCGGTCACGTCAATAGCTAATCCTATAGATAAATGTTAGAGTGATAGGCATGCATAATAAAGAGTATCGACCAACACTTGCCCAGCTGCGCACGTTTGTCACCGTGGCGGAAAACAAGCACTTCGGCACCGCTGCCGCCAAGCTGGAGATCTCTCAGCCCTCCCTCTCCCAGGGCCTCGTGGCACTCGAGCAGGGGCTCGGCGTGCAGCTCATCGAGCGCTCTACCCGCAAGGTCATCGTAACCTCGGCCGGTGAAACCCTATTGCCTTATGCCAAATCCACACTTGAGGCCGCCGATACCTTTCTCGCGCACGCCCGCGGCGCCCACGGCACGCTGTCCGGCCCGCTTACCATTGGCGTTATCCCGACCATCGCCCCGTATATCCTCCCGGATTTGTTGGCGAAGATTACGGAGACCTACCCGGAGCTTGAGCCGCGCTTTGTGGAGGAGCAAACCCAGCACCTCATCGCGCGCCTGCGCAACGGCAACCTCGATTTAGCCGTCCTTGCGCTGCCTTCAGAGGCCACGGGCATGGTCGACAGCCCGCTGTACACCGAGGACTTCGCCATCGTCAGCCCGCCCGATCACCCCATCGCCGGGCGTACGGACGTCCAGGTGGCGGAGCTGCGGGACTTGGATTTGCTGCTGCTTGACGATGGCCACTGTCTCCGCGACCAAATCGTCGATCTCTGCCGGCACGCCCACGTCAACCCGGCGGAAGCAACCAATTCCGTCACGCGTGCCTCATCGCTTACCACCATTATGCAGCTGGTCATGGGCGGGCTCGGCTGCACCCTTATCCCCAAGTCCGCATTGGCCACCGAATGCCACGGCAAGAACCTCGGCATCGCCTACTTCGATCCCGATGTCACCGCTGAGCGCGAAATCGGCCTCGTCTTCCGCTCCTCTGCCGCACGCAGTGAAGAGTTCCGCGAATTCGGCACCCTGATTACCGCCGCTTATGAAAATGCCCTCGCACGCTCGCTGGAGGGATAAAACCGCCACACACGATTAAGGCCACCGAAGCAATGCCTCGGTGGCCTTAAATAATGCTAAAGCGCTTACGCAGTTTGGCCGGTCGCGCGGCCTGCACACTGGCGGAACAAGTAAGCCGTAGCCAGTAAGGTAACCGGTACGGCCACAATCAAGCCAACCAGCAACAGGATGCCGCCGGCAATCATAATCAGCGCGTTGAGCACCGTCAGCAGCAGGAGCTGGCCGTAGTTTTCTTTACCGGCCTTAAAACCGTTCTTAATGGCTTGGCCAACCCCGTCACCGTCGGCTGCAAACCATTGCATCAGCATATAAAGCGGCTGGATGAATAGGCCGATGAGAGCCACTACAGCCATGACTCCGAAAAAGCTCGCCATGGCTTCCAACGCCTCGTCCTCGGTGGCGTCGGCGCCCGCGTCTGGGCCGAGGAAGATCGAGCCACCAACGAAGATGAACATTACTACCGAGGAAATAATACCGATGATGATCATGATCACCAGTGGCTGCCACCACCGCACGTCCTTGCCCACATAGCTCCACCCAGTACGCGGGTCATCGATCTGGAAAAGCGCCAGTCGCATCGCCAACAAGCTGACGACGACCATGATCACGTAGGACACGATTTGCACAATGGATCCCGCACCGGAGGCATCCGCGCCCTCTGCGGGAGCAACGGCCAGGCTCACTCCGGAGACTGCTATGACAATGACGCCAACGAGCAAGGCACCGAGTATCCACAGTTTCCAGTTCTTAAACACCGTGCGAAAGGCCCACGAAATCGAATCAATGGCCGAGGGCTTTCCGGTAAATCCGCCGGAATTTACGGTATTGTCCTGTGCTTGGTAGCCCGCATATCCTTGATTGCCGGAGCTTTCGTAGCTGCCGCTCTCGTGGCTGCCGCCATAGGACGGCAGGCTTCCGTAGCTCGGCTGATCCTCCGGGTGATCAGTCGGTTCATAGCGGGGAAAATCGTCATTTCCACCGGAGTTTTTGTCGTTCATCAGCGGTGCCTTCCTTCTATATTCGGGTTGGGTGCAACGAGAAAAATATCTTTTAGACAAGTATTTTCACAATAGCAACTTTTTCCACTCCACGTAACCGGGGTAAGCTCATTAATTAGCCATGACACAGCATGAAACCACGACGTCGCAGGCCCCTAGCCGCGATGAACTTTTTGCAGCATTAGACAACGTCACCATCGCCGAGGCCCGCAGCTTCCGCCGCCGCCTATCGAAGGCACGCGCCCCCAAGGCCCTGCGCGAAATTGGCCAGGATATCCAGGCCGCCGCAGATCGCCTCGCGCTTGTCGATGCCGCCGTTCCCCCACTCACCTACCCCGATTCCCTGCCGGTCAGCGGCCGCAAGGACGATATTGCCGCCGCGATTGAAGAAAACCAGGTAGTCATCATTGCCGGTGAAACCGGTTCTGGTAAGACCACGCAGATCCCCAAGATCTGCCTCGACATCGGCCGAGGCCGCCGCGGACTCATCGGCCACACCCAGCCGCGCCGCATCGCCGCGCGGACCGTCGCCGAGCGCATCGCCTCCGAGCTCGACCAAGACATTGGGGAGTCGGTGGGCTACGCCATCCGCTTCGATGACCAGGTCTCTGATACCACCGCCGTAAAACTCATGACGGACGGCATCCTGCTAGCGGAAATGCAGCGCGATCGCTTCCTTAATAAGTACGACACCATCATTATCGATGAGGCACACGAGCGCTCTTTGAATATCGACTTCCTCTTGGGGTATCTCAAGCGGTTGCTTCCCAAGCGGCCCGATCTCAAAGTGATCATCACCTCCGCGACGATCGATCCGGAAAGTTTTGCCGAGCACTTCGCCCAGCCCGATGGCACGCCTGCGCCCATCATCGAGGTATCCGGGCGCACCTATCCGGTAGAAATTCGCTACCGCCCCCTCGAATTCGAGGCCGGTGGAAAGCTGGTGGATCAAGATCCGCTCGATGGCTTAACTGAGGCCATCGAGGAGCTCATGGCAGAAGGCGACGGCGATATCCTCTGCTTTTTCCCAGGCGAGCGCGATATCCGCGATGCTATGGAAGCAATCGAGGCCAAGAAGTGGAAAAACGTGGAGGTCGCTCCCCTCTTCGGGCGCCTGTCCAACCAGGAACAGCACCGCGTATTTAGCAATCACCGCGGAAGGCGCATCGTTTTGGCCACCAATATCGCCGAAACCTCGCTGACCGTGCCCGGAATCCGCTACGTCGTGGATACCGGCACCGCGCGCATCTCGCGCTATTCCACGCGGACCAAGGTGCAGCGCCTACCTATCGAGCCCATTTCGCAGGCCTCTGCCAATCAGCGCTCGGGTAGGTGCGGCCGCGTCGCCGATGGCATCGCTATCCGCCTCTACAGCGAGCAAGACTTTCAAAGCCGACCAGAGTTTACTGATCCGGAAATCCTGCGCACCAACCTGGCCAGCGTCATTTTGCAGATGGTCTCGCTCAAGCTCGGCGATATCGAGAAATTCCCCTTCCTCCAGCCACCCGAGTTCAAGGCCATTCGCGATGGCCTCAACCTCCTCCACGAGCTCGGTGCCCTCCAAGACAAGCACGAGAAACCGGCGCTGACCGAAACCGGCCGCAATTTGGCCCGCATCCCACTCGATCCCCGCATGGCACGCATGCTTATCGAGGCCCATACCAACGGCTGCCTCCACGATGTCATCGTCATCGTTGCCGCCATGACCATCCAAGACGTGCGCGAACGCCCGCTGGAGTACCAAGCGCAAGCTGATCAAGCGCACGCGCGCTTTAAGGACAAGACCTCTGACTTTTTGTCCATGCTGAAGTTGTGGGATTACATCAAACAGACCCGCAATGAGCAATCAGGCAATAAATTCCGCAAGCGCATGAAGCAGGAGTTTCTCCACTACATGCGCATCCGCGAGTGGTTCGACCTGGTCCGCCAGCTCAAAGACGTCTCCAAGCAGCTGGGGTGGGATTACCAAGAAGGCACCGAACGCCGCTCCGACGATATTCACATCGCGCTGCTATCTGGCCTGCTTTCCAATATTGGCGCCCGCGACGGCAATTCCAAGGAGTTCCACGGCGCGCGCAATACCCGTTTCCTCGTCTTTCCAGGTTCCGCCTTGGCCAAAAAGCCACCCGAGTTCCTCATGGCGGCGGAGCTCGTCGAAACCTCTCGGCTTTGGGCACGCGACGTTGCCGCTATCGATCCGGCCTGGGTGGAAAAACTCGGTGCGGACCTGCTCAAACACAACTATTCCGATCCCACGTGGTCCCGCAAGCGCGCGGCCGCCATCGCACACCAGAAGTCCACGCTCTACGGCGTGCCCATCGTCGCGGATCGCACCGTGCCCTATCACCGCGTGGATCCCGTCGCGGCGCGCGATATGTTCATCCGCAATGCGCTTATCGCCGGCGAGTGGAACGCGCACCACGACTTCCTCAAGGCAAACGCGCAGGCCCTTGATGAAGCGGCCGAATACGAGGAAAAGGCCCGCCGCCGCGGCCTTATCGTGGATGAGGATACCCTCTTCGATTTCTATGACCAGCGCATTCCCGCCAAGGTCACCACGGGCCGCCATTTCGATTCCTGGTGGAAGAAAAAGCGCCGCCAGGAACCCGATCTGCTGAATTTCGACCCAGCCACGCTTGTCGATGACTCCCACGACGTAACCGAAGTCTCCTTCCCAGATCACTGGCGCAAAGGCTCCATCGATTACGAGCTGACTTATAAATTCGAACCCGGCGACCCGCTCGATGGCGTCACCGTCATGGTCCCCGTTCCCATGCTTGCCGGCCTCGATACCGAAGGCTTCGATTGGCTCGTTCCCGGCCTGCGATTCGAGCTCGTCAACGAGCTTATTCGTTCCCTTCCCAAGGCCCTGCGGCGCACCGTCGTGCCCGCCCCGGAATTTGCCGAGCGCGCCATGGACCGGCTCATTCCCTTCGAAGGCCCCCTTACCCAGCAGCTTGCCGATGTCCTGCGCGAGCTCGGCGGGCACGGCATCAACGCCTCCGACTTCCAACCGGACAAGTTGCCGGATCATTTGCGGATGAACTACGCGGCCATCGACAAGCGTGGCACCATCATCGACTCCGATAGGGACCTTGCCGCCCTGCGCGAGCGCCAGGCCGGGCACATCAAATCGTCCGTCTCTCAAGTTAGCCGCACCGCCGAATCCACCGCAGTCAGCGAGTGGACCGACGATACCCTGGGCACCGTTGACGAGACCGTCACCACCACCGTTGACGGCCACGAAGTCACCGCCTACCCAGCGCTGGTGGCCACCAAAGACGGCGTGGAGCTTAAGGTTCACCCCACCAAGGCGGCTGCCGATGCCGCCATGGTCACCACCACCCTCACGCTCTTGATGCGCGAAATTTCCGTCTCGACCGCGCAAATGGTCAAGGGGCTGCCCTTGCAACAGCGCGTCGCCGTGGACTCTTATCCGCATGGCGGCGCCGACGGCCTGGTCAATGACGCCCGCGTCGCGGCGATCCGCGACCTCATGCTCGAAGCTGGCGGCCCCGTGCGCTCGCCAGAGGCGTTTACCGAGCTCAAGGATTCCGTGAAACCGCAGGTCCCCGGCCGCGTGCGACAATCAATCGTCTCGATCGCGCCTGGCTTGGCTGAGTACTCCAACCTCCGCGCCGAGCTTTCCCAGTGGGATGGTCCCGCCATCGACGATATGGAAAAGCAACTTAATTTCCTTCTTCCGCCAAATGCCATCACCGTGCACGGAGCCGCGCACCTGCGCCACCTTCCCCGCTACATCCAGGCAATGCGCATCCGCCTAGAGGACATGTCGCTCGATCCGGATCGCGATGCGGACCGCCAAGCGGAGGTCGATAATGCCAAGGCCTACCTAGCGAACCGCCTCCGAAACCTCCCCGCGGGCCGCGAAAAGACCCGCGAGGTCAAGGACATCCACTGGATGATTGAGGAATTGCGGGTCTCGCTCTTTGCCCAACGCCTCGGCACGGCCCACGCAGTATCCCTGCGGAGGATTCAAAAAGCGGTGGATAAGCTGCGCTAGTCTCCCCAACGTCTCGGTCCCGCCGCCGGCCGACGACCCCGGCTCCCCGCCACGGACGCCCAGCCTGCTGGCTGGCCGTCCGGTCTGCTGGCTGGCCGCCCGTCCGGCCGTCCCTAAGCTAGAAATCCGCTTACTCGGCCGCCGGCGGCGCGAACCTTGGTCAGCCCCTTAGAGAAACCATGCACACAAAAGGCCAGTTAAGACCGCTTCGAGCCTGCGCAGGAACGGTTGTATAACTGCTGAGAAATCGTCCTACACTGCGCAGCTTAAAGGTCTCCGCGATCGCGCCGCCGCATCAAACGAATCTCCGATTCAAAGTCATCCGCGCTCTCGAATGATTTATACACCGAGGCAAAGCGCAGATATGCAACCTCGTCTAGGTCACGCAGCGGCTCAAGGATCGCTAGCCCGATTTCGTTGGCATTCACCTGCGAGGACCCGTGCCCCCGCACTGTTTCCTCAACCTCTTGGGCCAACTTTTTTAAGGCATCATCGCTAACGTCGCGACCCTGGCACGCGCGTCTAACGCCCCGAATGAGTTTATCCCGACTAAATGGCTCAGCGAGGCCATTTCTCTTTACAACCAGCAGTACGGCCTTTTCCACAGTGGTGAAGCGCCCCTTGCAGGAAGCACACTCCCGCCGGCGCCGTATCGATGCGCCAGCATCAACCACGCGCGAGTCAATAACGCGGGATTGTTCGTTATGGCAAAACGGGCAGTACACACTAGTCCTTTCGCTAATTTAGCTTCTTGGTTTAGTTTACCTCCCAAGGCCAAGCCAAAACCTGGCACCATTGCGTCAGACTCCTCCTTCTCGCGTGCCTGTCTCCGTGAAGCAAGCGGGCCTATATCCGGCCGGGAAGACGAGTTGCTGTCTAACAAGGCCCGTAGCATATAACCCTGAAGTGCCTGCTTTAGTGGCCTGCTTTAGTGCACGCAGCACTACTGGCCGATCGCTGCTTCTACTTGTTGTACCGAAGCACCAGGTTCGGTCGGCGTTTCAGCGCTCGTACCCATCAGCCCGCCGGCAACCGTGCCGAAAAATACGGCAGCGCCAAATACTGCACCAAGGAGGTAATTCTTTCGCGAACTATGCGCATCGTCTTCTTTCATCGGCCTGTTCGCGAAATCAGGTAAGGAACTTTCATCAGGCCACGTATTCGAATAATCTTCAAAGTTCGTTCGATACACGGAATTTAAGGTCCTGATTTTCCCTTTTTCGAAAGGAGAATGCTGCGCGCCCCAGCGTTGATCATCAATATCCCAAATAGCGGCTGAAGGGACGATCTGTGGACGTACCACGCGCTGTTTACCCATGTTATTGCGAGAGTTAAGTAGTTGAGACATTGCTTTCCTTTCGACGACCGCCGTAAGTCTAAAGCGGCCCCTTGACACAAGAAGAGCCCAATGTCGCTCCTGTGTTCGAGATTATTTCTATGTTCGATTTATAGCACCCCTTCGAAAACATGTCTAGTTTTTCGCGTAAATCTCGAACGCTTGTACTTTTCGTGCTACAAATGAGTTATGGCACGCAGGTGTCACCCTGCCCCTTTTCAAGCTACGAACGCAGAACCTCAGACCCCCTAGCTAGGAGCCGCACATGGGCCGCAAGAAAGCAAGCACCGCAAAGAACGATTACGCCTCCCTTTCGGAAAGGCAACGCCGCATCCTTAATGTCATCAGCGATGCGGTGATGCTCCGCGGTTACCCGCCCAGCATCCGCGAAATTGGTGACGCCGCCGGCCTGCAATCCACCTCGTCCGTGGCCTATCAGCTCAAGCAGCTTGAGGAAAAGGGCTTCCTGCGCCGCGATCCCAATAAGCCCCGCGCGGTCGACGTACGCCACCTCAACACTGACGACGCCGAAAAGAAGCCGGGCCGCAAGTCTAAGGACGTCCCCGATACCTCCGCCCACGGCCCTGAAGAGTCTGCCGCAGTAGCTTATATTCCCGTCGTTGGCCGCATCGCCGCCGGTGCACCAATCACCGCAGAGGAAAATATCGACACGTATTTCCCCATGCCGGACGAGGTCGTCGGCGGAGGCGAGCTCTATATGCTGCAGGTCGTGGGCGATTCCATGCAAGATGCCGGCATCCTCAACGGCGACTGGGTCATCATCCGGTCGCAATCGGTGGCTGAGGAAGGCGAGTTTGTCGCCGCACTTCTCGATGGCTCCGAGGCCACCGTCAAGGAATTCCACCGCGATTCCTCTGGCGTATGGCTCCTTCCGCACAACGATGCCTATCCGCCCATCAACGGCGATGATGCGGAAATTATGGGCAAGGTAGTATCCGTCTTCCGCAAACTCTAGGCCTCGGCAAGCTATTTTTACCAAGCGCACGCGAGTTTTCTCCTGCGGTTGTTGTCGCCACCGGCACTCTGCGCCCGCTTTCTTGAAACCCGCTCTTTGCACTTCGTGCGCTGCGCTGTTCCCCCTGCTTGGGAGCAGGGCTGTACGAGTTTCAACGCATTCCACGCCTTTCTGCCTCGCAATCGCGCCCCAAAAAGCCAACTTAAATTCGCGGGGTCTATTGAGAAAGCACCCCCGAAATAACGGATCCGTAAGTTAAGCGCTACTAGGGTTGGCTTCCAACTAGGACAAATAAAGGCGACTGACCTGCGGCTTTTATCCCAAACCAGACAACAGCGCACACCTTAATTTTTGTTTTCGTCCGATTACCGCCGAATTTTGACACAATGGAGGAAGAAATCCCACATCATATAGCTTTCACCGCGCACCTGCATACGCAAATGGAGTAACCGCCCGGCCGAAGGCGAGGAGCAAGGAGGGTCTGTGTACGCAGAGGAGCGACGCCGCCAGATCGCGTCCCAAACTGCTGTCGAGGGTCGCGTTAACGTCACCGATTTATCGGAGCGTTTCGATGTGACTGCCGAAACCATCCGCCGCGACCTAGCTGTGCTGGATAGAGAGGGCGTTGTCCACCGCGTGCACGGCGGCGCCGTTGCTTCGCAAGCCTTCCAAACCGCGGAGCTCACGCTCGATACCCGTCAGCGATCCGCATCGGGGGCCAAGGCCGCCATCGCGCATGCCGCGCTCGATTTCCTTCCCCCTGGCGGCGGCAGCATTTTTTTGGACGCCGGCACCACCATCAATACCTTTGCCGAGCTCATCAGCCAGCAATACCCGCAAGCGCAGTTCAATATCGTCTCCAATAGCCTGCCCATTGCGCTGTCCCTCGCCAATAGCGGCGTCCCCGATGTTCAGCTCCTCGGCGGAACCGTACGCGCAATCACTCAGGCCGTCGTCGGCGATACCGCCTTGCGCACCATGGCGCTCATGCGTGCCGATGTCGCCTTTATCGGCACCAATGCCCTGACCCTCGATCACGGCTTGTCGACGGCCGATTCCCAAGAAGCAGCCATCAAATCCGCCTTCGTCACGAATGCCCACAAGGTCGTGGTCATGTGCGATTCCAGCAAATTGGGCAACGACTACCTGGTGAGCTTCGCTTCCATTGCCGATATCGATGTCGTCATCACTGATTCCGGCGCGCCGGAATCCTTCGTCGATGCTCTCCGCGAGCGCGAGATCGACGTCGTCCTAGCCAGCGAATAGCTCCAGGCCGCACACGACTTCGCCCTCCCTGCCTCGGCGCCGAGGTGGGGAGGGCGAAGCTTTATGCCGCTAGTTGAATTTTTCTATCTGCTCCATCGCCGCGGCACGGGCGGCGGAGGGGCCTTCGGAATTGAGGGCGGCATCGGCAAGCTGCTGGCACTGGTCGAAGGTCAACTCGGCTAATTGGGCACCGACGCCGGCGACTGCGGTGGACGCAGCCGACAAGGAGTTGACGCCAAGGCCGGTCAATACGCAGGCCAGTAGCGGATCGGCCGCGGCCTCACCGCAGACGCCAACTGGGACGTTGTATTCGTGTCCAGCGATGCAGGTGTGCTGGATCAGACGAAGCACGGCCGGCTGCCACGGATCGGTGAGGTAAGCAAGCTGTGGCGACAAGCGGTCAGCGGCCATCGTGTACTGGGTGAGATCGTTGGTGCCGATGGATACGAAGTCCAAGTGCGGCATGATCTTATCCGCCATCAGCGCAGCCGCGGGAACTTCAATCATTGCGCCCGCGGTCAGGCCGCGCTCCCGGCACAGCTCCGCAAACCACTGGGCCTCCTTCGAGGTCGCCACCATCGGTGCCATGACCCAGGTCTCGGCAGCTTCGCCGCGGGACTCCGCAGCCTGTGCGATGGCATCCAACTGGCGAGTCAAGAGGGACTCATTATCGCGGGCAATGCGCAGGCCGCGCACGCCCAATGCCGGGTTCTCCTCAGAGGACAGCGTGGCATAAGAAATCGGTTTATCGGAACCAGCATCTAAGGTGCGCACCACGACCTTGGAATCGGGGTAGGCGTTGAAGACCTTTCTGTAAATCTTTGCTTGCTCGTCAACGGAAGGCTCCTCGCTAGCGGATAGGAACGACAGCTCCGTGCGGTAGAGGCCAATCCCCTCTGCCTGCGAGTCGGAGGCGATGCGGGCGGCGTTGCCATCGGCCACGTTGGCCAAAAGCTGCACGCGGTGGCCGTCCTTGGTTTGCGCTGGTCCAGTCCATTCGGCAACGCGGGCGGCGCGCTCGCGATATTCTTCGACCGCCTTGGTGGATTCTGCCTCGTCCGCGCCCAGCGTCACGGTTCCAAGCGCACCGTCGACGAAGACGAGCGTGCCGCTTTCAATCTCGCGCAGCTTGTTTCCCACGGCAACGATGCACGGAATATCGAGCTGGCGAGCGATGATCGCGGTGTGGCTGGTGGGCCCGCCCAGCTCGGTGACGAGTGCGCGGATATGCGCGGTATCCAGGGTGGCGGTATCGGCAGGCGCGAGGTCATCGGCAAAAAGTACCGCTTGGCCTTCCACCATGGGCAAACCGGGCTCCTGCTCGCCGCGCAGCTGGGCGATGACGCGGTCGCGCACGTCCTTCAGATCGGTGGTGCGCTCAGCCATAACGCCGCCGGCCGCCTCAAACATGGTGACGAACTTGTCCGTGGCTCCCACCGTGGCGAACTCGGCATTCTTGCCGGAGCGGATGTTCTTGCGCACGGCCTTGTGCCAGCCGCGGTCCTTGACCATGCCGGCGGTTGCGGTCAGCACTTCCGAGGCTTGGCCCTCCGCGGCTGCGGCGCGGTTTTCCAAGCGGCTGGCAACGATATCGACTGCCTCGAGGAAGCGATCGTATTCGGCTTCGCTGCTGGCCTCTTGGTCAATACTTCCTTCAGTAGGCAGGTCCGGGCGGGGGCGGACCCATACGGCTTCTGCATAGGCGACTCCAGCGACAACGCCGGTTCCTTTAACAGTGGACTGAAGCGTATTTTCCATGGCGATACTTCCTTCGAAGATAGCGGCTTATTTATTTCCAGATCATCACAAATCCAACAGAAATGCAATGTATACCACACGGTTTCTATTGACTTTCCAACACAATCGGGCAAGAATAAACATTAATGGCGGGCTTAAGCGCGTGTTCCAACCGGACCGATTGCGTGTGGCCCCCAATATACGCACTCTGCGAAAGGGATAAGTTCTCGATGATCCTCACGCTCACCCCAAACCCAAGCATCGACGCCACCCTGGCGCTCAATCAGCCTTTGACCTCAGGCGATGTTCACCGCGCCGCCAGTGTTACCCAGGTTGCGGGCGGTAAAGGCGTCAACGTCGCCCACGCGGTTCACCTCGCCGGGAAAGAAACCCTAGCCCTCTTCCCCGCCCGCGCGGCCGATCCGTTCATCAACCTCATCCACGACGTCGACCTCCCCTACGCCCACGTGGACATGGATGGCGGTGTGCGCGTCAATACCACCATCACCGAGCCAGATGGCACGACCACCAAGGTCAATGGCCCTGGCCCGCTGCTTTCCGATGCCACCCAAAACCACCTCATCGCCACCCTTACCCGCCACGCCCAATCCGCCGATTGGGTAGCCCTTGCCGGATCGCTTCCCAAGGGTGTTGACGCCGGGTGGTATACCGACCTCATCAAGGAAATCCGCACTGCCGTCCCGCAGGCGCGCATCGCCGTCGATACCTCCGATGCCCCGATGAAGGCCATCGCCGAGCAGCTCGATTCCGCAGCCCCGGATCTCATCAAACCCAACGGCTTCGAACTGGGGCAGCTCACCGGTCAGGATGGCCTCGCCCTCGAGCGCGCCGCTGCGGCCGGAGACTATAGCCCGGTCGTGGAGGCTGCTAGAGATGTCGTGAAGCGCAGCATCAAGGAAGTGCTTGTCACCCTCGGCGGCGCCGGCGCCGTGCTGGTAAACGCAGACGGCGCATGGGCTGCCACCCCGCCTCCTGCCACGGTGAAATCCACGGTCGGCGCGGGTGATGCCGCGTTGGCCGGATACCTATTAGGGCGCACGCAGGGGAAAGGACCGGCAGATTCCCTTGCGCTCTCGGTGGCTTATGGCACCGCTGCGGCCGCAAAACCGGGCACCCAATTCCCCCACCCCGAAGAACTCGATACCGCCCACACCTCCATCTCCGCTCTATAGCTAAAGGAGCCTTCCATCATGGCATCCGTTCTCATCACTACCGAACTGGTAGCGCTCGACGCCGACTTCGGCGATAGCGTCGATTCCGTAATCACCAACCTCGCCACCTTGGTGCACGATACCGGGCGCGCAACCGAGGTCGAAGGCCTCGCCCAGCCCGCCATCGACCGCGAAGCCAAGGCCGGCACCGGTGTGCCAGGCGGCGTGGCCATCCCCCACTGCCGTTCCGAGGCCGTCACCGAGCCGACGTTGGCTTTCGCCCGCCTGTCCCGCGGCGTGGATTTTTCCGGCCCCGACGGCGATGCCCAGTTAGTCTTTCTCATTGCCGCACCTGCTGGCGGCGGCAAGGCCCACCTGCAGATTCTTTCCAAGCTCGCCCGCGCTCTCGTGCGCAAGGACTTCCTAGAGGCCCTGCGCACCGCGACGACGAAGGAAGAAATCGTCAAGGAAATCCTCGCCGTCGTCAACGCGGAAAAAGCGAAGAAGAAAAAGCAGGACAACGCGGAGGCTGCTGCAGGTGGGGCAGCGGAAGCGGCATCGGAAAGCGCGGGAGACTCGGCACAAGCTACCCGCATCGTTGCCATCACGGCCTGCCCGACCGGCATCGCGCACACCTACATGGCTGCCGATGCCCTCACCCAGACCGCCGGCGAGCGCGACGACGTCGATCTCACCGTCGAAACCCAGGGCTCGTCCAATAATGAATCGGTCTCGCAGTCCACCATCGATGCTGCCGATGCCGTCATCTTTGCCACGGACGTCGGCGTGCGCGACCGCGAGCGCTTCGCGGGCAAACCCGTCATCGAATCCGGCGTCAAGCGCGCCATCAACGAGCCCGGCAAGATGCTCGATGAAGCCATTGCGGCGGCAAAGAACCCGAACGCCCGCAAGGTCTCTGGCACGGCCTCATCTTCCTCCGCCGAAGAAGAGGGCCAGTCGCTGGGTTGGGGCAAGCGCATCCAACAGGCGATTATGACCGGTGTGTCCTACATGGTGCCGTTCGTTGCCGCCGGCGGCCTTCTGCTCGCCCTCGGATTCCTCTTCGGTGGCGCCGATATGGCCAATGGCTGGCAGGCACTTTCCACCAATTACTCCCTGTCCAACCTGCCGGGCAATGACATCATCGTCGACGGCGAGACGATGTCGTTCGAGCATTCCGGCTACTCGCTTTATATAGGCGCAGTGCTCTTTGCCATCGGCCAGGCCGCAATGGGCTTTATTGTCGCCGCACTTTCTGGCTATATCGCCTACGCCCTGGCCGGGCGCCCGGGTATTGCGCCGGGCTTCGTCGGCGGTGCTATCGCTGTAACGCTCGACGCGGGCTTTATCGGGGGCTTGGTGACCGGTTTGTTGGCCGGCTTTATCGCCCTGTGGATTGGCAATTGGAAGGTCCCGCGCTGGCTCGGTTCCCTCATGCCGGTGGTCATCATTCCGCTTTTGACCTCCCTGGTCGTTGGCCTGGCGATGTACCTGTTGCTGGGCGCCCCACTGGCCGCGCTGATGGAGGGCCTGCAAAATTGGCTGTCTTCCATGTCTGGGTCTTCTGCCGTAGTGCTCGGCATCATCTTGGGCCTGATGATGTGCGTCGACCTGGGTGGCCCGGTCAACAAGGCCGCCTATCTCTTTGCCACCGCGGGCTTGTCCACTGGCGATGTAGCCTCCATGCAAATCATGGCCGCGGTCATGGCCGCCGGCATGGTTCCGCCCATCGCACTGTCCTTGGCAACCTTCATTCGCAAGTCACTGTTTACTCCTGCTGAGCAGGAAAACGGTAAGTCCGCCTGGCTGCTCGGCCTGTCCTTCGTCTCCGAAGGCGCCATTCCGTTCGCCGCGGCCGATCCGTTCCGCGTCATCCCTTCTATGATGGCCGGTGGTGCCGTGACGGGTGCTATCTCCATGGCGCTGTCGGTCGAGTCCCGTGCCCCGCACGGTGGTGTCTTCGTCGCCTTCGCTATCGATCCGTTCTGGGCTTACCTGGTCGCAATCCTTGCCGGCGTGGCGGTATCCACCGTCGCAGTCTTGGCCATGAAGCAATTCTGTCCAAATAAAACCGTCCAGCAAGCTGCTCAAAAGGCTGCTCCAGAGTCCAAGACCAGTTCCCAGAACGTGGCGGCATAAACCAAACACTCGTACACTGGATCACGATAAATTAACCACAGAAAGGATATATTCCATGGCTTCCAAGACTGTAAAGGTCGGCTCCTCCGTAGGACTGCACGCACGTCCTGCCTCCATCATTGCTGACGCTGCCGGCGAATTCGACGAGGACATTTTCCTGAACCTTGTTGGTGAAGATGACGATAACGAAACCGACGCCGCTTCTTCCCTGATGATCATGGCCCTCGGTGCTGAGCAGGGCGACGAGGTCACCGTTACCTCTGACAACGAAGAAGCCGTTGAGAAGATCGCCGGCCTCATCGAGCAGGATCTTGATGCTTCCTAAACGCTGCTGCTCATAACTAGCGTTTAAGCACGATTCGTACGCTCCTCGCCTTGATGGCGGGGAGCTTTTGCGATCCGCAGGCAGTTCTTCGCTACCCCTGTGAGCAGATTTAACTCGTTAGTGCAGCACTCAATTGCGGCCATCGGTCGTCGGCCGGTCGTTTCCGTTAGGGCTTCCGGGAGGCGTGGCCCAGGGAGGAAGCCAACGAACCTTTCCTTGTATTCGGGCCAATCGCCCGCGCCGCGGTGGCGCCTTCGGGTCATCGTCGTTAACGCCGTTGTGGTACGGGCAGCAGGTAGCGAGATTAGCGGCATTGGTATTGCCACCGTGCTGCCAGCTTTCTAGGTGGTGGATCTGGCACTCATCCGCAGGATAGTTGCACTTTTCCCAGGGACATACGGGATTGACTGCGGCAGCCATCAACCGCTGCTTCGCGTTGGCGAACCGGGACGTGCGGTACAAATTGACCGGTCCCTCAACGGGATGCACAAGCGTGATGTATCCGTGATCGCTTAAAACCCGGCTCACGAGGTCGGCACCGCTGATTCGCGAGCCATTGGTGAGCTGCAGGGTTATTTCCTCGCCATCGCCGTCAACGATGCGATCGAGCTCGTCCAAGGTGATGACCACCTGCGTGCTCGCAGTGGTGCGCGCCCCAGACTTCCCTCCGAAGAAGATGGATTTAACGGACTCCAGTGGGCGCTCGTTATCAAGAGCAGAGTGCATATCGGCGACATCGGAGGATTCCCCGGTAATGGTCAACGACCACGGTCCGCGCGGCCGGCGGGTAATGCGCACTCCTTTCTTGGGAGTGCGGGGCGGTTGGAGCTCCCGCAACATGGCGCGCGCCCGTTTGCGCAAGGCCGTGGCGCTGCCGCGAAATTTACACAACTCGGAGCGCACGGCCCAGGCATCGCGCTGGGTGCGAGCGCGCAGTGCGAATTTCTCGATCAGGGTGAGCACGTCTAGTGGGTGCGTCGTCGAGCGGGCCGTGCGTTGCTTGGCGCTAAAGGCACTGCGGCCAAAATAGATATCGCAAAGCTGCACCACATCGCGCGCGGCGACGTCGCTGGCACCGCGCTCCACCAAGTCGCGCTCGCTTAAGCCCTGGGCGGCGGCGATGATGTCCATCCCCTGGCCCAGCGCGGATAAGTAACGGTCGAGTGCGTTCATGCCGCCTAGTACAGCGCAGAACCCGGCGCAGCCGCGACCGCACGCACGAAGGCCTGTGGATTAGGCTGCAAACCGTACCGCTACGGCCCTATTTCGCGGCGGGTTCAACAAAGTTATCCACAGAATTTAGTATTTAGCGTCGTGGCCTTCGCCCACGGTTTCGTACAGCTTCCGCATGATCGGATAGGCAACGATGATGCCGACCGAGCCCCAGGCGATGCCCTCCAAGCTCACCCCGCCCACGGTCAGCGTCAGGTTGCCGATGCCCGCGATCAAGGCCACCGCGGCCGCGGTCAGGTTCACCGGGTTATTGAAGTTGACCTCATTATCCATCCAGATGCGCACGCCCAGCATGCCGATAAGGCCATAGAGCACGAGGGTTGCCCCACCGAGCACGCCGGTAGGGATGGTGAAGATCAGCGCGCCGAACTTCGGGACGAAGGCCAGCAAGATGGCGGTGAGGGCGGCGACCCAATAAGCGGCGGTGGAATAAACGCGCGTGGCGGCCATGACGCCAATATTCTCGGCATAGGTGGTGGTACCGGAGCCGCCGAAGCCGCCGGCGAGGGAGGAAGCGAGGCCATCGGCAATCAGCGCATCGCCGGCAAGATCGTCTAAGTCGCGGTTGGTCATCTCGGAGACAGCCTTAACGTGCCCGACGTTTTCCGCAATCAGCACCACGAGCACCGGCAGGGCCACGGCGATGGCCGAAAGATGGAACTCAGGGGCATGGAATTCGGGCAGTCCTACCCACGGGGCGGCATCGATGGCGGCCTTGGCATCCTCGCCCAAGTTGCCGGTCAGGGCGGCGAAAATCCAGCCGACGACCACTCCGATGAGGATGGACAGGCGCGATACCATGCCGCGCCCGGCCACAGTGGCCAAGAGGATGACCAGCAGCGTAATGCCTGCTACCAACGGCTGGCTGGCGAAGTTTTCGGCCGCATTCGGCGCCAAGTTGAGCCCGATGAGCGCGACGATGGCGCCGGTAACCGCCGGTGGCATCACAGCATCGAGCACCCGCCTGCCAGCAGCCTTGACCACGAAACCGACCGCCACCAGCACCAAACCGGTCACCAGAATGGATCCGGCCTGCGCCGCAATCCCGTATTGCTGCGAGGCGGTCAGCGGAGCGATGAAAGCAAACGACGAGCCCAAGTAGGACGGCAGACGATTGCGCGTAATCAGCAAGAAGAGGATGGTGCCGATGCCAGAAAATAGCAGCGTGGTATTGACCGGAAATCCGGTCAGGGTGGGCACCAACAGCGTGGCACCAAACATCGCCACCACATGCTGCATGCCGATGCCAATGGTTCGGCCCCAACTTAGTCGTTCCTCGGGCGCGACCACGGCGCCTGGTGCAATCTTCTTACCGTCGCCGTGGACGGTCCAACCTAGTATGCTCACGAACCACCATTATGGGCCATGGAGCACGAATTTTAGGAATCTTCCTCCACGATGAATTCGGCGAGCTCGCGGGCGGTGGTGGCGGGCAGGCGGACATCGACAAGCGTGCCATTTTCGGTATATTCCTCGCTGCGCACGGTGCCCTCGGCGTGCACGCGGGAGACGACATCGCCGCGGGTGAAGGGAACCTGCAGCTTAACGTGGCTATCGCGGGAGTTGAGGAAGAGCTCCACGCGCGCGCTCAGCTCGTCGATGCCCTCCCCCGTGCGCGCCGAAACATAGACGACGTCCTCATGATCCAGGACGTGGCGCAGCTCCGCGAGCACGAGCGGATCGGCCTGGTCGATCTTGTTGATCACGATGATTTCCGGCGGGGCCTGCTCACCAGTCTCGCTGACGATATCGTAGATGACTTTATTGACCGCCTCGATTTGCTTGAGCGGGAACGGGTCCGATCCGTCGACGACGTGCAGCATGATATCGGCGGCGAGCACCTCTTCCAGGGTGGATTTGAAGGCCTCCACCAGCTGGGTGGGCAGGTGGCGGACGAAGCCGACGGTATCGGTGAAGACGACCTGGCGGCCATCGGCAAGCGAGGCGCGGCGCGTGGTGGGATCCAAGGTGGCAAAAAGTGCGTCTTCCACAAGCACGCCCGCGTTCGTCATGGCATTAATGAGTGAGGACTTGCCGGCGTTGGTGTAGCCGGCGATGGCGATCTGGGCGATCGTGGAGGACTGGCGCCGAGAACGCTTGACCTCGCGGGCGGTTTTCATCCCGCGCAATTCCTTGCGCAGGCGCGCCATTTCAGTGCGGATGCGCCGGCGGTCGGTTTCAATCTTGGTTTCACCGGGGCCGCGCAGGCCGACGCCGCCATTGGAACCGGCGCGGCCGCCGGCCTGGCGCGAGAGGTTGCCGCCCCAACCGCGGGTGTGGGTATAGAGGTATTCCAGCTGCGCCAGCGAAACCTGCGCCTTGCCTTCCTTGGACTTTGCGTGCTGAGCAAAGATGTCCAAGATGAGCATGGTGCGGTCGATGACCTTGGTATTGAGCGCGCGCTCTAATGCGGTGAGCTGGCCTGGGTTCAGCTCACCATCGCACACGACGGTATCGGCCCCGGTGGCCTCGACGATATCGTGGAGCTCTTTTACCTTGCCCGAGCCGATGAAGGTACCAGGGTCCGGTTTATCGCGCTTTTGGTAGATCATTTCGACTACGTCGGCACCGGCGGTCTCGGTCAGGGCGGCCAGCTCATCCATCGTGGCCTCAACCTCCGCTACGGTGCCTTCGGTCCACACGCCCACGAGGATGACGCGCTCGAGGCGCAGTTTTCGGTATTCCACCTCGTAGCCATCGGTGGTGTCCTCGGCACGGATTGAGGTCTCGCGGGTAACGCGGCGGAAGGCATTGCGCTCGGCCAAATCTAGATCGCCGCTGGTGGGCGTGGTTTCCTGCGGGGTTTCCGCGTGGTCGCGGAAGGCCTGGGCGAGAAGTTCGTCCTTGCTCGCTGAGCTATCAGAATTCTGCGGGGAAAATTTGTTCATATTGCTATCTATTTTGGCACGTTAGGCCTCAAAACGGGAATTGCGGTTTCCGGGCTTACTGGACAAAGCGATACAATGGTGCCTATGGAAACGACGCAGCCTAGGCCAACGACTACTACCCAGAAGAAGAATACTGAGATGCAGGCCATCGGCTTGGA
This sequence comes from Corynebacterium rhinophilum, assembly GCF_030227225.1. Classification (GTDB taxonomy): domain Bacteria; phylum Actinomycetota; class Actinomycetes; order Mycobacteriales; family Mycobacteriaceae; genus Corynebacterium; species Corynebacterium rhinophilum. The sequence goes on from NZ_JASPHQ010000002.1 coordinate 175,108, forward strand.
TTTCGAACGCTGGCAGGACGCGGTCGAGGCAGCCATCGCCACGGACCGCCTTGCCGTCACCGGTGAGGTCCGCGGTGGCCAACTCATCCAATACGGCGATCCTTCGGGCGCCCAGCTTAATATCTTGGCGGTTGAGCCTTACGCCACCTTTATTGGTTTCGATGCGGTCACGCAGGGCTTTGCCCACGTGGAGATGTTTAATGACGTGCTAGCGATCATGGACATCATCGATCCATTCGGCACGCCGCTGGCCCAGGTCACGGCGAACCTCGCGCAGGGGCCACTGTTGGCAGAAGAACCGCGGCAGGAATGGCAGCAGGTATCGCTGACCGCCATGGGCCTTGATATCACTACCTACGAGTCCCCGGCCGCCTACGAGGCCGAAAACGGCGAATACCCCGCCCTCTTTGAATCCGAGGGCGCCCGCGTCATCGCCTCTGGCTCCGGCGCACAGGCCCCCACGCCGGCGGCTACTTTTGCCGCCCGGGTGATGGAAGCCGAGTGGCGTACCAATGAACTCACCGGCGAAAAGTTCGCGCACCTCGTCATGGACGGGCTATTCCCCTTCGATCTCTGCCTGCCGGCGGACCGTGGCGAATTGCCGGCCAAGGATACCGTAATCTCCGGTACGGCCCTGCTCACCGCCGCTATTGACATGCCGTCTGGCGGCTGCGGCGATGGCGGATGCGGTTGTGGATCCGGCGGTTGCGGCTGCGGCGGGCACTAGATTTTAGGCCATGGCTTTCCTTAGCGATCCGCAAAACCGGAGGACACTTGTCTTTATCCTCCTGGTCCTTTGCGCGATCGCGATTGTTGCCACGCTAAAACTGCCCGGCCTCATCATCGCCGCCATGCTGGTGGGCGCGGGGTGGTTTATGCTGCGCACGCGCCCCGATACCGCGGAACGGAGGGCCCTGCGCAGCTCCATCTCGCTTTCAGCGGACGACATCCAGGACGTCATCGCCGAATTCGAGGAATTCGAAACCTCCACAGAGGCGGAGCCACTGGCGGATCGCACGCTGTACCGGCCGGCGCTGCTCGACCTCGACTTCTCCCACCCCGCCATCGATGCGTTCCACTACGAATTAGCCGGGGCGCGCCGCTTCCTCCGCCGCCTCAATATCAGAATCCACGCCCACGGCATGCGCACGCAGGAGTTAGAATCACTCCTCCGCGTCACCGATGAGCGCGCCCGCGAGCTGAAAGAATCGTGGCTGGCGGCCCGCCGCGCGGCCTTCCAGCTCGGCCCGGATTACCGCACGCGCCAGATCGACGACGGAAACTAACGCCTCTACAGGCTCGTTTCTCCCGTAGCAACGATGGCGGACGGGCCCGTCAAGCGCGTACCGCCGTCATAGACCTCGACGGTGACCTCGCCGCCAGGAACGTGGACGTGGACGGTGCCGAGGGCTTGGGCGGCATCGGCAAGCGCGGCGGTAACTGCCGCGACCGTACCCGTGCCACAAGACTGCGTCTCCCCAACCCCGCGCTCGAAGACGCGCATATGCACCTGCCCCTCCCGCAGCGGGGTCACCAGCTCAAAGTTGACCCCACCCGGGAAGAAGGACTCATCATAGACCGGCGCCGTGAGTTCCTTGGTAGCCAATGCTTCCGGTTCCAGGCCTGGGATGACGGCCGCGAGGTGCGGGTTGCCCATATCCACCCCGAGTCCGGCGTAGGACTCACCGCCCACGGAAGCGGTGGACACCCCGGTCACGCGCGCGGGCCCCATCTCCACGGTGACGCTAGCGGCAGTGGCATCGCAGGAATGCACCGTTACTTGCTTGGCGCCCGCCCGGGTGCCGATGGTGAATGCGTCCTCGCTAACCAAGTCGTGCGAGCGCAACCAATGGGCAAAGACGCGGGTGCCATTTCCACACATTTCCGCTACGGAGCCATCGGCGTTGCGGTAATCCATGAACCAATCGGCAGCATCCACCCCGTCCGGCAAGGCCGCCAGCTCGCCCGCGTCCACGAGGGCGCCGGCCCGGACCACCCGCAGCAGGCCATCGCCGCCGATTCCTGCCCGGCGGTCACACAGCGCCGCCACGCGCTCCGGTGCAAACGGCACGTCGGCGTCGAAGTCTTCTACGATGACGAAGTCATTTTCAGTTCCATGGCCTTTGGCAAATTTCATACCCTCTACCCTAGCGCCGAAGCGCGTGCAAAGCCTCGGCGGTAGTATCGCCCGCGGCATCGAGCCAGGTAATGCGCTTATCGCGGTTGAACCAGGAACGCTGGCGGCGCACGTACCGGCGGGTGCCAGTAATCGTGCGTTCTACCGCATCCTCCCACGTCAGCTCGCCGCGCTGGGCTTGTAGCACCTGCGCATAGCCAATGGCGCGGCCGGCGGTGGAATCGGCCACAAGCCCCTTGTCCTGCAGGCGCTCTACTTCTTCGACGAGGCCTTGCTCAAACATGAGGCGCGTGCGCTTTTCGATGCGCGGGTTCAACCACTCGCTGTCTGTGCGCAGCCCCAGCAGCTTCGTCCCCCACCGGGGCGGGCCATTCTTCGGCGGCTGGCTGGCCTTAAAGGGTTTGCCGGTCAGCTCGATGACCTCGAGTGCCCGGACGGTGCGGCGGGGGTCTTTGTCCTCAATGATGGCGGCTGCGGCAGGATCGACGCGCGCCAGCTCGGCGTGGAGTGCGTCCGTTCCGATATCGGCGCGGCGGGCCTCGTATTTGGCCCGCACCTGCGGATCGGTGGGTGGGAATTGCCAATCATCCACCAATGCCTGAGCATAGAGCATGGATCCGCCGACGAGGATGGGCGTCTTACCGCGGGACATGATGTCCTCGATATCGCGCAAGGCCGCCTGCTGATACCGCGCCACGGAAGCAGTTTCCGTCACGTCCCAGACATCGAGCTGGTGGTGCGGAATGCCTTCCCGCTCTGCGGGGGAAAGCTTTGCGGTGCCGATATCCAGGCCGCGGTATAGCTGCATGGAATCGACATTGACCACTTCCCCACCCAGTTCATGGGCTAGGGCCAGCCCGAGGGCGGATTTGCCGGAGGCGGTGGGGCCAACTACTGCGATGGGGCGCATGCTACCTCCCAACCAGCCACGTAGCGGCCTACTCCGAGGGTGGCATCTGTCGCCCGCACCTGCGCGCGCTTGGGCGTGCAGCCGGCAAGCTCAAGCCAAAGCTCCGGCTCTTCCACGCCGCGTTGCTGAAGCCATTCGGCATTGCTGCTTGCCGATGCCCCCATCAGCACCTCCTCGCACCACCGGTGCGCCTCCTGCGCTCCGGGGATAAGGGCCAGCGGTGCCCTCTCGGTAAGGCCCGCGCTGCCGTCTGCGACCACGACGCTCAGGACCTTAGGGTCTGGCGCGCCCAGGCGATCGCGGCTATCGCGGACCGTTATCTGTGGGACCGTGGACAAGACGTAGTGGGCCATGATCTCTGACAGGTAGATTCCGGCGCCCACGTGCACCTGGTGAGCACCCCATGCGCGCAGGCTTCCGATGTGGCGGGTGTGCCAGCGTGGGGAGCGGGATCCGATAATTTCTGCCTCGTTAATGCCGGCGGCAGCGGCTTCAACCGCGAGCGTGCGCGCCGCCGCGAGCAGTGCCCGCGAGGCGGCGTCGTTGGGAGCTAGCTCGACTGCCAGCGCCGGCGAGGCGGGCATAACCATGAGATTGAACATTATTCCTCCATACTATCTACCCAAGAGGAGGTAATTAAATAGATTCTAGGCACACAGCGATTTTTCGCGGTAATGTAACCAGTGATTTCATCCGGCAGCCGTGACGCGCGGCGATATATGTCTAGGAGGGCTTTCCATGTCTCCCACCCCTACTCCAGGTTCCATGCCCAAGAAGGGCCCCCGCCCTACAGCCAAGCCCGTGCCCGTTCAATCTCCGAGCAAGAACGATCCAGCCAAGTGGGGGCGCGTCGATGCCGATGGGTCCGTCTTCGTTTCCGCCCCCGAGGGCGAGCGCAAGATTGGAGAATGGCAGGCAGGCTCTGCGCAAGAGGGCCTCGAGCACTTCGGCGCCCGCTATGACGATCTAGCCACCGAGATCGAGCTTTTGGAGGCTCGCCTGCGCGCCAACCCCAGCGAAGCCGCAGGAATCAAGCAGACGGCCGCGGAATTGCGCGAGACCCTGCCTACCGCCGCGGTCATTGGCGATATCGCCGCATTGGATCGCCGCCTGGGCGCGGTTATCGATCACTCCGTTGTGGCCGGGGAGCAGGCGCAGGCGGATAAGGAAAAGCGCCGCCAGGACGCCATTACGGCGAAGGAAAAGCTCGCCGCCGAGGCGGAAGAGATTGCCGAAAATTCCACCGAATGGAAGGCCGCCGGTGACCGCATCCGCGCCATTTTGGAAGAGTGGAAGCAGATTAAGGGCATCGATAAGAAGACCGATGACGGCCTGTGGAAGCGCTACTCTCGCGCCCGCGATGCCTTCAATAGGCGCCGCGGTTCGCACTTTGCAGAACTCGATCGCGCCCGCGCGGCGGCGCGAAAGAAGAAGGAAGAACTCGTCGAGCGCGCTGAAGCCATCCAGGACTCCACCGACTGGGGCCCTACCGCCCGCGCCTACCGCGATCTCATGGCGGAGTGGAAGGCGGCTGGCCGCGCCCCACGCGAGGTCGATGACCAACTGTGGGCAAAGTTCCGCGCCGCTCAGGACCGCTTCTTTGATGCCCGCAATGCCGTCAACGACGAGCGGGACCGCGAGTTCGCCGAAAACGCCAAGGCAAAGGACGCACTGCTTGCGGAATACGATAGCCTGATTGACCCATCGCAAAGCATGGACAAGGCCAAGGCTAAGCTGCGCGAGCTGCAGGAAAAGTGGGAGGAAATCGGCTTTGTGCCCCGCAATCAGGTGCGCGAGTACGAATCCAAGATCGAGCAGCTAGAAAAGCGCGTCACCCAGGCGGAAGAATCCGAATGGCGGCGCACCGACCCTGAAGCGCAGGCTCGCGTGGCCCAGTTCCAGGCCAAGGTGGAAGACTTCAAGGCCCAGTCCGTGGCCGCGGAAGCTAAGGGCAAGGAGAAGAAGGCCGCGGAGCTGCGCGCACAGGCGGAGCAATGGCAGGAATTTGCCGATGCCGCTGCCAATGCCGTCAACGATAAATAGTGCACCTCGTTCAGATTGCGCGCCCCACCCAGGTAACCGAGGCTGAACCGGCGGATTGCATCCGATCCTTTGTTTTCTGGGCAAACCTGGCGGCGCAGGAAGCCAGTGGGGATGCGGCGGCCTCGACCTCGCCTAGCCGCGTGGTGCACCGCCTGCAGGGTTCGGGCGAATCGCAAACCTACCTTTTCGCCGTGGTCGATGCGCCGGCGACGCTCGGTCCTGTCTCCGATCTTGGCCTGCCCCAAATCCCCGCCACCGCACCGAGCCCCGAGCTGGACTATGTAGGATTTATCCACATCAGCCTGCCGCTTTTAGAAGAGCGCAATGCCGCGGAAATCGAGTGCGTCCTCTGCGATCTGCCACTGCCCGGAGAATCCCTTGATGCCAAGGGGCAGAAGGTGGCTACCTGGATGGGAGATACCGCTTTAAAAATCACCCAACAGCTCGGCCGCAGCGTCGCGCACGTGGGTCTGCTGCACCCGCCGGAGACTTCGCCGGAGTACGACGCGATGGCGGAGGTCTATCAATCCCTGGGCTTTACGCAGCGCCATAGTGAGCGGCAACTAGCCATCGATATTCCAGAACAGCCAGCTGCTGCCCTCTTTCCGCCCGGGCTTTCGGCCGCGGTATGGCAGGACTATGCCATACCGGAAGAACACATCGACGATGTCATGCGCCTTTTAACGGTCGCCTCCGCAGATGCCGATACCGGCACCCTGTCCACCGAACCCATCGTGTGGTCTCGGCAGCGATTGGAGGAGGCGCACCAACGCCTGCGTTCGCGGCGCGGACATACGTTGCTCGTAGCGCTCATTGATGACGCCGGCGACATCGTGGCGCTCACGGAACTGGCGCGCCATGAGGCTGCGGATCCGGAGGTCTGCGAATGGACCCTCACCGTCACCGACCGCGACCACCGCCGGCAAGGCTTAGCACAATTGGCAAAACTCACCGCCCTGCACGAGGTCCACCGAGCGTGGCCGCAGGTGCGCCGCTGCTATTGTTCCGTCGCCGCCGGTGACGCAGCTATGAACGCGCTATATGCACGGCTCGGGGCGCGGGAAATCTCCCAATCCTCAGCCTGGGAGCTGCACCTTTAGCCCTCCTGCTGGTGACGGTGGCGCTCGGCGGCTTTCTTGCGGCGGTCATCGATAAGCATCTCCTGCGGCTGTGGGGACGCAATATCGGACTGGATTTTGCCTACCTCATCCAGCTGGCCCGCCGAGGCGCGGACCTTCTCCTCGGCCGCGCGTTGCTCCGGGCTGCGGCGCAGGGCGACGAGGCTAAAGCCCAAGAAGGCCAGGAAGGTGGCCAGCATGCCCACCCACATGCCAATGGCCGGGCCGTCTGCGGTGGAGCCGCGGTACCAAAAGCCCCACAGGTTGACGAAGAAAGAAACCGTCACCATCATCCACGCAATCAGCCCGAGGGTGGCGCGGCGGGTCAGCAAGGTCGCCGTCGTCAGCACGCCCACGCCGAGTAGCGCGAGCCACGCGGAGACGGTTTCCATCAGCGAGATCTTCACCCCATCATCGGTGGTGCCAAAACTCAGGACCTGCCACCCGTGGGCAGAGCCAGCATAAGGAACGATGAGGTAGACAATATAGGCCGCCACAGCGATCCACAGCGTTAGCTTCTGCCCACGCAGATCCATGGTTTGTGCTGCTCGGCGCTCCGCCTGTGCCGCCTCCTGGGCGGCGCTGGTGGTATTTCGCTCTGTCATGGCACCCTAGCCTACTCCCCCGGTTAGCAGCCGCAGGAATCCGCTGTGGCAGCGCCGGCGGGCTTGCCGATGCCCGGCAGTCCCAACCCCACCCCAATGGGAGCGGTAGTGGGGGTTTGGCCCGCCGCCGACATGTCGCCGGCCTTGGTGCGGGTGTGGGTGGCTACTGCGGCATCGGCAAGCAAGAAGAACGAGCCTGCACCGGTGACCTTGGTGCGCACGACGTCGCCGGGGCGAATCTCGGCGGAGATATCCGCGCCGTTGTCGTCGATGGGGCTAAAGTGCACGAGGCGCCCATCGCGGGCTCGCCCCGACATGCGGTGGGTCTCATCGTTCTTGCGCCCGCCTTCAGCCTGGACCAAGAGCTCCACCTCAGTGCCCACGAGCTTCTGATTCTCTTCTGCCTGGATGCTATCCTGCAGCGCAACGAGCCGCTCGAAGCGATCCTGGACGATTTCCTTAGGCACTTGGTTTTCCATCTCCGCCGCGGGGGTGCCAGGGCGCGGGGAATACTGGAAGGTAAACGCCGAGGCGAAGCGAGCGCGGCGAACCAACTCCATGGTGTCCTGGAAATCCTCTTCGGTCTCGCCCGGGAAGCCGACGATGATATCGGTAGTAATCGCCGCGTTTGGAATCTTCTCGCGGACTTCATCGAGAATGCGCAAAAACTTCTTCGTGCGGTAGGAACGGCGCATGTCCTTCAAGACCTTATCCGAGCCGGACTGCAGCGGCATATGCAGCTGCGGGCACACCGCCGGGGTTTCCGCCATGGCGTCGATGACATCCGAGGTAAATTCTGCCGGGTGCGGGGAGGTAAACCGCAGTCGCTCGAGGCCGTCGATCTTTCCCACCTCGCGCAGCAGCTTAGAGAAAGCGAAGCGATCGCGCGGCATTTCTAGATCGGCGAAATTCACGCCATAGGCGTTGACGTTTTGGCCCAGCAGGGTGACCTCAGAGACGCCCTGGTCCACCAGCGCTTGTACCTCGGCCAGGATATCGCCCGGCCGGCGGTCCTCTTCCTTACCGCGCAGGGAGGGAACGATGCAGAAAGTGCAGGTGTTATTGCAGCCTACGGACACCGACACCCAACCCGCGTAGGCGGATTCGCGCTTAGCGGGCAAAACCGAGGGGAACGCCTCTAGCGAATCGACGATTTCTACCTGGGCTTCCTCGTTATGGCGGGCGCGTTCGAGGAGGGTTGGCAATGCCGCCATATTGTGGGTGCCGAAGACGGCATCCACCCACGGTGCGTTGTCAAGGACAGTGTCTTTATCCTTTTGCGCAAGGCAACCGCCCACGGCAATTTGCATGCCTGGGTGGTTCTCCTTCGTCTTCTTCAATGCGCCCAGCGTGCCGTACAGGCGCTTGTCGGCGTTTTCGCGGACTGCGCACGTATTAAAGACGATGAGATCCGGCTCCGTGGCCTCGTCTGCGGCCGCGTAGCCAGCTTCCTCAAGCAGGCCAGAGATGCGCTCAGAATCGTGCACATTCATCTGACAGCCGAAGGTTCGGACTTCATAGGTACGGGTTTCAGGAATTGTCTGCTCCACGTCGGCATAGTCTAGCCATCACCCAGAACAACTCATAACCGTCGCTGCTAGGCGCCCATGAAGGCTGGAAGATGAGACCAGGGCGTGGTGCACTGCCTTAGGGTGCGCACCCGCTGTGCGTGGGGATGCGCGCGCGAGTGCCTAGGTTAGTGTCCCACTAGGCGTACGGATTTAAGGAGAAGACAGCTCCTCGCAACGCTCCTCGAGGGCGCTAATGGCAATGTTCAAAGACATTCCCTCGTTGAACCCACGGCGCGCCAATACGCCCACGATTCTGCGCAGCGCCTTATCCCGTTCCTTCCTATCTGCAGGAACGGATTTCACGCTGCGCGCTTTCTTTTCCGCCAAGGCTCGGGCCATAGCTTCTTCATCGGCGGCATCAATTTGCTCGAGGGCTTCGTCTCTATCCGCTTGGCTTACGCCCTTTTCCCGGAGCTCGCGGTCGAGGACGCTGCGCAATTTCCCCCTCCGCTTATGCCGCTGCCGCACCCATTCGGCGGCAAAGGCGGCATCGTTAATGAGGCCCGCATGCGCTAAGTCATCGAGGACATCTTCAACCACCTCGGGGTCGAATTCGGCTTGTACTAGACGGTCATACAATTCCTGACGGGATCGCGAACGTTGATCCAGCAAACCCAAGGCGCGGGAGCGAACCTTGGATTTTGCCTCCTCCGCCTCCCGATCAAAAAGCCCGCCCCCGGCTTCTCCTTTTTCATAGGCGGCAAGGGCCTGGCGGAGTTGCTCTAACTTTTCAGGGGCGGGTTGATTCATAGCGCGGGTTAAAAGCGATGGGATTGCAGGTGGACAGGATTAGTCGTCATCGAAGTCGACGTTCGGGACCAAATCTACGGATTCATCCGTCAATGGGTCATCGGAGCCGGGGACATCCATGGCGGTAGCTTCTTCACCATTTGCCGCCTCTTCCCCAATGCCGAGCTTCTGGAAGATCTTCTTTTCGATCTCATTGGCAAGGTCTGGGTTGTCCTTAAGGAAGGAGCGGGCCTTCTCCTTACCTTGGCCCAATTGATCGCCTTCGTAAGTAAACCAGGAGCCGGACTTGCGGATGAAGCCGTTTTCTACGCCGAGATCAATGATGGAAGACTCCCGAGAGATACCCTCGCCGTACATGATGTCGAACTCGGCGATCTTGAATGGTGGGGAGACCTTATTCTTTACCACCTTGAGCTTTGTGCGGTTGCCAATGGCGTCTTGGCCATCCTTCAGGGTCTGGATACGGCGGATATCGCAGCGCACGGAGGAATAGAACTTCAGCGCCTTACCACCGGTGGTGGTCTCCGGGGAACCGAACATCACACCGATCTTTTCGCGCAGCTGGTTGATGAAGATTGCGGTGGTACCGGAGTTGTATAGCGCACCGGTCATCTTGCGCAAGGCCTGGGACATAAGGCGAGCTTGCAGGCCCACGTGGCTATCGCCCATCTCGCCTTCAATTTCCGCCTTTGGGGTCAACGCCGCCACGGAGTCCACAACGATAATGTCGATGGCGCCGGAGCGCACCAGCATATCTGCTATTTCTAGGGCCTGCTCACCAGTATCAGGCTGGGATACGAGGAGGTTATCGGTGTCGACACCTAGCAGGCGTGCATATTGGGGGTCGAGGGCGTGCTCGGCATCGATAAACGCTGCAATGCCGCCGTCTTTTTGCGCCGAGGCAATTGCGTGCAGTGCCACCGTCGTCTTACCAGAGGACTCTGGGCCATAGATTTCCACAATTCGCCCGCGGGGAAAGCCGCCAATACCCAGTGCCACGTCGATTGCCGTGTTGCCGGAAGAAATGGCCTTGATGGGCGGGCGGTCATCATCGCCCAAGCGCATAACGGCGCCTTTGCCATAATCCTTTTCGATCATGGCCATAGCTGCATCTAGCGCCTTCTGGCGGTCATCTCCCTTGGTTGCGGCTGAGGATGATTTCTTTTTCGTTGCCATTGTTATAAATCCTTATCTCGTACGACACTGCGTGAACACTTAATTAGACTGCTGCAGAGCCCTAAATGGTTCCGCCCTCATTGCAATCCCACTGTAGTCGCCCACACCGACACTCCAACTAGAGTACATACATCTGTTCGAATATCGAAAATGGACACGCATTTTCAGCTTTTCTCAGTCCCTATAAGGTTGGGTAATCTACGCCGAGACGGCGCTCTTGGGGGACATCGAAGTCATCGCACAGCCCTATCCATACACGGCGGGGATCGACGCCACGTTCGATAAGTTCATCCGGCGTTCCATTGAGCGCAGATAAAACATGCGAATGGCTAATCCACGCCCCTTTTGATTCGCCAAATTCATCCACAACCAATTGGTGGTACTCCGTCAATCGCATGCGCGCAATCCTACCCACCACCATGGAAATTTTTCCAAAGCCTTTACCAGGACCCTAAAAATGTTGTACTTGAACAACGTTCAAATATGCATGTCTACAGCGCCTTTACCCAAGATGCTAATCTTTTCCCATGCAGAAGAACTCCGTGGCAACCACCATTGCCTATGTTGCGGTATTTACCGCCCTCGTTATCGTTTTAGCCTTCGTTTCTATCCCCGTAGGCACCGCCGGCGTCCCCATCGTCTTGCAAAACGCCGCGCTCATTTTGGCCGGACTCATCTTAGGCGGCAAACGCGGCGGCTACGTTGGGCTCCTATTCCTCTTTCTTGGTTTGGCATTGCCCGTTTTGGCAGGCGGTGGCACCACGCTCCGCGCGCTCGCCGGCCCCACCGTGGGATACATCGTCGGATACGTGCTCTCCCCAATCGTCGCAGGCGCCATTGCTTACCGCGCCCCACGCGGAAAGGGCGGCATGACCATTGTTCTCGCTATCGCGGCCATCGCAGGCCTCCTGGTGCAGTACACCTGTGGCGCGATCGGCTTGATGCTTCGCTCCGGATTGGACGTCGGCCCGGCCATCGCGGCGCAAGGCCCGTTCGTCCTCGTTGACACTGCAAAGCTCATCGTGGCCATCATCATCGCCGTCGGTGTTCACTCCGCATTCCCCGACCTGATGGGTAAGAAGGCCTCCTAGTGCCCACCATCGACTTTTCCTCGGTGACAGTAGCCTTTGATGAGACGGTGGTCCTCGATGACATCAACCTCACTTTAAGCGAGCAGAGGATCGGCATCATCGGTCAAAATGGCGGCGGAAAGTCCACGCTGACCCGGCTAATCAATGGCCTGGGTGAGCCCTCCGCGGGCACCGTCACCGTCGACGGCATAAATCCCAGCGAGCAGGGCAAAAAGGTGCGCGAAAAGGTGGGTTTCGTCTTTTCTGATGCAGAAAATCAGATCGTCATGACCAACGTGCGCGATGACATCGCTTTTTCGCTGCGCCGTTTCAAGTTATCTAAGGCCGAGCGCACTGCGCGAGTCGATGCCGCCCTAGAGCGGTTCGGGCTTCTAGACTTCGCCGAACGTTCCCCGCACACGCTATCTGGTGGACAGAAACAATTACTCGCCTTAGCCGCCGTACTGGTCATTGACCCGGTGCTCATCATCGCCGATGAGCCAACGACGCTGCTCGACCTTCGCAATCGCGACCGCATTAAGCGCGAGTTCGCACAGCTCGACCAGCAGCTCATCGTGGTTACTCACGATCTGGAATTCCTCATGGATTTCGACCGTGTCATCTGCATCGATGACCACAAGGTTGCCGCCGATGGAGCTCCCCAGGAGGTCATCGATTTTTACCGAGACCTCATGGCACAACGGCCACTCTAGAAAGTCACCAACTAATGACTCGCCGCAGAACCAATATTCCGCTTTCCGTGTATGTTCCGGGCACGACGGTAATCCACCGGATGAAGCCCAGTTGGAAAATACTCATCCTGCTGGTATTTATCCTGGTTACCAGCATCTTTTTCGACTCTTTGCCGTGGGCTGGCGGCGCGGTAATTGCCGCAGCGTTGACGTATATCGTTGCCCGCATTCCCCCACATATTGCGTGGAGCCAACTCTGGCCGCCCCTGATAATCCTCATTCCTCTTGCCGGGTTCCAGTGGTGGGCGAAAGATTTTGGCTACGCCGCCGTGATGTTCCTCAACATCTTGGCCGCCATGATTCTGGCCTTCTTATTAACGCTTACCTCAACGGTCGACGCGATCATGGAGTCCCTGGAGGAATCCCTCCAGCCGCTTAAACGATTCGGCGTCCCAGTAGAAAACATCAGCTTGACGATGTCCCTGACAATCCGCCTCATCCCCCTCATGTTCGAAACGGTCTATGAGGTTCTCGATGCCCGGAAGGCGCGCGGGGCTGGGTTTTCCCCCTCGGCGTTTGTTACGCCCGTCATCATCCGCTCTATTCGGCGCGCTCGGGCCATTGGCGAGGCCCTCCAGGCCCGCGGCGTCGGAGACTAAGGCAACAAAGGCACATGCCCGACTAGCACCAAAAGCCTCCGCCTTCCCCACCGCTCGGAGCGGGAAAGGAAAGATCGGAGGCTTTTGTGCAGTTTGCGTTATGACGAGCGAGGGGTGAGGGAGTTACTCTCCGCGTAGCTCGCGCAGGCGGGCCTGGACGGCGTCATCATTCGACGTCGGCTGAGCGGCCTGATCCGCAGCGGAACCAGAGGCCTTATTACCCTCGATGGCCTGAGTGCGGTTGCCTTCCACCGACTTCGTGGAGTTCATCTCACTACGGATCTGCTCCAAACGGGAGTGCCCAGCCATCTGGATGCCTGCTTGCTGAACCTCCGCCATACGGTTTTCTACAGAATTTTCCGCCAATTCCGCCTGCCCCAGAGCCTTGGAGTAACGGCGCTCAATCTTATCGCGCACGGCATCGAGCGAAGGCGTGTTGCCGCCGGCCGAGAGCTCGTTCATGGAGTTCAAAGACTCAGAAACCTTTTCCTGCATCTTTGCCTGTTCCAGCTGCGATAGCAGCTTCGAACGCTCATCAACCTTCTGACGCAGTGCGGCATTATTGCGTTCTACAGCGCGCTTTGCCTGCTCAGCTTGTTGCAATGCCTGGTCATGGAGCTTCTTCGTGTCCTCGACAGACTCCTCTGCGGTAACCAGCTGAGCGGCAAAGGCCTCAGCGGCGTTCTCGTACTCCACGGCCTTGCTCTCATCGCCATTAGCGCGTGCCTTATCGGCAAGTTCGAGCGCCTGGCGGGTATTGCCCTGCAGCTTTTCAACCTCGGCGAGGCGTCGGTTAAGTTGCATCTCCAGCTGGCGTTGATTGCCAATGACCGCCGCGGCTTGCTGCGATAGCTCTTGATGCTGACGTTGGGCATCTTCGATGGCCTGCTCAATTTGAATTTTCGGATCGGCATTCTCCTCGATTTTATTATCGAACAGTGCCATGAGGTACTTCCAACCCTTAACAAATGGATTCGCCATTATGCTCTAGACCTTTCTAAGGAATGTGGGAATGCGTCGCGTTGTCGTGTTTATAGTAACCCAACGCCTAGGGCTCTGCCGCCACTAATCGCAGGTATCCACCGCGGCTACTCTCTTTAGAGTCGCGCACGCGTTAAAGCTCAGAAGCAGCCGGCGCAGTATGCGCGAGCTCTTCATCCATCGAGGGCAGCGCCATATAACCGGCAGCCTCGATCAGGACATCCGATACAGACGCGTCGAGCGCATGGCACACGGAGGCCAATAGCTCAGAAGAAACTTCCTTGCGGCCTCGCTCGAGCTCCGACAAGTAGCCCGGTGACACGCGGGCAACGCTAGCCAATTCGCGTAGAGTAACTGACTTATCCGCGCGGAATGCACGCAGGGTCAAGCCCAATGCTTCACGCAATAGTGGCTCGGGTGCGCGGGCAGGTTGTGGCGCCGATGGTGCCGCTGCCGCAGGTTCCGCGGCAGTCTGCGCCGAGTGGTCGAGGACTGCTGTAGAAATGTTCATCGTAAGTTTTAACGCTCCTTCGATGAAATTTGTTCCCCACTGGTAGGAAAATTTTTGATGACCGCACCAAGTTGGGCGATCGCTGCTCCTACCGTGGCGTTTCTAATTTCGTTGCGTGCAGTACCCAAGTCGCGCAGGCAATAAGACTGCGCTATGCGGTCGGCAGAATAGATTCCTAAAAATACCGTGCCGGGATCTTTTCCTTCTTGTTTGTCCGGCCCAGCAACACCGGTAAGCCCTATCCCCCAATCGGCCCCAGTTTCCGCGGTGGCGGCGCGGGCCATATCGACTGCGGTTTCGCCAGAGACGACGCCCATGCGCTCGATCTCTGAGACTGGTTTGTCCAGAAAGTGGGATTTTACCTCGGTGGCATAGGTGATAAGGCCGCCACGCAAGACGGCAGATGCCCCAGGCACCGAAGCGATGGTAGCGCTGGCTAAGCCGGCGGTCAGTGATTCACAAAAGGCCACGGACTCGTGGCGCGCTGTCAATAAGGCAACGAGGTCAGATTCTGTGAAGGTCATTGCGTTTAGCTATTTTGCTTCTGGCCGTCGATGAGATACTGCACGCCGGTAACGACAGTTACCACAACGGCCATCCACATGATGAAGGAGGTAGGAATATCCATCCACGAGGGAAGCGGCCACAAGTATAGACCCACGGCGAAGGACTGCAGGACGGTCTTCAACTTGCCGCCTTTAGAGGCCGGGACGACCTTTCCGCGGCGCAGCAGGGCCATGCGCCAGATGGTGATGCCGAATTCTCGGATCAAGATAATGACGGTGATCCAGACCGAAAGCTGATCGACGATATTAAGGCAGACCAGCGCTGTGGTCATGAGCGCTTTATCAGCAATGGGATCGGCAATCTTGCCAAAATCAGTAATCAACCCGCGGGCGCGGGCAATATCGCCATCGAGCTTATCCGTGAGCATTAATGCGGCGAAGACGCCGAAAGACCACCACTGGTGGCCGCTGATGACCAGCCATGCAAAGACCGGAATGAAAACGATACGCAGGCAGGTAAGGACATTTGGCAGATTCCAATTAGAGACCTGCGGATTCACATCCGAGGACTGCGCTGACTGTGCTCCGGGTTGATTCACCCTATACATACTACCCGCTTGGGTTCTGGTCTCGCGGCACACTCCCCCGAGAATTTATACTGGGAGGTATGAAATATTTTGCAGTCAATTATGAATACAACCCAGCCAATCCAGAGATAGCGAAGGTGCGCCCTGCCCACCGCGAGTTCACTGGGAAGTTATTTGATGAGGGCACCATCGTGGCCTCGGGACCGTTCACGGATTCCCAGGGAGGCGCACTCATCATTGTGCGCTTTGACGCTGATGACACCCAGGTTGCCGATGTCATCCAGCTGATGAACGGTGACCCCTTCTATCAAGAAGGATGCCTCCAGGGCCGAAGCTTCCGCGAGTGGAACCCGGTCAAAGCCCGCTTTTAGGCCCCTAGTTGGGTAGATCTTCTTTGGGCAGCTCCTCGGCCTTGCCCAAGTAATCCCCGCGGGTATTGCGCACGATCTTATTTCCTTCTTCATCCCAGTCGTAGCGGTTATGGGAGACAGCCACTACGCCTTGGGTCTTATCGCGCATGTTCTTAATAACCGATGCAAGAACGGTGATGACCAGAGCTCCAACGATGACCACTAGCGAGCCGATGGTGGAAATTTCCGGCACGGATTCGATATTGTCGCCGCCATTGATAAACGGCAGGTTATTCTCATGCAATGCGTGGAAAAGCAGCTTGACGCCGATAAAGCCAAGGATGATGCCCAGGCCGTAGGGCAGGTAGACGAGGCGGTCCAGGAGGCCATCGATAAGAAAGTACATTTGGCGCAAGCCCATCAGTGCGAATGCGTTGGTGGTAAAGACCAAAAACGCCTCCGAGGTGATGCCGTAGATTGCCGGAATGGAATCGAAGGCAAACATGACATCGATAAGCCCAATGGACACCAGCGCCACAAACAGCGGCGTGAAAGCAAATTTACCCTTCTTTGAGCCATCGTCCGCACGGTGGGTGAGCTTGTCCCCGTGGTACTGCGGGGTAACATCTACCGCCTTGCGCACGAGCTTGATGATGGCCATATCGTTCGGGTTGGTCTCCGGCGCGTCCCGAATCTCATCGATGACCAACTTGATGGCGGTATACAGCAAGAAGATGGCGAAGAGGTAGAAGATATCGGACCACGCCGCGATAACCGCCGCGCCCAGCAGGATGAATACCAAGCGAAAGAAAAGGGCGATGATGATGCCGATGAGCAGCACCTTTTGTTGATATTTGCGCGGGATTTTAAAGGACCCCATGATAAGCGCGAATACGAAGAGGTTATCCACAGAGAGCGCTTGCTCGGTGACATAACCGGTAAAGAACTGGATGCCGTGCTCATGGCCCCAAACGGCCCAGACGACGCCGCCAAAAACTACGGCGACGGCAATATAGAAAAGGGTCCACAGGCCCGACTCTTTCAAGGTGGGCTCATGTGGGCTGCGCACGTGAGAATAAAAGTCGAATATAAAAAAGGCTAAAATCACCGCACCGGTGACCAGCCACACCCACAATGGAATATTCATCGCGAGATCCCTCCGGTCGAATTTACTTTAAGAAAGTGACCGGAGGTCTCCCCCGCCCAGCGACTATTCCTTGCTGGGCCGACACGACCGGGAGCGCCAGGCTACCGTGTTGACGATCTATGCCGTATGTGGGGTACTCCCCTCCAAGACCGTGACTATCTTACACTACTTAGAATGCTCCGGACGATGGGTTATAGGTTGCTTGCACCGTCCGCGTATCAGAATTGGGCGCATCGGGGGCATCGGAAGTAGCAGACTCTGCAGAATCGCCCGCATCATCGTCTGCCTCTTCTTGGTTCATCTCGTCCTGGATTTCCTTGGGGGCATCGGCAGGATCGGCGCCCTTAATCATCCACAGGATGGTGTCGAGCTCTTCGGGCTTGACCAGCACCTCGCGGGCCTTGGAGCCTTCCGATGGCCCCACGACACCGCGCGATTCCATCAGATCCATCAGGCGGCCCGCCTTGGCAAAGCCGATGCGCAGCTTGCGCTGCAGCATTGAGGTGGAACCCAGCTGGGCGGTCACCACAAGTTCGACGGCCTCGAGGAGGTCATCCATGTCCTTGCCGATGTCATCGTCGATTTCCTTCTTCGCCTCGGACTGCTTTTCCTCAGTCACGCCCTCGGTGTAGTTCGGGGCAGCCTGGGACTTGGCGGCTTCGACGACATCCATGACCTCGTCATCGGAAACGAATGCACCCTGCATGCGCACTGGGCGCTTGCCCTGCGGAATGAATAGGCCATCGCCCATGCCGATGAGCTTTTCCGCACCACCTTGGTCCAAGATGACGCGGGAGTCAGTCAAGGACGAGGTGGCAAACGCCAAGCGGGAAGGCACGTTGGTTTTGATCAGACCGGTGACCACATCGACGGACGGGCGCTGGGTGGCAAGCACCAAGTGGATGCCGGCCGCGCGGGCCTTCTGAGTGATGCGGACGATGGAGTCCTCGATTTCCTTCGGGGCGGTCATCATCAAATCCGCCAGCTCGTCTACGACGCAGACGATATAAGGATAAGGACGAACCTCGCGCTCGGACCCCGCCGGTGCCTGGTACTCGCCGGAGACTACCTTGCGGTTATAGTCCTCGATCTTGCGCACGCGCGCGGCCTTCATATCCATGTAGCGCTGCTCCATCTCTTCCACTAGCCACTGGAGTGCCGCAGCGGCCTTCTTCGGCTGGGTGATGATGGGCGTAATCAGGTGCGGGATGCCTTCATACGGCGTGAGCTCGACCATCTTTGGATCGACGAGGATCAGGCGCACCTGCTCCGGGGTGGCGCGGGTCAGCAGCGAAACCAGCATGGAGTTCACGAATGCAGACTTACCGGAACCGGTGGCACCGGCAACCAGCAAGTGCGGCATCTTCTGCACGGAAAAGGACGTGTATTCACCCTCGATGTCCTTGCCCAAGCCAATCAACATTGGATCTGGGGAAGACGTCATATTTGGCGCATCCAAGACCTCACGCAGGTGGACCATTTCGCGGTCCGGGTTAGGCACCTCAATGCCCACTGCGGACTTGCCTGGAATCGGCGTAAGCAAACGCAGGTTATCGGTCGCTACGGCATAGGCCAGGTTGGACTGCAGGTTCGTAATCTTTGAGACCTTCACGCCTGGTCCAAGCTCAATCTCATAGCGGGTTACCGTAGGACCACGGCTAAAGCCCGTTACCTGAGCATTGACGTTGAACTCTTCGAAGACATCAGTAATGGCCTCAATGATGCGATCATTGATCTCGGTGCGTTCCTTCGCAGGCGTGCCAGGGGTTAGGAGATCGGTAGAGGGCACCGCATAGTTGTCGTTGCCAAACTGCGCTGGGGCGGGCGCTTGGGGTTGCGCGGCAGGCTGCTCCGCCGCGGCGGATTCTACCTGTGCGCCGGTGGCGGCATCGCGACCAGAGCGCTCACGGAACAGGCGCCGAGCCTCCTCGTGTGCCGAAGACACTGCATCAGATCCGGCCTTGGCAGCACCTGCGGCAGCCGCGCCCGCGGCGGCTCCAGCAGCACCGGCAGCAGCGGCACCGACTGCAGCGCCCTTGGCCTTGCCAGCGGCACCAGCAGCACCAGCAGCGCCGGCCACCCCAGAAGCAGCAGCACCAGCGGCACCCGCGGCGCGACCAGCGCGCGAAGCTGCATCGCCCTTCTTGCGGCCGGCAGAAGACCCGCCAGTGGCAGCACCCAAAACGCGGGTGGGCTCACTTTCTGGCAGCGCCGGTTGGGTGGATTCGGAGTCCTCTGTGTATTCGGCGTCGTCTACGGCCGGGAAGGCATCGGTATCCCCCATGCTGGGATCCGTGCCGTATCCCAGTTCTTCGTCGCTGCGGTCTACGGGTTCATAGCCCGCGCGGACTGGAGTATTGAAGGCGACGGTGTGGTCGTCTCCGGGGGCATCGGCAAGCGGCTCCACCGGATAGGAGCTACCGGTCTTGCGCGGGGTGGACGGGCGGCGACGTTTCGGCGCAGGACGCTCGGATCGCTCGCGGCCGTGCGCAATATCGTCGATATCGCCAGATACGTGGCCGTAAAGATCGTCTTCGTCGGCATCGTCGTAGTCCGCCTCGCTGCCGCCAAAGCGGGAAAAGGCCGAGCGCAGCGAATCCGCAACGAGCTCGTAGGCCTCGCGGATGGTAATACCGGTAACCAGCAGCGCACCGTAAATGATGACAAGGAAGAGCAGCGGCACCGCAACATACGAGGTAAACGCGGCATCGAGGATCCCGCCGATGGCAAAGCCAACAACACCTCCGGCCCCGCCCGCGGTATCGGTAGTAAAACCGAGCGGCGGATTACCAGCAAATATGTGAATGAGGCTCAGCATCGCCAGCACGATGATCGACGTGCCACCGGCAATACGCGGATTGATGCGACCGGATGGACCGTCCATTTCCATCATGAGTGAGATGGCCAGCGCGACGAGCGCAATGGGAAGCACCCACGCACCGGCGCCGATAACGTAGCGCACCAGGTTACCCACCCAGGCGCCCACCTGGCCGGCGACGCCAAACCACACGGTGGCGGCGAGGACGATGGATACGCCAATGAGCACTAAGGCAACCGCATCCGGATTATTGACGCGGAACCCACCCTGGGAAGATGGCGCGGCCTCCTCGGCAGCCTGTGCTTCCTCCTCGGCCGCGATATCGCGCGCGCGAGTTACCTTGCTCTTCTTCTTTTTCCCGGCGCTGTCAGAAATTTCCTGTGGCTCCCTTGTTCTCTCGAAATCCTCCGTGCCGTCTGCAGGTGCATCCTGGCTCGGCTTTAAGCCCGCAAGGCCATTTCCTAGGCCGCGGGCGACATTGCCCATTCCTCGCGCGGTGGCACCAAATGCAGAGCCAAGCCCCTTGCCGACGGCCCGAAATGCGCTCCCCGTACGCTCCTGCGTCGTTCCTGCCGCGCGCCCAGACGAGGTCATCTCCAGGGTCTCTGGCACACCGGCGCTGGACTGGCTGCGGCCAGACGGGCGCGACCGGTTGGCTTTCCGGGCAGGCGCGCTTTTCGATGCTCGCGTCTGGTTGCGGCGCGATCCGCGCGAGGAGGCATTTTTGACAGACATGTCATTTACCTTAACCGGAAAACCCCACAAATCACATACGCCACACGCGTGGCGCGGTCCGCAAACTGGAAATTATGCAGTATCTGCGTCAAAACGTTGCCGCCCGACCAGGAAAAGTGCCTATTTCTAGGCTAGAGGGTTGACATTTCAATGGCGGACTCATCGCCATTGATGGTGACTTGGACAACGTCGCGCCCGTACGCCCACAGCAGTAGTTCCCCGACCTCCCCGCTGACGCGGACCACACGATCACCACGATCGGCCACCCCGTGCTTATCCGCCACGACGATGCGCGGCAGCCCATCCGGTTGCAGGATGACCGGTTGGGTGGACTTGCGCAGGCTAAATTTAGCCCAGATCTTCAAAAAGCGGTGCAGCTTCTTCTGTACCGAAGCGGAAAAATCGCGCGGTTCGGTCTCGCCATTGGCGCGGCGAATATCCTCGTGATGGATAAAATGCTCGGCCAAATTCTGCTGGGAATCAAGTAAGCGTGCGGGGTTGAACTTTGCCGGTCCCCTCCCCCAGGCATCGACAAGCTCATCGAAATCGCGGCGGGCGACCTTGGCGGATTCCTTGTCCATGTGAGACTTAAAGACCGAAAGGAACATGCCCGCGGCAGCATCGGGACGGTTTTCGCGCACCCAGAGGTGAGTAACTAAGTCGCGCGTGGTCCAGCCCTCACACAACGTGGGGGCATCTGGACCTAACTGATGAAAAAGCGCGACCATCTTGGCGCGTTCGGAAGATGAAAACGACATGTGCCCCAGCATACCGAGGACATCGAAATGCTGGGGCACAGAAATTATGCCGGGATTAAATCCTTTTGTAGGAGAATCTACAGGGACTCGCGGCTGGCGTCGACATCGGCGTCATCGGCAAGCAGCGTCCCGGAATTCGTCGGCACGATGGTGGGCAAAATGACCGGCTCGCGCTTGTACTTGGAATCCATGAGCTTGGAAACCTTGCGGCGCAGCTTTTGCACCATCCGGTAGGTGTCATTCTCACCCTCTGCAGCGAGGTCGTTCATGGTGTTTTCCACCATCTCTGCCACCTCGGGCACGACGCCGCGGTCATCGTCGGAGAAGCCGGTGGTCGCGACCGTCGGGTGCTCTAGCAAGCGAGAGGTGCGGTTATCGATCACGCAGGTAATGGATACCACGCCGCCGGCGCCTAGGTTGGTGCGATCTGCCAAGGTATCGGCATCGACATCGCCCATGGACACGCCATCGACGTAGAGGTGGCCAACCTGCAGCTGGCCGACGACCTCCGCGCGGCCCTTGCGCAGATCCACCACGACGCCGTTTTGCGCCAAGACCGTCCGGTCGCGAGCAACGCCGGTAGAAATCGCCAATTCCTTATTGGCGCGCAGGTGGCGCCACTCGCCGTGGACCGGCATGGCATTGCGCGGGCGCGCCGCGTTGTACAGGAAGAGCAGCTCGCCGGAGTAACCGTGGCCGGAAGCGTGCACCTTGACGTCCTGGTTGGTGATGACGTTGGCACCAATCTGGGACAGCATATTGATAACGCCGAAGACTGCCTCTTCGTTGCCCGGAATGAGCGAAGACGAGAAGATGATGGTATCGCCATCGCGCACCGTAATCTGGCGGTGCTCGCGGCGGGCCATACGTGAGAGCGCAGCCATCGGCTCACCCTGCGTACCGGTGGTGATGAGCATGGTCTTGTGCGGGGCCATCTTCGCGGCCTCATCGATGGGGATAATCGTGCCGCGCGGCACCTTCAGAAAGCCCATCTTTTCCGCAATTTCCATATTGCGCATCATCGAACGGCCGTTGAAGGCCACCTTGCGGCCATTGGCCACGGCAGCATCGATGGCGGCCTGCACGCGGTAGACGTTCGAGGCGAAGGAAGCCAAGATGACACGCTGCTTCGCGTTAGCCACCAAGCGCTTGAAGTTGGCAGGGATATCGCCCTCGGAGGCAGATACGCCCGGCACCGTGGCGTTGGTGGAATCGCACAGCATGAGGTCAACGCCCTCGTCGCCGTAACGAGACAGCGCCGGAAGGTCGGTCGGACGGTTATCCAACGGGGTCTGGTCCAGCTTGATATCACCGGTGTGGATGATGTTACCGGCTGGGGTGCCCAGCATGATGCCGAGTGCATCAGGCACGGAGTGGTTAACCGCCCAGAAGCGAACGCGGAAGCAGCCGTAGGTCACGTCGGACTTCTCGTTAACCTCGACGAACTTCGGCTTCTGGCGGTGTTCCTTACACTTCGCCGCAATAAGCGCGATGGTGAAACGGGAGGCAACGATGGGAATATCCGGGCGCAGCTTCAACAGCCACGGGATGGCACCAATGTGATCCTCGTGGGCGTGGGTAACCACGAGGGCCTTTACCTTGTTGATCTTCTTTTCAATCGGCCCGAAGTCCGGCAGGATGAGATCCACGCCAGGCTCGCCGGAGGATGGGAAGAGCACGCCGCAGTCAATGATGATCAGCTCATCGCCGTACTCAAAGACGGTCATATTGCGGCCGATTTCAGAAATTCCGCCCAAAGCGTAGATGCGCAGGGTATCTTTCGCCTGCTTCGGCGGTTCCGGCAGGCGCTTGGTCAGATCCGCGCCCTGCATCGACTTCGGCACATTGCGGCGGCCGCGGTTGTTGTTGCGGCCGCGGCCTTTGCCATTGCCGTTCTTTCCGTTGCCACCGTTGTTGTTCTTGTTATTGCCACCGTGGTTATTTCCCTGGCCATGGCCATTATTGCCGTTTCCGCCACGGCCACGGCCGCGGCCGCCACGGGAACGCGAGCGACGTCCGTTGTTATCGCCATCGTTCTTGTTATCGGACGAGTTGTTCCGGCCAGAGTTGCCCTGGTCTTCGTTTCCGGCAGTGCCGGCGTTATTGGCAGGGGCCTGAAATACGGGCGAAGCCGCCTCGTTGGAGGCGGTCTCAGTTTCCGAAGGTGGACCCGCCTTGCGGGTGACCTTGCGGGAACGGTTACGGGGTTCAGTCATTCTTAAAGGACTCCAGATTGTTCCAAATCACGGCGAAGTACCTCGCGTTCCTCCTCGCTCGCGGCGGTGATAGGAAGGCGGGGCTCGCCAACTTCAAAGCCCTGCAGGCGCAGAGCTTCCTTTGCAAATGTCGCTCCGCCCAACCGCGCCTGAGCGCGGGTCAGTGGAAGAAGCGTTGAGTAATTTATTTCTTGCGCGCGGGCCAAATCGCCCGCATCGAAAGCTTCATAGAGTTCTACCAAGGCACGCGGTGCGGCGTGACCGATAACGGAGATGAAACCCGAAGCGCCGAGGGACAGCCACGGCAGGTTAATCGGATCATCACCGGAGTACCACGCCAAATCGGTTTCTTGGATGAGTTCTGCGGCCGCAGAAAGATCGCCCTTGGCATCTTTCACGGCTTGGATAGTCGGCAATTCCGCAAGGCGACGGAGCGTATCCGACGCCACTGGGATGCCCGAGCGGCCAGGGATGTCATAGACGCAAATCGGCAGATCCGTTGAATCAGCAACTGCGGCAAAATGCTCGTAGACGCCCTTTTGGGAGGGCTTAGAATAATACGGAGTCACCACGAGCAAACTATCGGCTCCGGCGGCGGCGGAAGCTTGGGCCACCTCGATGGAGGTGGCGGTATTATTCGTTCCGGCGCCCGCACAGATCCGGACGCGGTCTCCTACTTCCTCTTTTACGGCCTTGAGCAGCTCCAACTTTTCATCCAAGGACGTGGTTGGAGACTCGCCCGTCGTTCCACCCAAAATGAGTGAATCCACGCCGTTGTCTACGAGATGAGCTGCCAGGCGGCGACCCGCTTCTAAATCCAGCGCACCGTCACGATCAAACGGAGTGACCATGGCGACGCCAATGCGACCGAAGGTGTCAACGCCAGTCTTTGCTGTCATACCTGTGCTCATAGCCGTCAAGGTTACCCGCTAGGGCACCTTTTGGCCGCATCGGGGGGGCTGCGTGTTAAGCGTAAGGGCTTGCGGCCATCTGCGTTCCATCGGCCAACGTGGTGATATGGAAGTCATCGAAAAGCGCTGGTGCTTGCTCCTGCAAATGCTTCAAGCACTCCACCGCCACTTCGCGCAATTCCGTATCAGCGTGCTCGGCCGCCCGCGCCCCAATGAAGTGGCGCCACGCGCGGTAATTGCCGGTAACGACGAGCCTCGTTTCCGTCGCATTGGGCAATACCGCGCGCGCCGCCTGCCGCGCCTGCTTCTTTCGCAGTAGCGCATTCGGCTCATCCAGCTTTTCTTCCAAGGCTTCAAGCAGCTCATCGTAGACAAAACGGGTGTCATCCACGGCCTGCATGACCAACCGGCGCAATTGTTCATCTTCTTCCACCAGCTTGGGCAGCGCTACGTGCATCTCATTGGGATGCACAAAGCGCTGGGATAGCTGCGAAAAGGAAAAGTGCCGGTGGCGCACCAATTCATGGCTGGCTGAGCGCGAGAGCCCCGTAATGTACATCGTGGCCGTAGCGTGTTCCAGAAGCGCCGTATGGCCTACCTCCATGATGTGGTGCAGGTAGGCGGAGTTCGTCGCGGTCCGCGGGTTGGGTTTGTCAAAAGACTCATAACACGCCCGTCCCGCGAATTCGACGAGGGCCTCGCCATCGGTCGCCGTCTCATCGGCACGCCACTGAGTTCCCTGTGGCGGGTGAAACTCGGTGGCGGCAATGAGCTGGATATTTAGCTCACTCGCAGTGGCCATACCGTTACAGCCCCAGGTACTTGTCTAGCCCAACGACCAATCCCGGGTGCTGCGCAATCTCGCGCACACCGACCAAAACGCCAGGAGTAAAGGAGGAACGGTCGTAGGAATCCTGTCGGATGGTCAGGGATTGCCCCTGCGCACCGAAAATGACCTCCTCGTGGGCTACCATGCCGCGGGTACGCACGGCATGCACTGGGATTCCGTCTACATTCGCACCACGCGCGCCCTCGAGGGACTTTTCCGTCGCATCCGGCATCTCGCCCAATTCGGCATCGCGGCGCGCCTGAGCAATGGCCTCTGCGGTGTGGATGGCGGTACCAGAAGGCGCATCCAGCTTAGTGGGGTGGTGAAACTCCACGACCTCTGCGGTCTCGAAGAACTTCGCTGCCTGCTTGGCAAGCACCATGGTCATCACGGCAGAGATGGCGAAATTCGGTGCGATCAGCACGTTTCCAGCACCCTCTTGGCGGGTCCACTGCTCCACCTGGTCCAAGCGCTCTTTATCAAAGCCAGTGGTGCCCACCACGCAGTGAATGCCGTTCGCGATGCAAAACTCCAGGTTTCCCATCACCGAATCAGGCTGGGTGAAGTCCACGATGACCTCTGCATGATTATCAACCAATTGCTGCAGGTCATCCCCGCGGCTAATTTCCGCTACGAGCTCTAAGTCATCTTCGGCATTAACGCCTTCAACAATCGCCTTGCCGACGCGCCCTTGCGCTCCCAAGACTCCTACTTTGATCGCCATTGCGGGCCTCACTTTCTTAACAACTTTGAGTTAAACCTTTGTTTCTTTCCCATCCTATCGCGCTCGCCCATCCGCGGCGGGCGGGTGTCCGAACGGCAAAAATACCACTGCTAGACTGGGCGTCATGCAGATTTATATTGCGTCCGTTCCAGTAGATGACGTTGCTCGCGCCCACGATTTTTATGTCGATGTCCTAGGTTTCCGGGTAAAAGATGACGTCACACACGGCGATTTCCGGTGGCTTACGGTCACCAACGCGGACGGCGATGGCAGCGTTGAACTGCTCCTTGAGCCCAAGGGCCACCCTGCCGCTAAGACGTACACCGAGGCGCTGAAGGCGGATAATATCCCGGTCACCCAATTCTTATCGCAGGATGTGGAGAAAGAATACGCCGAACTCAAGGACAAGGGCGTGGACTTTACCATGGAGCCCACCGACGTTGGCCCCTCCATTATCGCGGTCTTTGACGATACCGTGGGTAACCTCATCCAGCTTGTCCAATTGAAGCGTTAGGCCACACCTTCGCTAGTTTCCCTTGTACAACAATTGCATCACTTCCCCAGTTGAGCCACTTGTGTACCGGTAGAATTGAAAGAGACAACAAGGTAGACAACCTAGGAAGTGGTCACAATGTCTCGATCTACTCTCACCCGCGTTATCGCTGCTGGCGCCGGCATGAGCTGCATGCTCTCGCTGGCTGCTTGCGCTAGCCCCAGCGATGACAAGGCCGCCGATGCCTCATTTGCCACGCAGGAGGAATCAACCAGTTCCACTGCAGAGTCGACGACGTCATCGGCAAAGAAGTCAGAGCCTTCTACCACGACCACTGACGATGACCCAACCAAGACGGTAGAAGACACCGCCCCGTTAAGCCATCATCAGCAACACGCGCAGGGCAATGATCCAAAACCTGCTTTCGGCGGCATGGGCACGCCCTCCCTCGAGGATCAGCGCCACCTTCCTCCTGGCCTGGGTGGCCTCGTTCCCACTGGGATCCGGGTAGCCGCGCATGACTCTTTTACCCGCGTCGTGGTTGATCTTGAAGGTGACGGCGAAGCCGGGTGGTTTACTACCTATACGGATCAGCCCGCCCACCAAGCATCGGGACTTCCGGTCGAGGTCAAAGGCGCTACATTCCTCAACCTTGGTATCGAGGGCACCCCGTGGCCATCAACACCAGAGTTAGAGCAAAGGTTCATGGATTCTGGCATCACCCCAGGTGCCGGTGTTGTGCAAGAGATCAACTACACCACCACCTTCGAAGCGCAAACGCAGTTGGTCATCGGGCTAAAGAAGCAAACGCCTTATTCCGTGACCTTCTTGCAGAACCCCAAACGCCTCGTGCTTGATTTCCAAAACTAAGTGATCATGGCGCAGGCATAGAAAATGGCCCTGTTTCCCACCATATCCGGGAAACAGGGCCACTGCTCTAAAGAGCGTCTGAGGGATTAGTCCTCTACTGGCACCAAGGAGATCTTGCCGCGGTTATCAATATCCGCGATTTCTACCTGTACCTTATCGCCAACGTTTACGACATCTTCGACCTTCTCGATGCGCTCGTCCCCACCCAGGTTGGAGATGTGGATCAATCCATCGCGGCCTGGGGTCAAGGAAACGAAGGCGCCGAATGGAACGGTCTTGACTACCGTGCCGAGGAAGCGCTCGCCTACCTTGGGCAACTGCGGATTGGCAATGGAGTTAACCTTTTCAATCGCAGCATCCGCTGCTTCGCCGGTTACCGCAGAGATGTAGACCGTGCCATCGTCTTCAATCGAGACTTCAGCACCGGTATCTTCGGTGATCTGGTTGATGGTCTTGCCCTTAGGCCCGATGAGCTCACCAATCTTATTAACCGGAATCTTCACCGAAGTGATCTTCGGGGCCAGGCCAGACATCTCATCTGGGGAATCAATGACCTCAGCCATGGTTTCCAGGATGGTGGCACGGGCATCGCGGGCCTGCTCGAGTGCTTGAGCCAAGACCTTAGACGGAATGCCATCGAGCTTCGTGTCCAACTGCAGCGCAGTGATGAATTCAGAGGTACCTGCAACCTTGAAGTCCATGTCGCCGAAGGCGTCTTCGGCACCGAGGATATCGGTCAGTGCCACGAACTTTTCCTTGCCCTTAACCTCACCGGAGACCAGGCCCATGGCGATGCCGGCTACCGGCGCCTTGAGCGGAACACCCGCGTTGTAGAGGGACAGGGTGGATGCGCACACAGAACCCATGGAGGTGGAACCGTTGGAACCGAGCGCCTCAGAGACCTGGCGGATGGCATACGGGAAATCCTCGCGCGACGGGATGACCGGAAGCAGGGCGCGCTCGGCTAGTGCACCGTGGCCGATTTCGCGGCGCTTGGGCGAGCCGACGCGGCCGGTCTCACCGGTAGAAAATGGCGGGAAGTTGTAGTGGTGCATGTAGCGCTTGGACTCGATGGGAGTAAGCGAGTCGATCTGCTGCTCCATCTTCAGCATATCCAGGGTGGTTACACCGAGGATCTGCGTTTCACCGCGCTCGAACAAGGAAGAACCGTGTGCGCGTGGTACCAAGTCAACTTCGACGGACAGGTCGCGGATATCGGTAAGCCCGCGGCCATCGATGCGGAAGCCATCGGTCAAGATCTTGCGACGCACGATCTTCTTCATGACCTCGTTATAAGCAGCGCGAATCTGCTTGGAGGCCACTGCTTCTTCCAAGTCCGCGAATTGCGGCAACAGGTCTTGTTCTACCTGTTCCATGTGTGCATTCGTAGCCTCGTCGCGCTCCTGCTTGCCTGGGATGGTCAGCAGGTTCTCCAGCTTCTTGGAAGCGGCCTTTTCCACGGCGGCGAAGACATCGTCCTCATAGGCAGGGAAGAGCGGGAACTCTTGCGTCTCCTTGGCAGTGCGCTCTGCAAGGCCGTTTTGGGCTTCACACAGGGTCTTGATGAACGGCTTAGCCGCCTCGAGGCCCTCGGCGACGGCGGCTTCTTGCGGAGCCGGGGCACCATCGGCGATGCGCTCTGCAACGTTGGTGCCAGCACCGGCCTCCACCATCATGATGGCGACGTCTTCTTTGCGGCCCTTAGTCACGATGCGGCCCGCCACGACCATCTCAAAGAGCGCGCGCTCGTGCTGTTCGTGGTTCGGGAAAGCCACCCACTGGCCCTCTGGGTGCTTGTCATCGGCGATGAGCGCCATGCGCACCCCGCCGACGGCACCGGATACCGGCAGGCCGGAAAGCTGGGTTGCCGCGGACGCGCCGTTGATGGCTACGACGTCATAGTACTCTTCTGGGTCCTGCGACAGGACGGTGATAACAACCTGTACTTCATTGCGCAGGCCCTTGACAAAGGTGGGGCGCAGCGGGCGGTCGATGAGGCGGCACGCCAAGATAGCCTCCGTGGAGGGGCGGCCCTCGCGGCGGAAGAAGGAACCGGGGATCTTGCCGGCCGCGTACATGCGCTCTTCCACGTCAACGGTTAGCGGGAAGAAGTCAAAGTTCTCGCGCGGCTGGTTCGAGGCGGTCGTGGTGGC
This sequence comes from Corynebacterium rhinophilum, assembly GCF_030227225.1. Lineage (GTDB taxonomy): Bacteria > Actinomycetota > Actinomycetes > Mycobacteriales > Mycobacteriaceae > Corynebacterium > Corynebacterium rhinophilum. The sequence continues at coordinate 204,428 of NZ_JASPHQ010000002.1, forward strand.
CAGCAGCATCGTGTCATCGTCGAGGTACGTGGTTACGGAACCATCTGCTTGGCGGGCCAGCTGGCCGGTTTCGAAACGAACGGTGCGGGTACCAAAGTCCCCATTGTCGAGGACAGCGATAGCTTCGGTAATACCGAATTCTTCATCGATATTGAACTCTACGGAGTTCTGAACGCTCATCTAGTAAATCTCCTTGAATGTTTTAGGCGATCGTCGGTGCCGCCTTTTCCACATTGTTTTTGACAACGGTAAAAATTCTAACAGAGATTCCGTACTTTTGAGCTACGGCAATTGCAATCGCCCCTGCTCCCCACAAGGATAAAGTGGGTATAAAACCACTAATTCCCCTTGCCGCAGGGCAAGGGGAATAATTCGGCCGCAGCCGCGTCGCAATTAGCGGCGCAGGCCCAGGCGGGAAATCAGATCACGGTAGCGATCCACGTTGTTTTCTGCCAAGTACTTCAGCAGGCCACGACGACGACCAACCATCAGCAGCAGACCACGACGGGAGTGGTGATCGTGCTTGTGGAACTTCAAGTGCTCGGTCAAAGTATTGATGCGGGAAGTCAGCAGGGCAACCTGTGCCTCGGGGGAACCGGTGTCGGTCTCGTGCAGGCCGTACTCCTTGAGGATTTCGGCCTTCTTCTCAGTGGTCAATGCCATGAGTATTTCTCCTTTATTTCAGTCCACACTATTCTTCTACGCAAAGCACCGCCGTGGCGAGCTCCGCGTGCCGCAACTGTCGTGAACCACAGTCGCTAAGCCAAAACGTCATCTTACAGCCAATTAGCGCGGCAAATCAAAACGCTGCACTACTTGGCGCCCACCGTCCGGAAAAGTTCTTCGAGGTAGTCCACGAATTCATGGACGAAGCGCTCGTTGTCCACGCCCACGGCCACCTTCGCGGTAGGTTCCTGGCTCAGCCGGGTTTCATCGGCAATGGTGCGCCCGCGGGTGGGGCCTTGCGTATCCGTTTTCATATTGGTTTCGATGACCTCTACCAACGACGGATCTGCGGCTACCGCCACGGCCAGCGGATCGTGCAGACCGCAACCTCCCAAGTGGGGAGCCGTGGTGGCATAAGCGCGGATGTAGTAATCCACCATATCGGCGAAAACCTCGCCCGCGGTCGTTCCGGTCTCCCGCCAGCGCGCGGTTTCTTTTTCCGTCAAGAGGGTGCGCAAGGTGACATCTAGGCCGACCATGGTGACATCTTGGCTGTTGCGGAAGAGGTAATCGGTGGCATCCGGGTCTTGGGAAATATTGGCCTCTGCCCACGCGGAGACGTTGCCAGGAACGGTCAGCGCTCCGCCCATCATGACGATGTGGGCGTTGGCGGCAAAGGTGGCATCGGCAAGCATAGCCTGGGCGATGGTCGTGGACGGCCCGGTGGGGATAATGACCAGGTCATCACCGTAATCGCGCACGGCCTGCAAGAGGAAATCCGTGGCCGGCTGCGTGTCCGAGGTCTTTTCGGACGGGGTAAGCGCGACCTCGCCCACGCCATTCTGGCCGTGGATGAAGGAGGAAATCTCGCTGGGCTGGAAACCGTCCGGGCTGGGGCCCGCAAAGACCGGGATATCAGGCCTATCCAGCAATTCCAGCAGCGCCAGGGTATTGCGCACCGCCAGCGGCACCGTGACGTTGCCATAAGTGCACGTCACACCGATGAGCTCAAGATCGGGGTGGGCCAGGGCATAAGCCAAGGCCAAAGCATCATCAATGCCGGTATCAAGATCGAGGATGGCCTTCATTTACTTCTCCTTTAAGAAATAGTCGTCGCTATTGCAGCCCTGCGCGCGGGCATCGGCAGCCAGCACCTTGCGGGCGGCTGCGACGTCCTGGGCCATGGCTTCCAAAAGCTCATCGACGGAATGGAACTTCACCATATCCCGCAGGTGGCCCACGAATTTCACGGTTGCCTCATAGCCATAAAGATCGGCATCGCGGTCCAAGACAAAAGACTCCACGGACCGCTCTTCATCACCAAAGGTGGGATTCGTGCCAACAGAAATCGCAGCGGCATAGGCTACTTCGGGCTGCATATCCCCATCGAGGGGCGAATCAGAATGCACAATAAACCAACCGGCATAGACCCCGTCCGCAGGAATGGCTACGGTATCCGGGAAATATTGATTAGCCGTGGGAAATCCCAGTTCCTTGCCACCGCGCCCCGCACCGCGCACCACAGGACCAGTGACCGTAAAGTGCCGGCCAAGCGCCCAATTCGCCGATTCTATCGCGCCCCGGGACAGGCTATGGCGAATATAGGTGGAACAAATCTGCACACCGTCCTCGTCCAAGAGCGGGATGATATCGACGCTAAATCCAAACTCCTCCCCCAGCTGCCGCATGGCTTCCGCAGTACCGCTGGCCCCAGCGCCAAAGGTGAAGTTCTCCCCCACCACCACGTGGTGCGCATGAAGTTTGCCCACCAAAAGGTCGCGCACATAGGGGCGCGGCTCCACGCCCTCTAGTTCCTTGGTGAAGTCAATGACAAGCACCATCTCGATGCCCATTTCTTCCGCGAGCTCCAGCCTGCGCTCGAAGCTCACCACGGATAACGGGGCGCGCTCCGGCAAGAAAACGGAGACCGGGTGCGGGTCAAAGGTCACCATGACGGGGACCTGACTATTCGCCCGCGCATGCTCCACGCAGGCAGAAACGAGCTGTTGGTGGCCGCGGTGCAAGCCATCGAAGACGCCAATGGTTACCGAGGTCGGCCCCACATCCGCGGGGATGTCATCGATTCCATAACAAATATCCACGGAATCCATCGTAGAGCATAGACTTGTACCCTATGACTGATGCGCTCGCACATTCCGGACTTGTCATTGTTGATAAGCCTGCCGGCATGACCTCTCACGATGTTGTTAGCCGCCTACGCAGGTATTTTCACACCAAAAAGGTCGGCCATGCCGGCACCTTAGATCCCATGGCAACTGGGGTGCTGGTCCTTGGCATCGAACGCGGTACCAAATTCCTCGCGCACATGGTTGCTTCCACCAAGTCTTATTCGGCCACCATTCGCCTCGGCGCTTCTACCACCACCGATGATGCCGAGGGCGAATTTCGCTGGGGAAAGCCCGCAGCAGCGCTTGATCGATCCGCCATCGAGGCCGAGGTTGCCACATTGACCGGTGAGATTATGCAAAAGCCCGCCGCGGTTTCCGCCATCAAGATCAAAGGTAAAAGGGCGCATGAATTGGTGCGCGAGGGAAAAGAGGTAGATATCCCCGCCCGCCCGGTCACCGTCCACAGTTTTGATATTCATGACATGCGCACCGAGGGCGATTTTCTAGACATCGATGTATCCGTGGAGTGTTCCTCCGGCACCTATATCCGCTCCTTGGCGCGCGATATGGGCGAGGCACTTGGCGTCGGTGGGCATTTAACCGCCCTGCGCCGCACGACGGTGGGGCCCTTTGCGCTTGCCGATGCCCACCTCCTCGACGATCTCGCAGAAAACCCCCGCCTGTCCTTGAGCCTCGACGAAGCACTCAAGCGCAGTTTCCCCGTGCTGCCCGTCACCGAGGACGAGGCCGCGGCTTTAGCGATGGGCAAATGGCTCGAGCCGCGCGGGCTATCCGGGGCGCATGCGGCGGTAGCCCCCAATGGCCAGGCCATCGCGCTCATTAAGGAGAAGGGAAAAAGGTTGGCCACGGTCTTTGTGGCGCGGCCGTCTACCCTCTAAACCAGAGCCTTAGAGGGAAGACCAAGGGGACCAGTGCGAACGTTCGGTTTAGGCGGAGAAATCAAGGGCCGGAACCAGCGTGGAAACCACGACATAACCGCCCTTTAGGATCCACTTGCCAGTGATAAACGGCACTGGCGTGGGGCGGGCCAGGATATAAGAAATAAAGGTTCCATCTTCGCGGATATCGATTTCTGCCTGATCGAAATCGAGCCACCGATGCGTCATGGGAAACCACGCCTTATAGGTGGCCTCCTTGGCGCAAAATAGCAGGCGGTCTGGGCAGTGCACCCCCGCCTTTTCTAGGCGCGGCAGCTGCGGCATTTCCCCGGATCGGGCGATCATGGTCAACACATGTTCGGGCAGCCGCTGCGCCGGCTCCGCATCAAGGCCAATGGAGCGAAAATCCGTAGTGGAGGCCACCACCGCTGCGCGCAGGCCCTCCGTATGCGTCATGGATCCGATAAATCCTTCGGGCCACAGCGGCATGCCCCGCTCTCCGCGCATAATCGGGTTAGTACCTGTAAAGCCCAGCTCGCGCAGGGCCTGGTGCGCACACCACCGGGCATCGCCAAATTCGGACTTCCGGATATCGACCGCCTGCGAGACTATGGACTGTTCCTTAGGGTCGAGCTGATCATAGTTGAGTAGGTCGGACTCGCGGGCATCCGTACGCACATAGCAATACCGGGTAGTTTCTGGGAACAGGTCGGGGTATAACATCAATTCACCTCCCCAAACGTCGAAGTAACTGGGTATGGCCACGGGATACGGTGCGGCTGGTTACGCCATTCGCGCGGGTAGCCTAATGAGACTTCGATATGGTCTACCCCATCCACATTCATCTTTGAAGGCATGTGCAAGTGGCCGTAAATGACAGCTTCTGCCTTGTACCGTCGCGGCCACGAACGCGTATGCCGCGAGCCGCTCCACAGGGCAATCTCTGGAAAGCGCAGAACCATCGTAGGTTCTTGCACCAGCGGCCAGTGGTTAACCAAGATAGTTGGGCCCTGTACTCGGGATAAACGCTTAATGGAATACGCCAAGCGGTCCCAACACCATGCGCGCACGTCTACGAAGGGAGCGATTGCTACCTCATCGGTCATGACAAGCTTTTTGGAGTGTGCCTGCTGCACCGCTTCTTCCACCGAGGTACCCGGTGGGCGGAAACTGTAGTCATACAGGGTAAAAAGCGGCACAATCGTTATCCCATTAAAAGCCGGATAGGGGTCCTCTGGGGTGATAACGCCGATTTCCCGGCAGGCGGCCACCAGGTAATCGTATTTTTCGCGCCCCTTGTACTGGTCTTGGGAACGAGAAAATAACTCGTGATTGCCTGGTGCCCAAATGACGGTGTCATAGCGCGCGGCCAAGTCCCGCAAGATGCGCAGGATAAGCTCGCTGCGTTCTGCGACATCGCCTGCCACAATGAGCCAATCGGCGGGATCTGGTGGGGCTAGCTCTGCAATGCGCGCAGAGTTGTCACTGATCGCGCCGTGCAGGTCTGCTACTGCCCATAAGGTTGGCATTGCCGCTCCCACCCGCCTTCCGCATCATCTTCTAAAGTGCTGTTATTACTTGCTACAGCCACTGTAGCGCAGGTACTACTCTGCTATTACAGCCCATTTCATGGAATAGAAGCGGTAGACCACGCCAACGAGGCGGAAGGAAATGAACGCGGCCAAGCCGCACCACACACCGGTAAGGCCCGTGCCCATGGCGTGTGCGAGGAGCACGCCGGGCAAAAATCCCAAAAGCACAGAGGCAATGGTCAGGCTGCGCAGGAATGCTGCGTCCCCTGCCCCCAGCAAAACGCCGTCGAGGGCAAAGACCACGCCGCCGGCGATGACCATGCCAACGAGGATCCACCACGGTTGGCTCATGGCATCAATGACCTCCTGCGAGGAGGTAAAGACGCGCGGAATGACCCCGGCTCCTGCGGCGAAAACCAAGGCGAGGAAGGCCGAGAAGATGGTGGAATACATCACTACCTTGCTTCCTACGCTGCGTGCGTGGCGCGCCGAACCGGCGCCCAAGGCCGCCCCAGTCAAGGCTTGGGCGGCGATAGCCAAGGAATCCAAAATCAGCGACATGAAATTCCACAGCTGCATCATGATTTGGTGGCCACCCAACGCTGCAGTGCCCACGCGGGAAACAACGGCCGTTGCGGTAAGAAAGGCCACCTGAAAGCTGGCGGAGCGCAAGATAAGATCGCGGCCCAAGATGAGCTGTTCGCGCACGATATCCCAACGAAATGCCCAAGAGCCGTGGTGCTGTTTATACAGCTCGCGCACGAATAGGCTCGCGATAATGCTCATGCCGAATACGGTGGCGATAGCAGATCCAGCAAGGCCCCACCAGTACACGAATGCAGGCACGGCAATGGCACCGGGAATCATTCCGGCGAGGGTGAAATAGAGCGGTTTCTTGGTATTTTGTACGCCGCGCATCCAGCCATTTCCGGCCATTTCCACGAGTGTTACGGGGATGGCCAGCGCGGCGATCCGCAGCCACAGCGCGGTGCCGGCCGCCGTGGTGGGATCTCCGGTAAGCCACTGGGCAAATACGCCGCCGAAGATCCACATAATAATGGCCAAAAGCCCGCCGACGCCTAAAGCCACATAGGTAGCTTGCACGCCTTCCGCTACGGCTTCGGCTCGCTTTCCAGCGCCAAACAAGCGCGACGAGCGAGCCGTGGTGCCGTAGGACAAGAAAGTCAGCTGCGTGGTCACCACGGTATGGATCGTGGTTGCCGCGGCGAGCGAAGCCAGTTCCTGGGCACCCAGGCGCCCCACCACTGCGGTATCGAGCAGGAGGTAGAGCGGCATCGCGGCCAGGACGCCAAGCGCAGGAAACGCGAGGCCAAAGACCTCGCGTGCGCTTACTCTCGTGGGGGTTGACTGCCTAGTGCTCATCGATGGCACTCACCAGCTCCGCGACGATGCTCTCTTCGCTTCCCGATGTCATATACCCGGCAGCCGGAACATGCCCGCCGCCGCCAAATTGGGCTGCAAGTTCTGCGCAATTAATCGCCGTCGAACGCAGCGATACCGCCCAAATCCCGGGCGACTGCTCCTTAAAGACCACGCCCAACTGCGTGCCCTCAAGGGCGCGCACGAAATCCACCAGGGATTCCACTGCGGAGTCCGAATGACCTTCGATATCGGCTAGGCCCGCGATCAGGATACCTATGCCCAGCTCACCGGCATGTTCAATGCGCAGTCCCGCGAGCACGCGGCCGACCATCTGCAGATCATCAGGGGTCGTGGCATCGAGTAAGTCCGTGGCGATCTGCTTGGTGTCCAGGCCATAGTGCATCAAACGGGTGGCCACATCGTGCATGGCGGGCCTGCCCCACCGGAAACTACCCGTATCGGTCAAAAGGCCGGCGTACAGGCAATGCGCGATGGTGTTTTCTATCTGCACCGACAGCATGTCCAGGATGGTCAAGATGGCCACCGTGGTGGACTCGCACTCTGAATCAACCAAGTTCACGGAGCCAAATCCAGGATTGGATGAGTGGTGATCGATGCACAACACGCGCCCTGCCGCCGCCAGCTCGGCGATGTCTGCGGAAAATAGGCCGGTGCGGTCGATCGACCCGCAATCCACGGTGACATAAACGTCGTAGCCCTGCGGTAGCTCTCGGGTGACCTTGACCTGATCCGCTCCTGGAATGGAGTAAAGGTTAGGCGCAAAGTCCTTATCCTGGCCGATGACCGCGCAGGCATCCTTCCCGCTTTGCTGCATGGCTAAGAGCAGTGCCGTGGCCGAACCAATGGCATCGGCATCCGGGCGCAAGTGGGTGATAATACAGATGCTTTGCGCGCCGGAGATGGCATCGACTGCGTCCTGATATTCCTTGCGGGTCACTTAAGCCTCGTCTTCATCGGAGGTCTTATACGGGTTGGCCTCGCCCGCGGGCTGGGCATTTTCCTTCAGCTTCGCTAGCTCTTCATCGCGGGCCCGAGCGCGCGCCAAAAGCTCTTCCATGTGCGCGGAGGCCTCTGGGACGGTATCGAGCTCAAAAGTCAGGGTTGGGGTAAAGCGCACGGAGAGCTGATCGCCAACGATCTTGCGCAACTGCCCCTTCGCGCGCTTGAGTGCTTCCTCAGCCTGGTCATAATCGGGTTCTGCCTCGATATCGTGGCCGCGCACCGTGTAAAAAACGGTAGCGTCGTGCAAATCACCGGTGACGCGGGCATCGGTCACGGTGACCATCTCCAGGCGGCGATCCTTAATCTGCAGCTCAATCGCGCTAGCCACGATTTCCTGAATACGTTTTGCTAGCCGCGCCGCACGTGCGTGATCGACCATGAGAACCTCCAAGCTAAAGGGGAAAAATTTATTCCTAAATTACCGTGTCGCGGTATCAGAAACCACCAGTTTAGTTACTGACCGCACCCAATGGAAACCGCTTGAAAACCTCACACGCGAAAACGCGAAACGGCCCGCTCTACCTGCCGCACCTCGCGATCTCCCTCCGTAGAGAAAGAACCTTGAGGTGGGCACGCACAGCGGGCCGAAACTAGCAGCGACTAGTCGCGCGGTACCTCGACTTCTTCATAAGCCTGGATGATATCGCCTACCTGGATATCCGGGTAGGACAGCACCATACCGCACTCATAGCCGGCCTTGATCTCAGTAGCGTCGTCCTTTTCGTGACGCAGGGACTCGATCTTGGCATCGACAGTAACCACGTTGTTATCGCGGAGCAGGCGAACCTTGCCGTTGCGGACAACCTTGCCTTCGGTGACCATACAACCGGCGATGGTACCCACCGAGGAGGACTTGAACAGGGCGCGGATTTCGGCCGCACCGGTGTCGCGCTCCTCGTAGATCGGCTTGAGCATGCCCTTGAGAGCGGCCTCGACTTCCTCGATGGCCTTGTAGATAACCGTGTAGTAGCGGATATCCACGCCCTCTTGGGTAGCGATCTCCGTGGCCTTGCCCTCCGAGCGAACATTGAACGCAATGATGACGGCATCGGAAGCGGCGGCCAACGAAATATTGGTCTCCGTTACGGCACCAACACCGCGGTCGATGATGTTGAGCTCGACTTCGTCCTCGGTCTTGATGTCCAACAGGGCATCTTCCAGCGCCTCGACGGAGCCGGCGTTGTCGCCCTTGAGAATGAGGTTGAGGGTCGAAGTCTCCTGCAATACCTTGTCCAGATCCTCCAGGGACACGCGCTTGCGCTGCTTTGCCTGCAAGGCAGAACGCTTACGCGCATCGCGCTGGTTAGCAATCTGGCGGGCCACGCGGTCATCATCAACCACGAGCAGGTTATCGCCAGCACCTGGAACGCCGGACAGGCCTTGCACCTGTACCGGGCGGGAAGGACCGGCTTCCTTGACGTCCTCACCAAACTCATCGAGCATGCGGCGCACGCGACCATGCGCATCGCCTACCACGATGGAATCGCCGACGTGCAGCGTACCTCGCTGGACGATGACCGTAGCCACTGGGCCGCGACCGCGGTCCAAGTGGGCCTCGATGGCCACACCCTGGGCATCCATCTCTGGATTAGCCGTGAGCTCGAGGGCGGCATCAGCAGTCAGGATGACGGACTCTAGCAGCTGGTCGATGTTCTGGCCCTGCTTAGCAGAGATATCCACGAACATCGTGTCGCCGCCGTACTCTTCTGGCACCAAGCCGTACTCCGTGAGCTGGCCACGAATCTTTTCCGGCTGCGCCTCCGGCTTATCCACCTTGTTCACGGCCACGACGACCGGGATATCGGCAGCCTTGGCGTGGTTGATGGCCTCAACCGTCTGTGGCATGACGCCGTCATCGGCGGCGACTACCAAGATGGCCAAGTCAGTGGACTTCGCACCGCGGGCACGCATGGCGGTAAAGGCCTCGTGACCAGGGGTATCCAGGAAGGTAATGGTGCGCTCGCCATCTACGTCAACCGTGGTCTGGTAAGCACCGATTCCCTGGGTAATACCGCCGGCCTCACCGGCTGCCTCATTGGTCTTACGGATGGTATCCAACAGGCGGGTCTTACCGTGGTCAACGTGACCCATGACGGAGACGACTGGAGGGCGGTGTTCGAGGGCCTCTTCGCCGCCTTCATCCTCGCCGAATTGCAGGTCGAAGGACTCGAGCAGCTCGCGGTCCTCGTCTTCTGGGGAGACGACTTCTACCTTGTAGTTGATCTCGTCACCGAGCAGCTGCAGCGTATCTTCCGATACGGATGCGGTTGCGGTGACCATTTCACCAAGGTTGAACAGTGCCTGTACCAATGCTGCTGGATCGGCACCGATCTTCTCCGCGAAGTCAGACAGCGAAGCGCCGCGGCGCAGGCGGACGGTCTGTCCCTTGCCATCTGGCAAGCGGACGCCGCCTACGACGTGCTTCTGCTGCTCTTCAAACTCATGGCGCTTTTGCCGCTTCGACTTCTTGCCCTTGCGTGGTGCGCCACCTGGACGGCCGAATGCACCAGCGGTGCCGCCGCGACGCCCACCGCGTCCACCGCGGAAACCGCCGGGACGACCGCCGCCTGGGCCACCTGGACCACCAGGTCCGCCGTGACCACCTCGACCGCGGCCGCCGCGTCCACCACCGCTCGGTGCCTTGGAGGGCATCGAGGCAGGGTTCGGATGCGAAGGCATCATGGCTGGCGACGGACGACGTCCACCGCCGCCACCCTGGCCTTGGTTCTGATCCTGGCCCTGACGGTTAGTGCCGCCCTCGTTGCGGCCGCCGCGCTTTCCACCGCGGTTATCGCCGGGACGGTTGCCGCCGCGCTGGCCCTTGGAGCCACCGGGGCGTGGGCCTGGTCGATTGTCGCCGCCACCCGTGGAAAATGGGTTATTGGCTACGCGGCGGGATCCGCCGGGCTTAGGCATCGGTCGCGGCATGGCGTTGCCTGGGGTCGGACGCTCGCCCGACTTCTTGGCATCGCCTTGGCCTGCGTTTTGACCTGGCTTCGGTGCACCTTGGCCGGGCTTCGGTGCTGGCTTGCCAGCGGCAGCGCCCGGCTTTGGTGCTGCCTTACCAGGCTTGGGGGCAGCCTTAGCGGACCCTGCGCCTGGCTTCGGCGCAGCGTCGGATGGCTTCGGTGCCTGTGCCCCTGGCTTCGGTGCGCCGGGCTTAGGCGCAGCGGATTTCGCTCCGCCCTGTGCGCCAGCGCCTGGCTTTGGCGCAGGCGATGCCTGCTTCTTGGCGCTGCCTTGACCGGGCTTAGCGGGCTTGGCAGTTTTCTCAGCCTTGTCTGCCTTAGCTTCGGTGGCATCGCCACCGGACTGTGCTTCATAGTGAGCACGCATCTTCTTGACCACCGGTGGTTCGATGGTCGAGGATGCGGTTTTCACGAACTCGCCTTGTTCTTTCAGGGTGGCGAGCAGTTCCTTGCTGGTTACTCCGAGCTGTTTTGCCAACTCGTGAACACGTAGCTTTCCGGGCACTTGTCTCCTCTTGGTATCGCCTAGGAGCCAAGGCCGCGAAAAACTGGCCTGACTCCTAGTTAAACGTTCTGGACTTTCATCGCTGATGCTTCATCGTTGTGCGCTCATCAGTGTTCGGTCTTCCTTTTTAACTCTGGTGTGTACGAATCTTGTGCAGCTTGTTCCGCACACGGTACTTTTTCGCCCTGTACATTTTCGTACTGTGCTTCCAAGTATCTACGTACCTGACCTGTGTCCACGGATGCGGACGTGCGGAGCGCGCGCTTGAAAGCATGTTTGCGCTCAGCTAGCTCGAGTGCAGAAAGCGTGGGGCTAATCCATGCGCCGCGGCCGGGAAGCCGCCGGAATGGATCCACCACCGCGCGGCTGCCTTGAGGATCATTGGCATCAATGACCACCCGCAGCAGCTCCGTATCGGGCATGCGGCGACGCGTAGCGATGCAAGTACGAAGCCGTTGAGTCTGCGACATCGAACTCCTTAACTTTCGCTGCGTCTGCATGTCCCTTTCTGCATCTGGGCCGTTTACTAGCCTACGCTATTTATCCGCATTTCCTTAATTCGCGTCCGCGTCTGAATGAATATCGATCTTCCAGCCGGTCAAACGGGCGGCTAGGCGCGCGTTCTGGCCTTCCTTACCAATGGCAAGGGACAGCTGGTAGTCAGGGACGATAACTCTCGCCACCTGCTCTTCGCTATCGAGCACGGTCACCTTGATCACCTTGGAGGGGGCCAAAGCATTGCCCACATATACGGTGGGATCCTCGCTGTAATCAATGATGTCGATCTTTTCCCCACCGAGCTGGCGCATGATGTTATTCACGCGCTGACCGCGCGGGCCAATGCACGCGCCCTTGGCGTTGAGGCCTTTAGCGTGGCCAATAACAGCGACCTTGGAGCGGTGCCCAGCTTCGCGGGCGATGGCGATCATTTCCACGCTGCCATCCGCAACTTCCGGAACTTCCAGTTCAAAAAGCCCGCGCACTAGCTCCGGATGGGTCCGGGACAAGTTGATTTGCACATTGGCGCCATTGCGGTTTACCCCCACCACATAAGCCTTGATGCGGTCACCGTGCTGCAGCTTCTCTCCGGGGATTTGTTCTGCGGGAAGCAAGATTCCGTCCTGCGATTCCAACTCGGAACCGAGCTGGACCACAACGATGCCGCGGGCATTGGCACGCGCATCGCGCTGGACGATGCCACTGACAACGCGCCCGCTAAGCTCCGAATAGGAATCAAAAGTGCGCTCGGCTTCGGCCTCGCGCAGCTTGCGCAAGATGGCTTCGCGCACGGCGCGTGCACCCACGCGGCCAAAGTTATCCGGGGTGTCATCGTACTCGCTGGTTACCTCCCCGGTTTCGGAGTCGCGCTCGGTAACGATGACACTGACGGCACCGGTGGTGGTGTCGATGTCTACTCGGGACTTGGTGCCTTCGGCCTTGCTCTCCGCGGTGGATTCGCGGTAATCCAGGTAGGAATACAACAAGGCACTTGCAATCGACTCCAACAGGTCATTGACGGGGACCTGCCGTTCGGATTCGATGGTACGAAGTGCCTCAAGATCAATATTCACTTGTCTATCCTCTCGATTGCCGGTTAACTCTCGGCTTCTGCAAATGGCTGGTGCACGGCGTCTAACTCACGCTGTGATGGCTGTGCAAACTCAATTTCTACCACTGCGTGGGCAATGTTTTCCAATCGCTCCACTTCTGTATGCACCTCGTTTTTTTCAGAGGTGATAAGGACAACGGCATCTTCGTCCGCGTTGAGCACGCCGATGCGCGCGGTGTGGCTCGTGTCGTCGCCGCGGTTAAAAGTCACCTTCCGCCCCTTGTTGCGGCGCCAGTGACGCGGTGCGGTCAGCGGCAAATCCACACCGGGGGTAGAGACCTCCAATGTATATCCGGCGCCAAAATTCAGCTCGCCCGCCGCCTCTTTTTCATCGAAGAAGGCTGAAATATCGTCGGAGACTTCCTCCAATACGTCAGAGCTGGGCCGCCTATCGCCATCGATGCGGATGATGACCTGTGATTTCTTTCCCGCCTTGGTGGTTTTAATATCCTCCACGTCCAGCCCGCGGGCTTCTAGGCGAGGTTGGAGCAAATCAGTTAATTGTTGTGCATCTGGGAAAGCCATGCCCACTAGCCTACGTCCTTCGAGGTACAGTCTTTTGGGTGAACCGCCGACGTATTGCTTTAACCTGTGTAGCCTCGACTGCCGCGCTGCCCGCCCTCGCGGGCTGTTCCGCAGTCGATTCCGTCGTCGACTATTTTGGCCCGCGCCCAGAAGACGCGCTCGAGCGCCTCGCCGTGGCCGCCGCGAGCGATAGCCTCGCCCTCCAGGGCGTCGATGATGCGGCCGCGGATATGCGCAGCTCGCAGGCCGATGCGCTGTATGAGGAGATTGCGCGCCTCTGCGGCACCGATGACCAAGGAAACGTCCCACACAGCTGTGAGGTGGAACGCCCGACGCAGGCACCACCTGCCACAGATTCCTCCCAGCTGCTAGAAGAAGCCGCCTCTGCCACAACGGAAGCCGCCGATGAGGTCAGTTCTGAGTCGCGGCCCATAGTCACGCAACAGGCCATCACGCTTAATGCCTGGCTGCCTGGCGATGCCCCCGATATTCCCACGCTCTCCCAGCCACACCGCGAGAGCGCGGCTGCTTTGTTGCAGTGGGAATACGAGCAGATCTTTGGCCTGGATTTCGCTCGGGCTTATAGCGATCCTGCTGCCGAGGGGCGCATCGATAAGCTCTTAAGCCTCCATCACCGCCGCATCGACCAACTGCAAGAGGCGCTTAGCCAGAATGGCGAGGCTCCCCAGCCGGAGCCTGCCTATTCTTCCGGCGCAGCCACGCTTCCCAGCGATGCGGACTCCGCTGCAGCCTTCCTCGATACCTTGGTTGAACTAGACGCAGACAAGTGGCACGCGGCTGCGGTGGCTGCCGCACAACAAGAAAGCCCAAACCAGGAGTGGCTGAACTGGTTAATCGGCATCGCCGCCGAAGCCAAGGCCGCATAGCTTCGAGTATTGACCCACCGTGTCTACCTGAATATTCACTGTTCGGCGGGCAGAGAAAAGTCAGCGAGTTATAGGCCGATATTCATTGATAATTCGTTCGGCCCTTACGTAATTTGGTGGATTACGTGCTTGGTGGAGATACCACAAGCCCCAAAAACACAATGAGAAGGAGTGCTTTCTCAATGCGTACGAAGAAGACTTTGCTCACTATGGCCGCAGCTACGTTGGGCATCGCGGGCATTGCCGCCCCTGCCGCCAACGCCGCCCCGGAAAGCGCGTGGGACCAGGTCGCCGCGTGCGAGTCCGGCGGTGACTGGCACATCAACACCGGCAATGGCTACCACGGCGGTCTGCAGTTCTCGCAGCAAACCTGGGCCGGTAGCGGCGGCACCCAGTACGCGCCTACCGCTGATCAAGCCACCAAGCAACAGCAGATCGAAATCGCTGAAAACGTTCTTGCCACCCAGGGTGCTGGCGCATGGCCTAATTGCGGCGGCCCCGTGGCTGGCTAATCGGCTTCCTCCCACAGCGGTAGCGTGATGCCGCCGCGAGCGCGGCATCACGCAGACAACCGACTCCCATTACGTTGTTATCAGTTCCGCTTGAGGTCACCCAGGATTCGTAACTCTGCCCCCATGCCGGGGCAGGTTATGTTTGTCTGCGTTCCTTTTGCTTTTCTTTTTCAGGAGCAGTGGAACTAGTCGCTGGCTTCGGTATGGCTTATTTTCGTCCCTGTCTGATAATGATCCGGGGGGGTGATGCCGCCGAAGGCAGTGACATACTCCAAACTGCTAATAGGAACCTGACCCACATCAAGTGTGTGAGGTCTCAAAGTAATGTGGATGCCAGCGTGAAGTATGTCCGACCACCAGCGATGAAAGAAGTCTCATACTCATTCAACTCGCTAGGAGGTCTGACATGGTCTACGACTATGTCATCGGAATGGATGTTGGAAAATACTTTCACCACGCTTGCGTCTTAGATATCGACGGCGCCCAGGTCCTGTCCAAACGGATCAATCAAAACGAGCAGTCCTTACGCGCGCTCTTTTCGGATTTCTGCTCTGGTAACAACAAGGTCCTTGTCGTTGTTGACCAGCCTAATAACATTGGTCGGCTTACTGTCGCGGTAGCCCAAGACCTTGGAATTGATGTGCGCTATCTTCCCGGCTTGGCAATGCGTCAGCTCTCACGCATCCATGCCGGAAACGCCAAAACGGATATCCGAGATGCCTTCATCATTGCCCATGCTGGAAAGAACCTGCCAGCATCCCTTCGCAGTGTCGACCGCGTTGACAAGGCTTTCTGTCAGCTTAAGGTCCTCAATGGTATCGACGAAGACCTAGCACGCTCATACACCAGGCTCATCAACCAGATTCGGAGTGCACTTGTCGGCTGCTACCCGCAATTCGAGCAGGCCATTCGCGGTCAGATAATCCACCGTAAATGGGTCCTTCATCTGCTTGCCCGCTA
>NZ_JASPHQ010000030.1 GCF_030227225.1 Corynebacterium rhinophilum
ACATGGTGGTAGATTACCAATCTTGCCAGCTCGACTGGGCTGGATATCAGGTGTCCACCAAATGGGGGTCAGGTCCCTCCGCGTGGGCTAAGCTGACTGCTTATGGAAAGCATGTGGCCACCGTTTGGGCTGACGATTCGCGCGAGCGATACAACCCACCCTGGCGTGGAACTGCGCGTGATGCGCGATGAGGATATTGCGGCAATCGCCGGTGTGGCGCCAGAGGACATCTACGGCGCAGACATTCCAGATTACGCCTTTCCGTGGTTATTCAATCCCAGGATGAATACGCCTGCGGCGGCGGCCCAGTTCCGGTGGAGCAACCGGGCGCAGCTGCGCCCAGAAAAGTGGTCCTTGGACTTCATCGTGTGCGATGCGCACTCAGGAGAAATCCTGGGTACTATCGATGCGCGGGCGGAGGACTTCGCTAGAACGCGAGAAATTGCGACCGGTTCCTGGGTCTTTCACCGCTTCCAAGGCCAAGGGGTGGGCACGCTCATCCGGCACGCGGTTGTGGCCTTTGGCCTCGATTACCTAGGTGCGCAGGCGATGAGCACGAGCTGGGTGGCGCACAATGAGGCCTCGGCGCGGGTGAGCCAGAAGCTGGGCTACCAGGTGGTTTCTGAAGGGGAAGAAAAGGCGGGGCCGCAGAATAGTTCGCAGCGGCACGTGACTGCGCGCGTGGCGGCTTATAACTATAAACGCCCGGATGACCTGTGCGTGGAGGTCTCCGGGCTGAGCCAGCAGCTGCTGGGGATGCTGCGCTAGCTCCTACCCAGCGGCGTCTTCGCCCTCAAAGCGCTGGCGCAGATCGCGCACGTATTCGCCTACTTCTGGGCCCTCGTACTGGCCCACGACTTCAGATACCTCGCCCACGGAGCGGATTTCGCCGTGATCGATCCACAGCGCGGTATTGCACAGCTGCGCCAAAAAGTCATTGGAGTGGGAGGCAAAGACCAAGATGCCGGAGCGCTTAACCAGCTCTTGCAGGCGCACGCGGGCCTTGGCCATGAAGGCGGCGTCGACGGCGCCGATGCCCTCATCCAGCAGCAGGATTTCCGGCTCGATGGAGGTCACTACGCCGAGTGCCAGGCGCACGCGCATACCGGTGGAGTAGGTGCGCAGGGGCATCGATAAGTAATCGCCCAGCTCGGAGAACTCTGCGATTTCATCCATCTTTTTCTTCATCTGCTTGATGGATTGGCCCAAAAACAGCCCGCGGATGATGATGTTGTCGTAGCCGGATACCTCTGGGTCCATGCCCACGCCCAAGTCAAAGACGGGGGCGACGCGCCCGCGGACATCGGCGGTACCGCGCGTGGGCTCGTAGATGCCGGAGAGCAGGCGCAGCAGCGTGGACTTGCCGGCGCCATTGTGGCCAACGAGCCCGACGCGATCGCCTTCGCGCAGGTGCAGGTTAATATCCCGCAGCGCCTCAACCACCACGGTGTTGTGGTCATTTTTCCCAATGGCACCGCCCGCGGTAGAAAGCATGGCCTTTTTTAGGGAGCGGGATTTGGCATCAAAGATGGGAAAGTCCACGCACGCGTTATACGTATCAATTGAGACCATTAGTTTTTATCCTTTCAACGAGCCTCATGGTGGGGTGGGTGTAAAGGAAGGGAGGCTATACCCAGTAGCTCACGCGGAAGCGCCACTTGCGCATGACTAGCCCGGCGATGAACAAGCCGATTGCGGTGCAGCCGATGACGATCCACCAGTGGTAGGCGGCAACGGGCTCACCAATCATTGGGGCGCGCACGATTTCCAGGTAGTGATACAGCGGGTTGATTTCCGCGATGCGGGCGCGGTCTGCCACCGCACCGCCTTGGTCCTTGAGCGTATTGGTCATCCAGACAATCGGGGTGACGTAGAACAATAGCTGCGTCAGGGCTTCTAGCAGCGGGGCAACGTCGCGGAAGCGCGTGGCGATGATGCCAAAGAACATGGTGACCCACACACCGTTAATGAGCAGGAGCAGCAGCCCGGGGATAAAGAGGAAGAACTCCCAGCCCAGGTTGCGCGGGAAGATCATGATGAGCAAGAGCCAGATGATGAGGTTATGGCCTAAAAACAGCGTTTGGCGCCACACCAGGCGGTACACGTGCACCGAAAGTGGGGCGGGAAGCTGCTTAATCAGTCCCTCATTTTCAATAAAGACCGTGGCGCCTTCCTTGATGCAGCCCGAGATAAAGGTCCACATAATAAGGCCCACGGTGACGTGGGGAAGGAATTCCGCGACGGGAATCTGGAAAAGCATGGAATACAGCAGGCCCAAGGCAAGCGCCATCACACCGGTGGCGATGGTGATCCAGAACGGGCCAAGGACAGAGCGGCGGTAGCGCTGCTTGATATCTTGCAGGCCCAGCTTGAACCACAGCTCACGCTGCTGTGCACCCCGCGTAAGGT
The DNA here is from genome assembly GCF_030227225.1 of Corynebacterium rhinophilum. Classification (GTDB taxonomy): domain Bacteria; phylum Actinomycetota; class Actinomycetes; order Mycobacteriales; family Mycobacteriaceae; genus Corynebacterium; species Corynebacterium rhinophilum. The sequence goes on from NZ_JASPHQ010000030.1 coordinate 2,410, forward strand.
CCGCGAAAGCAGCCTTGAGGGTCATGGACTGGGACGCTGGAACGGCCTCGCCTTCTGGCTGGGAGGTCATGCGGGCGATATCAGCGCGCAGTTGATTGTTATCTTGCACGCCCAACACCCTAGCGCGCGTGCTGGGCAAACGGGGAACTACACGCCGCTAGCCTGCGAAAACGGCGATGCCCAGGGAAAATTCAGATTTGGGAAACTGACGCCAAACGCGTATACAGTAGGGAATCGACGGCCACGTGGTGGCAGTTGTTCAGTGCGATGAAGAAGGGGACCTAATGCCAGCAGCTTCGGCACACTATGACGTCTTTAGTGCGCGAGGTTTGTACACCGGGCTATCTGATGGCTGGACGTACCTCAACGCGCACGCGGTGCCCCAAATCTCGGAGCGCGTGACTTCCGGCGTTGCGCGGTCCTTCCGGATGGCGACGGCGGTAGCGACGCAAGAAGGCCCAGGCGGCGCCCACTCGGCTGCGCCGGAGCCGGGCCGGCTGGCAGGCGATGGCAACTACGCGGCAGCACGCATGGCCATTGCGGATCTCACCGGTTCCAAGGCGGACCGCGTGGTTCTTGGCCCGTCCCTGCCCGTGCTGTACCAATCCTTGGCGCGCGCGGCACGCCCACTATTAGGCAGCAATTCCTCGGTGGTGCTGTCCAAGCTGGATCCGCCTACGCTGTATTCGGCTTTTTCTGAGGTGCGCGCCGATATTCGCTGGGCACAGCCAGATCTTGGCACCGGCGAATTGCCGGGATTCCAGTTCGCGGAGCTTGTCGATGGCTCTACCAGGCTCGTCTCCTTTTCCGCCGCGCATGAGCTGTTGGGCACGGTATCCCCGGCAGAGGAGATCATTGACACGGTGCGGGGGCGCTCGCGTGCTTGGACGCTTCTCGATGTCTCCGCAATCGCGCCCTACCGCCCCATCCGCTTCGATGAGCTGGGCGCGGATATCGTAGGCATCGACATCGGCCTGCTTGGTGGGCCGCAAATGGCCGCCTTGGTCTTCCGCGATACGCGCATGCTCCGCCGCCTGGATGCCTTAAATCCCATCTATTCCAAGGAAGATGGACGCAAGCTAGAGACCCCGGTTTCTTCTGGCTTGGCCGGTGGCGTGGGGCCACTGGTAGACCACCTTGCGGCCTTGGCTGGTGGGGATAAGGGTTCGCGCCGGGTGCGGCTTAATAAGTCCATGACCGCCTTGAGCGCCTACCTCGAGGACTTGCGTGCGGATCTGTACTCATTTTTGAGCACGCTTCCCGCCGTACACATCCTGGGTGTTACCGGCGAGGCGGCGGCGGGCGCTTCCGATAATCGCTTGCCGCGCCTTACCTTTGCGGTCCAGGGCGTGCCCGCGGAGACGGTGTACAAGCGCCTCTTTGATAATGGGCTCGTCACCACCCTGGCTCCGCAAACGCCGCTGCTGACGGAAATGGGCGTGGAAGAGATCGGTGGTGCCGTTACCGTGGCATTAGGTCCGTTTAATACCCACCACGATATCGAGCACCTCGTGCGCGTCGTTGCCTCGCTCGCTTAAATTCGCCTAAGCAAGGCGCGCTGGGGAAACTACACCGTGAGGACCAGAGTGCCGGTGACCTCGCCGCTGTCGAGGTCGGTGTGGGCTTTGGCGGCATCGGCAAGCGGGTACGTGCCATGCAGCGCGTGCTTGACGCGTCCATCCTCCAGCATGGGCCACACATTCTTGATGGTGCCGGCGACGATCTCCGCCTTATCGTCCAAGTCACGCGCGCGCAGCGTCGTGCCCTGAATGGTCAGGCGCTTCGGCAGCATGGGGGCCAGGTTGATGTCCGCCTTGGTGCCGCCCTGCATGCCAATGATGATGAGCTTGCCGTCCTTGGCCAGGCACTTCATGTTCTTTTCCAGGTACTTTGCGCCGATGATATCCAGGATGACATCGCAGCTGCCCTTGAGCTCGTCGACGAAGTCCTGCTCCTTGTAGTTGATGAGAATATCCGCGCCGAGCTCGCGGCAGCGTTCCAGCTTTTCCTGCGATCCGGCGGTAACCGCCACCTCAGCGCCCAGCGCCTTTGCTACCTGGATGGCAAAGGTGCCGATGCCACCGCCACCGCCGTGGATGAGCACGCGCTGGCCCTCGTGCAGGCCCGCCTCGATGCCCAGGTTGGACCACACGGTGCAGCCGACCTCAACCACGGCCGCGGTTTCTTCCAAACTAAATCCCTTGGGCAGCGGAAGCAGTTGACCCTGCGGGACCGCGACGTATTCTGCATAGCCGCCGCCTGCAAGCAAACAGCCCACCTCGGTGCCAGCTTCCCAATCCGTATCGCCGGCATCCTCAATCACGCCGGCGGCCTCTAGGCCAATGATTTCCGATGCCCCTGGTGGCGGCGGGTACGCGCCCATCGTCTGCAGAATATCGCCGCGGTTGACTCCCGCGGCTTTTACCTTCACCAGTACCTCGCCGGATCGCAGCTCAGGAACGTCTACGTCCTGCAGCTCTAGCGACCGTGGGGTATCAGGATCGGTCTGAACGATTGCCTTCATCTGTGTAGCACTCATACCGCCAATGTAATGGAGGAGGTGTGGTGTGCGCCACGTCCATTTCCTCGTGGGGCAATGTGATTCGCGCGGGACTGTTTAGTAAGCTAACCAAGTTGCCTCTTCGGCACGATGGAGACGTGGCAGAGCGGCCGAATGCACCGGTCTTGAAAACCGGCGAGGTTTATTCCTCCGCGGGTTCAAATCCCGCCGTCTCCGCAGAGAGCATTCCCCTAGTCCTGACTGACTAGGGGTTTTGTCTTGTCTGTACGACTCAGCTGTCTAGAACGGGAAAACGTGGGACCTTTTCCTGCTTCCCCTGATTATCTTTGAAACTAAAATTTATTGCACGAAAGTTTTAGAATGAAAGAATAGGTAACGTAGATCGTTTAAACCCCAGGATGATTATTTTCTAACAAATCTACAAACTGACTGCTGAAAATTTGCACATCACCGCACCTCACCGCATACAATGATTGCTGCGCGCGGAAACGCGTATAAGATTTTTCCAACCTCGAAAGGAATTTCGAAATGATTTTTGATATCGTATCCAACGTACAGGAAGCAGCACACTCCGCAGTCTCCACCGGCTGGGACGCTCTTGAGCAGGCAAGCCTGTTCTTCCGTCAGGTGCCTTACCTGGTCCCGGACGCTGTTAACGAGTTCACCCGCTCCATCCTCGGCTTCTAAGATTTAAGAACCGAGAGAATAAAGCCCCGAGGCCATTTGGTCTCGGGGTTTATTCATGTGCTGACCCCATCTTGAGTTCTAGCGATGGTGGAAAACTAATATGCACTAGAAACTTATGTAGGAACAGAACGGGATTCTGTTGCTACGGTAGTGGAGCGGTTTGTATCGCTAGTGTTGACCGGTGCTCAGCCTCTACTTCCTCCGCAAAAGTCACTCACAACAAGGTGATAGTTAGGTAGCTTCTGGTTACGGCCAGATTGCTCAATTCTCATTTTTGCCTCTATTGCCGCGAACCTAGCCGCCCTAGCACTGTATGCTGCATTTATGCCTAAAACTCTCACCTCTCCTTGCGCGATCCTTGCAGTGACTGCTGTCGTTTTTGTTTCCGGTTGTTCTAATTCCGATGAGTCTAATAATGCCGATAGCAAGCCGAATTTCACCGGATCTAGCGCAACTTCAGATGCCAGCGAAGAAACCGCCCCTTCAGACACGGATGATAAAGGTGCTGGAGACGAGGATTCCGCGAAAGAACCGAGCGCCGCGACAGTGACGGAAAAGGCCCAGGAAAAAGCAGGTTCTGGGGAGAATAAGATCATCCCAGTAGAAGACTTGTACTCCCTGTGGGTACCAGCGTTGTGTGACCATGGCGCCGGCACGTTGGTGGATGGGACTTTGCCCGAGCACTTAAAGACTGGATATCCCAATGCTGCCGCTGGGCTAAAGCTCAACAAGGATGGAACCCCTAAGGGTGCTTACGCCGATATCAACGGCGATGGCAAAGATGAAGCTGTCATTACCTATGTCTGCGATCAAGGCGGCGTGGCTTGGCCAGATAATTTGCTGATTTATGACAATGACCTGAATTACATTACTCAGGTAGAAGACTGGACCCGTAATGGAATGGAGCCAGCACGCAGGCATATTAATCAGCTGGAGTGGACTGACAATACCGTGACCGTAACGTGGCGTGCCCATGGGGAAGGCGAATCGGGTGCTGTGGCCACGCAGGACCTGATGGGAAACCTCACCTTGGACGGCGACAAAGCGAACCTAGAGATGACGGGGCACCGGAAGACCTCTTAGATCCGTCTGATTTTGCTGCGGTATTTCATACCGGGGGATGACGAGCCTAGTGCGGCGCAGAATTAATCTTGGAAACGTACAGGGCAAGTCAGGTGTGGTCGTGATGCTGGCTTTGTCCCAGAGATAAAAATGCTCGACGAAAGGACATCATGAGTACCTCGGAACTTTATGTAGCAGCAGAATCCACTAACCCTAATGACACGTGGTGGTTCCTAGGGTTCCTTCCCATTATTTTGCTCGTCGCGTTCTGGATTGCGGCGGTTATTTCTATTATCGCTTCTGGGTACACGATTGCGGCCAAGGTGCTCTTTATCGCTGCTACCTTCGCCCTTCCTTTCTTGGGGCCGCTCATCTGGTTCCTCTTTGTTCGCGGCAGGGAAGACAAGCAAAGGCGCTAGAAGGACCATCACCCGGCTGGTTTAGGACATATTGTGCTGTTCCAACCACGCGTTAATGCCGCCGCGCAGGGAAACAACTTGCTTGTAGCCGCGGCCGCGCAGCGCGTGGACGGCTTGCGCGGAGCGGATGCCGCTGGCGCAGTAGATAACGGCGGCATCGCGCTGGCCGATGTCCGGGTTCTCGCCGGCGAGGATGCGGTCGAGGGGCAGATGCGTTGAATGAGGAATGGTGGCGCGGGCGCGTTCGGCGTCGGTGCGGACATCGATAAGCGGGGCGTGCGCGGGGATCTCGCGGACCTCGGGGGCATCGGCTGGCTGGGTAGGCTGTGCGCCGGTGGGGCGGATGGGGATATACTCCCAGGTCCCAGATAGCGCCTCAAAGTAGCCGAGCGTGCCAATAAGTGGGGTGCCGACGCCGGTAATGATCTTCAAAGCCTCCAAGGCCATCGCGGATCCCACCGTGCCGACGATGGGGCCCAGAACGCCGGCTTGGGAACACGACGGAACCTCGCCCGGAGCCGGGGCGGTGGGGAAGACATCCTCGTACACAGGGCCCTTGCCGGACCAAAAGACGCTCATTTGCGCATCAAAGCCCAGGATAGAAGCCCAAATATGAGGAATGCCTAGGCTGTGGGCGGCCCATGAGCACAGGTAACGGGCGTCGAAATTATCCGTTCCATCGAGGATCACGTCGCAGCCGCGCAGCTGCTCGAGGGCGGTGGCGGATTCCAGGCGGCCGTGGCAGATGAGCTCCACCTCAGGGTTGAGGGCCCGCACCGCCGCTGCGGCTGACCCAGTCTTTGCGGTGCCAATGGCGGCGGTGGTGTGAATGACCTGCCGGTGGAGGTTGGAGGGGGAGACGAGGTCGTCATCGAAAAGCGAGATGCGGCCTACCCCGGCCCCTGCAAGGTAGAGCAGCGCCGGTGAGCCAAGCCCGCCCGCGCCGATGACCGCGACGTGGGAGTCGGCCAATTTCTGCTGGCCCTTATCACCCCACAGTGCCTCCTGACGGGCATAGCGGATGCTCATTCGAGGCCCACCCAGTTGACGGAGCCATCGCCGTGGCTTTGTTCTTTCCAAATGGGCACCTCAGCTTTGACGCGATCGGCGCAGGCCTCCCCGGCGCGGAAGGCATCGCCGCGGTGGGCAGAGGCGGCGACGACGGTAAAGGCCAGATCGCCTACCTGTAGATCGCCGGTGCGGTGGGCCGACCACAAGCGCACGGGGTGTTGGCCTGCCACTTCATCGACAATCTCGCGCAGCTTTTCTGGGGCGCTGGGGTGTGCGGAGTAAGACAGCTGAGTGACATCGGGCCGGCCGCCATCGTGATCGCGCACGATGCCCTCGAACGTGACCACCGCGCCCATGGCTGGGGTGATGACCTCAGTTTTGGCGGTGGCAAGGAGGGGCTCGAGGGGTTGCTCGGTCAGCATAGCGCCGACAGTAAGCCCAGTCTGCGCGGCGACATAAGAAGGATCAGTGCTCATGTTTTCCTTCTAACATATCGACGATGTGGACGATTAAATCCTCTAGCACGGCGCAACCATCTTTGACCCCGCCGGTAGAACCGGGCAAGGTCATGGCGAAGGTGGTGTCATTGACGCCTGCGACCGCGCGCGAGGCCACCGCGGTGGGGATAGTCTCCAGGCCCTTATTCCAAAAGGCCATGGCGATGCCGGGAAGCTCGCGCGTGAGGTGGGGTTGGACGGCATCAACGGTGAGATCATCCGGGGTCAGGCCAGTCCCGCCGGAGGTGAGGATGACCGCGGGCTTTTCGGCGAAGGCCTGGTCCACCGCTGCGGCGATATCGGCATCAGGCACCACGCGGGCAGCGGGACAGTCGAAGCCCTTGCGGCGCAAGAAATCTACCGCGATGGGGCCCGAACGATCCTCGTAGACCCCGGCGGCGGCGCGGGTGGAGGCGACTAAAACAATGGCGGTGCGAGCAGAACTCATAGGGGATAGACCTTTACTTCTTCTCCTGCGCTGAGACTCTTACCGGCAGGAATGCGGATGAGGTGGGTGGCATCGACGGCCTGGGCTAACAGGTGGGAGCTAGCGCCGCCGGTAACGTGGGCCTGCGCATCGGCGTACCCGCGGCGGAATTGATCCTTGTGGGGCAGCCCCTCGATGGCGTGCGCGATTGGCACGCGATATGCCGCGGGCGCCCAGCCCAGGGTAGGGGCAACAAAGAGGCGGAAGCTCACCATGGTGGAAATCGGATTGCCGGGCAAGCAGATGACCGGGGTGCCGTGGAAACTGGCGATGCCCTGCGGCCCGCCGGGCTGCTGATCCACGTGGCCAAACCAGCCGGTGAGCACCTGCCGGATGACCTCGTATTTGCCCGCGGAAATGCCGCCGGAGGTGACGATCGCATCGGGGCGGTGGAGCTGCGTGGCCTCCTCCAGCGCGCGGGTGAGTACCTCTGGATCATCATCGGTGGTGACATAACCGGCGACTTCGATGCCGGCACGTTGGGCCATAGCGGAAATGAGCGGTGCATTGGCATCGGGAATAGCAGCTATACCCGTACCAATTTCCGCGCCGCCGGTGCACACGAGGATGCGGGCGGGACGATAAACGCTGACCTCCTCAATGCCCTGGGAGGCCAGCGCGGCCAGGCGCACCGGGGTGAGCTTCTCGCCCTTGGCGGCCAGGAGAGCGCCCTGCTCAAGATCCGTACCCGTCCCGCGGATGAATTGGCCCTCCTCAGTGGCGGGAACGGTAATGGTCTCGCCCGGCTGGAGGAACTCCTGCGGCTGGCACTTTTCAATCGGCACGATAGCTGCCGTTCCCTCTGGGACCTTAGCTCCAGTCATGATGGGGCAGGCAGCGCGCAAGGGGCCATCCAGCAGCTCGGCGGGATCCGCGCCTGCGGCGATGGTGGGGCCCACCTCGTACGAGCCGGCTGCGGTAGCGGGCAGCGCGTAGCCATCCATCTGGGAATTGCTAAAGCGCGGCGAGGGGAAGGCGGTATAGACATCGGCGGCAAGGACCATCTCCTGTGCCTGCCCTAGGGGCTGGGAGATGGCTTCGCGCGGGCCGAGGGCTGCCGCGACCTCGTGTGCGTAGGTTTCGGGAGTGCGCATAGAGCCAAGTTTACCCGCGAGTTCGACACGTTCGAAGCCTGCGGGCATAGTAGGAAGCATGTTGACCGTTCACTATTTCGCCGCCGCCCGTGCCGCGGCTGGCGTAGCTTCGGAGCAGGTAAAAGCGCCCACCACCTTGGGCCAGCTCATAGAACAGCTGGGCAAGGACCACACCGGCACCACCGAAGCCGGCATGAGCATGAAAGAGGTGCTGGGGCGCTGCAACTTTCTTATCGATGGCGCCGGGAACACCCAAGCGGATTCGCCGCTGATGGGCGTGACCCGCGTTGACGTGCTGCCTCCCTTCGCTGGGGGATAACCCGTGCCTTTAGACCAGCCGGTGCCTTAGACCGGCTTGCGCAGGGGGCTGGTAAAGAAATTGACCAGGCTGCTGACCAGGGACAAGACGATGGCGCCGAAGATTGCAGAGCCCCAGGAATTGACCACGAGGTGGCCAATTCCTAGGTCAAAGGTATTAAGCGTCCACTCCACGATCAGCAGGGCGGCGCCGTTGATGACGAGCGCGAATAGCCCGAGGGTGAGGCAGGTCAGTGGGGCGCCGATAAAACGCAGCACGGGCATGACCACCGCGTTAATGATGATGAAAACAATGGACACGGCAATGAAATTGCCCAGCTTATCCGGGGTGATATAAATCCCGGGAATAATGCCCACTACGACCCAGAGCGCAATCGCGATGGCGACCACGTTGAGGGCAAAATTGGTCAACGAGCGCATTTAGCCTCCTACGGTATCGTTCCATGCCTGCAGCAGGGTGTTAGTTTCTTCCTCGGTTGTAATGGTAATGCGTATGCCTTCGCTAAAGGCGCGGACGAGCACGCCGTGTGCGGCAAGGCGCGCGGCTAATTCCTGCGGCGTTCCCAGCTTTTCAATATTCGCTGCTGGCAGCCATACGTGGTTGGCCTCCGAGTGGGGAACGCCCCATTCTGCCAGTTCCTTTTCCACGCGCTGACGCTGGCCACCGGTCTCTTCGGTGCGCTCGCGCAGCGAATCCTGCGCTGCGAGCGCGGCACGGGCGCCTACCTGGGCCACGGCATTGATGGAAAAGGGAATCGCTACCTTATTCAGCGCCGCGATGACGTCTTCTGGGCCATAGGCATAGCCCACGCGCACGCCGGCCAAACCATAGGCCTTGGAAAAGGTCCGCAGGAAAACCACGTTGGGATAAGTGCCAAAAAGCTCGGTGCCCAGCGGGGTATCGGCGTTCCGGTTGTATTCGATATAGGCCTCATCGAGGGCAACGAGGACATCGCTTGGCACCGCGTCCATAAATTCGGCGAACTCCGCTTTGGTTACGGTGGTGCCGGAAGGATTATTCGGATTGCAGACGAAAATTAGGCGCGTATCCGCGGTAATCTTCTCCGCCATCGCGGCCAAATCCACGCGTTGGTCCGCATCGAGCGGAACCGGAATGGGGCGTGCACCCACCACCTGGGCAAAGATGGGATAAGCCTCAAAGGAACGCCACGGGAAGATCACTTCTTCACCGGGTGTGGTGGTGATCTGCACCAATTGCTGGCACAGCGCGGAAGAACCCGTGCCCACCGCAACCTGGTCAAAATTCACGCCTAAGTGCTCGGCCAGATCCTCACGCAACTCGGTGGCCGCGATGTCTGGGTAGCGATTGGCCTCGGCAGCGGCGCGGGCCATAGCCTCCGCGGCCTCAGGCAGCGGTGGCTGCGTGGCCTCATTAGAAGAGAGCTTGAGGGCATCATCGTGGCGCGCGCCGGGCACGTAGCCGGGGATGGCGAGTAAGTCGGAGCGAATCATGGCTACCACTCTAGGTCGTCTCTCCTGCGCGCGTGGAAGAAAACCGGGGACAAAACCAGGGGGTTAGTTTGGCCGTGGCGCATGCGGCAGGTATTGTCTTTTACGGTTCTTTCTGAACTTGGAGATGTGCCAGAGCGGCCGAATGGGGCTCCCTGCTAAGGAGTTGACCCTTCTGGGGTCCGGAGGTTCGAATCCTCTCATCTCCGCCACACAAATCCCGGGCAATTGCGCTCGGGATTTTGTCAATTTGTCAGCTTAAACGACCGGCTTAAGCGACAGGCTGAAACGACAAAAAGTGGTGGCCACCAAACAAGAGTCATGCCCCTATTCTGCAAGCGGGGGTACGAGTACTTTCCGCTGCAGGTATGAAGTGGAAATGCAGTTCTCCGCGGGCACTTTTGGAGATCAGGGAGGTTTCTTTAAAAAGGAGAAACTCCAATCGTGGATAATGGAGTTATGGATAAAGCGAAGAAAATGAAAATCGGAGTTTTGCTCGCTTTAGCAGTCGCCTCTTTGGTGGTATTTATTTTGTGGCTGACTGATGTAATAGGCATCGGCTTAGTAACCATCTTCATTGTTGTTTTGACTGCTGCTTCTGTGGGAGTGCGCGTGTGGGCGGAGAATGCAGGGCGTCAGTCTAAATAAGTAGTACACCGCACCCCGTTGAGCCCCAAGGTGACTTTTACGTTATCGCTGGTTCACGATTCTGCCCTGGCGCAGGTGACGGGGTGTAGGCGTGGCGCCCTTTGTCGATGTGCGGGACTCACCACTTTAAAGCGCCGGAAAAACCTCGTTGCGCAGTAAGTCAGCGAGCTCGCACTGTGGGTCGGCGGGATCGATCCAAGCGGTTTCGGCGATTTCGGCCGCGGCGTGGGCGATGACGGGGCGCGGGTAGGTAAAGATATGCCCGCGGACGGTGTGGCCTGGTTCATTGGCGGCGGGGGCAGTGAAGGTGCCGAGCTCGGTAAGTTCAGGTAGGCGTACCTGCACGCCGATTTCTTCTTCCGCCTCGCGCGCAGCGGCCTGGACTGGGCTTTCGCCTTCTTCTAGCTTGCCGCCCGGCAGCTGGAACTTTGTGGATGTGGCCTTGCGTACGCCAAGCACATGGCCAAAGGAATTGCGGAAAACGATGGCTGCGACTTCAATCATGGCCCCGATCATAACGAGGCGGCCGCGGCCGGCGGGTAGGGGCGCGGGCTTATCGCGCTAAGGCCGCGCATTGAATATAAGGTAGGAAGGCATGAGCGATTCGAGGTTTCCCCGCTCGGTATTTGGGGTGGGAAGCGACCCTGATCCGCGTTTTACGCTGGCGAATGAGCGCACCTTCCTCGCATGGATTCGCACCTCGCTCGCGCTGATTGCCGGGGGAGTGGCCTTGGAAGCTTTCGATGTGCCGCTGCCGGCGACCCTGCGCGCCGTGGTCTCCGCATTCATGCTGGTAGTGGCGATTGTGCTGCCTGTGGTCGCGTGGTTGCAATGGAAGCGGGCCGAGCGCGCCTTGCGGCAGCAGCGTCCGTTGCCCTTCAGCATCGCCATCCCAGTGCTTGTGGGCACCATCGTCGTTATCGCGGCTGTCCTGCTGGTAGGCGAGCTACTTGTCTAGCCCGCAGCCACATGGGGAACTCTTTGACCCCGGCTTGCAGCCCGAGCGAACCCGCCTATCGTGGCAGCGCACCATCCTCGCGCTGGCGGTAATCCTCCTGGGGGTTATGCGGGTGGTCAGCGTCAGCGTGTTTCTCCCGTTGCTGGTGCTCGCGGCGGGCGTGCTGGTGTTGATAGTGGCGGTGCGAAAGCGGGCATCGCTTGTCGATGCCTCCTTGCGCACCCACCGCCACCTCCCCGGCGCCGCCGTCCTGGCCGGTGGTGCGGGGCTGGTCTCCCTGCTCGCAGCTTTTGCTTTGTGGGGTGTTTTTGCCTAAAGACAAAGTTTTCCGCCGCAGTGCTGTGTGCTGATGGGGGATACGCGTAATCTATGTGAGGCTATATCAATTACTGTGGCCACCGGCGCCGCGGTATGAGGGGCGAGAAGGGCAAGGTGACGGCGATGGCGGATACTACTGAGCAGGCCAGCGATACGGTCGAGGCATGGTTGAAGCAGGATTCTGCCATTGACCCGCAAAAAGCGCCCCGCTTGCAGGCGCTGCTTGATGAGGTGCCGCTGCAGGAGCTCATCGCCATCGTCGAGCGGCAAAATGCCATCCGCGCCGCGCTGGCCCTGCGCTTATTGCCGCGGCGTAAATCCATCGTGGTATTTGATGCCCTGGACGCCAAGCACCAGGCCGATATCATTGATGAGCTGGGCAATGCTGATGTCTATGAGTTCTTCGATGAACTCGAGCCGGAAGACCGCGTGGCCCTTTTGGATGAGCTGCCGGCGGAGATCGCGGATCGGCTGCTGCGCTCGCTTACCAAATCGAAGCGGGATGTCACCGGGGTTGTCCTGGGCTACACCAAGGGCTCGGTGGGCCGCCGCATGTCGCCCGAGGTCCCCGGCATCCATCCTGAAATGAGCGTGGAGGAAGCGCTGCGGACCCTGCGCGCGAAGGCCGATGAGCTAGAAACCATCTATGCGGTGCCCATTACCCGCGCGGATCGCCGCTTGGTGGGCGTGGTGACGCTGCGGGAAATTTTTACCGCGGAGGCCGGCACCACGATTGGGGACATCATGCAAAGCCCCATCTACGCCAATGCCAATGATGATGCGGAAGCCACCGCCAGGTGGTTCCTGCCGCTCGATATTTTGGCATTGCCCATCGTGGATGATTCAGACCGCCTGGTAGGCCTTTTGACCTGGGACGATGCCATTGACATCGTCGAGGCAGAGGATAGCGAGGACTCCGCGCGTGCCGGTGGTACCGAGGCCCTGCAGCAGCCGTACCTGTCCACGCCGCTATTGAAACTGGTGAAGTCCCGCATCGTGTGGCTGCTGGTTCTGGCGGTGTCTGCGCTGCTCACCGTGCGGGTCCTAGACGCCTTCGAGGACACCTTGGCGCAGGCCGTGGTGCTATCCCTGTTTATCCCGCTGCTGACCGGCACCGGCGGTAATACGGGAAATCAGGCGGCAACGACGGTGACCCGTGCGCTGGCGCTTGGCGATGTCCGCGGGCGCGACCTCCTCGCCGTTCTCTGGCGCGAGCTCCGCGTGGGCATGCTGCTTGGCGCCGTATTGGGCTTGGCCGGACTTGGCCTGGCAACGGTGGTCTACGGCGTGGATATTGGCCTAGTCATTGGCTCGACGCTGTTTCTAATCTGTTCCATATCCGCCACGGTGGGCGGGCTGATGCCCATCGTTGCAAAGACCATTGGCGCGGACCCTGCCGTATTTTCCAATCCGTTTATCTCCACGTTCTGCGATGCCACGGGCCTTATCATCTATTTCCTCATCGCCAAGTCGGTGCTCGGCTTATAGGGGCTCCTTACCCATGGAGCCTGATCCGCCGGGCGGGGGTGGCAGATCGGTGGGGAAGATTTCACATTTTGAGTAGCTGCGGTGTGTGAATTTTGAAAGTGGTGGGGGTGAATTCAGTAAAGTTTGTGGTTTCTGATGCAAATGTTTTGTAGGGTCTTAGCATGCTCTGCACGGACTGAATGATGTTCGGGATGCACCAAGGATCCGGCTCGATTGCTGGTAATTGACAGAGCTTTCACACCCCCGCCCTGCTAAAAGTCTCTCTAGCGAAGGAGTTCGCGGCATGACCACCCCGCATACTCACGAATCTACCGCCCAATCAGAGGGCGCTGAGGATCCCGGTGCCCCGCGCAATGAATGGCGCCGCCAGTTCATTGGCCTTTTCATCGGCCTCGCCCTAGCCATCCTTGTATTTTTCATCTTCCCTTCAAATGCCATCGAGACTGTCCAGCAGTCCACCGGTGTGGATGAGGAGGCCGATTACACGCTAAGCGCCATCCGCACCGTTGCGGCGGTGACCATCCTCATGGGTGTGTGGTGGATGACTGAAGCCATCCCGCTGGCGGCCACCGCGCTGATTCCGCTGGTCATCTTCCCGCTCGCAAGCGTGGGCACCATTAAGGAAGTCGGCGCACCGTATGCCTCTGCCACCATTTTCTTGTTCATGGGTGGCTTCCTTATCGCGCTCTCGCTGCAGCGCTGGAACCTGCACCGCCGCCTTGCACTTTATGTGGTAAAGCTCATCGGTACCTCGCCGCGCCGCCTCATTTTGGGCTTCATGCTGGCCACCGGCTTTTTGTCCATGTGGGTATCGAATACCGCAACGGCCGTGGTCATGCTGCCGATTGGTACTTCCGTGCTGGCACTTACCGCAGAGACTGTTGGCGGTTGGGATAAGCAGAAGAAATTCGCCACCGCCCTCATGCTGGGCATCGCGTACTCCGCCTCCATCGGTTCGCTGGGTACCCTGATTGGTACCCCGCCCAACGCCTTCTTGAATGCGTACATGGCCGATACCTGGGACGTTACCCTCGGATTTGGCCGCTGGATGGCCGTCGGCGTGCCGCTGGCGCTAACCTTCCTGCTCATCGCATGGGTGCTGTTGATTACCATCTTCAAGCCGGAAATGACCGAAATTCCCGGCGGCCGCGAGCTCATCAACGATGAAATCAAGGCCCTGGGCCCATGGACCCGCCCGCAGATCATGACCGGCATCATCTTCGTCCTGGCCGCCCTGGCCTGGGTATCCCTGCCCATCGTCCTTGGCGATTTTGATAACTATGACGATGCCATCGTCGGCATCGCCGCAGGTATTCTCTTGTTCATCTTGCCGGCCGATTCGGAGCGCCGCATCCGCCTGCTGGATTGGAAGACCGCCAATGAAATGCCGTGGGACGTCCTCCTCCTCTTCGGCGGTGGCCTCTCCTTGTCCTCGGCCTTCAACTCTTCCGGTTTGTCCCTGTGGATTGGTGAGATGGCCAAGGGGCTCAGCTCCCTGCCCATCGTGCTCATCGTCGCAGCCGTGGCCGCCCTGGTCCTCTTCTTGACGGAGATCACCTCCAATACCGCCACCGCGGCCACCTTCATCCCCATCATGGGTGGTGTCGCCGTGGGCGTGGGCCTGACCACCGAAGGCGATATCAACGTCCTGCTGCTCACCATCCCGGTCGCCTTGGCCGCAACCTGCGCCTTCATGCTGCCGGTGGCAACCCCGCCGAACGCCATCGCTTACGGTTCCGGCTACGTCAAGATTGGCGAGATGATCAAGGGCGGCGTTGGCCTCAACGTCATTGGTATCTTCCTCATCACCCTTACCGTCTTCCTGCTGGCGGTACCGATCTTCGGGCTGGCGGTCTAGGCGCTAAACCCCTCAATAGCCATCCTTTAATGAAAAACGTTACCATTAAAGGATGGCTACACCTGTTACCGTGCTGTCCGGATTTTTAGGCAGCGGAAAAACCACGCTACTTAACCACCTGCTCGCAAACCGGGAGGGGCGCAAGCTGGCGGTCATCGTCAACGATTTTTCTGAGGTCAATATCGATGCCGCCCTCGTCGCTGGCGAAGGCCATCTGGAGCGCGGCGAGGATCGCTTCGTGGAACTGTCGAATGGCTGCATTTGCTGCACCTTGCGCGAAGACCTCATCGAGTCCGTGGGCAAGCTGGCGCGCTCCGGCCGCTTTGATCAGATTGTCATCGAATCCACCGGCATTTCCGAACCCATGCCCGTGGCTGCCACCTTTGAGTGGGAATTTGCCGATGGCACCACGCTTGCCGATGCCGCCCCTATCGACACCATGGTCTCCCTCGTCGATGCCTCTGCCTTCTTAAACCAATTGCGCCGCGGCCGCAGCCTCGTCTCCGAAAGCATCGAGGCTACGCCCCAAGATGACCGCACCATTTCCGATCTCTTAGTGGATCAAGTCGAATTCGCCGACCTTATCCTCATTACCAAAACCGATCTTGTCGATGCTGCCGAAACCGAGCGCGTCATCGCCGCAGTCCGCGCCATGAATCCGCGGGCTCGCGTGGTGCCGGTGACCCACGGGGTAATCGAACCGGGGCTAGTTCTCGATGCGCATTTGTTCAATGCCGCAACCGCAGCCGCCTATCACGGCTACGCCGAAGAGCTTGCGAACCCACACACTCCAGAAACCGAGGAATACGGCATCTCCTCAGTCGTCTTTCGTGCCGATCGTCCGTTTAATCGCGAGCGCCTCATTGCAGCCCTCCGGGCAAGCACGGGCCTCGTGCGGTCCAAGGGATACTGTTGGATCGATACCGACCTGCGCGTGGCCCACGCGTGGCAGCAGGCCGGGCCCAACCTGCAGATCATGCCCGCCTCTTTATGGGCCGCCAATGGCGTAACCCCCGGCACGGAGCTCGTACTCATCGGTGTCGACTTCGATCACGAATCCACCTTGCAGGCCTTTCAAGACGCCCTGCTTTCCGATGCCGAAGCCTCCGCCCTCGTATAGTCTCCTCGTCCTTCGCACCGAGCTAAAGCGTGAACGGCGGGTGAACAGTACACTCCTGGCCATCCCGCCGAACACGGCTCTGTACAGGCGATTTGTTAGTTTCCGGGTCCGTGGGTATAGTAAATCCTCGTTGCACAGCAGAGCATACGCACTGCTTCACAACGGACTGCGCCCGTAGCTCAACGGATAGAGCATCTGACTACGGATCAGAAGGTTGGGGGTTCGAATCCCTCCGGGCGCACAATGTGAAGTCTCGAGACATCGTTCCTATGGTCTCTCGAGGCTTTTCTTTTTTGTGGTGCCCTGGGCGGCGTGGAGTTTGGGGTTAAACGACAAAAAGGGGATGCGGACGAAATCTTGGAGGATTTTCCGTATGTCTAATATTCGATACACGAATGCGCAACGACTTAAGGCGTTAGAGGTATTCGACAGGACTCAATCTGTCACAAAGACTGTCCGCGAGTTGGGTTACCCAGGCCGTTGGACGCTCCACCTCTGGATTAGACAGCGGTCTGAACCACCATCTTCTCCTATTCGGCGGACAACGCTGAAACGCTACCCGTTTACGACAAAGCTTAAAGCAGTCGAGCTTTTCAACTCCGGTATGTCTCCTGATGCCGTTGCAGCCGAGTTGTCGCTGAACTCGAAAATGAGCGTCTATGCTTGGGCCCAACGATTCCGTGAGGAAGGAAAGTGGGGCTTGATGAGCGCAACTGAACGCAAACAGTCAGCTGGCATCGTAACTCACAAAGCCTTGGAGAAGTCGCTTCCAGATGATGCGGCACAGCTTAAGAAACTGGCAGCGCGACTATCAGCAGAAAAGGCCGTGCTAGAAAAAGAGCTGGAAGAAATAAAAAAAGACGACAGCATCGACCCAACCAATCTCAGTAACAGATTCAAAACTATTGTGGTCGATGCGTTACGGTCTGCTTTTCCGATTTCACTGCTGCTTGACATTGTCGGACTATCGTCTTCTAGCTTCTATTATCAGCTCAAAGCCTTGAAGAGTCCTTCAAAGTATGCGGAGCTGACCGAAAGAATTACCGAAATCGTAAAAGACTCCGAATTCAGCTACGGCTACCGTCGCGTCTGGATTCAATTGAAGCAATCGGGAATCAAGGTCAGCGAGAAAGTTGTGCGCCGAATCATTACGGCCGAAGGGTTAACGGTGCGTTATGTTAAGAAAAAGCGTCGTTATTCGTCGTATCGCGGGGAGATTTCAGATGCCCCACCAAACTTGGTGAAACGGAATTTTCATGCTGATAAGCCTGGGCTGCTGTGGTTGACGGATATTTCAGAGTTTCCTGCTGATGACGGGAAAATCTACTTTTCAGCGTTGGTGGATTGTTT
>NZ_JASPHQ010000031.1 GCF_030227225.1 Corynebacterium rhinophilum
ACTTCGTGCTCTCAAAGAAAACTACTCCCTACTAGTCGGTAACTGATTTCTCAGTCCAACTAATGGGGAGCAGTTCAAGAATGAAGGGCGGGGTTTTATGTTCTGGCTCGTAGATGAACGCATAACTAAAGCCCGCACTCATGGTTGACATGAGTGCGGGCTTTAGTACTAGGCAGCGAGATTAATCGACGGCGAACTCGCCCATCTTGTCCCAACCGGTGCGGCCATCGATGTGGACGTTGATGATGTCTGGGGTCTCTACGAGGTACTTGGGGAATTCGTCGCAGGCGCGCTTGAAGTGCTCGCCCTGAACGTGCTCTACGTCCTTGCCATCTGCGTAGGACTCGAGCAGCAGGAAGCGCTGAGAATCTTCCGGATCACGGTACCACTTGAAGTCGATGCAACCCGGCTCGGCGTTGCAAGCCTCGGTGTACCAGTTGATCTCATCAAGGAAAGTATCGGCGTATTCAGGCTTTACGTGGAACTGTACGTTAATCAAAATCATGCCCCCGATTCTATCAATATTGTTCCCACTGCGTCATGGCTGCTCTGCCATGCGCGCGGGCCTCAGGAGAATCGGGGGCAGGTATCGCGGGAATAAGAACTAGTTGAGGAAGTATTCCGCGATGTAGATGAACTCGCCATCAAAGGCAGTAGCGACGCCGTAACCGTACTCGGGTCCGGGGGTTACCTCGAGGCCCAGGTTGAACCAGTTGAGGCGCTCCTGGGCTTGTTCTTCAGACAGACGGTAGACGTTGCCTTGACCCTCATCGGTGTGGGTCACGCCGCTTGCCACGTCGCCGTAGTACGTAAGCTCACCGCCTGCACCCTGGTTTGCCCATTCCTGTGCGATAGCGGTTGCGGTCTCATCTGGGTGGTGACCAGCCTGGGCTAGGTGATCGGCGGTGGCTACCTGCAAGTCAGCGGCAACCTGCGGGGCCTCGAAGGCCTGTGGCTCCGGAGCGGCTGCATCCGTAGGCGCTTCTTCCGCTGCTACTTCCGGTTCAGCTTCAGGTGCGGCCTTTAGAAAGCTGGGCAAAGTAACGTTGTACTTTTCAGCAAGGGTGGAAACCTGCTGAACCTGCGGGGCCGCGGTAAGCTCCGCAGAAGCCACTGCCGTGGTACCAGACAGGGCGAGTACGGTGGTCAGGACTGCTGCGGTGGCGCTTCGAATCGGCTTCATGATTTTCAGCTTGTCATAACTTTTCAGAGGGCGAAAGCATATCGCCGGTTCCGCCCCACTTCGATATGGCTTTGTTATACAAGCGGTGCTCTGCGTGCTCTGGGTTACCTCGCGGGGTTAAGAAGCCCTAGGAAGCCTAATAAATACCAACATCGAGTTCATTGAATTGCCGCTGCAGCTCCTCCGAATCAATGGAACGGGCAAGATCGGGCCCGGCGATGGCCGCAAATCCATCGAGGACAGAGTTCCCGTAATTATGGCCCACCCCATCGGGAACATCCTTGGCTCCGGGTAGATCCGCAGCAATTTGTAGGTAGGTAATAATAGGCATCCACTGCATCACGCGCTCACGCGAATAGGGGCTGTCTTCTTTCATCCAATCCGGCTCTTTGAAGGCCAATCCGGGCGACCACCAGCTCACAGGATCGGAAGGGTGCTGAATATATAGCATGCGGGTCCTGCCCCACTCCTCTTCCGGAACGCGTCCCCAGCGGCGGACTTGGTCCACCTCGTTGGCAAAACGGACCACGAGCCCGCCGGCGTAGACCGGCGAGATTTCTGTCGACCCGGGATCACGGCGCTCCACAAACTGCGAGCGCAACTGGTTAAAGTGCGGCGGGCCGGTCAATAAGATGCCGTCGACGGAATTAGCGATATCGCGCACGCCAGAAAAGGCGGCCTCGATGCCGGTTGTGCCTAAGGACTCGCCGTAGAGGTAGAGCTTGGGCCGGTCATCTTCGGGCAGCGAATTCCACCAGTCCACGACGGGGTTGATGAACTCTTCCCCGGCGCGTTCTACTTGGCCGCCGCCCCCAAGGAAGTGGAAAACGGACGGCATGGCGGAATACTGCGCTGCAGCAATGGCGGTATCCCCTCCATAGAGCAGTTCGAAGGCTTGCGCGGAATAGGACGATACCCAGCCGGTACCGGTGGTCATGGTCAACAAGAGGGCCTTGCGGTCTTGGGCGTGGGTGCGCTCGAGTTCATCGATAAGCAATTGCGCCCGCCCCTCATTGGAATCGCGGTTGCCCAGACCGGCGTAGGCGCGGATGGGCTCCTTGGCGGGTTTACCGGTGACCTGTTCTAGCTCGGCCTTATGCGCCCCGGAGCTGAGGAACCGGGAGCCTTGCAGGCCTACGCCGTTCCAGTCGACATCGGAAGTAGGCGATCCGGAGCGCTCGCTGAGGGTGGGGCGCTGGGTATCCGGATCAGGGTCGGCGTTCTGGGCGGTAAATACCCTATCGCCCAAGCCCACGATGGCACCGGGAATGATGTTTTCAATGGTGTAGATAGCGATGACCGCAACAATGAGTACTGCCCCGAGGCGGCGGTATGTGGAGCGGAACCGCTGCGGGAAGCGCCGCGCTAACCAGCGCACCAGAAAGATAATGGAGCGCAGGATGAGCAGGAAGACGGTAAATACCGCCAGCGCCAGGGGCACCACCAGCAGGTAGCTGGTCATGGACGGCGCGGGCACGGAATATACGTTCGCGAGCTCGTGCTGCCAGCGCACGGCGATAATGACGAAACCGACCATCCAGGCTATGAACGCACCTGTGGCGATGCGCGCGAGCAGCCGGTAGCGCTTTGGTTCCCACGCAGAGGCAGCAAGCCAGGGATACTTATCCGACCATTTGCTAACGACGAAGCGGTACCACACCAGTTTCACGCCGATGCCCACCACGTAGCCAAACCCGGCGGCAAGGCCCGAAATCAGGCCCTGATAGGGCCAATCGCGGGGCAAAATGGACGGAGTAAGGCCCAGCGTAGACAAAATGGCGGCGCCGATAATGCCCCACGGATCGAGGTGGCGGACAATATCGGCGATGCGAGCTTCTACTGCTCGAGCTTCTCCCCTAACTCCAGCCATTCCATCTCCAAATCCTCATAGGCGCTGCGATTGTCCTTTAATTCCGTATCGAGGCGAGTCATCGCTTCGGTATCGACTTTTTCTGCCGCCGCGGCCAATTTCTCATTGATCTGCGCGGCGGATTTTTCCAGCTTCTGCATCTTCCGCTCAAGCGCGTTCATCTTCTTGGTGATTTCGCGCTCTTGCTGGGAAGAAAGCTTCTTTTCCGGCTTCGGCGCCGGCGCGCCCGTCTTCTTTTCTCCCAGGTTTATAACCCCTGTGTTCTTGCCGGCCTCGATTTCTTCGCGCTTGCGCAGGTACTCGTCGATGCCACCGGGAAGGTTCGTCAGGTTGCCATCCCCGAAGAGCGCATACGTATTATCCGCAATGCGCTCGATCAGGTAGCGATCGTGCGAAATGACCACCAGGGTACCCGGCCACGAATCGAGTAGGGATTCCAGTTCCT
Source organism: Corynebacterium rhinophilum (assembly GCF_030227225.1). Taxonomy (GTDB): domain Bacteria; phylum Actinomycetota; class Actinomycetes; order Mycobacteriales; family Mycobacteriaceae; genus Corynebacterium; species Corynebacterium rhinophilum. The sequence continues at coordinate 3,499 of NZ_JASPHQ010000031.1, forward strand.
GGAGCGTATCGATATCCAGGTCGTTGGTGGGCTCATCGAGGAGTAAAACATTGGGTTCTGCCATGAGCACGCGGGTGAGCTGGAGGCGGCGGCGCTCGCCACCGGAAAGATCCCCGACCGGGGTGCGCTGGCGCTTGGCGGAAAAGCCGAGGCGCTCGGCCAGCTGAGAGGCGCTGAGCTCCTTTTTGCCTAGCTGCACGTAGGTGGCAACATCCTCGACGGCATCGAGAAGCCGCCGCTGCGGATCCAAGTCATCGAGTTCCTGGCGCAGCCAACCTAAGCGCACGGTTTGGCCCTCGATGCGCTTTCCGGCTGCGAGCTCGTATTCGCCAGCCAGTGTGCGCAGCAGCGTGGTCTTTCCGGAGCCATTAACACCCACGAGGCCGATGCGCTCGCCTGGGGCCAGGCGCCAAGTGAGGTGATCGACCAAGGTGCGGCCATCCGGGGACTTCACGGTGGCATCTTCTAGCTCGATGACCACGCGGCCCTGACGCTGCTTGGAAAAGGACATGAGCTCGACCTTGTTGCGCGGCTCGGGAACATCAGAAATAAGCGCTTCCGCGGCCTCAATCCGGTAGCGCGGTTTCGAGGTACGCGCCGGTGCCCCGCGGCGCAGCCACGCCAATTCCTTGCGGGCCAAGTTTTTGCGGCGTTGCTCCATCGCATCGGCCTGGCGGGCGCGTTCGGCGCGGGCGAACGTCCAGTCGTTGTATCCGCCCTCGTATGCATCGACCGTGCCGTCGTGGACTTCCCATGTCCAGGTGGCAATGGTATCGAGGAACCAACGATCGTGGGTGACCACGATGACGGCGAGGTTGCGCTTGAGCAGGTGGTCAGCCAGCCACTGCACGCCTTCCACGTCCAGGTGGTTCGTGGGCTCATCGAGCACCACGAGGTCTAGATCCTGCACCAGCGCGGCGGCAAGGTTGACGCGGCGGCGCTCACCGCCGGACAGGGAGCTCACGAGAGTATCTAGCCCCAGGTCCACGATGCCAAGGCCGCCGAGCACGTCGCGCACCTTGGCGTTGGAGGCCCATTCGTAGGTCTCGAGCTCGAGGGGTTCAATGATCGCCTGCGCGATGGTGAGCTCTTCGGGCAGGTCAAAGCGCTGCGTCACCACGGCCATGCGCAGATCCGAGGTGTGGGATACGCGGCCAGAATCCGGCGGCTCAATACCGGTGAGCACTTCCAGCAGGGTGGTCTTGCCGCCGCCGTTGACGCCCACGATGCCGATGCGATCCCCGGTTTGTACGCCGAGGGATACCCCATCAAGGAGAGTTTTTAAGCCATAGGACTTGGTGACTTGCTCGAGGTTAATCAGGTTTGCCATAACAGGGACTCATCTTAATACCTCCCTACCGCCACCCCCGCATTCCCAAACATGTTGCTACCGAATTTCACTTGCAATACTCTGCGTGTGTATGAAGAAGCACACACTTACCCTCTGCACTATCCTCTCTGCCTCAGCGCTCACCATCGCTTCCTGCTCGGCGCCGGAAGAAGATACCGACGCCCAAAACCCCAACGAGGCCACCACCGCGGAAAGCCACGAACACGACCATGACCACGATCATGATCACGAGGGCCACTCCCACGACGGTATGGAGGCCGAAGAAGGCCAGACCGAGGTAGCCCAGCTTCCCCCGCGCATCGTCTTCTCCCACGCTGATGGCCTGACCACCTACGATGCCAAATCCGGCGATATCCTCGATGAAGAGGAGATGAATTCCTTCCTTCGCCTCAATGACGCTGGCAATGACCGCCACGTCATGGTGACCAAGGGCGATAACTTCCTCACCTACGACACCGGCCGCATCACCAAGGCTCACGGCGACCACAACCACTACTACACCGCGGATCCAGAGCTGGGCGATGACAAAATTAAGGCACCCCACGCTGGCCACGTAGTCCACCACGATGGTTTTACCGCCCTATTTTCTGATGGCGATGGCGTAGCCAAGATTTATAAGACCGAGGACATTGGCTCCAAGGACGCCAAGCCCGTCAACACCGTCAAGACCGGCGAGGCGCACCACGGCGTGGCCGTCCCGCTTAAGGATGGCTCCGTGGTCATCACCAAGGGCACCGAAGACGAGCGCCACACCATCCAGCACCTCGACAAGGACGGCAAGGTCTTGGATGAGACCACCGAGTGCCCCGGCGTCCACGGCGAAGCAGCCGCAGGAAATGGCAAGCTTTTCTTCGGCTGCGAAGACGGCCCCGTAGTCTTTAACGGCTCCAAGTTCCACAAGGTAGACGTCTCCGACTATGCCGGTGCCGATGGCTACCAGCGCTCCGGAAACTCCGCGGGATCCGAGGAATCCAATGTCATCTTGGCCGATAACAAGACCGAGAAGGACGCCGATTTCGAGCGCCCCACCTCGGTAACCTTGATCAATACCGAGGACTACTCCGCCAAGAAGGTGGACTTGGACGGCTCTTACTGGTTCCGCTCTCTAGCACGCGATCCTATGGGCGAGGCCCTGGTGCTGACCACCGATGGCAAGCTCAATGTCATCGACCCTGACTCCGGGGAAATCACCAAGCAGATCGACGCGATTTCCAAGTGGAAGGAAAACGAGGAGTGGCAGCAGCCGGGCCCAATCCTGAAGGCCGCCAATGGCTATGCCTACATCACGGATGCACAGAAGAAGGAGCTCGTCGTCATCGACCTCTTGCGCGGTAAGGAAACGGACCGCTACGAGCTGGACTTCGAGCCCACCGAAATGGCCGTGCTCTAAGTTTCTAGCGCTCTAGTGCTCGTGCTTGGCGATGCCCATCCCCATCGCCCCAAGCTAGAGCACTTCCGCACCCGCAGCCGGGCCCTGGGCTACAACGCCCTTGGTGCCCGGTATTTCTATGCCGACCTGTGCTGCAACTTCTTCCGCGTCTTCGCGGGTGGCACATAAGAACGCGCAGGTGGGCCCGCTGCCGGAGACGATGCCGTTGAGCGCACCCGCATCCATGCCCGCCTCCAAGGTCTTGCGGAGATCTGGGCGCAGGGATAGCGCGGCGGGTTGCAGGTCATTGTGCAGGTGCGCTGCCACGCGCTGGGCATCGCCGGAAATGAGCGCCTGGGAAATCTCCGTCGTATCAAGCGCCGGCGCGGTTACCCGCCCCGCATCGCGCAATTCATCGAGCTTGCGGAACACACTAGGTGTGGATAGGCCGCGATCGGAGGCAATCAGCGCCCAGTGATAGGTTCCCCTAGTCATCATGGAAGTCAACTGCTCCCCGCGCCCGGTACCAAGCGCCGTGCCGCCCAGCAGGGTAAACGGCACGTCGGAGCCAAGAGTGGCGCCCAAGGCATCCAGAATGTGCTCTCCTACCGAATCGATTCCGTAATAACGGCCGTAGCAGCGCTCGGCAAGGCGCAGCGCCGCCGCTGCATCCGCGGAACCGCCTGCCATGCCGCCGGCGGTGGGAATTGCCTTGTGAATCTCAAGGCCCACCTCCGGAATCTTGATGCCGCCGCGGGTGACATACAGGTGTTGCATGATGCGGTCCACCGCGGTCCACGCCAGGTTCGTGTCATCCTCGGGCACGCCCGCCGCGTGCGGACCGGATACCTTGAGGTACTGCACGCGGGGTTTATCTACTTCGGCGTTGCCTAAATCAGTCAGCGTTACCGTATCGTGCAGGCTCAGGGACTGAAAGACCGTGACCAGCTCGTGAAAGCCATCCTCCCGCGGTTCCGCCACGCCAAGGTGCACATTGACCTTGGCGTGCGCATGCGCGGTATAGGTGATCGGCTCGTTTCCGTGTGGTGCGCTCACTGTAGTCCTGCCAATCGTACAAAGTCTGCAACAGCGAGCTTCTCCCCGCGCTGCTTCGGATCGATTCCGGCCGCGCGCAGCGCCTCTTCGGCGGCCGCACCGGAACCATAGTGGCCCGATAGTGCGGCGCGGAGGGTCTTGCGGCGTTGGGCAAAGGCGGCATCGACAAGCGGCCAAACCGCAGCGCGCGCGGCATCGTCGACCGGCCAGGACGGGGTATCGAAGACATCGATGCGCACCAAGCCGGAGACGATATTGGGCGCGGGCCAAAAGACATTCTTGCCAATGGTCCCAGCCTGGCTCACCGTGCCATAAAACCCGGCCTTCACGGAAGGCACGCCGTAGATCTTGCTGCCGGGCTCCGCGGCGAGGCGCTGCGCCACCTCCAGCTGCACCATGACGAGCACGCGGCGGATGGAAGGAAACGTCTCCAAAAAGTGCAAGAGCACCGGCACCGCCACGTTATAGGGCAGGTTGGCCACCAACGCCGTAGGAGCCGCGACATCCTCACTGGTCACGCGCAGCGCGTCTTTTTCCACCACGCGCAGGCGCTCGGCGTAGTCGGCGGCGCGCTCTCCCACCGTTTCCGGCAGCTGCGCCGCCAAGTGCGGATCGATTTCCACCGCGGTGAGATCCTCAACGGTCTCCACCAGCCCTAGGGTCAGTGACCCCAACCCGGGGCCGACCTCCACGACGCGGTCTGTGGGATCCAGATCCGCTGCCGCGATGATGCGGCGAATGGTATTGGGATCGTGGAGGAAATTCTGCCCCAATTTCTTGGTGGGCGTGATATCCAGTTTCTCCGCTAAAGCTCGGATTTCTACTGGGCCTAAAAGCGCGGCGCCCGGAGATTCAGTCATGTTCTCTAACCTAGTAGAAGAATGCAGAAAGTCGCACCCCGCGCCGTAGTGACGCGGGGTGCGACGCAGAATGCGCGGTGCTGCGCGTGCTTTTTAGCGCAGGCCCAACTTGGCGGTACATGCAGGCCATGCACCCCAGCCCTGGGAGGCTTGTACCTTTTGTGCCACGGCAATCTGCTGCTCGCGGGTGGCCTGCCAAGCCTCAGGTGCGTATTCGGTGCCGCCGAAGCCAGCCCAAGTGGACGGTGCGAATTGCAGGCCACCGGAGAAACCATTGCCGGTATTGATGGACCAGTTACCGGTGGATTCGCACTGCGCGATGGAATCCCACACGGAGCCATCAGCCACGGCGGGGGCAGCCGCGCCCGAGTTACCGCCTTGCGGCTCCGGCTCCGCCTGCTTAGTGCCGCGGGCAATGGTCGCAGGCTTTGGCCCTACAACGACCTCATCCTTGATGACCTCTTCGGATTCCTTCTTGCCGTTCTTCAGGACCACCTTGCGGGTGATTTCGCGCTTGCCCTTTTCGCCTTGCTCGCGCACCTCTTCAGCGCCAGCTTCCAGCTCAGGGTCATCCACGAAATGCGGCTCGGCCTCGAATTCCTCGGTGACATCCTCGGTCTGAATGTCTATCCGCTCAACCTTGATAGACATGCCCTCGGTGACCTTTTCTTCCTTGGCTGGGAAAACGCGGTCATCCTCATCGAGCTTGATACCGCGCTCCTTGAGCACATCGTCCACGGTCTTGGCGGCAATCTTGGTGTAGGTATTCTTGCCCCCATCGTTGATCTTGATGATCTTGGGGGAAACGACCTCTAGATCCATGCCATCTTTTAACTGGGTATCTTTATCCACGTCATCTTCGCCAGACTTCACGGCAGCTCCCGGGTTTACGCCCTGCAGGTTATTGAGCAGATCGGACACGGTGAGATCAGTAGTAGAAAGCTGCTGCTGTTCACCATCGATGGATACGGCAACCGGCTTGGCGGTGCGCACGGAGATCTCATCGCCATCGGCCACGGACTCAGATGGTGCGGGCGAGACGATGTCTTCTTCGCCCACCTGGACGCCGGCCGCCTGCAGGGCGCCGTCCACGTCCTTGGCAAAGGTGGCCAGCTCTACCTTGTCACCGTTGACTTCTACGACTAGGTCTTTCTGCGCAGCAACCGCCACGACACCGCCTACGGCGAGGGTGCTCAAGACGCCACCCGTTGCTAGGCGCAGCGGCAGGGAACGTGAATTATTGATGCGCTTAATGTGGTGAGGTGCCATGTGTAGTTAATCTCCGGTGGTGCTGTCTATCCAGTATCACAATTATTGCCGCGGGCTAGGGAAACCAGCGGCGGTGCCGCGACTACTCCACTGTGAACCAGCGCGGCGGGAAGGTAGAGGCGTTAAGCCTCAACGAACAATCAATAACAATACGATAACGAGTGAGGAAAGTCGAGAAGCGCTGCGCCACAGCTATAACTGGCGAAAACAGTTGTCACATCCAGCACCCATGCCACCAGCGACCAGCGTATTTAATTTTGTGACAATCCTCACTCGCCTGTCGTCTTAATTCCATATACCCGGTCAAAAGTCTCATTGACCTCCGCCGCCAATGCCTGAGTGGTCTGGTGGCGCGCCCGAGCAATACAGTCATAGGTGTGCCCAATCAGGGAAGGCTCATTGCGCTGCCCGCGGAATGGCTCCGGGGTCATAAACGGCGCATCAGTCTCCACCAGCAACTGCCCCGCCGGAGCCAGCGCGGCCGCCTGGCGCAACTGCGCATTGCGCTTAAAGGTGACATTGCCAGCAAAGGACAACACGTAACCGCGCTCTAATGCTTCTTCTGCCACCCGCAGCGGTGAGGAGAAGCAGTGGAGCATGACGGTTTCAGGCGTGGGGGCATCGGCAAGAATGCGCAGCAGATCCTTATCCGCCTCGCGGTTATGGATCATAAGGGTCTTGCCGGTGCGCACCGCCAGATCGATATGCCAGCGCAGAGATTCTTCTTGCTGGACCAAGCTCGCGGTGGTCTCCGGTTCGTGGTGGACCCAATAGGCGTCCATGCCGGTCTCGCCCACCGCCACGCACCGCGGATCCGCCACCATGTCCTCCAAAGCGGCTTTGGTGGGCGCGTCTAGCTCATTCGCCCGCACCGGGTGGATGGCACAGGCGGCATACACATTGGGAAACGCGTGCGCGGTCGCAAGCGCCGCTTCGGACTCGCGGCGGTCATCGCCTACCGTCACCAGGCGGGATACCCCGGCGGCGCGGGCGCGGTTAACCAGCACCTCATCGGTATCTTTATGCGAGAAAAGGTGCGTATGCGCATCACTGAGCCCGCTGAGCCCTGGGGCTGGAATGGGAGTAGGACGTCGCTTCTTTTTAGACATACCCGCAATTGTAATATTGGCAGCTATGTTGATCAGACCAGCGGACCTGAGCGATGTCCCCGCCATGACCGATACCCTCAACTGGGCCATCGAGCACACCGATGTCATCTTTAACTCCACCCCAGTCACCGTGGCTGAACGCGAAGAATACCTGCGCCACATCCAGGACATGGAGTGTCCTTTCCTCATTGCCGAAACCGATGCGGGCGAATACTTGGGCTGGGCGCTCTACCACCCTTACCGCGATCCCCGCATCTGGCAGGGCTGCTATGAAACCACGATCTACCTTTCCCCCAATGCCCAGGGCCAAGGCGTGGGCACCGCCCTTATGGGTGAGCTCGTAGACCGCGCCCGGGCAGATGAGAAGGTGCATTCGCTGCTCGCCTTGATCGTGTCTACTAATACGGCATCATTAAAGTTGCATGAAAAGTTCGGGTTTGAAAACGTGGGAACTCTCAAAGAGGTAACCTACAAATTCGATCACTGGCTTAGCCTCACCCACTTAGAACTTCTGGTGTAAAGGACTTTTGATGCATATTCGCCCCGCTGAGCTTGCCGATGCCCCCTCGATTTCCGCCATCTACAACGCCGCCTCCGTCGCTAAACCGGCCAATAACCTCATCACCTGGCAAGAAGAGGTTTCTGACCGCGAGGATTGGCTAAAAGACATGGCCAAGGCGGGCTCGCCTGTGCTCGTTGCCGTAGACGATGATGAAATCATCGGCTGGGCCGCCTACTTTCAATTCGTCACGCCCGCCATCTACTACGGCACCGTCGAAGATTCCGTATACATCTCCCCCGCAGCCCAAGGCCAGGGCGTAGGCTCCGAGCTTCTCGATGCCCTCATGGACATCGCCGCCGACGATCCCTATATCGAAACCATGATTACCTACATCGTGGATACCAATGCCGGTTCCATTGCGCTGCACAAGAAGTTTGGGTTCACAGAAACCGGCCGCATGCCCAATATCCACACCAAGGACGGCGTGCGCCTAGGTTTGGTTCATCTGCAGCGCGATTTCCAGCACTAGGCAGAACCTTAAAGGCATAACAAAAGCGCGGTGGCCTTCCCTTTCATTGGGACTGGCCACCGCGCTTTGTATATCTAGCGGGGTGCTACCGCGCTAGTTCACCACCGGCGCCCATTCCGGGCCGGTTTCGCCGAGCTCTGGATCCAGCTTGGAAATAAGCGGCTTCGGCTTTGCCAAGGTAGTACCCGGTGCCACCTGGATGCGCTCCCACTTGGCCTGCTGCTGGGTGTAGTCACCCATAATGACAGGATATTCGTGGTTTTCTGGGGGAAGCCCCGCACCTACGAGCTCAACCGGGATATCATCCTTGACCTCGCGCACCTCAGGCTGCGCGGCCCATTCGCCCGTGCGGCCCAGAGTCTCGTGCACCTTTTGCGCGGTAAATGGCAGGAATGGGGTGAGCATGACATTGCAGTCAGACACAACCTGCAGGGCGGTCCACAAGACGGTGGCTAGGCGCTCACGCTGGGTTTCATCCTTGGCCAGCTTCCATGGCTCTTGGGAGGCGATATAGGCATTCGCCTCGCCCACCACGTGCATGATGGAGACAATGGCCTGCTTGAACTTGGATTGCTCCAGCAGGTTACCGGCGGTGTTAAAGGTCTCCTCCGCCAGCTGCAAAATGGCCTCGTCGCGCTCCTCCAGGGCCGCTGGAACCGGAACCTCGCCAAAGTTCTTGTGCGCCATGGATACGGTGCGGTTAACCAAGTTGCCCCAGCCATTGGCAAGTTCGTTATTGACGCGGCGCACGAATTCATCCCACGTAAAGTCCGCGTCGTTGTTTTCCGGGCCAGCCACGGCAATGAAGTAACGCAGCGGATCCGGACCGAACTCCGCCAGGAAGTCCTTAACGTAGATCACCACGCCCTTGGACGAGGAGAACTTGGAGCCGGACATCGTCAAGTATTCCGAGGAGACGATTTCCGTTGGCAGGTCCAACTCACCGTACTGGTGCAGCTCGCCGCCCTTGGCACCCTTTCCGGCATAGCCCAGCAATTCCGCCGGCCAGATCTGCGAGTGGAAGGTGATATTGTCCTTGCCCTGGAAGTAATAGTGGCGGGTTTCTGGGTCCTGCCAAAATTCCTTCCATGCCTCCGGCTGGCCGGTGCGGTGCGCCCACTCGATGGAAGCGGACAGGTAGCCCACGACGGCATCGAACCACACGTATAGCTTCTTCGCGTTATTGTCCTGCCAGCCGTCCACCGGAATGGGAATGCCCCAGTCAATATCGCGGGTCATGGTGCGCGGGCGCATATCCTCCAGCAGGTTCAGGGAGAATTTCAGCACGTTGGGGCGCCAATCCTCGCGGGTGGAAAGCCACTTTTGCAGCTCGTCCTTAAGAGATGGCAAATCCAGCAGGAAGTGCTCGGTCTCCACGAACTGCGGCGTTTCGCCGTTGATCTTGGATACCGGGTCAATGAGGTCTACTGGGTCCAGCTGGTTGCCGCAGTTATCGCACTGGTCACCGCGGGCGCCATCCGCGCCGCAAATGGGGCACGTGCCCTCGATATAGCGGTCCGGCAGCGTGCGGCCGGTGGACGGAGAGATTGCCCCCTTGGTAGTCTCCTTCAGCATGTAGCCGTTCTCATTGAGACCCTTGAACAGCTCCTGCACCACCGAGTAGTGATTACGGGTGGTGGTACGGGTAAAAAGGTCATACGACAAGCCGAGGTTAGCCAGATCGTTGACGATCTGACGGTTATAGCGATCCGCGAGTTCGCGAACGGATACGCCTTCCTTATCGGCCTGGACCAGCAACGGGGTGCCGTGCTCATCCGTACCGGAGACCATGAGTACGTTGCGGCCACGCATTCGCTGGAAGCGAGCGAATACGTCAGAGGGAACGCCAAAGCCAGCCACGTGACCGATGTGGCGCGGGCCATTGGCATATGGCCAGGCAACATTTACTACTAAAGACTCAGTCATGGAGTCCAGTTTATCGAAGCACCTGCATGAACACACGTTGAGGGCACATTACCTCTCCGACCGAAAAACGCCCGCCTCCCTCCCAACTCTGAACTGCTCCCCATTAGTTGGACTGAGAAATCAGTTACCGACTAGTAGGGAGTAGTTTTCTTTGAGAGCACGA
>NZ_JASPHQ010000032.1 GCF_030227225.1 Corynebacterium rhinophilum
CTGCTCCACCACATCCGGCGAAGGATCCCAACGACTCGACACCACAAACACCACCAATCAAGGTCAGGTGTTTCCACGATCCTTAGAATCCGGGCTTAACCCAAAAAATAAAACCCCCCTCACCAGCGTTTTTGCTGATAGAGGGGGACGTGGAAAAGCTTCCCCACCAGGACTCGAACCTAGAATGGCGGTACCAAAAACCGCAGTGTTGCCGATTACACCATGGGGAACCACAGCGATCACTGTAGCTATAGCGTACCTGATGCCCCCGGGTAAATAACAAATTACTAGGTAAGGGTGGGGCAAAGGATAGGGTAGAAGGCATGGTTCGACAGAGAATGACCGGACGCGAGCGCCGCGAGCAATTGATTTCCATTGGACGCGCCGCTTTTGCGGAATTGGGGTTTGAAGGCACCAGCGTTGAAGAGATTGCGTCGCGCGCCGGAGTATCGAAGCCGGTGGTCTACGAGCATTTTGGGGGCAAAGAAGGCCTGTATGCGGTGGTCGTGGATCGGGAGATGCTGGCGCTAGAAAAAGTCATCAAGGATTCTTTAGAAGAGGGCAGCTGGCGCGAGCGCATTGAGCAGGCCGTGATGGCACTGCTGAATTACGTCGAGGAAGAAACCGATGGTTTCATCATTCTGGTACGCGATTCGAAGCCGGGCGAGGAGCGCAGTTTTTCTACGCTGCTCAATGCAGCGGTGGGGCAGGTGGCCTATATCTTGGGTGAGGCCTTTGAGCACCGCGGTATTAATCCGGAGCTGGCCAATATTTACGGGCAGGCCCTCGTGGGCATGGTCTCTACTACGGCGCAGTGGTGGTTGGATGAGCGCAGCCCGGAGAAACCGGATAAGGAAGTCGTCGCTACGCATATAGTCAATCTATGCTGGAATGGTTTGTCCGGTATGGAAATTAAGCCCAAATTAGGAGGCAGGAAGTAAATGGCGACGCCAATGCTGGCAGGTCTGCTTAAGGTCGCGGCCACGGACCCGAAGCTCAAGGGGCTTGTGGCCAATGTGGGCCAGGACCTGCACATTACGGGTATCGATCAGGCGCGCCCTTGGGCTCTTGGAACTTTGGCCCACCACGCGCCGGTGCTGGCGGTCACGGCCACCAGCCGCGAGGCCGAGGATCTCACCGCGGAGCTTACCGCGATGATGGGCGATAAGGTCGCGATGTTTCCCTCGTGGGAGACGCTGCCGCACGAGCGCCTGAGCCCAGGCGTGGATATCATCGGCAAGCGCGCGCAGGTGCTGCACAACATTGATGACCTGCGCATTATTGTCACGGCCGCGCGCGGGCTGTCCCAGCCCATCCTGCAGGACATCGAGGGCCGTGCCCCGGTGCATCTGGAAGAAGACCACGAATATAACTTCGATGATGTGGTGCGCAGCCTGGAATTTCGGGCGTATAAGCACGTGGACATGGTGGCCAAGCGCGGTGAGTTTGCCACCCGCGGTGGCATTATCGATGTCTTTCCCACCACTTTGGATTACCCAGTGCGCGTGGAATTTTGGGGCGATGAGGTCACCGATATCCGCCAGTTCTCTGTTGCTGACCAGCGCACCATCCCGGAAATCGAGGTCGGCCGCGTCGATATCTTTACCGCCCGCGAGCTGCCGATTACGGATGCGGTAGCGCAGCGCGCGGCCACATTGGCGGCGACGCACACCGGCAACCCAGCGCTGGTGGAGCTGCTCACCAAAGTCAGCGAGCATATTCCGGCAGAGGGCATGGAAGCAGTATTGCCCGTGCTTTCCGATGCCCCACTGATCACCCTTTCCGAGTTCCTCCCCGCCGCCACGCACGTGGTGATGGTGGCACCGGAAAAGATCAGGCGCCGCGTGGAAGACCTGGAAAAGACCGACGCGGAATTCCTCGCTGCCGGCTGGGAGGCTGCTGCCATGGGTGCGGATGGACCCTTGTCCACGGAAGGGCTCGATACTGAGGGATCGAGCTACCGCTCCTTTGAGTCTTTGGAGGTCTCCATTCGCGAGGCCGGTCAGCCGCTGTGGACATTTTCCCCACCGGGCATGTTGGCCGGGCCAGAGGAGGAAACCCTGCCGCTCGAGTTTGAGCCTGGGCCCACCCCGCGCGGTGATATCAAAGAGATCGATGCCATGATGGCCCAGCTGCTGGCGCATACAAACGCTGGCGGGCGTGCGGCATTTATCGCGCCTGCCCAGGGTGCTATCAAGCGCATGGTGGAGCGTTTTGCCGAGCAGGGCATTCGCACCAAGGTGGCCACCCCCGGCTGGGAACCCAGCGCGGGCGAGGTCACCCTGTATCAGGCCCTCAGCCATGCGGGCTTGGTCTTTCCCAAGGTGCGCAAGCTCAAAGACGCCGAGGCACTGCCGCTCGTCGTGGTGACGGAAACGGACCTGACCGGTAACCGCGTCGGCGATATTGCGGACGCCAAGCGGCGGCCGGCCAAGCGCCGCAATAAGGTGGACCCGCTGGCGCTCAAGCAGGGCGATTTTGTGGTGCATGAAACGCACGGCATCGGCAAGTTTTTGAAGATGGCCGAGCGCACCATCCAATCCGGCGATGAGACCAGCCGGCGCGAATATATCGTGCTGGAATATGCGCCCTCCAAGCGCGGGCAGCCGGCGGACCAACTGTGGGTGCCGATGGATTCGCTGGATCTGCTCAGCAAATACACCGGCGGCGAATCGCCCCACCTATCCAAGATGGGCGGCTCGGACTGGAAGAACACCAAAAAGAAGGCGCGCGCCGCCGTGCGCGAGATCGCCGGCGAATTGGTGGATCTCTATGCCAAGCGCCAGGCCGCACCGGGACACCAGTTCGCGCCCGATAATCCCTGGCAGGCGGAGATGGAGGACAATTTCCCCTTCGTCGAAACCGAGGACCAGATGCTGGCCATCGACGCAGTGAAAGAGGATATGGAATCCACGGTGCCGATGGACCGCGTGGTCGTCGGTGACGTGGGCTATGGCAAGACCGAGGTCGCCATTCGCGCCGCCTTCAAGGCCGTGCAAGATGGTACCCAGGTCGCCGTCCTAGTACCCACCACACTGCTGGCGCAGCAGCACTACGATACCTTTAGCGAGCGCATGGCCGGGTTCCCCGTCAAGATGGCGGTCCTATCGCGCTTTACCTCAAAGAAGGAAGCCACGGAGATCTTTAAGGGGCTTGCCTATGGCTCGATTGACATCGTCGTTGGCACGCACCGCCTGCTGCAAACCGGCGTGCACTGGAAGAACTTGGGTCTCATCGTGGTCGATGAGGAGCAGCGCTTCGGCGTGGAGCACAAGGAACACATCAAGGCGCTGAAAGCCAGCGTCGACGTGCTAACCATGTCCGCGACGCCGATTCCCCGCACGCTGGAGATGTCCATGGCCGGCATCCGTGAAATGTCGACCATCCTCACCCCGCCAGAGGATCGCCACCCGGTGCTGACCTATGTCGGCGCCTACGAGGATAAGCAGGTCGCGGCCGCCATTCGGCGCGAGCTATTGCGCGATGGTCAGACCTTCTTTATCCACAATAAGGTTTCCGATATTGAAAAGAAGGCGCGCGAACTGCGCGACTTGGTGCCAGAAGCACGCATCGTCGTTGCCCACGGCCAGATGAATGAGGACCTGCTAGAAAAGACCGTCCAGGGATTCTGGGACCGCGAGTATGACGTTTTGGTGTGTACCACCATCGTGGAAACCGGACTGGATATCGCCAATGCGAATACGCTCATTGTGGAAAATGCCCACCACATGGGCTTGTCGCAGCTACACCAGCTGCGCGGGCGCGTGGGCCGCTCCCGCGAGCGCGGTTACGCCTACTTCCTGTACCCCAAGGGCGCCACGCTGACTGAGACCTCCTATGACCGCCTGGCTACCATCGCCCAGAATAATGATCTGGGCGCAGGCATGGCCGTGGCCATGAAAGACCTAGAGATGCGCGGTGCTGGCAACGTGTTGGGCGCCCAGCAATCCGGTCACATTGCAGGCGTGGGCTTCGATCTCTACGTGCGCTTGGTCGGCGAGGCCGTCGAGGCCTTCAAGTCTTTGGCCCGCGGCGAGGCACCCGCGGTGACGGACGAGGGGCCGAAGGAAATCCGCATCGATCTTCCCGTGGATGCCCACATCCCAGAGTCCTATATCGATTCCGAGCGCCTGCGCCTCGAGGTCTACCGCAAGCTAGCGGCCTCGCAGGATAATAAGGATCTCGCGGCGGCGCGGGAAGAAATGGAAGACCGCTTCGGCCCCTTGCCCAAGGAGGTCGAGCGCTTGCTCGCCGTGGCGCGCCTGCGCCACCAAGCCCGCCGCGCCGGGGTGGCAGACATTACCGTGCAGGGAACCCGCGTGAAATTCCACCCGGTCGAGCTGCCGGATTCCAAGCAGGTGCGCCTGAAGCGCCTGTACCCGGGTTCGAGCTTCCGGGCCGCGGCCAAGGCCATCAACGTGCCTTTCCCCAAGGCTGGGCGCAATGTCACCTCACCCAAGCTGCGCGATGAGGAGCTTATCCAGTGGGCCGCGGACTTCTTAAGCGCGCTTTTTGATGTCCAACCCATCAACGTCTCCGGCGAGAAAGCCGGCGCCGGATCAGTCATCAGCGTAGGCGAGTAGCCGATGGGCGCGTAGCCCCTCGGCACATAGCCGATCGGCGCTTAGGAGAAGTCCAGGCCGATATCCAGCACGCGCACCGAGTGGGTGAGGGCGCCGACGGCGATATAGTCCACGCCCGAGGTGCCGTACTCACCGGCGTTCTCCAGCTGCAACCCACCGGAGGCCTCCAGCGCCGTGGTTGGGCTGAGGGCTTGCCGGCGATGGACGGCGGTGTGGACATCGGCAAGCGCGAAGTTATCCAGCAGCACCATATCCGGATGCAGCGGGAGCACTTCGTCGAGCTGATCCAAGGTATCGACCTCGACCTCGCAGGCGATGTCCGGGGCATGTTCGCGCACGCGACGCAGGGCCGTGGCCACGCTGCCGCCCACGGCGAGCACGTGATTGTCCTTAATCATGGCGGCATCGCCCAAGCCCATCCGGTGGTTCGCCCCGCCGCCGGCGCGGACGGCGTATTTCTGCAGCGCGCGCAGGCCAGGCAGGGTCTTGCGGGTATCGCGCACCTGGGCCTGTTTAACGCTGCCCGGCGTCCCCGTGTCCTCTGCTGCTGCGATGGCATCGACCCAACGCCGCGTCTGCGTCGCAATGGCGCTTGCGTGCGAGACCATATTGAGCATGGTGCGCTCAGCGGCTAGCACGAGGAGGGTAGGTGCCTGCACCGTGGCGGTGACCTGGCCTGGGGTAACGCGGTCGCCGTCGGTGGAGTGGAGGGTGATGGTGGGGGTCGGGGCATCGGCAAGCGTGGGGCCTGTAACCACGCCCCACTGGCTTAAGCGCTGGGCGGTAGCGTCAAGAACCTGTTCGATAAGGCCCAAGCCTGCGATGGTGCCGGCCTCGCGCGCGGTGAACTCCGCCGTGCAACGCGCCTCACCCGGCACCGTGGCAAGCGAGGTGTAATCCGGCCCGTAAGCGAAATCCTCATCCAAGCCCGTGGAAATGAGCGCGGAGCAATCCGGCAGGTGCAGGTCTTCCATTTACTCGCCCCCGCCGGGGTTGCCAATGGAAATCATGGCCTCGAGGGACTTGCGCGCCGCGTTTGCGATGTCTTCTGGCACCGTAACCTCATCGGTTTCTTCTATCAGGCAGCGCTCCAGGGTCTCTGGGGTGATCATCTTCATGTACTTGCACTCGGCGTGGTCATTGACGGCCTGGAAATCGATGTCCGGCGCGGCCTGGCGCAGCTGGTGCAGCATGCCGGTCTCCGTGGCAACGAGCACCTTGTTCTGCGGCTGCTTCTGGGATTGGGTGATCATCTGTCCGGTAGAGAGCATGTGCACGCGTTCTTGCGGCACCAAGCCCTCGTTGGCTAGGTACAACGCGGAATTGGAGCAGCCGCACTCCGGGTGGATATATAAGTCCGCGTCCGGGTTATCTTGGGTTTGTTGGGTTAGCTGCTGGGCGCTAATGCCGGCGTGCACGTGGCACTCACCGGCCCAAATGCGGATATTTTCCCGGCCGGTCTCGCGCTTGACGTAGGCGCCCAAGAACTGGTCGGGGCAGAAGAGGATTTCTTTATCCGCCGGCAGCGAATTGACCACGTCGACGGCATTGGAGGACGTACAGCAGACATCGGTCAGCGCCTTGACCTCGGCGGTGGTGTTGACGTAGCTGACCACCAGGGCATCGGGGTGCTCGGCCTTCCATGCGCGCAGCTCATCGGCGGTGATGGAATCTGCCAGGGAACACCCAGCGCGCTCATCGGGGATGAGGACCTTCTTATTCGGAGAAAGAATCTTCGCGGATTCCGCCATGAAGTGCACGCCGCAAAAGACGATGATATCTGCATCAGTTTCCGCTGCCTTGCGGGACAGCGCCAGGGAATCGCCAGTGTGGTGGGCAACGTCTTGGATCTCCGGGATCTGGTAATTATGCGCCAGGATCACCGCATTGCGCTGTTCCGCCAATTCTTTGATCCGCTCCGCCCAGGCCTTTCCTGCCGCGGGGTCCGAACCAGCAGGAGTGGCAGAGGGCATGGCGCTAACATTGGTTTGAGTCACAAGTGCTCCAAAGGTGATAGTCACAGAAATTAGTGGGGTGTTATAACCGTACTAAACTGTCTGTGTTCAAGACCACTTGCGATGCCAGGTGAGTGCACCGACCCAGCCCTTTTGGTGGGGTAGGGAGGACTAGAGCTCCAGCGATCCTTGGGCGAGGCCGACCGCGGCGATGGTGGCGGCCACCAGTACCACGATGACGATTGACCACTCAAATCCATTAAAAAGCTTTTCGCGGCGCGATAGGCGGGTGAGCACGTACGGGATAAGCCCTGGCACTACGGCAAGAGCGCCAAAGAGAATATAAACCGGGTCGGCGGCATAAATTAGCCACAGAGAGTACACAAAGGCCACTAGCGCGATGCCAAAGTGGCGCCGGTTTTCGCGTCTGGGAATATCCGGCCCGGATAGATCGAACCGCGTTCCGGCGTGCGGGTGGGTCACGCCCTTTCCCCGTATCGCTAGCAGCAATAGGTACAGCGAGGAGAAGATATAGGGCAGGAGGTACATGATGGTGGCGAGCTGCACCATCGCGGCATAAGAAGCTTCATTGACGTAAAAGACGACGATGAAGATCTGGATGGCAGTTGTAGAAATCAGCTGGGCTACCCACGGGGCGCCGGCCACATTGATGGTGCCGATGCGGCGGGGGATAAGGCCATCGATGGCCATCATGACGATGGGCTCAGCACACAACATTTGCCAGGAAACGTAGGCGCCGAGGACCGAAAGGCACAGACCGATGGAAATCAGCGCCCCGCCCCACGGGCCGACGACCTCCGTGAGCACCGAGGCCATGGAATTATCCGGCAGCGCGGCTAGCTCTTCTTTCGTCATCACACCAAAACTCAAGGTGGAGACGGAAACCAAGAGTGCAAGCACGGAGAAGAAACCAATGACGGTGGCGCGGCCAACATCGGTGCGCTTAGTGGCCTGCTTGGAATAGACGGAGGCGCCTTCTACGCCGATAAAGACCCAGACGGTAAAGAGCATGATGCCCTGGACCTGCTCAAAGACGCTGGCATTGGAATTTCGGCCCCAGAAATCCAAGGTGAATTTATCCCAGCTAAAGCCGATGAACGCGACTAAGACGATGAAGGCCAAGATGGGGACGATCTTGGCAATCGTGGTCACCAGGTTCATGAATGCGGCTTGCTGCACCCCGCGGGCCAAAACGGCGAAGATGCCCCACGATAGAAGGGAGACGGCGATGGCAGACGGCCATTGGTGGTCGGCATCGAAAAGCGGCAGGTAATGCCCAATCGTATTGAAAAATAAGGTGGCATAGCCCACCTGCGCCATCACCGAGCCCAGCCAATAGCCCCAACCTGAGGTAAAGCCGATGAAATCGCCCAAGCCGGCGCGTACGTAGGAATAGACGCCGGAATCCAAGTGGGGCTTGCGATACGCCAAAATCTGGAAGACAAAGGCAACCGACAGCATGCCGATTCCCGCCACCAACCAACCGATGAGCATGGCACCTGGGCCCGCCACGGAGGAAATATTTTGGGGTAGCGAAAAGATGCCCGCGCCGACGGTGGATCCGATAATCAGCGCGACAAGCGTCCACAATGACACCGAGTGGGACTTATTTTGGCTGGAGGTCATTGGCCTAAAGTACCGCGCCCGCCCCGTTAAAGGGAACTTGAGAAAATACACGGGATAGACTTTGTAGCTATGACAGTCCTGTTGCTCGATGAACGCTGGCCCACCATGATTCCCATGCGCGCCTATGGCAGGTTATACGGACCCGTTCAGTTCACCGGGGAAGTGCCGGTATCAGTGCGGTGGAACTTCTCGGATCTACTTAGCGGCGATGATGCCACCGGCACCTTGGTGACCACCGATGAACACGATCCAGAAACCCAGGCGCGCATTGCCACCGGCGAGCAGGTCATTAGGGCTGAGTCGCTTGACGATCCCGTGATGCAGGCGCGAAGCGCTATGGCAACGGCCCGCCGCATCGGCGAATGGGAACGCGAACAGACCCATGAATCCCTCCTGCCGTACTTAGAAGAGGAGGCAGGTGAATTTGCGGCGGCCGTGCGCCAGCGCGCGCCCGAGGAGGAATTGCTCAAAGAGCTAGGGGATATCTTCCTGCAGGTGCTTTTTCACGCCGAGATTTCCACTTTCTCGCTAGACGATGTCGCCGACAGCTTCGTGCGCAAGATGCGCTCCCGCGCACCATATCTCTTTGACGGAACGGCGGACATAGTAGGCGTAGAAGAACAAAACCGCCTCTGGGCGGAGGGGAAATCGCGGGAGTAAAAGCGACGTCAAAGTCTCAGGGACTTTTACGCTTGGCGGGCGCGTGTAGTTATCCGGCGGGGTGAATTTCACTTAGTAGGATGGCTACTCATGAACAGGCTGCTGCGAACAATCGGGGGCTGCGGACTAGCCGTAGTAATCATCATTGCGCTGGTAATGGGGCTATTTGTGTCAAATTCCGCCGATGATTCTTCGGTTCCCAATGCCACCCCGCCCGTGGGTGGAAAAGAGGTGGCAAATATCGATGTCAACGCGCCGGGACGCACGGCCGATAAGCTAACGCACTGGGCATCGGATTTGGCAGAAAAGACCGATATTCCGCCGCAAGCGCTGCGCGCCTATGGCAACGCGGAACTTATCGCACGGCAGCAGCACCCGGGCTGCAATTTGCGGTGGAATACCCTTGCGGGTCTGGGCTTTGTAGAAACCCGGCACGGTACCTATAACGGCAACTGGTTTAAGTCCTCCAAGTTGGATGACAACGGCTACCCGCAGCCGCCGATCGTCGGCATTACCCTGGATGGCACGAATAACACCGCGCACACCCCGGATACCGATAACGGCGAAATCGACGGGGATACGGAATTTGACCGCGCGGTGGGGCCATTGCAGTTCATCCCTACCTCGTGGGAGTCCGTGGGCGGCGATGCCAATGGCGATGGCAAGGCCGACCCGAACCAGATCGACGACGCCGCCCTGGGCGCGGCGAACCTCTTGTGCTTTGGTGATAGGGATCTCAGTGACCCGGATCAGTGGGAAGAGGCCATCTTAAATTACAACCAGTCCAGGGAATATCTGGACAAGGTAGCCCACGCGGCCAATGCCTACTCGGTACCGCAATCGGCTCGGTAGCATCACGCGTGGCGGTTTTCTGGAACAATTGGGCGTGTAACTGAACTAAGTGGCTCAGCGACGAACATCATCTATAAGGAGTGAGTTACAGCATGGCTGGTATCATCCACGCATTTGGACGCGAGATTCTGGATTCCCGCGGTAACCCGACCGTAGAGGCCGAGGTCTTCTTGGAGGACGGCGCCCACGGCGTTGCCGGCGTTCCTTCCGGCGCATCGACCGGTGTGCACGAGGCGCACGAGCTGCGCGACGGCGGCGACCGCTACCTGGGCAAGGGCGTGCAGAAGGCCGTAGAGAACATCAACGAGGAAATCGGCGATGAAATCGCTGGCCTCGAAGCCGATGACCAGCGCCTCATTGACCAGGCGCTCATCAAGCTGGACGGCACGGATAATAAGTCCCGCCTCGGCGCCAATGCCATCCTCGGTGTTTCCATCGCTACCGCTAAGGCTGCGGCCGAGTCCGCCGCGCTGCCGCTCTACCGCTACATCGGCGGCCCAAACGCTCACGTTCTTCCCGTTCCCATGATGAACATCCTGAACGGCGGTTCCCACGCTGACTCTGGCGTGGACGTGCAGGAGTTCATGATTGCTCCCATCGGCGCAGAGACCTTCACCGAGGCGCTCAGCGTTGGTGCTGGCGTGTACCACTCCCTGAAGGCCGTGCTCAAGGACAAGGGTCTGTCCACCGGTTTGGGCGATGAGGGCGGCTTTGCTCCATCCGTTGATTCCACCCGCGCTGCGCTTGACCTCATCGTTGAGGCCATCAAGAAGGCCGGATTCGAGCCGGGCAAGGACGTTGCCCTGGCCCTTGACGTCGCTTCTTCCGAGTTCTACGAGGACGGCAAGTACCACTTCGAAGGCGGCGAGCACACCGCCGAGGAGATGTCCAAGGTCTACGAGGAGCTCATCAACGAGTACCCCATCGTTTCCATCGAGGATCCGCTGCAGGAAGATGACTGGGAAGGCTACACCACCCTGACCGCCGCCATTGGCGATAAGGTCCAGATCGTCGGCGATGACTTCTTCGTCACCAACCCGGCTCGCCTGCAGGAGGGCATCGACAAGAAGGCAGCCAACGCGCTGCTGGTAAAGGTTAACCAGATTGGTACCTTGACCGAGACCTTCGATGCCGTAGAGCTCGCGCACCGCAACGGCTACCGCACCATGATGTCCCACCGCTCCGGCGAGACCGAGGACACCACCATTGCGGACCTAGCTGTCGCCCTTAACTGCGGCCAGATCAAGACCGGTGCCCCGGCCCGCTCCGAGCGCGTGGCTAAGTACAACCAGCTGCTGCGCATTGAGCAGGAGCTTGGCGATGCCGCCGTCTACGCCGGCCGCTCCGCCTTCCCACGCTTCAACGCTTAAGGCCTTGGGATCTAGCCTAGAAGCTGGACTCCGTTAGAAAGTTAGTCCCCGCGGCACCCCGGGAAGGTGTGGCGGGGACTTCCTCGTTGTGCCACTATTTTCTGCGCAGTGTGGCCGCGAAAAGCCTATTGCGCAGCACATGTTCCGAACGCTGAAACCGCCTGAGAAAGTTGGTGAATTTCCGCGCGTGCCACGCCCGTGTTACTGGTGTGGCGGCGCTAGGATAGTAATCCTATGGCACGTGAGAAGAAGACGGAGCGCCGCCGGAGCCGCACCAGGGTTCCGGTGGCCTCGCGTGCTGCGGATATCCGCAAATCCCAGCGGGCGCAGGAAAAGAAGAACCGCAAGCCCGATCGCATGAGCATCGTTGGCATGACCGTCATCGTTGTTTTCGTGCTGGTGGTGCTCGTCATCATTGCGGTGCCGCTGCGCAATTACTACCACGGCCGCTCTGAAATCGCCCGGCTGAATGAATCGATTGCGGCGAAGCAGGATGAAAAAGACGCCCTATTAGAAGAGATCGATAAATATAAATCCGAGGACTATATCAAGCAGGAAGCCCGGCGGCGCTTCGGCGTGGTAGAGCAGGGCGAGACCGCGTACCGCATCCTCGATCCTAATATTCAGCCCGATAACCAGGTCACTACCGATAGTCAGGCGCAGGAAGATTCGCGCCCGTGGTTTGAGGTGCTGTGGGATTCGGTGGCGCAGCCGCCGGAAGAAGAAGCCCCAGCGGGCGAGTCGCAGCACCTGCCGATCGAGCCAGCGCCTGAGGAAAGCGGCGATATGCGATAATTGTTCGCATGACCGTCACTGATGCAGATTTAGCCATCGTCTCCGAGCAATTGGGCCGCACCCCACGCGGCGTGCTGGAGGTATCTTTCCGCACGCCGGATGGCCAACCGGCCGTGATTAAAACCTCTCCCAAGTTGCCGGATGGCACCCCATTTCCCACGCTGTATTACCTCACCGATCCCCGATTGACCGCAGAGGCCTCACGGTTGGAGGTCGCCCACGTAATGAAGTGGATGGAGTCCCGCCTGGCCGAGGACAAGGAGCTCGCCGCGGACTATCACCAAGCCCACGAGCATTTCTTAGCCAAGCGCAATGAGATTGAGGACCTGGGCACGGACTTTTCCGGCGGCGGCATGCCGGAGCGAGTGAAGTGCCTGCACGTGCTCATTGCCTATGCGCTTGCCGAAGGCCCCCAACACTTCCGCCTCGGCACCGAGGCCGTGGCCATGGCGGCCGACCACGGTAAGCTGCGCGGTACGGCGATTCCACAGGATTGGCCCACGGTGGAAGAGCTGGGCATTGACCTGGCGGAGTTCGATTTTTCCAACGCGGAATAGGAGTAAGACATGACTCGCGTGGCAGCGATTGACTGCGGTACCAATTCCATTCGTCTGCTCATTTCTGAGATTGATGAAGACGGCAAGGTGCGCGATATCACCCGCACCATGGAAATCATTCGCCTGGGCCAAGGTGTGGATGCAACGGGTGAAATCGCGCCCGATGCCTTAGAGCGCGCCCGTGTGGCCTTGGAAGGCTATGTGCGCCAGATGAAGTTCGAAAAGGTCACCCGCGTGCGCATGGTGGCAACCAGTGCCACCCGCGATGCAAAGAATCAGCAGGAATTTTTCGATATGACTGCTGAACTTTTGGGCCAGATTGAATCCGGTGCCAAGGCGGAGGTTATCTCCGGCGAAGAAGAAGCACTCCTGTCTTTCAACGGCGCGGTAGCCGATATGGAGCCTGACTGCGGCCCCTTCTGCGTCATTGACTTGGGCGGCGGTTCTACCGAATTCGTCGTGGGTACCGCGGATGAAGAGATTCTAGGTTCGCACTCTGCGTACATGGGCTGTGTGCGCCTGACAGAACGCATCATGCGCACCGACCCGCCCACGGAATCAGAGGTTGAAATCGCCTCTGAATACGTAGCAGAGCGCATGGGCGAGGTAGAAAAGATCGTCCCCATGTCCAAGGCGCGCACCATTGTGGGCTGTGCCGGCACGTTCACCACGCTATCCGCCTTGGCACAGGGCCTAGAGCGCTATGATGCCGATGCGATCCATGGCTCGGAGCTGCGTTTCGATGCCCTGCGGGTGCTGCTCAAGCAACTCGTCAGCATCCCTTCCGAGGAACGCGCCCTGAATCCCGTCATTCACCCTGGCCGCGCCGATGTCATCGGCGGTGGGGCAGTAGCCGTTGAGGGAATCATGCAGCTTATCGAGCGAACCAGCGATGCACGCAGCTTCTTTATCAGCGAAAAAGACATCCTGGACGGCATCATTGCTGGTCTGGTTAGTGAATCTACCCCTCATTAACTCTTTTTAGGAATAGTGTTCTACACTATTCCTTGCACCCCGCCCCCATAGCCCAATCGGCAGAGGCAGTCGACTTAAAATCGATTCAGTGTGGGTTCGAGTCCCACTGGGGGCACCGTGTGAAGTCTCGAGACATCGTTCCTATGGTGTCTCGAGATTTTTCTTTTTTGCGGTGCCCAAAAATGTTCAAAACTT
>NZ_JASPHQ010000033.1 GCF_030227225.1 Corynebacterium rhinophilum
AGCCATACCGAAGCCAGCGACTAGTTCCACTGCTCCTGAAAAAGAAAAGCAAAAGGAACGCAGACAAACATAACCTGTCCCTGCACAGGGGCAGAGTTACGAATCCTGGGCTCCTTCAAGTGGAACTGCAAACAACGTAATGGGCAGGATCTATCAAGATAAATGGTGATATAACTTTGTACGGCGTGTCAGCCTTCCCAAAGCCTCAAGTTCAACTTAAACTTAAGCGCACAATAGACAGCTCACGCCGCAGGTAGCAGTCCGGAGGAGGGGAACCTTCGGAATGCGGCCGCGGTAAATTTTCAAGGACGTTTACCTATGCGCAAAAACACTTCCCCGGGCAAGGCCCGCAAGGGGCTCGCGGTAGCAGCCATGCCGACCGCCATTGCCGTTGGACTTGCCCTGCTGCCCAATGCCACCGCCCAAAGCTCTCTCGGTGACATGAGCTCTTCTCAGTCAGGCAACGGCAGCAGTCTGTCTGATCACTTTGCGCCCAAGGATCCGCCGGCCCGTACTCCAGTGGAGACCGAATATCCACAGGTGGAGGGCCTGCCGGATGGCGTAAAGATCAACCGTGTGGAGTACCTGTCCAACCGTCACCTGATGGTTTATATCCAGTCCGCAGCCATGCCGGATCACGAGCAGAAGGTGCAGATCCAGCTCGCGCGCGACTGGTATTCGCAGCCGGAGAAGAAGTTCCCAGAGGTATGGGCTCTTGATGGCCTGCGCGCCCGCGATGACGAGTCCGGCTGGACCATTGAGACCAATATCCTCAACCAGTACGCGGACCGCAACGTCAACCTCATTATGCCAGTGGGCGGCGAATCCTCCTTCTACTCCGACTGGCAGCAGCCGGATGCAGGCAAGAACTACAAGTGGGAGACCTTCCTGACCAAGGAATTGGTTCCCATCTTGGATAAGGAATACCGCTCCAACCAGAAGCGTGCGGTCACTGGGCTGTCCATGGGTGGTACCGCGGCGATCAACTTGGCGGAGCGCAACCCCCACCTGTTCGGTTTCGTGGGTTCGTTCTCTGGCTACCTGGATACGACCACCCGCGGCATGCCGCAGGCCATCATGGCCGCGCAGCGCGATGCCGGTGGATTCGATTCCCACAAGATGTGGGGCGAGCCGGGCTCGCAGGACTGGATCGACCACGATCCGAAGCTGGGCATCGAAAACCTCAAGGACATGCAGGTCTATGTCTCTGCCGGTAACGGCAAGGATGACTTTGGCAATGCCACCTCCGTGGCCAAGGGTCAGGCCAGCTTGGCCGGCATGGGGCTCGAGGTCATCTCCCGCATGTCCACCCAGACCTTCGTGGATTACGCGAAGCGCGCCAATGTGGAACCTGTGGTGAAATTCCGCCCCTCCGGCGTGCACAGCTGGGAATTCTGGCAATTTGAGATGCAGAATGCATGGCCGTACATTGCGGATGCCCTCAATATTGACAAGGCCGACCGCGGTGCGAACTGTCAGACCGAAGGCGAGATCGCCAAGGCCACCAAGGAAGGCCGCATCGGTTCCTGCCTGAATAACGAATATGACGTTGCTGATAAGGGCAAGGCACAAGACTTCGAAACTGGTACGGCGTACTGGTCCCCGGAGACCGGTGCGCATGCCCTGTACGGCCGCATTGGCGCCCGCTATGCGGAAATCGGTGGCCCTACCTCTTGGTTGGGCTTCCCGAAGTCCGATGAACTTAAGACGCCAGATGGCAAGGGACGCTACGTGCACTTCGAAAACGGTTCCATTTACTGGAGCCCAGAGACCGGCGCCTGGGAAATCACCGGCGACATGTTTAAGAAGTGGGGCGAGAAGGGCTATGAAGGCGGCGATCTGAAGTACCCGACCGGCCCGGTCAAGAAGGTGGGCGAAGGCTTTACCCAGGAATTCCAAAACGGCGTTTTGACCCGCAACCCGGACGGCAAGAACCAGGTGTCCTTTGGTGCCATTGGCAAAAAGTACAAGGATATGGGCGGTGTCGAATCCCCACTGGGCTTCCCCACGGACGGTGAGAAGAAGGTCAAGGATGGCAATGGCTTCTTCCAGGAATTTGAGCATGGCTCCATCTACTGGTCCCCAGAATCCGGTGCGCACTACATCTTGAAGGGTGCCATCATGGATGAATGGGGTAAGAAGGGCTGGGAACACGGCGAATTTGGCTGGCCCACCTCTGATTACTCCGAAATCGCAGCTGGTGGATTGAAGCAGGAGTTCCAGCACGGAACGATCAGTGAAGTCATGGGCCGCGTACAGGCTGAAAAGAAATAAGCATGCGTAAATTAGCCATCGTAGGAGCGGTCTTATGCCTCGGCTTGGCAGGGTGTGACTCTGCCACCGTGGATAGTGACTCCGGCAATGACACTTCGGTGGCGCCGCTGTCGCGTGAAAAGACCTCCGAAGAATCGACCACGAGCAGCAGCGAGTCTGCATCTAGCAGCGCTTCCTCCTCGGAGGAGCCCTCCGAGTCCAAGCACGATTCCAAGGGCTCCGCTGAGCCGCGGAACGGGTCTGGTTCCGCGAACTCCCCGGAGGACCGTGGTGCCCGCGAGATCTCTGAAATCCCGTCCGCGCAGCTGCCCAAGGAAGAGGCTGCGTATCTGGATTCGTTAAAGGATGCTGGCGTGAACGTCGATGGGGTAGAAGATCAGCTCCTCGGTGCAGGCCAGGGCGCTTGCGGCGATGATGAAATCACTATTCCCGCAGTGGCCGGGCAACTGATTGAGCAGCAACGCTCTGATAAGGACTTTGACGAGCTCACCAAGCTGCTTCAGAACAACGCACGTTCAGCCCTTTGCTAGCTTCCTTTGAGGTTTTCCGGGTACAACTAGTTCATGCGAAAAATCATTACCGTTGTTGCCGTCCTTGCCCTCCTCGTCGTCATCGGCGTGGGGGCGGTGCACTACCTCACGACCTCGGACTCGGCGGGGCCTAGCGCCCCCAAGGAGTCAGAGTCTGCAGCACCACCGGAGCAATCCCAGCCGGATTGGTGCCCGGCCGTGGAGTTTATTTCCGCGCCAGGTACCTGGGAATCCGCGGCCGACGATGATCCCCTCAACCCTTCTGCTAATCCACGCTCGTTCATGCTGTCTATTACGCAGCCGTTGCAGGAGGCTTACGGGGATAATGTAAAGGTGTGGACCCTTCCTTATACTGCGCAATTTAAAAATATCAATGCGCAGGAGGAAATGAGCTACACCGATTCCCGTGATGAGGGCACCGCGAAGATGAATGAGGAGCTGCGCGGCATGCACGATAGCTGCCCACAGACCAAGTTCATTTTGAGCGGTTTTTCCCAAGGCGCGGTCATTGCCGGCGATGTGGCCGATGACATCGGTGGTGGCGAAGGCGTAATCCCCGCAGAAAATATCGCGGGTGTGGCGTTGATTGCAGATGGACGGCGTGAAAACGGCGTGGGCCAAAACCCGGGCCACGAGCTGGGTGGAATCGGCGCCGAGATTGCCTTGGAACCCGTCTCTGGCCTCGTTCAGCCCATCGTGCCTGGAGCGACTATGCGCGGAGCGCGTCCGCACGGCTTTGGAGAGCTTGCGGATAGGACCTTCCAGATCTGTGCTCCCAATGACACCGTGTGTGATGCGCCCACCGGCGTGGGCAATGGTTTGGAACGCGCCAGGGATTTAATCGGGGCCAATGGAGTACACGCGCAGTACGCCGATAACGGCGGCGTGATTGAGGGGACTACTGCGAACCAGTGGGTTGTGGACTGGGCCCACCGTGTCATTGATGCCGTGTAATATGAGGCGCTATAACATCGATATTTTTTAAGACAAAAGCATTTACCAAAGGAGAATCGATGGATTTACAGCAACTCATGGGGAAGTTTTTTGACGCCGAGGGCAATATCGCCCTCCCCGCAGAACTCACCTTGGCAGGCTTGGCCGAGACCCTCTACCAGGCAGACGCGGATACTTCGCAGGTAGTAATGCGACAGTGGCTCTACGGTGAGGAGGACACCGCCCGTGAGCTCAGCCGCCAGGAAATCAATACCCGGATCAAAGTGGTGGCAGCGCGCCTGCAACAAGTTGCAGAACCGGGCACCCGCGTGGCCATTCTGGCAGGCAACTCCCCCGAATACCTCTTTGGTTTCTTAGGCGCGATGTATGCGGGAATGACCCCGATTCCGCTCTATGATCCGAATGAGCCGGGACACGCGGACCACCTCAAGGCGGTCTTTGCTGACTGCGAGCCCCCTATCGTGTTGACCAACCGTGTATCCGCCGCGGCGGTACGCACCTATTTCTCCACTGAGCGGGAGCGCCCGCGCGTCATTTCCATCAATGCGCTGCCTGATTCCTTGGCGGCGTCGTGGAAGCCGGTCGCTGGCGAGGGCGTGGATTCCACCGCCTTCTTGCAGTACACCTCTGGTTCCACGCGCACCCCTGCCGGCGTGGAGCTGAGCAACCGCGCGATTTTGGTGAATGTGCTGCAGATCTTCCGGGCTGTGAACCTGCAGTTCCCGCCGCGCGTGGTGTCGTGGCTGCCGATGCACCACGATATGGGCATCATCTTGGCGCTATTCACCACTATTCTGGGCATCGAATTGGACATGATGACCCCGCGCGACTTCATCCAGCATCCCAATCGGTGGGTGGAGCGCATCAGCCGCCAGCCGGGTGAAGAGAAGAATATCTATACCGCCGTGCCCAATTTCGCCTTGGAATTGGCCGCGCGCTACGGCAAGGACGCGGATTTCTCCAACGTTGATGGAATCCTCATTGGTTCTGAACCGGTGACGGAACCAGCGGTGCAGAAATTCCTAGATACCTTCAGCGTCGAGCGTTCCGTGCTGCGTCCCTCCTATGGTTTGGCGGAAGCAACCCTCATCGTCGCTACCGCACAGGATAAAAAGCGCCCCGTCATTTCCCATTTCAACCGCGAAAAATTGGCGGACGGGCACGCTGTTATTGAGGAAAAGTCAGCTGCAACGGTTGCCTTCGCCTCGAATGGCCAGGGCGTTTCGTTCCAGCACCTTGCCATCGTGGATCCTGAAACCAAGGCCGAGGTCCCAGAGGGCACCATCGGTGAAATCTGGGTGCATGGACAAAATATGGCAACTGGCTATCTCAACCGCCCAGAAGAAACCGCGGCTACCTTCCGCAATACCCTGGGCGAGCGCATTCAGGATGGCCTACCAGAGGATGACTGGTGGATGGCCACCGGCGATCTCGCTACCATCATCGAGGGCGAGCTGTATATCACCGGACGGCTTAAGGATCTCATTGTCATCGCCGGGCGCAATCACTACCCGCAGGATATTGAAGGCACCGTGCAGGACGCATCCGCGCACGTGCGCCCAGATTCCATCGCTGCGTTTGCCGTGGAGGGCGAAAACTCAGAATCCTTGGTGCTCTTGGTGGAGCGCGCCGATGACGCGGATCCGTCCGGCGACGCCGCCGCCAGCGACGCAATTCGCACGGCCGTGACAAAGAATCACGGCATTACCCCGAGCGATATCGTGTGGAAGGCGCCAGGGGAAATTAAGCGCACCTCCTCGCATAAGATTGCCCGCCGCGTGGCGAAAAAGGACTACCAAGCCTAAAGCCGGATTCGGACGTTAAGTTAACAAGGTGACAAAATAGAGCGATATAGGTATTTGTCGTTCTATTAACCCCACTAGGAAAGACGGTTTATGACCATCGAGCAACTTCGTGCATGGCTGCGTGACTGGGTATCCCAGGCCACGGGCGTAGCGGCCACAGAGATTTTAGATTCCACCCCACTGGAAAACTATGGTCTTTCTTCTCGGGATGCCGTAGTGCTGTCGGGCGAATTAGAAAATCTTTTAGGCACGCGGCTCGATGCGACGGTGGCGTATGAGTACCCCACGATTGAGCTTCTAGCCAATCGCTTGCTTAATGAGCCCGCGGGGCGGCACGACGATGCACCGCGCGTGCAGCGCACAGCTCGCGCCGCGCAGGGTTCTGATATTGCAGTGATCGGCTTGTCCGGACGTTTCCCAGGCGCTAAAGATGTGCCGGAATTTTGGACCATGCTCGCTGAATCGCGCGCGGGCACGGGGCCGCTGCCGGTGGGGCGGTGGTCTGAGTACAGCGCCGATCCCGTATTGAGTGAGAAGATCGCGCAGCACAATACCGATGGCGGTTATATCGATGATGTTGCCTCCTTTGATGCGGAGTTCTTCGGCCTATCGCCGCTAGAGGCCGCGAATATGGATCCGCAGCAGCGCATCCTGCTCGAGTTGGTATGGCACGCGTTGGAGAACGCGGGCCTTCCCGCCAATGAGC
Source organism: Corynebacterium rhinophilum (assembly GCF_030227225.1). GTDB lineage: Bacteria > Actinomycetota > Actinomycetes > Mycobacteriales > Mycobacteriaceae > Corynebacterium > Corynebacterium rhinophilum. The sequence continues at coordinate 6,270 of NZ_JASPHQ010000033.1, forward strand.
TGCGCGGCACGCACACGGGCGTGTACATGGGCTCGACCAATAATGATTACGGCATGCTGATTACCGCCGATCCCACGGAGATGCATCCTTATGCGCTCACGGGTAGTTCCTCGGCAATCGTTGCCAACCGCATTTCTTATGCCCTGGATTTCCGCGGCCCGTCCATCAATGTGGATACGGCCTGCTCGTCTTCCTTGGTTGCGGTCGATCATGCAATCAAGGATCTGCGCACCGGCGCCGCCGATGTAGCGCTGGCGGGTGGCGTGAATATCTTGGCTGCCCCGCACGCCTCCACCGCCTTTTCGGAATTGGGCGTTACTTCTCCTACCAGCGCCATTCATGCTTTTTCTGATGACGCCGATGGCATCGTGCGTGCCGATGCCGCCGGTGTTCTGGTGCTCAAGCGCCTGGAGGATGCGGAGGCCGATGGCGATGAAATCCTAGCCGTTCTTAAGGGCTCTGCCGTCAATTCCGATGGTCACTCGAATGGCCTGACCGCACCTAATCCAGAAGCGCAAGAAGACGTGTTGCGCCGTGCCTACGCGGACGCGGGCGTAGCACCCGAGGATGTGGATTATGTGGAGGCCCACGGAACGGGCACCATCTTGGGAGATCCCATCGAGGCTAGCGCGCTCGGTCGCGTGCTGGGTACTGGGCGTGGGATGGAATCGCCCGTCCTCTTGGGCTCTGCCAAGACCAATATCGGCCACTCTGAATCCGCTGCGGGTGTCGTGGGCCTCATCAAGGTCATCGAGGCCATGCGGCACGATATTATCCCGGCGAATATCAATTACTCCGGGCCCAATCGCTATATCGATTTCGTGGGCGAGCGCCTCGAGGTCGTTGAAGACCCGCGCGAGTGGCCGGAATACTCCGGGAAAAAGGTGGCCGGCGTATCGGGCTTTGGCTTTGGCGGCACGAATGCCCACGTCGTCTTGACGGATTACCAGGGCACCCCGCGCACCAGTGATCCGCAGTTGTCCACCGGAACGGTGGCGTTGCCGGTCTCTGGCCTCTTGCCGTCTCGCCGCGCGCGTGCGGCGGGCCTGCTCGCGGATTTCTTAGAGGCAGAGCAGCCAGACTTGGCAGATGTAGCGCGCACGGTCGCGCGCCGCAACCACTCGCGCTCGCGCGCCGTCGTCATGGCTAGCTCGACTGAAGAGGCCATTAAGCGCCTACGCCAGGTGGCTGAGGGCAAGGTGTCTGTTGGCATTGCGGCCGCGGATTCCCCGCAGGTGCAGGGGCCGGTCTTCGTATATTCAGGCTTTGGTTCCCAACACCGCAAGATGGCGAAGGACATGATCGCCCTCTCACCGCTGTTTAGTACGCGGCTGAAAGAACTCGATGCCATCGTGGATTTCGAGTCAGGCTGGTCCATCCTGGGCATCGTTGAAGACGATTCCCAAACTTATGACACGGAAACGGCGCAGGTTGCCATCACCGCCATCCAGATCGCGCTGACGGACCTACTGGCCTCCTTCGGCGTGCGTCCGGCGGGCGTTATGGGCATGTCCATGGGTGAAATCGCCGCGGCCTATGCCGCAGGTGGAATTTCCGCGCGGGATGCGATGATTATTGCCTGCCACCGCGCGCGCTTGATGGGCGAGGGAGAGGCATCGCTAAGCGATGCCGAGCAAGGAGCCATGGCCGTCGTCGAGCTATCCGCCGAAGACATTGCCGCCCTCGATGCATCCATCGAGCCAGCCGTCTATACCGGCCCCGGCATGACCACCGTGGGTGGTCCGCGCCAGGCGGTACTGGAGTTGGTGGAAAAACTCGACGATGAAGGGAAATTCGCCCGCGCCCTCAACGTGAAGGCCGCGGGGCATACCTCTGCCGTCGATCCGATTTTGGGCGAACTCGAAGCAGCCATCGCCGGCATGGAGGCCCGCCCGCTGCATACGACGCTCTTTTCCTCCGTGGATAAGGGCGAGGTCTACCGCCCCGGCACCACCGTCCACGATGAGGATTACTGGCTGCGCATGACCCGCTACCCGGTGTACCTGCAGGACGCTACGGAACAAGCATTTGCCGCAGGGCACACTCAGCTGGTGGAGATTTCGCCGAACCCAGTGGCGCTCATGGGGCTTATGTCTACGGCGTTTGCCGTGGGCAAGGCCGATGCGCAATTGCTGTATAGCTTAAAGCGCAAGGTGGACCCTACCGAGTCTTTGTTGGATTTGTTGAGCAAGCTCTACGTGACGGGAACCCCGGTGAATTTCGCCGCCGTAGTGGGCTCGGGCTCGCAGGCAGAAGCGCCGTACACGCAGTTCAACCGCCAGCGTTTTTGGACCAATGCGCGGCCTTCGGCCGGGGTCTCCGGCCTGCCCGGTAACCGCGTGAACTTGCCGGAGGGCAAGGTAGCCTTTTCCACCAACGCGGATCAGGCCCCGTCCACGCTGGCCATCGTGGAGGCTGCCGCAGAAGCGGTACAGCCTGGGGCACACATCGTGGCCGCGGAGGAACACCGCGATCTCCCGCCGTACGGGGAAATTACTACCGTCGTCACCACGTCCATTGGTGGAATGTCCATTGCCGTCTATAGCGTGCAGGACACGCGCACTGAGCTCTTGGCGGAAGGTTTTGCCTCCGGCCTGGATTTGGGCGCGGGCGCGATCCCTGGGGTGGCGGCGGTGCCAGAGGGCAACGCCGGCACGGAGACGGCTGCCGAGGAGGAGGATGTGGATGCCGTGCGCTGGGATCCACGGCAAGAGACCGTCGAGGACCGCCTGGCGCTTATCGTGTCCGAATCCATGGGCTATGACGTCTCGGATCTCCCGCGCGAGCTGCCGCTGATTGACCTGGGCCTCGATTCCTTGATGGGCATGCGCATTAAAAACCGCGTGGAAAATGACTTCCAGATTCCACCGCTGCAGGTGCAGGCGCTTCGCGATGCCTCCTTGGCAGACGTCATCACCATGGTTGAGGAGGCCGTTGCTGGCGGTCGCTTAGATAACAGTGACGCTAGCGCCGACGCTGCACCGGCGGCTACAGAGTCCGCGCCCGCAGCAGACGAGACTGCGGAGGCCTCAGAGCAGGGCGTGGGCATTGCCCCGCGCGATGCCTCTGAACGCATGGTCTTCGGCACGTGGGCAAGCATTACCGGCAAGGCCCCGGCGGGCGTGACCTCGCCGCTTCCGGAAATCTCCGAGGAAGTGGCAGCACAGATTGCCGAGCGTTTGCGCGAGCGCGCCCACATCGATGTCACCGCGCAGCAGGTCCTCGACGCCGAAGCACTGGAAACCTTGTCTGACCTGGTCCGTGAGGGCCTCGAGACCGAGGTGGAAGGCAATATCCGCGTCCTGCGTGAGGCCGATGGGCCCGCCGTGTTCATGTTCCACCCGGCCGGTGGAACCACGGTTGTCTACCAACCGCTGACTCGCAGGCTGCCAGCGGATGTCGCCGTCTACGGCGTGGAAAGGATTGAGGGCTCCTTAGAAGAGCGAGCCGCCGCTTATATCGAGGACATCGTTCGCTATGCGCGCGGCCGCAAGGTCGTCCTCGGCGGTTGGTCCTTTGGCGGCGCTTTGGCCTACGAGGTGGCCTACCAGCTGGCAGAGCGCAGCAAGCGTGGGGAGGAGAGCGCAGAGGTCGCCTTCATTTCCTTGCTCGATACCACGCAGCCGTCCCACCCGGCACCGGATACGCTGGAGGAAACCCGTGCCCGGTGGGAGCGTTACGCCGCCTTTGCCAAGAAGACCTACGGCCTGGACTTTGAGCCGCCGTACGAGATGCTGGACACCATGGGCGAGGACGCTCTGATGACCATGCTGGCGGAATTCTTGGCCACGACGGATGCCTCCGAACACGGCCTTTCCGCCGGCGTCTTGGAGCACCAGCGCGCGTCCTTTGTGGATAACCAGATTTTGGCCAAGATCGATTTCCACCGCTGGGCCGATGTCAGCGTTCCCGTGCTGCTTTTCCGCTCCGAGCGGATGCATGACGGTGCGATCGAGCTAGAGCCGCGCTACGCTGAGGTTGATCCGGATGGCGGCTGGGGCGTTATCGTTAAGGATCTAGATATTGTGCAGCTGCCCGGTGATCACTTGGCAGTGCCGGACGAGCCAGCCATTGGCACCGTGGGCAAGCATATGAACGATTGGATCGAGGAGAAGATACGTGGCGGCCAAGCAAACAACCGCTGAGAAACTCGCTGACTTGCGCAAGCGCCTAGATGAGGCGCAAGATCCAGGCAGTGAGCGTTCCCGCACACGCCGCGACGAGGCAGGCCGTACCACTCCTCGCCAGCGCATCAACGAGCTCTTGGATGAAGGTTCCTTTGTCGAAACTGGTTCCTTGGGCAAGACTCCGGGTGACCCGGAGGCCATCTATTCCGATGGCGTGGTCACAGGCTATGGCCGCGTATCCGGCCGGCCCGTATGCATCTATGCTCACGATAAGACGGTCTACGGCGGTTCCGTGGGTGTCACCTTTGGCAAGAAGGTCACCGAGATCATGGATATGGCCATCAAGATTGGCTGCCCGGTCATCGGCATCCAAGATTCCGGTGGCGCTCGCATCCAAGATGCGGTGACCTCGCTGGCCATGTACTCCGAAATTGCCCGCCGCCAGCTGCCGCTATCTGGCCGCAGCCCGCAGATTTCCATCATGATGGGTAAATCCGCCGGCGGTGCGGTCTACGCGCCGGTGACCACAGACTTTGTCATCGCGGTGGATGAGGAAGCGGAAATGTATGTCACCGGTCCCAACGTCATCCGTGAGGTTACCGGTGAAGACGTCACCTCCGCTGAGCTCGGCGGCGCCCGCCAGCAGGAGCTGAACGGCAACGTTTCCGCCGTGGTGGATTCTGAGGAAGACGCCTTTGACATGGTGCGCGATATTTTAGATCACCTGCCGCTGACCTGCTTTGATGAATCGCCGACTTTCCCCGCGCCTTCTGATGCCGAAATCACCGAAGACGAGGATCTAAATTCCTTCATGCCGGATGACACCAATGCCGGTTACGACATGATGGACCTGCTCACCCAGCTTGGCGATGACGATGAGATCATCGAAATCCAGGAAAACTTCGCGCCGAATATGATCACCGCCTTTGGCCGCATCGACGGCAAGACGGTGGGTTTTGTGGCCAATAACCCCATGCACTTGGCCGGGTGCATTGATGCCGATGCCGCCGATAAGGGCGCGCGCTTTATCCGCATCTGCGATGCCTACAATGTTCCGCTCGTCTTCGTAGTCGATACGCCGGGCTACCTGCCGGGTGTGGAACAGGAGAAGGTGGGCCTGATTCACCGCGGTGCGAAGTTCGCCTTCGCGGTCGTGGAAGCGACCGTGCCAAAGGTCTCGCTCATCGTGCGCAAGGCCTACGGCGGCGCCTATGCCGTCATGGGGTCGAAGAACTTGAGCGGCGATATTAACTTGGCGTGGCCTACCGCGCAGATCGCCGTCATGGGTGCTGCCGCCGCCGTGGTCATGATTGCGGGAAAGCAGCTTGAGGCCGCCGAGACCCCAGAGCAGCGCGAGATGACCAAGAAGATGTTCATGGACTTCTACGATGAGACCATGACAGCACCCTACGTGGCAGCGGAACGCGGCTACCTCGATGCCATGATTCAGCCAAATCAATCGCGCATTGCCCTGCGCCAGGCGCTGCGGCAATTGGCCACGAAGTCGGCCCATGACCTGCCCAAAAAACACAATATTGCGCCGATGTAACGCGGTTGCATGCCGTCGCGATACCTAAATAAGAGTTTCGTGACAGTTGAAGGAGAATACCTTGTTTGCTTTGTCCAGCGCATTTGACCTGATCGGTGAAATCATCGGCTACGCTTACTGGGCGTACAACCAGTTCGCAGCTGGCCTGCCCATCAACGTGCCGTTCTAAGTTAAGAACTTTTCACACGGATTTAAGGCTCCGAGGCTTTTTAGCCGCGGAGCCTTTTCATGGCCTGGGTTCACTTGAGTTCAGAGGGTCGTTGCAACACTTTTCCTTAGGAGGGTGTTGTTGTGTCTGGGGTTGTTGGCCCTTTTTATTCGTTGTCTGAATCGGATCGTCGTGGCTTGGTTGCCATGGTTGGCAGTGGGCGTAGCGTTCGTTCTGCGGCTGGTGAGCTTGGCTGTCATTACAGGCATGCTCTGAATTTTTGCCATGCCTACGGATTGCCGGTCGTGCATAAAGCCAAACGAGTTGATCGCCGCGGGAGCCAGGCTTTCCAGCTTGTAGATCTCGTCCAAGGCGGATGTTCGGTACGCCAGGCCGCCAAAAGGTGTGGGATGCATCTTACCGCCGCGTATGCCGTCGCTATGGACGCTGGGTGCCATATCCGGTTAAGTCGGTATGTCCGGAAAGTCTGAGGTTACCCTCGTTTAGTGGACACCCTATTAGTACGGATCTTGTGTCCGTAGGAGAGGATGTTCATTGTGAGTTC
>NZ_JASPHQ010000034.1 GCF_030227225.1 Corynebacterium rhinophilum
ACATGGTGGTAGATTACCAATCTTGCCAGCTCGACTGGGCTGGATATCAGGTGTCCACCAAACAGGGGTCAGGTCCATCAGGCACACTTTTGCTACTTAACCCGAAGACACATCCGCGTGTAAACCCGAGTAATCCGTATAAAACAACTACGCTAAACCGCTGACTACTGTTTAAATAGTTTGGAGAATCGAAGCAATCGTGACTGCCAACAACTCCTCGGCTTTTGAGCCCCTGCAGCGAATTTTGCTGCCCAAGCGCGGCGAACCCTTTGACGTCCGCATGCTCTACCTCATTGAGGCGGAACAAAACCGCGAGCGCTTGAGCTGGACAAACCGGACCGCCGTGACCATCCCGGCCGGCGAAGAAGCCTCTTTTGAGACCTACTTCAACGCCTTTCCGGCCTCCTACTGGCGCCGGTGGTCCCAGCTCGACTCGGTCATTCTGCGCCTTGAAGTTGAGGGCCAGGCCAATATCTCGTTGTACCGTTCCAAGCACGATGGCCAACGCATTTCCGTGGGCAACCACCTCGTGGGCACCGGTGAGCACGAATTCGAGCTCCCGCTCAAGAACTTCGAGGACGGCGGCTGGCTGTGGTTCGATATCACCGCCGAGAAAGAAACCACCCTGGCGCATGCCGCGTGGTGCTCGCCGCACGCACCTGGAGCGCAAATCCTGCCGGATGGCACCGAGGTTGCTCCTTCCGAAAAGCGTGTTGCGGTCGGGATTCCTACCTTCAACCGCCCTACCGACGCGGTGGCAGCGCTACAAGCCCTAGCCGAGGATCCCGTCGTGGACGAGATCATCGACTTCGTCTTGATGCCTGACCAAGGCAATCAACACCCCGCCGATGAACCAGGCTACGACGATGCAGTAGCCCACTTTGGGGAGCGCTTCCGCGAGTTCCGCCAAGGTAACCTGGGTGGTTCGGGCGGATACTCCCGCATCATGTACGAGGCGCTGGAAAACACCGATTCGCCGTTCATTTTGTATATGGATGATGACATCGCCATCGAACCAGATTCGGTACTGCGTGCCGTCCAGGCCGCACGCTACGCCGCCAGGCCCATCATCGTGGGCGGGCAGATGCTCAACCTGCAGGAGCGCTCCCAGCTGCGCACCACCGGTGAGCAGGTCAACCGCTCCGATTTCATGTGGGCCGCCGCCCCGCACGCCGTGTACGACCACGACTTTGCCAAGTACCCACTGCGCGCCATTGGCACGCCAGAAACCCGCCTGGATCCAAAGAAGTACGATTCCCGCGACCTGCACCGCCGCGTGGACGTGGAATATAACGGCTGGTGGATGTGCCTCTTCCCGCGCGTGGTAGCAGAGACCAACGGCCAGCCACTGCCGCTATTTATCAAGTGGGACGATACCGAGTACTCCTTGCGCGCCGCCCGCAATGGCTTCCCCACGGTGACCTGGCCGGGCGCGGCCATCTGGCACATGGCCTGGGCGGATAAGGACGATGCCATTGACTGGCAGGCCTATTTCCACCTGCGCAACCGCTTGATCGTGGCTTCGCTGTACCACGATGGCGCGGTATCCGGCATTACTAAGTCCATCTTTAAGTCCACGCTCAAGCACACCATGTGCATGGAATACTCCACCATGGCCATCCAAATCGAGGCCATGAAGGACTTCCTGGCGGGGCCGGACCACCTCTTCGATATCTTGGATACCTCGTTGCCGCGCATTGCGGAGATCCGCAAGAACTACTCAGATGCGGTCATCATCGAATCCGCAGACCAGCTGCCGGCGCCGACCGGCGCGCCGGGCGTTCCCACCCGCAATGTGGGCGGGCGCTTGGCCAAGGTGAAGAAGCTGCCGTGGGCAGCAAAGGGCCTTAAGCACCTGCTGAGCAAGGAAGATCCGGCGCACCACGCGGCACCGCAGCTGAACCTCACCCCAGAAGAGGCGCGCTGGTTCACCCTGTCCCGCCTGGATTCCGCCACCGTATCCACGGCCGGCGGTACGGGTGTGGCCTTCCGCAAGCGCGACCGCGATTTGGCCAAGGAGCTCATCACCGAAACCCGCAGCCTGTTGAAGGAAATTGAAGAAAACTTCGATGACCTGCGGGCGCACTACCGCGCCGCGTTGCCGGAATTGACCGCGCGGTCTTCCTGGAAGAAGGTTTTTGATGCCCAATAAGCTTTCTATCGCAGAATCCCGCGTCCTAGAGTCCATCCAGAACGCCGCCTTTGACCTGCCGGGAGTACTGCCGACTGCCCGCGGTTTAAGCCACTTGGGCGAGCACGCCCTGGGCTGGATGGGCAGCGCGGCCCTAGGGGCCGGCGTGGACAAGCAGCGCCGTGAAGAGTGGATTCGGATCGGTGCCGCGGCGTTTACCGCGCATGCGGCAAGCGTGGTGCTCAAGCGCATCGTGCGGCGCAAGCGACCCGATTATTCCTACGTCCGCGTTGGGGTCAAGACCCCCTCGCGCCTATCCTTCCCGTCCTCGCATGCCACCTCCACCACCGCCTTCTTGGTGGGCCTTTCCCGCCTGACGGGTTCCAAGGCACCGCTTGTGGGAGTGCCGGTGATGATGGCATCGCGTATGGTGCTCGGGGTGCACTATCCAACTGATACCGTCGCGGGCGCAGCCATTGGCGCTGCCACCGCGCGGGCAATGACGAAGGGAAAGACGCATGAGTGAGGACGGTAACCAGCACTTTCTCCATTCGGAACCGCATACGTCCGGCGTCGATACCGGCCGTAAGCGCAAGCCGCCGAAGAATTTGGCCGATGGCATGGTCAAGGCCCTGCGCCCGAAGCAATGGGTAAAAAACATCCTCGTACTGGCCGCGCCCGCCGCGGCCGGTGCGGAGTCGCTCTTTCACGGGCGCGTGCTTGTCGATGTCCTCTTGGCCTTCATCGTCTTTTGCCTCGGCGCTTCTTCCATCTACCTGATCAATGACGCCAAGGATTGGCGTGAAGACCAAGAGCACCCGACCAAGCGTTTCCGCCCGATTGCCTCGGGCGTGCTGCCCATCAAGGTGGCCTATGTCATGGCCGTGGTACTCGTTGGCCTGTCCATTGGGCTGTCCTTCTTGGCCACCGCGGGACTAGAGCTAGCCATCGTTATGGCGGTTTATATCGCCCTGCAGCTGGGCTATTGCTTTGGCTGGAAGCATATTCCGGTCATCGATATTGCGCTGGTGTCCTCCGGATTCATGTTGCGCACCATGGCCGGTGGCGTGGCCGCCGATATTGAGCTTTCGCAGTGGTTCTTGCTGGTCGCTGCCTTTGGTTCGCTCTTTATGGCCTCCGGTAAGCGCTATGCCGAAATCCTGCTGGTGGAAAAGACCGGCGCGAAGATCCGCAAATCCTTGCAGGGCTATACGCCAACCTACCTGCGCTTTGTCTGGACGCTAGCGGCTACCGCCGTGGTGGTCTTCTACTCCCTGTGGGGCTTTGAGCTGGCTAATGCCGCAACCTCTGGTGGCGTGTGGTACCAGATTTCCATGGTGCCATTTACCATCGCCATCCTGCGCTATGCCGCCGACGTGGACCGTGGCCAGGGCGGGGCGCCGGAAGAAATCGCGTTGGGGGATCGCACCTTGCAGTTCCTCGCCATCGCTTGGCTGGCCTGCATCGCCATGGCCGTCTACATCATGCCATTGGTCTAAGCAGCGGTTATATAGTTGCGTTCAACTAGAAGATCTTGAGAGGCCTGATATACTCACCCCACGTGGTTAACACCGGTAACAAGAACATTGCGCTGTGGAGCGCACCCGCCTCGGTTCTTGTTATCGGTGTTTTTTCTTTGTGGGGTGGCTTTGCCCGCCGCTGGATGTCTGATGACGGCCTCATCGTCCTGCGTACCGTCCGCAACCTAGAAGCCGGCAACGGTCCTGTGTTCAATGTGGGTGAGCGCGTTGAGGCCAATACCTCCACGCTGTGGCAATACCTCATCTTAGTGGCGCGGTGGGTAAGCGGTGCTGAACTCGAAACGATCGCCATCTACCTCGGGCTTCTCCTAGCGGTCGCGGCGATGGTGGTGGGGACGTGGGCATCGGCAAGCATGCACAAGGGACTTGTTCTTCCCGCTGGAGCCTTGGTGTATCTGGCCCTGCCACCGGCACGGGACTTTTTTACCTCCGGCTTGGAATGGAGCCTGTGCCCTTTCTACTTGGCCGTCTTGTGGTGGATGCTGATTAAATGGGCGCGACCACGGCAGGAGTTGCCGCCCAAGCCTATTGTGTATGGGCTGGCATTCTGGGCGGGGCTCTCATGGCTCATTCGCCCTGAGCTTGCCCTGTATGGCGGCCTGGTTGGCGTTGTACTCATAGTGAGCACGCGTTCGTGGAAGGTTATCGCTGCCGCCTTGCCCCTGCCGCTGGGTTATCAAGTATTCCGCATGGGCTACTACGGGCTGCTTACGCCTCATACCGCCGTTGCGAAATCCGCGGCTGGTTCCGCGTGGGGCCAAGGGTTTGCGTACTTGGGCGACTTTATGGCGCCCTACGCGCTGTACCTCCCGCTCATTGTGCTGACAGTGGCGGCGCTGTGGAAAACCGATTTTCGACCGTCGGCGCTGCGCTCGATGCAGACTGTGGTTTATATCTTCCTGGGCGCCGCACTATTGCATGCAGCATATGTTGTGCACGTGGGTGGCGATTTTATGCATGGGCGCATGTTGCTACTTCCGCTTTTCGCCGCGCTATTGCCCATATTTGTAGTTAATCTACGAACCTGGTGGGCTGCCGTATTCTGTGCGGTGTGGGCCTTCGTTATTGTCTTGCACGGTCACCCGGTAGACCGGGCAGCGTACGCGGGCCAGCTTAGTGTTGTGGATGAGCGGGACTATTGGACCGCTGTCACCAACCGGCAGGAACCGCCACGCCGTGCCGAGGATTTTCTGGGTATGGACGTGATGAATAACTATGAAAAAGCGGTGCAGGATTTGGCGGCCGGCGATGCCATGACCTTCCTCTATATCAAGGATGGGGGTCAGACATCGTGGACGACGGTGCCCGCGGATCCGGAGCGCTCCGATCCTCCCACTGTGTATTTTCCTAATCTCGGTCTTACCTCCATGAATGCGCCACTTGAGGTGCGCGTGCTCGATGAAATTGGGCTCAGCAATCCCTTGGCAGCGCGCCAGCCCCGCATCGAAGGCGGGCGCATTGGCCACGATAAAAGCCTTGGCGCGGCGTGGCAGATTGCCGATTCTGCAGTGGATATTGACTCCTTATTGCTGGGGCAGAAAGATTCCGCGTGGCAAGCACGCACTGCGCTTGATGATGCCGATTTCCAGAGGCTCTTTGCCTCCTACAAGGAACCGCTAACTTGGGGCCGATTCTTAGAAAATATTAAATTTTCCCTGACAGAGGGCAGGACCCTAACCTTCTCCTCCAATCCGGGGGATTACCTCTATTAATGGTTGAAAATGAGGTAAAAAGCCTGTGAGTGCACTACACTGCCTCTCAGTGAGGCTTTCGCCGAGGGGTGTTAACGATTCACAGGTTCCCATCGATAAAGCCAAAGAACAATTATTGAGTACTTTGTGGAGGAGAAAGATGACTGCATCTCTGAGAGGACGTGTCCTATCGGTCATCATGGCAGTGGTCGTAGCGCTTGGCCTCGCCGTCGTTGCCGGCGGCACGCAGCAGGCACACGCGGCACATCGTGATTGGCTGCGTCCGGATAATACCGGCACCTGTGAATGGGACCCAGCCATGTTTTGGGTTCAGCGCTGTGATGTTTGGTCTCCGTCCATGGACCGTAACATCCCCGTCCAGATTCAGCCCGCAAAGAATGGCGGTAACGCTGGTTTCTACCTATTGGATGGCCTGCGTGCTACTTACGCAACCAGCGGCTGGGTTAGCCCTCACAGCGAGGTTAACGCCGCGCAGACTTACGCGGACAGCAATATCACTCTAGTGATGCCGGCAGGTGGCGAGTCTTCTTTCTATGCCAACTGGCAAGCACCTGGCAAATATGATCCGAGAGATCCGGTCAACTACAAGTGGGAGACCTTCCTTACCCAGGAGCTTCCTGCCTACCTCGAGCAGCACTTTGGCGTGGCCCGCAATAACAATGCGATCGCTGGCCTCTCCATGGGTGCCGGTTCCGCCATGACATTGGCTGCTAAGCACACTGACCAGTTTAAGCAGGTACTATCCTTTTCTGGTTATTTGACTATGACGGTTCCAGGTGCTCAGACTGCTCTTCGTTTGGCCATGTTGGATGCCGGTGGATTCAATGTCAACGCCATGTACGGTTCGCTATTTAACCCAAAGCGTTTCCAGAATGACCCGCTCTTGCTGATTCCGCAACTGCGTGAGGGTGGTACCGATGTTTATATTTCAGCTGCATCCGGTATCCCAGGCCAATTGGATAGGGAAACCCTTCCGCCGCAGTTCCAAGCACCGGGTGTCGCACTGGAGGTTGGTTCTCAGCTGACCACCCGCGCTTGGGAAGGTGTTGCCCGGTTGCAGGGTCTGAACCCAACGGTGAGCTACCCGGCCCAGGGCTTGCATAACTGGTACCAATGGGACTACCAGCTCAATGCTTCCAAACCGCGCGTTCTCAACGTTATGAATGCCTGGTAAGGCTCACTAACGAACTGGCCCCGCGCCGTTCGAACCGCTCCCCAGTAGTTGGACTGAGAAATCACTACCAACTGGTGGGGAGCAGTTTTTATTGGGGCTACGAAGTTCGCTGAGTGAAACTCAGCGCGAGCATGTAGTCAAGCGTTTCGAACAGGGCCGAGGTACCAAGCCGAAGGCGCTTACTGAAGAAGACAAACTGCGTCGCGAAAGCGACCAGTTGCATGCTGAAATTGCCTACCTAAAAATTACCGATGAAGGCTTCCAATACCAGCATTCAACCCGGCGCACTTTGATCCACGAGAACGGCGGCGTTCAGTCGATATCGCGTAAGGCCAACTGCTACGACAACGCAGTAATGAAGAACTTCTTCGGTCACCTGAGAACCGAGATGTACCACGGAGAAGTCTTCAACACTGTCGAGGAGTTCACCCAGGTAATCGAAGATTACATCCAGCGGTACAACACCGAACGCAACCAACAATGACTCAAGGGCCTGACCCCGATGCAATATCGGAATCAGGCCCTTGAACCCCTAACCTTCTTGAATTAAACCAGCCCAACTTTTGGGGACTAGTTCATGGTGCTCTCGGGCGGCGGGTTCGTGCTTTGGTTGGTGGTTAGTGGTTTTGGAGTTCTCGGGTGATGATTTGGGTCATTCCGTCGTGTCCTACGTCTGTTGGGTGTAGTGGCATGACGGATGGGGCGGTTGGGGTTTGGACGAGTGTGGCCCATCGGTGGTTGGTGTCTGGCTGGCAGGGGTCGTGGGTTTTGGCTTGGTCGTGGAGATTGATGTAGTTGACGCCGAGGTCGTGTGCTGCGCGTCCGATTTCGCGATTGAATTCGTCTTCTGCGATGGTGGCGCCTGGGATGGTTATTGGCAGTTGTAGTTGGTCGTGGTTGACTACGCAGAGGGTGTCGTTGACGGTCATTGGGACGTAGTTGACCATGGAGATGCGGGCGTTGGGTGCGGCTTTGCGGATTTTGTTGAATTGGAAGTTTAGTAGTCCGCGGTAGGTGGAGGCTTTGGGAACGTCGGGGAGAGTGGCGTTGGCTAGGGCGTCGAAGTAGGTTCCTTGTTGGAGGCCGCCGTACATGAATACTACTTCTTTGGTGTCATGGCCGATGTTGCCTTGTTCGATGGCGTCGTCGACGTACTGGTTGATCCAGACGCTGGTTCCGTTGCAGGAGTAGTCGGCGAGGTTGTTGGCGGTTTGGTGTGCCCAGTTGTGTTTGTCGTTGAAGCAGGGGTGGAAGGGGCGTTTGTGCGGGGAGGTTGCTGCTCGTTCGCCTGGTGCGCCGCCGTTGGCGGTGAAGGAGTCGCCGAAGGTGACCATTTCTTTGCCTTGGTCTGCGTTGGCGGTTTGGGCCATGGTGAGGCTTGTGGTGAGGGCGATGAGTCCGGCGGTGATTTTGGTTTTTATGTTTTTCATTCGATTCGCCTTGGGTCGGGGATGTTTAAGGGGTGCACTTTTGTGCATGCTGTGGTTATCCTACTGGTTTCTTGGTGAGAGTCCAGTCTTTGATTGAACTGGGGTGCTGAGAGGGCGTCGATGGAGAGTGTCTGATGGTTTGTGTGTAGGTTCCCAACCTGCATGAGGAGATGGACCAGAATGACTAGTGTGGCACGATGAGATCTAAGCCTGATAAGGCCACAATTTGATGCGATTGAAAAGAAGCTTCTTGCTAACCCTGAGATGGCGAAACTGATTGATGAGCTAGGCACGTCCACCACGGATGCCAACGACTTGGTTCGGGGCATGTTGCAAGCCTCGATCACTAGGGGTTTGAATGCTGAGATGGATGCCTACCTTGGCTACGAGTCTGGCGACAGGAGTGCTAAAGCTGCTGCTGGGACAGACAATCACCGTAACGGGTCGTATCCAAAGACCGTGGATTCTAACTACGGGCCAATCACCGTTGATGTGCTGAGAGATCGGGCTGGAACATTCTTGCCGACTATGGCCCCTCAAAGGCTCGAGGAGATTGACCGACGTTGATGACATGATTGTCAGCTTGTATGCCGGCGGGATGACGATTAGGGATATCCAGCACCATAGGGCTACTGCACTGCGGGTAGATATCTCTCATGAAACAATCTCCGCGGTCACTGATGCCGTCGGCGACGAGGTCATGGTCTGGCACAACCGCCAGTGAGACGAATTCTACCCCGTAGTGTTTCTCGATGCGCTGCGCATTAAAGTCCGCGACGGTGGCCGAGTGGTCAACAAGTCCGCGTACATGGCAATTGGTGTGGATCTTGACGGTATTAAGCACATTGTGGGGTTGTGGATTGCCACAGAAGAAGGCGCTTCATTTTGGGCGCAGGTATGTGCCAATCTTTCTAACCGTGGGGTCAAAGACGTCTTTATCGTCTGCTGTGACGGGCTGAAAGGCCTACCAGAAGCAGTCGAGGCAACATGTGGCCGAACTCTATGGTGCACACCTGTATCGTGCACCTGATTCGCGCAGCTAACCGGCAGGTCACCTACGGGGATCGCCGGGGCGTATCGGCCGCAACCCCATGGATTTCATGATGCGTGCGACTTTCTTGTGATTTATCGGGCCGAAATCCGTATCACTGTTGAGGCTTGCAGCGATGCGTTTAGCACCATAAAGACCATGCTCATCATCAAAAGTGGCCTTGATTTTTGCACCAATAAGACCGTCAGAATACATCATTGTATCCTGCGATTTTCACGGGTGTGGACCCACTTATAAAACGAGGAACGATTGAGTCTTAACACGTGGCACATCCGTGTGAGACGAGTATTCGGTTCGGTGGTCATAGACACACTGGAAGCAGAATTCCAGTGAG
The DNA here is from genome assembly GCF_030227225.1 of Corynebacterium rhinophilum. Classification (GTDB taxonomy): domain Bacteria; phylum Actinomycetota; class Actinomycetes; order Mycobacteriales; family Mycobacteriaceae; genus Corynebacterium; species Corynebacterium rhinophilum. The sequence goes on from NZ_JASPHQ010000034.1 coordinate 9,374, forward strand.
TCTGCTTGAAGCAAAATATGTGGCGGCCTTGCGCAGGATGTCGCGTTCTTCGCGCAGTTGTGCGTTTTCTTTCTCCAGCTGGCGGGTGCGTCTCACGATTCATTCGCTGCTTGGGCTTGATCGTGCATGGCTTTTATGCGGGCGCGTTTGCCGGTGTAGTACTTGGTGGCCCATGAATGCAGCGAGGCACGGTTGATACCGAGCTCGGCTGATGCTGCGTTCAGCGAGAGGCCCTCGTTGTTTTCATAGAGGGCCACGGCATCGCGTTTGAACTGTTCTCAGTACCTGGACATGGTGGTAGATTACCTTTCTTCCCAGCCCGACTGGGCTGGATATCAGGTGTCCACCAAATGGGGGTCAGGTCCGCCTGCTCGAATTGCGGGTAGCAACCAACAAGTGCGCTTCGAATCTGGTTGATGAGCCTGGTGTAGGAGCGTGCTAAGTCTTC
>NZ_JASPHQ010000035.1 GCF_030227225.1 Corynebacterium rhinophilum
CCGCGTCAAAAAACTAACTGGACTCCGAGTCCAAAAAGTCAATGGACTCCGAGTCCAAAAAGTCACTAGACATCACAGGCTAGCGCTAGCAACTATCTAGTCCTGCCAGTCGAATGCCTGGCGTACCGGCTCGGATACCAGCTTGCCGCCGCGGGTCATGACGCCGGAGCGCAAGCCTGGGAAGCGCTCGATTGCGGCATCCAGGTTGTCGTTGGCTACCGCGCGGATATACGGCAGCGTCGCCGAAGCCAAGGCGCGGGCCGAGGTATTTGCCACCGCACCAGGCATATTGGCCACGCAGTAGAAGAGGGTGTCGTGGACCTTGAAGGTCGGCTCGTCGTGGGAGGTCTTGCGCGAGTTCTCGAAGCAGCCGCCTTGGTCGATGGCGACATCGACAAGCACTGCGCCCTCCTTCATCTTCTTCACGGTCTCCTCGCGGACCAGCTTTGGTGCCGCCGCACCTGGAATCAGTACGGCGCCAATGACGAGATCGGCCTCCTCCAACTCCTTATCCAGCGTGGACGGATCAGAGATCAGGGTGCGCACGCCGCCGGCGTACTGGTCATCAAAGCGCTGCAGGACGTGCGGATCCACGTCCAAGACCGTGACCTCTGCGCGCAGACCGTGTGCCATCGCAACGGCGGACGCGCCTACCTGGCCACCGCCGATGACCACCACGCGCGCAGGCTGGGTGCCCGGGATACCGGAGACCAAGAGGCCGCGGCCGCCCTGGGTGGACAAAAGGTGGTGTGAACCCTCAATGACGGCCAAGCGCCCAGCGACCTGGGACATAGGGGTCAAAAGCGGCAGGGTGCCGCGGCGGTCCGTAACGGTTTCATAAGCAATTGAGGTCGTCTTCGATTCCGTCAGCGCCTCCGTCAGCGGGCGATCCGCTGCCAAGTGCAGGTAGGTAAAGACGGTGAGATCCGAACGCAAGTACTGGTACTCGGACTCGAGCGGCTCCTTTACCTTCAGCAGGAGCTCGGCCTTGGCCCACGTCTCGTCTGCAGAATCAACGATGGTAGCGCCAGCCTCTACGTACTCCTCATCGGGGAAGGACGCGCCTACGCCTGCGCCCGTTTCGATGAAAAGCTCGTGCCCATCAGCAACCAAGGTCCGCACCTCAGTTGGGGTGAGGGCAACGCGGCTTTCATTATTCATGATTTCTTTAGGTACAGAAATGCGCACGGAGGTTCTCCTTCATGTGTTGGTTACAGTGGCGAAAATTTACTTCTCGCTGTCAGGTTAACGCAGAATGCAAAGGAGAATATAAGTTTGTGTATATTTCACGAACGGGGGTGACAGCAATAATCGCACTTTCCCCGATACCGCAGTGTATAGGGTTAAAAATCCACACCCGGAAAATAACTACCACCCCCGACTATTGGGTTATAGATATTACTTACTGTCTGTTTTGGGCGGTAAGATCCCAGATTCGGGGAGTGATTACAGGACCGATAGCCGCGTGGAACGGTAGATGCTGCCAAACGGTGCATCAAGGCGCACCCACCGGCCAAGACTCGACACTCGCAGGTGCCGCGGAATATCCATGGAGGCAGAGAACCCCGGAATTAGCCCCAAGTTGGTGCAGGCAAAGATCATCCGCATCGGGATTTCCACCGTCTGTCCATTGCCTTCAACCGTGACCACGGTCTGATTAAGCAAACTGGGTGGCGGGCCCATAGGACCGGAAAACTCCCGGGTCAGCTTTTGACCTTGGTCCGAAAGGTCGCGAACCACCGCCACCGGCAGGGTATCCACCACGCTAAAGCCGGTGGCCGGGGGCAATGCGCCCGGCCACGACGCATCGCGAGCTGGGCCGAGTTCCATAATGCCGGTGCCATCGTGTTCCGCGAGCTGTTGCTCCAGCGTCTCCGCGGACACCACTGCCCCATCGCGGGAGACAACCCCCTGCACCCGCCGGGAGGCGACGACCTCGAAGGGGGTGGTCACGAAGGCATCGACAACGTCATCGGCAAGCTGGCGCAGGCGCACCGACGCATTCGCGTCTACCCCAACTGCGCGCGCAAGAAGGGCCCGTAAGCCAGGTCCTCCGCTGCGAACTTCAAACGACTCGGTGACCATGGCTAACGGGCCCTACCTTTCTTCATGTGCCTAGTGCGCCAGTTAGGAAGCGCTCATCTGCAGAATATCCTTTTCCTCATCCGTAAGCGGGCGCGGGGTGTGCTTCTTCTTGTCAATGACAACCTGCACACAGTTCACCGTGGCCGCTACCTCCCCAGCAGCGGTCTTGACCTGCTGGGTCGTGGTAAAGGATGACGAACCGATCTGGGAAACGGAGGTTTCCACGATGACGTGGGCATTGCCCTCAAAGGGAATGGGCCGCATATAGTCCACGTCGAGATGACGCACCAAGGCCATAAAATCGATGCCCTTGGCATAGATATTCTCCTTGGCAAAAGCCAAGCGCGCCTCCTGGGCAACCTCGATATAGTTGGCGTTCATCATGTGGCCGTACATATCGAAATCGCCCCAACGGGTGGACACTTGGTGGGTATGCGCGTTATCGGTCGCCATCATTCTCCTCAGGAATTATCGGGTGAGCTTGCGGTGAGTTACGCGAGAAGGACGGGCGGCGTCTTCTCCCAGACGCTCCACCTTGTTCTTCTCATAGTCACCAAAGTTACCCTCAAACCAGAACCATTGCCCCTCGGCAACGTTGCCTTCCCACGCCAAAATGTGGGTACAGGTGCGGTCCAAGAACCAGCGGTCGTGGGAAATAACAACGGCACAGCCAGGGAATTTCTCCAAGGCGTTTTCTAGCGAACCCAGGGTTTCGACGTCCAAGTCGTTGGTTGGCTCGTCAAGAAGGATAAGGTTGCCTCCCTCTTTCAGGGTCAGCGCCAAGTTCAAGCGGTTGCGCTCACCACCGGAGAGCACCTTCGACGGCTTTTGCTGATCCGGGCCCTTGAAACCGAAGGCGGAAAGGTATGCGCGCGATGGCATCTCATTTTGGCCAACGTGAATATAATCCAGCCCGCCGGAAACGACCTCCCACACGGTAGCCTCTGGGTCGATATTCTCGCGGTTCTGGTCCACGTAGGACAGCTTGACGGTCTCACCGACCTCAACGGAGCCATCATCCGGTTCTTCCAAACCGACGATGGTCTTAAACAGCGTGGTCTTACCCACACCGTTCGGGCCGATAACACCGACGATGCCGTTGCGCGGCAGGGTGAAGGAAAGGTCCTTAATCAGGGTTCGATCATCGAAGCCCTTGACCAGGTTCTTCGCCTCGACAACCTTATTGCCCAAGCGCGGCGGCGTAGGAATCTGGATTTCCTCGAAGTCCAGCTTCTTGTACTTCTCCGCCTCGGCAGCCATCTCTTCGTAGCGCTCCAAACGCGCCTTGTTCTTGGCCTGGCGAGCCTTGGCACCGGAGCGTACCCATTCCAGCTCGTCCTTCAAGCGCTTGCGCAGCTTGGCGTCCTTCTTACCGGCGACCTGGAGGCGCTCTTGCTTCTTATCCAGGTAGGTGGAGTAGTTGCCCTCGTACGGGTACAGCTTGCCGCGGTCCACCTCGCAGATCCAGCCTGCCACGTGGTCCAAGAAGTAACGGTCGTGGGTGACGGCCAAGACGGCACCTGGGTAATCCGCCAAGTGCTTTTCCAGCCACTCCACGGACTCGGCGTCCAAGTGGTTGGTGGGCTCGTCCAAAAGCAGCAGGTCCGGCTCCGTCAACAGGAGCTTGGCCAAGGCCACGCGACGGCGCTCACCACCGGAGAGGTTGGTCACCGGGGCATCGGAAGGCGGGCAGCGCAATGCTTCCATTGCCTGCTCGATCTTGGAATCAACCTCCCATGCATCGGCAGCATCCAGGTCCTCTTGCAGCTTGCCCATTTCTGCCATGAGCTCGTCGCTGTAATTGGTCGCCATTTCTTCGGCGATTTCCTCGAAGCGCTGCTTCTTTTCAAAGATATCGCCGAGGCCCTCCTCGACGTTGCCGCGCACGGTCTTTTCTTCATTCAGCGGCGGCTCCTGCTGCAGGATGCCCACGGTAGCGCCCGGGTCGAGGAATGCCTCACCATTGGAGGGCTGATCCAAGCCGGCCATGATCTTCAGAATGGAGGATTTACCGGCACCATTGGGGCCGACCACACCAATCTTGGCGCCCGGGTAGAACGCCATCGTGACATCATCAAGGATGACCTTATCGCCAATTGCCTTGCGCACGTTTTTCATCGTGTAGATGAATTCGCCCACTTTTACCCCTTTGCAAAAATTTGGGAGACGTATTTATCTACACAAACACTACATCAGAATGCGCGCCTAGGTGCCTCGGGTCGGGCGAACCCGAGGCGGATGGCTGGCGCTATGCATGCACGGTTTCGGCGGTCTCCTCCTCTTGCGTTGCTACTTCCTCACTGTCCTGGGCTGCCACGCTATTTCCCGCTTGGATGCGGTCTGCAGCGGTATCTCCCGGCGCGGAGTTATCCACGTCGGGCTCAACTTCGTTATCACCAAGCTCCGGAATAGCGATGTTTTCCTGGTTATATTGCGGCGCCAAGCGTTTTGCACCAATGACGTGGCGGTTTAGGTCCAAGCCCACATACTGTGCCTTGATAAAGGTGCGGTAGTGGTCCTTGCCCTCATCATCGCGCCACTGATCGGAGACGATCGAGCCGCAGACGAGCAATGGCATCCCTTTAGCCAGGGATTTCTTGACGTTGATGGCAAATTGGTTCCACATTTCCACGTCAATAAAGAGGTGGTCTACATCGCGCCACTGCTGCTGGCCGCGCTGGTTCTCCGCCTCGGTGCCGGTATCGGCGGGACGGTCAGGAACGCGCCGTGAGGATGCGATGCGCAGTTTGGTTTTATATGCGCCGGTCGAGGTCTTGGTCAAGATGGGATCTTGGGTAAGGCGGCCGGTGAGCATCACTGGGTATTGAGACATGGTGCTGAAATTCCTTTACTAGGTTGTGGGTTCGCGAGTGGTATGTCCCTCGCTCGCTTTCACATCCTGCTGCCGCAGCGCAACCGGCACCATGCCATACCGGCTAGCACTGTGGATAACTTGTTGTCCCCTTCAACAAAGCGGCCCCAGGATGGTCACTTTCGGGCGGGTTATCCACAAGGGGGCGACTATTTAGTGCCCACGGAACCCGCTTTCATCGCCGTGGCTCATGTCCTCCAGCATCGCGTTATAGCGGGCGAGCTCAGCATCATCGTCCGCCTCCGCCTGCACGTCGTGGCGCCGTGCGGTCGCGCGGTCATCGCGCAACCAATCCAAGAAGAGCTTGCCAAAGACAATGACCAAGGGGAATTGGCCAAAGCCCCAGGCGATGCCCCCACCCACGCGCTGATCCTGCAACAGGTCCTGATCCCAGGGCAGCTCGAGGTACTGATAAAAGTCGAGGCCAAGCACCGTTTGCAGCTGCATCAGGTACACGCCGGCGAAGAGGTGGAAGGGCATCGACAAGAAAAGCATGCCAAGGCGGAAGGGCGTGGAATGGCGCTTGGGCAGGGGATCTGGGCCGATGACTTCCCAGAAATAGAAGTAGCCGGAAATGAGGAACACGTAGTTCATGATGAGGTGGCCGGCGTGCTCCGAAATGGCGAATTCGTACAGGCTCGGGAAAAGATAGAGCACGTAGAGGAAAAACAGGTACTGCGCCAAATTCACGAAGGGATTGGTAATGATCCGCACGAACGTGGATTGGGTCAGCGCCAAGGCATAATCGTGCAGGCTGGGCTGGCCCTTCGGACCCGGCTCGTAGGCCTCCATGACCAACGTGACGGGCGCGCCTAACACCATGAGCAGCGGAATGGTCATAGACAAAATCATGTGCACCAGCATGTGAATGGAATACATGGCCGGCATGTACAGACCGAGGCCCGTGGACATGACGAGCGTAAGTCCCAGCGAGCCCACCATAAACCACGCGGTGCGCCCCTTGTCCCAGCTCAACCCGCGCTTGTGCACGCGGTAGACCAAGTAGCCGTATGCCGCGGCCAAGAGTAGGCCAATCGTGCCAAACATGATGTCAAAGCGGAACATCGTCCAGATATTGAATACCGTGGGCGCCTCATGCAGGTTATAGCCCATAAGGATCTGCATGGAGCTCAAATTTGGGTCCCGCGGCGGTGGTGGCACGGTGCGCCCCAGGGTGATGGCTACGCCAATCGTTCCCGCCATGACTGCGAGCTCCACGATGGCGATACGGATAAAGAGCCGCGGGTTTCGATCTAACTGCGGAATGGTGAGCTCACGGTGGATAAGCCCCATAATGCCCAGCAGAATGGTGAGCACGAATTTGGTAATCAGGATAATGCCGTAGGGTGATTGCGGCAGGTCCGAAATATCCATCCGGATGAGCGTATTGACCAGGCCGGATACCGCCAGCACGACGATGGCCATGAACGCGATGGTGGAATAGCGCTTGACCGCAAAGGCGAGATTCGGGCCCAAGCGCCGGCCGTGCGCGATAAGCGCCATGAGGCCGCCTACCCAGAGCATCACAAATACCAGGTGCCACAGCAGCGAGTTCGTGCCGTAATCGTGGTCGCCGCCGGTCGCCGAGTGGCCCTCAAGTCCGATGGGAACTACTTGCAGGATGGACAGCAACAGCAGAACCGGCTGCATGGCCCAGGTGCGACTGAGTCTGCCAATAATTCCCACGGTAAGGGCGATGAGCACCGCAATCCCCCACACGATGGTGGAGGAAATTTCCGTAAAGGCCATTTTCAGAATGGTCAGGTTGAAGACCTTAAAAAACGGCGTGCCGGTAAGGTCCGACATGATCATCGGGATTTCTACCAGCCCCACGGCCGCAACGCCGAAGGCCGACCACGTACCGGTGCGGGCGGCGATATGGCCGTCAACCGATAATGGTGCCCCGATGAGGGAATCGTTCTCGCCACGCGGGGCGATGAGAAACGACGAGGCCAAAAAGGAGCCCACAGAAAGCGCCATCAAGAGCCACGCCAGCCCACGAAACAGCGGCAGGCCAAAGGTGGTAATCCGCCCAGGGTCCGGAATGCCCAAGGCAGCCAAGGAATCCGCCAATAAGAATAAGGAAATGAACCCGGCAACCAAGCCAGCAAAAAGCATTGCTGCAATAAAAATTCCCCAGGAAGGACGGGGTTTTTGCGTTCCAGACTGCGTGCTTTTGACCAGCTTATTGACCATAGCTCGCATTCTATAGGGCCACCCTAATGCAAAGCGAACGCATATTTTTCCCCTGGATATGCCATGATAGAGCCTATGGACACCCGTCAACTTCTTTATTTCCGTGCCGTTGTAGACAATGGGTCCTTTACCCATGCCGCCGCAGCCCTCGAAATGACACAACCCTCCCTGAGCCTTTCCATCCGCAAATTGGAAAAGGAGCTCAATACCCAGTTGCTGTCCCGGGGTCGTTCGGGCGTAACTACCACGGAGGCGGGTGATTATGTCTATGACACCGCCCTTAAGGTTGATGCCCTGCTTGCCGATGCCCAGCGCCACATCAGAGAAATCACCGGCGATAACGCCAATACCGTCTCCCTGACGTCGTGCCCCATTTTGAACTGGGAATTTACCCCTTCCATCCTCTCCGAGCTCACCGAAATCCACCCCTCGGCTCGCATTAGCTTGGATGATTCCACTGCGGCCACCGCCGTTAAGCGACTATTGGAGGGCCAGGTGGACCTCGCGCTCTTGCCGACGTCCGACCCCAAAGCCTTCATTCGCCGCTACTCCCCCGAGCTGACCATCCACGACGCCGCCGAGTTCGATTACACCCTCGCGGTGCCAGAAAGCCTGTCGCACCTCCCCTCCCCGATCTCCTTGCGGGACTTGCGCGAGGAAACCTGGCTGGTGCCTCCCCACTGCCGCGAGCTTCCCGGCATGGCAGAGCTCTACGATGAACTGTGGGAGAACCACCCCTCCTACAAGCCGAATCACATTCAAGACGTGACATCGCTGCACGCTGCCATTCCGATGATTTCCAGTGGCTTTGGCATCAGCTTCATGCCACGGTGCGCCCCCGCGCTGCATCCGCAGGGCATCGCTTCGCTAACGGTCAAAGAGGAACTTCCGCGGTTCCACGCCATCGTGGCGTACCGCTCCGACCGCGAACTGACCCCAGCCGCCCAAGAATTGGTCGGTATTTTGCGCACGCACAATTCCGCCCGCCCCCTGGCTTAGAAATCACCGTGGCCGTGGGCTAATATGAGTGTGCTGTCCAGCCCCCATAGCTCAGCGGATTAGAGCAGTGGGTTTCTACCCCATGTGTCGCGGGTTCGAGTCCTGCTGGGGGCACCGCTGTCATGAGTCGCGACATGCTTGACAGGTCAGTCGCGACATCGTTGACAAACCGGCATCTCAGTCGTTTTTGTTCT
>NZ_JASPHQ010000036.1 GCF_030227225.1 Corynebacterium rhinophilum
TATTTCAACGCGGCTTAATGTAGGAACCAGCGTTGTGTACCGCATTGGTATTGAGCTTGGCTTGTGGCAGCGCAATCGAGCGTGTCAAGTTGTTTGTGTGTGGGGCTAGGTTTATAGGTATTTGTCGAAGCGGTCGGGGTAGGCTACGGCCATTTGGTTGATGGCTTGTTTCCAGCCGGAAACTCGGGCTCCTTCCATGAGTCTGCCGGCTGTCGCGGAGACTCGTTCGCCTTGCTTTGCTCTTTTGGCGGCTCGTTTGTCTTCAATAGTGCAGATCATCAACCACAGCGTTTTCAGCGCGGATTCATCGTTGGTGAACTGCGAGGGGTCAGTAAGTTTGTGTGTGAGGCTCTGATCTAGAAGGAGTTTCACCGATAATGACTACGGTGTCACCAAAGAAAAGCCATGACCCGGCGAGGGTCAACGAGATCAGCGAGAAGCTGATGGAAAATCCTTAAGCTCGCCAGCTTGATCAGCGAGCTGTCGGCTTCTGCTGATGATGCAAGCGAGCTGGTCAAAGGCTTGCTACAGGTGTCGATCAACGCTGGTCTACAGGCAGAGATGGATGCGCACGGGCCCGACCCCCGGAAAGTGGACACATCGGGGGTTAGCTATGCTGCTTTGGTCAGTGTAGCTGAAGTCTCGGCTTCAAAGACATCAGGCGCTACAAGATTGCACCCGCAGTGCCGCCGGCGCGTGTTGTAGCGCATGCACCACCTAAAGACTTCCCGGCGGCAGGCGATCGGATTGTCAAAGACTTTCCTATCACGCAGCACTTCCCGCTTTAAAGTAGCGTTAAACGATTCTGCCAGAGCGTTATCAGCACTCGTTTCTACCGCCCCCCCATAGACTGGCGCACCCCCAACGACGAGCAATAGTTCCTAAAGGCCTGTGAGGTGTACACGCTGCCGTGATCGGAATGGAATATAGCCCCGTCACGACTGCCACGCACACCATGCGCGTGGGATAGAGCATCGACGACCAGTAAGACACGCATGTGGTCTGCGAGTGCATGACCTGCACGTTTGCGTGAATGAAGTGTCAATGACAGTGGCCACATACATGTTTTTCCTCCTTTACATGGCAAGTAGGTAATATCGCCGACATAAACGCGGTTCGGCTCGTTAGCTGCGAATTTGCGGCCTAGCAAATCCGGCATGACTCGGTGGCCAGGCTTACGCCTAGTGGTGGTACATCGGCGACGTGTGGTAAAGTCTCTAAGCCCCATGGCTTTCATAATTCGTGCGACTTTCTTGTGATTCGTCGGGCCAAAGCTCGTATCGGCTTTAAGGCTCGCAGCGATGCGTTTAGCGCCGTAAAGACCAAGCTCATCATCAAAGATGGTTGCGATCCTCGCACCAATAAGACCGTCAGAATACATCATTGTATCCTGCGATTTTTACGGGTTTGTACCCATTTATAGAACGAGGAACGATTCAGCTTCAACACGTGGCACATCCGCTTGACCGAGAACTCGGTTCGGTGGTCATAGACACACTGGAAGCAGAACTCCGGTCAAGTCCCGTGTAGTGGTGTAGCCGTTTGTGCTTTCGGCTCGGTATTCAGTTCTGTGTTTGAGGTCAGGCGGTTAGCTGGTTGTGGTCACCATTGGCGTCTCCTGTGCGGTGCATGAGGTGTTTGGTGTGTTCGAGTGCGGTCAGTGACATGTAGCGTTTTTGTTGGATCCAATCGTCGTGTTGCTCGGCTAGGACCGCACCGACAAGCCGGATGATGGATTCACGGTTCCAGAATATGCCCACAACATCGGTGCGCCGGCGGATTTCCCGATTTAACCGTTCTGTGGGATTGTTCGACCACACCTTCGTCCAGACTGGTTTCGGGGCTGCGGTAAACGCTAATACTTCATCGGGTGATTCCTCCAGATAGGTCGCAACTTGCGGGAACTTCGGCTCCAGCAGGTCGACGACTTCGCGGGCTTGTGCCCAGGTGGATGTGGCGTCAGGTTGCTGGAAGATCGTCTGGAACATCGCAGAGACCATCGGCCACCTGTGTTTTCGGGACCTTTTCTTAAGAGGTTCTTCGCGAAATGGGTGCGGCACCGCTGCCACGACGCATCAGGTAGCACTTCGGAAATGGCGTGCTGGATGCCTTCGTGGGTGTGGCTGGTGATAAGGAATACCCCGGTAAGTCCGCGGGCTTTTAAGTCCTGGAAGAAGCCTTTCCACGACGCGTTGGATTCCGCGGTGGCAACGTGCATGTCAAGCATTTCGCGGTACCCGTCGGCGTTGACTCCGGTGGCAAGCAGCACTGAACATGTGACCACCCGGCCGCCTTCGCGCACTTTGATTGTCAGCGCGTCGCAGGACAGGTAGGCGTAGCCGCCGGGATCGAGCGGACGGTTTTTGAAATCGGCGACCATCTCGTCGAGTTCTTCTGCCATGCGTGAAACTTGGGATTTCGACATGTTGGCAATGCCTAGTGTTGCCACCAGATCATTCATCCTGCGGGTGGATACCCCTTTGAGGTAGCACGTGGCGATCACAGTCGATAAGGCCCGTTCTGCCCGCGTACGGCGTTCTAACAGCCAGTCCGGGAAGAATGCGCCGTGACGCAACTTCGGTACTGCGACATCGATCGTGCCGACACGGGTGTCAAGGTCGCGGTGGCGGTACCCATTGCGGTGGTTGACGCGTTCGGTGGAGACAACCGCTGTATTCGGCGCCGCAGACGGTGTCGGCCTGGGCGGAGAGGATTTGGTTGATAAACCCTTGCAGCATCTGGCGCATCAAGTCAGGGGAGGCTTGAGCGAGCAGATCATCCAAGTAGGTTGTCGGGTCGATAGAATGTGGTGCAGCGGTCATCGTCATATGCCTTTCGCTGAGATGTGGTAGTTGAGTCGAAAGGTTAACTGACGGTGACCGCCCCACTATTTCCGGGGCCCACCATCAGCAAGCGTTACACCACACTAAGGGACGCAACCCAGAACTCCAGTGAGTTGCTTTAAGCAAAATATTTCGCAGCCTTACGCAGGATGTCACGTTCTTCGCGCAGTTGTGCGTTTTCTTTCTCCAGTTGGCGGATGCGTCTCACGATTCATTCGCTGCCTGGGCTTTCTCGTGCACGGCTTTTATGCGGGCACGTTTGCCGGTGTAGTACTTGGTGACCCATGAATGAAGCGAGGCACGGTTGATACCGAGCTCGGCTGATGCTGAGTTCAGCGAGAGGTCCTGGGGTTGCCCGCAAATCGTGGACACATAGTAGAGCTACCTAGTGGTTAGGCAGCTATTTCTTTTCTGCTGGTGGTTAAACCAATATGGTTCTCGAAGTCGACGGGGCTGACCATCCCGAGTGCGGAGTGCCGGCGCCGACGGTTGTAGACGACTTCAATCCAGTAGGCAACGGCCTTGCGTGCGGCATCACGGGTTGACCAGCGCTTCCGGTCGTAGAACTCGGTCTTAAGCGTCGACCAGAACGACTCAGCCATCGCATTATCGAAACACACGCCAGTACGCCCTACGGACTGAGCAATGCCCAGGTTGCGGCACACCTCCCAAAGCTTCTCACTGGTAAATTGCGTTCCGCGGTCAGCGTGAAACACCAGCCCATCAGGAACGTCACCGCGCAACGTATACGCCATCCGCAGGGCCCGTTCGACCAGAAATGTATCTTAAAACGCCATCCATAGCCCATCCCGGTATCCTGCGGGAATGGCCATCGCGGACCACGCACAAGTACAACCATCCTTCACCAGTGCGCAGGTAGGTAATATCTGACATCCACACGCGGTTGAGCTCACCAGTATCACACATGCGCCGGACCAGGTCCGGAAGACTCGACTTACGCTTGGCTTGAATCGTTGTCACGGGCACAAAAGCACGCGGTGACATCCCTTTAATTCCCATCAGGCGCATCCGCTTGGCCACAGTCTTGCGATTCACACTGACCTGGTAGCGCTCGGCGAGTTCTGCGGTGATTCGCGGAGCACCATAAACCTCGTCGGAGTCTTTTTCAGATCTGATGAATCTTGCGATCAACATCATCGTAAAATGCCGCACGATCATCTTTTCCGGATAAGCGTTGCTGCTGCATATGGGCGCATGTGTAGTATCCCAACCGAGACGCTTTTAAAAGGCGTGCCATGCGCTTGATACTGAAATTCGCCTTGCTCTGGCTGCATCAATTCGAACTTTTCTGATCGCGTTGCCTTAAAGCGAAGAAGGCTGTCGCTTGTGACAAAAACTCATTATCCATCTTGGCTTCTGCCAGCTCACGACGCAGACGAGCATTCTCAGCACGAAGATCCGCTTGGCTTAGCCCATCCGAGGAACCTTAGGCGTTGACGCTCATTTTTCACCCACCGACCTAAAAGACCTGGTGCGACACCAATCTCCTTAGCCATATGAGCAATCGGGCGTTCTGACTCGATTACCAGGTTTGCGGCTTCACGTCGATACTCAGGTGTGTATTTTCTGGCGTTGTTGACTCACAATGAACATCCTCTCTTACGGACACAAGATCCGCACAAATAGGGTGTCCACTAAACGAGGGTAACCTCACAATCTACAAGCCCACAAACTGACATTCAGCTAAAAATCCATTAACCTAAACTTAGAAACCTCAAGGAGAAACAACAATATAAGAGGAAACAAGAATGAAATCCCCCACTAAACTCGCAGCAGTAGCAGCCGCAACCGCAGCTCTCATCGCAGGACACACCTCCGCCCTCGCCGCAACACCAGGCAACACCGTCCTCACCGGTGACAGCGTAGTAGCCAACCCAACCGTGCCTGACTACTGGAAGAATAAAGCAAACATCAAAGCAAACACCGGCGTCGGCTGTGTTACAGACGGGGCCATCGCCGACGAAATCGCCAACGCATCCGGCGGCGCACACGTCGACCAGTACCAATGCGCAGGCGCTTCCTTTTCCACCGGCGGTGTACATATCGACAACGCCCTGCGCACCGCAGCTCAACACGGTGACCTCAACCCACAAACCAAAAACGTAGTCATCGTCGCAGGAGCCAATGACACCTATCCCTACGGCCCCGACGTCCAAGCATCAGACCGCGCAATCCGCAACGGCCTCCGCAATGCCATCAACATCGCCCACCACCACGCACCCAACGCCAAAGTCATGGTAGTCGGCTACCCCCACGTCTCTTTCAACAACATGTCCTGCTACAACAGCGGACTCGGCTCATCCAACCCCCTCCCCATTCCGGCCGGCAACACTGCAGGTACCGAGCAGCGCCTACAGAACGCCCTCCGCGAAGTAGCACAACAAAACAACGCCACCTTCCTCGACGCATGGCCAATGTCCGAAGGACACGACGCCTGCTCCCCAGACCGCTGGTGGGTAAACCTCATCGACATCATGCCACCAGCACCAGGCAATCTTCCTCTCCACCTCAATGCCCACGGCACCCACGCCTACGGCCAATTCATCGGACACAACCTCGCTAAGTGACCCAAACAACAAAGATTCCCGTGCAACCCCAAAATGCACGGGAATTTCCCGTCTAACAAGGAAAACACCCATGAAAACCACAAAAATCAACACAGCACTCGCCACCGCAGCACTAACAACCACACTCCTAGCCCCCACCGCACAAGCCCTCCAACCAGGAGACAAATACGTAGCACTCGGCGACTCCTACGCCTCAACCGGAACCATCACACAACCTGTCCCTGGCAGCACCCCAGCCTGCGTCAAAGACCAAGACAACTACCCACACCAACTAGCCAAACAACTCAACCTACAACTCGACGACGCCTCCTGCGCCTGGGCATTCACCTACCAATACGACAACCCCCAACACCACGCACTCCCCTTCACCGCCCCAGCCCCACAAAAACAACACCTCACACCCGACACCAAACTAGTCACCATCACACTCGGAGGAAACGACGCAGGACTAGCCGCCCTCTTCGCAACCTGCACACCACACATCCAAATCCCAGGGCTCCCCGACTGCGCCCCCATCGCAAAACCCATCACCGACGCCAGCATCCACAACCCCGACATCACCGGCCGAAACCTAAAACAACGCCTCACCGACATAGCCAACGACACCAAAAAACGCGCACCCCAAGCCCAAATCTTCTTCACCGGATACTACACAGCAGCCACCCCAGAACACCGCTGCCCCGAAAGCGGCTACCTCTCCCTCAACGACCGCAAATACATCAACAACTTCCTCACCGAAGTCAACAACACCATCCGACAAGCAGCACAAGAAACACACACTAACTACATCACCCCACCAAACGACCCCGAAGGATGGTGCAAACCCCCACACCAACGAAACTCCAACTACTACGGCCTACCCGAACAAAACCTCATCGCCCACCCCACCTCACTAGGCCAAAAACACATGGCCCAAGAAATCGCACGCAACATCCACTAACCCAAACACAGAAGGAGAACAAATGAACACCACCAATAAACTCAACACCACCAAAGAAACCATCCAAGGCATGCAGCACATGCTCAAAATGACCAAACAACGCGGATTCCTAACCCACAACGCACCAGCAAAAGCAAAACTACTAGGCCTCCGCAACATCGCCCGCTACCGCTTCTCCCCCGCAAGCAACCTCGAAACCGCCTACCAAATAGCCCCAAATACCACAGCAATCATTGACGACGACACACAACTCACCTACGCACAACTCCGCCACAACGCACGCAGCCTCGCCCAATGGCTCACAAACTACGCACAGCAACACAACCTCAAACCCCACCAACTCAACTACGGAATCCTAGCCCGCAACTCCTCCGGAGCCGCCACAGCAATCCTCGCCCGCTCCTACAACGGCGCAATAGCCAACATGCTCAACATCCAAGGCTCCCCAGAACAAATCAAAAACCTCATCCAACAAAACAACATCAAACTCATCATCACCGACCCCGAATTCCTCCCCAAAATCCCCCACAACACCGATAAAATCATCATCAACGACACCACAACAACCCCAAACCCAAACCACATCACCCTCAACCACATCACCCAAACCACCCAAAAAATCAAACTCCCCCTCATCCCCAAACAAACCCCCTACATCCTCTACTCCTCCGGCACAACAGGAACCCCCAAAGGAATCCAACGCAAAGAACCCACCTTCCCAGTAACCCTCGGCGCCATCCTCGACAACCTCGACTGGCACGCCAACCAAACCGTCTACATCCCCTGCACCCTCTTCCACACCTGGGGCATCGGAGCCCTCAACATCGCCATCGCAGGAACCTGCACAATGATCATGTCCCGGCACTTCGACCCCGACAAAGGCATGCAAATCATCCAAAAATACAAATGCGACGGCGCCGTAACCTCCCCAATCTTCTACAAAAACATGCTCGACAAAAAATACGACATGAGCAGCCTAAAATGGATAGGCTCCGGCGGAAACAAAGTCACCCCACAACTCGTCCACGACGTAAACCAACACTTCGGACGCCCCATCCTCACCACCATCTACGGCTCCACCGAAGCCGACCTCATCGCCTGCGCTAACCCCCAACAACTCGCCAACGACCCCACCACAGTAGGAACACCAGTAACAGGCGTCCAAGTCACCATTCGCGACCCACAAGGAAACCCCCTACCGCAAGGAAAAACCGGCCAAATCACCATCAAAAGCCCCATGATGCTCACCGGCTACACCAACCCAAACAAGAAACCCCCATACACCCAAGACGGAATGCTACAAATGGGCGACACCGGATACATCGATAACAACAACCAACTCCACGTCCTCGGCCGCTCAGACTCAATGATCATCGTCGGCGGAGAAAACGTCCACCCAGAATCAGTAACAGCAACCATCGAATCAATGCCCGAAATCGCCGAAGCAGCATGCATCGGAGTCGAAGACAAAGACACATTCCAAAGAATCGCCGCCTACGTCGTCACACACAAACCCCACACCCTCACCCCAAAACAAATCCAACAACACGTCGCCCAAAACCTCGCCGACCACTCCATCCCCCGAGATGTCCACTTCATCGACAAACTCCCACGCAACATCATGGGCAAAATCCAAATCAACCAACTAACCAAACTCCACAACCACCCCCACTAAAATTGCACCACCCCCACACACCAACTACGGTAAAATTCACGTACAAAACCAGTACGCAACCATTTCCCCAAACGAAAGGTAGGGTTGCCCGCAAATCGTGGACACGTAGTTAAGCTGCTTAGGGGTTAAGCAGCGGCCTTCTTATTACCATTTTG
>NZ_JASPHQ010000037.1 GCF_030227225.1 Corynebacterium rhinophilum
TCCATGGTACAAACCTGCATCGTGCACCTGATTCGCGCCGCGAACCGGCAGGTCACCTACGGGGATCGCCGCGCTGTATCAGCCGCGTTGAAGAAGGTTTATACGGCTACTGATGAATCCACGGCAGAAGCAGCGTTGAAGGAATTTTCCGATTCTGAACTGGGTGTGAAGTACCCTCAGTCGGTCAAGGTCTGGCAGGACGCATGGGATAGATTCGTGCCATTTTTGCAGTTCCCACCAGCAGCCAGAAAGGTCATCTATACGACGAATTCCATTGAGTCGTTTAACAACCAGCTGCGTAAAGCCACCCGCAACAGGGTGCAGTTCACCAACGATGAATCCGCGCTGAAAACGCTGTGGCTGATGATCTGCACTATTGAAGACAAACGAGCCGCAAAGAGAGCAAAGCAAGGCAAACGAGTCTCAAGAACAGCCGGCAGACTCATGGAAGGAGCCCGAGTTTCCGGCTGGAAACAAGCCATCAACCAAATGGCCGTAGCCTTTCCCGACCGCTTCGACAAATACCTATAAACCTAGCCCCACACACAAACAACTTGACACGCTCCCCATTTATAAAACGAGGAACGATTGAGCTTTAAAACGTGGCACATCCGCATAAGCCGAGTATTCGGTTCGGTGGTCATAGACACACTGGAAGCAGAACTTCAGTGAGTTGCTTTAAGCAAAATATTTAGCGGCCTTGCGCAGGATATCGCGTTCTGCACGTAGCTTTGCGTTTTCTTTTCTCTCACTGGCGGATTCGCTCGGAATAAGTTGTCGCCTGGGCCTTGTCACGCATGGTCTTCGTGCGGGCGCGTTTGCCGGTGCCGTACTGCTTAAGCCAGGAATAAAGTGAGGAACGATTGGTTCCAAGCTCTGCTGAAGTCGCATAAAGTGAGAGGTCCTCATTGTTTTCGTAGAGGGCCTAAGCATCACGCTTGAACTGTTCGGAGTACCTAGGCATGGTGGTAGATTACCTTTCTTCCCAACCCAACCGGGCTGGATATCAGGTGTCTACCTAACAGGGGTCAGGTCCTCCGACATGACACGGTGACCAGGCTTGCGCCGGGTGGTGATGCATCGACGCCGTTTGCTAAAGCCTTTTAGTCCCATGGTTTTCATGATGCGTGCAACTTTCTTGTGATTGACCGGGGTATACACCGGGTCTTCCTTAAGGCTTGCGGCGATGCGTTTAGCCCCATAAAGACCATGCTCATCATCAAAGATGGTTGTGATTCTTGCACCAATAAGACCGTCAGAATATATCTTTAACCTGCGCTTTTTACGGGTGCTCACCCACTTGTAAAACGAGGAACGATTCAGCTTTAAAACGTGGCACATCCGCATAAGCCGAGTATTCGGTTCGGTGGTCATCGACAAACTGGAAGCAGAACTCCCGTGAGTTGCTTTAAGCAAAATATTTCGCGGCCTTACGCAGGATATCGCGTTCTTCGCGCAGCTTAGAGACTTCCTTTTCCAGCTGGCGGATTCGCGCAGAATCATTCGCCGCTTGGGCTTTATCATGCACAGCTTTAATGCGGGCACGTTTTCCGGTGCCGTACTTTTTGACCCAAGCATGAAGCGAGGCTCGATTGATACCGAGCTGGGCTGATGCTTTGTTCAGCGAGAGGTCCTCATTGTTCTCATAGAGGGCCACGGCATCGCGTTTGAACTGTTCTCAGTACCTGGACATGGTGGTAGATTACCTTTCTTCCCAGCTCGACTGGGCTGGATATCAGGTGTCCACCAAATGGGGGTCAGGTCCCTTTCGCTACATGAGCAATTGGGCGCTGCGATTCGATTACCAGGTTCGCGGCTTCACGTCGATACTCAGGTGTGTATTTCTGGCGTTGTTGACCCACAATGAACATCCTGTCTTGCGGACACAAAATCCACACTAATCGGGTCTCCACCAAACGAGGGTAACCTCATAGCCGCCTAATCACTAGGTAGTTCTATTACGTGACTTCGTTTCAAAGATTTGCGGGTAACCTTAGGCCTGCCCCGGCTACTTCAGCAGATAGCTATTCTTCACTCCGTACAAAAAATTGACACGCTCTACTTCTAGCTAAAACACAGATCGTTTGAATTTACGCAAAGAAATAACACTCACGAACAACGAAACTATACTTAATATTAGTGGAATACGGCTGGGTGGAACCTCTAGAGCGAAAAGTAGGAATCTCCAATGCGTATCAAATAATGATGGCCAAAGAGCGGTTTGCAAAACAAGCTGTGCTACAAGTAACAAAGCGAGTGTATCCACACTCACATATCTACCTATAAGTAGTGTCAAAGCGGTAAGAACAGTAGATACATAAGCGAATCTAGTGCTTCCTATGCCACAAAGGGAAAAGATCCAAGGAATAATCCATAAAACTAAGAGAACTATACCATCAATAACTAGCCAATTCCGTGAAACTTGAGCCTCTAACCTGGAAATCTGATTTCTGAAGAAAATCACTGGCAATGCAGCATAAGAAAACGAACACAAAGTACCAACGTTTGCCCCAGCAGTATCATCGAGCCAAGGGATATTTAGCAACCATCCCTCAGCGAAAGAAAGAACAAAGGCAATAAACAGCACCATTATTAGGACAGTAATTAGCCTATGCCCACGGCAGTACAAGAATGCGTATGAAGTCATGGGCTAATCGCTCACTCTGCATACAGAATGCTCAATACGTTGAGCAACGTCTTCAACGGTAACTTGTTGATTAGGCTCCCAAGGAAGACCACTAAGCGTAATTCCCAAATCTTTCGCCGGAATTCCACAGATTTTAGCGTCTGAACGAATGAGTTCCGCAGATCCAGCTTGATCCACAAACTCTCCAACTATCCCTTTTACAGTGGATTGACCGCTTAGACTTAGATGCTCTTCCGAAAGATCTCCCCACATGACGGGACGTTCTGAGAAATCTCTCCACTCAGGGGGTGATATTTTAGAGAAAGCATCCCTCGCCTGGATATTAAGCGATATATTTTCGTTAGGAACTTCCGGCCATGCGCAGACCTTAGAAGAGCAAACAACCTCACGAGAATCTCTTTGTTCAAGGCCAAACTCTGTGAGCTGCTGCGCCCAAGCAAAAGAACCGATGAGGGAAATAAGGCCTAAAAGGAAAGTCAACATATACATTTTACAGCGGTTCCTAAGCAATGCCGCAGCCGAGATTATGGTCAGCGTGGCTCCAATAATCCCTGCAATTGCTGTTCCAATTGCTTTCACATCTAGCGTTACATCAAAAGAACAGCACGCTAAAAAATCACCAGTTATATGTCTTAAGGATCCAGGAGAAGTGGCTGGAATTACCGCATACCACGTATATGCAAGCGCAGCTGATACAGACACTGAAACCAGTGGTTTAAACGAAAAGCCAAGTGCACTTCCGATTAATGTCCAACAGGTACCGACGATGGACGAATACGTCAGCATAACCCAAAAAACTGAAGATCCGAGCAGTGCAGAATCAGTACTTTGTGAAAGATTTGCTAATACATAGCCAAGAGGAAAAATCAGCGACCATGCAAACATTCGGTTCACATAGATACGAGCCACCGATTTTCGCCCCATCTGCACTAGAGGACGAAATCGTGATGCCTCCCATGCCATTGCGGCAGAAACCGCAGGGGCAATTACGAAGAATACCAATGTAGATTGAGCAGCTATCGACTCATAGTATGGCGTCTTTCCTAATTCCGAAATAGGAACCGCGCTGAGGATTATCCCAATAAGACAAATCCATAATGATGGACGGCGAAGCCAGTGTTTAATACCGAAATTAGGAACCACTGTAGTTTCCTCTCCGTACAAAAGATCGTGAGAGAATATGTGCCGGGGATTTTCCGGGTTCTGAAGCTAACTGCACGAAATCATGTCGTGAACCATCAAAATGTAGCTTTCCCTTATCAAGGACGAGAACGCGCTCGAAAGGTCTCTGTAGTTCGCCGGCATCATGCGTTGAGACGACTAGATTATGTCCTCTATCAACAATCCGTTGATATACCTCAGTTACA
Source organism: Corynebacterium rhinophilum (assembly GCF_030227225.1). Lineage (GTDB taxonomy): Bacteria > Actinomycetota > Actinomycetes > Mycobacteriales > Mycobacteriaceae > Corynebacterium > Corynebacterium rhinophilum. The sequence continues at coordinate 4,015 of NZ_JASPHQ010000037.1, forward strand.
TGCTCTTTGTTGAGTGGATCAAGTGCCGCACTTGGTTCATCAAGCAGCAGTGTTTCCGCCCCAGAGTTCAACGCAGTGGCGATCGCCAGCCTAGAGCGTTCCCCTCCGCTAAGACTTTCACACCGTTGATTAGAGACTCTTGACAGATCTACAAAATCTAGCCAATCTAAGCTTTCTTTCTTTGCGGCCTTTTTATCTCGCCCAAACAGCCAAGCAACATAAGCACAGTACTCACTAGAGGTGAAACCGGTAATAGGATTGAATGTCTGCTCTACTACAGATATAGATCCATTCCTTAGGACTGTTCCTTCCTTTGGAGAAGAATCTGATGCAAGAGCAGAAAAAAGTGTTGATTTCCCTGCACCGTTAGCTCCCAGAAGAAGCGTGGGTCGTTCATCTATCACTAACTGTGGTATATCCAGAATTATTTTACTTGAACGCCGGATTTTTAGTGCATTAGCTTGAATGGTCGCTACCATACAAATTTCATCCATTTGATGGTTAAGTGGTTCCAATCAAATGTATGGATATCAGCATGATAATTTCCCGCAGCCTGGCGCCCCCACCCGCCTCGGTCCCATCCTCCATAGCATTTATTGAGCGAACGTGAACCTAGGTCGGGGTCCGGCTTCATAGAAAGCTCTCGACGCAGGGTCATCTCAACTTTTCCAGGAGATCCATGTGGATCATTTAAACAGGTAGCTGCTGTAATCTCCGTGTTGTACCCGTCTATATTTCGATCGATCCACCCACGAGTCTTGTAGCCATCGCGAACGCCACTAACACTGGTTTCAAAGTTCCCCTCCGCGTTCGCTGGAGCAGCGAACATAGAAACCGCCAAGGCGGTTACTAACCCTGCTGCAATTTTCTTCATCACAGTACTTCCCTCTCGGAATTTAGACACGTCAAAATCGACCTCACCTTTATGACCTTTATGTGTGTTTGCTTCAGACTTCAGTATTATAAAGGATCGCCTATATCGGGAACAGTGTTAACCTAACATAGGCATCTATAGCATGTACAGCCCGCAGTAAAGATATTCTAAGTACTACCCCCAATTACCATTTCTTCTTAAGGTTGATCCGCCTCCAAAATGGCATGTCCACTTCATATCCCACGAACTAAACGCCAGGTTCAAACGACATAACTGTTCCGAGTTGACGCGTCCCCGCTAGGCTAAGAGCGCCCCTTTGCGGGCAATCCCAGCAACGCTTCGTTGACGACATGATCCTCATCGACGACCGGCCAGATGAGGTTACTGAACGTATTTTGCCAGGCCATTGGGAAGGCGACCTCATCCTTGGTAAAAATAACTAATCAGCGGTAATCACATTAGTAGAACGCTTCAGTAGCCGCGTGAAGTAATGAATCCACGATCTGCTTGTTTTAGGACTCGGCAGATGGCCCCGGGCCCCAAACTGATCTTTGTACGCGTCGATGTAAGGGATCATTTGGTCGTGGGGTAGTCGAGTTCCGCTGCGAAAAAGCCGAAGCAGTCTTAACAATCCCGTTTGCTCGTTTCAGCTCACGGTTTTCGCGGCGCAGACGCTTGAGTTCTTCTTCCATTGTTTCGCTGCCTGAAGCGTCAGAATTATCGCGTACTGAAGCGCTGTCACGGTACCAAGCCCGCAACGTGTGGTGAGATCCTCCAAGGAGCTCACCGATCTCTGTGTAGGCACGTTGCAGTGAGCAAGACTCCAGGCGGACCATTTCGATGATCTGATGGACCGCCTTCTCCTTAAACTCGACGGAATACTTTCTAGGCATAGTTCAATCCTTCCTTAGCTGAGGTAAGAACTAAACCCAGGACGCTTCAGTTTGTATTCCATATCACGCATATGAGCATTCCCTTCGTTAATTAAAGAAGGTACTTTTAGGATAAGTAATTTTCTACAAGTAGGAGACTCTATCATGCGGAAATACTGGATCAAAAACGCACTAGGCAAGACAATGGCTGCTCTACTTCTAATGGCTAATTTGTCTCAACCAGCTGCCAATGCATCTACCTCTGCCCCTACAAAAGATTTCGGGGTCATCCCAGGAACAGTGGAAAGCTATGACTCTACAGCGGAGGAAATCTTGACAGAAGTTGCCACTTCGAAGAACTTCGATACTTCTGTCGACTCGGAATTATCTTTCTTTGGAAATAAAGGCCCCTACACTATAGTGTCGCAGTGGACGGATAAGAATGGAAAGCTGATTTACCTTCGAGAAAAGGCTCGGGCGAAAAACCAGAACAAACACGGTTTATCCATTCGTGCTTCACAAGCTTCAACAAAATATGCGCCAAAGATTAAGCGCTCCGGCGACCGCTATGAATATCGCCTGCCCATGGATCATATTTCCTGCTCGGGTTGGGGACCTTTTAAGAGGTGCCGGAAAGTTGAAACCACAGACATATTAACGGTGGTTGGTTTCAACAAGGTAAGGGACGGCAAACCTTACGGAGTTGTAACCACCCACTGCCTTGGCTACCAAGGCCGTTGCCCGCAATGGATTATCAATTCACCGCAGATTAAATAACAAATGTACAAAACGATACCTCAATCGTGGGCCACGGGGCTCGCTGGGAAAGACATTTCCGGAAAGGATATGTCCAACTATGATCTGACGGACATCAATCTCGAAGGAAGCATATGCAAAGGATGCTCGTTCCGTGGCTCCATGGTGGCATGGGCTAACTTGAAATCGGCAGATTTCACCGACGCAGATTTTACGAACGCAATTCTTAGCGAGTCAGACCTTCGTGGAGCGACATTAACGCGCGCTAATTTTACGAACGCATATCTGGTACCTGTTACCGCCAATCCAAGGCAATTCTCTGAATGTACAGGTTTGGAGGCAAGTAATGTGATACTTTATAGTCCCTGATTGCGCCTAAACGAATTCCGTTCAAGCCCTACCGTAAATCGGGCGTTGGAAACGCCTAGGGCGGTGCAGCCGTATCGGTAAATCTGCACACCCGTCAGTCCTGTCATATGTCTTGCCATATGGCGGGACATATGATGAGGTATATACTTTAGCGTATGTGAAGTGCCCCGTTGGGGTTGCCCGCAAATCGTGGACATGTAGTGGAGCTACCTCGTGGTTAGGTAGCTATTTCTTTTCTGCTGGTGGTTAGGCTGGTGTGGTTCTCGAAGTCGATGGGGCTGACCATCCCGAGGGCTTCAGTGTCGGCGTCGACGGTTGTAGACGACTTCAATCCAGTAAGCCACAGTCTGACGCGCAGCATCGCGGGTGGCCAGCGCTTCCGGTCGTAGAACTTAAGTTTTAAGCGTCGACCAGAACGACTCAGCCATCGCGTTATCGAAACACACCCCGGTACGCCCCACCGTCTGAGCAACACC
>NZ_JASPHQ010000038.1 GCF_030227225.1 Corynebacterium rhinophilum
TGTCGTTGGGGCTGGCTTTTGTGCCGGTGGTGTAGCTGTGGTGTGGGGTGTGTCGTCCTAGTGCGCGGTGTGGGCGTTAGGGTTGCCCGCAAATCGTGGACACGTAGTAGAGCTACCTAGTGGTTAGGCAGCTAATTCTTTTCTGCTGGTGGTTAGGCTGGTGTGGTTCTCGAAATCGACGGGGCTGACCATCCCGAGGGCGGAGTGCCGACGTCGACGGTTGTAGACCACTTCAATCCAGCAAGCCACAGCCTGACGCGCAGCATCGCGGGTGGCCCAGCGCTTCCGGTCGTAGAACTCGGTCTTAAGCGTCGACCAGAACGACTCAGCCATCGCGTTATCGAAACACACTCCGGTACGCCCCACGGATTGAGCAATGCCCAAATTGCGGCACACCTCCCAGAGCTGCTCGCTGGTAAATTGTGTCCCACGGGAGAGTGTCCGATTCTTTGTGTGCGGGGGCTTGGTTTACAAGTAATCCGCGAATCGGTTGGGGTAGGCCACAGCTAGTTGGTTGATGGCTTGTTTCCACCCGGTGGCTTTCGCTCCTTCAATATAGCCGTTGCATTCAACGTCGCGTTTTGTTTTCTTCGCTCGCTGGGCAGCGCGCTTGTCTTCGATGTCGCAGATCATCAGCCACAGCGTCTTCAGTGCGGCAGTATCGTTCGGGAATTGCCCCCGGTTACGGGTAGCTTTACGCAGTTGGGCGTTGAGCGATTCGATCGAGTTGGTGGTGTAGAGCACTCGCCGCGCCGCTGGCGGGAACTGCAGAAACGGCACGAACCGCTCCCATGCGTCCCGCCAGACTTTGACCGACTGGGGGTATTTCCGGCCAAGTTCACTGGCCTCGAAGGCATCCAGGCTGGCACGTGCAGTGTCCTCGTTAGCGGCTGTGTAGACCTCACGCAGTACGCGGGAGACTGATTTGCGGTCCTGGTAGGACACCCACCGGTTCGCAGCCCGAATCAGGTGCACAATACAGGTCTGCACCATGGAATTCGGCCAGGTTGCCTCCACGGCTTCCGGCAGGCCTTTGAGCCCGTCGCAGCACACGATGAACACGTCTTGGACACCGCGGTTAGCCAGATCCGCACACACCGATGCCCACAATGCGGCGCCTTCATTGTCCGCGATCCACAATCCCAGGATGTGCTTGATGCCGTCCATGTCGACACCAACCGCCATGTAGCAGGACTTGTTGACCACGCGGTGGCCATCGCGGATTTTAACGCGTAGCGCGTCGAGGAAGATCACCGGATAGAACTCGTCGAGCTGGCGGTTTTGCCAGATCATGACCTCTTCCAAGACCGCGTCGGTAATGGTGCTGATCGTATCCGGGCTCATATCCACACCGAGGGTGGTTGCGAGATGGTGGCAAATATCGCGCACGGTCATCCCGCCGGCGTACAGCGAGATAATCATGTCGTCGAGCTCTGTGAGCCGACGTGTGCCCTTGGGCATCATCCGGGGAGTAAACGTGCCGGCGCGATCCCTGGGCACGGTCACTTCCACCGCGCCGTAGCCAGAGTTGACGGTTTTGGTGTACGACCCGTTGCGGTGATTGCTGCTCTGTGCGGTTTCCACCTGGGCTTTGGCCTTGCGGTCGGAATGGCTATAGCCCAAATGCGCATCCATCTCTGCCTGGAGACCAGCGTTAATCGAAGCCTGCAACAGGCCTTTGACCAGCTCGCTGGCGTCATCGGTGGACGTCGACAGCTCGCCGATCAAGCTGGCGAGCTTAAGGATTTTCCATCAGCTTCTCACTGATGTCGTTGACCCTCGCCGGGTCATGGTTTTTCTTCGGTGACACAGTAGTCATTATCTGTGAAACTCCTTCTAGATCAGAGCCTCACACACAAACTTCCTGACACTCTCGGGTTGGCGGCAGGTGGTGCTACCTCTATCGGGCGATCACCGCCGGTGGCCAGACCTTGGGCTTTTACCTCTCTTCGAATCGGAACGTGGCCGCAGCGAAGTGTTTCCTGGCCAAGGCCGTCAGATCCAATGCGTCAGCCGGGTATCCCAGAGTGATCAACGCCGATAAAGCACCCTCCCTAGCCAGGGCAATCGCCGAGTTGAAGTCAGAGGGAATCTGCCCGCCAACAGTGGAACACCGGCAGGTGAAATACCTCAACAACATCCTGGAAGGCGACCATGGTCGGCTGAAGCGGATCCTCGGGCCAAAAGGCGCGTTTAAGAACCGGATATCTGCATATCGGACGTTGAAAGGGATGGAGGCGATGCACTCATTGCGGAAAGGGCTAGGCGCGATGTTTGCCTACGGGCAACCGAACCCGGACGCGGTGATCGTCAACCAGGTCTTCGAGACGGCCTAACAACGCCCACACGCAGCGGCCGTCAGGGAATGAGAAACTGAGTCTTCGCTGCTCTCCGCCCAACTTTGCAACAGTACCGCTAAAACAATCGGGAAGCCTACACCTTCACCTCGGATATGATCGCCGAGAACTTTTCGACAAAATGGACTACTGCGGTAGAGCGAAGAAACTTTCGCAACGACATCAAGAAGGCCATTCATGACATTCTGTGTGTGGCCTAACGCTGGAATTACCTCCAATACTGACCGGTGTCACGTTGATCAAGACAGTCACCTCAGTCCGACAGCGGCCGTCTCGTCCAGAACTCGACTAGACAGAACACAGAAGACTAGCGCCCTCCGGCGCGCTTTCTTTTTACCTGAAAGCACTTTGCGCTGATCTGCCATCATCTTGCTAGTTATACACAGGGGTTTACCTATTTTCCCAGGTGGCTTATAACTATATCCCTGTAGATCTATATCCCCAGCCGATCAACCAACAGAACCGTCATATTGTGGGTTATGGTTTATACTCCCGCCTCGCCTTGCGGCTCGTTGGGCTGCCGCCCAAATCAAAGATTTGGTTGCCACCAACCAGCCCTTGTTACGGGTGCGTTGTGAAAGAATCAACAACTAAGACTTACCTGCCCACCTTAGAAAGCCATGACCACACCACAATCCCTGATCACTCGCCTGGCGTCCCCAGACGCCACTGAGCGCACTGAAGCTGACATTCAGTCCGACATCAAGACCCTGCTGACTACCGCCGACTTCGACCTGGATACCCCACGGTTGGAAGAGCAGATCGGTGATGGTTCTCACCGACGAATCGACATCGCCACCGGAGCCACTGTCATCGAAGTAAAAAAGCGGCTCACCAACGAGAGCGCCGACGCGGACTACATCAACCAACTCGCTGGCTACGTCACTACCCACATGAGCCAAGATGGTTCCCGCTACAACGGAATCCTCACCGACGGGAAAACCTGGTGGCTGTTCGAGCAGTCCCCGCCGATGGCTCCTTCGTCCGGCGCAGCACCTTCGAGCTTGCCCCTGGAGCTACCGGGTTCGGGCTTATTGAATGGCTCAAAGCCGTGTTGGCTACTCGGAGCAATTCGCGAATATCATTTTGATTGAACCTATCACAGGCGAGAACTCTCATTTATGAAACATCGGGAATCCCGCAATTCTCATTCCACCAGCGAGAGTATTCCACATGCTGTAGGATGCGGCTCATCTGAGAAGCGGGATGTCAGGATGGCGTGTATCCTAGATTTGTTCCGCCTATCGATACAGAAAGGTTCTATCATGAATCGAGTCGCACTTCTGACAGTTGTGTCTCTAATCACTGCAGGTATTGCCCCCGCAGCTTCTGCCGAAACGGTTGAACAAGCAGAGAAAACTCCTGTTTGGTCTGAAGAGCAATTTGATAGGTCTCTTAAGGAGATCACTCCTGAAGAGAAGAAGCAGCTTGAGCTAATTAGTAACGTCGGTGAACATATTGATTACGACGATGAGGGTAACCTCAAGTCCGATCTCAACGATGATCAGCTTCGTAGTGATTATGGTTTCGAAGACAAAGATGTCAGTTTTTTCCACTCAGTGCTTGCTGAGGATGAAAGCATTGTTCAGCACAAGGAAAACGAGCCAAAAATTGTCACTACATATGATCACAAGCTCGGCCACATATCAAATAGCGATTTGACGGTTGGGACGGCTGCAACTCTTACCGCAGCGGCAATGGAAGGGCCAGCTGCTCTTGAGGCGGCATTCTTTGCTTGGGGTGCTGTAGCAGGCGGGCCGATCGGAGCTGCTATTTCTGGCGCTGTCGGCCTTCTTGGGGCAACTTACTTTGTCGATCTCGCTACTAAAATCACAGGGGCGGTCGCGCAGGGTAAAGGTATTACCTGGTACTCTAAGTGGGGATTTCCGCCAATTACCGCAGAGATTGAGGATGACTAATGCGGACGGATAAAGATCCAAAGTTTATTCGCTTTCCAGAATCTCTGTGGGCTTTTGTCACTATATTCCCCTCGGATATTATTGAGAAACATGGAGTTGAGCACTTTTTCAATTCTGGATATTTGTGGCTCTATTCAATATTGGGAGTAATCCTTTTTGGTATTTCCATGATCATGGGTGAAAAAGCGGTATCTCCTTGGATGCATCGTGTGCGTTCCATTTTCCTCTTTGCTGCAACGATAGCTATTACAGCTTTCTTCCCTAGCTTGGTTGGGCGAATAGTCGTGGCGTTCCTAGCCATCTGCTACTTTTTCTGGCCCAATAACCATATAGTCTTTCGTCGAGCAGCGGCATGATCGGTGTTTTAAGTGGAGCTAGCAGTTTATTAATCACTTGATAAAAAGTGATAGGATCTTGCTAAACTGTCTTCCAAAACTTGGCCACAGTACTCATGCGGGTACTGTGGCCAAATTGGTGCATCTATCAAAAAGGGTACATAAGGGTTAAGTAGCTCTTAACTATGGAGTTGTGACGCCTTGAGAGTGTCAGGGAGATTTGGATTCAGAATCCCGCCACAAGGAGTTATTGAAATCCGCCCTTGATGCCCTTTTCTCGTTTCCGACCTAACCTAAACGGAACACGCCTAGGGGGATGAAGCGTCCGGGGTTTAGTTCCTACCTCAGCTAAGGAAGGGTTGAACTCTGCCTAAGACGCTTCACTTTACCGAAAGCCGGGCTGGTATTCATCGCATTAATAGCGTCCATTGCCGCCAGCTGCTCATGGCTGAGTGTGCATAGTGACGAGCTAATGGTCGGCGCGGCATTGATCGTGGTCGCGATTGTTTTATCCAGAAATCGGGAGGGGTGACGATTTAACCAAAAGATAAAAGCTGCAGGTAGTGCTACATGCTCGGAAACATATATTTTCCATAGTTTAGCCATACGGCAGGGGGTGACGTCTGTATATAAGACGGCATCACACGACTGCACAACTCTTACCTGTAGCAAGGGAGGAATGGCGAGCGTCCCAGCGTGAGAGTATTGCGAAACCCCCGCGCGCGCATTAGCCTAAAACACGACAGCACAGTTCACCTTTGAATGGTTGCGTCCAGTAGCGTGGTGTATCTGTAACTGACGGTGGGGGGCCTGACCCCCGGAAAGTGGACACATCGGGGGCTAGTTATGCTGCTGTGGTCAGTATAGCCGAAGACTTGGTTTCAAAGACATCAGGCGCTACGAGATTGCACCAGGAGTGCCGCCGGCGCGTGTTATAGCGCATGCACCACCGGAAGACCTCTTGGCGACAGGTAATTGGGTTGTCAAAGACTTTCCGATCACGCAAGACTTCTCGCTTTAAGGTGGCGTTAAATGACTCTGCCAGGGCATTATCGGCACTAGTTCCCACCGCTCCCATGGACTGGCGGACACCTAACGACAAGCAGTAGTTCCTAAAGGTTTGTGAGGTGTACACACTGCCGTGATCAGAATGGAAAATAGCCCCGTCAAGACTGCCGCGCACACCATGTGCGTGGGCTAGAGCATCAATGACCAACGAGACACGCATGTGGTCTGCGAGTGCATAACCTGCAAGTTTCCGTGAATGAAGTGTCAATGACTGTGGCCAAATACATGTTCTTGCCGCCCTTACACGGCAGGTATGTAATGTCGCCGACATACACACGGTTCGGCTCGTTGGCGGTGAATTTACGGCCTACTAAGTCCGGCATGACACGGTGACCAGGCTTGCGCCTGGTAGTGACGCATCGACGCCGTTTGCTAAAGCCTTTTAGCCCCATGGATTTCATGATGCGTGCAACCTTCTTGTGATTGACCGGGGTATACGCCAGGTCTTCCTTAAGGCTTGCGGCGATGCGTTTAGCTCCGTAAAGCCCGTGCTCATCATCGAAGATGGTTGTGATTCTTGCACCAATAAGACCGTCAGAATATATCTTTAACCTGCGCTTTTTTACGGGTGCTCACCCACTTGTAAAACGAGGAACGATTCAGCTTTAAAACGTGGCACATCCGTATAAGCCGAGTATTCGGTTCGGTGGTCATCGACAAACTGGAAGCAGAACTCCCGTGAGTTGCTTTAAGCAAAATATTTCGCAGCCTTACGCAGGATATCGCGTTCTTCGCGCAGCTTCGCGTTTTCTTTTTCCAGCTGTCGGATTCGCGCAGAATCATTCGCCGCTTGGGCTTTATCATGCACAGCTTTTATGCGGGCACGTTTGCCGGTGCCGTACTTTTTGACCCAAGAATGCAGCGAGGCTCGATTGATACCGAGCTGGGCTGATGCTTAAGTTCAGCGAGAGGTCCTCATTGTTCTCATAGAGGGCCACGGCATCGCGTTTGAACTGTTCGGAGTACCTGGACATGG
>NZ_JASPHQ010000039.1 GCF_030227225.1 Corynebacterium rhinophilum
CAGAACAAAAACGACTGAGATGCCGGTTTGTCAACGATGTCGCGACTGACCTGTCAAGCATGTCGCGACTCATGACATTGGGGTGGCTGACGGGACTCGAACCCGCGACAACCAGGATCACAACCTGGTGCTCTACCAGCTGAACTACAGCCACCATCGTTGCGCGAAAGCAACGAGATATAGGTTAACTCACGCCGCGTAAATTACAAAAACGCCTGGTAATCGGCGGTGGTTTCGGCCTTGAGGTCCTCGGCTTCGGTGGAGGTTGGGCCTTCGTCGGTGCGAAAGACGCTGCGGCGATAAAAATCCAGCTCGCGGATGGACTCGATGATGTCTTGCAGCGCGCGGTGGGCCATGCCCTTATCGGGCTGGTTATAGTAGGCCCGCGGGTGCCAGCGCCGAGCGAGCTCCTTGATGGTGGAGACGTCGATCATGCGGTAATGCAGCGCCTCATCCAGCCGCGGCATATAGGCGCGGATGAAGGTGCGGTCGGTGGCGATGGAATTGCCTGCTAGGGGAGTGGGGTGCTCGCAGTGCTCATTAATAAGCGCTAGTACCGCGTCCTCGGCCTCGCGGATGGTCGTGGTGGACTGGCGGATTTCCTTATCGAGGCCGGAGTTCGCGTGCATCTCGGTGACGAAGGAATCCATCTGGGATAGTTCCTCTTCGGTGGCGTGGACGACAAGATCGATGCCCTTGCCAAGGATGTTGAGATTGCCGTCCGTGATGACGGCGGCCACCTCGACGATTACGTGGCGTTCTGGGTCGAGGCCGGTCATTTCCAGGTCGATCCACACGAGGCGATCATATTTTGCGGCGATTTCGGGAGAAGACATGCGTTCCATTCTAACCCCGGCCGGCAGGGCCCTCCGCGCGCCCCGATCTGCATCCCATAAAGCGAAAAGAAAAATTTACCTATCGTTTTACCGACACGGGGAAGTGATTTACGGCATACTTTCTATATCGTGCTTCACAAGGGAGGTGCGAATCACTAAGGAGTTTCTCGATGGCAAACTTTCTCGATGCCCTCAATTCCATAATTTGGTCGCCCGCCCTCGTCTTTTTGTGCTTGGGTGCGGGTGTTTATTTCACCGTGGTAACGCGGGGCCTGCAGGTCCGATGCATTCCAGATATGCTGCGACAAATTTCTAAGGGCGAAAAATCCGACGACGGTGTTTCTTCCTTCCAATCGCTGATGGTCTCGCTATCTGGCCGCGTGGGCGTGGGTAATATCGCCGGCGTGTCCACGGCCATTGCCTTCGGTGGCCCTGGTGCGGTGTTCTGGATGTGGGCGGTGGCCCTCTTGGGCTCGTCCACCTCCTTCATCGAGTGCACCCTGGCGCAGATTTATAAAGAAAAGGACCAGGACACCGGCGAGTACCGCGGTGGCCCGGCCTACTACATCGAAAAGGCGTATAAGCACACCAAGGCCGCGCCATTCATGATGGTCTACGGCATCCTCTTTGCCATCGCCATGATTCTGGCGACCAGCTACTTCCTGCCGGGCATTCAGGCAAATGCTGTGGCCGCGGCTGCCGATACCGCGTGGGGTATTAACTCCACCTGGGCCGCGGTAGTCCTGGCCGGCATTTTGGCCATCATCATTATCGGTGGCGTCAAGCGCATCGCTAACTTCGCCACCCTGGTCGTGCCGTTTATGGCCGTGATCTACATCGGCATCTCCATCGTCGTGATGCTCATTAACTACTCGCAGATTCCAGAGGTCTTTGGCCTCATCTTTAAGTCTGCCTTCAACCTCGAGGCCGGGTTCTCCGGCATGCTGGGCGTGGCCATCATGTGGGGCGTTAAGCGCGGTATTTACTCCAACGAGGCTGGTCAGGGTACCGGCCCGCAGTCTGCTGCCGCCGCTGAGGTCTCCCACCCGGCTAAGCAGGGTTTCGTGCAGTCCTTCGCCGTGTACATCGACACCCTCTTCGTCTGCTCCGCTACGGCGTTCATGATCATCTCCACGGATATGTACACCGTCTTCCGCGGCGAATCCGAGGACGGCGAGGTTGTTTACCAAGGCTCGCTTCCCGATGACGTCGCGGTCGGCCCCGGCTTCGTCCAATCCGGCCTCGATAGCGTCTTTTCCGGCTGGGGCCCGACGTTTATCGCCGTGTCCATTGCCTTCTTCGCGTTTACCACCGTGCTGGCGTACTACTACATGTCCGAGGTCAACCTGACCTACTTCAACCGTTGGGTTAAGTCCCGCCCAATCCGCCGCGGCCTGGTGTGGGCGCTGCGCATCCTCATCATCGTTTCGGTCATCGTGGGCGCTACCACGACTCCGGGCTCTGCTTGGGCGCTGGGCGATATCGGTGTCGGCACCACAGCATGGCTAAATATCATCGCTATCCTCTTCCTGCAGGTTCCGGCGCTTAAGGTCCTGAAGGACTACGAGAAGCAAAAGAAGGCGGGCAAGGAACCGGAATTCGACCCAGAAGCAGTGGGCATCAAGAATGCGGACTTCTGGGTGGACCGCAAAAATGCTCGCGCGGCGGCACAAGTGGCCGGTAGTCAAGCAGCCGGCAAGAATACTGAAAGCTAACCCATCTGGGAATAAAAACGCCCGATAAGCGGCGCGATGACCGGGGTCGGCAGCACCTTGCTGACCACGTTCATCGCCTTTGATAAGGGGCCAGGGACCACGCGTCGCTGGCCCTTTTGCATGGCCGCGATGGTCTCTTTGGAACAGGACTCATAGGTGGTCCACAGCGCATCGGGCACGACCTTATCCACAATGGTCTGGTCTTCCTCGGCGATGGTGGCCTCGCGCACCGGACCAGGAGCAAGCAAGGTGCAGCTGATGCCAGAGCCCTTCAGCTCATAGTGCAGCGCCTCCGTAAACGCATTCACCCCGGCCTTGGTAAAAACGTAGGTCGCGTTATTGGGAATGGGGATATTGCCGGCCGTGGAGCCCACATTGCAAATAGCGCCCGTGCGCCGCGGGAGCATGTGTTTTAACGCGGCGCGGGTCAGGCGGTGCACGGCGGTGCCGTTCAGGGCGAATTGGGAGGACTCGTAGCCCCAGTCTTGGTCCATGAAGGGGCCGAAGCTGGCGATGCCGGCGGAATTGACCAGGATGGAGACTTCTTTGGAGGAGATGGCATCAATGACTGCCTCGACTCCCTCATCGGTGGCCAAATCCGCGGGCAAGGCAATGGCCTCGATGTGGTGGCGGCGCTCAAGTTCTGCGGCTATGTCTTCCAAGATTTCGCCGCGCCGGGCAACGAGGATGACGTTATAGCCCATTGCCGCGAAATCGTGGGCCATCGCCTTTCCAATGCCCTGACTAGCGCCCGTAACCAGGGCATAGGAGGTACGAGATGGTGCCGGAAGTGACATTGTCGAGCCTTTCGAAGGTGGCCAAGTACTGAAAGACCCAGCGTAGACAAAAAGCCGGCATGCTGCGAAAAAGTCTCGAGGCTTCACAGGTATAAAGAGCTTCGAGGAGCCTCCTAATAGGCCATCAGGCGGCCATTCAGCTCCCCGTGACTGCTACGCTCCGGAGAAATATCGGGAGTGTGACTGGCGGAGGTTTTCCTCACTCGCGCTAGCAACCGCCACAATTTCCATATCCGGGTCATTATTGGATCGGTCTAAACGCAATCGTTCACGCGTAGCTGCGGAGAGTGAATCGAACTTTTCACATCGGACAGTGCCCTTTTTGCGATGGTATTCAATCAAGAATGCTGGCATGGAGCTTGTCACTTTCCTTTCTGCGCGATGTCTGACCGTACTTTAACTAATTCCGAAAGTCTATCTTCGAGTATGCCAAAAGCACGGCTCCTCAGCTGACGAATTTCCGAATGCAGTGGGCCGACTCGCCTCGTGGAGCTAAAGGGGATGAAGACACTATCAGCGACTCTCTCCGCTTGATGGACAGTGTCAGAAGCCTCATGTAGAAGTTCCATCTCCGTGCGAGCCGCGGGGTTCGGTTTCGCACCAAATTCCAGGTAGCGAATGTCCCTGCCGTAGATATCAGCAGCGACCTCGTAGAGGTTCGCCCATTGGGCCTGCATGGCTGTTCTTATTTGAAACTCAGCGCGCCCCGCAGGGGTGACAAGGTGCAAATGTATGGCTCGGTAACCGGAGTGCGCATTCTCTCTCATGTCACTAATCTCGACCTTGGTTGCACCGGCGTTTAGAAAATCTTCCTTAAAAAGTTCAGCTATCTTAGTTTGCTCGGATAGGGTTAAATCGCAGTCAAACCTAAGCCCTGACACGTCCCAGATGTTTTCCAGCGGATATGTTGGCATCCTCCGAAGTTTTTCTATAAGCGTGCCGAATGTCTTAACCCTAGCGGCAAATACATAATCGCCCGAGTCAGGCCTGATCGATCCTTCTTGTTCATTTAATGGATAAATTAGGCATCTGACTGTGTTGGTTGCTATTTCCATCAGAGCGTCGCAGAGAACGGCTTGGTGCTCGAGGAATCGAAGAAGTATCTCCTCGTCGTACGGGGTGCCTTTGCGCAGATTGCTTCCGACTTTGTGTACCTGATTCCAGGTGAATGAATCCCGGTCGGGCTTGGTCTTTATGAGGTCCATGTCAGTTCTGTAGGTTCCGAATAATATCCCTAAGCGGATAAGTTGCTGGGGCAGAGAGGTTGAGTTTTAACTCTATCTTTCCCCGTCCTACCCATTTTTGCAGTAGTCCTGGGTTGAAGTAGGGACCTCGCGGGCGGAGCTTATGGCCGAATTTCGTGTGGTGATCCAGGCTTCTTGACTCTGGGTTACTGCTTTCGGATACGTTTCATTAGACCCTCTCTGCACACCGCACGATTCACGGCAGCCCTTGGCATCGCTGGCAATTTAGGGTGGGCAAATCCTAGAGCGCTTCAGGTGATATTTGGACACTCGAGCGTAACCATCACGAAGGACAGATACGGTCATCTTTATCCGGAAGATTTAAGCGCGTTCACTTCCGATTGCGATACGTTATTTTCAAAGGATTGTGCCCATTGTGTGCCCAAAGGCCACTTTTTTCGCGGTGTTAACCCGTCAGAAAGTGGCCTTGAGCTGCGGTGCCCCCAGCAGTGTCCGAATTCATGACTTATTTGACAGTCTGTTCCTGGGTAAGTGGTCGTGATGGTTGACAGGTCAGTCGCGACATA
>NZ_JASPHQ010000003.1 GCF_030227225.1 Corynebacterium rhinophilum
AGTCGTTAGACATCCTGTCCATAAACTTCCTGGACTCCGCGTCAAAAAACTAACTGGACTCCGAGTCCAAAAAGTCACTAGACATCACAAAACTAGCTGAGAACTAGCGACGCCTTAGCAGTCAAAGTAGAGCTCGAACTCCTGCGGGGTGGGACGCAGGCGCGCGGGGTTGATCTCGTTTTCGTACTTGTAGTTGATGTAGGTCTCGAGGAGATCCTCGGTAAAGACATCGCCCTCGGTCAGGAAGTCCATGTCTTCCTTCAGCGCCTCCAAGGAAGCCTCCAGGGAGGTCGGTGCCTGCGGGATGGATTCAGCCTCTGCCGGCGGCAGCTCATAGAGGTCCTTATCCACCGGGGCGTGCGGCTCGATGCGGTTCTTCACACCATCCACACCGGCCATCATCATGGCAGCAAAGGCCAGGTATGGGTTGCTGGATGGGTCCGGTGCGCGGAACTCGATGCGCTTAGCCTTTGGGTTGGAACCGGTAATTGGAATGCGGATCGCAGCCGAACGGTTGCGCTGGGAGTACACCAGGTTGATCGGCGCCTCGAAGCCCGGAACCAGGCGGTGGTAGGAGTTCAGCGTTGGGTTGGTAAAGGCGAGCACGGCGCCTGCGTGGTGCAGGATGCCGCCGATGAAGTAGCGGGCGATATCGGAAAGCCCTGCGTAACCAGCCTCATCGTGGAAAAGGGGCTCGCCGTCCTTCCACAGGGACATGTGGGCGTGCATGCCGGAACCATTATCGCCAGCCAGTGGCTTTGGCATGAAGGTCGCGGCCTTGCCCCACTCCTGGGCGGTGCGCTTGACCACGTATTTGAAGGTCTGGATGTCATCGCCGGCGTGCAGCAGGGAGTTGAAGCGGTAGTTGATCTCGTTTTGGGCCGCGCCCACCTCGTGGTGGAAGCGCTCGATCTGGAAGCCGACCTCTTGCAGGTTGGCCACGATGTCATCGCGGACCTCGCTGTGCTTATCGTACGGCGGGGTAGGGAAGTAGCCGCCCTTCACGCGGGTCTTGTAACCGGTATTGGGAGTGCCGTCCAAGTTGGTCTCGTTATCGCGGTTCCACCAGCCTTCATCGGAGTCCACCTCAAAGAAGCCGTGCTGCATATCGGTGCCATAGCGCACGGAATCGAAGAGGTAGAACTCGGCCTCGGCGCCAAAGTTACAGGTATCGGCGATGCCGGTGGACTGCAAGTATTCCTCGGCCTTGCGGGCAATATTGCGCGAGTCACGGGTAAAAGGCTCAAAGGTAAAGGGATCGTGGACGAAGAACTTGATATTCAGGGTCTTCGCCGAACGGAAGGGATCGATATGCGCTGTGGCCGGATCCGGCAGCAGCGTCATATCGGATTCTTCGATGGTGGTAAAACCACGAATGGAAGAACCATCAAAGGCCAAACCATTTTCTGCTTCTTCTTCAGTAAATTCGCTGGCAGGGATGGAAAAGTGGTGCTCGGTGCCGGGGACGTCCGTAAAGCGGACATCCACGAACTTTACGTCCTCATCCTGAATAAATTGGACGATGTCCTGCACTGTCTCGAAAGACAAGATTGCCTCCTGTTTGTTGGCCGATGAATTATCTGCCTATAGCCTACTAGTTTTATCCATCCGGCATGGCCATTGGCCTCGTTTCACTTCTGGGAGAGGGGCAACTAAATTGGTGAGCATGGCAGACAAGCGCACGTGGCTCGATGGGCCCAATATTCCGGGCGAATATGACGATGCAGGAACCCCCGGCCGGTGGCCCGGTGAACACTTGGGCTTGCCGGAATCCGGACCTGGGTCCATGGCGTCGGTCGGCCGCCGCGCAGGCGCCGTAGCCATTGACTGGATCATCTGCATGCTGCTGGCCAATCTCATCCTCATGTTCACCACGCAGCTCGGCGGCGTATCCTTCTTGGGCTACGCCCTCTGGGCATTAATGGGCATCGTATGTGGCTGGCTATTTGCACGCACCCCGGGCATGCTCATCCTCGGCATGGGCGTGGCCCGCCTGGATGTGCCGGGCGCGCAGGTGGGTTTCTGGCGCGCGGCAGTGCGCACGCTGCTTACCGGTGTAATCTTCCCCGCCGCCATGGTGGACGCGGACGGCCGCGGCATGCACGACCGAGCAACCGGCACCATCGTCATTAACTCTTAGCGGCGCGCGGGGATAAGTCCCGCGCACCGTAAAACTACGACGGTCCCTGCAACCTTTCCCAATCGGGTGGTTGCAGGGACCGTTTGTGCTTTAGAGCAAGGCGAGAGCCGAAAGCCTAGCCGGGGCGAGTGGCTAAAGCAGTATTTAGCCCTTTCCCTTGCGCTGTTGCGCGCGGCGCATGCGGCGGTTCATGCCCGACATGTTCTGTGCCTGCTGCGGCATTGGGCCCTTGGGCATACCCGGCATCGTTCCCGGCATGGAGTCCATGGCCTCAATGCGGCGGATATTGTCGTAGGTGGCGTTCTTATTGTAGTTGCGCGGCAGCTTCATGAGGTGGTTGCGCAGCTTGGAAACCGGCACCTCGTCCTCGCCGTTGCCGACGTAGACCTCATAGACCGGCACGCCACCGGCAATCTTGTCCACGCGCTTTTTCAGCTGGTTCAGGGTGGGGCGAAGGCGGTTCTTATTGCCTTCGCACACGAAGATGACGCCCGCATTGCCGATGACCCTGTGAATAAGATCCTGCTGGCGGGTGGCGGCGATGCCGGACTTTACGGACCACACGATGCCGACGGTATTGCGCAGCTGCTGCTCCAAGGCCCAACCGGCGGCGCCGGGCTGGTCTTCGACGCGCTTGTACATATCGCGTTCTAGGCGGCGGGTAAACAGGAACATCGCCAAAAGCGCGCCCAATCCCAAGCCGATAATCAGCATGAACCACTGGCCATTAAAGAGCGTGCCAATGAGGAAGAACAATAGGCCGACGCCGAGGAAGGCGGCCAGCATGATAGGAATGAGCGCCTTATCCTGCTTGCGCTGCAAATTGAATGCCTGCCACAACTGTGACCAGGTTTGCTTACGCTTTTGGCGCTTGGCCGCGCGTTCTTGCTTCTTGGCAGCTTTCAGGGCTGCTTTGTCATCTTTCGCCATGGTTCCTACTTTAAAGGTCAGGTGACAAAAATGTTAAACGGCCCCGCAGATGGCGAGGGCCGAGTAAGAAAACTCCGAGGGTTTAGCGCACGGTTGCCGCGACCGAATTAGCATTGGCCGGAGTTTTGGCCATGCGGGTGGTCACCGGGGTTTCTTCCGAAGGACCGTACTTATCCAGCAAAGTGGATGCCTCCTGGGCGGTAGCACCCTGGGAGGTCTCCTTCAGGTGCTTGAGATTCTCCGGCAATTCCAGGCCGCGCTTTTCCATGGCCTGCACGTACAGGCGGCCGGCGCGGTAGGAGGAGCGAACCAGCGGGCCGGACATGACGCCGCCGAAGCCCAGCTCCTTGGCCAGCTTGGAGTGGGCCACGAATTCCTCCGGGCGCACCCAGCGCTCGATGGGGTGGAAGCGCGGGCCGGGGCGCAGGTACTGGGTGATGGTGATGATGTCACAGCCAGCCTCGCGCAGGTCGCGCAATGCTTCTTCGACCTCGTCCTCGGTCTCGCCCATGCCCAAAATCAGGTTGGACTTGGTAATAAGGCCGTAGTCGTGGGCTTGGCGGATGACATCGAGGGAGCGCTCGTAGCGGAAGGCCGGGCGGATGCGTTTGAAGATGCGCGGCACGGTCTCCAGGTTGTGAGCGAATACCTCCGGTTGTGCCTCGAAGACCTCTTCGAGCAGATCCGGCTTGCCAGAGAAATCCGGGGTGAGGTTCTCTACGCCGGTGTGTGGGTTGAGCTCGTGGATCTTACGCACGATTTCCGCATACAGCCACGCGCCCTCATCTGGGAGGTCATCGCGGGTCACACCGGTAATGGTGGTGTAGTTGAGGTCCATTTCCTGGATGTTTTCGGCCACGCGGCGCGGTTCGTCGCGGTCAAGCGGCTCCGGCTTGCCGGTAGCGATATCGCAGAAGTCGCAACGACGGGTGCACTTATCGCCGCCGATGAGGAAGGTTGCCTCGCGGGATTCCCAGCATTCGTGGATATTCGGACAACCGGCTTCTTGACAGACGGTGTGCAGGGAGGCGCCGGCCACGCGGGACTTCATGTCCTCATAGCCCGGTCCGGTGCGAACCTGGTTGCGGATCCACCGCGGCTTTTGTTCGATGGGCGACTCCGCATTTTTCTTCTCAATGCGGAGCATCTTGCGTCCTTCAGGCTTTACAGTCACAAATACTCACTTTATCGATCAAAGATGGTGATGGCTAATAGCTCTTCTTGGTACAAGGCGCGCGGGCGCGCAACTATTCCACGCTAGCCCCAAACTAGGGCCACGGAGCTTAAGCCCGCGCTTGCCGACGCCGCTCCCGCGCCTTCTCATTCGCAAGCTTCGTGGGATCAGGCGCGGAACCGAAACTGTGATCGGCGACGATGAGGCGGCCCGAGAGGGCATCATCAAGTGCCCGCAAAAGCGGCTGCGAGGCTTCTTCCATTGTGACCTCGCGTCCCAGTTCCAGCGAAAGCGTCGTGATATCTGCATCATCGATGCCACAGGCCACGATGTGCTCGTAATACTCCAGCGTATTGCTGCAGTTGAGCGCCAGGCCGTGCATGGTAACCCCGCGGGTAATGCGGATTCCCAGCGCCGCAATCTTGCGATCGCGCTGCGAGGCGGAAGGATCTTTAGCCTGGGTGGTAGAAGGCACCCACACCCCAGAGCGGCCGTCGATGCGGCCTGCGGTAGTCACGCCCATCTCGCGCACTGCCTGGATGGTGGCCTCCTCGAGGCGGCGGACATAATCGACGACATCGACAGGCTCCGCCAGCTTGATGATGGGATAGAGCACCAACTGCCCCTCGCCATGCCAGGTAATGCGCCCGCCGCGGTCCACGGTGATAACCGGCAGATCATTATCCGGCATATCCTCAGGCTGCGTGCGCTTGCCCGCGGTGTAGATATTGGGGTGTTCGACCACTAAGACCACATCGTCCTGCGCGTCCTGCGCGCGCGCCGCTGCCACCTCCGCCTGATAATCCCATGCCTCTTGATAATCCATGCGGCCCAAGTGGCGAATTTCAAGGGGGTTATCCGAGGCGCGAATGGAGCGTTCAGCGGGAAAGAAAGGATCGCGTGGTGCAGTCATAATCTCTAGTGTCGTCTTCTTTGGTAGGAAAAAGCAAAGCGGGAGAATGCCTTGGCATCCTCCCGCCTTATTTTATGTTCGAGGGCGTCGAACTAACCGCCTTTTAGTCGAGGCCGTTAGCGGAGGCGTATTCCTCTGCCTCCATGAGCTCGCCTGCTTCATCCACCTCGACCTCGAAGAGCCAGCCTTCACCGAAGGGGTCGTTGTTGATGACGGCGTAGTCATCGTGCACGGCATCGTTGACGGCCTTTACGGTGCCGGTGACTGGGGAGAACAGGTCCGATACGGACTTGGTGGATTCGACCTCGCCACAGGAATCGCCGGCGGTGACGGTATCGCCTACCTCAGGCAGTTCGGCGAAGACGACCTCGCCTAGGCGGTCTGCGGCAACGGAGGTGATGCCGATGCGAACGGTCTTGCCTTCTACGGCGTCCTTCGCGGCGTTAACCCATTCGTGGTCTTCGGAGTAGGAAAAGTCTTGGGGCAGGTTAGACATGGTGTGTAGTCCTTTCGGGCTGAGATTTTAGGGTGTGCGGGTGGCTTACTTGTCGCGCTTGTAGAACGGCAACGCGGTTACCTCAAAAGGATAACGCTTGCCGCGGATTTCTACCTCCACCGCGGTGCCCGGTTCGAGCTCCGCGCTGGTATCAAGCAGCGCAATGGC
Organism: Corynebacterium rhinophilum; assembly: GCF_030227225.1. Lineage (GTDB taxonomy): Bacteria > Actinomycetota > Actinomycetes > Mycobacteriales > Mycobacteriaceae > Corynebacterium > Corynebacterium rhinophilum. Next base: position 5,822 of record NZ_JASPHQ010000003.1, read on the forward strand.
CACTGGGTGGCCAAGAGTGGGGGAGGGCTGACCCGAGGTGACGGTGCCGACCTTGGTGTCATTGAGATAAACCTCGGCGCCGGCACGCGCGGCGCGGCGCTGATCCGAGGTGAGCCCGGAGATAACGACCTGTGGGCCTTCCTCGGCGCGCTTGCGGATGACGTCTGCGCCCACGAAGTCAGCTTCTTTCTTGGCAAAGGCGCGCGACATGCCCGCCTCTACCGGGGTGATATCGCGGGAGAGCTCGTTGCCGTAGAGCGGCATGCCGGCCTCCAAGCGCAGGGAATCGCGCGCGGCCAGGCCGCACGGCTTGATATCGTATTCCGCGCCCGCCTTGAGCAATTCTTCCCACAGCTGCGGGGCATCGGAGTTGTAGACGATGAGCTCGAAGCCATCCTCACCGGTATAACCGGTGCGCGCGATGATGGCGAAGGTGCGTGCCACCTTGCCCATCGTGGCGGCGTAGTAGCCCAGCTCATAGACGGCTTCTTGCTTATTGTCCTCTACCAGCGGGACGAGGATCTCGGCGGCCTTGGGGCCCTGCACGGCGATCATGGCAACGTCGCGGGACTCGTTCTTGAGCTCTACGTCGAAGCCCTCGGAGCGCTTATTGAGTTCGTCCCAGACGGTATCGGCATTGCCGGCGTTGGGCACGACGAGGAACTTGTCATCCTCGAAGCGATAGGAAATCAGGTCATCGATGATGCCGCCGTCTTCAGCGGTGATCATGGAGTACTTGGCCTTGCCCACCTTCAGCGAATCTAGGTTAGAGATGAAGGAGTAGGACAAGAACTTGCCGGCGTCGGGTCCATTGACCCAGATTTCACCCATGTGGGAGAGATCAAACAGGCCTGCGCTGTTGCGAACGGCGCGGTGTTCTTCCAGCTCGCTGTTGTACTTCAGCGGCATATTCCACGGCCCAAAGGCCGTGAAGGTAGCGCCGAGTTCCTCGTGCTTGGCATTGAGCGGGGAGGTTAGAAGTTCGGTCATTGTTACTCCTCGGAATCGTCGATCTCGAATGCTTCTGGCGGCGGGCAGCTGCACACCAGGTTGCGGTCGCCGTAAGCCTCATCGAGGCGGCGAACCGGTGGGAAATACTTGTAGCTATGCAATAGGGATTTGACCGGCCACGCGGCCTTGTCACGGCCGAAGGAGTACTCCCAGTTATCGGTAGCTACCGACTCAGCCGTAAACGGTGCGTGGTGGATAACGGAGTTCTCGTAGGCCACCTCACCGTCGATGATCTCCTGGATTTCGGCACGGATGGTGCGCATGGCTTCGATGAAGCGATCCAGCTCGCCCTTGTCCTCAGACTCGGTGGGCTCAATCATCAAGGTACCGGCCACGGGGAAGGCCAGGGTGGGGGCGTGGAAGCCGAAGTCAATGAGGCGCTTGGCCACATCGGCGGCGGTGACCCCGGAGGCATCGGTAAGCTCGCGCAAATCGATGATGCACTCGTGCGCTACCAAGCCCTCGTTGCCGGTGTAGAGGACAGGGAAGTACTCGTTGAGTGAGGCCGCCAGGTAGTTAGCGCCCAACACTGCGCGGCCGGATGCGGCGGCGAGGCCCTCGGCACCGGTCATGGCCAGGTAGGCCCACGAAATAGGCAGGACACCGGCGGAGCCGTACTTGCTGCCGGTAATGGGAACGCCCTGGCCAACAGGGGTTTCCGCGGTGGCATCAAGCTCAGGGGATGCAGCATCACTGGGCAAGAACGGAATGAGGTGTTCTGCCACCGCCACCGGGCCGATGCCCGGGCCGCCGCCACCGTGCGGAATCGTGAAGGTCTTGTGCAGGTTGAGGTGGGAGACATCGCCGCCGAAATCGCCCGGACGAGCCCAACCGGTCAGCGCGTTCATATTGGCGCCATCGATGTAGACTTGGCCGCCGACCGCGTGCACCTTATCGCAAACATCGCGCACCTCGGGGTCGAAGACGCCGTGGGTGGAGGGGTAGGTGACCATGATGCCGGCGATGTGGTTGCCGTGCTTTTCGATCTTTTCTTCCAGGTCCGCGACGTCAATTGAGCCGTCCTCGGCGGTCTTGACCACGGCGACGCGCAGGTTTGCCAGAGTGGCAGAGGCCGCGTTGGTGCCGTGTGCGGAGGCCGGGATGAGCACAACATCGCGCTCATTATCGCCATTGGCCACGTGGTAGCGGCGAATGGCCAGCAAGCCCGCCAACTCACCCTGGGAGCCGGCATTGGGCTGGATGGAGACCTTGGCATAGCCGGTAAGCTCGGCGAGCCAGCCTTCGATCTCTTCCACCAACGCGCGCCAACCCGTGGTGGTCTCTTCCGGGGCATATGGGTGGATACCGGCGAATTCTGGCCAGGAGATGGGTTCCATGGCCGCGGTGGGGTTGAGCTTCATGGTGCACGAGCCCAGCGGAATCATGGAGCGGTCCAGTGCCAAGTCCTTGTCCGCGAGCTTGCGCAAGTAGCGCAGCATCTGGGTCTCAGAATGGATGGAGTGGAAAATCTCGTGCTCCAGCGGTTCCTCGGCGCGCTGCAGGTTCTCCGGCAGCTCAAAATTGGCCTCAGCCGGGGTAGCACCGAAGGCTTCTGCCAAGTGTGCGACATCGCGCTGCGTGGCGGATTCGCCGAAGGATACGGATACCTTGTCGGTGCCAATTGCGCGCACCAAGTAGCCTGCATCCTGCAGGTCAGCCTTGATCTTCTGCGCGTCAACGCCGTTGACGGTGACGGTATCGAAGAAGTCCTGCGATGTAATTTCCAGGCCGGCATCCACGATGGACTGGGCGAAGGAGGAGGCCAAGTCGTGCACGCGCTCGGCGATGTCCTTCAGCCCCTTCGGTCCGTGGTAGACGGCGTACATCGAGGCTACATTGGCCAAAAGTGCCTGGGCAGTACAAATATTGGAGGTCGCGCGCTCGCGGCGGATGTGCTGCTCGCGGGTCTGCAGCGCCAAGCGGTAGGCCGGGCGGCCATCTGCATCCTTGGAGACGCCGACGATGCGGCCCGGCATCTGGCGCTTGAGTTTATCCGTTACCGCCATGTAGGCAGCGTGGGGGCCGCCGAAGAAGAGGGGTACACCAAAGCGCTGAGACGAGCCCAAAACGATATCGGCACCCAAGTTTCCGGGGCCTTCAAGAAGCAGCAGGGACAGCGGGTCAGTGACCACGGAGGCCAGCGCGCCGCGGGTGTGCAGCTCTTCAATCACGGCAGAAGGATCGAAAATCTCTCCTTCGGTGCCGGTGTAGGCGATGACTGCACCGATGAGGTCTTCGCCCACCAAGCCCTCGCGCACGTCCACGATCTCTACCTCGAGGTCAATGGCGCGGGCGCGCTCAGCGGCAACGGTGAGCACCTGCGGGTGCAGGCGGGAGTCCAGTACGACGCGGCGGCCCTTCTTTACTGCGCGGGACATCAATCCGACCGCCTCGGCGGTAGCGGAAGCCTCATCCAACAGGGAAGCATTCGCGATGGGCAGCCCTGTCAGGGATTCGATCATGGTCTGGAAGTTGAGCAAGGCCTCCAAGCGGCCCTGGGAAATCTCAGGCTGGTAGGGGGTATACGCGGTATACCAGCCGGCATCCTCAAGCAGGCCGCGGCGGATGACGGCGGGGGTCAGGGTGTCCGAATATCCCTGGCCATAGAAGGGTTTAAGCACAGTGTTTTGATCGGCGAACTCCCGCAAAGCGGCCTGTGCCCCGTCTTCAGAGAGTGCTTCTGGCAAGTGGGGAAGTTCCGTAGCGCGGATCTTGGGTGGAATGGCGGCATCGACAAGCGCCTGCACGCTGTCGTAGCCCACAGTGCCGAGCATGGTGGCCTGCTCGGCAGAATCCGGCCCTAGGTGGCGGGAGATGAAATCCATCTGTGAGGTCTCCTTCATCGGGTGCAATGGTCTTAACCGCCCCTAAGTATATGTTTAATAACCGGTAAAAACAGCGCCCTTGAAAAACTTTTATGCAGCAACTCACCGAGGGAAATGTGTCGTAGCCCGCTTACCTCCTAATTAGTGAAATATATCCTGCAGCGCCGGGATAAAATTCGTCTGATATTTTTGCCGGAAGTTTACGCGCTACACCCCCGCGCGGTACCCCAGGCATGACAAAACCTCCCGTCCCTTCGCGCGGAAGGAACGGGAGGTATGCCAGTTAGCTAACTGCTTTAGATATCGAGGTCAGCCTCAAAGTCTGCAGTCTCCAGGCGGTCCTTGATGGTGGTGATGAAGCGGCCTGCGTCCGCACCATCGATGACCTGGTGGTCATAGGTGAAGGGCAGGAAGCACATCTGGCGGATGGCGATAGCATCCTGGCCATTCTCGTTGACCACGACAGCGCGCTTCTGGATAGCCGCGGTACCCAGGATTCCGGCCTGTGGCGGAACCAGGATCGGGGTATCGAGCAGTGCGCCCTCGGAACCGATATTGGTCACGGTGAAGGTGGCACCGGTCAGGTCATTCGGCTTCAGCTTGTTATTGCGGGCCTTATCAGCCAGCTCCGCAATCTGCTGCGCGATTTCCGGTAAGGACAGGTTCTGTGCCTTGTGGATGACCGGGGTGAGCAGACCCTTCGGGGTGTCTACGGCGATGGCGACGTTGACATCCTCGTGGTAGGTCATCTCCTTGGTCTCTGGGTCATAGGAGGCGTTCACGTTCGGGTGGGAGACCAAAGCCTCCGTGGTGGCCTTCACGATGAACGGCAGGAAGGACAAGTTGGAGCCGTACTTATCAATGAACGCCTGCTTGTTCTTCTTGCGCATATCCCAGATAGGAGTCATATCGACTTCCTGCACGTGGGTAAGCTGTGCGGAAATCTGCAGCGCTTCCACCATCTTGGTAGCGGTGATTTCGCGGATGCGGTTGACCTTCTGGGTGGTGCCGATAAGCTCCTGCTTTTCCGGATCCACAGACTTGGTGGACCAGCGTGCGCGTGGGGAGTCAGCAGCCTTCTTATCGTCGCCTGCGGATGCCTTCGCATCGCCCTCACCAGCAGCGGAAAGGACGTCCTGCTTGCGGATGCGTCCGCCCACACCGGTGCCCTCAATGGAGTTGAGGTCCACGCCGTGCTTATCAGCCAACTTGCGCACCAACGGGGTGACGTATGGAACGTTATCGCCGTTGTTGACCTTGGTGGAGGTGTTCAGGGAAGAATCCTGCTTCGGTTCTTCCTTCTTCTCTTCCTTGGCTGGCTCGGACTCGTCTTCCTTCTTCTCGTCAGACTTGGATTCTTCCTTTTCTTCCTGCTTGTCCTCGGACGTGGATTCTTCCTTTTCTTCGGACTTGTCGTCGTCGGAGTCATCGGAGTCGTCGGAGGATGGTGCGGCGTTTTCGTCGCCGACGCGGGCGATGGCTTCGCCGACCTCGATGGTTTCGTCTTCTTCGGCGAGGATTTCTACCAGGGTGCCGGCAACGGGGGAAGGGATTTCGGTGTCGACCTTGTCGGTGGAGACCTCGAGCAAAGGCTCGTCTACCTCGACGGTGTCGCCGACGGACTTGAGCCACTGGGTAATGGTGCCCTCGGTGACGGATTCGCCGAGTTCTGGCATCTCCACATCGGTGGCCTCGCCAGAAGCCTTGGAGCTAGAGCCAGACTTCTTCTCGTCCTTTTCTTCCTTCTGATCCTCGGACTTGGATTCTTCCTTGTCCTCAGACTTGTCGTCGTCGGAGTCGGAGTCATCGGAGTCGTCGGAGGATGGTGCGGCGTTTTCGTCGCCGACGCGGGCGATGGCTTCGCCGACCTCGATGGTTTCGTCTTCTTCGGCGAGGATTTCTACCAGGGTGCCGGCAACGGGGGAAGGGATTTCGGTGTCGACCTTGTCGGTGGAGACCTCGAGCAAAGGCTCGTCTACCTCGACGGTGTCGCCGACGGACTTGAGCCACTGGGTAATGGTGCCCTCGGTGACGGATTCGCCGAGTTCTGGCATTTCCACATCGGTGGCCTCGCCAGAAGCCTTGGAGCTAGAGCCAGACTTCTTCTCGTCCTTTTCTTCCTTCTTATCCTCGGACTTGGATTCTTCCTTGTCCTCAGACTTGTCGTCGTCGGAGTCGGAGTCGTCAGAATCATCAGAGGAGGAAGAGGAGTCAGCTTCGTCTTCATCACCGATGACGGCGATCACCTCGCCGACCTCGATGGTGTCGTCTTCTTCGGCCTTGATTTCAAGAATGGTGCCGGCAACGGGGGAAGGGATTTCGGTGTCGACCTTGTCGGTGGAGACCTCGAGCAAAGGCTCGTCCACCTCGACGGTGTCGCCGACGGACTTAAGCCACTGGGTAATGGTGCCTTCGGTTACGGACTCGCCCAGCTCGGGCATCTCAACGGAGTTCGCCATGAGTTTTAAGACTCCTCGAAAAGTTGGAAGTATTCTATCGCTACCGCACAATCTTACAGCGTGATGCCCGTCATCGTGCAGTAGTGGGGTTAGTAATACCCTCCATGCGGGTAAACTAGTGGGTTATGTTCAACCTCTTCCGCCGCAATAAGTCCCGATCGCCACTGCGACCGCCCCGCGGTCCGGGAGAAACTATTCGCCCAGAAGATGAACAAGAGCTCAAATTGTGGGCGGCTGATAAGGCGTTTGTCGAGGCATTTATCGAGCCTGAGACCGTGGTCAATGAAATGTCTGTGGTCGTCGTGGATGAAAAAGGTGAGTTTATCCGTCGGCGCATCGGCGGGCCGAAGGGGATTGACGCGGTAGGAAAACTATTGCAGTGCGACGTTTTTGATGTCGAAGAAACCGGGTACCCCCAACGCATGCGCGAGCGTATGGAACGCCAACGTATCTTGCGCAAGAGGGAAGAACAGCGCCTTCGCCGCGCCCGTTTTGAGCGCGGCGAGAACCCTGATTCGGGGCAAGACTTAAGTTAATAAGCCTAGACGATGGTGGCGCCGGCTTTTCTTAGCTTTGCCAAGGCGGCATCACCGCGGTCTGGATCAACAGGGGAGCAGTACTCGCTCAGGACACGGACGGAAAAGCCTTCCTTTAGGGCATCCGCCGCGGTTGCCTGCACGCAATGATCCGTGGCAATGCCGACGATGTCTACCGCATCGATAGCGTGCTCGCGCAGCCAATCCGCCAGCAATACGCCGTCCGCTTCACCCTCAAAGCCGGAGTACGCGGCGGTGTATTCACCCTTGCGGAAATATGCTTGCGCAGGCCCGATCGCCTCGTGCATCTGGGCGCCATAGGAATCGGCGACGCAGTGCACCGGCCAGGAATCGACAAAATCCGGGTTCTCCGCAAAGTGGGAACCCGGATCGATGTGCCAGTCCTGCGTGGCAACGACGGTGTCGTACTCGGTCTGCAAAGAAGAGATCTTCTCTGCAACCTCGTTGCCGCGATCGGTGCCAAGCGCGCCGCCTGGGCAAAAATCGTGTTGGACATCAACGATGATTAAAGCAGTGTTCATAACTCCGCTATTTTATGCCCAGGCGGCTACGTGAGGTATTACTTTGATTCAGCAATCTCGCGGAGGGCAGCGATGACGGTGCGGGTGGGAACGCCCGTACCCATCTTTGGCGTATAGCCATAAGCGCCGGTGGTATTGAAGGAAGGCCCGGCGACATCGATGTGTGCCCATTCGATGCCCTCGCCCACGAACTGCTTTAAGTAGGTGCCGGCGTATTCCATGCCGCCCTCGCGCTTGGCATTGATATTGCGGATATCGGCGCTGGCGGATTTCACGGATTCATCGTGTTCTTCCAATAGCGGCATGGCCCAGGCATTTTCACCGACCTCGCGGCCGATGCCCGCCATGCGGTCGCGGAAGTCTTCCGAACCCATGACGCCAGCGGTGCGCTCGCCTAGGGCGACCATCTGGGCGCCGGTCAGCGTGGCGGTTTCGATGAGGAAGTCGGGCTTATCCTCGCTGGCGCGCGCAATGGCATCGGCAAGCACGAGGCGGCCCTCCGCATCGGTATTGAGAACCTCAGAGGTAATGCCGCCGTAGTGGGTGATGACATCGCCTGGGCGGGTGGCGTTATCGCCCGGCATGTTTTCTGCCAGCGGCAGGGTAGCGGTGATCTTCACTGGCAGGTTGAGCTTGGCCGCAGCGATGATGGAGACGGCCATGGCGGCGGAACCGCCCATATCGGAAATCATGTCCCACATGCCAGACCCCGGCTTTAAGGAAATGCCGCCGGTATCGAAGGTGATGCCCTTGCCCACGAGCGCCACGTGCTTTTTCGCCTTCTTCGGGTTCCAGCTCAGGCGCACCAAACGCGGCGGGCGAGCAGAACCGCGGCCAACGGCGGTAATTCCGCCAAATCCCTGCTTCTGCAGTGCCTTCTCGTCCAAGATTTCTACATCGAGGCCAACTTCATCAGCCTGAGCGGAAAGGAAGTCTGCATAAGACTCTGGGTACAGCAGGTTCGACGGGGTGTTGACCAGATCGCGGGCAATCACCACGGACTCCGCGGTGATCTTCGCTGCCTCGAACTCCTCGCGCGCGGACTTTTCTGCCACCACGGTAAAAGCGGCGGTCTGTTCAGAATCCTTACCGGACTTAGAGCGCAGCCCCTTGAACTTGTAGCCGCCCAAGATGAGGCCTTCTACCGTGGGCGCGATTCCAAAATCACCCAAGGACGTGGCTACCTCTTCCAGCTTGGAAATCGAGCGTGCGGCGCTGCCGGCGGCGCGGCGCAAGGTTTCCGCATCAAGGTCCTCGGCATCGCCTAGACCGACGGCGATGACGGAATCGACCTCCGCCTTCTTGGGGGCGGGGATGCGGGTGACTTCATTGGCCTTACCGGTTGCCCCCACGGCAATCAAAGACTCGTACGCTTCCCGCAGCTCGGCTGACTTGAGCAGCGAGGTCCCCGGAAGCTCAATGCCTTCCTCGCCCTTAAATGCGGCGATGAGTAGGGCCTGCGCGTTCTTCGGGACCTTCTTTTCTAGCTTAAGCTCAGGAAATGCCCCACGTGCGGGTCCAGTGTACTGAGACATAAAGTCCTCCTTTTTAATTGGTACTAATGAAACTTCTGCCCATGGTACCGCGCTAGAGTGAACATATTCCTACCCGGCTATAGATAAAAGGAGTAGATTGTGGGCATGCTTGATTACACGATTACCCGTACGAATCAACCAACGGCGGCAGCAGATTTAGATAAAATTCTGGCCAATCCCGGCTTTGGCCAGTACTTTACGGACCACATGGTGACCATTGATTGGTCCACGGAGAAAGGCTGGCACGATGCGCAGGTCCGTCCCTATGGCCCGCTGACGATGGACCCAGCGAGCAACGTTTTTCACTACGGCCAGGCCGTTTTTGAGGGCATTAAGGCCTACCGGCAGCCCGATGATTCCATCGTTACCTTCCGCCCTGATCAAAACGCGCAACGCTTTATTAATTCGGCGCAGCGCTTGGCGATGCCCGAGCTACCCCAAGAAGAATTCATCGAGGCACTGCGCCAGCTGGTGGACATCGATAAGAGCTGGGTACCGGAAGCAGGCGGGGAAGCATCGCTCTACCTGCGCCCCTTTATGATTTCTACCGAGGTATCGCTAGGCGTTCACCCGGCTAATGCGTATCGATTCATCCTCTTGGCCTCGCCCGCCGGTGCGTATTTCAGCGGCGGCATTAAGCCGGTTTCGGTGTGGCTGTCTACTGACTATGTTCGCGCTGCGCCGGGCGGAACCGGTGCCGCGAAATTCGCCGGCAATTACGCTGGTTCCTTGTTGGCGCAGGCGCAGGCCGAAGAAAAGGGCTGCGACCAGGTGGTCTGGCTGGATGCCATCGAACGCCGGTACATCGAAGAGATGGGCGGGATGAACCTTATGTTCGTCTACGGCACCGGTAGCGACGCCGAGATCGTCACGCCAGCACTCTCTGGCTCCCTGCTACCCGGCATTACCCGCCAATCCTTGTTGCAGGTCGCCGAAGACATGGGTTATAGGGTCAGCGAGCGACGCATCACCGCCGAAGAATGGCAGCGCGATGTGGAATCAGGGAAGATGACCGAGGCCTTTGCCTGCGGCACCGCCGCCGTCATCACGCCGGTAGGGCGCGTCCTTGGTGAGGACACCGATTTCAGCGTCAACAATAACGAGGCAGGCGAGGTCTCCATGGCCTTGCGCGAGCGCCTGACCAGTATCCAGCGCGGCGCCGTGGAGGATGCCCACGGCTGGTTGCACACTCTGGTCTAGCGCGCCGCGGTGTAACGCGGCGCGAGGCGGACCTGCGGCGCGCAGTTAGGCCTCTGCCTGCGTCGCGTCCGCGGTGATTTCTACGCCCAGTAATAAAAGGGGTAGGGCAGCCAAGGCGCCGAGCGCCGGTACCGGTTCCATCGGCAGCTCGAGCAGGGGCTCCAGCCGCAGCTTTTTTAAGGCCAACCGGTGAGCCGGCTGCGGCGCGATATTGGTGGCAAGGATCCAGTCGTGGATCCGCGTGTCTGCAGCGGCGCATACGGCGGCGGTGGAGGTCAAGGGGGCATCGACAAGCAAGGGTGTGCGCCGCCGCGCCGCCTGGGAGATAAAGCCGACCAGCGCGGCCAATACGGGGGAGCCGCAGGCCTTGATGAGCTCCCGCCCAGTCAGGTCGCGCATCCGAAACATGGCATCGCGAATGGCCGCAACCTCGGCCTTCCAAGCCTCGACGCTTGGCTGCTTGCCGACGACCACCACCGGCTCCTCCTGCGCCATGACCCCCATGACGGCCGCGGCAGCCTTCGTGCTGTCGATGCCGCCAGGAATCAATAGATCCGCACCGCCATCAATCTCTGCATCCGCTGCCTGCACGCCTAGGTCATAGGCGGTGGAGCAATCCGTCACCGTGACGGATTTAATGCTGGCCCCGACCCGCCGAGCGGCGGTCTCCGTGGCCTGTGGGATCCCGTCACCGTCCTCGGCGAAGATGATGGCCCGCACCCGATGTGGCTCGGAAGCGGGGGAGCGATCCTGGCAGGCGGCTAGCCACTGTGCGGCACCGCTTAGCCGACCGTAGGGGTAAAGCTGCGGGGAATCAGCCATGAGCGTGCTTCCTTAAACGTCGGCACCGCGCTCTACGCGCGGGCGAGGAATGCGCCACTTGCGGGGCTGGCTGGCGCGGGAAAATGCGTAGAATCCCAGGCCAAAGCCGGTGGCGGTGGTACCGGGGAACTTCTTGCGCACAGCATTATTAGCACGGCGGCCCAGCCAGATGCCGTCGATGGCGAAGATGAGGATGACCACCATGGCAATCGCATTGATGAGGTCGGCGATGCTGGGGGCGGCATAGGTCACGAAGACCACGACGATAAGGGCAAGCGCCATCGGCATGACCCATTCCGAAAGCGTGCGGCGGGCGTCGATCCAATCGCGCACGTAGGCGCGCTCTTCGCCCTGATCGCGGGCAGGGAGGAAGCGTGGATCGCCTTCAGCCATGCGCTCTTGGCTTTCGCGGTTGCGTTGGTTGCGTTCCTTGCGCTCCTGCTTTTTATATTCTTTCCACTCGTCCTTGCTCATGGACTTTTTGAGTTCCTTGCGGCGCTTGTAGCGCTGCGCATCGGATACCCCATGTGGATCGCGCTTCACGCCGCGCGCGATTTCTTGTTCCTGGCGCTTTGGCGTGGGACGACCCTTCGGAGGGGTATACCCCTTGCGGTGGGTTTCTTCCTGAACTTCTTCCTGCACGGGAGCAGGTTCAGGGGAGGTCTTGTCATCTTTTTGCCACGGAAGTTTCACGCTGATCAGACTACAAGGTTTCGCTCCCGAGAGGGGAATAGGCCCGCCCACGGCGTTGTTATTACTATGGGCTACCTTTTCCCTCCTCGTAGATGCGGGTAGGGTAGTGGCTACGCAACCAAGACACATTTGAGGAGAAGTGATGACCGCTCCAGTTTCCGAAACCGGCGTCATTCTGACCGAGGCCGCAGCCGCAAAGGCAAAGGGCCTGCTTGATCAGGAAGGCCGCGACGATCTCTCCCTGCGCATCGCAGTGCAGCCCGGCGGCTGCGCTGGCCTGCGCTACCAGCTCTACTTCGACGACCGCAGCCTCGATGGTGACAAGGTCGACGAGGTAGGTGGCATCAAGCTCGTCGTGGACAAGATGTCCGTGCCGTACCTTACCGGTGCCAAGATCGACTTCGCTGACACCATCGAGTCCCAGGGATTTACCATTGATAACCCGAACGCTACCGGCTCCTGCGCGTGTGGCGACTCCTTCAACTAAACCGAAGGATAAAGAAAGAGGGTGAGTGCTTCGCGGCACTCACCCTATTTTTATGTCTTTATGGCTCGGTGTAGAGCTTTACCCAATGCGGCCTAAAGCTTGACTGGGTAGTCGCGCTGCTCGATCTGCGGGTCGATGCGCTTTTCCACAAAGATGCCGTGCCAGATCATAAAGGACAGCACGGTCCACAGGCGGCGGGAGTGATCGGAGACGCCATCGCGGTGCTCCTTGAGCATCTCCAGAACTTCCTTCTTATTGAAGATGTCCTCCGTCTGGGAATCGTTGATGGTGTCCTGTGCCCAGCCGTAGAGGTCGTCGCCGGCCAGCCAGTGGCGCATGGGTACGGGAAAGCCCAGCTTCTTGCGGTTGAGGACGTGCGCGGGAACGATCTGTTCCATGGCCTTGCGCAGCGCGTACTTGGTGGTGCCGTGGGAAATCTTCAGATCGTGCGGAATGGATTCTGCGACCTTGAATACTTCTTTATCCAGGAATGGCACGCGCAGCTCCAAGGAGTTGGCCATATTGATCTTATCGGCCTTGACCAGGATGTCACCGCGCATCCAGGTAAATAGGTCAAGGTGCTGCATGCGGGCTACCGGGTCAAAGTCTTCCGACTGCGCATAGATGGGCGCAGTGACCTCGCGGTGATCCCACTCGCGCTTGGCCCATGGGATAACGCGCTGCATCTGCTCAAAGTTAAAGGACCGCGCATTGCCGTAGTAGCGCTCCTCCATGGTCATGGAACCGCGGTTGAGCAGGGACTTGCCCTTCATACCTTCTGGCAGCACGCGGGAAAGCTTGCCCAGTCCCTGGCGCAGGGGAGAGGGGATCTTCTCAAATGGGGCGAGCGACAGCGGCTCCTTATAGATGGTGTAGCCACCGAAGAGCTCATCGGCGCCCTCACCGGACAAGACCACCTTGACGTGCTTGCGGGCCTCTTGGGCCACGAAGTACAGCGGCACGAGGGAAGGATCGGCCACCGGGTTATCCAGGTACCACATGATCTTAGGAATCGACTCGGCGTATTCTTCCGGCGAGACGATCTTGACGATGTGCTCCACGCCGATGGCGGCCGCCGATTCCGCGGCCACGTCCACCTCGGAATAGCCTTCGCGCTCGAAGCCTGTAGTAAAGGTCAGCAGATCCGGGTTGTGGCGTTTGGCCAAGGCAGCGATGGCGGTGGAGTCGATGCCGCCAGAGAGGAAAGAGCCAACGGTGACATCGGCACGCATGTGCTTGGCGACGGAATCCTCCAACGCTTCTGCAATGCGGTCAAAGAGCTGCTGTTCTTTTCCTTCTGGTACCTGCTGGACCGGGAAACGCGGCTTAAAGTAGCGCTCGGAGACGACCTCCTCGCCCGGCTTCAGGGTCACAGTGCAGCCGGATTCCACCCGGCGGATATTGGCGTGCAGGGATTCCGGTTCCGGGACGTATTGCAGGTCGACATAGTGCTCAATAGCACGACGGTCAAGGTTGAGTTCTAGACCAATGTCCTCGGCCATCTCCAGGATGCACTTCATCTCGGAGGCAAAGACGGTGCCGGCGTCCGTGGTGGCATAGTAAAGCGGCTTGATGCCGAACTGGTCGCGCGCGGCAAACATGGTCTTGGTCTTGGTATCCCAAATAACGATGCCAAACATGCCGCGCAGGTGCTCGACGACGTCCTTGCCCCAGTGGTGATAGCCCACCGCAATGGGTTCGCCATCACCTTCCGTATAGAAGGTATAGCCCAAGGCCTTGAGTTCTTCGCGGAGCTCAACGTAGTTGTAGATCTCGCCGTTAAAGGTAAGGGCATACCGCTCTGGTTCATCTTCGGGACCCCAGCGCAGGGGCTGGTGGGAATGTTCCAAGTCGATAATGGACAGGCGGTTAAAGCCGAAGGCGGCGTCGCCATCATGCCAAGTACCGGCTGCATCCGGTCCGCGGTGGTGCATGCAAGGAAGCGACCGCTCGAGCGCGTCGACATATTTGTCCACGTTTCCGGTGGCCGCGAGCATGCCAAGAAGTCCGCACATGTAAAGATAGCTCCTTTTAATTAAGCGACTAGTGCTCGGTGTCCTACTCTACGGTGCATGGGGTGGAAACCAGAAAGCGCCACGGCTTGGAAGAAGCTGCGGAAAAGCTTAAATTCAGCTTCCCCGTAAGGGTGCGAACTTTCGGATGATGACTGGAATAGTTCCCTGTGAGTTAAAGCACATGGTGAAGGCGCGGACTGGGGGTACGGTTGGAACATTGTGCAGGTGGGGCGGTAACCTACTGAAACGTGGATATAAATTGAGCGCGCTGGGTCTCCCTTAAAGCTTCAAAAAGGCTGGGAACCAAGTATTTATCCATTATTCTGATTGGGTAAGGGTGCTCTGTGAGTATTCGAGAAGTTTGTGTGGACAGAAAGGCAGAACACACGTGGGACAGCGTAATAAGCGCACCTTCGCCCGTAAGGCGGGCGTAGCTGGCGCACTTGCCCTAGGCGGTCTCGCCCTGGCTGGTTGTGACGTTCAGGCGCCAACTGCTGTAGAGAACCTCCTGGGATTTGGTTGGCCAAAGGGTATTACCCCTGAGGCTGAAGCAATGTACAACTTCTGGATCTGGGTCTGGGTTGCAGCTTGGATTGTTGGCTTCATCATGTGGGGCCTATTCCTTACTGCAATTTTCCGCTGGAGCGCGAAGAAGGCGAAGCGCGATGGCAAGGGTGAATTCCCGCGCCAGACGCAGTACAACGTGCCATTGGAAATGGTATTGACCATCGTTCCAATCCTGATCATCATGGCCTTGTTCTTCTTCACGGTGCAGACCCAGCAAAAGGTCACCGCATTGGATAAGGATCCAAAGGTGGTTGTCGACGTCACTGCATTCCAGTGGAACTGGAAGTTCGGCTACGCCGAGAACCGCGTCAATGGTGAGAACTACAACGGTGCGGACGAAGCGCGCCAGGCCGAAGCGGAAAAGACCGCCCATGACCCTGAAGGCGTGGATAACCCCAACCCAATTCACGGTAAGTCCAAGGGCGACCTTTCCTACCTCAACTACAACAAGATTGAGACCGTAGGTTCCACCGAGGAGGTTCCGGTTCTGGTTCTTCCTTCCGATACCGCAATCGAGTTCCGTTTGGCTTCCGCTGACGTTTCTCACGCATTCTGGGTTCCGGAGTTCTTGTTCAAGCGCGACGTCTATGCACACCCTGAATCAAACGCTCAGGAGCGCAGCTTCCAGGTCGAGTCGATTGATAAGCAAGGCGCCTTTGTTGGCCGTTGTGCCGAGATGTGCGGTACCTACCACTCCATGATGAACTTTGAGATTCGCGTTGTCTCCCCAGAGGACTTCAATGCCTACATGGACTTCCGCGAGAAGAACCCGAATGCCACCAACGCTGAGGCGTTGAAGGAAATTGGCCAGGATCCGTACGCAGTTACCACCCACCCGTTCTCCGGCGAGCGTGACACGGCCGATGGTGACAACTACGTCAAGACCGCGGCATAAGAGATAAGGACATTACACAATGCGTGCAACATCGAAAGTCTTTTACTCAATCGCGACTTACCTTTTCGTCTCGCTGATTGTTTATATCTTTGGCGTCACCCTCGTGAAGGATGATGGTTACCTCTACGGCGCCGAGTGGGTTGGCATCGTAGGCATGTTCCTCTCCGTCATGCTCTGCCTTATGCTGGGTGGCTACCTTCACTTCACCGATAACCGCAGCGACGTTCTGCCGGAAGACTGGGAAGAAGCAGAGACCGAAGACTCCGCTGGTATCTTGGGTTTCTTCTCCCCGAGCTCCATCTGGCCACTGGCCATGGCAGGTTCCATCGGATTCTTGGGCCTTGGCGTCATCTTCCTGTACTACTGGCTCATCGCCTTGGGCGCTGTCTGCTTGATTGCAGCCTGTGCCGGCCTGTCCCTGCAGTATGGCCTGCCTAAGGAAAAGCACTAGTACATATCTAGTCGCAACCACTGCCTAAACTTCTCAGCCCTCCTCACCACACCACGGTGGGGAGGGCTTTGGCGATCCTCGTCGTAAACAAAATAGGAAAGTTCCCGAGAATCCAGAACTTTTTTAGGGGAGGGGGAGAGCGGATGCGCCCAGGTTATAAGTGGGCAGCAAAGGTGCATCCCAGCACGTAAACCCCTATTTCTGCGGGGGTCATCCGAAAGTTGCAAACGGGCAATTTTCCCCGAAAACCGCCGTGTGATTTATCTCTCTAAGAAAATTGTCCAAATCGGTTGCGAATGAAGGATGGATCGTCGTGATTCGAGCAGACAAAAAGGTAGTGATCGTGGCTATAGATGAAGTTTAAGTGTGTCACCTGCGTTGATGTCTCGTCGGAAAAGAATACAAAAAGTTCCCTGGTAATTAATCTTGGTAGGCCACAAGACATTCCTTATCGGTAGCTGGCAATTTGGTGAGAACCGAATAGCGGAAGCGGGGGGAATTGAAGTGACTTTAGAGTCTAGAACAGCCATAATTACCACTGTGACGAGCGTAGTTTCTAACCAAGGTATGACAGCACCACGTGTTGCCTCGCTGAACCGACCCAATATGGTCAGCGTGGGCACCATCGTGTTCCTGTCTCAGGAATTGATGTTCTTTGCCGGACTGTTCGCGATGTGGTTCACCTCGCGAGCGAACGGCCAGGAAGGCGATTGGGCAGAGCACACTGCCCATATCAACCTGCCAATGGGCTTTCTCATTACTGCAGTGTTGATTTCTTCCTCCGTGACCTCGCAGTTCGGCGTGTTTGCCGCAGAAAGGGGTGACGTTTACAAGCTTCGACTCTGGTACACCATCACGCTGGTATTGGGTGTTGTCTTCCTAGGCATCATGGCGTTTGAGTGGGCTGAGTTGATTCACGCAGGCGTGACGGTACAATCCAGCGTCTTTGGTTCGGTGTTCTACATCATCACCGGCTTCCACGCTGCGCACGTAACCGCCGGTTTGATTTCCTTTGCAATCATTCTGGCGCGTATCGCTAAATCTAAATTCACGCCGGCACAGGCTACTGCCGCCATGGCAGTGTCCTACTACTGGCACTTCGTTGACGTTGTGTGGATCGGTGTGTTCACCGTTATCTACTTGATTCAGTAGTGTCGGCGAACCTCTCCCCAAAACAGTCCTCCCGTGTTCGAGTTATCTAAAGGAAAATGATGGATAACAATTCGCAGTCCGAGGCAGTGGAGCAGACCACTGCCACGGCTAAGAAGACCCGCCGTCGCCGCAAGGCGAAGCGCACCCTCGCAGGTGGTTTCGCTTTGGCCATCGGTTTGACCGGCGCTGGCGTCTTGGCCTCTGCCTTGACGCCTGACGCTCAGGTCGCTACGGCGGAAAAAGATGACCAAGCCCTCGTTCAAGAGGGTAAGGACATCTATGACACCGCTTGTATCACTTGCCACGGTGCCAATCTGCAGGGCATCGAAGACCGTGGTCCCTCTCTCGTAGGTATCGGTGCTGGCTCGGTGTACTTCCAGGTTCACTCCGGCCGTATGCCGATGATGTCCAACGATGCTCAGGCAGAGCGCAAGGCTCCGCGTTACACCGAGCAGCAGACCTTGGCGCTGGCCGCTTATGTCGCAGCTAACGGTGGCGGCGCGGACATCGTCTACAACGACGATGGAAGCATCGCTCAGGAATCCCTTCGTGGCGCTAACTACAACGGCCAGATTCAGGCCGAAGACGTTGCTAAGGGTTCCGAGCTGTTCCGCATGAACTGTGCATCTTGCCACAACTTCACCGGCCAGGGTGGCGCACTTTCCTCCGGTAAATACGCTCCTGAGCTCGCACCTGCTAACGAGCAGGAGATCTATCAGGCAATGTTGACCGGTCCGCAGAACATGCCAAAGTTCTCTGACCGCCAGCTGACTGCAGACGAAAAGAAGGACATTATCGCCTACTTGAAGTCTGCAGAAGAGACTCCGTCTCCAGCCGGTTGGGACCTTGGCGGTCTCGGCCCAGTGGCTGAAGGCCTGGCAATGTGGATTATTGGTATCAGCGCCCTGTGCGCCGCTGCTATGTGGATTGGATCGCGCTCATGAGCAATGTGAAAAAGAATTACACTGACGCAGAGCTCGATAAGATGAGCAATGATGAACTTGCTGCACTTGGTACCGAGCTCGATGATGTCACCGTAGCGTTCCGTAAGGAGCGCTTCCCGGTTGAAGGTGACCCCGCAGAAAAGCGTGCGGGGCGCAACGTCGCCATTTGGCTGGCAATCTCCGTTATCGGCGGCTTGGGCTTCTTGGGTGTTTACCTCTTCTGGCCTTGGCAGTACAAGCAGCTAGGGGAGGACGGCCTTGTATGGCACACTCTCTACACCCCGCTGCTTGGTATTACCGCCGCACTGTCCATTTTTGGACTCGGCTTTGCCATCGTGCAGTACGTCAAGAAGATTCTGCCGGAAGAGATTTCAGTGCAGCGTCGCCACGATGGTCCTTCGGAAGAAGTTGACCGTCGTACTCTTACCGCTCTTTTGAACGACTCGTGGAAGACCTCCACGCTCGGTCGCCGCAAGACTATCCAGGGTCTTCTCGGTGGAGCCGGTGTGCTCTTCGGCTTGACGGTTATCGCACCGCTCGGTGGCGCAATCCGCAACCCATGGAAGGTACGTCACGAGCTGAACTACGCCGGTGACGGCACGCTGTGGACCTCCGGTTGGACGTTGCACGAGGAGGGCGTCAAGCTTTACCTCGCGCGTGATACCGGTACCATTGCTGAGAAGCACTCCGGTGAGTCCGGCGAGCACTACACCACCGAAGGCGTTACCCGCCTCGTGCGCGTTCGCCCAGAGGACTTGGCCGCCGGCGGCATGGAGACCGTCTTCCCGCTTGCGGAAGAAGACGTTAATGACGGTGATCAATACGACGCTAAGCGCGACGTATACGAAAACCACATGCACTCCATCCATGGCAACCGCAATGCGGTGATGTTGATTCGTCTGCGCCACTCCGATGCGCAGAAGGCAATCGAGCGTGAGGGACAGGAAGACTTCCACCACGGCGATTACTACGCCTACTCAAAGATTTGTACTCACATTGGTTGCCCAACTTCGTTGTACGAGGCACAAACCAACCGAATCCTGTGCCCCTGCCACCAGTCGCAGTTCGACGCATTGCACTACGGTAAGCCGGTCTTCGGCCCGGCTGCTCGTGCTTTGCCACAGCTGCCTATCACGGTGGACGACGAGGGCTACCTTGTTGCAGAGGGCAACTTCATTGAGCCTGTCGGTCCGGCATTCTGGGAGCGTAAGTCATAATGAGCAATAAACTCGCCCAAATGGGCAACAACATGGACGAGCGCTACAGCGCCGCCGGCGTGCTAAGGACGCAGCTGAACAAGGTCTTTCCGACCCACTGGTCCTTCATGCTCGGTGAGATGGCGCTGTACAGCTTCATCATTCTTCTACTAACCGGTACATACCTGGCGCTTTTCTTTGACCCTTCTATTACGAAGGTCATCTATGACGGCACCTACGCACCGCTTAACGGTGTTGAGATGTCGCGCGCCTACGCAACGGCCCTTGATATTTCCTTCGAGGTACGCGGCGGCCTCTTTGTCCGCCAGATGCACCACTGGGCAGCACTACTGTTCATGATGTCGATGGTTGCGCACATGCTGCGCATCTTCTTCACCGGTGCTTTCCGCCGCCCGCGCGAAGCCAACTGGATTATTGGTTGCACCCTTATCCTGCTGGGCATGATCGAGGGCTTCCTCGGTTACTCCCTGCCGGATGACCTGCTTTCCGGTGTCGGTCTGCGCATTATGTCCGCCATCATTCTGGGTCTGCCGATTATCGGTACCTGGCTGCACTGGGCCATCTTCAACGGCGACTTCCCGTCCGACTTGATGCTGGACCGCTTCTACATCCTCCACGTTCTGGTCATCCCAGGCATCATCCTGGGCCTTATCGCAGCCCACTTGATCATGGTTTGGTTCCAGAAGCACACCCAGTTCCCTGGACCGGGTCGTGCAGAGAACAACGTCGTCGGTGTCCGCATTATGCCGGTCTTCGCAACTAAGGCCATTGGTATGGGCATGATGGTTGCTGGTGTGCTGGCTCTTATGTCCGGTGTGCTGACCATTAACGCCATCTGGTTGCTTGGTCCGTACAACCCCTCGCAGGTTTCTGCAGGTTCCCAGCCCGATATCTACATGCTCTGGACAGACGGTGTGGCTCGTGTCATGCCAGCTTGGGAGCTGTACTTGGGCAACTACACGATTCCTTCTGCGTTCTGGGTAGCCCTGTTGTGTGGCCTGATGGTCGTATTGCTTATCACCTACCCGTTCTTGGAGAAGAAGTTCACTGGTGACGATGCGCACCACAACCTTCTGCAGCGTCCGCGTGACGTTCCTACCCGCTCCGCAATTGGTGCAGCAGCAATCGTGTTCTTCTTGCTGGTCACCTTGTCCGGTGGTAACGACCACGTTGCGCACTTCTTCCAGATTTCGCTGAATGCTATGACTTGGGTGGGACGTATCGGCCTGATTATCTTGCCGCCGATTGCCTACTTCATGACCTACCGCATTTGCGTTGGTCTCCAGCGTTCTGACCGGGAGGTGCTCGAGCACGGTATCGCTACCGGTGTTATTAAGCAGCTGCCTAACGGTGCCTTCATTGAGGTCCACCAGCCTCTTGGCCCCGTTGACGAGCACGGCCACGCAGTACCGCTTGAGTACGCAGGCGCTCAGGTGCCGAAGCAACTTAACCACCTTGGTTACGCCGACTCCGAAATCCAGGGCACCTTCAGCCCGGATGATCCGGAACTCATGCGCCGCGTTCACGAGATTCACGAGGAGAACCACGAGGAGGAAGCGGAGATGTTCCGCCGCCTCAACGAGGCCAACCGTCGTGATGACGAGGAAAACGGCCGCATCTAGCCTCTCCTTGGGTTAGCTCGATACACGCTCACTAAATAAGCCCGCTGTCCGCCTGAAATTGGGCGAACAGCGGGCTTGTTTGTTTTTGAATGTATTGATTGCTGCGGGCGGTTCTGTTGTCTAGATTCTCTACCTCAAGCACTCCTTTAAGCGTCTAGTGCTTGTTTGTTGGACGAGGAAACCTCGCACAATGTTGTTTTAGGAAGTGAAGAGTATTTCGTCGGCTACTGGATCTCTATCGCGAGAATAGAAGTAGTGTCAGCGCTTGTAAAAGGGCTACCGAGCTCATCCCTAGTAGGCCTTTGCATAAAGGCAGGGTAATTCGGGTCCAAGGCGCATAGTCGATGCTCTCGACACCAAACGAAAGAACTGCCTGGCGAAACTAGAGTCGTCAGGCAGTATTCAAATGTGTCAGCGAGATTGGCGCCTTAGTCCGATACGATTGTAGGGATGTAGTGTCGGCCTATATCCCATACGAAGGGGGCCTTTTTACCTCGTTAGGGGATCGAAGAAAATAACTCTCAACGATCAACGGACTATTTCAATGTCTTAGTCCAAATATTGCTCGATGAGAAGGCAACGAGCAACAATCGATTTTTCGAAGTTCTGTTTAAAAGAGCTGGAAAGAACTGTCGCAAACTTTCCAGTCTCCATCTTCCTTCTTCAACTCGATTTCGCTGGTATTGAAATAGTTTGCAAAATCTTCGTTATCTGAAGTTACATAAGCTTCATCATCTGACGAGGAATCAGACTCTTCTAGATCTTTAAGCGCATCGTCCTTCTTGTCTTTTAGCTCCTTGAGTTCTTCTTCACTTGGAACATCAGAGGGATTCAAGCTTTGGACTGTCGCAACAACTTCATCTGGGGATACTGGGTTCCTCTGCTCTTTGCAGAGATAATCTGTCTGGAATTCATTAGCTTGATCTACCCACTCGTGTGCCGATTCTTCGGCCTTTTTGCTGTCGCCAGATTGGTGTTGCTGAGCAGCTTCCAATAGGTTTGTGTGAACTTCCATTTGCTCGTCAGCGGCATTCTTAAGAGCCTTTTCTGGCCCCCCAGAGGAGCCGCAGCCAGTGATTGCTAGCGAAGTGGCCAGTAAGACGCTTCCTAAGGTAAGCGTTCTACGCATTTTCTTCTCCAATTCTTTAAAGTAAACGGTGTATCGAGCCATGGCTCTCCGGTCACGGCAGCACGGTGTATTTGAAATTTCAGCTGAAATTCAGTATCAGGACAGCCAATTATCAGCCTAACAAATTGAGCCTGTAGGCACCTCTGCACTGTGGGATATTTGATGCGCCGTTTATGGTGACGAATGCAGTGGTGCAACCGAAGAATTGAGGCAGCGTGTAGTCATGGCAGTCGTCGCGTAAGTGCCACCAGCGCGACTGGAGTGACCGTCGAGTTTGTTGCAAGCGCATATGGGGGTGACAGGGGCTGGTGCTGGTATTGACTCTGGATGGTTCGTTTTGATGGATGAAAAAGCTGCAGAATTTCCGGGCATAGTAGGCAGCCCCACGCGGCACAGAGGGCGAATTTTCTACACAAGCCAAGGAAAGCAATTTTGTCGCCGGACCTACGGCATATAGGGGTTGTTCCGATGTTGCGCGTTGAAGGGGCGGGCATAGACGAGCAGCAACTGGTCTTGTATAGCGAGAAGGGGCCTGGAGCTCAGTTTGGGATCCACATATTCCAAGTAATGTTAGCCAGTTGCGGATTGCGGTTAAATATTTTTTGAATGGCTAGGGTCTGTTAAAGAATTAGTCTGTTGACACGGAAGGGGCCGAACCAAAAGACATGTGAGGAACCTCACATATAACTTTTTTGGCACTCTTTATTTGGGGTTCGAGGAGTGGATTGCCGGTTGCGGAGTGCGTGACTTTCGGCCATTTCTGCAGTGTATGGCCATTAAAATTCAGTAATAGCTTTATTGGATGTTCGTTATGGCGTGTTTGTCTCGGCTTGGTCAAAATAAGATAACGAACGTGTAACGAAGCCGGATCCGGCATCGTGAATGGACATTGATTGTGATGATTTCGTAACCTATTTGAGACATTGAGTTACCGCCCGAAAAGGTGCTCAATAGGAAATGAAAATTTAAAGCGTCGCATCTGGCTCCTCCTACTGAGGGGCCGAGTGGAGGAAGGCCTAAAGGAACGGTCCTCCAATGAACACTAGGCCCTAGGGTCAGAGCTTTTCTACAAGGAAAAGTAGACGCGTAGGAAGATTTGGAGTTTTTCTCGTGGCAAAGCACCGTCGTCAGGGCACTGTAAATACCCGTCGTATCGCATCTACTGCAGCCATCGCTGCAACCGCAGCTGTCGCCGCCCCAGGCGTCGCTCAGGCTGCCGAGGTCGTTGTTCCTAATACCGACTACCGTTTCGAGGTCGCCGGTCTGGAAAACGTCCCGAACATTGAGCAGGTCCCAAACATTGACAAGTATGTCCCGTCTTTGGGCCAGGTTTCCAACCAGGGTGGCGACAGCTTCGTCGCTGCTGCAGAGCAGCAGGCTGCTCCGGCACCATCCACCGTTGGTCAGAAGGCTCTGGAAGCTGCACGCTCCGTCCTCGGCTCGCCGTACGTTTACGGCGCTGCTGGCCCAAACGCTTTCGACTGCTCCGGCTTGACCAGCTGGGCTTACTCCCAGGCTGGCGTTCAGATTCCGCGTACCTCCCAGGCTCAGGCCGCGGGCGGTACCCCTGTTTCCCTGGACCAGCTCCAGCCTGGTGACATCATTTCCTACTACGGTGGCGCTTCCCACGTCGGTATCTACACCGGCAACGGCACCATCATCGACGCGCTTAACTCCGGCACCCCGGTGCAGGAGCGCGACTTGAACTACATGCCGATTAACAACGCTGTGCGCTTCTAATTCGCAGTGAAATGACATGCCCTTCCCTTTGCGAAAAAGGGAAGGGTTTTGTTGTGCAACGGCGGCTAAAACCCGCTATAGTAAATTCGATTTTTGAAAATTTTGAGTTGAAGGTCTTCTCGTGTCTAAACGTGTGCTCCTAGCTGCTGCATTAACCGCAGTCCTCGCTGTCACTTCTCTTTCTGGCCTCCCGCAAGTTATCGCGCAGGAGACGGAACCGAACCAAGAATCTGCCACTGAAAACGTTGATGAGCTGGTGGATCGTGTTGGTGAAGTCGCCCGCAAGGTCTCGGCCAAGAATGAGGAAGTCAAAGAGCTAGAAGATAGACTCGCGGCCAAGGAGGAAGAGGTCGCTCAAGCGGAGCAAGACTCCGCAGAGGCCCAAAAACGCGTACATGACGCGCAGGGCGATGTCTCTACGCAGCAAGGCCGCGTGGACGATTTGGCACAGTCCCGCTACCGTGGAGACTCCCGTTCCGCCGTTTCGGGCGCTCTGGCTGCAGAAGACCCAGCAGACGCCGTAGAACGCATGGGATACTTGGGTGCGCTTTCCCGCAAGGCGCAACGCACCCTCGATGCAAAGGCAGATGCCGCCTCAATGGCTGAAGCGGTTCAGCAAGAAGCCGCTGACGCTGCTAAAAAGGTGCGCGAGGAAAAGAAGGACCTCGAAAAGCAGCGCGATGAGCTGGTGAAGCAAAAGGATGCGTTGGAAGAGCAGCAGGCGGACATCGAAGCTCAGGTGGATGCGCTGAGCGATGAACAGCGCGAAGCTTGGGAAGGGCAATTCGGCGGCACGGATAAGCTGGATTTCGACCTGGGAGAGATCGCTGATGGCGCTAGCTCTGCGGCTCTGTCCAAGCTGGGTTCGCCCTATGGCTGGGGTTCTGCCGGCCCGAACCAGTTCGACTGCTCTGGTCTGATGTACTGGGCATACCAGCAAATTGGGAAGACCATTCCGCGTACCTCGCAAGCACAAATTGCAGGTGGCACCTCCGTGCCGGTTGATCAGCTGCAGCCTGGCGATATCGTGGGCTACTACCCAGGAGTTACCCACGTCGGAATGTACATTGGCAACGGCCAGGTAGTACACGCCTCGACCTATGGCGTGCCGGTTCAGGTCGTGCCGCTCAACTCGATGCCTATTTCGGGGACTGCACGATTCTAAGTGGCCCGCATACTGCTGGTAACGAATGACTTTCCTCCCAAAGTCGGAGGAATCCAGTCCTACCTGCGGGACTACCTTGAAGCGCTTGACCCAGACGATGTCGTAGTATTCGCTTCAACCCAAGAGCCACCTGAGGACTATGACGCCTCGGTTGCCTACAAAGTCATTCGGTGGCCACATCGCGTGATGCTGCCCACCCTCGCAACCACGCGCCGCATGCAGGAGATCATCCGGCAGGAAGGCATTGACGTCGTGTGGTTTGGTGCGGCAGCACCGTTGGCGCTGATGGGCAAGGCTGCGCGGCAGGCAGGGGCACGCCGCGTGGTGGCAACGACGCATGGCCACGAGGTGGGCTGGTCTATGGTTCCACTGGCCCGGCAATGCCTGCGGTTGATTGGCAATAACGCCGACGTCATTACATATATCTCGGATTACACTCTGCGGCGCCTGCGCGGGCCTTTTGGCCCGCACCCAGAGTGGGCTCACCTGCCCTCTGGAGTCAGCCTAGATTCGCTTTCTCCCGCAACCCCTGCCCAGCGCGCGGCCGCGAAGGCGGAGTTCGGAGTGACCGGACCTACCATCGTCTGTATTTCCCGTTTAGTCCCGCGCAAGGGGCAAGACCAATTATTGCGGGCGATGCCGCAGGTCATAGAAGAATTCCCGGATGCTCAGTTGATGCTGATTGGGCGCGGGCGTTATCACGATGCGTTGCGAGAATTGGCGGAGCTTTATTGCCCCGATGCGGTGATTCAGCCGGCTCCCAGCATCGAAACTGCACTTCATGCCGCGGATATTTTTGCCATGCCGGCGCGCACTCGCGGCGGAGGCTTGGACGTAGAAGGCTTGGGCATTGTTTACCTAGAGGCACAGGCCTGCGGGGTCCCGGTCGTCGCTGGTGATTCTGGGGGAGCGCCGGAGACTATTTCGGAGGAGACGGGGATCGTCGTCAAGGGCACATCTGTTGATGAGCTTGTGGCTGCCTTGAAGGCGCTCTTGCGCTCGCCGGAAATGCGTACTCGTATGGGGCAGGCGGGACGCAGGCACGTCGAAAAGCACTGGAGCTGGGAGATTATGGGGCAGCGGCTGAGAAAGCTTATGGCTTGATGTGACCCTGGCCCGGTTGTCGGTATATTCTGATATCCATGCTTGAAAACAACTCCGCCGATCTTACTATCGGCTTCGATGTCGGTGGCACCAATGTGCGCGGTGGAGTAATTACTCGAGACGGGGACATCCTCGCGAGTCGCACCATGCCAACCTCGGGCGACCCGCGCCAACTTGATGATGACCTGGTAGCAATCGTCGAGGAGCTGCGCGCAGACTATCCCGTGGGTGCGGTGGGCCTTGCTGTTGCGGGATTTTTGGATCCAGAGTGTGAGACCGTCCGCTTCGCCCCGCATCTTCCGTGGCGGAATGCGCCCGTCCGGAAAAACCTTGCGGAGCGCTTGGGGCTGCATGTCCGGTTGGAGCATGATGCCAACTCCGCCGCTTGGGGAGAATGGCGCTTTGGCGCGGGGCGCGGCGCGAAGGATTGGGTATTTTTTGCGGTCGGCACCGGCATTGGCGCTACCTTGATGACCCACGACACCATCTACCGCGGCGCGTTTGGAACTGCTCCGGAATTTGGTCATATCGTTGTGGTTCCCAATGGCAGGCAGTGCTCGTGTGGCAAACGGGGCTGCTTGGAGCGCTATGCCTCTGGCACGGCCCTGCCGGATACCGCGCGCGAACTGCGCCCAAACTATGATGAGACCTCCTTGCCGCCGTATCCCACCGGTGAGCAGGTTGCACGCGCGGCACGTGGGGGAGACCCACTTGGTGTTGCGGTAATGGAGAACTTTGGGCAGTGGTTGGGCCAAGGCCTATCCATCGTGGCTGATGTGCTTGATCCGGAGCTCATTGTCATTGGCGGCGGCGTGTCCCAAGATGCGGATATGTACTTAGAGGAAGCCACCGCTGCCATGGGCCGGGATATAGTCGGCGCTGGGCATCGCCCCCTTGCTCGCGTTGCAACCGCGGAATTGGGCTCGGCAGCAGGTATGATTGGCGTAGCTGACCTGGCCCGCCGCGGCCACTAGAATGAGCGAAGGACGAGCTGGAGATGAAAAACAAATGGTACTGGGCGTTTAAGCACATCTTTTTCGGGCCCGCCCTGCGTGTATGGAACCGCCCTTGGTCAGAAGGGATGGAAAAAATCCCTGCTGAGGGGCCCGCGATTTTGGTGTCCAACCACCAAGCGGTGATGGATTCCTTCTTCTTCCCCCTGCTGTGCCCGCGCCAAATTACTTTTTTGGCCAAGGCGGAGTATTTCACCACCCCCGGCCTCGTGGGCGGCATGCAGAAGTGGTTCTTTAGCTCCGTCGGGCAAGTTCCCATTGAGCGGGATCATGAATCAGCGGGGGAGGCCATGCTCGAGACCGCACGGAAGATTTTGGGGCGCGGTGATCTCTTTGGTATCTACCCAGAGGGAACGCGGTCTCCAGATGGGCGTGTATACAAGGGGCGTACCGGGATGGGGCGCATTGCCATGGAGACCAATCAGCCGGTCTACCCCGTCGTTATGATCAATTCTCGCAAGGCTAACCCAATCGGCTCGTGGATTGTCCGTCCCGCCAAGGTGGGGATGCGCGTGGGAGATCCCATTTACCCGCACGATTGGGCGCGCGAGCACGGCATGGATCCGCAGCAGCACGAGACCATTCGAGCGTTCACGGACATGGTCATGGGGACACTAGCCGAGCTCTCCGGCAATCCCTATGTGGATGTCTATGCGGCTGATGTAAAGGAATCATTAAAGGCCGGCCACGGATACCCCGCCGGTGCGGAGATTAAAGGGAGGTAATTACAATTCCTCAGGCCCGCTTAGCGTGGCCGGATACCGCAAAAGGAATTTCTATCATCGGCGTGGTGCTCCTACACATCACGCTGAAGGTGCCAGGAGCCGAACAAACGTGGCTAGCAACTCTCAATACCTTTCTCGACCCCCTGCGCCTTCCCCTGTTCTTTCTGGTCTCCGGCTACTTCTCTTATAAAGTCTTTCGTTACAGTTTCGCGGAGTTATTTACCCGCCGGCTCTGGTTTTTCCTCATCCCATATTTGGTGTGGATGTCCGTAGAGCATATGACCAAACAGCTGGAATACCAGTGGGTTTTCGGTGACTCCTCCATGGGTATGGCCGAGATGCTGCAAAATCTTTTCCTTGGCCATACGATGGCGTGGTTTATCCACGCGCTCATTTTGTTCAATTTATTTTTGTGGTGTGTGCGTGCTTTACCGGCGTGGGCAGGAATCGGCCTGAGCTTTACTCCCGTGCTTTTTATTGCGTGGCAGGAACAGTTTCAGTTTATTGGCAAGGCCATTATGTTCCTTCCCATCTTCGTAGGCGCCGCCTTTCTTCGCGAGCCAATCACGCGTTTTGCTGCTGCGGCAGAAGAGATATTCCGCGGCTCGTGGAGCATGCGCAGTGCTGGAGCGTATGCCTCAGCCATCGGCGCTTATTGTGCAGGCCTGGCCCTGCGCCACGTGTGGGATGGCAACGATGCTGATGTTGCTTTTAACTGGCCCCTGCTGGGCGCGGACTTTTTAGGTTGGGGAGATGTCAACTTATTAGTGCGCCTCGTGGAACAGGCACTGGAGGTGCCGGCGGGCATTATCGGCGCCGTGCTCATTAGCCACATTCCGTGGATTGCAGAAGGCGTGAAGTTCGTCGGACGGCACACGCTACCGATTTATTTGTCGCACCCTATTGGCTTGACGGTGGGCTACGGGTACTACATGGCGCATCACGATTATGTCGTGTCTTTGGCGGGGACGTGGCCGCTGGAAAACACGTGGTTTTGGATCGCTATGTGCTTTATCTTTACGGCTATTTCTTCGCTTGCACTGTGGGCGCTGGGGAAGGTCCCTATCCTTGGCTGGACACTGGTTCCGCCGCGGATCGGTAGGCGCCGCCCCGCCGTAGAGCCAATGGTAGCGAACAAGCAACCAACAACACGGTAATGATGACGTAGTCATTGCCAACGATGTGCTGCCACCACGTCCAGTCCAGTTCTTGGTCTTCGGTATGCGGAACTTTCCAGTGGCCGCGGGCAAATAGCGCCAGCCAAGTGAGTGCCGCTAGGATCCAGCGGCGGCTGGCAACCAAGTAGACGCCCGCTAATACCAGCCAGGTGAAGTGGTGTGACCACGATACGGGGGAGCACAGCAGCGACACAGACGCCGCCAGCAGCATGAGCACGACCTGATTGCCGTGGGAAAGGCGCTCCATGGCAAACCACACAATTGCAATGACGACGATAACGCCAATGAGCCACAGAGTTTCAGCGTTATCGGGGCTAAGGCGGGTAAACAAGCCGCGCAAGGACTGGTTGGCGCTATAGGCTAGGCCGCCGATGCGTTCGGAATCCCGCAAGGTGGAGGTCCAATACTCAATCGAGCTATGCGGATTGGCGGCGAAGGCTATGAGGCCAGCGGCTACGAAGGATCCCAGGGTGGTAAAGAAGGCCTTCCATTCGCGGCGGACGAAGAAGACGGCCAAAAAGACGGCGGGAGTGAGCTTGATAGCAATGGCGATGCCGGTCAGGATGCCACGGGCCTTTTTCACCCACAGCAAATCAATGACCACTAGTGCGGTCAGCAGGATATTGATCTGACCAAAACTAAAGGTCTGCGTAATCGGCTCGGCCAGCATGGCGGCAAAAAGCCCCCAA
The DNA here is from genome assembly GCF_030227225.1 of Corynebacterium rhinophilum. GTDB lineage: Bacteria > Actinomycetota > Actinomycetes > Mycobacteriales > Mycobacteriaceae > Corynebacterium > Corynebacterium rhinophilum. The sequence continues at coordinate 35,538 of NZ_JASPHQ010000003.1, forward strand.
GCCGCCCATTCCTGGCAGTTGAGGGAGCGCAATACCAGCGCAATGCATACCCACAATGCGAGTACGGAGAGGACCGTGACTACCACGGCGGCAGCGGTGAGGGGGACCCACTGCAGCGGGGCGAAGAGCAGGGCCGCAAACGGTGGGTAGGTAAAAGGCAGGGAAAAGTTGCGGTCAGTGCCTACGAAATAGTCACGATCATAAAGATCGCTGCCGAAGCCGGCCCCGCCTTCGCGGTAAACATCGAGGTCAATGTGGTAAAAGGCACGAAGCTCGCCCGAGAATAACGCAGGAATATCGATAATCCACCACAGCGCCGCGAGCGCAGACAGGATTAGGGGGAGGGCGGTGGTCCACAGGGCTTTATTATCGGTTCTGCTCACCCGCAAAATTTTACAGTGGCGCGATCGTGGGGCCAATTTCCCGCGCCCATCGCCGCAGCGCTAGGCTTGGGAAACGTGCGTTACTTCTATGACACCGAATTTATCGAGGATGGCAAGACCATTGAATTGGTCTCCATCGGCATCGTCGGTGAAAACGGAAGTGAATATTATGCCGTATCCACGGATTTTGACCCGTCTAAGGCCAATTCTTGGGTCAAGGAAAACGTGTTGGCTAAGCTGCCCAGCCCCCAGGATTCTGCATGGAAGCCGGCCCGCACCATCCGCACGGAAATCCTGGAGTTTCTCACGCGCAGCTCTACGCCAATTGAATTGTGGGCTTGGGTCGGCGCGTATGACCACGTGGTCTTGGCGCAGCTGTGGGGCGATATGGCGAGCTTGCCCAAGCGCCTGCCGCGCTATACCCGCGAGTTGAAGCAGCTGTGGGAGTTCGCCGGCCGCCCCAGCTTGCCGGCCGTGCCTAAGGGCAATCACGATGCGCTTGTCGATGCCCGCCATAACCTCGCTAAATTCCGCGCCTGCACCGAGGTCTTGCCCTTGTCCAAGGGGAATAGAATCAATTTCTAGCAGTTAACTACCAATCGACAGGCAGTAAATGGTTAAATGGAAGAGTGAGTTGGACAGTAGATATTCCGCAAAGTGTTCTGCCTGATCTTCCACCATTGCCAGAGGGCATTGAGGAGGTCTTCCAGGACGTCATCAAGCGTGACGCAAAGCAACAGCCTAGTTGGGATCCCACCCAAGCCGATAACGTGCGCAAGATTCTCGAGTCGGTGCCGCCCATCGTGGTTGCCCCGGAGATTGAGAAGCTCAAGCGGCAGCTTGCCGATGTCGCACTAGGAAACGCTTTCCTCCTGCAAGGCGGCGATTGCGCCGAGACCTTTGAATCGAATACCGAACCGCATATTCGCGGCAACGTCAAAACCTTACTGCAGATGGCCGTCGTCTTGACCTATGGTGCTTCCGTTCCAGTGGTGAAGCTGGGTCGCATTGCTGGGCAGTATGCGAAGCCGCGTTCTTCGGATACGGACGCGAATGGCTTGTTGAATTACCGTGGGGACATTGTCAATGGCGTGGAACCCACCGATGAGGATCGCCGTCATGACCCGGCACGCATGATCCGCGCCTACGCTAACTCTTCCGCGGCCATGAACTTGGTACGCTCTTTGACCTCCTCCGGCACCGCTGACCTGTACCGCCTGCACGAATGGAACCGGGAGTTCGTCCGTAAATCGCGCGCCGGTGCCCGCTACCAGGATCTGGCCCGCGAGATTGAAAACGGCCTGAAATTCATGAATGCCTGCGGCGTGCAGGATTCCACCTTGCACTCGGCGGATATTTACTGTTCACACGAGGCGCTGTTGAAGGATTACGAGCGTTCCATGCTGCGCTTGGGCCAAGACGATAATGGTGATACCAAGCTTTATGACCTGTCCGCGCACCAAGTGTGGATTGGTGAGCGCACGCGTGGTCTGGATGACTTCCACGTCAACTTCGCCGCCATGATCGGCAACCCGGTGGGCATCAAGCTTGGTCCTGGCGCCACGCCTGAGCAGGCCGTGGAATATGCCGAAAAGTTGGATCCCAACCGCGAGCCCGGCCGCTTGACCATCATCTCCCGCATGGGGCACGATAAGGTCCGCAGCGTGTTGCCACCCATCATCAAGGCCGTCGAAGACTCCGGGCACACCGTGGTGTGGCAGTCCGATCCCATGCACGGCAATACCTTTACCTCGTCCAACGGGTACAAGACCCGCCACTTTGACAAGATCGTCGACGAGGTGCAGGGCTTCTTCGAGGTACACCGCGATTTGGGCACCCACCCGGGCGGCGTGCACCTCGAGTTCACCGGCGAAGATGTCACGGAATGTCTCGGCGGCGCCGAGGACATCACCGACCTAGATCTGCCGGGCCGCTATGAATCCGCCGTCGATCCGCGCCTGAACACGCAACAGTCCCTCGAGCTTTCCTTCCTCATCGCAGAGATGCTGCGGAACTAGCTCCCACTAGACCCAGAGGGAAGGAGTTCCTTCGTAATAGGAGGAACCAAACCACCACCCGCTGATAGCGACCGCACCGGTTGCCACCACCACTGCGAGGAGAAAGACCAGCAGTGACGCAGGATGGCGATTGGTTAGCGGCCGCTCAGCGGGTTCTTCTTCTGCCACCTGCGCGGGGGCTTGTACAGGAGAATGCGCTTCCCCCACGCCCGCAGCGGGTGCTGCTGGAGCAGGCGGCAGTGGCGGCTCCGGGGGGACCGGTGCCTTGGGCACATCGAGGCGCGTTTCAAAGTCCGGCTGCTGCGGATCCGGCTCGGGAGGAATAACCTCGGTGGGCCCGCCGTCCAAGTGCTCGGTGGCGCCCTGCGGGATGGTCCGCGTGGGCTCAAATACATCCGTGGCGCCGATGCCGGAATAGTCAGTGGGTGTTTGTGCGGTGCGCGCGGCAGCGGCGTTGCGGGGGACCGGGATGGTTACCGTGGGCAGATCCAATTCCCGGCAAATGTCCTCGAGGGCATCTAAAAACTCCCCGGCATCGGCAAAGCGCTCGCGGGGATCGCGGGCAGTGGCGGTGGCCACGAGGGCATCGACAAGCTTGGGCACGTCCTCACCACGCGTGGATGGGGCGGGAACATCCGCATATAGGCGCGCGGTGGCGTGCGCGATCGGGGTATCCCCGGAGAAGGGCACGGTTCCAGTCAAGAGTTCAAATAGCACAATACCGGCGGAATACACGTCGGTGGCGGGGGTTATATCCTCACCGGTGACCTGTTCCGGCGCCAAATATGAAACGGTGCCGACGATCATATTCGAGGTCGCTTGCGCATTCCTCGCACGCACCAGGCCGAAATCGCCCAATTTCACCCGGTGATGCGAGGTAATGAGCACGTTGTCGGGTTTAATATCGCGGTGGATAAGCCCTGTAGAGTGTACCTCGGTCAGGCCTTGGAGCACGCTGCGCAGGGTCGATAATGCGGCAGGGACGGTCAGCGGGCCGCCTTCGGCAAGCAGCTCGCGCAGGGTGCCGCCATCGATAAGCTCCATGATGAGGTAAATGGGCTCGCCATCGGCGGAAAAATCATGAATGGCCACGAGGTTGGGGTGTTGCAACCGCGCCATCGCGCGGGCCTCGCGGGAAAAGCGCTTGATAAAAACCGGGTCATCGTCATAGCGCTCATCCATGATCTTTGCGGCCACTTGGCGGCCCAAGCGCATATCCACGCAGCGATAGACGGTAGACATACCGCCGCGGGCGATGGGGCGATCGATGCGGTAACGGTCTTCCAACACGTCACCAATTTCCAACCTAGTCATACTCCCAGTATGGCCGATCCACTAGGGCGCGTTAAAGTAGGTGGCGTGACTAATGCAGAAAATTCCCTGAATTCCTTATTGGCCGGCGAAGAGCTGCTCAGCATGCAGCAGGTGGCAGACAAGCTAGGTCTTCCCATCACGCGCGCCTATGACCTGCTCCAGGACCGCAAATTCATTGTCTGGGACTCGCCCGAAGGCAAGCGTGTGCCGCTGGCATTCTTCAATGACAAGGGGAGCATCGCCAAGCATGTCACCGGCGTTATTACCGTGCTTACCGATGGCGGCTATGACGACGAGGAAATCCTGCGCCACCTATTTACCGCAGATGACTCCCTGCCTGGCCGGCCCATTGACGCCTTGCACGGGCACCTGGCGCGCGAGGTTATTCGGCGGGCTCAGGCGTCTGCTTTTTAGCCCTGCGTGTGGGCAGTTGAGGGCCTTTGTGCCCAATGCCATCGAACATCCACTGCGTTGCGGACCAGGACACAACGATGAGGCCGATGACCCAGAACCAGTTATAGAGCTGGTGGTTGCCGTCGCCGGAAAAGCTCAAGCTGATAAATAACGCTACGCCAGAGGTAAACTTCAGCAGCCACAGCGGCGGGCGGAAGGTGCCCATGAGCGTAAAGATGGAGGCGTAGTACCACGGCAGGGTCACCGAGTTGAATACGAAGGCAACTTGGTAGGCCGCCGCGGTGCCCATAATGGCATCGCGGACAGTATGTCGGCTTAGCCACCACACGATGACTAAGCCGATGAGCATGCATACCATCGCGATCGTGCGCAGAACGCCCAAGATGGCGTTATAGGAGGCGTCCGGATCAAAAATGTGGACCGCGGGAACGATGATGTCTGCGGCCAATGTCGGCCCCGCCAAGGGGTTAATCACCTTGGAGTTGCCGCTGACCTGGGAAAGCCACCCCCATGAGGTGCCGGAGCCCCAAGTAATAAGCGCTACCGTGGCGATGATTTCCACGGCCGCGATGACGCTTGAGCAGAAGAAGGCTACTGCCGTGCGCACCACGGTAGAACCCTGAGGCGCGTAGCGGTGCACCATGAGCCAGACGATGAAGGGGGCGGCGAAGATCGCGGTAGCCTTCATTGCCACCGCCGTACCGACTAACAGCAACGCGGCGTGGAAGCGCTGGTGCAGCGCGGCCAATAGCCCCAAGGACACGAGGCCAACCATGAGGGATTCATTGTGCATGCCACCGATAAGGTGCAAGATGATGACCGGGTTGGCAACGCCAATCCACAGCGCGACCGCCGGATCCGCGCCGAGCTTTCGGGCAATGCGCGGCACCGTCCACGCAATGAGGACAAAGCCTGATAGTGAAAGCAGCTTATAGATGATGATCCCGGCAGTGACGTTATCGCCCACGACGGTGGTGACGATCTTGCCAATCCACAGGTGCAGTGGCCCGTACGGGGTGGTGGTATTGCGCCAATCTTGCGAGACCTCCAGCAGGAAGGGCCCAGGGTTGATGGCGGCGCCCTCGGTATATGGGTCGAACCCGTCGCGCACCATGGCGCCCTGCATGAGGTAGGAATACACGTCCCTGGAAGCCATGGGGCCGGCGAAAAGCAGCGGGGTGACCCATGCGATAAGAATGCGTTGTAACTCGCGCACCCCTCCCTCCGGGCGCGGGTGCTTAAGCTGCCGGCGAATAATCATGCGCCCGGCAAGCACCCAGGCGGCGGCGAGGAGGAAAATGCCCACCCAATACAGCACCAACCCGAGGTTGCGCCCGTGACCATACGATAAGAAGCCGATATTGAGCGCTTCGAGCACGCCGCCGCGATTGCGGGTCGAGCCGCCAGAAAAAGACGAAAAAAGAAGTATGCACGAGGCCACGAGGCCCAGCGGGAGCGCGCGGGGGACTGGCAAGGAGTAGGTTTTGGCCACAGTGATACCTACTTTTGTCGCGTCGTCGCCTGAATGGCTAGGTGCTCTAGTGTTTCCGTAATCTGCGGATCCACATGTGCCGCACGCAGATGAGCCAACCCGGATTCCGTCAACGCGGTAATGCGGCGCTCAATCTCATCGGGGGCGCCGGAATCCGCAATGATTTGGGATAGGCGCAGCAAGTCCTGCGGATCGGAGGTGCGGCCGATGAATTTCCGCAGGGTAGCGGCGGCGCTGGGATCGCGTTCATCGGCGCGCTGTAGCGCTAGGGCGAGAAGCTCCGTGCGCTTGCCTTCCCGTAGATCGTCCCCAGCGGGCTTGCCGGTGATCGCAGGATCCCCAAAAACTCCCAATTGGTCATCGCGCAGCTGATAAGCAATGCCGATATCGTGCCCATAGCCGCGGAAAGCCGAGATTAACTCTTCGCTCGCACCCGCGATGGCAGCGCCCAAATGCAGGGGCCGCTCGATGGTATAGGCGGCGGTTTTATAGCGATTGACGGAATTGCTCAGCGCCACGGATTCGGAACCGGCTGCCTCGAGGGAAATATCGAGCAATTGGCCGCCCAAAACCTCGGTGCGCATTCCACGCCAAGGCCCGCGTGCACGTTGCAACGCCTCCGAGCTGAGCCCAGAATCCTGAAACATATCCTCGGCATAGACCAGCGCAAAATCACCCACCAAGATGGCGACCGACGTACCAAAGAATTCCGGATCCCCTAAGAAATCAGATTCCCGGTGGAGGCGCTCTGCTTCCCGATGCACCGTTGGTTTCCCGCGCCGGGTATTCGACGCGTCAATGATGTCATCGTGGATAAGTGCGCAGGCCTGGATAAACTCCAGCGAGGACGCCGCGCGCAGCATGGCCTCAGGGGATTCCGAGCCGCGGCCTGCGGCGAGGTAACCCGCCCACGCATACATGGGGCGCATTCTTTTTCCGCCATCGAGGACGAATGATTCCAAGAAGCTCATGGCGGTACTGACCGGGGCGCCGATCTCTGCCACGTGATCCCGGCGCTGATCCAAGAAGATGGCCAGTTTTTCGCGCACCGCGCCGGGGATATCCGCAAGCTCAGGAATATTCGTCATAGTCACACCTCCACACGATACCGCCTAGGGCCAAGAAGAAATAACGCAGGTTTATAGCGGCAGGCTCACTCCCAAAATGGCGAAGGGCCGGGGATCCGCGGGGTAGCGATGGTGACGCACGACATCAAAGAAGCCCACAGACCGGTAGAGGCGAAACGCCCCGTTGGCTTCCTGTGGCGCCTCCGGTGTTGATAATAAAGCGTATTGGGCAGGGATATTCCACAGCAGCCCTTTAAGTAGCTGCCTGCCTAAACCGTGTCCTTGAAAGGCCGGTAGCACGTGTACTTCGGCTACTTCAAAGTAATTGCGCAGCATGCGCCATTCGGACTCCGTTGGGCCGCCATTTCGGCGCAGGGCTCGGCGCAGCTCGGAATCCCACCAGCTATCCGGTGATCCCAAAAATCCATATGCCACGCCCACGACGCCGTTGTCATGCGTGGCGATAAGCGCTGTAAACCCTGGGCGCATGGAATCCGCCCGCCAATGGTCAACACTGCGCGAAAACGTGACCGGGTCATATCCCATGGCCTCGATGTATATCTCCACGAGCTGAGGAGACAACATTGAGAATTCTTGCGGGGTTAAGCGGCGGATTTCGAAACTCACGGTATCTATCTCACCAGATACGTGCGGCTACCGGCGGACGAGGGTGGGGTGGGGTTATTCCATCGAACATTAAAAACTATCGAACAATGTTCGATACGCAGAGAGGTATGGCTGGTAAAACTCTTGAATGATTCGAACAAGTGACCTAGAATAGAAACTAGATGTCCAGTCAGCTGCTTAAAGTCAACGGCAGTTGAACACGGTTAGTTATTGGTGCACTACAGGAGAAAAACAATGGCACAGATTATTTCGGCAACGCAGTCCCGCACTACCGGTCGCTTCACTGGCAAGCAGGGTGCGAAGCGGGCACACTTTTTATTTCAAGCCCGCGAGCTTTTAGATCAGGCGAGAAACTACGCGGCGGAGGGTCGCTTTGATCAGGCGTTAGAGGTGGCCTATCAGTCTGCATTGCGTACGGCTGGCGCGCGGGTAGCGGTATCGGTGGTCTCTCGTCGCCGGCGCCTGCCAACGAGCGCGTGGGATCGCTTGGCTCTAATCGGGGCCGAAGAAAAGCAGTGGGCGGAGGCTTTCAAGTCCTATTCTCGCACTCGCGCCCGGGTTGCATCTGGCCTGGATGCAACTCCGGATGAGGAGTATGTCTACGGATTAATGCAGCAGGCAGCGCAGTTTTTAGATGAGAGTGAAGCCGAGACGATTCTGGGCTCTTTTGCGGCATAACCGCGGCATAATCACTGCTGAGAGGAATAACTACCTTTTGGGGAACATACTGGTTACTCTGGACGTTAGTATTGGTAGAAGATATATCGGCCGAAGCCCAGTCCCTAGTTGGAGGAAAAGTGTCTCTTTCTGAACAGGAGCAACGCACGCTCCGTGAAATAGAGGAATCGTTATTAGCGGGCGATCCTAAATTTGGCGCTTCTGTGTCTGAATCTACCTCGATCGGCGGTTCCGGCGGCGCTTTTACCCTGCGTGGGGTTGCGCTCATCGTGGTTGGTCTGTGCATGCTCGTCGGCGGCGTGGCCTTGGCGCAGCAAAACTTGTGGTTTATTGCGCTGTCCATCGCCGGATTCCTTGTCATGTTTGCCTCTGGTGTGTGGATGCTTCGTGGCGACCAGCCCGCTAGCACAGGAAAGAAAAAGTCCACTAATGGGCGGGCAAAGAAGGCAGCGTCATCCCGTAGTAATGGAGTAGGCAGCAAGCTGGAAGAAAACTTCCGTCGGCGCTTTGAGGAGAGCTAACCGCGAACTTTTCATTTCCCCAGTCACCATAAAGGGTGGCTGGGGATTTTTTATGGCTCACCAAAATTTCCCACTTTGCCCCACCTTCTTGCCAAAACTGCGGTGCGGTGGGGGATTGTGGGTGCTGGAGGGGGAAATACCTGGGCTCTATGCAGGCAATGCGCTGTAAGTGGCGTATGGGGTGAAGTAACTTTGATGTTGTAGGTGGGATTAAAGGGGTGGATCTCCGGGGTTGTCAAGGTGGGGCGCGGGAAATCTGACCACTGTAAAAACACCCTTTTAACTGCACATACGTTTTGAGTTATTAAGAATATAGCGATTTAAGTGGGGCATGTGGGGGAAAGTGGGGTAGAGTGGGGCGCAGCGGAGGAATGGGGTTGAAAAACTCTCTTCTGACGTGAGGGAATCCGGAGTTGTCGAGTGAGGAAGGTGGACGCCGGGATGTTTCTCGGAACCTACACTCCGAAACTTGATGACAAAGGGCGCTTAACGCTTCCTGCAAAATTTCGTGATGAACTCGCAGGTGGCCTGATGGTCACTAAGGGGCAAGACCATTCTTTGGCCGTGTACCCGCGCGAAGAGTTCGCCGAACGCGCACGGAAGGCTGCGGCGGTTTCTCGAACCAATCCGGAAGCACGCGCTTTCATTCGTAACTTGGCGGCAAGTGCGGACGAACAGCGGCCCGACGGGCATGGTCGCATCACCTTGTCCGCAGGCCACCGTGAGTACGCGGGCTTGTCCAAAGAGTGCGTGGTGGTTGGCTCGGTAGATTTCCTTGAAATTTGGGATGCAGCTGCGTGGGCTGAGTATCAATCGCAAACTGAAGATGCTTATTCGGCAGCAGATGCCGATGACGTACTTGCGGGCTTGCTGTAGAAGCCCGCATCTCGAGTGCGTGTAAGGACTCTGTCCGAGGCGGATGATTCTGGTGTACTTCCCCGATATCAGAAACCTGCCTCGGACAGGGCCCTATATGCACTCGTCGTGCTTTCCACGATAGGAAGTCCTGCACAGCGGAAATAAGAAAGGGGGACGCGGGGAGACATGGCTACAACTGACCTTAATTACGATGTGGCGGATAACCACGGCCATGTGCCGGTCATGCGCGAGCGCATGGCAGAGCTCCTGCGCCCCGGGGTAGAGGATGCGGGCTCGCAGGCTGTGCTTGTCGATGCCACCTTGGGCGCCGGCGGCCACAGCGAGTACTTCCTCCAGACCTTTCCGCAGGCGCGCGTTATCGGTGTGGATCGCGATGAGCAGGCATTGCGCAATGCTTCGGCCAGGCTAGAGCCCTTCGGCCCGCGTTTTTGCGCGGTTAATGCTCGCTTCGATGAGCTCGGCACCGCCATTGCCCAGGGCGAGGGCGATATCTTTGAAGCTGCCCGCGCCCACGGTATTGCGGGAGCCCTCTTTGATTTGGGTGTTTCTTCCATGCAGCTGGATCAGGCAGAGCGCGGCTTTGCCTATAAGACGGATGCGCCGCTGGATATGCGGATGGACCCGAGCCATGGACTTACCGCCGCTGACGTACTCAATACGTATTCGCACGGGGACTTGGCGCGGATTCTTAAGACCTATGGTGACGAGCGCTTCGCGGGCAAGATTGCCTCCGCCGTGCTCAAGGAGCGCGAGAAGGAACCTTTTAGCACCTCGGGCCGGCTGGTTGAGCTTCTTTACTCGACCATTCCGGCGGCAACGCGCCGCACGGGTGGGCATCCCGCAAAGCGCACATTCCAAGCGCTGCGGGTAGAGGTAAATCGCGAGTTGGAGGCCGTTGAAAATGTGCTTCCCGTTATTACAAATGCGCTTTCCATTGGGGCGCGCGCGGTCTTTATGAGCTACCAGTCCTTAGAAGACCGCCTCGTAAAAGCGGCATTCAAGGACCTTTCTACGTCCACTACGCCTGCCGGCTTGCCGATGGACCTGCCGGGTACCGCACCGGAATTCGCCACGGTTACCCGTGGGGCCGAAAAGGCATCTCAGGCGGAAGTAGAAGAAAATTCCCGCGCCGCGTCGGTGCGCGTGCGCGCCCTAGAACGGCTTGAAGGCACGCCAGAATTTTTACCCCCGGGAGGCAAGAAATGAGCACCATCCCACGCCGAAACCAGCACTTAACGGATAGCCGCGACAGAGAGGCCACTCGCAGCATGGGCGCCAGCCGAGACTTCACCACCGGAATCGATACGGGAGCGCCTACCGCAGTGCGCGAGCGCACCTCCACCAGGACCACTGGCAAAACGGCGCGCCGCACGGCCCCTAGCCGTACCCGGGTGCCGCACCGCGGGCCGAACCGGCTTGGTTCGAAGCAGGTCGTCAGCTTCCGCGGCCGGCGGCTGCAACAGCAGACGAAGCAGAATAACGCTTTTGTCCGAGTTGCCGTCTTGGCCGTTACCTTGCTCATTGGCGGGGTAGTGCTGGCCATGTGGCTCTCTGGTTTGTCCACCTCGCAGACGTTCAAGATTCAGCAGCTGACGGTGCAGGAATCGCAGTTGGATAATCAGATTGAATCGCTGAATCGGGACGCCGAAAACTTGAGCTCCTCGGCTGATATTGCCCGCCGCGTGGATGAATTGGGCATGGCAGTGCCCAAGCAACCCGGCGTGACTGAGGTAGGCGGGGATGGAGAGATCGTCGCCAAGCGCGAAGGCACCCCGGATACGGAAAAGCTTATCGATGTCAACGGTGAACCCATCCGCCCGGGCCAAGCCTCGAGCGATCCAAAGGATACGGAGGGGATGTCTGATTCTCTCAACGCCGTGCCGCGCGGACAGCAGCAACATGCCCGCGGCAACGATGCGGACGAGAACCGGGATGAGCACCGCGGCAGCGATGACGACGATAACCGCGATAACGCCAGCGATAGTCGCCCCAACCTTCCCGCCCGCGCGCCGTACACCAGCCAGGCCGATTAAACGGACAGAATAAGTGGTGAAATTCTCTGTGCTCGCGCGTGGTAGCGCGGGCATTGCCCATCTTGTAGGGCACAATCGATACACGCAAGAACCTGTGGCGGCGAAGGGAAGGTGACTGAACACCGTGCCTGCACCGAATAATGGTGGCAACCGTGGATACCGTCCGCGGCCGCGCCGCGCTGCTAGCTCTGTTGTGCCCCAAAAAGCGATCATGCGCCAGCGCCTGCGCATCATTTTGACCTGTGTCGTCGTCGCCACCGTCGCTTTGGGCGGCCGCCTTGCTTGGGTGCAATTGGTCTGGGGTCCAGACCTTGCGGCGAAGGCTGTTACCCAGCGCGAACGCGTCTACATCGACCCCGCCCGCAGGGGAGAGATCTTGGACCGAGATGGTCAGCGTTTGGCCTATACGATGAAGTCTCGTTCCTTGACTGTCTCTCCCACGCGCCTGCGCGATGAACTGAAAGAGCAGGCGAAAATGGAAGCCACGTCCGAGGGGAAACTCGAGGGCATGGATGACAACAAAAAAGAGGAGTACCTCACCAAACAAATGGAGGACAAACTCAAGGAGATGTCTGAGGGCATTCCGAAGATGATTGAGGATTCTGGTGCCTCTGCCTCCAAGGTGGATGCGGACGATATTAAAAACAAGCTCAAAGCCGATACGCAGTACGAGGTCTTGGTCCGCAATGTGGACCCGGATGTTGCCGTAGAGATTTCCAATAAGTACCACGGTGTGGCAGCTGACCGGCAGGATATCCGCCAGTACCCGAATGGGGCGATTGCAGAAAACGTCGTGGGCAAGGTCTCGATGGATGGCCACGGCCAATTTGGCTTTGAGGCAGCCCGTGATACCGAGCTGACCGGCATTGATGGGCAGTCAACGGAGGATGTCTCCACCGATGGGCAGGTTATCCCCGGCACCCTGCGCGATGTCGTGGATGCCGTTGACGGCCGCGACGTCACCCTCACCCTCGATTTGGATCTGCAGACTTACGTCCAGCAAAAGCTGGAAAAGGCTAAGGCCAATTCGCAGGCGGAGGGTGCCGAGGCTGTAGTGCTTGATGCCGCGACGGGCCAGGTGCTCGCCATGGCTAATACCGATACGGTGGACCCGAATAAGAATATCGAAGACCAGCTCAAAGAGGGCAAGGACTTTGAGAACCGCAGCATCTCCCACCCCTATGAGCCGGGATCCGTTGCCAAGATAGTGACGGCGGCAGCCGCATTGCAGGAGGGTATCACTACTCCGGACGAGGTGCACCAGGTTCCGGGCTCCATCGACATGGCTGGCGTGACCGTCAACGATGCCTGGACTCACGGCACCGAGCCGTATACCACCACCGGCATCTTTGGTAAGTCCTCCAACGTGGGCACCTTGATGATCGCGGATAAGCTCGGGCCTGAGAAATATGCGGAGTACCTGAAGAAGTTTGGTTTGGGCGCTAACACGGGCATTGAGCTGCCGAATGAATCCGCCGGCACGGTGCCAGACCAAGAGCAGTGGTCAGGCGGCACCTTTGCCAACTTGCCCATCGGCCAAGGTCAGGCGTGGACGACGCTGCAGATGGCTAGCGTGTACCAAGCGTTGGCCAATGGCGGCGAGCGCATCGAACCGCGCATCATCGACGAGATCAAAGACCCCGATGGCGAAACGGAAAAGCTGCCCGAGCCAAAGAAGACCCAGGTAGTAGACAAGGAAACCGCCAAAACTACGGTGGATATGTTCCGCGCCGTCTTCCAAGATGACGATGCCGGGGTGCAAAACGGTACGGCCGCTAATGCCCAATTGGAGGGCTACCAGCTCTCCGGCAAGACCGGTACCGCGCAGAAGGTGGACCCGAATTCCGGGGCGTATTCTAATTCCGCGTACTGGATTACCTTCGCGGGCATTGCGCCTGCCGATGACCCACGTTTCGTCGTCGCAGTCATGCTCGATGAGCCTAAGTCCGGCGTGGAAGACAATGGTGGTGGCGGCCAGTCCGCGGCCCCCATCTTCCGGGATATTTCTTCCTGGCTGCTCAATCGCGACAATATTCCGACCTCGACACCAGCGCCGCGGATGACCCTGCGGGAACAATAGGAGCTTGAAATGTCTGTTTCCTTAGAAAAACTTGCGCAGCTTTCGCACGGACGCGTCATCGGTGATGGCACCGTTGAGGTCAGCGCGTGCGGATTGGATTCCACCAGCCTTCCCGAAGGCGCATTATTTGCCGCCCTTCCGGGCACGCGCGTGCACGGCGCGCAGTTCGTCGGGGATACCAAGGCGGGCGCGGTGCTTACCGATGCCCCCGGGCTCGACCACCTCCGCCAGGCCAACGAGACTCGGCCGATCATCGTGGTAGGCGATATCCGCTCCGTCTTAGGCCCCATCGCCGCAGAAATCTATGGGCACCCCACTCGCGATCTTACGGTCTTGGGGATTACCGGCACGTCCGGCAAGACGACGACTAGTTACTTGTTGGAGGCTGGTCTCTTGCAGGCTGGCCACTCCGTAGGCCTTATCGGCACGACCGGCACCCGCATCAATCGCACGCCGGTGCCCACCTCCTTGACCACGCCGGAAGCCCCACGGCTGCAAGAGCTTTTCGCCCGCATGAAGGACGAGGGTGTTACCCACGTAGTCATGGAGGTGTCCTCCCACGCTTTGGAGCTCGGCCGCGTGCGCGGCACCAACTTTGCCGTGGCTGGGTTCAGCAACCTCAGCCAGGACCACCTGGATTTCCATCCCACGATGGAGGAGTACTTTTCGGCCAAGTCCCGGCTATTCCTAGGTGAGCAGGCCGCCGAGCGCGCGGTCATCTGCGTTGATGATGAGTGGGGTGAGCGTCTGCACGGAATGGTAGAAGACGCGGATACCCCGGTTACGACGGTGGCTACGCGCGCAGGCGATGCCACGATCTCCGCCCAGCAGACGGCCACCGAGGCTACCGGTGCACAGGAGGTTGACCTCAACCTAGATGGCACCGACTATTCCTTCCGGCTACCGCTGCCCGGCGAATTCAATATCGCCAACGCCGCGCTCGCCCTAGGGATGGCTACTGCGGTGGGCGAAGACCCGCAGGTCTTTTTGACCGGCGTGGAAAACGTCGCCGTTCCGGGCCGCATGGAAAGGATCGACCGCGGTCAGGACTTCGTGGCCGTAGTGGATTATGCCCACAAGCCCGCAGCCATTGCTGCAGTGCTCGATACCCTGCGCCTGCAATTGGAGGGCACCTCCGGGCGAGTGGGTGTCGTCGTCGGCGCCGGCGGTGACCGCGATAGCACCAAGCGCCCGATTATGGGAGAGGCTGCGGCCACCCGGGCGGATCTCACGGTGGTCACCGATGATAACCCGCGCACCGAAGACCCCGCCGCAATCCGCGCGGCGGTTATCCAGGGCGCCCGGGAAGCTGCGCCGGACGCCGATATCCGAGAGCAGGGCTCGCGCGCACGCGCCATTGATGAAGTCGTGGATTGGGCGCAGCCGGGCGATGCCATCATCGTCGTCGGCAAGGGCCACGAGGTAGGCCAGCTTGTGGGCGAGCGCACCCTGCACTTTGATGACCGAGAGGAAATGGCGCGCGCCATTGAGGAAAAGCTGGCGGGAACGGCGCATCGCGATACTCTTAGGGATACGAAGGAGTAGTAATGATTCCACTTTCTATTGGAGATATCGCCGCGATAACCGGCGGTAGCCTGGATAGCGTTGATGATCCCGATGAACGCGTGACCGGTTTCGTGGAGTTTGACTCGCGCAAAGTCACCAGCGGCAGCTTGTTCGTAGCCCTGCCGGGTGCCCGCGTCGATGGCCATGATTTTGCTGAGAAAGCCATAGAACAAGGCGCCGTGGCCGTGCTGGCCGCTCGGCCGGTGGGGGTACCGGCGGTCATCGTCAAGCCCCAAGGCCGCGTGACCGGTGATTCCGCGAATGCGGATATTTATGCCAATGATGAGGATGGCTCCGCCGCCGCTGTGATTGGGGCATTATCCGATCTCGCACGCGAGGTGACCTCCCGCCTCGCCGCAGAGCAGGGCCTGGATATCGTCGGTGTTACCGGCTCCGCGGGCAAGACCTCTACTAAGGATTTGCTGGCCACCATCTTCCGCGCCGAGGGCGAAACCGTCGCCCCGCCCGGCTCTTTCAATAACGAGGTGGGCCTTCCTTATACCGCCCTGCGCTGCGATGAGCATACGCGTTTCCTCGTGGCGGAGATGTCCGCGCGCGGGATTGGCCATATTCGCCACTTGACCGAGATCACGGCCCCTACGGTGGGCGTGGTGCTCAACGTGGGCACCGCCCACCTGGGGGAGTTTGGCTCGCGCGAAAATATCGCCCAGGCCAAGGGCGAGCTCATTGAGGCCCTGCCCGCCGCGGCAGACGGCGGGGTAGCGGTGCTGAATGCGGACGATCCCTTCGTGGCTTCTATGGCACCGCGCACGCAGGCCAAGGTGGTATTTTATTCCGCCAATCGACCGCAAGCCGCGGATGCGCAGTACTATGCCACAGACATTGAGCTTGACGATGTCGCCCGCCCGTCCTTTACCTTCCACGCCCCTGGCGTCGCGCCGATGGAGATTAAACTGCAGGTCTTTGGAAAGCACCAGGTCTCCAACGCCCTGGCTGCGGCCGCAGCGGCCATCGAATCGGGCGTGGAACCCACGGTTGTCGCGCGTGCGCTCAGCGGACACCAGACGAGTTCGGCGCACCGTATGGACGTGCGCACCCGCCGCGATGGCGTCACCGTCATCGATGACTCCTATAATGCCAACCCGGATTCGATGCACGCGGCGATTGCCGCCTTGGCCTATACCTCCGCGGCCCGTCCCGATGCCCGCTCCATCGCGGTGCTCGGTGAGATGGGCGAGCTCGGCGGCGAGGCCGTCGAAGCCCACCGCATTCTTGGATCGGTGCTCTCGAAGTACCATGTGGATCACCTCGTCGCGGTAGGAGAAGGAGCCCATACCGTAGCCATGGCGGAGGCCGCGCACGCGCACGGCATCCAGACTGAACTTTGCCCCGATATTGAGGCCGCGACGGCGGCCGTGGACAATATCTTGCGGGTAGCCCCTGCTGGGGTGGAGGATTGGTTCGCGCGCACGGCCAAGGACGTCGTCCTCGTGAAATCCTCGAATGCCCAGCGCCTGTGGCGCGTGGCAGAACAGCTCAATCGCCGATAGTCCCTATCTCAAGGAGAAAGATCTCTAGCAATGACTCAGATCATTATCGCGGGCGTCGTTAGTTTCCTCGTCGCGATTTTTACCACCCCAGTTTTGGTTCGGTATTTTTCTGGCGTCGGAAAAGGCCAAGAAATCCGCGAAGACGGCCCGCAGCTCCACCTGCGCAAGCGGGGCACCCCGACGATGGGCGGACTGGCGATCCTGCTGGCCATCACCGTGGCCTACCTCATCGTGGGAATTTATGCCCGCGCGACAGGCAACGGTGGATTTAGCCCCTCGGGGTTATTGGTCTACTTCTTGACCATGGGACTCGGCGGACTGGGTTTTGCTGATGACTTCATCAAGCTGTTTAAAAAGCGCAACCTCGGCCTTAATAAAACAGCGAAGCTGGTAGGACAGCTGGCCATCGCGCTCATCTTCGGCATCCTCGCCCTACAATTCCCGGATGCCAATGGGCTGACCCCGGCCTCGACCAACCTGTCCTTCGTCCGCGACTTCGACACCTTCGATATTGCCGTCGGCGGCGCCGTTATTGGCACGATCATCTTCTTGGTCTTTTTGTACCTGCTCATCGCCGCGTGGTCGAATGCGGTCAACCTGACCGATGGCCTCGACGGCCTCGCCGCCGGTACCACGGCGATGGTGATGGGTGCCTACACGCTCATTAGCTTCTGGCAGTTCCGCAACTCGTGCTCGATTTCCCCGGCCGCCGGCTGCTACGAGGTCCGCGATCCTCTTGACCTCGCGGTTCTCGCAGCGGCGGGCCTAGGCGGTTGCCTCGGCTTCCTGTGGTGGAATGCCGCACCGGCGAAAATCTTCATGGGCGATACCGGTTCGCTCGCGCTCGGTGGCCTCGTCGCCGGCCTGTCTGTGACCACCCGCACCGAGCTGCTGATGATCATCATCGGCGCCATCTTCGTCATCGAGACGGTCTCCGTAGTCATCCAGATCGTGGTCTTCCGCACGACGGGCAAGCGCTTTTTCCGAATGGCGCCCATCCACCACCACTTTGAAAACGGCGGCTGGGCCGAAACCGCGGTTGTCACGCGCTTCTGGCTTTTAAGCGCAATGGCCGCAATGGCGGGCATCTGCATCTTCTACGGCGATTGGCTCTCTGCAGTCAGCTTTGGAAACCTGCAATAAAGTTTTGGCACTAGATACTTAAGGATTGAGGCACTCATCATGGCTGAGCTACCACCTTTTCTGCGCGGGCGCGTCCTCGTCGCAGGAGCCGGCGTCTCTGGCCGTGGGTGCGTGGCGATGCTCGCGCGCCTAGGCGTAGATACCACCGTCGCCGATTCCAACGCAGCGGCCTTAGCGGCCTTGGCAGAAGAGTTCGGCGTAGCGACCGTATCGACCGACGCTCCAGCACCGGGTGAGTATGACCTGGTGGTGACCTCGCCGGGATGGCGGCCCGATTCCGCCCTCTTAGACTCCTTCCAGGCCGCAGGCGTGGAGGTCATCGGCGACGTCGAGCTGGCCTACCGTCTCGACCGCGCCGAGGTTTTCGGCCCACCTCGCACCTGGCTCGTAGTCACCGGCACGAATGGCAAGACCACTACCACGGGAATGCTGACCCAGATCATGCAGGCCGATACCGCCCGCAGCGGGCTACGCGCACAAGCCGTGGGCAATATTGGGGTCTCGCTTTTTGATGCCCTGACCGCCACCCCGCGGGTAGACGTGCTGTGCGCCGAGCTTTCGTCCTTCCAATTGCACTGGTCCAGCGAGCTGCGCCCCGATGTCGGCGTGCTGCTCAACGTGGCCGAAGACCACTTGGATTGGCACGGGTCCTTCGATGCCTACGCCCGCGCCAAGGCCAAGGCCTTGCGCGGCACTCGCGCCGTGGTGGGCAAGGACGATGCCGCGGCGGGCAGCTACGCCGAAGGAATCGACGGCGTGTACGGCTTTACAGCCGGCGAACCGGTTGCCGGTGAGGTAGGGGTGAGCGCCGGGCGCCTGGTCTCCAGGCTGGACGGAGAGGATGCCATAGATCTCGCCTCCGCCGAGGGAATCGAGCCGGCGGGCCTTGCAGGTGTCCTCGACGCGGCGGCTGCCGCGAGCGTGGCGCGGTTGGCGGGTGCCAGCCCCGCCGCCATTCAGGAGGGCCTGGCCGCCTACGCGGTGGCTGGTCACCGCGGCGCCGTGGTACACGAGTACGGCGGGATTTCCTTTATCGATAATTCCAAGGCCACCAACCCGCATGCGGCCGATGCTGCCCTAGAGGGATTCGATTCTGTTGTCTGGGTCGCCGGCGGGCAGCTTAAGGGCGCGGATGTGGATGAGCTCATCGCTACTCACGCCGCGCGGTTGAAGGCGGCGGTGCTGGTGGGCATCGACAAGAGCATTATTGCTAAAGCGCTGGCCCGCCGCGCCCCGCAAACCCCGGTTGAGCTCATCGAGGCTACCGACCCGGAGGCAGCGATGAACGCTGCAGTGCGCGCAGCCGTGCAACACGCCGAGGCAGGCGATACCGTCCTCTTGGCGCCGGCTGCGGCATCGTTGGATATGTACACCGGAATGGCCCAACGTGGCGACCTTTTTGCCGCGGCAGCGCGGGATATCGCCCGCGCGCATTAGACCTTTTTAAAAAATTAGGAGACTTCATGACGGCCACCTCCCCGCAGCGCCCCCGGGCAAAGAGCCTGCGCGAGCGCATTAGTGATGTGCGCGAACAAGCCCGCCAACAAGCCGGGCTGGATTATCAGCTGCTGCGCCTAATTATCTTCTCGCTCATTGGCATTGGCGTGGTTATGGTCTTTTCCTCGTCCATGGCTACGTCGCTGACAGAAGATGGTGGCGTGTGGAACCAGGCGCTGCGGCAAACCGCCATGGTCATCATTGGTTTGGGCGCATTCTGGCTCGGCCTGAAAGTTTCCCCGCATACGCTGCGCAAATTCATCCCGTGGCTTTTGGCCCTTTCTATTTTGCTGTTGATCGCGGTGCTCATCCCGGGCGTCGGTACCGGCCGCGAGGAGGTCGGCTCCCAGTCGTGGATTTATATCGGCCCGATTTCCCTGCAGCCTTCCGAGCTGGCGCGCATCACGGTAGGAATGTTCGGCGCCTCGGTCTTGGCGGATAAGGAACACCATTCCCTCAAGCTCTCGGACCCGTTCATGATGTACTCGCTCATCGCGGGCTTGATGTTCCTGCTCATTGTGGGACAGGGCGACTTAGGCATGGCCTTGTCCTTTGCCCTCGTGGTGGTTTTCACGCTCTTTTTCGCTGGTGTTAACAGGCGCGTGCCCATCATCATCGGCATTCTCTGTGCGCTGGGCTTGGTCGCCGTTTTCCTCATCGGCGGCTTCCGCTCCCACCGTTTCCACACCTATTTCGATGCACTCTTTGGCAATATCTCCGATACCCAGGGCACGGGCTTTCAGTCTTACCAGGGCTTTCTCTCGCTTGCCGATGGCGGCTTCTGGGGCGTTGGCCTCGGCCAATCCCGCGCCAAGTGGTTCTACCTGCCAGAAGCCAAGAACGACTTCATCTTCGCCATCGTGGGCGAGGAGCTCGGCCTGTGGGGCGGGGCACTAGTTATTTTCCTCTTCGCCGCCTTGGGCTATGTGGGGCTGCGCACGGCGACCCGCGCGCAGAACCAGTACCAATCCCTGCTGGCTGCGACGCTGACCATCGGCGTGGTGACCCAGGCGTTTATCAATATCGCCTACGTCGTTGGCTTGTTGCCGGTGACCGGTATTCAGCTGCCGATGATTTCCGCGGGTGGTACGGCGGCAATTATCACGATTGGCTCGATGGGCATTTTGTGCAACGTCGCGCGCCACGAACCGATGCAGATTTCTGCCATGCAGAACTTTGGGCGCCCACTGTTTGATCGCCTCTTTTTCATTGGTGAGCCGCAGGCGCCGACGGCGAGGAAGCCGAAAAAGCGGGGCCGGCATGCTCAGCCGCAGGAGCCCCGTCCGCGGGTGCGCGACGAGCGCTACGGCCGGCCGGTGACCGGAAGTGGGCGGAGGTATCCGCGCGCCGAGCACCGCCCGAGGCGGTAGGCGCTGGTAGCCTTTAGGCTATGAATTCCACGCCATTTTCCGTCGTCCTTGCAGGTGGCGGCACTGCAGGACATATTGAGCCCGCACTTGCCGTCGGTGAAGCTTTACGCGAGCGCTACGGCGCTCGGATTACCGCATTAGGGACCGAAAAGGGGCTGGAAAGCGATATTATTCCCGCCCGCGGCGTGGACCTGCGCCTGATTACCCCCGTGCCGATTCCCCGCAAGGTGAGCACCAACCTGGCCAAGCTGCCTGTCAAGCTCGCACGCTCTGTCCGCCAGGCGCGGAAGGTCTTAAAGGATGTGGAGGCCGATGTCGTATTCGGTACTGGCGGTTACGTCTCTGGGCCCGCCTATATAGCGGCGAAGACCTTAGGCATTCCCTTTTACGTCCTCGAGACCAATGCCCTGGCGGGCATGGCCAATAAGCTGGGCGTCAAGCTCGGCGGCATTGGGCTCAACGCCCACGCCAATTCCGGCATGGAGGGCGAAGTCATCGGCATCCCGGTGCGCCCAAGCCTGGCCGCGGCTGCCGCGGATAAGGACGGGAATACCGCCGCGGATGCCCGCACGAAGTGGGATTTGGCGCAGCTGCCCACCATCCTCATTACCGGGGGCTCCCAGGGCGCAGCCAGCATCAACGGTGCTGTGGCGGGCGCAGCGGAGGACCTCACTAAGGATTTCCAGCTCCTGCACGCCTATGGCAAGAAAAACGAACCGCCCAAGCCGCACCCGAACTACGCCGCTCTGCCGTATATCGATGATATGGCCGGCGCGCTGGCTGCAGCGGACCTTGTGGTGTGCCGCTCGGGCGCGATGACGGTGGCTGAGGTCACCGCCGCGGGCCTTCCCGCCATCTACGTCCCGCTGCCGCACGGCAACGGCGAGCAAGCGTTGAACTCGCGCGAAATGGTAGAAGCCGGCGCTGCGGTGCAGATTCCCGATGCCGAGTTGGATCCCGAGCGCCTTATCGAAGAGGTCCGCGCCATCCTTGATAACCCAGAGCGCCTGGAATCCATGACGCGGGCCGCAGACCAGTCCACAGCGGGGGATGCGGCGCACATCATCGCTGATCGCATCGCCACCCGCGTGAAGGACGCAGAACTGCAGGCAGGAAAGAAGGATAAGTAAATGACCGATCCCGCACAGTACGATCTCAGCCGCGTCCACCTCATTGGCATCGGCGGCTCTGGGATGTCGGGTCTGGCCCGCATCCTCGCCGCACGCGGCGCCGTGGTTACCGGTTCCGATGTGAAGGACTCCACCCCAGTGGAGGTATTGCGTTCCATGGGCGCCAAGGTAGCCATCGGCCACGCTGCGGAAAACCTCAAGCTTTCCGGCGAGCTGCCCACCACCGTCGTCACCTCCTTCGCAGCGATTCCGCAGGATAACCCAGAGCTCGTCGCCGCGCGGGAGAATAATATTCCGCTCATTCGTCGCTCGGACCTGCTTGCCGCGCTGATGGAGGGCCACACCCAGGTGCTGCTGGCGGGCACGCACGGCAAGACCTCAACAACCTCGATGGCCGTCAGCGCCATGCAGCACGCGGGGTTGGATCCCTCCTTTGCCATCGGCGGTCAGCTCAATCGCGCCGGCACCAATGCACACGGTGGCACTGGCGAGGCCTTTGTTGCCGAGGCTGATGAGTCCGATGCCTCGCTCTTGCGCTATAGCCCCGATATTGCCGTCATTACCAACGCGGAGCCGGACCACCTTGACTATTTCCACTCCGCGGACGCCTATTTCAAGGTCTTTGCGGACTTCGCGGACTTGGTCACCCCGGAAACCGGTTACCTCGTTGTGTGCGCAGAGGACGAGCATGCCGCCGAGATCGGTGAGCAAGCACTTAGCCGCGGCATTAACGTCATCGGCTATGGCGGCGCGGAGAAGGCGCGCACTACCTCTGTGCCGCTTGCCGCAACGTTGACTGCGGAGGAGACCACCGCAGCCGGCATGGCGTGCACGGTGCAACTTTCCCTGCCCGGCGTGGAGGAATCCGTGAGCTACCAGCTGCAGATTCCAGGCCACCATATGGTGCTCAACTCCATGGCGGCGCTTATCGCCGGCGTGCTTTCGGGCGGCGAGCCCAGCACCATCGCGGAGGGACTCGCGGATTTCAGCGGCGTGCGCCGCCGCTTTGAGTACCGGGGCAGCGTGGACTGGCAGGGCGGTAGCGTCCGCGTCTTCGACGATTATGCCCACCATCCCACCGAGGTCGCCGCGGTGCTGCGGGCCGCGCGCGCTAAGGTCGCGGCCGAAGGCAATGGGGGCCGCGTCATCGCCTGTTTCCAACCGCACCTGTACTCGCGCACCATGGAATTCGACGCCGAGTTTGCGCAGGCGCTTGCGCTTGCCGATGCCGCCGTTGTACTCGATATCTACGGCGCCCGCGAGCAACCCGTGGAAGGCATTACCTCGCGCATTATTACCAATAAGATGCCGGAAGAGATGGAGGTTATCTTCGAGCCAGACTTTTCCGCCGCGGCCAAGGACGTGGTCTCCATCGCACAGCCGGGCGATATCATCTTGACCATTGGCGCCGGTTCTATCACCCTCGTGGCCGCGGAAATCCTCGATGAATTGCGGGCCCACTAGTGCGGGTGTCGAAGAAACTCATTTTCGGCATCGTCGGTGGCCTGCTTGCCCTCGTGCTGCTGGTGGCCATCGCGGTGTGGGCGCTGCCCATCTTTAAGGTGAAAAATTTTGAGGTAGAAGGCGTGCACCAACTCGATGCCGCCCAGGTGCAGGAGGCCGCAGGCGTGCCCGAGGGCGAAAATCTCTTGCGGGTGGACGCGCACGCGGCCGCCAGTGGAGTCGCCGGCTTGGACTGGGCGGATTCGGTGACGGTCTCGCGCGATCTGCCATCGACCTTGACTATCTCCGTGCAGGAACACAAGCCCGTCGCCTTCGTGAAACGAGACGACACTACTTTCCTCATCGATGACAAGGGGGAGGAGTTTACCTCCGCAGAGCCTCCTGAAGGTGCGGTGGAACTTACCGGGGACATCGACAGTGGCTCCTCCGAGGCCCAAGACGCGGTGGCTGCCATTGCTGCGCTGTCTGATGACGTGCGCCACCAAGTCGCCACCCTCGAAGTCACCGATTCCTATTCCTTGCAGTTCACTACCAAGGATGATCGCCGCATTTTCTGGGGTGCCAGCGATAAAAATAACGATGATAAGGCTCGCGCCTTCGCCACCGTGCTGAAAATGGAGGGCCAAGAATGGAATATCTCTAACCCTGAATTGGTCACTACCCGCGGATAGGGTAGATACCTCGGTGGAGGTTGAGATAGACCCGAAAAATTCCCTGCCGCGCCGCGCCCCAGCGTATGCGCTGCAGGGTCTTTTATTTTCTCTCTCGGGTGGTGTCAATGGTGCGGAAGTGGTGGGCAAAACCGCAGGCCAACAACCCTAAAGTGGTACTTGAGAGTCTCGACACGCGTAAAATGAGCATGAAAATTACAGGTGTGTCGTTAAAGATGGAGGGGAACGCGATTCACTCTGGTGAAGCGCATACAATCCTCGTTTAATGCACGTGCAGACTTAAAGTAGCGAAAGGTGAGACCTGCTCACATGATCTCTTCCAACAACAATCTCGCGGATATCAAGGTCGTCGGCGTCGGCGGCGGCGGCGTCAACGCCGTGAACCGCATGATCGAAGAAGGCCTGAAGGGCGTCCAATTCGTCGCCATCAACACTGACTCCCAGGCGCTGATTTTCTCCGATGCCGATACCAAGCTCGACATCGGCCGCGAAGCCACCCGCGGATTGGGCGCAGGCGCCAACCCTGAGGTGGGCAAGACCTCTGCGGAAGACCACAAGTCCGAAATCGAGGACGCCCTGCAGGGCTCCGATATGGTATTCGTTACCGCCGGCGAGGGTGGCGGCACCGGTACGGGCGCCGCTCCCGTTGTGGCTTCCATTGCGAAGAAGATGGGCGCGCTGACCGTGGGCGTTGTCACCCGCCCCTTCAAGTTCGAGGGCGCGCGCCGTACCCGCCAGGCTATGGCCGGCATCGAGGAGCTGCGCGAGGTCTGCGATACCCTCATTGTCATCCCTAATGACCGCCTGATGCAGCTCGGTGGGGAAGAGCTTTCCATCGTGGAAGCCTTCCGCGCGGCCGATGAGGTCCTCCACAATGGTGTCCAGGGTATTACCAACCTGATCACCATCCCGGGCATGATCAACGTCGACTTTGCTGACGTTCGCTCCGTCATGTCTGATGCCGGCTCCGCGCTGATGGGTATCGGCTCCGCACGGGGCGATAACCGCGCCATGACCGCCGCCGAGCAGGCCATCAACTCGCCGCTATTGGAATCCACGATGGAAGGCGCCAAGGGCGTGCTGCTGTCCATCGCCGGCGGCTCCGACCTGGGCCTGCACGAGGTCAACTCCGCGGCCTCCATGGTCGAAGAGCGCGCGGATGAAGACGTTAACCTCATCTTCGGCACCATCATTGATGACACCTTGGGCGATGAAATCCGTATCACCATCATCGCCACCGGTTTCGATGCCGAGGCTAATGCCGCTCAGGCAGCATCTTCACAGCGCGCTCCCGAGCAGCGCAAGCCCGGTTCGCTCTTTGATAACCGCGACCGCGAGTCCGGCAACTCGGCCACTCCGGCGCCTGCTCAGCCCGCGGCCGATGACTACGCACCGCGCCACTCCTATGAGCCACGCGCCGGCCAGGGTGGCGTGGAGGATCGCCGCGCTGATGAGCGCCGCGTGGACGATCGTCGCTACGACGACCGCCGCGTGGAAGAACGCCGCCCCGAGGAGCGCCGCAGCGAGTCTAGCGGCCTGTTCACCAACTCCGATCGTTTCCGCGAGGAGCGTCGCGAAGACTACCGCCTGTCCCGGCCAAGCCAGCGCCGCGACGATGATGGCGACGACGATCTCGATGTGCCGTCCTTCATGCGCTAAGCGCAAACCGCTACGCTGGTGTGCATGCCAGTAAACGAGAAACATCGCACCAGCCGCCCCGTCCGCATGGTTTTTACCAGCCGTGCAGGCGGGGCGTCTGCATATCCATATGAGTCTTTTAATCTTGGCGGCCACGTCGGCGACGATCCCACCAACGTGGCGGCTAACCGCGAGCGCCTCTTGCGCGTTACCGGGCTCGAAAACATTGTGTGGATGGAACAGCTCCATACAAATACGGTCACCGTCATCGATGGCCCGCAAGAGTCCCCAGTGCCAGCAACGGATGCGATTGTGACCACGCAACGCCGGCTTGGCCTTGGCGTCCTCGTCGCGGATTGCACGCCCGTGCTGCTTGTCGATGTCCCCGCCGGCGTCATCGCCGCCGTCCACGCCGGCCGGCTCGGTGCCCGCAACGGCATCGTGGTCAATACCGTGCGCGAGATGCAGAAACTTGGCGCTCAGCCGGAGCGAATCCAGGTGGTCATGGGACCCGCCGCATCCGGGAAAAACTACGAGGTGCCGGAAGAAATGGCCAACGATGTCGAACGGCGCCTTCCCGGCTCGAAATGTAAGACCGCGACAGGGACGTGGGGCATCGACGTACGCGCTGGCCTTATCCGCCAATTGATGGGCCTGGGCATTACCAATATCGATTCTGATCCGCGCTGCACCATTGAGGACACGGATTTCTTTTCTTATCGCCGCGAAGGAACCACTGGCCGCCAGGCCGGTGTGATTTGGTTGGAGGCTAATCATGAGTAACCGGAAACAAGAATTGGCAGAAAATCTTGCCGCAACGAAGGAGCACATCAGCGCCATTGCGGCCGAGCACGATCGCCCGGCACCGCAGCTATTGGTCGTGACCAAGTTTCACCCCGCAGAGGATATCGCCCTTCTAGCGGAGCTTGGGGTAGAGGATGTAGCGGAAAACCGCGAGCAAGAAGCCCGGGCAAAGGCGCAGGAGCTAGACCAGCTGCGATTTCACATGATTGGCCAGATTCAAACCAAGAAGGCCAACCATGTCGCACGGTGGGCCACCAGCGTCCATTCAGTGGATTCGGTGAAACTGGCCAATGCGCTGGACCGTGGCGTGAGCCTGGCAAAAGAGCGCGGCCAGCGAGAGTCCAACCTCCCGATATTCATTCAGGTTTCCGCCGATGGCGATACGTCGCGCGGGGGAGTAATCCGCGAGGAACTGGATGAGGTTATCGAGGCCGTCGAAAAGGCGGAGCACCTAGAATTCGCAGGGCTCATGGTGGTTCCTCCCCTCGATGCCGATGCGAGGGAGGTGTTTACTACAGTGCGCGCAGACGTGGATCGCCTCTCCGAACGCCTTGGCCGGCAGCTCAAACTATCGGCCGGGATGAGCGCGGATATGGATGCGGCGATTGATGCGGGCACCGATATTGTGCGTGTCGGAACCAGCATCATGGGAAAGCGCCCAGTAGGTTAAAAATATCGCAAAAGCGCATTTCACAGCGTAAATCACATGAGTCACATCATTCACATTTACGCGCTTGAACTTGAACAAATTTAGGTCAGAGGGAGACCCAAAAATGTCATTCATTGATAGGACGAAGAATTTCTTCGGGCTTGGTCCGATGGATTTCGAAGAAGACGACGCCTACTACAACGACGAGCCGCGTTACGCGGGCAACGGAGCAGCTACTTCTGCGGCATACGCCCCGCGCCGCGCCCCGCAGGCTTATGAGCCAACCCCAGCGCCGGCGCCTGTCGAGGAAAAGTTCGTCCCGACTATCGTGGCAATCTCCCTGACCTCGTTCAACGATGCCGCCAAGGTGGGTGAGCCCTTCCGCGATGGCGATGCAGTGGTCTTTGAGCTTACCGATGCCGAGCGCGGCACCGCCAAGCGCTTCATCGACTTCGCAGCGGGTCTCTGCTTTGGCCTAGAAGGCCGCATGCTCAACCTGTCGAAGGGGATGGATACCCAGCGCAAGGTATTCGCCGTCGTGCCGAAGTCCGCCGATATCGCCAAACCTGAATTGGAGCGCGCCGCCGGCCTGCGCTAGGAGCGCGGCCCAAGCACAACGACGCACATCCCATTAACCCCCGTACGGAGCGCAATGCGCACGTGCGGGGGACTATTCGATAGGCTGAGTAATCGTGACTGAAATTGGAATTATTCTCATCTTTTTGGTGAGGGTTTATACATGGGTACTGATTGCCCGAATTATTATCGAGATGATCCAATCCTTCTCGCGGCAATTCAACCCCCCGCGCTGGTTCATGATCATCGCTGAACCCCTCTTCGCCATCACGGATCCACCGGTCAAAGCGCTGCGTCGGGTTATTCCTCCGCTGCAGATGGGCGGAATCGCGCTGGATGTTTCCGTCCTAGTGCTGTTTTTCATCCTGTCGTTCCTGACGCTTTTCCTGCAGGTTATTTTCTTGTAGGACAGCCCCGCATCACCCCGTAACCTGTGGTAGACATTGAGAGTCAGCGTTACGTCCATTATTGTAGACTTTCGGTTACAATAAAATGCGATAACCCGTATCATGAACTACATATAACTTTGTGGGGAAGGTTTAAATAAACTGGAACCGCAGCTCCTAAGGCCCTGGAACCTCCGGGGTTGTATCAACTCGAAGGGGAAGACAAGTCATGCCACTGTCACCAGCTGATGTACACAACGTCGCGTTCAGCAAGCCGCCGATTGGCAAGCGTGGCTACAACGAGGATGAGGTAGATCAGTTCCTCGACCTCGTTGAGGATGCCCTTGCCCAATTGCAGGATGAAAATGAAGACCTGCAGGCGCAGGTGAGCGATCTTAGCTCCGGGGCCAAGGCCGGCGGAGCAGGGGCTGGTGCCGCAGCCGCCGCAAACTCTGGTGCAGATGAAGCAGCTCTGCGCAAGGAGATTGAGGCTAAGCTGCGTGCTGAGTATGAAACCAAGTTGGCAGATTCCAAGTCCGAGGTTTCTCGCGCTAAGGAAGAAACCAAGAAGGCCCAGGAGCAGGTCAAGGCCGCCCAGGCTGAGGCCGCAAAGGCAAAGGAAAGCGGTGCCGATGCCCCAGCAGCTGGTGCCACCGCTGCCGCTAATACCGCCGAGCTCAAGGCGGCTCGCGACGAAGCTGCGAAGGCTAAGAAGGAAGCCGAGGAGGCTCGTGCAGAGGCTAAGCAGGCTAAGAAGGAGCTGGAGTCTTCCCAGCGCGAGAACGAGAGCCTGAAGAAGTCCGCGTCTGCCGCTGGCTCCTCGAACTCGGCTGCCTCCAGCGCCGCAGCGGCCGCTGCTGGTGCTGGTGCAGCACAGGGCGTCGACGGCCTGGCTACCCCGGATACGCACATGCAAGCAGCCCGCGTGCTGGGCTTGGCCCAGGAGATGGCGGATCGCCTGACCTCTGAGGCTCGTGCCGAGTCTGAATCCATGCTGTCTGAGGCCCGCACGGCTGCAGAAAAGCAGCTTTCCGATGCCGACTCTCGTTCCAAGGCACAACTTGCCGAGGCACAGAAGAAGTACGATGCTCAGGTACAGGATGCAGAAACCCGCTCCAAGAAGCTGGTTTCTGAGGCAGAGTCCAAGGCTCAGCAGACCGAGTCCGATGCTTCCTCCCGTGCCGAGGCCCAGATTCGCCAGGCAGAGGAGAAGGCCGCATCGCTGCAGGCTGATGCCGAGAAGAAGCACACCGAAGTGATGAACACGGTCAAGCAGCAGCAGACCGCTTTGGAGGCACGCATTTCCGAGCTGCGCACCTTCGAGCGCGAGTACCGCACCCGCTTGAAGACTCTCCTCGAGTCCCAGCTGGAAGAGCTCGAGACCCGCGGAACCGCCGCACCAAACGGCGATGCCGGCAAGAACTAAGAAGCTGGTTGGCAGTAACTAAACCAAATTAGTTACCCGTAGCGCCCACACCTCTAGGGGAGTGGGCGCTATTGTGGTTTTATCCCCGCTATGATTGTTCCCATCGCTTCTTTTTAACCCCTGAGAGGAACTGCCATGCTCGTTGCCGCCCTCGTCCTCGCCCTCGTGGCCTTCGTGGCTTTGGTGACGTATGTCTTAAATACCGCCGATTGGGCGTTGTACCTCGTCTTCATCGCAGCGGGTTCTGGCATCGTTTTGTTTATCATCGACTGGGCGCGCAAGTACCGAACGGATAATAATGCCCTTGAAGAAGACTTGTCCCATGGATGGAAGCAGAACTAAGGCTCTTCACCGCTCACATCTGTCTTGGTCCGCTCACTTTCGGTGCGGCTTGGTTGATTCGATCAAAGTGAGCGGCCAGAAAGAATCTCCACGCAATTACGGCATGCCAAAGTAGGCGCACGCCGGCGCCTCAACTGGCTGGGACCCGAGCCTCAGTAGCAATCGTGTCACTCACAACTTCTGCGGTTTATTGGATGACGGTTTTCTCCGATCTGGCGTCGAATTCCCAAACGAATCCTCAAACGGATCCTCAGGCGGACTCCTAGGCGGATCCCCAGCCGGGAATGCGCCACGAGCTTTCAGATGCTCCTGCCTAATCCGGAGGTTCCCACCGGATGGTCCCATTCCTGCGGACCAGGTGTCCGCGCAGTGGCGGGGCATTGGGATCATCGTCGTTGACCCCGTTGTGGTAGGCGCAGGCTGTGGATAAGTTACCTATGTTGGTCAATCCACCGTGCAACCACGGTTCCAAATGATGAATCTGGCATTCGTCTGCGGGTCTATTGCACCGCGGCCACGGGCAGATGGGATTTTCTGCAGCAGCCATAAGGCGTTGCTTCGCATTGGCAAAGCGCTCCGTGCGGTACAGATTGACCGCTCCCTCAAAGGGGCTAATGAGGGTAATGAGCCCGCGTTCCTTGAGGGCGCGTTCTAGGTACTCGGCGCCAGTAAGAGTTGCCCCGTTGGTCATCTGCAGCTGGATTTCTTCGCCATCGCCATTGATGATGCGCACGTAGTCATCCAGGTTGACCAGGACATTGGTCATCACCGTGGTCTTTACGGCGGATCCGTCGCCGAAAAAGGTCTGTTCCACCGCCTCGAGCGGCTCCTTGCCGCTCTCTTTTAGCGCGGCATGCAGGTCCGCAATGAGCGAGGAGCGCGCATCGATGGCCAGGGTCCACGGCGCGTTCTTGCGGCGAATGATACGCACCCCAGGCTTAACCTTCTTCTTTTTCGCAGGTAGCTTGGATTTTGCCAGTTTTTCTAGGTCCGTCGTGCCGGCGTTGGTGGTGCAGAGCTGCTCGCGGAGAAGCCAGGCATCGAAAAGCGTGGGCATCTTCCGGGCATACTTTTCGATGATGGACAACGCCACGATGGAATGGCCATTGCGCCGGGCACCGTCCATGGCTCGCCGGCGCCGGCCGGTGAATTTGGTGTTTCCGCAATAAGCCTCTTTGAGCAGGATAAGCTCCCGCGCCGTGTGCTCCGGCGCACCATGCGCCCGCAGATCGTCCTCAGACAGGCCAGTGCACCCGGCGACGATATCCATCCCCGGGGCCATAGCTGCTAAGTAATTCTCGAGCGCGGTCATGCTTCATAATCTATGGCCGCGCGCAACCGCGTACAACAGGAAAATTTCTACCTGTGGATAACTTTTGTGCACAGCGTTCGTGTGGCGCTATACTGGCGGGCACATGCGATGATCCGGCTATCACCGGGGAAGCAATTCAGAAGAACGGCCATAAGGCTCAGTAGAACTGAACGGGTGGGACCGTTATCTCCTTCACCGAAACGAAGCGGAGCTTTTTAGCTCAAGCAGGGTGGTACCGCGAGCCATTGGCCCGTCCCTGCATCAAGTTACAGCGTGAAGGAAGATAATGGTGAAAAAGATTTACCCCAAGGTCGATATGACCGGCGGCTCGAGCCGCTTCCCGGATATGGAAGAAGAAGTCCAGAAGTACTGGAAGCAGGACGATACGTTCCAGGCCTCTTTGGAAAAGACCAAGGACTGCCCCGAATACATCTTTTATGATGGCCCTCCCTTTGCCAATGGCCTGCCGCACTACGGCCACCTGTTGACCGGTTACGTTAAGGACATCGTGCCGCGCTACCGCACGATGGCCGGAAATTACGTCCCCCGCGTCTTTGGCTGGGATACCCACGGCCTGCCAGCGGAGCTGGAGGCGGAAAAGCAGCTCGGGATCACCGATAAAGCCCAGATCGAGGACATGGGTCTAGATAAGTTCAACGAGTACTGCGCTAAGTCGGTGCTGGAATACACCGATGAGTGGGAAGATTACGTCAACCGCCAGGCTCGCTGGGTGGACTTTGACAATGGCTACAAGACCATGGATATCAACTTCATGGAATCGGTCATGTGGGCGTTCAAGGAGCTGTATGACAAGGGCCTGATCTACAAGGGCTTCCGCGTGCTGCCTTACTCCTGGGCGGAGCATACTTCTTTGTCCAACCAGGAAACGCGCTTGGATGATTCCTACAAGATGCGCCAGGATCCCACCTTGACGGTGACCTTCCCAGTCTCAGGTGCTCGCGAGGGCACCGCGGCGGAAAAGACGCTGGCGGAAAACCCCGCGCTTGCCGATGCCTCCTTCCTCGCCTGGACCACCACCCCCTGGACCCTGCCGTCCAACGAGGCGCTGGCGGTCCACCCGGAGGTCACTTACGCACTATTTAAGGCCACCGACGGCGAATTCGCCGGCCGCACGTTCATCATGGCCGAAAACCTGCTGGGCACCCTGGAAAAGGAACTGGGTGAGGCCGAGGTACTGGGGACCTTTACCGGCGCACAGCTCGAGGGCTTTAAGTACGAGCCAATCTTCGGCTTCTTCCCAGACCTGCGCAATGCCTACCAGGTGCTGTTGGCAGACTACGTCACCACCGAAGACGGTACGGGTGTTGTCCACCAGTCGCCCGCCTTTGGTGAAGACGATATGAATACCACCAACGAGTACGATATCGAGTTGGTGGTCCCAGTGGATGAGGACGGCAAGTTCACCTCCCAGGTTCCGCCGTACGAGGGCCAGCTGGTCTTCGATGCGAATAAGTCCATCATCAAGGACCTGAAAGCCGCTGGTCGAGTGGTGCGCCACGTGACCATTGAGCACTCCTACCCACACTCTTGGCGCTCGGGCGAGCCGCTTATCTACATGGCGCTGCCCGCATGGTTTGTAAAGGTCACCGAATTCCGCGACCGCATGGTGGAGCTCAACCACAACGAGATCGAATGGTTGCCGGAGCACATCCGCGATGGCCAATTTGGCAAGTGGCTGGAAGGCGCCCGCGACTGGAATATCTCGCGTACCCGCTACTGGGGTGCGCCCATCCCGGTGTGGATGTCCGATAATGACGAGTACCCGCGCATGGACGTCTACGGCTCTTTGGATGAGCTGGAGAGGGACTTCGGCAAGCGCCCGGAGTCGCTGCACCGCCCGCACATCGATGAGCTGACCCGCCCCAACCCGGACGATCCCACCGGTAAGTCCACCATGCGCCGCGTGCCGGACGTGCTGGACTGCTGGTTCGAGTCTGGCTCCATGCCGTTTGCGCAAAAGCACTACCCGTTTGAAAACAAGGAGTGGTTTGAAACCCACTCGCCGGCGGACTTCATCGTGGAGTACTCCGGGCAAACCCGCGGCTGGTTCTACCTGCTGCACGTGCTGTCCACCGCGCTCTTTGATCGCCCGGCGTTCAAGAAGGTCGTGGCCCACGGCATCGTCTTGGGCAATGACGGGCTTAAGATGTCCAAGTCCAAGGGTAACTACCCGGACGTCAACGAGGTCTTTGACCGAGACGGTTCCGATGCCATGCGCTGGTTCCTGAT
This sequence comes from Corynebacterium rhinophilum, assembly GCF_030227225.1. Lineage (GTDB taxonomy): Bacteria > Actinomycetota > Actinomycetes > Mycobacteriales > Mycobacteriaceae > Corynebacterium > Corynebacterium rhinophilum. Next base: position 68,779 of record NZ_JASPHQ010000003.1, read on the forward strand.
GTCCTCGCCCATCCTGCGCGGCGGCAACCTCATCGTCACCGAGCAGGGCATCCGCGAGGGCGTGCGCCAGGCGCTGCTTCCCATCTGGAATGCGTATACCTTCCTGCAGCTCTACGCCGAGCAGGAAGCTAAGTTCGATACGAGCTCCACGCACGTGCTCGACCGCTATATCCTGGCTAAGACCCACGATCTTGTGGCCAACGTCGATGCTGCGCTGGCGGGGACCGATATCGCTACCGCCACCGAAGAGGTTCGCCTTTTCGCCGATGTGTTGACCAACTGGTACGTCCGCCGCTCCCGCGATCGCTTCTGGGGCGGCGAAGATGCCAACCCGGAGGCCTTCAATACCCTCTACACCGTGCTGGAGACCACCACGCGCGTGGTGGCCCCGCTGCTGCCGCACGTCGCCGAGGTCATCTACCGCGGCCTGACCGGTGAGCGCTCCGTCCACCTGGCGGACTTCCCCAAGGTCGAGGACTACCCCGCGGATGTGGACCTGGTTTCTGCCATGGACGCCACCCGCGCGGTGGCATCGGCTGCGTCCTCGGTGCGCAAGGCCAATAAGCTGCGCAACCGCCTGCCGTTGCCGAAGCTCACAGTTGCCTTCGCGGGCTCGCAGAGCCTGGCGGACTTCGCAGACATCATCCGCGACGAGGTCAACGTCAAAGAGGTTGAGCTTACTGATGATGTCGATTCCGTCGGCACCTTCCAGGTGGTCTGCAACGCCAAGGTTGCCGGTCCGCACTTGGGCAAGGATGTCCAGCGCGCCATCAAGAACCTCAAGGCGGGCAACTACGAGCGCCGCGGCGATGAGGTCGTGGTTGACGGGGACATCGTCTTGAGCCCTGAGGAATATACCGAGCGTTTGCAGGCGGCGAACCCGGACTCCACGGCTCGCATCGAGGGCTTGGATGGCCTCGTCGTTCTGGACACTGAGGTCACCGAGGAGCTCGAGGCAGAAGGCTGGGCCGCCGATGTCATCCGCGGCCTGCAGGATGCCCGCAAGAACTCCGGCTTCGACGTATCTGACCGCATCTCCGTGGTCCTTTGCGTTGCCGAAGATAAGAAGGAGTGGGCGCAGCGTCATGCTGACACCATCGCAGGCGAAGTGCTGGCTACGGAGTTCTCCGTGGTCACCGAGCCGCTTGCCGATGCCCACGATATCCTCACCGGAGTCACCGCCACCGTAGCCAAGAACTAAGAGCGCACAAAGCTTAAACGTTAAGCGGCCCTGCCTGATGCTATCTACAGCGTCCGGCCGGGCCGCTTTGCGCTTATCAATCAGTGCGTCCAATATGCGCAAGAATGAAAATAAAACAAGAGATGGGGCTGTGCACTTTGTTTTTAGGGGGCTGGAGAAGCTGAAGTAATCGTGGTCTTAGTTTAGCGAGGACGCCATTGCCAACCTTGACAGCATGCATGAAAGCCGTGTTCATTAAGTGATCTCGCACACTTTTTCGGTTTGCCACTTTTGAGTGAAAAATCAATATGGTTTACTAATCCTGCGTTTAAAAACGTAAATAACACGATAGGGGTCGTGTTATCCCGCTTTCTGCGGTGTCCGCCTCCCATGCTTTGCATTCTTTGAAAGTAAATCGTGGTGTGTAGAGGACCCGTAGCTTGTTGTACCCCTTGGAGGGCTCGTATGAAACTCAATAAGCGTGTTCTCGCTTCTGCAGCTATCTCTGGATCTCTCATGGCTACCGCTGTTACTCCAGTCGCCTGGGCTGCTGGTGAGCATCTTAACTGCGTACAGAACTTTCGGGCCGGCGTTGATGCTGATATCAATGCCAACGTTGCGCAACATTTGCGGCGTAGCTGTAATTTGAGCGTGGACCAGATCGTTCGGCTGAATGTTGAAGATATGAAACAGGTCGTTAGGGAGTTTAAGAAGGGCGGTGCTCCTCTTTATTCCGAAGAAGAGTTGAACCGTCTGTCGCCTTCTTACGTCGTCGCTTTAGCAAAGGATATCGACGTTTCTTCCGGTGATACCGGCAAGGGGCCCGCTGATGGCGAGCAGCAGTCCGGGCCTCCTCTTTCGGTGAACGAAGTCAAAGCAGGGGACAGGGAAGTTACTGGCTCGGTGTATTTGCTCCCAGGTCAGCAGAAGACAATTCAGGCACATTTTCCAAGCCGGATCGTTTCGACTAAAGTGCTAAAATCTGACGAAAAGCCTGGTGAAAGGGGGCAAAACCGCTGAAGGTAAAGTTGTCACCTTTAAATTCGGTGTTCCTGAAGAAATTCAATTAAACGCCGGAGATGAAATAATGGTTACTCGGTTCCTTGCTGCCGCAGAAGAGGCCACTAACAAGGACTTACCCGTTAAAGTTATTGTTAAGCCTGCAGAAAGTGGTAAGTCTCCGGGCGATGGTGTCCCTGGCTCTGGAGGGGGCAGTTCTAATTTTGGCAATATCTTTGGCGGAATTGGTGGCTTTGCTAGTTTGGCTGCTGTGATGGCAGGGGTTGCTAAAATTTTCAACCAGAACTCAAGTCTCGGTCGTCTCTTGCAGCCACTCCGTGACCTTTTGTCGCAGTTTAATATCAAGTTCTAATCCCGTCTGGATTAGCGGATATACGGATGCTCGATGCCCTGACTAATGCTTCAGGCATTAAATAAAACCGGAGCACCTCTTTGCAGGGTGCTCCGGTTTCTATTTGACGAATAGGGTCAGGAAAGCGGGTTTTGATTGTTTAATTTAAATCTCGTGCTACCTGAACGGCCTTATGTTTTGCAGCGATTATGCGACCCAAGCTGAGTTTGATCCTGCATGTGTCGTAGGAGTCGAAGTAAAAGGTGTCGGCCTCTGTTGAGTAGTGCCCATCTCCTGCGATTGTTTTGTTGCACTAAAGGCGTGGTCATAAAGTGATCTCGCACACTTTTCCGATTGGCCACTTTTGGATGAAAAACCAATATGGTTTACTAATCCTGCGTTTAAAAACGTAAATAGCACGATAAAGATCGTGTTATCCCACTTTCTGCGGTGTTCGCCCCATGCTTTACCTTCTTTGAAAGCGTAACGAGGCATACAGGACCCGTAGTTCGAAGTATCCCTTGGAAGGTTCGTATGAAACTCAATAAGCGTGTTCTCGCTTCTGCAGCTATCTCTGGATCTCTCATGGCTACCGCTGTTACCCCAGTTGCTTGGGCTGCTGGTGAGCATCTTAACTGCGCACAGAACTTCCGAGCCGGCGTCGATTTTGATGCTCGCATCAATGCCAACGTTGCGGAGCATCTGCAGCGTAACTGCAAGTTGAGTGTGGGTCAGATAACTGAGCTAAGTGTTGGTGAAATGACACAGACAGCTAAGGAGCTCCTGGGGAAGGACAACACTCCTCTTTATTCTGAAGAAGAGTTGAAGCGTTTGTCACATTCTGAGGTTGTCAGGGAAGCGCGGATCAATGGCGCTTCCGACGATGATGGCAAAGGGCCTACTGAAGGCGGACAGCAGTCTGAGGCTCCTCTAATGGTGAATGATGTCAAGGCAGGGGACAGGGAAATCACTGGCTCGGTGTTTTTGCTCCCAGGTCAACAGAAGACAGTTGAAGCTGTTTTCCCAAGCTTCAGGACTTTAACTACGGACGTACAGCTTGAGGAAAACTCTGTTGAAGAGGGTGGAGCCTCTAATGGTAAGGCTGTCACCTTTAAATTCGACGTCCCTGAAGGAATTACCTTAAAGGCAGGTGAAACACTATTCTTTAGTTCGCTATATGATTCCTTCGCTCCGGACGATCGTAAGAGCAAATCCATACCAGTAGTTGTTAAGCCTGCGGATGTGGCTGAGGAAGAGCGTCCAGATTCTGGGGACTCTGAAGGCGAATTCCCGTTTGCTGTTACCGCGGAAGTAAATGACATCAAGGCAGGAGACAAAAAGGTTACCGGTAAGGTTCGTTTGTACCCAGGCCAAGAGGTGGAAATTGAGGCTTCTTTCCCCAGCGGAAAGATTCAGACGACTGTCGTCAAGCTAGAGAAAAAGTCTGCACAGAAGGGCCAAGTTCCTGAAGGTGAGTTTGTCTCGTTCGAAATCGATGTACCTGCGGACGTCAAGCTAATGGCAGGTGACAAGGTAACTGTTTCCCCAGTTCCTCACGTCACGGATCCGAAAACCGGTGAAAGCAACAGCGTAGAGCTCATCGTGAAGGCTGCTGATAAGGGCAGCGAGTCGCAACCCGAGCAGGCCCCTGGTAACGGTAATGGCAAGGGCAAGGAGGGAGGCAGCGGTTCCACAAAGCCGGCACAGCCATCGGTTCCGGGCGCTGAAGGCACCCCTGGTGCTGGAGAGGGTAGCTCTAAGTTCGGCAAGGTCTTTGAAGTAATTCCTGGTTTGGCTGCTTTGGTTGAAGGTGTTGCCAAGTTCTTCAACAAGAACTCGGGCCTCGCTCGTCTCTTGCAACCACTGCGTAACTTCTTTTCACTGTTCAAGTTCTAATCTTGTTTGAATAAGCAGATGGGCGGATTAGTGTGAGCTTGATGCTCAGACTCGGCTACTGGCAGTGACTAAACCGGAGCCCTCCATGAGGAGGTGCTCCGGTTTCTGCGTTTTCTGGCCGAATGTTGCGGGTCTTGGCTTAGCGCACTGGGCCGGGAAGGTGGGCGCGCCAGCCGTGAATCACATTGATGAGGCAGCACATGGCCAGCAGGGAGCCGATGAGGAATAGTGCAGTGAAGCCTATGTAGGGCGCGAGCGCGCTAAAGGCCATGGGGATAAAGAAGCCGGTATAGGACACGGAATAGAACACGGCGGTAAGGCCGGCGAGGTCATCTTTTCCGGCGATGCGCTGGACTTCGGAAAGGCCGGCGACAAGTGCTAGGCCGTAGCCGGCGCCCATGACGGCGGCGCTGGTGATGCCGAGCGGGAGGGAAAGCGTGCGTGCGGCGATGGCGCCGAAAATGGTACCGACGGTAATGACGGCCATGGCAACCGCGGAGGCGCGGGCGGAGCGGTGGGTGTCAATGACCTTGCCAAACATTTGGATGCCAACACCGCAGCCCAGCGTAATGACGGTCATGAGGCCGGAAAAGGCGATGGGGGCATCGCCGGCGGAATCGGAAAGCAGCTGCGGCAAGAGGGCATAGGCCGCACCCGCGCAGCCAAATACCCAGGGCGCGACGGGAAGGACGATGCGGGAAAAGCGGCGGTGCGCAGCGGATGGAATGTGCAGCATGTGCAGCATATCGCGGATGCTTAAATCCAAGAATGTGTCTTTGACCGTCTCGCCGCGGGGTGGACGGGTTTCGAGGGTTTTCAATAGCCAGACCGCGGTGATGACGGTGAGCAGGATGTGCAGGACATAGGCCAGGTGCGTGGGCCACGGTCCCCATTGGGCTAGTACCGAGGCCAAGGCGGCGCCAATGAGGAATCCGACGGTAAGGCACATTGATGCCCGGCGCGGTCCTGCGGCGGGGTCACCGCCGGAGCGGGTGATGAGCTCGGAAATCCAGGTGGAGCCGACCGCCATGACGATGCCCAGGGCGAGGCCGCACAGGACGCGGCCGGCGGCAATGATGAGGGGCTCTTCGGGAGCGATGGACAGCAGGAATGACCCGGCCAGGGAGAGCGGTGCCGCGGGCAGCATCGTGGGGCGCCGGCCAATGTAGTCCGAGAGCGGCCCAGAGATGAGGAGCGCGGGCACGATGCCGATGACGTAGGCCGCCAAAAGGCCATTGACGGTGACCTGTGAGAAGTGGGATTGCTCGCGGTACATCACGAGCAGGGGAGTAAATTCATTGCCGCCCCAGGCAACGGCCACCATGCTGCCTGCGACGGGTAACCAGTCGCGATTGGCGGTGTCTTGACTCATAGTTGATCCTTCGAATTCTTCAGGTGCGAGCGGAGTGCGGAGAGGTAGTCGGGCAGGTTGGCGGTGAGGAGGGCACCGGCAAGCGTGCGGTGCTGGTCGACGAACGCGCGGGCCCGTTCCACATTGCGCCCGATGGCGGTGGCGGTAAAGCGCTGCTGGCGCTCGCGCAGCTGGTGGCCCACGTTGGCCAGCAAGCTATTGCCGGCGCTGTCCATGATGATTTGGTGGAATTGGGCATCTAGGCGCGTGTATTCGCGGAGGTCTTCGGCATCCAGCGCGGCGTCTTGGGCCGCGATGTTTTCGTGCAGGCGCTTGGCGATGCCCCCGCGTTCTTCCTCGCCCAGCTGGCAGATCTTCTCGGCACTGTGGGCATCGACAAGCAGGCGGGCCTCGTAGACCTCCCGGATTTCTTGGGGGCTAATTGGCACTACCAGCGCGCCGCGCTTGGGATAAAGCTGCAAAAAGCCCTCGAGCTCCAGGCGCAGGAAAGCCTCGTGGGCTGGGGTGCGGCTGACTCCTACCTCGGCTGCGAGTGCGGCCTCTGACAGCATCTGCGAGGAATCGATGGTGCCGTCGATGATCCTTTCTTTGACTAATTCATAAACCCGCTCCGCGGCAGGCTGCATGCTTGTATCGCTCATGCATACATCTTGCATACAAGATAGTTTAAGCGTCAACCTATTCCCAATTCTGGGGCTGGAGTGTCTTAGACTGGAAGGCATGCAGCGTTGGGTCTTACACATCGATATGGATGCGTTTTTTGCCTCCGTCGAGCAAATGACCCGACCGACTTTGCAGGGCCGGCCGGTGCTCGTCGGTGGGGTCGGCGGCCGCGGGGTCGTCGCCGGGGCATCCTATGAGGCGCGCGAATACGGTGCGCACTCGGCGATGCCGATGTATCGCGCCCAACAATTGGTGGGCCTGCGCGCGGTGGTGGTAAGCCCGCGCCGGGCGGTGTATTCGGCGGCCTCGCGCCGGGTATTTGAGATCATCTCCCAGCACGTGGAGGTGATCGAGCAGCTATCCATCGATGAAGCCTTTATGGAGCCAGAGGCATTGGTGGGTGCGACGGCGGACGAGGTGCAACAGTGGGCGGATGGCCTGCGCGCGCTCATCCGGGAGGAAACAGGCCTGCCGTGTTCCATCGGCGCGGGCTCCGGCAAGCAATTTGCCAAGATCGGCTCCGGTGAAGCCAAGCCCGATGGCACCTATGTCATCCCAGCGGAAAAGCAGCTGGAGATGCTGCATCCGCTCGCGGTGGGAAAGCTGTGGGGTGTGGGGCCGGTCACGGAGGCCAAGCTCAAAGGCATCGGGGTGGAGACCATCGGCGCGCTGGCCGCCATGACCCAAAAGGAGGTGGAAATCTCCATCGGCAGCGTCGCCGGCGTGCAGCTGTGGCAGCTCGCGCAAGGCATCGACGATAGGGAAGTGGCACCGCGTGCGATATCCAAACAGATTTCCACGGAGCACACCTATCCCAAGGACCTGCTCACGGTTGCCGATGTCGATGCGGCAATTACCCGCGCGGCCGAGGGCGCACACCGCCGCCTGCTCAAGGATGGCCGCGGGGCGCGCACGGTGACGGTAAAGCTGCGGATGGCAGACTTCCATATCGAATCGCGCTCGACCACCCTGGCCTATGCCACCGATGACCTGGAGGTATTGACCGCAGCCGCCTTCAAGCTGGCGCGCTACCCGGATGAATTGGGCCCCATCCGCTTGGTGGGGGTGAGCTATTCCGGCCTGGAAGCCGCGCGCCAAGACGTGCTATTTCCGGAGCTCGACCGCGAAATCGTGCGGCCCGTGCTGCCGGATAGTGACTATGAAACGGGCGTGAGCGATGACTCCCCGCCACCGGCGCCGACCACCGTGGTGGTCGAAGACGATGTGGAGGATCAGTGGCACGCCACCCAGGACGTCTACCACCCGGAATTTGGCCACGGTTGGATCCAAGGCACCGGGCACGGGGTGGTCAGCGTGCGTTTTGAAACACGTGCCAACGGACCCGGCCGCACGAAATCCTTTGCCGCCAGCGACCCCGATTTGGTGCCAGCCGATCCGCTCGATTCCTTAGACTGGCACGACTGGCTGGAAACCCAAGATTAGATAGCAACATAGCGCTTGGGGTCAGGGTTTTGCCGGAATACCTCGGCGGGGTCCGTGCCGGTGGCCAGCGCCGCGGCCAACAAGATGCGCGCCTGGCTGGGGCGGAAGGCCCACGCGTTGATCGCGCCCAGGCTATGCAGGTTCGCCCCGCCGCCGTCGCCGCCATAGGACAACGCGGTTTCCCCATACGGGGTGCGGGTGGAAATGACGACGGGGAGGCCGTCGCGGAGGGCATCGGCAATCGCGCGGCCCATGTCCCCACTCATATTGCCCGCGCCCATGGCCTCAATGATGAGACCGGCGGCGGAAGCGCGGGCGGCATCGACAAGCACGCGCCCCGCACCCGGGTAGGCAGGGATGATTTCTACCGGGTGCGGCGCCAAGGGGCGCGGCCGTAGCCGCGGGGTGGTATCCGGTACCCGAAGGGACTCGAAAGCGCGCAGGTCAGAGGTGTGCTGCTTGCGGGCCCCGCGCGCCGGGATGGTCATGCCGCCAAAGCAGATAAAGACGCCGGGCCGCCCACTGAGGGCGAGCTCACGCGCATCGCGGAGATTGCGCGGGCCATCCGGGTGCGGGTGATCGTAGGAACGCTGCGCGCCGGTGAGCACGATGGGCGTATCGCCGGCGCAAAAAATCTCCAGCGCCATCGCCGTCTCTTCCATCGAATCGGTGCCATGGGTGATGATGACGCCGTCAATGTCCGCGCGGGCGGTCTGCTCATTGACCACCGCAATGAGCTCGTCGAGGTCCGCAAGCGTAATAGAAGAGGAATCGAGCTGGCGAAATTCCACAACCTCGGCGTCGATATCGGCCGCGAGCTGCGCGCCGGTGACGGTGGGAACGAGGGAACCATCCTGCACCGTGGTGCAGGCAATCGTGCCGCCGGTGGCGATGAGGGCGAGATGAGTCATGCACCCACAATAAAAGAAGACGCGCCGAGGCGGCAGGCGCGAACCAGAACAGCTGGGGCAAATGTAAACTGATGGGAGTTTATATCCCAGACGTGAGGAGTGAGAAGTGAGATTCCGCAAATTTGGTGCCGCGTGCCTCGCATTGAGCGCGGCGGCCGCCCTGTCCGCCTGCTCTTCTGATGACGAGCAAGAAGATACCACCAAGAACAGCGAATCCAGCGAATCCGCGTCCGCTGACGGCGATTCCGCGGCCCCCGCGCTGCCGTCCGCCGCTGACTTGAACGCCATCCTGGCAAAGGCCACGGACCCGGCGGCATCGCAGGAAGAAAAGACCGCCACGGTAGAAGGCGGCGAATCCGCCCCAGAGATCTTTGACACCATGGCGCGCTCCAAGGAAGAATCCGGCGCGGAATTTGCGGTCGTGGATCCCGTCCTGCCCGGCTATGACCCGCAATCCGTGCTGACCACGGTGAATTTCACCACCGCCGATGGCCAGGAGCAGACCGCGGACCAGGTGGAATTCATTTATCAGGATGGCACCTGGAAGCTGTCGAAGACCTGGGCCTGCACGCTGATTCAAAACACGGTGCCGCCTGAGCAGGTTCCGGAGATGTGTGCCGATACCGGTGCGGGCGCGCTGCCTGCCGATGAAGGCGACGCTGCCCCTGCCCAGGGCGATGCCCCCGCAGCCGGCGCAGAGCAGGCGCCTGCCGAGGCCCCCGTAGAGGCCCCCGCCGAGTAAATCCTGTTACTCAGAAAACGCCAGCTCCGTCAGGCTTGATTGCACGACGCGCAGGTCTGAATCGGCGGTGCCGTAGGTTACCTTCGTATCGAAGGACACGTCACCGCCCACGGGGAGCGGCTTGGTCAGATCCACCGTGACGTTGCCCGAGGAATTGGTAGAAGAATCCAGCACGTCGAGTTCCTTATCCTCCAACTCCGTGCCCGCGGCCTGACCTTCGAAGGATAAAGCGCCCAGGGTGGGGCGTTGTTCCACCTCGACGGATAGCGTGACGCGGTCACCATCGATGGACTTGACCGTATAGCGTGTCGTTTGCAGGAGCGTGGATTCCCCCGTGACGCGCGAATCCACCGTCCACGTCGCGCCGGTGCCCACCTCTTCCTCTGGGAAGACGATGGGCAGCGCGGTCAGCTTCATGATGGCCTGTTCGACGGTGCCGCGCGCCTCATCGCTCGCGTCCTGCGGGGCGGCCAAGCGCAGGGAATTCATCTGGCCATTATCTTGACCGCGCCAGCCGAATTGGAACCCAGACGCAGAAGAGATATCAGTATCGCCGGAGTATTCCGGATCCCCTGCGGTGACAAACGCGTTGCGCGAGGCCGGCAATTGATCCTCGACGTCCTCGGTGGCTTTATCTACGGACGCCGAAAGCGGCAGGGTAGTGGTCTCCTTATCCACATCGGCGGCCTGGAAATCGGCGGCGGCGGATTTATTCAGCAAGTCCTGCGAAAATCCCTCCGTGGCGCGGTACGTTACCTCCTGCGAGGAGTCGATGTCGTGATATTCCAGCAGTTTCTTCTCACCAGTTCCGGCATCTTCGACGGTCAGGCGAGGGGCATCGATAGTCAGGCCGACCGGCTGCTCCACTGCAGGGCCGGGGGTCTCATAAGAACAGGCGCTTAGCGCTACGGCGACGGCGGAAAGGGCTGTAAAAACTTTGACTCGAAACACGCTTACCAAAATACCGGACACTCCAGATTAGAATGATGTGGGTGAGCCAAAAACGAAGGAGTAAGACAGGTCTTATCGCCGCGGTGGTCATCGCCGTGGCGGTTGTGGATCAAGCCGTAAAACAACTCATGCTTACCGTCCTGACGGAGGGCGAGCCGCATTATGTCATCGGGGACTGGTTCAGGTTTAACCTGCTCTTTAACCCCGGCGCGGCGTTTTCCATCGGTGGCGAGGGATCGACCTGGCTGTTTACCACCATTCAATTGGCGTTCGTCTTAGGCGTTGCCATAGCCGCCCCGCGCATCCACAATACGGGCCAGGCGCTGGGGTTGGCGCTCATTGCCGGCGGGGCATTGGGCAATTTTGCAGACCGCATCTTCCGCGACCCAGGCTTTTGGTTCGGTCACGTTGTGGACTATATCTCGGTCGGCTCGTTCGCGGTCTTTAATATCGCAGATGCGGCCATTACCTGCGGCGTCGTCATCTTCATCGGCGCCATGCTAATTGCGGAACGGAGGGCGGAAAATGAATAGGCAATTGCGCAGTTTCCCCATTCCAGAAGGCTTGGAGGGCATGCGTGCCGATGCCGCGCTTGCCAAGCTCCTCGGCCTCTCCCGCTCGGCTACTGCCCAGCTGTGCGCCGAGGGCGGGGTCACCGTGGATTCGCAGGAGCTGGGTAAATCCGAGCGCCTGGCATCCGGCCAGGTGGTCACGGTGCTGCTTCCGGAGCCGGAAAAGCCCCTGCTGCCGCGCGAGGAGCTGGTGGAGGGCATGGACGTTTTATATAGCGATGCCGATATCATCTGCGTGCACAAACCCGTGGGCGTCGCCGCGCACCCGAGCGTGGGCTGGGATGGGCCGACGGTCATCGGCGGGCTGCGCGCGGCAGGGTACAACGTGGCCTCGCTTGGCCCCACCGAGCGGCAGGGCATCGTCCACCGCCTGGACGTGGGCACATCCGGGGTCATGGTGGTGGCTTCCTCAGGGCGCGCCTACTCGGCGCTCAAGCAGGCATTTAAGTCCCGCACCGTGAAAAAGACCTATCACGCGGTGGTCCAGGGCCTGCCCGATCCGATCGAAGGCACCATCGATGCTCCCATCGGCAGGCACCCGAAATCGGGCTGGAAATTCGCCGTGCTGGATGATGGCAAAGCCGCGGTAACCCACTACCGCCTCATCGAGGCCTTTCGCGAGGCCAGCCTCATCGAGGTGCACTTGGAAACCGGCCGCACCCACCAGATCCGCGTCCACATGTCCGCCACCGGGCATCCCTGCGTCGGCGATCCCATGTACGGCTCGAATCCGCAGCTTTCTGCCCGCCTGGGCTTGGAGCGCCAGTGGCTGCATGCGGTGCAGCTGGGCTTTACCCACCCCGGCACCGGGAAGTGGTTCGAGGCCCGCGCGCCCTATCCCGATGACCTGCAGCATGCCCTGGAGCGACTGCAGGGATGAGGAAGTTTTATTGGCGGCGCCGCCTAGCGGCACTGGTGCTGGTGCTGGTGGCGGGCGTGGTGGCTCTGGTGCTTTTTGGCACGCTGGGCACGCAGGCATCCACGCGCGTGCAAGGCGATCAGCTGGGCCCGGACGGGGAATCGCGCGCGGAGTATATTGAGCGCGTCAAGTCCATGGACATCGATCCGGATGCCGCCACGTATGCGCTGGTCACCTTCGATACCGAGCTGCCGCCAGTCGCCGTCGCCGCCGCGCTGACTGATATTCCGCGCATGGACACCATCCTGATGGGCTCGACCGCGCCTATCGCGGTGCCGGAGCCTGTTGCCGGCGAGGACCGCGCCGCGGTGATTAACCGCACCTTCGACCGCATCGGTGCCTCCTACGGCCAGCGCCCCAGCGCGGTGAGCGCCGTCGTGGTGTGGGGCACGGGCACCCAGCTTGCCGATGTCGCCTCCCTCCCCGCCATCGCCGCCGTCGAGCCCGCGCCTGCCGATGCCGCCTGGGGTAGTTTCGCCGTGCGCCCACCCAGCTAAATTTGCCATCCTGAACGCTTCGCCGCGCGGGGTGCGGGGTGCAGGCTTAGCATCGGGGGCATGGAACACATTCGGGCATATATTGCGGCTTTAAACTCGGCGATGGATATCCTCGCCGAGGCCGCTGATATGCCCGCCTCCGAGCTGACCGCCGCCGGCATGCCGGATGCCGCCGCCTCGTCGATAGCCCACCTCTCTCAGATCTATTTCGGGCCGACCAGTTTCACGCGCCGCCAGCGCCGGGCGGTCGAGGGAGCGCGGCGCAATGGGCATTCGCTGCCGACGTTGGAGGTCATCGAAAAGCACGCCCGCCGCGTGCCCACCCAAGCCCGCGCCTGGGCCCTGCGCGCTGAACTTGCCCAGGTATCCGCCGATACCCAGGCGATGGACAAGCTCGCCCGCAAGAAGGTGCGCGCGCTGCGCCCGCCGCGCGAACCCAAACCAGGGGTGAGGCTGCGCCGCCGCGCCGCGGGCAAACCATGGACGCTAACGATTACAGGTAGCTCCAGCCTCGTCGCGGAGCTGCATAACCAAGCAGGCACGCTTGCCGATGTCGCCGCCCTCTTCCACTCCGGCGCCTCCACCTCCACCGTGCGCACCAACGTGGTAATCCCGCTGGATAAGTTGAGCGCCATCGCGCAGGGCGATAAAGACGTCACGGTCACCATGACCAACGGAGCGCAAATTAGCGGCGCCGAGCTGGCCCAGCGCGCAATGGCGGAGGAAGGCTTTATCACTCTTCTCCACCCCGTGGAGGGGCCAGTGAACCTGTACCGCATGCGGCGCGGGGCAACGTGGAAGCAATTTATGATGGCCGCCGCCGAAAACCCCGTCTGCCCGGCGCGCGGGTGCCACCGCCCAGCCGATGAGTGCCAAGTCCACCACATCTATAGCTGGGCCGGCGGCGGGTGGACCAATGCCAAGAACCTCACCGTCGCGTGCCCGCATCACAACGGCCGCAATGACGACGACCGCGCCGCCCGCCCCCGCAATGGCCGCTTCGAACGCGTGCACGGCGGCGTGCGGTGGATTAAACCCTGGCAGCCGCCACCGCCGGACCTCGTCGATACCGGGCCCAGTTAGCTCACAACGTTGAGCCGGGCCCAACCCTCAGCGGCGACTTTCCCGCCCGCGAATTCCTAAGCGCCGAGCTCATCCACAGCGCATTTCTGCGTGCCGTTTTTCGCGCTGCGCACTCCTGTGCGCAGCGCCCCGTTGCCGCGCGCTTTTGCACACCCCTCTTCCACACCGCTAACTTTTGCGTGCCGTTTTCTCGCGCTGTGCACTACTGCGCGCGGCTCACGCACCGTCTTTCGCGCTGCGAATTTCTGCGCGCAGGTTTACCTGCGCCGCGCACTCTTGCGCGGCGCGTTGTGGCGAACGCGGATGAGATCTGCAATGTAGATGCTGACTGCTACGCCGATGATGCCGAAGCCAATCCACCGGTGCGTGGAGAAGTGTTCTTGGGTGACAAAGAGCGCCCACAGCATCTGCATGATGGGGGTGAGGTATTGGAGCATGCCGATCGTCGACAAGCGCAGCGTCCGCGCGCCTTGGGCGAAGCACAATAGTGGCAGCGCGGTAATCAGGCCGGCGCTGATTAAAAGCAGCATGTGTGGCGTGCCTTCCGTAACGAAGGTGCCTCGGCCTGCCTGTTCAATCCACACGATATAGGCAATGGCAATGGGGGAGACCACCAAAGACTCTGCCGCGACCGAGACCGCCGCCGATACCCGCACCTGTTTCTTGATGAGGCCGTAAATGCCAAACGATGCCGCCAACAACAGCGAGATATACGGCGCCTTGCCAGTAAAGAAGGTCAGATACAGCACCGCGATTGCCGCCACGGCGACGGCGGTCGCCTGTCATGGGCGCAGCTGCTCCTTTAAGAAGATCATGCCGAGCGCCACCGATACCAGAGGATTGATGAAATATCCTAAAGCGGCATCGGCTACGTGATCGGTATTAATCGCCAGCACATAGGTCCCCCAATTGACCGTGATGAATACGCCCCCGGCGGCAAGCCAGCCCCACGTGCGCTTGTCCAAGCGCACCAATTCGCGCCAGCCGCCGCTGCAGATTAAAAACGCCGTGACGATAACCGCGGTCCACAACACGCGATGGGCGAGGATTTCCAGCGGTGTGGCCGGTAGCAGGAGCGGGAAGAACGCGGGGAAGAACCCCCACATGATGTATGCGGCGAGCGTGTAGATCATCCCCGCATAATATCGTCATCTTGACCGCCCCGCTAAGATGACCGCATGGTCAAAAATTCCTCCTTCGTCCACCTGCATAACCATACCGAGTTCTCCATGCTGGACGGCATGGCCAAGGTCGATATGTTGGCTGATGAGGTGGTCAAGCAAAACATGCCCGCCGTGGGCATGACAGACCACGGCAATATGTATGGATCCGATGCCTTTTACAAGCGCATGACCAGCGCCGGGGTGAAACCCATCATCGGCATCGAGGCCTACATGGCCCCGGAATCGCGCTTTAATAAAAAACGCGTGTTGTGGGGCACTCCGGATCAAAAGCGCGACGATGTCTCCGCCTCGGGTGCGTATTTGCACCAGACGATGATCGCGGAAAACGCCACCGGGCTGCGCAACCTGTTCACGTTGTCCTCGCTCGCCTCCTACGAAGGCCAGCTGGGCAAGTGGCCGCGCATGGATGCGGAGCTCATCGCTGAGCATGCTGATGGCATCATCGCCACCACCGGCTGCCCATCCGGCGATGTACAGACCCGCCTGCGCCTCGGTCAATTCAATGAGGCCCTCGAGGCCGCGGCCATGTGGCAAGACATCTATGGCAAGGACAACTTCTTCTTGGAGTTGATGGACCATGGGCTGGACATCGAAAAGCGCACGCGCGATGGGTTGCTCGAAATCGGCCGCAAGCTGGACCTGCCGCCGCTGGTGACCAATGACTGCCACTACGTGCTGGAATCCCAGGCGCCGGCGCACGAGGCCATGCTGTGCGTGCAGACCGGTAAGACGTTCATGGACCCAGACCGTTTCAAGTTCGGTGGTACCGGCTACTACATCAAGTCCGCCGCGCAGATGCGCGATACCTGGGACGACCTGATTCCGGATGGCTGCGATAACACCCTGTGGATTGCCGAGCGCGTGCAGGACTACAGCGAGGTGTGGGAAGAACACACCCACGACCGCATGCCCATTGCCGATGTCCCCGAGGGCCACACGCCCACCTCCTGGCTGACCCACGAGGTGATGGAAGGGCTGCAGCGGCGTTTCCCTGGGCGCGATGTGCCGGAGGAGTATATTGAGCGCGCCAAGTACGAGATTTCCGTGATTGAGATGAAGGGCTACCCCTCCTACTTCCTCATCGTGGCGGAACTTATTAAGTACGCGCGTTCTGTAGGCATCCGTGTGGGGCCCGGCCGTGGTTCTGCGGCGGGCGCGCTCGTGGCCTACGCGCTGACCATTACCAATATTGATCCGCTGGAACACGACCTGCTCTTCGAGCGCTTTTTGAACCCCGAGCGCCCGTCCGCGCCCGATATCGATATCGACTTCGACGATCGCCGCCGCGGCGAGATGATTACCTATGCCGCCGAGCGCTGGGGCGAGGATAAGGTCGCCCAGGTCATTACTTTCGGCACGGTGAAAACCAAGCAGGCCATTAAGGACTCCGCTAAGGTGCACTTTGGCCAGCCCGGCTTCCAGATGGCCGACCGCATCAATGGTGCGCTGCCGCCGGCGATTATGGCGAAGGATATTCCGCTGCGGGGCATTACTGACCCCGACCACGAGCGCTATTCCGAGGCCGCTGAGGTCCGCCAGATGGTGGAAACCGACCCGGATGTGAAAAAGATTTATGACACCGCGCGCGGTTTGGAAGGCGTCGTCCGCCAGGCCGGCGTGCACGCCTGCGCGGTGATTATGGCCTCCGTGCGGTTGATGGACCACATCCCGATGTGGAAGCGGCCTGCCGATGGCGCCTATATCACCGGCTGGGATTATCCCGCCTGCGAGGCCATTGGCCTGCTGAAGATGGACTTTTTGGGCCTGCGCAACCTCACCGTTATTGGTGATGCCATCGAAAACATCAAGCGCAACCGCGGCGAGGAAGTGCAACTCGAGCAGCTGCATGCCGATGACCCCAAGGTCTCCAAGGTCTATGACTTGCTCTCGCGCGGGGATACCTTGGGCGTGTTCCAGCTGGACTCCGGCGGTATGCAGGAGCTGCTCAAGCGCATGAAGCCTACCGGCTTCAAAGACATCGTGGCCTCCTTGGCCCTGTACCGCCCCGGCCCGATGGGCGTGAATGCTCACTGGGACTACGCCGACCGCAAGAACGGGCGTAAGGAAATCACCCCGATTCACCCTGAGCTTGAAGAGCCGCTGAAGGAAATCCTGGATGAGACGTATGGTCTCATCGTCTACCAGGAGCAGATCATGCGCATCTCGCAGAAGGTGGCGAACTACACCGCCGGCGAGGCAGACGGCTTCCGTAAGGCGATGGGTAAGAAAAAGCCCGAGGTCCTAGCCCAGCAGTACGATAAATTTTGGGGCGGCATGCAAGAAAATGGCTACTCCAAATCCGCCATGGATGCCCTGTGGGGGACCATCGAGCCCTTCGCGTCGTACGCGTTTAACAAGTCCCACGCCGCGGGCTACGGGTTGGTCTCGTTCTGGACGGCCTACCTCAAGGCCTACTACGCACCGGAATACATGGCAGCGCTGTTGACCTCTGTGGGCGATAAGAAGGATAAGTCCGCCATCTACCTGTCGGATTGCCGCCACTTGGGCATTAACGTTTTGCCGCCCTCAGTCAATGAATCCGAAGAGGACTTCCAGGCTGTGGGCGAGGATATTCGCTTCGGCATGGGCGCTATCCGCAATGTGGGCTCGGAAGTCGTCGAATCCATCATTGCTTCGCGCAAGGCAAAGGGGGCGTTTACGTCCTTTAGTGATTACCTCGACAAAATTGACTTGGCAGCGTGTTCCAAGCGCGTGACCGAGGCGCTGATTAAGGCCGGTGCCTTTGATGATTTCCAGCAGCCGCGCAAGGGCCTCATGCTTATTCACGAGGACGCCGTCGATGCCGTGCAGACCACCAAGAAAGCGGCGGATAAGGGGCAATTCGACCTCTTTGCCGGCTTCGGCGGCGGTGACGATGCCTCGTCCGAAGGCGCCTTTGCCATCGACGTTCCGGACGATTCATGGGATCGCAAGCACGAGTTGGCACTAGAGCGAGAGATGCTGGGGCTCTACGTCTCTGGCCACCCACTCGACGGGTTCGAAGAGGCCCTGGCTGCACAGACCAATACGCCGTTGACAAAGATCCTAAATGATGAGGTGCACAATGGGCAGGAACTCATCATCGGCGGCATCATTTCCGGTGTGGACCGCCGCTTTTCTAAGCGCGATGGTTCCCCGTGGGCGATTGTCACGGTAGAAGACCACAACGGCGCGCAGGTAGAGATCTTGGTCTTTAACAAGGTCTACTCGCTGGCAGCGCCGCATATTGTGGAAGACAACATCATCTTGGCGCGCGTCAACGTGAAGGTGCGCGATGAGCGCCGGTCGCTGTTTTGTTCCGATATTCGCGTTCCCGAGCTGGGGCCAGGCGGTGGCGCGAGCCTGCCACTGCGCCTGACCATGCGTACAGACCAGTGCACGATGGAAAATATCGCCCGACTCAAGCAGGTCTTGGTTAAAAATCACGGTGAGTCCGATGTCTACCTTGAGCTTGTCGAGGGCGACCAATCCACCACCATGGTCCTCGGTGAGCACCTCCGCGTGGAACGATCCGGCAACCTCATGGGAGACCTGAAGGCCACGATGGGCGCAGGTATTTTGGGATAGAAACTCCTCCTGCACTTTTTACATACACCGTTACCGCAGTCCAGGGAAAGCAATATCGCTGCACCTGCGGTGACAGCAGAAAACGCTCGCTTCTGCCTCAGAAGTTGGCGTGCCGTCCATGGGTCGGATTTGTGAAAGCGCACAAATTCCCGCGCGATCACCGCTGGCAATGTAATACAAGCGGAGCAGGCAGGCGGTGGCTAGGGAGCTGATCGCGCGCCCCAAATGCCACCGCTTTAATACCGAAATCTACGGAAGTAGCTGACGGACCGGTTCTGGAAGCATCTTATAGAACTGATCGGCTACCTGCGGCATGAAGTGTAGAACACCGCTCAACATGGCGCCGAGGGCAATGACGCCAGCGATGATTCCAACGCCCTTCGCGATGCTGCTCGAGCCGTCTCCCGGCAGCCATGCCCCGGGGGCATCGTCAGGAGCGTCGCCGTCTTCATCGGAGGCGTTGTCGCCTTCGTCCTCGGAGCCGCCTACGAGATCGGCGACAGAGAAGACCGTGGTGGTCCCGGACACCTCGTTGCCGGCGATAAGGAGGGCATCGTCGGTAGGAGAGTCTTCCTTGCTAACGAATGCTAGCCCCTCGGGGCCCAAGTCGCCGGCCAACCTGGTGGCGGCGGCATTGTCCTCGTCATAGTCCACGGCGAAATCGCGGTTATTGCTATAGGTGACGAACTCGGCATGAGCGGGGTCGGTGACGTCATAGACAAAGATGCCGCCCACGCGCTCCATACCGATGAAGGCATAGGTTCGGTCACCAACTGTTCCAATCGTCAGAGCTTCCGGTTCGGGGCCTTTATTATTGGAGCGATCGTCAAAGTCGGGATCCTCATTATCGGCATTGAAGTTAAGGTCCTCGATGTCCTTGGTGATTTTCTCGAAGTCGGAGCCGGAATCGAAGACGAAGTTGCCCTCGGCATCGTAAATGCTAAAGGAGCGGGACCCGTAGGAATACAGGCCATCGAAGCAGCCCTTTTCCTCGTTCCATCCAGAGGCATTACTCAACTTTAGGTTGCCGGCGTATTTCTTGTCCTCGATGCCTTCTGGCAGGTCGACGGAATCACAGATCTGGCCCTCTTCAACAAGATCTTTCAGCTTGACCTCATCGGTATAGCCGCCCCATTCGCGGGCATCGCCCTCATTGGCGGTGGCGAAGTAGGTCTCGCCGTTGGTCTGGAAGGCGCCAATCGAATCCGGCATGGACAGGCCATGCACAGGGATCGTGCGCAGCTTTGCCGCGCCGTCCTTATTGGAGGGATCAATGGGGACATCTGAATGGTCCGCGATGTGGGCGGGCAACACCTTGTCTACGGTGGCGGAGGCAATATCGACCACTGCGATAGCGTTATTTTCTTGCAAGGTGACATACGCCTTGCCATCGGCGGAGGAAATATACTCCGGCTCAAAGTCAAGCGAAGGCTTGTTGTGGTGGTTTGCTGGGCCGAAGACGCGAATGGACGGGTCAAGTTCTGCATCTGCGCCATCGAAGGCGCGGAAATCGGCGGTGCGAACATCGGCAACAGAGGGGGCCGCAACGCCGTCTGGCAGGGAAATGACGGACACGGTTCCTTCTGGGGCTTTTGCGTATTCGGTGCCGTCGGAGTTGAGCTCATCGGATGGCTCGCCCTCATTAGCGGTCAATGCATAGGCACCGTCTTTGGTGATGTGCACGTTATCTGGCAGCGCGCCGAGCGGCACGCGGCCAAGCTCTTGGTCGGAGGTGGCATCGAAAATCAAGGCTTCGCCGTTTTCGGTCTTGTCTGCCTGCTGCACGGCGGCGACGGCGAGGCCATCAGGGCGCACCGCCACGGAGTTGATCTCCTTATCGCCGCCGGCGGAGACCTCAGCAACCTTATTAGGATTGGTGGGGTCGGAGGCGTCCAGTATATCCACCTTGCCCGATTGCGCATTCACCGTGAGAATACGCTGGGAGGCGGCGTGGTAGGCCACGATTTCGGCTGCTGATTTGCCCATCACCCCGGCTTCATACGAGCCGATGGGGCTTAGCTTTACCGCAGCATTGTCGGCGGAGTGTTCTACAACATTATCGACGATATGCGCGTTGGCAGCAGGGGCGCAGCTGAGCACAAGGCAGGCGGCCATGCCGATGGAGGTGCGCTTAAACATAGAGAGAGTCCTTTCTTGTGGAGCACTCCATTATCTCGATCCCACGTAACCGTTGCGCTAAACCGGAATGAAATATAGGTGAATCGGTCGAGCACTAGGTAGGGCGGGTAGACTCTGCAATCATGACTGAATCGACCATCCACGCATCCGATATCCAGCAGGCGCAGGCACGCATCAGCTCCGAAATCGCGCCGACGCCGTTGCAGTATTGCCCCCGGCTTTCTGCGGAAACGGGCTGTGAGGTCTATTTAAAGCGCGAAGATCTCCAGGACGTGCGCTCGTATAAGATTCGCGGTGCGCTCAATAGCATCTCCAGTCTGTCGCAGCAGGAGCGGGAGCGGGGCATCGTGACGGCATCGGCTGGCAACCATGCACAAGGCGTGGCCTATGCCTGCCGCACCATGGGGATTCCGGGCAAGATTTTCGTCCCAGAGCCCACACCCATGCAAAAGCGCGACCGCATCCACGTGCACGGCGGAGACCAGGTGGAACTCGTAGTCGTGGGTGCCAACTTTGACGAGGCCGCAGCCGCCGCGCATGCCGATGCCGCCGAGCGCCACGCCACCTTCATCGAGCCCTTCGATGCCCGCGATACCATCATCGGCCAAGGCACTGTCGCGGCGGAAGTCTTGGCGCAGCTTTCGGCAAAGGGCGCCTCGGTCGACACCATCGTCGTGCCCGTCGGCGGCGGCGGGCTGATTTCTGGCATCACCTCCTATATGGCGGATATGGCACCGCACACCAAGGTGGTAGGAGTGGAGCCGGAAGGGGCGGCATCGCTAAGAGCAGCCTTCCGCAACGGCGGGCCGGTGGCACTAGACAGCGTGGATCCGTTTGTCGATGGCGCGGCGGTCAAGCGCCTGGGCTCGCTGCCTTATGAGATTTTGGAGGCCAACCAAGAGCGCCTGCACTGGGACACGGTCTCTGAGGGGGCGGTGTGCACGGACCTGCTCAACCTGTACCAAAATGAGGGGATTATCGCCGAGCCCGCGGGTGCACTGTCCGTGGCTGGGCTGCAGCGGGTACCGCTGGAGCCGGGTTCGACGGTGGTCTGCGTGATTTCTGGAGGCAATAATGACGTGTTGCGCTACGCCGAAATCATGGAGCGCTCGCTGGTGCACCGCGGCCTGAAGCACTACTTCTTGGTCAATTTCCCGCAGGAACCGGGCCAGCTGCGCCACTTCTTGTCTGAAATCCTGGGGCCCAGCGATGACATCACGCTCTTCGAGTACCTCAAGCGCAATAACCGCGAGACCGGTGCCGCGCTGGTGGGCATTCAGCTAAGCCGCGCCGAAGACCTGGCAGGGCTGAAGGAGCGGATGGCTGAGTCCAAGATTTCGGTGCAGCACCTGCAGCCGAATACCCCCGAGTACGATTTCTTGGTGGCCTAATGCGCGATTCGTATCGGCGTCCCACCGGCCAGGTGGAGCACGAAATTGAGATCAAACGCTCGCGGTTTATCACCTTGATCGGCCGGGTGACGAATGAGGAAGAAGCACGGGCGTTTATCGATGCCGCCCGACAGCGCTTTCCCGATGCCCGCCACCATTGCTCCGCATATGTCTACCACGTCGACGATGCGAACCCCGTGGAGCGTTCCTCCGATGATGGCGAGCCTTCCGGGACGGCCGGAAAGCCCATGCTGGATGTGGTAAAGGGCTCTGGAATGCTTGATATTTGTGCGGTGGTCGTGCGCTACTTCGGCGGTATCAAGCTGGGCGCGGGCGGCCTCGTGCATGCCTATGGCGGGGCGGTTAGCGAGGCCATGGAGAAGGTCGAGGCGGTCACCCGGGCACGCCGGGAGCTTTATACGGTGGAATGCCCGCATGCCACGGCTGGGCGTCTCGAGGCGGATTTGCGCGGGCGCGGCATCGATATTACCGACACCGAATACGGCGCAGCCGTGACTTTTACGGTCGCCGTGCGCCCGGGTGGGCTCGATGAGCTCCAGGCTATGCTCGCCGCGCTTTCCCAAGGTGAAATCAGCGCGCGCGAAGCAGGTTCTGCCTGGGTTGAGGTAGGATCTGGGTCATGACTATGCAGCAGCGACCGAATAACCCCATTGCGCAGCGTAAGCAGCAGGTGCGCAAGCACTCCCGCAACGCCGTTATTTCCGTTGCCGGTGGTGTCGGCGCAGGAGTCGTTTTAGGTGTGCTTTCTGCTAATTTTGCCGCTTGGATGATTTTGGGCCTTATCATCGCCGTGGTAGGCGGCGGATATAACTGGTTGAAGATCCGCAAAATTGTCAACGAGAACCACAATAATTATTAATGCCTACCCTGCAGCCAAGTGGCCGCCCCGTCCGCATTGATGCTTGGGTATGGGCGGTGCGCATGTTCAAAACCCGATCCGCCGCAGCCACCGCGGTGCGCGCCGGGCACGTGAAAATAAACGGTGAAGCGGTAAAACCCGCCCAACAAGTCGTGCCGGGCGATAGGGTGCGCGTGTGGCGCAATCACCACGAGCACGATTTGGAGGTGCTGGCTACCGTCGCTAAGCGCGTGGGCGCGCCGGTGGCGCGCACCTGCTATACCGATCACGCGCCGCCGCCACCGCCCAAGGAATTCCAGCCCGCGGTGCCGGTTCGCCCCCGCGGCGCGGGTAGGCCGACGAAGAAGGAACGCCGCGATATGGAAAAATTCCGCGGCGGGTTCCGCTAGGAGTTGGCACGCAGCGCCTTAAGGCGCGCGTTCAGGCGGCGCCGACGCCCGGCGCGGTCGCCCGATTCGGCGGTGGCCTCGATGTGCTGCTTGCCGAACTTGTTGAGCAGCAAATCATCGATAAGGCGCACTTGGCCGGGCCGAAAGCGATAGCGCATGGTGTCGTGGACGTGGGCAATGGCGTCATCGTCAAGCAGCTGCTCGAGCTGGTCTAAGGATCGGATATCGTTTTCCTCCAAGATTTCCGCGAGGAAGCGGTAGTGCTCCGAGCGTGAAAGCGGGAAGCGATTGCCCAAAATGATGGCTAGGACGCCAGGTAAGGTTTCCGGGGTAAGCTCCACGTCCGTATCCGCCTCCGTGCGCGGGGCTTTGAGCGCGGCGATCTCATCGAATTGCTGATCAGCCAATTCGATGAGGCCGGCGGCCAGCGTAAATAGGCGGTCCACCTCCGGCGAGGGCGGGGTAGGGCCTTGCTTATAGCGGATATCGTGCTCGAATTCCGCCCATGCGTGCTGCAGAACGGTGCGAATTTGTACCTCAAAGGTCCAGCCCACGAAATCGGCGAGCTCCTCCATCGCCGCCGCACTATCGTCGGTCACGGTGAGCACCAGGTGGTGGGAGCCGTACCCAAAGCCGCCGGAAATGCGGGTCTCGGCCGCCTTATCCACAGAGCGCACGACCTTGAAGGACTCGCCCAGCACGTCTAGCGCATTGGGAATGGTGGTGGAGTGGTACAGGGTGACGCGCACGCCCATGACATCGTGGATATCATCCCACGGGGTGGGGTAGATGAAATCGCCGCCTTCACCCCGCTTCTTGGCCTTGCGCTTGAGTGAGGACCACGCCTTGACGCGGGTGGATACCCGGTCAAAGATGATGCCGGCGTCATTGAGCAGATCCTCGATGGCGGTGCGAAAATCCTCCGCCGCCGTGGGGTGGCTGCGGGTCCAGGCATGGTACTGATTGCTCAGCCGCGACATCCTGCTTTCCGCCATGGTGCTCCTCTCATAATTCGCGGGGAAATCCGTTAGACCATACTAGCGGGCGCGAATGTAAAACGGTGCGATGGCGGGGAAGTTGTTCGGCGGCGGTGTGGGCGAGGTCGCGGGCATATTCATCGGGTAGGTGGGCGAAGACAAAAACCGTCGCGGAATCCGGCACCAGGTAGGTCAAAGAATGCGAACGCATGAGGCGACGCATGTGTTTATCCAGCACGGTGAAGGTTTCTGGGTGCGCTAACCACGAAGAAATCGGGGCGCCGTGGGAGCGGACTTGCAGGCCGCCATAGGGCGCTGCGGCAGGCAGGGCGCAGTGGGCAGGGCGAGTCCAAAAGCGCAGGCCCTGCGAGTCGAGCGCGGCGCGCTGCAGATTCAGCGAGGCACAATTCCACGCCTGGCGGGTCGAGACATCCAGGTCCGCGAGGCCGCGGTGGCTGAGCCGGCGAAAAGTGCGCTGCCCGGGAAAGACCAGCGCCATCGATAGGCTGGGGGAGAGCTGGATGGTGGCGAGGGAGTCGCAAAACCCGTCATCGGAAAGCCGCTGGTGCTTAATCCACGACCGCGCGAATAGCGCCGGCAGCAAATTAGTGGTGGTGGGGCGGGGTGCGTCGAGCGTAAGGGTCATGGCGATTTCTCCAGGGTCGTGAGTATCCGCCCTTATTGGACTGGAGAAATGGCCGGGTGGTTCCCTGCGGGTTTAAAAAGGCGGCTCGGCGTCGAGCTCCAGCTCGGAAAAGAGCTGGGCGCCGGTCCACATGGTGATGTCCTGGCCCTTTTCTTGCAGCTCTTCGGCGCGCTTTTCCTTGGAAGTCTTCTTCGCCCATTCGCCGACGACGAGCAGCGTGGTCTTTTTGGTGACGTTTTTGCCCACTTGCCCACCGCGCTTGGCGATGCCCTGCCACAGCAGCCCCTTATCGTATGGCTCGAAATCGCCGGTCAGGGTGACGTGCTGGCCGTAGAGCGCGCCTTGGGGATCGGCGTCGGGGTTGGGATCCGGAATGGTATCCGGGGTGGCAACGGCCTGCCACGGCGCCCGGTTGGGCGAAGCGGGTTTCTTGCTACTTCCCGCGGACCGGGTGGAATCGCGGAAATCGGTGCCGGCGCCCAGATCGTCGCCGGAGGTGGGCGCAGTATGCGCGCGCAGGACCGGCAGGATGGCCGAGGAACCGAGGCGGCCGAGGCGAAACTCGCGGCTGGTAAAGAGATCGGTGATGCTTCCGGTATGCCCGAAGCGTTGGGCCAGCCTGGTGATGATGGTGCCGGCTGCGCGGGCGTCCTCGGTGGCATCGTGGTGGGTAAAAGAGGCACCGCCAAGGTGGTTCACCACGGTGGGAAGCTTGTGGTTGGCCACCGAAATAACACCTTGCTTGGAAGCATCCCGGGACAAAGCGAGCGAACAGGCCAGCGGGACGGTGGGGACATCGGCCCCGGCTGCCAGCAACCCGGAGCGCAGCGCGGATGAGTCGAATTGGACATTATGTGCGACGATGATATCGCTGCCGATGAAGTCAAAGAGCTCTGCGGCCGCAGTAGCAAAGGGCATTGCTCCTTCGACATCGGCGGCGGTAATCCCGTGGATGGAGATATTGATTTCGGCAAAGTGCTCCAAACCTGGGGGCGGGGTGCACAGCCACGACTGGGACGCGGTTTCTTGGCCATCGCGGTAACGCACGGCGCCGATCTGGCAGATGGATCCCCAATTATCATTGGCGGTTTCTACATCTACCGCAACGAAATCAAGCCCTGGGTTTTCTGCGCTAGCGGTTGGGGTTGTAGCTGCTGCGGGTTCGGGAGCGGCTGCTGCTTCCGCCGGTGCGTCGCCCTTTTGTGCCGCCTCAATGGCGCGCGCCACGCGGTGGGCATCCTGGTGCGGCGCGAAGGCAATGCTGCCGGCACTGCCTAGGGACAGCGAACCAAAACCGGTGGCGGTGGGTTCGTGGACGCGCAGGTCATCGATGGTATCGAGCGCGATTTCTGCGGTGGCAGGCGCGCCCAAGCTGCGGGAGAGCAGGCTGCGGTGAAGCACGATTTTTTCCGCAGTGACATCGATGAATACGCCATGCGCGGGATACGACACGAAAATGGCCTTTCTTCTGAGGTGACAATCTAAAGAGGGCTGCTGCACAGAGATCGTACTCGCTTGTGCTGATGGGAAATCCGCCGCGGGGGTGAAGAGTTTTAATCCGCCCCGCTGTGCTGCAAACCGGCATTGATAATCTGCACGCCATGCACCAAATCGGCGCGATAGTCGGCCGCGGTGGTCCCGCCGGTGGTTTCTAGCAGTTGGCGCTGAGATTGCTCGAGAAGCGTGGCGCCTAGGACGAGGTGAACTGCAGAAAGGGCCGCGGCCTTGCGAGCAGTATCATCGAAATCGGGGCAGGTGGCGGAGCTAAACTGCGCGACGAGGTGATCCCATGCCTGGGAATCAGGCTGGGAGAGCCCAGCTATGGCAACCTCCGCTCCATCGCGGCGGGCCAGGAGCAATTCGCGCAGGTGCAGGCTAATCTCTTCCAGCGTGGAGCCGGCGACGGGGGCGATAGTATCTTCGGCAAGAGCGGCAATGAGCGCCTGCTTATTGGCGATGTGCCAATACAATGCGCCTGGAGCAACGCCGAGGGAAGAAGCGACGCGGCGCATGGTGACATCGGCAAGCCCATAAGTATTCAATAGGGTCGTGGCGGCCTCGATGATGCTCTCGCGATGTAGTTGCACAGTGGAAATTGTACGTGTTTCAGCGCGGCAAGGAATAGCTCACAGGTACTTTTAAGACTGCAATAATGTCTCTTGCAAACTTGCATTGTTAGGATTGCGGGGACAACAGAACCCGTCGTGAGGCGGCTTCGCATTCGAAAGATTGATTCAGGAGCTCTCCCTTGTCCTTTTTGACCCCTGCAAAGAAGTCCCTTTTCGCGGTCGCTATGGTTGCCCCGCTTGCCTTAGCTGCATGTAGCTCGGAGGATGAGGACGATTCGACGAAGACCACGTCGTCTTCGTCTGCTACCTCGTCCTCTGAGACCTCCGCGAAGGAATCGGCGAAAAAGTCTGAGGACAAAGACGCCGATAAGGACAAGAAGGAAGAAAAGGACAAGAAAAAGGCCGCCGAGGACCCTAAGGAGAAGGGTGAAGAAGGCGGCAATGCGGGCGCCAACGCAAACCCCATTGAGAATGGGGACGATCCCTTCGCCAACGCCCAGGACATCAAGCCCATTGAAGGTGGGCACGAAGCAAGCGATGGCGATAAGCAGGCCATTGAGCAGTTGGTGCGCGGACAGCATGAGATTGACAATGTCAAGGACTACTTTGGCTACATGCCAGCACATGCCTGCAAGGCCGTGCGCGAAGGCGAGTCCGGGGATTTCCAGCAGTACCTCAACTACGTCGATAGCCTGCCCAACCAGTCCTTTGCAGAATACGCAAACTCCATGCGCCAGCAAAGCCAGGGCAATGCCAAGATCAATGAGTTCGCCAACCAGCTAGAGGCCATCCCTACCTCCACTAAGCTGGAATCGATCAATGACGTTGTGGTCAATGGTGATGATGCCTCCGCTACCGTGAGCGTGTCGAACCCGGAAGGTACCGATACCTCCACCGTTCGTTTCCGCCGCGAGGACGGTAACTGGACCTTCTGTAACTAAATTGTCTTTCCGCCAAGCTCGCTTGCCCCGCACTCTCGGTTTCGGTGCGGGGCTCCTGGCGTGTTCCCTGTTCGTTTTCGGCATCTGTGGCGCGCTTTGGGGGTTTATGCGCCCTACGATGACCGGGCATGCTGTTGACGGTGGCGGCTACGCCATTGAAGCGGTGGGCAACGCACAATTCGTCGCGTTTATGACCTTTGCACTCGTCACGGGTTTCTTGGGGCTGTGCCTCGGACTGGCCGCATTTTCCCAGCGCCGCGGGCGCGGTCTCACGATGTTGCTGTGGGTAGGGCTATGCGCGCTTACCGGTGCGGCTTCCTTCTACGTCTTTGGTGGCATCACCGCAACGCACCCGCCGGAGAACCCAGGGGACGTCGTGGAATTTGCGCCGAATTTTTCGCCGGCCGTGGCCTGGGCGGTAGCCCCATTTTTGGCCATGTTTTCCTACTGGTGCACCGCGTTTATTAGCTCCGACGCGGACTGGGAAGCTGCCGGCAAGGAGTCTGCTCAAGAGGCCAGTGCGCAACGTGAAGTAGTTACGCCCACTTAACCGGGGAGCTGCCACAGAATTCTCGCGCGATGTCATCGATTGCGTGCAGGATGGCATCGAGGCTGTGGCTTAAAACCCGCAGCAGTTGGCATTGGTTAAGGCCCGCCCCGGTCAGGGTCGGCACATCGACATGGATATGGAGGCCGGCGTCGGTGGAGCGGCAGTAGGCCGTGGCGCTGTGGTTCGCTCGGTTCCAGTCATTGCAGATCAAAAACAAACGGGTGAAATCGTCCTCATCCGCATTCAGCTCCCACCGGCCTGTGGTGATGAGGCTTGGCCCAGAGTCGAGGGTAAAGGTGCAAGCGATGGAATTGACTAGGGCAAATAGGCAGATTTCCCCATCGCTATGGAAGCGGTCGATGCCTATTTGCGGCAGAGCGGCGGCGAGGAGATCCAAAGTGAACGCGGGCTGTATAGCGGCATCGTCTGGAGCGAGCACAAGTTCTGGTTCTTGGGCCAGGGTGGGAAACTCGCGCGTCGCCACGCTGATGAGTACCTCTGCGCCGTTGAGTGCGGCGGGCACAAAAGCGGCCAATTGATCGTGCGTTGGTGCAGTTCCAGTACTGAAGTGGCTCTGCCCACTCAGCACTAGCAAACCTGCCTCGTCATAGTCCAGCACGGCGGTGGGGTAGAGGCAATCGGCATTCCACGCGGTGATAAATCGGGACAGCGCGGCGGCCTCGCCCAAGTCAACCGCGCCGCGCAGAGTGGTGTGCAGGTGGACAACCACATCGTCGGCCTGCGACACAAATACCAGAGTGGACCCCTCCTGCCCATGGGAAATGACGAGTTCCCCAGTAGGTAGCGCCCAATAGGAATAATCAAGCTCGCGGACGATGGCGCGCAGGTGCCGCTCAAGACTGGTGGATTCAAATTCGATCATCATGCACCGCACACTCGCCTTCGCTGGAAGTTGATTTGAGTCTATCGCTCAAGAGGGTGTCCCCGCGGCGCTTTGGGCGATAGTATATTGGTTTGTCTACAGATATAGCCCACGGTGATCAACCAGAAAGTGAGCCAGGAATGCTTCGAACCATCGATCTCCGCGGTCAACAGCTTCGCCCCGCCACGCTGCGCCGCGTTCTTCCGCGCGGCGGCACCGATGTCAATTCCGTCATGGGCACCGTCGTGCCGATGGTGAATAAGGTGCGCGACGAAGGCGTCCAAGCGGCGTTGGATTATGGGGAGCAATTCGATGGGGTGCGCCCGTCGTCCCTGCGCGTGCCCCAGGCGGAACTGGAGCGGGCCGCCGAAGAACTTGATCCCCAGGTGCGCTCGGCCATCGAGGCCTCCATTGCGCGAGTGCGCCGCGTGCATGCTGACCAAAAGCCGGATCCGCACACGACGCAGCTGGCACCCGGCGCCACCGTGACCGAGGTTTTCCGCCCCATCGAGCGCGTTGGCCTCTATGTTCCCGGCGGCAAGGCGGTCTACCCGTCTTCAGTCATCATGAATACCGTGCCAGCGCAAGAGGCCGGTGCCTCCAGCTTGGTGGTCGCCTCCCCGCCGCAAAAAGATCACGGAGGATTGCCACACCCTACGGTCTTGGCCACGTGCCACATGCTGGGCGTGGAGGAAGTTTGGGCCGTTGGTGGCGGCCAGGCGGTAGCGCTTTTGGCCTACGGCGATGCGGAAGAAGACGTAGAGCCCGTGGACATGATTACCGGGCCGGGCAATATCTTTGTCGCGGCGGCGAAAAGGGCGGTGCGCGGGGTGGTCGGCACCGATGCGGAGGCTGGCCCGACCGAAATCGCCATTTTGGCGGATGAGACCGCAAATCCCGTCTACGTTGCCTATGACCTCATCTCTCAGGCGGAGCATGATCCGATGGCGGCAAGCGTGTTAATTACGGCATCGGAAAGCGTGGCCCAGCAGGTAAATCAGGAGGTTGAGCGCCGCTATACGGCAACGGAGAACTCCGCCCGCGCCGCCGAGGCTTTAACCGGCGAGCAATCCGGCATCGTGCTGGTGGATTCCGTGGACGCGGGCATCGCCGTGGCGAATGCTTATGCCGCCGAACACCTAGAAATCCACACCGCGGAGCCGCACGCGGTGGCAGAGCGCATCAACCACGCCGGCGCCATTTTCGTCGGGGCGTATTCCCCGGTGCCTTTAGGGGACTATTCGGCCGGTTCCAACCACGTGCTGCCTACCTCGGGCACGGCGCGGTTTTCGGCTGGGCTTTCTACCCACACCTTCCTCCGGCCGGTCAATCTCATCGATTATGACCGCGGCGCCCTGGAAGAAATCGCCCCCAACGTCATTGCCTTTGCTAATGCCGAGCGCCTTCCCGCCCACGGGGAGGCCATTCGAGCCCGATTCGAGGAGAAATAAATGGCCCAGCTACATGACCTACCGCTGCGTGAGGAATTGCGCGGCGAGACCGCTTACGGTGCCCCGCAGCTGCGGGTGGCCTACCAACTCAATACTAACGAGAATCCTTTCCCGCCTTCGCCCGCGCTTGTCGATGCCCTCGTGGACGAGGTCCGCCGCTGCGCCAGCTCGCTCAACCGCTACCCAGAGCGCGATGCGGTCGAACTGCGCACCGAGTTAGCGCGTTACGTTTCGCAGCAAACCGGAGTGGATGTCACCTACGAGCAGGTCTGGGCAGCCAACGGTTCCAATGAGATCCTGCAACAGCTTTTGCAGGCCTTCGGCGGGCCCGGGCGCAGCGTGCTGGGATTTACGCCGTCATATTCCATGCACCCGATCCTTTCTGCTGGTACCCACACGCGTTTTATCGAGTGCCCGCGCGATGAGAACTTCACCATCGACATGGACCGTGCCTTGGCGGCGGTGGCCGAGCACCAGCCCGACGTCATCTTTGTTACTACCCCAAATAACCCCACCGGCGGGGTAACCAGCCTGGAGGATATTGCCGCGCTTATCGATGCCGCCCCCGGCATCGTCATCGTCGACGAAGCCTACGCCGAGTTTTCTTCCTCGCCGTCCGCGACGAGCCTGTTAGAAAAATACCCCACCAAGCTCGTGGTCTCGCGCACGATGTCGAAGGCCTTTGACTTTGCCGGCGGTCGCTTGGGGTACTTCGTGGCGGACCCGGCCTTTGTGGAGGCCATCATGCTGGTGCGCCTGCCGTATCACCTGTCCGTCTTATCCCAGGCAGCGGCCACTGTGGCCCTGCGTCACAGCGCAGATACCCTCGCCACCGTGGCGACCATCGCCGCCGAACGCGACACGGTGGCAGGGCGCCTGCACGAGATGGGCTATACCGTCATGCCGAGCGAATCGAATTTCCTTTTCTTTGGCAATTTTGCAGACCAACACCGCGTGTGGGAACAGTTCTTGGACGAAGAGGTGCTCATCCGCGATGTAGGGATCGACGGGTACTTGCGTGTGACCATCGGCCTGCCAGAAGAAAATGCGGCCTTTCTGGCTGCGGCGGAAAAGCTAGCGACTACAGTGGGAGCGGATACTTCAAAGGAGTGAGATATGACAAACCGTGTGGGGCGTGCCCAAAGAGCAACATCGGAATCGGATATCACCGTTTCCATCGACCTAGACGGCACCGGGAAAAGCGATATTTCCACTGGGCTGCCGTTCTTTGACCATATGCTTACCGCATTTGCCACACACGGTCTATTTGACCTGCAGGTAAAGGCCACCGGTGATGTGGAGGTTGACGCCCACCACACCGTGGAAGATACCGCCATCGTGCTAGGCCAGGCCCTGCGGGAAGCCGTGGGGGACAAGGCCGGGATTCGCCGCTTCGGCTCCCAATTACTACCCATGGATGAAGCGCTGGTAGAGGCGGTAGTGGACTTTTCGGGCCGTGCATACTTCGTGATGAATGGCGAGCCGGAACACCTGCAGTGGCAGATCATCGGCGGGCACTATGCCACGGTGATTAACCGCCACTTCTTCGAATCCCTGGCCACGCACGCAGCCATTACCCTGCACGTCAACGTGCGCTACGGCCGCGATCCGCACCACGTGACCGAGGCGGAATACAAGGCTGTAGCCCGCGCGCTGCGCGCTGCCGTGGACCAAGATCCGCGCCAGACTGGCATCCCTTCGACGAAGGGAGCCCTGTAGCCCGTGCAGTTTATGATCCTCATCCTGTTTTTGGTGGCAGGCCTCTTGGTAGGAGGGGCTTGGTCCGCGTATCAGCAGGACTCGAAGTTTTTTACGGTCGTCGCCGCGCTTTTAGCCGTTATTACCGTGGCCGCGGCCATCGCCTGGATGGTTGGAGGCTTTAGTAAATGAGCGAGTCCCAAGAGACCAATATTTGGAAGGTGCCCGGCTATACGCCGACGATGGTAGCCATCGCAGCCGCCTTTGGCGCCTGGTCCATCCTGCTTCCCGTGGTGCCGCTGGCCGTCATTGATTCTGGCGGTTCCGCGACCTTGGCGGGTGGATCCACCGGTATCTTCATGGCTTTTACCGTAGCCACGCAGATCATGTCCCCGTGGCTTTTGCGCCGCTGGGGTTACCGGCGCGTGATGGCGCTATCCGCTTTTACCCTAGGCGTCCCGGCCTTTGGCCACCTGCTGGGCACCGACGCCTGGATCGTTTTGCTATTTTCCGCCATGCGCGGGGTGGGCTTCGGTGCCCTCACCGTGTCCGAATCCGCGCTGATTGCAGAGCTCTCCCCGGTGCGTCTGCTGGGCAAGGCCACCGGCATGATTGGTGTATTTACAGGCTTGGGGCAGATGATCTTCTTGCCGCTCGGCTTGTTCATGGCGGATTCGCTAGGGTACGCCTCTACCTATATCACCGCCGGTCTCATCGGCTTCTTGGGCTTTGCTATGTGCCTGCGCATTCCCAAGATCAAGGTCACCTTGGCCGAGGATAATGACGAGGAAGTCAATATCATCCGCGTTCCCACCTGGAAGCTGGTATTGGTCCCGGCCCTGGCCTTGACCACTTTCTCCATGAGCTACGGCGCCATTTCCTCTTTCTTGTCCCCCGCAATGCAGGAGCTCGATGCCGCAAAGGGCGCCAGCCTAGCCGGTGTCATGCTTTCCATCGTGGGCGGCGCGGCCATGATCTTTCGGTATTTCGCCGGCGTGGTCGCAGACCGCACGGGGGCCCCAGGTAGCTTGTACATTCCAAGCCAGATCATGGCGATCATCGGCGTCGGGACGATTTCCCTGACCCTATTTATGGAAAGCTCCATCTGGTGGCTGGTGCTCGGCGCCGTTCTTTTTGGTGGCGCATTCGGTATCGCGCAAAACGAGGCCTTGCTATCCATGTTTGACCGGCTGCCCCGCGAGCGGGTTTCAGAGGCTTCGGCCATTTGGAATATTTTCTACGATAGTGGCACCGGCTTGGGCTCGACCCTGCTCGGTGCCATGGTGGCAGGCTACGGATACGACGGTGCTTTCGGAGCGGGGGTTGCGATCCTTATCGCCGGGTTGCTCTTGACCACGGTGGACTTCATCCTGGGCCGGACTCGCATCAGCGAGACCAACGATATCCGCACCCGATTGCGTCGAATGCGTAAGGTATAGCCCATGACAAAATCAGTGGTGTTATTGGACTACGGCGCGGGCAATATTCGCTCCGCCCAGCGTGCCCTCGAGCGCGTCGGGGCGGAGGTAACCGTCACGGCGGATCCTTATCAGGCCCTTGAGGCGGATGGTCTGCTGGTTCCCGGCGTGGGCGCGTTCGATGCCTGCATGAAAGGGCTTAGGGCAGTGAATGGGCCAAGGGTCATCGGCCAGCGCCTAGCAGGGGAGCGGCCGGTCATGGGCATTTGTGTGGGCATGCAGGTGCTTTTCGATGCCGGCGTCGAGCACGGCATCCACTCCACAGGCTGCGGCGAATGGCCAGGGACAGTCGAGCGCCTGCAGTCCGACGTTTTGCCGCATATGGGCTGGAATACCGTCGAGATGCCGGATGACAGCGCCATGTTTGCTGGACTTAATGCCGACGAGCGATTTTATTTCGTGCATACCTACGGCGTTCGCCGCTGGGAATTAGAAACCGTCATTACCCGCCCGCCGCTGGTGAGCTGGTCCACGCACGCCGGGGATTCTTTCGTGGCGGCGGTGGAAAATGGCGCTCTCTGGGCTACGCAATTCCACCCCGAAAAATCCGGAGATGCGGGCGCGCAGCTATTGGAAAACTGGATGCAGACTCTCTAGGTAGGATGAAACCATGACTTTTACGCTTTTGCCCGCAGTCGATGTCGCCGGCGGAAAAGCCGTGCGCTTGGATCAGGGAGAAGCCGGCACCGAAAAGGTCTACGGCGCCCCGCGGGACGCCGCACTCGAGTGGCAGCGCCAAGGCGCCCAGTGGCTGCACTTTGTTGACCTCGATGCTGCCTTTAATCGCGGTTCCAACCACGAGCAGATGGCGGGGATTACCCAAGAACTCGGCATTAATGTCGAGCTAACCGGCGGCATCCGCGATGATGCCGGGGTAGAGCGCGCGCTGGCCACTGGCGCGAACCGCATCAATATTGGCACCGCCGCCTTAGAAAACCCAGAGTGGATAGAAAAGATCCTTGGTAAGTATGGCGAGAAAGTTGCCGTGGACTTGGCGGTGCGCTTAGAAGATGGCGAGTGGCGCACAAAGGGCAATGGCTGGGTCTCCGATGGCGGGGATCTTTGGGAGGTACTCGAGCGCCTCGATGCCGCTGGGTGTCAACGCTTTGTGGTTACGGACGTGTCCAAGGACGGGACGCTGACTGGGCCCAATGTGGAATTACTGCGCGAGGTAGCTATGGCAACCGATGCCAAGGTGACCGCCTCCGGCGGCATTTCCTCCCTGGCAGATCTTAGGGAGCTGGCCCGGTATGAAAATGAGGGCATCGATTCGGCCATCATTGGCAAGGCGTTATATGAGGGAAACTTCAGCCTGAATGAGGCGCTAGCGGCGGTGGCAGAGGTAGAGCCGCTTCCCGCAGAGGTGCCCATCGATCCTTATGACCCCGAGGAAGAGTAAACGATGATGGATCCGCGCGAGTTGGTGGCCTTCGCGGAGGCGGCCGTTGACCAAGTCGAACCCACCTTTCGATCCGGCATCGGGGCGCCACCGGCCCACTTTAAGAGCCGGGGCGATTTCGCCACAGAGGTGGACTTGGCCATCGAAAAGCAGCTGCGCGAAATCTTGCAGCAGATGACCGGTATCCCGGTCTATGGAGAGGAATCCGGCGGAAGCATCCATGACACCGTGTGGGTGGTCGATCCAATCGATGGGACCGCAAATTATTCCGCGGGCAATCCCATGGCCGGCATCTTGGTTGCCCTAGTTCACGAAGGCCAGCCGGTTGCGGCCATCTCAGATTTTCCTCTTTTAGGCAGGCGCTTGGTTGCCAGCGATGGATCGCCGCTGCGCTCTGCGGGTGGACCATCCGGCGGATTCGGTGGAGGGGAGGAGTCCCCAGAATTCGATGATGCCCGTGGGCACGTGGGGTGTTTTTCCAACCTGCCCACCGCGGCATTCCACGAGCTGCGCGAAACCGGCTTGCGCCCACGCATCACGGGCTCAGTGGGGCTAGATAATGCCTTCGTTGCCCAGGGAGTTTTTGACGGTGCCGTCAATTTCTCGCCACACCCGTGGGATAACGCGGCGGGAGCGCTCCTTATCAAGGTAGCCGGAGGCATCGTCACGGATCCGGAGGGCAATCCGTGGACCGTGAAGTCGCGGGGTATGGTCTCTGGTACCCCGCAGGTGCACGAGACAATCCTGGAAATCCTATCTCACCACACAAATTAATCCCACCCCACCGACCTGTGAAGGAGTAAGCCCCGCATGGCTGTAGCCGTTCGCATAATCCCGTGCCTTGATGTGGATCAAGGCCGCGTAGTCAAGGGCGTGAATTTTGCTCACCTGCGCGATGCAGGAGACCCCGTGGAATTAGCCGCACGCTATGAAGAATTGGGCGCAGACGAACTGACTTTTCTTGATGTCTCCGCATCCAAGCACGGCCGGTCCACCATGCTCGATGTGGTACGCCGCACCGCCGATCAAGTCTTTATCCCCCTCACCGTGGGTGGGGGAGTGCGCAGCGTTGACGATGTCCGCGAGCTCTTGCGCACTGGCGCGGATAAGGTATCGGTCAATACCGCCGCGATAGGCAATCCCGACCTGCTGCGCGAATTGGCAGAAGTCTTTGGCTCGCAGTGCATCGTTTTATCCGTGGACGCACGGCGCACCGACGCGCCGCATGCACCGTCGGGGTTTGAAGTCACGACGCACGGCGGGACGACATCGGCTGGCATCGATGCAGTGGAATGGGCCCGGACCGGCGCCGAGCTGGGCGTAGGGGAGATCCTTTTAAACTCCATGGATGCAGATGGCACGAAGGCCGGATTCGACCTCGAACTTTTGCGCGTGGTGCGGGAAACGGTGAATATTCCCGTCATTGCCTCCGGTGGAGCGGGCGCGGCAGCGGACTTTCCACCCGCCGTTGAAGCCGGTGCCGATGCCGTCCTGGCCGCCAGCATTTTCCACTTTGGGGAGGTAGAAATTGGCGAGGTCAAAAAGGCCCTGGCGGAGTCTGGCTACGAGGTGCGCCGATGAGCAATCCCGCAGACTTTGAACTAGACCCACAGATAGCTGCGCTGCTCAAGCGCAATGAGCAAGGGCTCGTGCCAGCCATTGCCCAGGCCGATTCCGGCGAAGTGCTGATGCTTGCCTGGATGGATGACCACGCGCTGGCCCACACGCTGGCCACACGCAAGGGCACGTACTTCTCGCGCTCGCGCGGCGAGTATTGGATTAAGGGCGCGACCTCAGGACATACGCAGGAGGTGCTTGGTGTGCGCCTTGATTGCGATGGCGATACCATCTTGCTGACCGTGCGTCAGCGCGGTGCCGCGTGCCACACCGGCGACCGGACCTGCTTCGATGCGACAGTTCTTTTAGGGGATGATTCCTAATGACGAGGCGACTTGGCCCACTCCTTATCGCGGTGGGCACGGCAGTGCTGTGGTTTTCTTCCCGAAGCACCTGGGTAAAAGCGGTAAGCGAGGACGATAAATCAGGCTCAGCAACCAATGAGATCGTAGGGTCCGCCTGGTCCCTAGAGCTTATGGCCTTGACGCTGGTCCTCCTCGCCGGTGTACTCGCGGGCCTAGCGTTGCGCCGAACGGGGCGCCGCATCGTGGCCATCGTGTGCGCCCTCGCCGCCGCAGGCGCCGCGTGGAGTCCTATTAGCCTGCTGACCAGCGGCGCCGATGCCGAGCGCGCGCAAAAAATATTGCAAGGCGCGTCTGCAAATGAAAACGCGGTGGATTCTGCCGCAATTTCTGATTGGGCGACCGTCATTTCCACGGAGATCACCAAGCTCGGCCCCATCGTCGCCATTATCGGGGCCGCACTGGCATTTTTCGGCGCCGTACTCTTGGCCCAGAACCCAGGCAAGGACAAGGTCAAGGCGTCGAGCAAATACGAAACCCCTGCCGCCCGCCAAGAAAAGCTGGCGGAAGATTTGGAGACCTCATCCGATTCCGGCCGTGTGATGTGGGACGCGCTCGATAGCGATATCGACCCGACTGATGTGAGCCGTAAATAGCCCCGTTCGCGCAGCACAATTTCCGGAAACGCCCCGAATAGCGTTAATCTAAGTGTGATTTTAATCGCGCTTGGAGGGAGGTGCTCATGCCCACACCCATTGCCGTCGATCACCTGGTCGCTGGGGTGTTAGAGGATGTCGCCGCGCGCGAAGCCCGCGTTTCTTTCCAAGATATTAAGGCGCGCTCACGGGACATGGAGCCTCCCCGCGATGCCCGCGCGGCCCTTTTAAAACCCGGTTGTTCAGTCATTACTGAACTTAAACGTGCCGTTCCTTATACCGGAGAAATCGCCCACGTGGGCTCGGCCGAGCAGATGGCCGAATGGGCTCGCACCTTTGAGGACTGCGGCGTGCATTTGATGGCCTGCCAGACGGATACGCGGCGGTTTAACGGATCGCTTGAGGATATGGCGGCCGCGCGCGCTGCTATCGATATCCCGATGATGGCGCGCGATCTCATCGTGGATCCGTACCAGATTCACGAGGCCCGCTGCTTTGGTGCCGATGCGATCCCGCTGCAGGTCGAGCTTTTAGAACAAGCTCGATTGGAAGCCCTCTTGGACCGCGCGGAATCGCTGGGGATGACCGCCATCGTGGAGGTGCGAACCTGCGGGGAGGTCAACCGCGCCATCAAGGCCGGCAGCAGTGTCATCGCGATCAATGCGTGGTCCCTTGCCTCGGATGAGATCAACCGGGAGGCCTTCAATGATATTGCCCCGGGGCTGCCGGAATCGCTCCTGCGCATCGCCGTGGGCGGGGTGAATAATGCCCGCAACCTTTTCCACTATGCCTCCCGCGGAGCGGATGCGGTACTGGTCGGCGAATCCGTCATGGCGGCTCAGGATCCCACCGCCTTGGCACGCTCTTTGGTGGCTGCGGGCCAACACCCAGCCTGCCCCTCGCGTAAAAGTCCCTAGGAAAAATCACCCCAAACTAGCTCAAGGGCACGCTGATAAGGCACACTATCTACGTGCATACTCAGAATCTTGCAAATATTCCCTCTCCGCCGCAGGGCGTGGTGTGGCATCTTGGCTCCATTCCAATCCATGCGTATGCGCTGTGCATCATCGTCGGCATCCTCGTGGGTATGTGGATGACGTTGAAGAGGTACACAGCCCGGGGCGGCAATCCCGATACCGTGTGGGATGCAACCATCGTCGTTATCCCCGCGGGCATCGTGGGCGGGCGGATCTATCACGTCATCACGGATAACCAGAAGTACTTCTGCGATACCTGCAATCCCGTCGATGCCCTCAAGGTCACCAATGGTGGTCTCGGCATCTGGGGCGCGGTCGCCTTAAGCGCCGTAGCGCTGTGGGTAATGTTTCGGATTAAGAAGATCCCCCTGGCACCGTTTGCGGACGCGGTGGCGCCTGGCCTCATCCTTGCCCAGGGCATTGGCCGGCTGGGTAACTGGTTTAATCAGGAACTCTACGGCCGGCCGACCGACGTTCCGTGGGCGCTGGATATTTACTACCGCGTCGATGAAGCGGGGGAATACGCACCGGTTTCTGGGCACTCTACCGGTGAGGTGATCGCTTCAGTGCACCCAACGTTTTTGTATGAGCTCATCTGGAACGTGCTGGTGTGCTTGTTCCTGTTGTGGGCGCACAAAGCATGGAAGCTGGGCCGCGGACGGGTATTCGCCCTCTACGTCGTGGGCTACACGCTGGGCCGCTTTTTCATCGAAGGCATGCGATCTGACGAAGCCACCGAAATTTTTGGCGTCCGTGTGAACCTCATCGTCTCCGCCGTTGTCTTTATCGCCGGTCTCATCGTCTTCTTCTTGCTGGACAGGCAGCGCAAAGGCCCCGAAACCCCAGCAAAAGTCGACCCGCGTTACTACCGCGAGCAGGCCGAGAGCGCTGCGGAAAATGGCGTCGAGGAAGACGAGAAACGCGTGGGAACAGCGCGTGCTCAAGGCACCTCGGGTACAGCAAGCGGCCGCTAATGACCGGTTATGTGTGATCGTGTCCGATTGCCCTAGTTAAGGCCAAAAAAAATTGTGGCCTGTCGGCGCGCGAGGGAGTAGGTTGGGGGTTGTTCAATTTCCCCGATGGAATAGGCCAATAATGCTGGATAGAAGAACCAAAATTGTCTGTACTCTCGGCCCCGCGGTAGCTAGCGGGGACGGAATTTTGCGCCTTGTAGAAGACGGCATGAACGTCGCGCGCCTTAACATGTCGCACGGCGAGCATGCGGACCACGAAGCCAATTACAAGTGGGTCCGCGAAGCCACCGAAAAGACCGGCCGGAACGTAGGTATCTTGGCCGATCTCCAGGGCCCTAAGATTCGCCTCGGCCGCTTTAAGAACGGCGAAGAGCAATGGGATAACGGTGAAATCGTCCGCATCACTGTAGACGATGTAGAAGGCACCCACGACCGCGTATCCACCACCTACAAGGGCTTGGCAGAAGACGCAAAGCCTGGCGATCGCTTGCTTATTGATGACGGCAAGGTCGCTGTCGTCTGCAAGGAAGTAGACGGCAATGACGTGGTGTGCGAGGTCACCGAGGGTGGCCCCGTATCCAATAACAAGGGCGTGTCCCTGCCCGGCATGAGCATTTCGGTGCCGGCGCTGTCTGAGAAGGACATTGAGGACCTGCGCTTTGCCCTGCAACTCGGTGTGGACTACATTGCGCTGTCCTTCGTGCGTTCGCCTGCCGATGTCGACAAGGTCCACGAGATCATGGACGAGGAAGGCCGCCGCGTGCCGGTCATCGCCAAGCTGGAAAAGCCCGAGGCCGTCGATGCCCTCGAATCCATCATCTTGGCTTTCGACGCCGTGATGATTGCCCGTGGTGACTTGGGCGTCGAGGTTCCGCTGGAAGAGGTGCCACTCTTCCAGAAGCGAGCTATCCAGATTTCCCGCGAGAACGCGAAGCCGGTCATCGTGGCCACCCAGATGCTGGATTCCATGATTGAGAACTCCCGCCCGACCCGCGCGGAGGCTTCCGACGTGGCCAACGCTGTGCTCGACGGCGCCGACGCGGTGATGCTGTCCGGCGAGACCTCCGTGGGCGCGGATCCGCACAACGTCGTGCGGACCATGTCGCGCATCGTCAAGCGCTCCGAGACCGATGGCCAGGTCCCGCCGCTGGCGCACGTCCCGCGCACCAAGCGCGGCGTGATGTCCTATTCCGCCCGCGATATTGCAGAGCGCCTGAACGCCAAGGCCATCGTTGCCTTTACCTCTTCCGGCGATACCGCAAAGCGTGTTGCTCGCCTACACTCTGACCTGCCACTGCTGGTATTCACCCCGAATGAAGATGTGCGCTCCCAGCTGGCGCTGACTTGGGGTGCAGAGACCTTCTTGAGCCCTGACGTCAAGTCCACGGATGAGATGATGGAGGCCATCGATAAGTACTTGCTGGACTTGGACGAGTACGACGAGAATGACTTGGTTGTCGTCGTTGCAGGTACCCCTCCGGGAATCTCCGGCAATACCAACATGATTCAGTGCCACATTTTGGGAGAAACCATCAAGGACTAGCGCACTGAAAAGCCGCCGCGCTCCCAACTCCAGTGAAAAGGGGGACGCGGCGTGTTTTTATGTTCAGTTAAGCGCCCAGGTACGCCAGCACCGCTGCATGGGCAGCCTGGGTGGAGGCCTTGACCGTGGGCTCGTAATCCGGCAGGAAGTTGGCCTGGTGGTTGACCGGGGGATCGGCCACCTCGGCTTCTGGGGTGCACCCTACGTGCCAAAAGACGTACGGCACGCCCCATGCCTGCGGGAGGTAACAGAAGTCTTCAGAAGCGGTCGAGGGCGAGGCGGTAACGGATGATTCTCCGAAGGTGGCCCTAAAGGCCTCGTTGATGGGCGAGTAGGCGGCGGCGTCGTTATCGGTGACCTCGCCGTGCGCGTAGTACTCGAAGGTGGGGTCTTTTTCGCAGCCGGAGGCCACACACTCGGCTTTTACCATGCGCTCTAAGGAGGTATAGACCTTTTCTGCCAGGGCTGGATCATAGAAGCGGGTATTGAGCACGAGCTCGGCGGAATCCGGGATGATGTTGTTTTTATCGCCTGAATGCAGCTCGCCTACGGAGATGACGAAGAACTCGTGCGGGGCTACCTCGCGGCCGACGATGGCCTGGAGCCGAGTGACGATCATCGCCGCGGTATAGGTCGGGTCGATGGAATTATGCGGCATGGAGGCGTGGGCGGATTTGCCAAAGATGCGGATGCGCAGGGAATCGCAACCGGCCATGATGGGGCCGGCGGTATGGCGTACGGTGCCGGCGCGGCCGGGCATGATGTGTTGGCCCAGGCAAATATCGGGGCGGGGGATGCGCTCGGTGAGGTTATCGGCGATCATGTATTTCGCGCCCATGGATGATTCCTCCGCCGGCTGGAACAGGGCGAGGAAGGTGCCGGACCAAGTGTCGCGGGAGGCATCGAGAAGCGCACAGGCACCGAGCAGGGCGGTGGTGTGCATGTCATGCCCGCAGGCGTGCATGTAGTCATTGGTCGAGGAATACTCCACGCCGGTGGCTTCCTTGACCGGCAGGGCATCGAAATCGGCGCGCATGAGCGCGGTGGGTCCATCGCCGTTGCGGAAAATGGCAACCATGCCGTGCCCGCCGATGTTTTCTTCTACTTCGCAATCAAACGCCGCCAACTTTGCGCGGATGCGCGCCGCGGTGCGTTCCTCCTCGTGGGAGAGCTCGGGGTGGCGGTGCAGATCTTCGTAAAAATCCCGTTGCCACGCCAGGTCAGTATCCGCAGAGTGGACCACGGAAGCGATGTTTGTGGAATAAGACATAGTTTTCATCCCTTTGGTTAGGGTAGGGTCAGCTATATGCCGACTATTCAATTCGATGTATTGGTTCCAGATGAGCAAGCGGACCGCGTGGAGGAAATTTTTACCACTGCCACCGATAAGCTGGTAGCGGGCGGATCGCTTGCCTCCGCCGAGGTTACTCGCCCAGCAGATCCCCAATTCCCTGAGGGCTTGGAGGAACAGCTGCAGCAAAATTACCGCGATGAACATGAAGAGCGCGATTTAGAAGGCGCGCACGCCCACCGCTATAACATCGCGGTGGAGGGAGCAACCGGCTCCGTGAACCAGCTGGCCATGGTGTTTTCGCGTTTGCTCACGCCGCACGCTGTATTGCCCAAGGACCATGTGCTGCTGGAGGATGAATTGGCGCATGAGCGCCCGGCCATCTTTCCGTGGACGGTCGAGATTCGCCCTTAGCCCAGCTGCTTGACGATGTCCCGGGCAGCCCTAGCCAGCTGCTCCGGCATCCCACCTTCTTGGTCTAGCTCCGCGGTGAAGTTCTCGGTGTCCTGATTGATGGCCCCGGCAATGATGCCGACCGGGGTAGAGGACTCCGCCGCCAAGTCCGCGACGGTGCCAACGACCTTGCCGGTTAAGGATTGCTCATCAAAGGCGCCTTCCCCGGTGATGACGAGGTCTGCTTGAGAAATGGCATCCGCGAGGCCGAGAGCTTTCGCCACGTGGGCCCCGCCAGAAACGACGCGGGCGTGCTCATCGGTGCCCCATAGGGTGCGAGAAAGCCAGGTAAGCCCGATAGGAATGCCGCCTGCTGCACCGGTAAATTCCGTCTCTGGATCTGTGCCGGTGGCCTTGCACAATTGGAGAAGTGCCCCGGCAAGCAGTGCTACTTGTTCGCCTTCCGCGCCTTTTTGGGGTCCGTACATGGTGGCAGCCTGCAT
Source organism: Corynebacterium rhinophilum (assembly GCF_030227225.1). Classification (GTDB taxonomy): domain Bacteria; phylum Actinomycetota; class Actinomycetes; order Mycobacteriales; family Mycobacteriaceae; genus Corynebacterium; species Corynebacterium rhinophilum. Next base: position 112,257 of record NZ_JASPHQ010000003.1, read on the forward strand.
GGCCTTAGCCCGGGTATCGGCCAAGAGCGTGAAATCAACCATGCCCGCTTTGATATTTAATTGCGCGGTATCGATGGAATCGAGCTGCACCAGTGGGGCACCGCCCTTGGGTAGGGCATAGCCGCGTGCGTCGTGGGCGGCGGCGCCAAGGGCTGCAAGGATGCCCATACCGCCGTCAATGCTGGCCGTGCCGCCGAGGCCGAGCACGATGGAGGTGGCGCCGCGGGATTGGGCATCGGCAAGCAGCACGCCCGTGCCATAAGAATCCGCGTGGAGGGGATCGAGCGCGTCGCGGACCGCGGGCAGCCCAGTGGCGGCGGCGACATCGATGAAAGCCGTGTGCCCAGCGAGGAAATACTGCGCCTCGGTCAAGCGCCCCACCGCATCCGTTGTGGGCAGGGTAATGGTCTGGGTTTCCTGCCCGCCCGCCGCGGCGGCCTGGGCCAGCACTTGGGCGGTGCCTTCCCCGCCATCGGCCATCGGCAAGGTGGTGACGGTGGCGGTGGGGTAGTGCTGGCGGATTCCATTGGCTATTCCGGCTGCGGCTTCCGTGGCAGAAGCGGTACCTTTAAAAGAGTCAGGCGCGACAACAATATGCATGCCCGCGATTATAAAGCCCGCGACCCGCGCGGCGGCTTTTTGCTAGGAATCCGAACGTTCTACAGAAAATATTTAACTTTATTATCGCAGGTAAACGCCGGTAAGTGGGGGAGTGAGAAATAATTGTACTTGCATTATCGGTAGATTGATAGGAAACTAGTTCCTGCTAGTCAAACTCCACGAGAATGGGATTTATACACTATGTCTGTTGATAGCCAGATTTCTGAGTACTACGACAAGCTACTCAAGCGCAACGCCGGTGAACCGGAATTCCACCAGGCGGTGTCCGAGGTGCTGGATTCGCTCAAGATCGTCCTGGATAAGGACCCACACTACGCAGACTACGGTCTGGTTGAGCGCCTGTGTGAGCCAGAGCGCCAGCTCATCTTCCGCGTCCCATGGGTTGATGACAACGGCGAGGTGCAGGTCAACCGCGGTTTCCGTGTGCAGTTCAACTCCGCACTCGGCCCGTACAAGGGCGGCCTGCGTTTCCACCCCTCGGTAAACCTGGGCATCATTAAGTTCTTGGGCTTTGAGCAGATTTTTAAGAACTCCCTGACCGGCCTGCCCATCGGTGGCGGCAAGGGTGGCTCCGACTTTGACCCGAAGGGCAAGTCAGAGCAGGAAGTTATGCGCTTCTGCCAGTCCTTTATGACCGAGCTGCACCGCCACATCGGTGAATACCGCGACGTTCCTGCCGGAGACATCGGCGTCGGCGGCCGCGAAATCGGCTTCCTCTTCGGCCAGTTCCGCCGCCTGACCACCCAGCACGAGTCCGGCGTCCTGACCGGCAAGGGCCTGACCTGGGGCGGTTCCCTGGTGCGTACCGAGGCGACCGGTTTCGGTGCCGTCTACATCACCGAAGAAATGATGAAGACCCACGGCGAGTCCTTCGACGGCGCCAAGGTCATCGTGTCTGGCTCCGGTAACGTTGCCATCTACGCCGCCGCAAAGGCGCAGGAATTGGGCGCTACCGTCGTCGCGATGTCTGACTCTTCCGGCTACATCTCCACCCCGAATGGCGTGGACGTTGAACTGCTTCGCGATGTCAAGGAAGTTCGCCGCGAGCGCATCTCCACCTACGCCAAGGAAGCTGGCAATGGCGTGGAGTTCCACGAGGGTGGCAATATCTGGGATGTCCAGGCAGACGTTGCACTTCCGTGTGCAACCCAGAACGAGCTCGACGGCGAATCCGCTAAGAAGCTCGTCGAGGGCGGCGTCCGCTACGTTGCAGAGGGCGCTAACATGCCGTCTACCCCGGATGCGGTACACGTATTCCAGGACTCCAAGATCAACTTCGCACCCGGCAAGGCTGCCAACGCCGGTGGTGTAGCAACCTCCGCACTGGAGATGCAGCAGAATGCATCCCGCGACTCCTGGTCCTTCGAGTACACCGATGACCGCCTGCGCGGCATCATGAGCAACATCTTCAAAAACATCGACAACACGGCGAAGGAATACGACCGTGAAGGCGACTACGTGGCTGGCTCCAATATCGCCGGCTTCAAGAAGGTGGCTGACGCCATGCTGGCACAGGGCGTTATCTAAACTCCCTTAACCCACGGCTCCCCATTTCTCCGCACCCGCGCGGAGGTGGGGAGCTTCTGCATTGCAGCGAGGACACGGCGGCCATATACGCCAGTGCCGCGGGTATGTGGAAGGAAAATGGGTTAATCGCACACGGGAATCGAATCGCACTCAGAGAGTGTTAGCCTTCGTTGCACCGGCCTGAGGATCCAAGGCGTGCCCTCCACACAATGCAGGGTGCTGCGTTGTAGAATTCCCAGCATGTACCGTGTCTTTGAATCCCTTGATGAATTAGTTCAGCATTTGGAGCAGGCTTCTGGCTTTCCCATGACCTCCAATTGCTTGGTCCCCCGCCATGAGATGCTGGCGCTTCTCGATGACCTGCGCAACGCGCTGCCCGTAGAAATCGACGACGCGCAGGATGTTTTAGACAAGCAAGACGAGATTATCCGCGGCGCCGAAGAGCGCGCAGATAACACCATTAATGAGGCGTCTGCGGAGGCCACTGACATGGTGAACCAGGCGCGCCAAAAGGCCGATACCACGGTCGCGCAGGCAGAAGAACATGCCCAACGGCTGGTGGCCGATGCCGAGGCGCGCGCCCAGGCCACGGTTGAGCAAGCCCGCGCAGATGCAGACCGCACCATTGCGCAGGCCAACGAGGAATACGAGCGCTCGGTGGCGGAGGGCCGCCAAGAACAAGAGCGTTTGGTCTCCGAATCTGAAGTCGTTCGCCGCGCCAACGAAGAAGCCAACCGGATCGTGGAAACCGCATACACCGAATCCAACCGGCTGCGCACGGAGTGCGATGACTTTGTAGATAGCAAGCTCAGCGAATTTGAAAGTTCCCTCAGCGGCCTCCTGCGCACCGTAAATTCCGATCGTTCCGCGCTGCGCGGAGGGGCAGGCGTGCGCTCTCGCGGCGGCGACTACCTGCCGTCCACTAACGCTGGGTCCCCTCGCGGTGGTGCTACCGGTGGTACCGGTGCTGCACGCTATGGCGGCGACGACGGTTACGAGCGCCGCTATACCGAACGCTAAAGGCTTAAGTTACAAGGCACGACGCTTAAGAAAGTCCTGCTGCACGGGTGATTTGCTCAAATCGCGTCACCGTGTAGCAGAACTTATTGTGCCTGTGGGAGGCTAGACCGAGCTGCGCGAGGTGGAGTAGCGCGGCGTGGGGGATGATGAGGGGGCATCGGCAAGCGTGGCATCAGCAGCATTCGTAGCAGGGTGAGGGCGCTGGCTCTGGATCGCCACGAAGGCCACGATCCCTGCGCTGACCAGGCCGGGGAAGAGGAAGGTGACTAGCGCCGTGGTGAAGTAGGAGGTTAGCGAGGTCATCGAGCCGCTCATAAAGTCTTGGGGAAAAACATCGCGCTAAGGCTAATAACCGCGCCTGCGGTCAGGAACATGGCGCCGACACTAAGCAGCGCGCAGGTAAGGGCTTCGCGCGAGAGCCACGTGATGGCGGCGGCGCTGGCGGAAAATACAAGGGCGCCGGTAAGCACCGTGAGGTCGAGGCCGGAGGGGATGACCAAAATCGCGCCGGCGATAAGCCCCGCACACATGCTGAGGATAAGGGCGGAGGACAGGCGCAGGCCCTTGTCGCCGTAGATGCCAGAGTGGTCAGCCTTGGGCAGGCGGTGGAGGACTGCCCCAGAAATGACCAAGAAGGTGGCGGGAAGGCAGCACAACACTCCGAATCTAGGAGCGATAGCGCTCAAATCTCCTGAGGCCGCGGCCAAGTTGTAAGTCATGCTTTCAGGCTAAGGCCGCCGCGGCCTGCGGGAAAGGGAAAACCGGCAAGCCATAGCGCTTTATGCCCAAACCTTCAGTTTCTTGCCAGAAAATGCGGTCATGCCAGCAACTACGCGGAGTTTGCGAGGCAGGGTAGACTACCAACTGTTATGACATCTCCATTGAAGTTCGATGTGGGCGATTTATTAAACGCCCAAGGCGCTGACGCACTGCCGGAACAACGCACCCAGACGGGCCCTGCACCGGAAAGGATTGGCGTGGAAATGATCGCCATCCCCAAAGGCGAAGATCTCACCGTTGCTGCGACCCTGACCCCGCTGGGCTCAGGGGTGTTGGTTGATGCGGATATCTCCGGTGTTCTCACGGGCGAATGTGCGCGCTGCTTAAATGAGCTACACCCGCAGCTGGATCTGCACGTGACTCAGGTCTTTGCCGCCGATGAGTCCTTTGTCAGCGGCGATGAAGCCGATTCTGACGATGCCGGTTCGGGCGATGAAATTCCCGAAATCCAAGACGATGAGCTGGATCTACTCCAGGCGGTTATCGATGAAGCCGGCCTGAATCTTCCCTTCGCCCCCGTCTGCGAAGACGGCTGCGATATCCAGACCCCAGAGGGTGTGACCACCGGAATCTCCGGGGAAGAAGAGGAAGCGGAGAAGATAGACCCGCGCTGGGCAGGTCTGGAGAAATTCCTATGAGCCGCAAGAAGAAGCTAACGGGGCAAGAGGCGTGGGAAGCTACCTTTGCGGCGGTCGATCACACCCCGCTCTTGGAATCGCTCGACGTTGCCCTGGAACCGGACAATCTGCGCTTGGCGCTCACGCACCGTTCTTTTGCCAATGAAAACGGGCACCTGCCTAATAACGAGCGCCTTGAGTTTTTGGGCGATGCCGTCTTAGGGCTATCGGTGGCCGCGAAACTATACGTGACGTATCCATCGCGCCCCGAATCCGATATCTCTAAGATGCGCGCGTCCATCGTCTCGCGCTATGGTCTTTCCGATGTCGCGCGTGAAATCAACCTAGGCCCGCATATCCTACTGGGCAAGGGTGAACAGTCCACCGGTGGGCGCGATAAGGATTCCATCCTTGCGGATACCACCGAGGCGATTTTCGGCGCCATTTATCGCGAGCACGGCTTTGAAACCGCCCGCGATGTGATCCTGCGCCTCTTCGCGGAAAAGATCGATAATGCCTCCGTCAGTGGCCGCCACTTGGACTGGAAGACCACCTTGCAGGAGCTGTGTGCCGAGCTGAAGGCACCCATGCCGGTGTATTCGGCAACCGCTACCGGCCCAGAACACGATCAAACCTTCAGCGCGGTTGCCACCGTCGCCGGGCTGACCGTGGGGCACGGGCAGGGCCACAATAAGAAATTAGCGGAACAGCAGGCCGCGCAAGAGGCATGCCAAACCCTGCGCGAAACCCCGTTGCTGGTGCAAGGGACCGCTCATAAAGAAGGCTAAATAATGCCAGAGTTGCCCGAAGTAGAATCGGTGCGCCGCGGGGTGGAAACCTACGTCGTGGGCCAAGAGATTACGGCGGTAGACATTGCGCACCCGCGGGCGAACCGCGGCCAAGATGAGCCGCTCGCGGGCCTTATAGTGGGCAAGGAAATCGCCGCGGTCGCCCGCCGTGGCAAATTCATGTGGCTGGAATTCGTGGGGGAGGACCCGATGGATAGCCACCGCGACGTGCTTTTTATTCACCTAGGCATGTCGGGGCAGCTGCGCATCGGCCACACCGACTCCCCGCATCGCCGCATTACGGTAGAGCTCAGCGATGGCACCGAGCTGCACTTCGTGGATCAGCGCACCTTTGGATACTGGCTGTATGCGCCGTGGTCCAAGATTTCGCATATCGGCTTGGATCCATTGGAACCCGATTTTGATATCGCCAGCGCCGCGCGCCGCCTGCGGCAGAAGAAAACCGCGGCAAAAACGGCGCTATTGGATCAAACGCTGGTATCTGGCATTGGCAATATCTACGCAGATGAAGCGCTGTGGGCAGCACGTATTTCACCGCGCAAGAAGGCTTCTGTGCTGCGTCAGAAAGACGCGGTGGCGCTATTAAGCGCGGCGCAGACCGTGATGTCGGCCGCCCTCAAAGCGGGGGGAACCAGCTTTGATTCTTTGTACGTTAACGTCAATGGTGAATCTGGCTATTTCGCGCGCTCGCTTGCCGCCTATGGCCGCGCTGGCCAGCCATGTTCCCGCTGCGGCACACCTATTGAGCGGTGTGTAATCGGGGGACGCTCGAGCCATTATTGCCCCCACTGTCAATAAGCCTGCACCCGTGAGATTCACGTTGTGCACCTTTAGGCAGTAAATTAATTCGCATGGAATTTCTCGAAAATGTCGTCACGACATTTAACGATGGCGTGTGGACATACATCCTGCCCTGGCTGCTCATCGGCGCAGGCCTGTTATTTGGCGCTCGCACCGCGGTGGTGCAGATTCGCAAGGTACCCGATATGCTGCGCGCCGTCGTCGAGCGCCCCAAAGGCGACGATGAGGATGAGGGCGCAGGAAGTGGGGGAATCTCCGCGTTTAAGGCATTTACCATTTCTGCGGCATCGCGGGTGGGTACCGGCAATGTGGCCGGCGTCGCGGTGGCCATCTCCGTAGGTGGGCCTGGCGCCGTCTTTTGGATGTGGATCATCGCCCTGCTCGGTGGCGCGACCGCCTTTGTGGAATCCACCCTGGCGCAGCTGTGGAAGGTGCGCAATGGTGATACGTACCGCGGCGGGCCGGCCTACTACATGAAGCGCGGCCTGGGCTGGGGCCCGCTCGGCGTTCTTTTCTCTATTGCCATCGTCTTTACCTTTGGCTTGGTCTATAACTCTTTCCAGACCAACGCGATCGCTGAAGCCGTGGCCTTTTCCTTCGGCCGCGAAGACGATGCCACCTTTGGATCTATCATTGGCATCATCATCGCGATTGCCGCGGGCCTCATCATTTTCGGCGGCGTGAAGCGCATTGCGAACATTACTCAGGTAGTCGTTCCGTTTATGGCCCTGGCGTACCTGCTCATCGGTGGCTTTGTGGTCATTACGAACTTTGACAAGGTCCCGGGCATGCTGGGAGATATCATCGGCCACGCGCTTGGCTTTAAGGAAATCGCCGGTGCGGGTATCGGTACCGCGATGATGAAGGGTATCCAGCGCGGCCTGTTTTCCAATGAGGCAGGCGAGGGTTCTGCCCCTAACGCGGCGGCTACCGCCACCGTCTCCCACCCGGTAAAGCAGGGCCTGGTGCAGACCTTGGGCGTGTACTTCGACACCATCGTGGTCTGTACCATTACCGCCTTCCTGATCCTGCTTGGCCCGGAAGTTGCCTACGGCGAAGAGGCCGAGGGTGTTTCCCTGACGCAGGCGGCCTTGTCCGCCGAGGTTGGACACTGGGGAATTCACTTCGTCAGCTTCATCTTGTTCTTCTTGGCCTTTTCTTCCATCTTGGGCAACTACTACTTGGCTGAAGCCAACCTGGAATACCTCACCACCAATAAAACGGTGCTGCAAATCTTCCGCCTCGTGGTGCTGTTCTTCGTTTGGTTCGGCGCCGTCGGTTCTTTGCCCTTGGTCTTCGCCTTGGCAGATACCGGTGCGGCGACGATGGTGATCCTGAATATCATCGCCATTGTCCCGCTATCCGGCGTGGCCATTCAATTGCTAAAGAACTTCAACGAGCAGCGCAGTAAGGGAATCGATCCGGTCTTCCACCGCGATATGCTTCCGGATGTGCCCGGCGTGGAGTGCTGGGACGGCTCCGATCCCGTGACCCGCCGCAGCGATGCTGATCGCAAAATCTTGCGCGATCGCGGCGAGGCCGATCGCTATTAATATCGCTATTAATGAGGAAGGTGCAGTGACATGGAAAGAATGACCGCCTTTGTGCACGGCAACGTGCAAGGAGTGGGCTTTCGTTGGTGGACGCGCTCGCGCGCCCTGGAACTAGGCCTTGCTGGGCATGCGACCAACCTGGCAGATGGCCGCGTGCAGGTTGTTGCTGAGGGCCCGCGCACCGAGTGTGAGAAGCTCTTGGAACTGTTGCAAGAGGAACCGAGCACCACCCGCCGTCCGGGAAGCGTCGATCTCGTGGTTGAGCAGTGGGCGGCTGCGAAGGGTGAAAGCGGCTTTGTCGAGCGCTAATAGCCAACCCAATGCTTGCTATAACTCGTGTCTTAACGGCTTGCTAGACTATCCCAAATGCACCTGAAATCGCTGACGCTCAAAGGCTTTAAGTCATTCGCGTCGGCGACGTCTCTCAAATTTGAGCCGGGCATCTGCGCCGTCGTCGGCCCGAACGGTTCCGGCAAATCCAACGTGGTCGATGCCCTTGCCTGGGTCATGGGAGAGGCCAGCGCGAAAACCCTGCGCGGCGGCAAGATGCAAGACGTCATCTTCGCTGGGACAGGCGACCGCAAGCAATTGGGCCGGGCCGAGGTCACACTCACCATCGATAATGCCGATGGTGCCCTGCCCATCGAGTACTCCGAGGTCTCTGTGACCCGCCGCATGTTCCGCGACGGCGCGAGCGAATACGAAATCAACGGTGCGAAGGCCCGGTTGATGGATATCCAGGAACTGCTTTCTGATTCCGGTATTGGCCGGGAAATGCACATCATCGTGGGGCAGGGCAAGCTTTCTGAAATCCTGGAATCGCGCCCCGAGGATCGCCGCTCCTATATCGAGGAAGCCGCCGGCGTCCTCAAACACCGCCGCCGCAAAGAAAAGGCCCAGCGCAAACTTACGGGCATGCAGGCCAATTTGGATCGCCTGCAAGATTTGACCGATGAGCTGGGAAAACAGCTCAAGCCCTTGGCGCGGCAGGCAGAAGCCGCCCAGCGCGCGGCGACGGTGCAGGCAGATGTACGCGATGCGCGCCTGCGCTTGGCCGGAGACCGCATCGTCGGCTTGCGGCAAAAGCTTTCCGATGCCGAACGCACCGCGACGGCCCTATCCACCCAGGTAGAAGAGACCACGGCACAGCTCGAAGAGGCGACCGAGCACCAAATGGAGCTGGAAACCCAACTAGAGGAGGTCAACCCGCAGGCAGAAGCCGCGCAAAAACTGTGGTTTGATCTCTCCACCCTGTCCGAGCGCATTGCGGCGACCCAGCGCATCGCAGAGGAGAGGGCGGATAATGCCGGGTCCCAGGTCGCCTATGCCGGCCAGGATCCGGATGATCTTGAGGCCAAGGCGACGCGTGCGGACGAGGAGCACGAGGAGCTCTTGGAAGCGGCAGAAGAAGCTGCGGAGCGGTTGGAAAGCATCCGGGAGGAAGTAGCGGAGCGTCGGCAAGCATTCGAGGCCGCAGAGCACGAACATATGGCGCAGGTGCGCGCTATTGCGGACCGCCGCGAGGGCGTCGTGCGCCTTTTTGCCGCCGAGGAAAAGGCCGCGGGGCAGGTGGCCAGCGCGGAAGAGGAATTGGCGCGGCAAGAAGAGGCCGTGGCCTCGCTGCAGCAACGCACTCAGTACGCGCAGGCAGAAGCCGCTGAGGTAGCGCAGAAGCTGGATAATTATGCTGCGGAGCGCCAGCCTTTGGAGGAAGCGCATACGCGGGCTGCCAGCGAGTCGGGCGCTGCCGATAAGCGCTTGGACCAGCTCCGCGATGCCCAGCGCGAGCGCGAGCGCAGTGTCTATACGCTGCGGTCCCGCATCGATACGCTATCCCAGACCATTCCCGAGTCGGTCGAGGTGGGCGAAGAATTCCAGCCATTGGCCGCGTATATTTCCACCACCTATGAATCGGCGGTTGCGGCCGCGTTGGGCACCTTTGCGGAGGCGCAGGCGGGGCAGTTGACCGAGGGCTTGATTGCGGATTTGGAAAAGGGCCCGCGCTCGGCGCTGCTGGATGCGGCGGCGACAGCGCCTGCGAGCTCGTGGCGCGTCGATGCCGATCTGCCGCCGCAGACCTCCTGGTTGCTGGATCACGTCACGGTACAGCCTGAGGTTTCGGCGGCGTTGCACAGGCTGCTTGCCGATGTCGTCCTCGTCCCCGATATTGCCCACGGCCGGCTCCTCGTGTCCGACGATCCGCGCCTGCGCGCCGTGACTGCCTCCGGCGTTGTGATCGGCGAAGGCTGGGTCGAGGTCGGCACCGGCTCCTCGTCCACGGTGGAGGTCACCGCCCGCATCGCGGAGGCTGAAGAAGAACTAGAGCAGGCAAATCAAGCCCTGCATGAGCTTTCCGGCACCCTGGAGGGGGCAAAGATTGCCGCCGAGGATGCCCGCGTGACGGCCGCGTCCGCCAAGGCCGCGTTGCGGGAGCACGATACCGAAGTCGATGCCTGGAAGCGCGATCATCACCGCCTGGAGAAGCAGTACGAGGCCAATAAGGCGGAGCTGGAAAAGTCCGCGCAGCGCGCCACCGAGATCGAGATCCGGCTGCAGAAAGCCAACCAAGAGCTTGCCGATGCCCGCGATAGGCTCGCCCGCGTCGACGCCGACGATCAACCAGACGAGCCCTCGTCCGCCGATAGGGATGCCGCCTCGGCCGCGCTGGAAGAGGTAAAGTCCATGGAAATGGAGGCCCAAGTCGCGGCCCGCTCGGCGCAAGAGCGTGTGGGCCAAGTTGCCGGCAAGGCCGATAGCTTGCGGCGCCAGGCCCAACACGAGCGCCAGGCGAAGGCCCGCCATGAACAGGCCATGGCTCGCCGCAAGGCGCAGGGCCAATTGGCATCGGCAGTGGCGCGACACGCACAGGATTTGGCCGCGCGGGCGAACCAGCTTTTAAGCCGCGCCACCTCCGAGCGCGATGAGTTTTTGCACGAGCGCAACTCCTTAAATTCCCAATTGCAGCAAGCCAAGCAGGCGGTATCGGCCGCACGCCAAAATAGCGACCGGCTAACCGCGCGGGCGCATGAAGCAGAACTGGCCCGCTCGCAGGCGCAGGTGCGCCTGGATGAAGCCGAGAAAAAGATTGGCGAACAGCTGGGCATTGCCATCGCTGACCTCTTGCGCGATTTCACCCCGGGCGAAGACTTTGACCGCAGCGTGGAAAAGTCGCGGCTGCAGCAGGCGGAAAAGGATTTGAACTCCTTGGGCAAGGTCAACCCCTTGGCCTTGGAGGAATATAAGGCGCTGGAAGAGCGATACAGCTACCTGTCCACGCAGCTCGATGACGTCATCCAAGCCCGCAAGGACCTCGCCGGGGTAATTTCGGACGTGGATAAGCAGATCCTGCAGCTCTTTACCGATGCCTGGCGGGATGTGGAAGCGGAATTTCCCAAGGTATTCAACACCCTCTTCCCGGGTGGGGAGGGCCGGTTAATCCTTACCGAGCCCGAAGACATGCTCACCACCGGCATCGAGGTCGAAGCCCGGCCGCCAGGCAAGAAGGTCAAGCGCCTATCGCTGCTTTCCGGCGGCGAAAAATCCCTTACCGCGCTGGCCATGCTGGTTGCTATCTTCCGCGCGCGACCCAGCCCGTTTTATGTCATGGATGAGGTCGAGGCAGCGCTTGATGATGTCAACCTGCGCCGGCTCATCGCCTTGTTCGAGGAGTTGCGGAAGGATTCCCAGCTCATTGTCATCACGCACCAAAAGCCCACCATGGATGTGGCCAATGTCCTCTATGGCGTAACCATGCGCGGCGATGGCATCACCCGGGTCATCTCCCAGCGCATGAATCCAGCCGGGCTCGCGCCGGGAGCCGAGCAAGCAAGCCGGGATGCGACGCGGCTTGGGGTCGATGCGCCGCAATCAGGTGGTACGCAGCAGTCAACGGAATAGAAGATTTCGCTGCCTTTATGTGCCGCAAGCCCGAAAGGCTGGCACTATAGAGGCATGAATTCTTTATGGTTATGGATCGGCATAGCAATCGTTGTCATTGTGCTGATTGTCGTCTTTATTGCAATTGGCAAAAAGCGCGGTGAATCCAAGAAGGTTTCTTTTGAGAAACCCAAGGAAGAAGAACCTAAGCAGCTAACCCAGGAGCAAAAGTCCGGCAATTACCAGGCCAAGTCCGGCTTTAACTTTGCCCCTGCGGGCTCGAAAGAACCCGAAAAGGTAACCCAAGAAAAGCCGCAGCAGGCCCAGCCACAGCAGTCCCAACCGCAGCAGGCTAAGCAGGAACAGCAGCCGGAGTCCTCGGAGAAATCGGAGCAATCGGAGCCGAGCGCTACCGATATCGCCAATGCACAGCTCAACGGCGAAGAGCCACCGGCGGCGAAGCGGCCTGAACCGGCTAAGGACAAGGAAGCTGCCTCCGAAAAGGAGGCCAAGCAGGAAGAAACGCAGCGCCAAGAACCTGCAGCTGACGAGCAGCCGAAGAAGTCCGCAGAGCCCGCGGAATCCAAGAAACCTGCAGAAGACGGCGACGTACCCAACCAGGATAAGGACACAGGAAAAGCCGACGTCGCTGGCGATGAGGCTAAGTCCGAGTCCAAATCCGAGTCTGCTTCCACTTCGGAAGCGGAGTCCAAGCCTGCCGCGGATAAGCCTGCGGGGGATAAGACTGAAGGTAAGGGCACTGCCGGTACGGCCGCTGCCGCTGCGGCCGCAGCTGGGGGAGTCGGCTCCGCCGCTTCTGCAGCCTCTGGTGACCGCCAGGAATCCGCCGCAGATGATGCGGATAAGGAACCTGCAGATCAGGCAACTGACCAATCTGATAGGCCGGATTCCGCGCAGGCTTCCACACCTGCTTCCGGTGAGGCGGAAGCAGAGGATAAAGAAGCAAAGAGCAGCGAGCAATCCGCCCCAGCTGCTGCCGAGAAACCCGCAGCAGAAGGCACAGACGATCGGCACCGCGGCGAGCCGGACCATGAAGAAAAAGACCCAGAAGACGTTGTATCCGTCGAGGCCGCCGAGGTAGAAGACGAATCGCCGGTCTTCGATGCGGTGGTAGATGATAAAGACGCTGACCACATCGAAGAACGCGTCGATAACCACGAGGAAGCCGAAGAAGCTGCGGCTGCCGCCGATGCACAAACAGATGCTGCAGAAGCGGCCAAGGAACAAACCCCTGTGCCTGATGGCGAACCTGCTGCGGCGGGCCAGCCCACCGAAGACATCGCTCCGGCAGGAGGCCGTCTCGGCCGGCTGCGCGGTCGCCTCTCTCGTTCCCAGAACGCCATCGGCCAAGGCCTGATGGGAATCCTCTCCGCCGGCGATCTGGACGAAGACGCTTGGGAAGAAATCGAAGATACCCTCATCATGGCGGATCTGGGCACCAAGTCCACGATGAAGGTCACCGATTCCTTGCGCGACAAGATTGCTGAGCGTGGCGTGTCGAGCGAGGAAGAGGCGCGTGCGATGCTGCGTGAATGCCTCATCGAGGCCTGCCACCCAGAAATGGATCGATCCATTCGGGCGATGCCTAATGACGGAAAGCCTGCCATCGTGATGGTCGTGGGCGTCAACGGCACTGGTAAGACCACCACGACCGGTAAGCTTGCCCGCGTCCTCGTATCGATGGATCACAGCGTCTTGCTGGGTGCGGCAGATACCTTCCGTGCCGCAGCAGCCGATCAGCTAGAGACGTGGGGACGCCGCGTGGGTGCCGAAACCGTGCGCGGCAAGGAAGGTGCAGATCCTGCCTCCGTGGCTTTTGATGCCGTCGCTACTGGTGTGGAGCAGCAGGTCGATGTCGTCTTGGTCGATACGGCCGGCCGCCTGCACACCTCGACCGACCTGATGGATCAGCTGGGCAAGGTCAAGCGCGTCGTAGAAAAGAAGACCGAGGTTGATGAGGTCCTCTTGGTTCTCGATGCCACGGTGGGTCAAAACGGCCTGGCACAGGCCCGCATTTTCCGCGAGGTCGTGGATATTTCCGGCGTGGTGCTCACCAAGCTGGATGGCACGGCTAAAGGTGGCATCGTCTTCCAAGTGCAAGAGGAATTGGGCGTTCCAGTCAAGCTTGTGGGCTTGGGCGAGGGCGCCGATGACCTTGCTCCATTCGAGGTCGAAGGATTCGTCGATGCCTTGCTAGGCGAGAAATAGGGTCTTCTCCCTCAACCGTTTTAGATAACTCCCCAGTACCCGGCTGCTCATAAAATGAAGTAGTCGCGGGTGCTGGGGAGTTTTCTCGCGCCTATGTGCCTTGCAGGTATGTCCTGCGAGCATGGGGAGCCGTGGATTGCTGTGATCTGCATTGAGCTGGTGAGCAATGGTAATCTGGTAGGGCTGTATTTAGTGATTCGGTGCGAAATTCGCACCAATCCAAGACCAAGGTTCGTGAGGCAAGTATTTCGTGACGCTACTTTTTGCTGTCCTCCTCGCAGCATTGGCAGTGATCTTGGCACCGGTGACCGTAAAGGTCATGGACCGACAGGCGGGCTATCCATTAGCCGTCCTCTTTCTCATCGCAGCGGTGCTCATTGCTAAGGATTTTTCTGCCATTGCAGCGGGGGAGGAACTCAGTTTCCAAGCCACCTGGGTACGCGATTTTATTGCACCGGGGGTTGATGTAAGTTTCGCTCTGCGCGGAGATGCATTGAGCATCTTCTTCGCCATGTTGGCTCTTGTCATTGGCGCTGTCGTGTTGACCTACTCGGCAGCGTATCTCCCGAAAAATGAGGGAAATACGAGCTTTTATACATTGATGACGGCATTCACGCTGTCCATCTTGTTGCTGGTTCTGGCCAATGACGTTGTAGTCCTATTCCTGGCTTGGGAGCTTGTCTCCTTGGCTTCCTTCATGCTCATTGCGCGTTCTGGCTCCGGGGGAGAGGCAGGTTCGCAGCGCACCTTAATCCTGACCTTTATCGGTGGCCTTACGCTATTGACGGCATTGGGCATCGCCGCAGTGACCACCGGTTCGACCACCATTTCTGAGATCCTCGCATCCTCGGTATGGGATGAACGCCCCGGCGTGACCGCGAGCGTTGCCGTGCTCATCGCGGCTTCTGCCTTTACCAAGTCCGCTCAATTCCCATTCCACTTCTGGCTGCCAGAAGCCATGGCCGCCGCTACGCCTGTCTCGGCGTTCCTGCATGCCGCAGCCGTGGTCAAGGCGGGTATTTACCTGCTCATTCGCTTCTCCACGGTCTTCTACGATGTCGCGGTATGGAACTGGGTGCTCATCGTCGTCGGTATGGGCACGGCGGTTATGTCCGCCGTATTCGCGGTGCAAAAGACGGACCTGAAGAAGCTGACCGCTTATTCCACCGTGTCTCACCTGGGTTGGATTGTCGCGACCATCGGTGTGGGCACCCCGTTTGCCATCGGTGCAGCACTGGTACACACCTTGGCACACGCGCTCTTCAAGTCCTCGCTGTTCATGCTCATCGGCGTCATTGACCATGAAGCAGGCTCGCGCGATATCCGCCGCCTTGGCCTGCTGTGGAATAAGATGCCGTGGACGTTTGGCTCTGTGGTTATCGGCGCCGCATCCATGGCTGCGGTACCTCCGCTGCTGGGCTTTGTGTCCAAGGAAGGCATGCTCACTGCCTTCGAGGACGCTCCCATCGGCGGCGCAGGTCAGGCAATCCTGCTCATCGTGGCAGGTATCGGTGCCTTCTTTACCTTCACCTACTCTGCAAAGATCGTCTTCGGCGCATTCTTCGATGGGCCACGGTCTATGGACGATGTCCACGAAGCCCCAGTTTCCCTGTGGCTTCCTGCAGCGCTACCGGGCTTTATGTCCCTGCCGCTCGTCTTTGTCCTGGGTATTTTCGATGAGCCTTTGGAGCATGCCGTTGGCGCCGTGGGGATGGAAACGCATTCTCACCTTGCGTTATGGCATGGAATCAACGTGCCATTCATCATCTCGTTCCTCGTGTTGGTGGCCGGCATCGCAGGCATCTTTGTCCGCAAGAAGATGTGGCCAGCTTTCGAAGGGCGCAACTTCATGCCGCGCAGCGGCAACGAGCTCCTGCAAAGCCTGCAAGATGGCTGCGCCAAGCTCGGCCAGGTATTGGGCAAGATGTCCGATTCCCACAACCCGTCCCGTCACATTCTGCCGATTGTCATCGTGGTTATTGTTCTTGCCGGTACTACTTTGTTCGGCGAGGGAGTCGACGGCGTACCGCTGCAGCCGCGCGTCGATGGGCTCGACAACCCGTGGGACCTGCTGCCTTTGGGCATTATTGCGTTGTCCGTATTCGGGCTGGTTCGCACCAAGAACCGCCTTACCGGCGCCGTCATGATCGGCATTGCGGGTACAGGCGTTACCTTGCAGATGTTCCTCTTGGGTGCACCGGACGTGGCACTTACCCAGTTCATGGTGGAAGCACTGTCTGTGGTCGTCATGATGATGGTGCTGCGTTACCTGCCAGAGACCTTCCAGCCGGTTACGGATAAATCTCGCAGGGTGGGCTCCATCGTCATCGCCGTATTGGCCGGTGTTGCGGCCTTCCTCGGAGTCTGGGGCCTGATGGGCCGGCACGAACGCTCGGACCTGGCGCTGTGGTACCTCGACAAGGCACCGGATATCACGGGTGGCGATAACGTCGTGGCCACCATCATCGTGGAATTCCGTGCACTCGATACCTTGGGCGAGCTGTCCGTGCTGGGCATGGCCGCCGTCGTTATCGCAGCCATTACCACCACGCTGCCGCGCTTCCCGTTCAGCTCGGGCACGCGCCCGGCGCCGTTCGGCCAGTCACAGCTGAACTCCGTGCCGCTGCGCAAGGGAATCAATATTGTCATTCCTTTGCTCATCATCATGTCCGTCATCGTGTTCTTCCGCGGACACAATTCTTCCGGCGGTGGATTCCCAGCTGCGCTCATCATGGGTGCGGCCATCGGACTTACCTACCTGTCCCGCGGCTCCGATGAAATTGTCTTCGGCCGCATGACCCCCGTGCACCTTACCGGTATTGGCATCATTACCGCGCTGTTGGCAGGCTTTATTGGCTACTGGCACGACGGCTTTGGCAATGGTGGTTTCCTTACCGCCTTGCACGGTGAGGCCCTTGGCCAGCACTGGACGACGTCCCTCATCTTCGACCTCGGTATTTATCTGGCGGTGCTGGGTATGCTCACGATGGCCATCAATGCCTTGGGTGGCTACCTCAGGCCTGGTACCGAGCGGGACTACCTGCCATGGGTCCATGATGATGACTCGGCCCTGCCGGCGACGCCGCGGATTGCCGTTGAGGATGCGGACGATCCGTACCCAGACCCAATCAACCCTTCGACGGATCCGCTGGCTTTGCTCAGCCCCAAAGAGGCAAAGACAAAGACAAAGCAACGTCGCCGTTCTAACGCCAACCGAGGAGGGGAGAAGTAATGATTCTCGCGTTAACAATCGCCATCCTCATCGGTGGCGCCGTCTACCTCATTCAGCAACGCGGCTTGGTCCGCATTGTATTGGGCATGATGGCATTCGGCCACGGTGCCAACCTGACCTTGTTGGCCACTGGCGTGTACTCCTACCGAGGTGAAGCCTTTCCCTCGGAAGTCCCCCATGACCAGATGGCCGATCCGCTACCGCAGGCATTCGTTCTAACGGCAGTTGTTATCTCCATGGCAACCTCGACCATCCTGTTGACCATGGCTGCAATGGGCAAAAACGATGACACCGATGTGGTGGAACCCGTCGATGACAACACCATCGACCACGCATTTTCTACCTTGGGCCGCGATGCCCAGAATCGAGCAATCTTGGAAGAATCCGCAAATGAGCTCGATCGCATTGGCCGAGTAGACCACGACACCCCTGTGGCTGAGCGCGGGGTACAGAGGAAGAAGGAGGATGAAAAATAATGGCTGATGTTGTAGCCCAACTTCTTCCACTTTTCCCGGCAATTCCCCTCATTGCCGCGGCTCTTGCCTTGCTGGCGCCATGGCGCGCCGTCCGCGATGCGATCATGCTCATCATCCCTGGAGTCGGTGTCTTCGCCGGCCTGGGGCTGTTGATCTACACCATGAACAATGGGGTAGTGGCGCATACCGTGGGCCTCTACGTAGGCAATGTGGGTATTCCGCTCGTTGCGGATGCCTTCTCCGCGCTGATGATCATCACCACGATGATCGTTGCCTTTGGCGCCAACTGGTTCGCCATCGTGGGCGGGGAGACTAAATCCCGTTATTACCCTTCGCTCACGCTGATTCTTATCACCGGTGTGTGCGGTGCGCTCCTGACCGCTGACCTCTTTAACTTCTTCGTGTTCATTGAGGTCATGCTGCTGCCGTCGTACGGCCTTATCACCATGTCTGGTACGTGGTCGCGCCTGGCAGCTGGTCGCGCGTTCGTCCTCGTTAACCTTTTCGCCTCCACGCTGCTGGTGGTTGGTGTCGGTTATATCTATTCCGTCACCGGTTCGGTTAACTTGGCCGCCCTGCAGGGGGCCGCCGCCGGCAACGGTCCGGTGACCGTCGCTGCGGGCATTATTCTCATTGCGATTACCGCCAAGGCTGGCGTATTCCCAGTGCAGTCCTGGCTGCCGCGTACCTATCCTGGAACGTCGGCCGCGGTGATGGGACTATTTTCCGGCCTGCACACGAAGGTTGCTGTGTACATGCTTTACCGGCTGTACGTGCAGCTTTTCGATCTTGAGCAGCGGTGGAACGTGATCATCATCGTCCTCATGCTGATCTCTATGATGATCGGTGCGTTTGGTGGCCTGACCGAAAAGACCATTCGCCGCGTGTTGGGTTACCAGATGCTCAACGGTATGCCATTCATCTTGGTGATGCTGGCCTTTACCTCGGAAGATCCGAGCCGCGCCCTGGCCGCCGGTATCATGTACACGATTCACCACATGGTGACCGTTGGCTCGTTGATCCTGGCCTCCGGTGCCATCGAAGAGACCTACGGCACGGGTGACTTGACCAAGCTATCTGGCCTCGCGCGCCGCGATACCATTATCGCCTGGATTTTTGCCGCTGGTGCTTTCTCCGTTGTGGGCTTCCCGCCATTCTCCGGCATGTGGGGCAAGCTCATGATCGTCTTCGAGGTCGCCCGCAATGGCGGGGCTTGGGCCTGGATTGCGATTGCCGCCATAATCATCGCCTCCTTCGCAGCATTCTTGGCGATGTTGCGCGTCTGGCGCGAAGCATTCTGGGGACACGATTTGCCCTCGGACAAGGTTCCCGATGAGCTCATCATTCGCAAGAAATTGATGGCGCCTTCTGCAGCGCTCATCTTGGTCTCGCTGGGCATGTTCATTTTCTCCGGCGTGGTCATTGATGCGGTGGAAACCGCAGCAGACCAATTGCTGGACACGACGGCTTATACTGACACCATCTTGGACGATGACTCAGCCGCACTACCTAATATCGATGACATTCAGGAGGGCCGATAAATGCATGCCGTAGCCTATGCACTCTGGCTCATCAAAGAAATTTTCGTTGCTGGGTTCACCCTGGCGATGTCAGCATTTAAGCCCGATAACGAATACCACCCGGTCATCATCCGGTATCCACTGCGCGTTACCAGCGCCTGGGAGATCTTCTGGTTCACCTCGTCCATCACCGCTACCCCTGGCACGCTGTCCTTGGGGCTCCGCGAACCGCCGCGGAAGGGCTTGCCCCGCATCGTGCTAGTACAAGCGGTCCAGGGTTCCGATCCTGCGGCGATTGTGGCTGACTTAGCCGATATGGAAGAGCACTTGGCCCCGCGCGTCAAGAGCATCGACTATGGCGTGCCTGGGCAAGGGGATACGACGGAACTCGATGAGGCTTTCTACGAATTCCCCTTGGATACGCTCGGCCGCTATATGCGCTCACCGGATCTCGCGCGGGCGGAGGACACTCCGCTTTCGGAGAGCCAGGCGGACGTCGAAAAGCCCAAGCACCTCGCCCGGAAAATTCAACGCAGGAAGGAGACCGACCGATGATTGATTTTGCAACATTGTCCCCATTCGGTTGGGTTGTACTGGTGTGCGTGTTCATCATGGGCGGGGCAGCCTGGTGCGGGGTGCTATTGGCGCTGCGCACCCGTGACGAGCTCACCCGCGCGGTGATGTCAGACATTGTCTTTTACGGCATGATCTGCATGTACCTCGGTTGGTCAATGATCAATAATGCCCCATTAGCCTATGACATTGCCCTGATTGGCGCCATCGCTGCCGGTATTTTGCCGACCTTGTCTATGGCCCGCATTATTTCGAAAGGGCGGCGATAAGCCATGGCTGTATACGAGATTATTGCTTCGGTTCTGCTCATTGTGGCCACGATCCTCGTGGTGGCAACCGTGGTCTCCTTGTGGCGCGCACCGGATGCCTTGACCCGTGCCAACCTGATGGGTCCGACCGTGGGTTTGGCGGTGCCGCTTATTATCCTCGCCAAGCTAGTGGTGGATTTTGGGCAGGATGGCTTTTCACTAGGCCTCCTTATCAAGGGCCTCATCGCGTGCTTTGGTGTCTGGATTATCGGCTCGGTGGGTTCGTTCTACCTGGGGCGTTCCATCTACGGTGTTGCGGTTACTGACGTTAAACACGCCAAACACAATAATGAGAAAATTCAGACCGTCTACGCTGATGAAGACGAAATCTAGGGTTATCTTTCCCTAGTGTGCAGCGCGGGTTCGTACTTTCTCCATGGAGGATGTACGGCCCGCGTTTCTTTTGGGCAGATGCGGTGCGTACAGCAGCGGATCCAGCCTTAATTTACCGGCTGCAACTGTAATTCGGGCACATTCGGAAGTCGTGCGGGGTTAGACTAGAACGCAGCATATCCGCGCCGCGCCTGGCCGCCGACTTATACTTTTCTTCAGGAGGATTAAATGAAACTAATTACCGCCATCGTTAAGCCGTTTACTCTGCCGGATATCCGGGAGGCATTAAAACAGCAGGATGTACACGGCCTTACAGTGACCGAAAGCCAGGGCTTTGGGCAACAGAGTGGGCACAGCGAGGTCTACCGCGGCGCCGAATACGCGACGGACTTTGTACCCAAGGTGAAATTAGAAGTTTTGACCGCTGATGACCAGGTGGAAGAGCTCATTGACGCCATCGTGGATGCCGCTTATACCGGCAAGATTGGCGATGGCAAGATTTGGATTACCCCGGTAGAAGACGTCATCCGTATCCGCACCGGGGAGCGCGGCGAGACCGCCCTTTAAGCAAAAATGGTGGCAGCATCCGCTCTTCGCAGCGAGGCTTATGACGCGGCGGTGCGCCTGCTCCAGGATTTAGATCTGCCGCCGCACACGGCGCTAGCTGCCACTGGCTCTTTAGCCAGGCAGGAGATGACTCCCTATTCCGATATTGATGTCATCTTGATCTTTCCGGAGGATTACGAGCCAGATCCCCGCTTGGTAGAGGACTTGTGGTATCCGGTGTGGGATGCCAAGTATCGGTTGGATTTTGCCCTGCGTACCCCGCAGGAGTGCGCCGAGATCGCCTTGCAGGATGCCTCAGCTGGCTTCGCACAATTGGATCTGACGTATATTGCTGGCGAGAAGCCGCTTGTCGATGACGCTCGTCAACGCCTCCTACACGCGTGGCGTCGACAGTTGCAGCGGGGGTTTGACCGCTTCGTCGATACCGCCATCGCACGGTGGAACCGTTCTGGCGCCGTTGCCACCATGACTAACCCAGATCTGAAAAACGGGCGCGGGGGATTGCGCGATATTCAGCTCTTGCGTGCTTTGGCCCTAGGAAACCTGTGCGATCTGCCTGTGCTGGAAGAAGAGCGGCGGTTGTTACTCGATGCACGGACCCTGCTGCACGTCAAGGCTCATCGGCACCGCGATATTTTGGATCCGGACTTTGCCGCAGATGTCGCTGATGAATTAGGTTTTAGCAGCCGCTATGAGCTAACGGCGGCACTGGTTACTGCAGCTTCTGCTGTCGATGAAGCGGTAGAGCGTAGCTTGGCCACAGCCCGCGGCGTTTTGGGTAGCCGGGGTGCTGGTCCGGCGCAGGGGCGCGACCGTGTGCGCAGGCCCCTTGACGTGGACGTCGTGGCTGATGGTGCCGTTATCTCCTTGGCCCGCACACCCAATCGTGCAGACCCATGGCTGTTGACCCGAGTCGCGGCGGCCGCAGCGCGGACAGGCTATTCCGTCTCCGCAACGACATGGCGGGTACTGCAGGAGCTGCCGGCTCCACCGGAGCGGTGGCCGCGGGCGGCCGTGGATGACTTTTTCGCCATTTTGTCTTCGCCGTCTCATACCCCGCGGGTGATTGCGGAGCTGGATCGCTATGGGCTGTGGGAGCGCTTGGTCCCAGAATGGGGTCATGTGCGCGGATTACTGCCCAGAGAACGCAGCCACATGCATTCTGTTGACTACCACCTCGTCGCCACCGTCACGCGCTGCGCCGAGGTGCGGACCTCGGTGGCGCGCCCGGATCTGCTCCTCCTGGCCGCGTTGTACCACGATTTAGGCAAGGGACATGACCGCCCGCACGAGCAAGTAGGAGCAGAGATGGTGGCGCGGCAGGCCGTGCGCATGCGCTTTAATCTTGCAGATATTTCCCGCGTGCAAACCGTGGTGGCAGAGCATACGAGCCTGGCGCGATTGGCAGCGACGATGGATCCGAGTTCGGATGCCGCGCGCGATGCCCTATTGAATGCGTGCCATTATGATCAATTGACCATTTCGCTGCTCGAGACCTTATCCAAGGCGGATGCCTTATCAACAGGCCCTGGCGTGTGGTCTGCTCGCACCGCACAGGCGCAGGCCCTTATCGTCGCCCGCGCTTTGGAAGCGAATAAGCCGCGCATAGTCACCCGCCCCTTAGTCCGTGTTCCGCAGGACGAGTATGGGGTAGGGCTTGCGGTTGATTGGCAGGAGGAAGTGGTCACCGTGACCTGGTCCGGTGCCAATAAGGCAGAGTTTAAGCGCATTTTTGCGCTGATTTCAGCCTTGGGGTGGACGATTGTGCGGGCCAATTTCGTACAGGGTGATGCTGGTAGCTATCAGGCGGAGTTTGTCATCCGCACTGTGCAAAAGACGCTCACAGAGGCCGCGGAACCGGATAGGTTTATCCAGTCCTATAATTCGCGTACGTACAAAGAGCTTCCCGATATCGCAGGTGAGCCCACGACGGCGGCCTTTAACGTGGGTGGTATTTTGGAGATTCGTACCGTCGAGAGAATAGGTGCATTGGGCTATTTGGTGGAGTCTTTGCCGGAGTTTATGTGGCTGCGCCATGAGATCCTGGGCGCCACGATGATTGTGCATGTGTTCTTTGGAGCTTCGGTTTCGCGCGCCCAGGTGGTGGGGAATGTGACCAGGGCCCTGGCTAGGGACTAAGATTGAATAATTGAACTTTAGATCGATCTAATTTAAGGGAGCGCATCCGTAGTGTTTGACTCACTATCAGACCGCCTACAGTCAGCCCTGGCGGGCCTGCGCGGCAAGGGCAAATTAACTGAGGCGGATATCAACGCCACGACTCGTGAGATTCGTTTGGCCTTGCTGGAAGCTGACGTTTCTCTGACGGTGGTGCGCGGGTTTATCAAGCGCATCAAGGAACGCGCCCGTGGCGCGGAAGTATCTGAGGCGCTCAACCCCGCCCAACAGGTGGTCAAGATCGTCAATGAGGAGCTCATTGAGATCCTAGGCGGAGAAACCCGCCGGTTGAACTTGGCCAAGAATCCACCGACCGTCATCATGCTGGCCGGTCTGCAGGGTGCTGGTAAAACCACCTTGGCCGGTAAATTGGCCAAGCACCTCACGAAGCAGGGACACACCCCGATGCTCGTGGCCTGTGACTTGCAGCGCCCAGGAGCCGTGCAGCAGCTGCAGATCGTCGGCGAGCGCGCGGAGGTCCCGACCTTCGCCCCAGATCCTGGTACCTCCCTGGATTCCAATGACCACGAGATGGGTACCTCGCACGGGGACCCGGTGGACGTCGCCAAGCGCGGTATTGCTGAAGCAAAACAGAAGCAGCACGATGTGGTCATCATCGATACCGCCGGCCGCCTGGGCATCGATGAAACCCTGATGACGCAGGCGCGCAATATCCGCGATGCCGTCAATCCGGATGAAGTCCTGTTCGTCATCGACTCCATGATTGGTCAGGACGCCGTGCAAACGGCGGAGGCCTTCCGCGATGGCGTGGACTTTACCGGCGTGGTTCTCACGAAGCTGGATGGTGACGCCCGCGGTGGTGCAGCGCTGTCCATTCGTGAGGTGACCGGTAAGCCGATTTTGTATGCGTCCACCGGTGAGAAGCTCGATGATTTTGATGTCTTCCACCCAGAGCGCATGTCTAGCCGCATTCTGGGCATGGGTGACCTGCTCTCCCTGATTGAGCAGGCGGAAGCCACCCTGGATCACCAGAAGGCCGAAGAAGCAGCCTCTAAGCTTGGCTCCGGCGAGCTCACGCTGAATGACTTCTTGGACCAGATGTTGATGATCCGCAAGATGGGTCCGATTGGCAACCTGCTGAAGATGATGCCTGGCGGCAAGCAGATGAATGAAATGGCCGCCATGGTGGATGAAAAGCAGCTGGATCGCATCCAGGCCATCATCCGCGGTATGACCCCAGAAGAGCGCGAGAACCCGAAGATCTTGAACGCGTCGCGCCGCAAGCGCATCGCCAATGGTTCCGGTGTAAGCGTTTCTGAGGTCAACCAGCTCATTGAGCGCTTCAACCAGGCCAAGAAGATGATGTCCAAGATGGCCGGCCAATTTGGCATGGGCGGTGGCGGACGTTCTGCCACCAAGAAAAAGCCAAAGGGCCGCAAGGGCAAAAACGGTAAGCGCAAGAAGGGCAAGGGCGGCGGTGGCAACCGCGGCCCCAAGATGCCGGGTGGTATGCCAGGAATGGGCGGCGGTATGCCGTCGATGGAAGAGCTACAGCAGCTGCAGCAGCAAATGGGCGGTGCCGGCGGTGCCGGTGGCCTTGGCGGTGGAAAGATCCCCGGCATGCCCAAGATGCCCAAGGGCATGGAGAATATCGACCTCGATAACCTCAACTTTGGCAAGGGCAAAAAGTAGCCGCGCAGAGACATAAACAGAAGGTGGCCCATGACCTCTCAGGTGATGGGCCACCTTTGTGTGTGCCGTCGCGGGGGGAGCGTCTACACCGGGTCGTTTTCCAGGGTATTGGGATACGGCACCGGGTTGGCGCGCCGCGTGCCACCGGTGGTGGGGGCAGCTGGCGATTCCTCTAGTGCTGCCTCTGCCTCTTCCGGGGAGATTTCTGGCGCCTCTTGTTGGACCTTTTCGCCGTTCAAGAAGGGCGTGAGGGCTTCTCGGATCATCGGCATCGCGGAATCAGCAAAGGCGTTGGTGATGTGGTGCATATCGCGGTAGACCATGGTGTTGCCGATGATGACCGGGCAATCGCCATTAGCATCGCAGAACCACGGCGCGGTATCGAGGGACAGCATGTTTTCGTACTGCGATAGAACAACGGCACCTGGATCGTAAGGTTGGTAAACCTGCTCAAACCGCATGCCGCAGCCCACAGAGTCCTCAGTGGCAACGTAGCACTCATCGAATTCGCGCGGCTCCCCGTCCTCATCGAATCCCCACGGGTTATCGCGGAAACCCAGGAAGGGGATATCGCGCTTGGATAGTTCTTCCCAAAAGGCTTGGTAGCCGGCGGGGACAGCATCTGGGCCATGCCCGAATTCGTTTTGCGGGCGGGTGGTATTGGAGATAACCAACTCTGGCTGGGCTTCGGCAATGCGGTCCATGACCAGTTCACCCCACTCGGCGCATTCGGGGCTGACCGTGACGTCATCGCCAAGCTCGATGGGGCAACCTTGGCGCAAGAGGGGAACCAGCTTGAAACCCATCTCTCGGCCGAGGCGGTCGAGGGCAGAGGAGTATTGCTCCGCGTGGGATCCTCCCACCAAATAGACTTCCTTTTCGGCAGTAGTGTCGCCGAAAATGCAGGGGGTCTTGCCGTCCCTGCGCGTTTCAAAGAAGAAATCAGCGGGCTGGCTATCGGGCACGAAGCACCAGTTTGCAGCAACCGGCGGCTGGATCCCTCTAGCCACGATAGGATCCGGTTTGATCTCTACTCCGTCCGGCGGGGTGATGTCATTGATGAACGTGGTAGCGCCGGGATATTGCTGGGGATTGAGCATTTCCGCGTCGGCGATATTAAGGGTGCGCAGCCACAGCGGCTGAATGAGAAGCAGCGCCGTGACGCAGCTGGCGACCACGACACCGCCGATGGCTCGACCGGCACCGGCACGAGTGGACAGACTGGAGACTGCCTTGTGGGCTGGAAGATCCTCTGCCAAGGGTCGCTTGCGGTGCTGGCGCAGGGGACGCTCGATGAAGCGATGCGTGATATCTGCAAGCAGCAGGGAGATGGCAATAATAATGATGCCCAGCCACCACGACGGGGTCTGCTGGCCCAAGTACGAGGTGGACAAAATAAGCAGCGGCCAGTGCCATAGATACAGTGGATAGGCGACATCGCCTAGCCAGCGCGCCTTTTTAGAGGCCATGGCCTTGGAGATCTTGCCGCCACCGCCCAAGATGATGAGCACGGCACCGCCCAAAGGCAAAAGCGAGAGCGGTCCTGGGTAGGCGGTGGTCTCTGCGATGATGGCGCCGGTAAAGACCAGCATGAAAAGGCCAAGGCCAGTAAACAGATCATAAAAACGCGCAGGAATCTTCCATGCAGAACCGTAGATGGCTAGAACCGCACCAAGGGTCAACTCCCAGGCGCGTGACCACGTGGAGTAGTAGTTTTCTGGAGTTCCGTGTAGCCCATGGCGCGAGGCATAGGCAAAGGAAATGATGGTCACCACGATGAGGATGGGGCCGGCGATTTGGTTGACCGTGGGGAAGCGGCTTGTGCGCAGTGAAGATTGCTGCGGGCGCCATTTCATTATCGCAGCCAGGATGAGGGCAAAGGCAATGCCCATCAGGTAGAACTGGCCCTGCACGGACATCGACCACATATGCTGCAGCGGGGAAGTATCGGCGGCGGCCGCAGTGTAGTCAGCGTGTTGGCGCGCCAGCTCCCAGTTCTGGTAGTACAGCATGGTTGCCGTAATTTGCTGGGTAAATTCAGTGCGCATGAGCTGCGGCGTGAAAAGGCGCACGAAGATATACGTCACACCGATGACCAAAACAAGGCTTGGTACCAAGCGGCGCAACGTGCGCCAGATTGGCCACCATGGGTTCAATGACGCGTTGGGCTTGCCGGCATAGCGCAGCTGTGAGCCTAAAAAGAAGTAACCGGAAAGCAGTAAAAAGACATCCACGCCGCCGGAGACACGACCGACAAAGACGTGGTAGATAACTACGAGGCCAATTGCGATACCGCGCAGACCATCGAGGTCATAGCGGTATCGAAAGTTGCGTGGAGAATCATTTGTCATAAAACGTCATTTCGTGCGCTTGCTCATGGGGAAACAAGCGTGGCGTACTTCTAAGCCTTCTGGGTCAAAGGTTTACGTTCGGCTAATCAGGTTACTCTTTAATGGTCTCGGAGGCATAACGAGGCAAGGTAGAATGCGGGAGACGCGGAGATTTTAAAATACTGCCTGCACATGCTAAAATGGTTCGGGTTATCGCAGTGGTGCGAACTGCTGACGATAATGAGACGTTTCATTCTGCGTAACACCGTTCCCGTCTACGGTCGGCCGGTACGTCACGCGCAGGTAAAATCCAAGGGTTGAACCGGCGTGCTAAAAAGCGCGTGTCTGAACTGCCCAGTGACTAGAAAAGGAGCCATCATGGCTGTCAAAATTAAACTGCAGCGCGTAGGTAAGATCCGCGCCGCTGAATACCGCGTAGTTATCGCTGATGCTCGTACCCGCCGCAGCGGCAAGGTCATCGAGAACATTGGCATCTACCACCCGAAGGAAGAGCCTTCCCTCATCAAGATCGACTCCGAGCGCGCACAGCACTGGCTGTCCGTTGGTGCACAGCCTACCGAGCCTGTCTTGGCACTACTGAAGGTCACCGGCGACTGGCAGAAGCACAAGGGCCTGCCGGGCGCAGAAGGCACCTTGAAGGTTGCCGAAGAGAAGAAGTCCAAGCTGGACCTCTTCAACGAGGCGCTGGCTGAGGCTAATAACGGCCCAACCATCGAGGCCATCACTGAAAAGAAGAAGGCCAAGGAAGAAGCAAAGAAGAAGAAGGAAGCTGAAGAGGCTGCTGCAGCTGAGGCTGCCGCTGCTGCTGCCGGCGAGGCAGACGCTGAAGCAGAAGCTTCTGAGGAGTCCGCAGAGTAATCTGCTCGGTCTCTAGCGCCCTTTACTGATTAGGGCGCTGTGCATAAGCTTCATCCCCCACCTGTCATCGTTGCATTTATGCGCGATAACGAGTGGGGGATTTTGCGCGCTCGGCCAGCGCGCGGCCGCCACTGAGGCTAGTGGCTAGCGCTATTCAGAGCGTGGCCGCAATTCGGGGTAATTGGCGTATACATCGCCTGGATCTTTAAAATCCATCCCGCGCAAGCTGCCTGCGACGACGGGTTTGAATAGCTGATAGATTTCCTCCCGCGGCAGTTTAGACAGGGGCCCGTCAATGGCAAGTACGGTAAACCCGTGGACGGCGGACCAAGACAGCAAGCTATTGTGTAGGGAATACTCTTTATTGGGCGTTTGGCCTTGGGCTTGGGCGTGACGGGCCAAGAGATCGAAGTAGCGCTGAATCAGATTCAGGTGCTCGCTTTTTGGATCATCGGGAGTTGAGGGGTCTACGCCGAGCATAAAACGAAGCGCCTTCCACTCCAACATGCAACGGAAGAAGTTCGTTTCATCCAAGGCAAATTCGAGGTAGGCATACCCAACCTGCACGAGGTGATCGGGGAAGGCGAGGTTGCCAGCTTTATCGGTGGTGTGGTGAAGGCGGCGCACGAGCTCGTCGGTGGCTAGTTCGGCTACCTTATCGTGCAGTTCTTCCTGATCCTTAAAGTGCCGGTAGGCCGAGGTGGGGGATACTCCTGCCGCGCGGGTGACGGCGCGGATGGTAATAGCCTCGGGGCCTTTTTCCTTTCCTAATTGCACGGCGATCCGTAGCAGCTCGTCGTGGAGGTTTCCGTGGTGGTAAGGCTTGTTATGAGACTGCGATGTATCCAAAATCTGTCCTAACGGTGTGTGTATTCCAATTAGCCTGTAAGCATCGTTAAAAGCATTAGTGCCGGTTGCCCGTCTGACTGTTCTGTCGGTGAGTCCGAGTTCACATCCGGTAGGGGTGCGGCAACGCTATGCACTATATAGGCGGGTAAGTGCACAATGTTACCTGGGGCTAGTGCGACCGTGTTCTCCCCACAAGTGAAATTCACTTCGCCGCGTATCGCCTGCACGGTTATCGGGTGGGCGGCTTTGTGATCTGGCAGGGATTGACCAGGGGCAAAACTGAAAAGGATCAGGTTTGCGCGCTCACCGTTTAAGACTCGCTTGACCCCAGGGCGCTCACGTTCAGGATCAGTGGGAGGTGCCAAAGCCACCAGATCAAGGTCGATCAAGGGGGAGTTCGGTGCCTCCTGATGCGCGCTGCGAGGATCGGAGGACGGGTGGGGAGAGTCGTTCATGCTTCAAGCGTAATGCCTAAGAGTGAGATTGTGGGGAGCGCGGCAGGAAATAAGAGCAACTGGGTGCATGCGGTAAACTCTGCGCCATGGAATTGATGATTGGGCGCGTCATTAAGTCGCATGGGATCAAGGGAGAAGTGGTGGTAGAGCCCACCACCGATGAGCCTGAGGTGCGCTTTGCGGTGGGAGAAACACTGCGGGGAAGGCAGGGCCGCAAGGAGCACGAGTTGACTATCTCGGCGGTGCGCAGCCATAAAGGCAGGCTTTTGGTGACGTGCAAGGAAATTGCCGATCGCACACAGGCGGAAAGCCTGCGCGGCACCCAATTTTTCGCTGCCCCATTAGAGAATGATGACGAGGGCTTTTATGACCACGAGCTCGAAGGCCTGCGCGTTATCCACGAGGGGGAAGACATCGGCTCTGTGACCTCCGTCGTGCACGGGCCTAGCCAAGATCTCTTAGAGGTTGAGCTGGCTTCGGGCAACTCCGCCTTGGTGCCCTTTGTCCATGCCATCGTCCCCGAGGTGGACTTGGAAGCCGGCTCGTGCACCATCCAACCCCCAGAAGGGTTGTTGGATCTATGAGGCTCGATGTCGTGACCATCTTTCCGGAATACCTGCAGCCGCTGCGCCATGCCCTTTTAGGCAAGGCAATCGAGCAGGGCCGTCTTGAGGTGGGCGTGCACGATCTGCGGCAGTGGGCTACAGATGCGCATAAATCGGTCGATGACTCCCCCTTTGGTGGCGGCCCAGGAATGGTCATGAAACCTGAGGTATGGGGCCCTGCGCTTGACGATGTCGCACTCGGGACCACCGCCCCCACCCTCGATTCCTCCCTGCCGCACCTCAACCGCCCACGCCACGATGAATTAGAAGGTGTCGAAGCCCAGGCGTATGACGCTGAAGCGTCACAAGGCGAGCCAGATAGTGAGAACGAAGATGGCGAGCTTCCGCTGCTTCTGGTTCCCACCCCGGCTGGGGCGCCGTTTACCCAAGCGGATGCGCGGGCATGGTCCGCTGAAGAGCACATTGTTTTTGCCTGTGGGCGTTACGAGGGCATCGACCAGCGCGTGGTTGAAGATGCAAAGAAGCGCTACCGCGTTCGGGAAGTATCCATCGGGGATTATGTGCTCATTGGCGGGGAGGTCGCCGTATTGGTGATCGCAGAAGCCGTAGTCCGCCTTATCCCCGGGGTATTGGGTAATAAGCGCTCGCATGAAGAAGATTCCTTTTCAGATGGCCTATTGGAAGGCCCGAGCTATACCAAACCGCGCGAGTGGCGCGGGCTTGCGGTGCCGGAGGTTTTGACTTCTGGAAATCATGGTCTGGTAGATCGGTGGCGCAGGGAACAAGCGTTGGAGCGCACGTGGCAGCGCCGCCCGGAGTTATTGGATCAGGTGGAATTGAGTAAGGCGGATAAGGCATTTGTAGCGCAATTGAGCGAGCGTGAACCGAAAGGCAAGGCACAGTAGTGCGGGTGAGCGTGGATCTTTCTGTGCTGATGAGCCAGGAAGAATGGGAAGAAAGCCTGGCTGGTATGCCGGAGAAACTGCGCGATGCAGGTTTTGTGCCGGTAAATATTTTTGCCACCGTAGTTTCCCCGTCGCCGCCGAAAGATAGCCCATTGGCCCAAGAATATGAATTCAGCAATGGAACCGCAGCGGAGGGCACGCCGCTGTGGCGGGTCATCGTCAATGGCGATACCACAGCAGCCCTGCCCTCCCTCGCGCCGATGGTTGCTGAGTGCTTGCCGGCCACCGCGGCGTGGTTGGGAAGTACAGAAATCGGGCATACCGAATTCGCGTGGTCGGCCGAGCCGGTATGGAGCGTTGAATCCAGCGAAGAAAATTAGGAAAAGTCGCTAGAGAAACTTGTATCGGTGCTGGGTAGTGCTACTGTAAGTGCAGCACACACTCGCATTTTTACTTGCTCTCCAAGGACTCTCTCGCATGACTTCTCCCAATGGAAATGATTTTGGCGGATACAACCAACAGCCGCAGTACAACCAGTACCCCGCGTATTCTCAGCCGCAACAAAGCCGCGGGAATGGGGCTATGATTGCGGCGATCATTTTGGGAGTTGTGGCACTTCTTGCCATTGCCGCTGCGGCAGTCTTTTTCGTGCAGGGAAATGGCGATAATTCCAACGCCACCGCGCAGGAAACCCAATTTCAGCAAAAGGCGGACTCCACAAGCGTTGATGACAAGGACGACGAGAAGTCGTCGGGTAGTGAAGCTACCGTGACCAAGACTGAGCAGGCACCTGCGCCCGCCCCAGCTCAGGCACGTGTAAGCAGCGGCAATGGGCACTCGTGGGGCGACTACACGAGCTATTACGCTGCCACCAGTAAAACGTCAGAAGCATTTGCGAAAAATGTCTACAACACCTTTATGAATAACTGGGTGTCCGGTGGCGGAACGGATGTCACCTTGAGCGTCTATTCACCGACTACCGGTGGTACCTATACGATGTACTGCTCCGGGAACTCCTCGAGGGTGAGCTGCTCTGGCGGCGATAGGGCCCAGGTAGTCATCCACTAAAATAGCGCGTCTTTTGCTCCTCTTCTTCCTGCTTTCAGCGTGCGGGAGGAAGAGGATTTTTGTGTGCCCTGCGGTGGCAAGCCGGGGCGATGGAAAAGGCATGCGGTAGATTGGGTGGGTCCCATACCAAGCTGTGAAATAGAAGTGTGAGGAATCTACGTGAATATTGCGGCCACCATCGCGGCGGAGATCAGCGCTCAAGAAACCCAGGTTTCGACGGCGCTGAAGCTCCTTGCGGAGGGAAATACGGTGCCTTTCATTGCGCGCTATCGCAAGGAGGTCACGGGTGGTTTGGATGATGCCCAACTGCGCACCATCGAAGAGAGGGCCACCTACCTGCGTGAGCTAGAAGAGCGCAAAGAGACAATCCTTGCCGCCATCGATGAGCAGGGCAAGCTTAGCGATGACCTGCGCAGCCAGATCCTTGCCTGCGATACCAAAGCCCGGCTTGAGGATTTGTATCTGCCGTATAAAAAGCGGCGCAAGACAAAGGCGGATATCGCGCGCGAAGCCGGCTTGGAAGAGCTGACCGACATATTGATTGCGCAGCCGCAGGCCCAGCCGGAGGAACTGGCACAGGGTTTTCTTACGGAAGGTTTCGCAGATACCAAGAAGGCGCTAGAGGGGGCACGCTCCATTCTTATCGATCGCTTCGCGCTCGATGCAGACTTGGTAGGCAGTGTGCGCGAGCGCATGTTTAACCAGGGTGCCATGCAGGCGCAGGTGGTGGAAGGAAAGGAAGCCGAGGGGGCGAAGTTCAAGGATTACTTCGACTTCAACGAACCTTTTTCTTCGCTTCCTTCCCACCGCATTCTGGCACTCCTGCGCGGGGAGAACGAGGGAGTGCTGCAGCTGCACCTCGATGCCGGTGATGACGCCGACTACGAGAACCTCATCGCGGATCGGTTCGAGTTGGAACGCAGCTCCGCGTGGTTGGATAACGCCGTGCACTGGGGATGGCGCACCAAGCTGTATGTTTCTTCCAGTCTAGATGTGCGCATGCGCTTGAAAGAAGTAGCAGAAGAAGGCGCGCTCAAGGTCTTTGCCACGAACCTGCGCGATGTGCTGCTTGCCGCCCCCGCGGGCCAGCGCGCCACCATCGGCCTTGACCCGGGCTACCGCAACGGCACCAAATGCGCCGTGGTGGATAAAACGGGCAAGGTGCTCGATACCACCATCGTCTATCCCCATCAGCCGCAAAACCAGTGGTCGCAGGCGGTGCAAGACCTGTCCACGCTGTGCGCGCGGCACTCGGTTGACCTTATGGCCATCGGCAATGGCACTGCCTCCAGGGAAACAGAAAAGCTCGCGCACGAGATTGCTGACCTGCTCAAACAGGCTGGGGGTCAGCAGCCAACGCCCGTCGTGGTCTCCGAATCCGGCGCATCGGTCTACTCCGCATCGCAGCTGGCGGCGGAGGAATTCCCCGATATGGATGTCTCGCTGCGCGGGGCGGTCTCTATTGCCCGGCGCCTGCAGGATCCGCTGGCAGAGCTGGTGAAAATCGATCCTAAGGCCATCGGAGTGGGCCAGTATCAGCACGATGTGAACCAGACGTCGCTGGCCCGGACGTTGGATGGCGTGGTAGAAAGCGCCGTCAATGGCGTCGGCGTCGACCTCAATACGGCCTCAGCGCCGCTATTGGAGCGCGTGGCGGGTGTTAACCCCACCATCGCCGCCAATATCGTGGCCTACCGCAATGACAATGGCTCTTTTGCTACCCGTAAGGAGCTGAAGAAGGTGCCGCGCTTAGGCCCGAAGGCCTTTGAACAATCCGCCGGCTTCCTGCGCATTAATGGGGGAGCGGACCCGCTCGATGCGTCGGCGGTTCACCCCGAGGCCTATCCCATCGTGACAAGGATTGCGGAGCAGACGGGGCTGGGCATCGGCGAGCTCATTGGCAATACCCGGGTGCTGGACAAGCTGGATCCCGCCGATTTTGCGGACGAGACCTTCGGTATCCCAACTGTGAGCGATATCATCGCCGAGCTAGATAAGCCCGGCCGCGATCCGCGCCCTGAGTTTAAGACCGCCACCTTTAAAGAAGGCGTACATAAGGTCTCTGACCTTAACCCCGGCATGGTTTTAGAGGGCACGGTCACCAACGTGGCGGCCTTTGGTGCGTTTGTCGATGTCGGCGTGCACCAAGATGGCCTCGTCCATGTCTCTGCCATGAGCCATCAGTTTGTTTCTGATCCCCATGAAGTCGTGCGCTCTGGCCAGGTGGTCAAGGTCAAGGTGATGGAGGTTGACGTTGATCGCCAGCGCATCGGCCTGTCGCTGCGGCTGGATGATGAACCAGGCCAGCCTGCGCCGAAGCGTCGCGGCGGCGATTCACCGCGCGGATCCAGCAAGCGCGGCGGTCAAAAACCCTCGCGCGCAGCGGGGAAGAAGGGTGGCCGCAACTCCGATCGTGGAGGCTCCCGCGGGCGCCCGGCAGCCAAGGGGACCATGGCCGATGCCCTGAAGAAGGCCGGCTTCTAACTTCTCTGTGCAGCGGCCTACCGGTACCGCAAGGTGGGCCGCTGCCTGAGGCGGCGGTGGGGAAATTTCACCGCCAACCGCGCATGCGCCGAAAAATATGACTGCCACTTCGCAGTCGATGCGGACTCCCGCGTCCATTAATGGTAAGTTTGGCAAAACTAAGTAAATGGCGTCCTTCTTCTCCTGTTCCAGCGAGGCACTGCTGAGTAGAGCGGGGCAAGGGGGACGCTGAACTACTGCCATAAGGAGACAACTATGAGTCGTGCGGCCGATAGCGGTCAAGGTGCCGGGGACACCGCAGAGATGCCTTCGATAAGCGGCGAGGAAC
Source organism: Corynebacterium rhinophilum (assembly GCF_030227225.1). GTDB lineage: Bacteria > Actinomycetota > Actinomycetes > Mycobacteriales > Mycobacteriaceae > Corynebacterium > Corynebacterium rhinophilum. The sequence continues at coordinate 146,794 of NZ_JASPHQ010000003.1, forward strand.
CCAAGGGCCGGGGAGTGCTGGGCTGGCACCGCCTCTTGGATTGGCGCCCGCGCAGCGCTTTGTCGCGGGTGCTTATCGTATTCCTCCTCGTTGCTCCCATCATCGTGGCTGGAACCATGATGTGGGCTATGTGGGATCCATCCAAGTACATGCGCAATATTGACCTTGCCGTGGTCAATGAAGATGCGGGCGTGGATAAGCAGGGCAAGCACACCAACTATGGCGACCAGGTGGTCAAGGGCTTGCTGGATACCGATTACCTCAACTTCTCTGAGGTCAATAAGGACGACGGCGATGAGGGCCTGGTCAAGGGCAAGTACTTGATGGTGGTGACGATCCCGAAGAACTTTTCCGAACAAGCCGTCACCATTATCAGCGAAAAGCCCGAAAAGCCTGAGATAAACTTCGCTACCAATGACTACTACGGCACGAATGGCTCAGTGATTTCCTCCAGCCTTATTCCGCAGGTGCAAACCAGCGTGGAAAACGCCATTTCCAAAAAGTACGCTGACCAGGTCATCGAAGGGCTTACTAAGTTGAGCGACGGCCTGAACGATGCCGCGGACGGCGCGGGGCGACTCGATGAAGGCGTCGGCAAGCTGCAAGAGGGCGGCGGGCGCGCGATTGACGGAATTAACAAGCTCGACAACGGTGCGGGAACGCTTAATAACGGCACGGCCGAGCTCCTCAACGGAACGACGCGGCTCAATGATGGCGTCGGCCAGTTGAATGATGGTGCGGGCCGGCTGAGCGATGGCGCCGCGCGCCTCGATGACGGTGCCACCCGGCTTGCCGATGGCTCCGATAAGCTCCTTGCCGGTACCGGCCGCCTCGCCGATGGTGCGGGCCAAATCGATGCCGGTGTCAATCAGCTCACGGGCATGCTCATCCCCGTGCTGAAACAAGCCCAAGCCGTGGTGCCTGGTCTTACCCAGCTGGTAGACATTCTGCGCGGGCTCGGCATGACCCAACAAGCAGACCAGCTTTATTCGCTCGTATCCAAGCTTGATCCCGCATCGAGTGGGAATATGGTGGGGCAGCTGGAAAAACTTTCCGCAGGTACCGGCCAGCTGCACTACAACCTGTCCGATCCGCAATCGGAATATTTGGGCGGCCTTACCACCCTGAACGGCGGGGCACATCGCCTGTCTGATGGCATCAAGGAACTGCGCGGCGGAGTCGGGAAGCTTAGTGACGGTACCTCGCAGCTGCAGGACGGCGCGTCCCGCCTGCAGGATGGCGCATCTCGCCTCCACGATGGCACGGGCGCGCTTAAGGAGGGCACCGGCCGGCTGGCAGAAGGCGGAGCTGAGCTGAAGGGCGGCATGGATCGCCTCAAGGAAGGCTCTGGCGAACTATCCACGAAGCTTGCCGAGGGCGCAGCTAAAGCTCCCACCGTTTCCCGTCCTGAGGATTCCGCGCAAAATATGGCGGTACCCATCAACTTCACCGCATCTAATGTCCACCCCGTGCAAACGGTGGTAAACCCAGCGGACCCGACCGAGAAGAATATTACCGGCGGCGCCTCCATGCTCTTCGTACTCGTATTCGGCTTCCTCGTGATGCTGCTGCTGGCGATGACGCTGCCGTACTACATGGCGCGTAGGGGAGTCCGGATAACTAGCCCTGCCCGCAGCGTCTTCGGCGCCTTTGCCGCGCTGACCGGGCTGAACTTCCTCGTACTAGCGTTTATGGCCCTGATGTCTTCTACCCTGGGATGGCAGCCGGCAAGTTGGTCCATGATCGCGCTCGTACTTGCTGCGATATCCGCTGTAGGTGCTGCGACCTACCAGTTCTTCCTGGTTACCTTCGGGCGCAAGATTGGTTCGATCTTTGCCGCCGGCGCCTTCGCCCTGGGCGTCATGGTCTTTGGCGGGGTATGGCCGGTCGTGGCGATTCCGCGTGCGCTGAGCCTGCTGCACCCCTTCCATCCGATGTCCTACGCCAAGGATGCCTTTACCCGCGCCACCGATGGCATTCATGATGGAACGTTCTGGAGCGGGATTATCATCCTCTTTGGCATCACGGTGATTGCGGTGGGGGCCTCGTACCTCGTCTTCCGAGCACGGCACCTGGGCACGGCGAAGATCCTCGATGAGCACCATTCCCGCTTCCGCTCTCCCATGCCTGCCTAAGCTGCGCCCGGCCCGTTCGCCCCAGGTAGGGTAGTAAATCTGCGAAGCAGAGGAATTTGGAATTGGCCGGTTCCTATGGAAAGATAGTCCATCGTTCTATGTAACGGGCACGAACCGGTCAGGCTTCAAGCCGCCAGGGTCCTCTGTCCCAAACTGAAAAGGAATATTGGTATGACCAGCATTATCGACAAGGTCGATGCAGCACAGCTGCGCGACGACATCCCGTCCTTCCGCCCCGGCGATACCCTCGACGTCAATGTCAAGGTTATTGAGGGTAACAACGAGCGTGCACAGCTCTTCAAGGGCATCTGCATCCGCCGCCAGGGCTCCGGTATCCGCGAGACCTTCACCGTGCGTAAGGTGTCCTTCGGTATCGGCGTAGAGCGTACCTTCCCGGTTCACTCCCCGAACCTCGAGTCCATCAAGGTCTCCCGCCGCGGCCGCGTCCGCCGTGCGAAGCTGTACTACCTGCGCGATCTGCGCGGCAAGAAGGCTCGCATCAAGGAGCGTCGCTAGTTCTAGCGCCGCTGCGCGCAGCGTTTCTCTCCCTTCCTTTCCCACATTCACAGTGCCGGGAAAGGGAGGGAGATTTTTATTGCGTTCTCTTCAAATCATTTCGATTTCCTGTGAATCGCCCCGCAGTCACGGGAGCTAATCCGTATTGCGGGCATGCAGTTGCTAGGATCTGACGGGTGAATAACGAAAGCATCTCGCAGGGCAAAGAAGCGGCCACGGAGAAGGTAGCCACGGAGAAAAAACAAATGCCGTGGTGGCTGGAGACGCTCGTGGTCGTCATTTCCGTGCTGGTGGTCGTGGGGCTATTCCAAAACTTCATTGGCCGCCAATACGTGATTCCCTCAGGATCCATGGAGCCGACACTGCACGGCTGTGAGGGATGCACAAATGACCGCATCTTTACAGAAAAGGTCTCCTACTACGGCGATAAGGGCCCAGAGCCAGGAGACGTTGTGGTCTTTAAGGGCACGGACGACTGGAACGGGAGTTACGTGTCTCCGCGCTCATCCAATTCCGTCATTCATGGCATCCAGGATGCGTTGAGCTTTATTTCCCTGGCACCGCCAGATGAAAATACCCTGGTCAAGCGCGTTATCGCCACCGGTGGGCAGACGGTGTCGTGCCAAGAGGGCGATCCCGCCGTCATGGTGGATGGCAAGCCCATCAACCAGGATTACGTACAGGATCCGCCGACCTACCCAGTGGATGAGTCGACCGGATCGGAAGCCTGCGGCGGCCCGTATTTCGGCCCGGTGAAGGTGCCCGAAGAGAATATCTGGGTCATGGGGGATAACCGCACCGCGTCTGCTGATTCGCGTTACCACATGGGTGATAATTTCCACGGCACGATCCCCGTAGAGAATGTGCGCGGAAAGGTGCAGTTCGTATTCTGGCCGTTCAACCGCATTGGTGGGGTCGATGACCCAGACATCCAAAGCTAAGCCGCAACAACAGCGCCTGCGCACCCGTGATTTCCTCGCACCGGTCATAGGCGGCTTCGTGCTCTTAGTCCTACTGCAGGCTTTCGTCGGCCGGATGTATGTCATTCCCTCCGCGTCGATGGAACCCACGCTGCATGGCTGTACTGGCTGCGATAATGACCGCATCGCGGTGCAGAAGATGAGCTATTACTTCCACGACCCAGATCCAGGCGATGTCGTGGTTTTTGAAGGACCCGAATCCTGGAATACCGAATTTGAAGTTCAGCGCTCCGAAAACGTGCTGGTGCGCGGTGCCCAAAATGCCCTTGCATCCGTGGGGCTTTTGCCCAATGGGGAAAATATCCTGGTCAAGCGCGTTATCGCTACCGAGGGCCAGACGGTCAAGTGCGAAGAGGGCGATTCCGCGGTGATGGTGGATGGCGCACCGATAGATCAGAGCTTCACGTTGGATCCTCCCGAGATTCCGGTGGATCCTGGCTCCGGCTCGCAGGCTTGTGGCGGCGAGTACTTTGGCCCCGTGACCGTCCCGGAAGGCAATATGTGGGTCATGGGGGATAACCGCACCAATTCCCTTGATTCCCGCGCGCACATCGGAGATCACCTGCAAGGCACCGTGCCGGTAGACAATGTGCGCGGCAAGGTAGAAGCCGTGGTCTTGCCCGTATCGCGCTTTGGTGGCATCGACGATCCGGATATCCAGAATGCGGCGGCTTAAACAGCAGCGCACCTTTGAGGTGGCGCTGGCCCGAGCGGAGCTCGGCCCCGTCGCTGGGGTGGATGAAGCCGGCCGCGGTGCGTGCTGCGGCCCCATCACCATCGCCGCCTGCATCCTGCCCGAGCGCATCGTGGGAGAATTGGATACCTTAACCGATTCCAAGAAGCTCACGCCCCGCCAACGAGAAAAGCTCTTTCCCATCATTAAAGACAAGGCTGTGGACTGGTCGGTGGTCCATATTGCGGCAGGGGACATCGACAAGCGCGGCATCCAGCACGCGAATACCTCAGGAATGCGCAGGGCGGTAGCGCGCCTGGACAAGCGCCCAGGCTATGTGCTTTCCGATGCCCTCTTTATCCCCGGCCTTACCCAACCTCACCTGCCCATTATTGGCGGGGATGCGGCGGCGCGATGCATTGCGGCGGCAAGCGTGTTGGCCAAGGTAAGCCGGGATCACCTCATGCGGGATCTGGATGAGCGTTTTCCGGGCTATGGCTTGGCTGGGCATAAGGGCTATGGCACCAAGGCGCACGAGGCCGCGATTGCCGCTTTGGGGGCGAGCCCGGAACACCGCATGAGCTACAGCAATGTGCAGCGCGCCCATGCCCAATTCACTGCGCGTGCCTAGCGAAAATTGTGGTTTCTGCGCGCTAAGCTAGGGCGAGCTATCCCATCTTTTGGAGGTCCACAGTGAGTGCAGAGGAACTCGAAAATTACGAGGCAGAGGTAGAGCTGTCCCTTTACCGCGAATATCGCGATGTCGTCAGCCAGTTTTCTTATGTCGTAGAAACCGAGCGTCGTTTCTACCTGGCCAATGCCGTAGAACTGATTCCCCATACCGCCGGGCCCGATGTGTACTACGAGGTGCGCATGTCCGATGCCTGGGTATGGGATATGTATCGTTCCGCGCGCTTTGTGCGCTACGTTCGCGTCATTACCTACAAGGACGTCAATATCGAGGAATTGGATAAGCCGGATTTCATCATGCCGGACTAGGGCTTAGCGCGCCTGTCAACTCGGCGCCCGCTGCATTCCGCCGCAGCTGTGGATAACTCTTCGTGATGTCGAAGTTATTCACAGCTGCGGCGGTTTTCTGGTTTTCGGGCTTGTAGCCTGCCCGCATCCTGCGGTGTTCTGTGCGTGCAGTACAAAACAGCACGAAAGAAAAGGACACCGCACATGCAATTTGCATCAGATAAACACTTGGCCACGAAACATCCTCGGTATAGACAACAGCTAGGCAAGCGGGGCGAATCATTTGCCGCGCGCTACCTCCGCCAGCGGGGATCCGAGATCATCGCCGCAAACGTTAGCTACCGCGTGGGAGAAATCGATCTGATCGCCCGCGAGCCAGATGGCACTATCGTCTTCGTCGAGGTGAAAACCCGCTCTTCCACAAGCTTTGGCACAGCCGACGCCGTGACCCCGCACAAGCTTGCCCGCATGCGCAGGGCCGCCGTCCAATGGTTAGATGGCAAGCCACTTTCCACAGTGCGCTTTGATGTCATAGCCCTCGTGGCCAAAAACGAGGGCTTTGAGCTAGAACACTTTACGGGGGTCGACGATGGCTCTCGGTAAATGTTTAGCAGTCTCCCTACACGGCGTGCTCGCCCGCGTTATCAACGTCGAAGCGAATGTGGGGCACGGGCTTCCCGGAATCCATGTGGTGGGGCATGCGGATACTGCGATATCTGAATCCCGCGACCGCATCAAGACCGCCGCCGCGAACTCCCGCCTGCCGTGGCCGAAAACCAAGGTCATCGTGTCCATGTCGCCGGCCTCTTTACCAAAATCAGGCTCCCACTTTGACCTGCCCATGGCCCTTGCGATTCTCGCCGCCCACGTAGAACAGCACGGCGCTGATTACGCGCGCTTCGTGCAGGCACCCAGCCGGGTTCTCGAAGAAACCTTGGTGCTCGGGGAACTGGGGCTGGACGGCACGGTTAGAGCAGTCCCCGGCATTATCCCAGCACTTCTTGCCGCCCGCGAGGAGGGCATTAACACGCTGGTTATTCCGCCAGGAAATGCCGCCGAGGCCACCCTCGTGCCCGATATGAATGTCTTGGTTGCAGCCACGCTCTTTGATGCCTTTGCGTGGGCGCTAGGAGAGCGTGACCTGCCTCGCGCAGCCGAGTGCTGCTCTGACCACCCCGCACCGGCACCCACACAGGAACGGCTCGACTATTGCGATATAGCCGGGCAGCACCATGCGAAGTGGGCGGCAGAAGTCGCCGCTGCCGGTGGACACCACCTGTTGATGATCGGCCCACCGGGCTCGGGAAAATCCATGATCGCCTCGCGCCTGCCCAGCATCCTTCCGGACCTGAGCCCAGACCAGATGGTAGAAACCACCGCTATCCACTCGCTGACAGGAACCCCCGGAGAAGTGGTCTCCCATGCTCCCTTCATCGCCCCGCACTCTTCGGTCACCCGCGCAGCGCTCCTTGGTGGTGGAAGTGGCCATCCTCGCCCAGGTGCGGTGAGCCTGGCCCATAATGGGGTGCTCTTCCTCGATGAAGTCAGCGAGGTAAGCGCACCGGTCCTCGACGGCATGCGGGCGCCTTTAGAAGAAGGCCATGTCCGCCTGGCACGCGCGCAGCAAGAAATAGACTACCCGGCGCGTTTCCAGCTCATTATGGCCGCCAATCCCTGCCGGTGCGCTGCCGAGGATCCCTCTAAATGCACCTGCAATCCGCATGACCGGCTTAATTATCTATCGAACCTGTCTGGGCCCTTGCGTGACCGCTTGGACATGGTGGTCACCCTGTCTGGGCAGTCAGCCACCATTAACGCGGAGGGCGAAGAATCATCTTCCGCCATTGCTGAGCGCGTCGCCGCAGCCCGTGACCGCGCCCGGGCACGCTGGGCAGCTGATGACATTCCGGCACGCGTCAATGGCGCCGTGTCCTCGTCCTATTTGCGCCGACACCGCCCAGCTTCCGAGTCCGCGATGATCATGCTGTCTGCCTACTTAGCCGAGGGCGAGATTTCGCAGCGCGGTATCGACCGCGTCCTGCGCGTGTCGTGGACCTTGGCCGATCTGCACGGAAGCTCTAGGCCGGATCTTGCGGAAGTGGGCCAAGCCCTCGACCTTCGCTCGAGCCAGACGGTGGGGAGGATTTCGGCATGAGTGAGCTTGATTTATCGACTCCACTTGCCACGTGGGTATATCTCAATCGCGTGGTTGATGGCCCGTCTGCCTCCTTGCAGGCCTTGCTGGAGCACCATTCGGCGGAAGAGATTGCCCACGGGATTTATCACCGAGCCGATTGGATCGGGCCGCTTTTGGCCCGCACCGCCTCGCGGTTTGATTGGGTGCGGCAAAAAGAAGATCTCGCTGCGGCAGAGCGCGTAGGGGCGCGCTTGATTACGGCCGATAGCCCGGAGTGGCCGACAGAGGAATTCTCTTCTGCCTTCGGTTTCTACCAGAATGGCGCGGACGCGCCGGCCACATTCGATGAACAAGCAGTGCCGCCACATAGCTTGTGGGTACGCGGCTCAGCACTCAAACCCGAGGTATGGCAGGCCGTAGGAATCGTGGGCACGCGCGCCATTTCGCGCTATGGGTGGCAGGCAACCCAAAGCGTGGTCTCAGGCCTGGTAAACCACGAATGGACGATCGTCTCCGGCGGCGCCTTGGGAGTAGATACGGTGGCGCATGAGACCGCCTTACACAATGCGGGGCGCACCGTTGCGGTAGCCGCATGCGGAATCGACAAGAATTATCCGGCCCGCAATGGTGGACTCTTCGATCAGATTGCCGATAATGGCTGCATCGTCTCCGAATTCGCCCCCGAGACAGCACCCAAGCGGCATCGCTTCCTTATTCGCAACCGCCTTGTTGCAGCGCTGAGCCAAGGAATCGTGGTCATGGAAGCCGCGTATCGTTCCGGCGCGCTTAATACCCTCAACTGGGCGGAAGCTTTAGGGCGCGTTGCCATGGCCGTGCCGGGACCAATTACGACGAGCGGCTCGCTCGGGTGCCACCAGCGCATCCAAGACGGGCGGGCCCAGTTGGTCGCCAGCGCCGATGAAGTTCGCGCCCTAGTCAGCCGCGCCGGGACGGTCGATCCGGAGGCGCAATATGAGATGAATTTTGCGGCGTCCTTAACGCAGCGGCTATCGCGGAATGAGTTACGTGTTTTTGATGCGACCCCGCCGCCGGGACGCCCTGCAGCCACCGCTGAAGATATTGCACGCGACGCGGGATTCCGCCTTCCTCTTACTATCCACTTATTGCTTACCCTAGAGAAAATGTGCGTGATCGTGCGGGAAGGAAATAACTGGGTTCGCTTAGAGATGGGCTGAAAAGGAAGTAAACTCATGGGGTATGAGTGATAAACGGAAGGCTGCAGAAAGCAATGCTCCGGTGGGGCAAATGGATGAGGCCATCGAGGATTTTGCGGACTTCCAGCTCCAGGTCAAAGGCCGTGCGGAGGCCACGGTGCGTGGCTACCGCGCGGACTTAAAAAACCTGGCCCAAGACATCGATACTTTTGCGGACTTTAATCTCAATAACCTGCGGCGGTGGCTGGGCAATGCGGTTGCAGAAGGCAAAGCGCGCGCAACGCTGGCACGCAGGACTGCCTCAGTTAAAGCCTTTTCTACCTGGGCGGAAAGGGAAGGCTACCTAAGCCGTGATGTCGCGGCACGATTGGTAACACCGAAGGTGGGCCAGCATCTCCCAACGGTCATGGCGCCGCAACAGGCGGGTGAACTTGTGGGCAACGCCGTTTCAGTCGATGAAGCCCATTTTCAGCGCGATAGCGCCATTTTGGAGCTGCTCTATGCCACCGGAATGCGCGTTGCGGAATTGGCCCGCCTCGATATCGGGGACGTGGACTTTAAGCGTTCCACCGCGCGCGTTACTGGTAAGGGAAACAAGCAAAGGGTCGTGCCCTTCGGTACCGCCGCAACCGATGCCCTGCAGCAGTGGATAGATGGCGGACGCAAAGAACTGGCGCGGGGAGATACCCAGGCCATTTTTGTGGGCAGTAGGGGAGCGCGCATTGATCAGCGCCAGGTGCGACGTATCGTGGAAAAAGCCGCAGCGGTTACGGGCACAAGCGGGCTAACACCGCACGGGGTGCGCCACCTTGCGGCTACTCACCTCCTAGAAGGCGGGGCGGATCTGCGCGTGGTCCAAGAGCTACTGGGCCATTCATCCTTGAGTACCACACAGATTTATACGCATGTCTCCGCAAAGCGGTTAAAGCAGGTCTATTCCCAGGCGCACCCGCGGGCCTGAGTAATTCTCATAAAGGCTTAAGCCGGATGACCGGCATATCTAGCAGGCTTAGTGGGTCGATATAGCTGTCTTTGGCGATTCGGGCGCCCCAATGCAGCCCTGGTGTGCCGTCTACTGGGTGGCCGAGCTTGCCTATAGTTTGGCCCTCGCGCACCTCTTGGCCTTGGGTAACGCTCGCGTGCACGGGTTGATACGTGGTGCGAATACCATCGGCATGGTCAATCGAAATAACCGGGGTGCCCGCTACGGTGCCGACAAAAGCTACGGTGCCTGATTCGGCGGCGACGACGGTACCGCCTATTCGCAGGGCCATATCGACGCCGCGGTGTCCGGCGCTCCACTTATGCTCGGGCTTATCAAAGGCGCGTAGCACCCGAACCGGGCGCGTCTTTCCGGAGGCGGGATCGACATATGCGGCAGCGGGCGCAGCGCACAGTAGCACTAGCGCACCAGTCAGGATGGTGGTGACGGAGGGGAGAAGGGGGCATCGGCAAGCGGCGTTGTTGTGTGGTCGTAGCAAACGGTTCATGGGGCACAGTGTGAAGCGTTGGGCCAATATTGTCCTGCGAAGCGTGGATTAGCTGTGGATAAATTGACAGCGTTGGGGTGGAAGAAACTCGAGTGACAATCGAGATGCAGCGGCCAGAGGAACTTGTGGAAAAGTGCTCGTTCGGTTTGGAAAATCCAGCTGGCTGGGATTATTATCTTCTATAGCAGTGTGTCCGCTGGGTGGTAATCATCGCGGAGGCATTGACTACGCGCGACGAAGTTGTCGCATCCTGCATTAAAGATGTGGCGGTCCGATAGCTGACGTGGTCCTTGGAAACAAGGTGTTAGCAGGGCCTTCGTTGCTAGGGTGCGGAATAAAACACCGCACATTTGGAAAAACCGAAAGACAATTAAAAGAAAGCGAGCGAATCATGGCAGTTGTAACCATGCGCGAGCTCCTCGACGCTGGTGTGCACTTTGGCCACCAGACCCGTCGCTGGAACCCGAAGATGCGTCGTTTCATCTTCACTGACCGTAACGGCATCTACATCATCGACCTGCAGCAGACGCTGACCTACATCGATGAGGCATACGAATTCGTTAAGGAAACCGTCGCTCACGGTGGCACCATCCTTTTCGTTGGCACCAAGAAGCAGGCGCAGGAAGCAGTTGCTGAAGAAGCAACCCGCGTTGGCATGCCTTATGTCAACCACCGTTGGTTGGGTGGCATGCTCACCAACTTCCAGACCGTGTCCAAGCGTCTGAAGCGCATGAAGGAGCTTCAGGCTATGGATGAGCGTGAGGACGGCTACAAGGGCCGTACCAAGAAGGAAGTTTTGATGCTTAACCGCGAGCGCGCCAAGCTTGAGCGCGTTCTGGGCGGCATCTCCGAGATGGCTAAGACCCCGTCCGCACTGTGGATTGTTGACACCAACAAGGAGCACATCGCGGTTAAGGAAGCTCACAAGCTGAACATCCCGGTTGTTGCCATCTTGGACACCAACTGCGACCCGGATGATGTTGACTTCCCGATCCCGGGCAACGATGACGCAATCCGTTCCACCAAGCTGCTGTCCGGCATCGTGGCTTCTGCCGTCGAAGAAGGCAAGAAGGCTCGCGAGGAGCGTCAGCTTGCAGCCGCTAAGGAAGCTGCCGGCGATTCCGCAGAGAAGGAACAGCGCGATGCTGAGGCTGCTGCAGCCGCATCCGATCCTGCTTCTGCAGAAAAGACCGAGGAAGCACCCGCAGACAAGCCTGCACAGTAGGCCTGCCTCCTGTGAGGATTCTTTCTTAACTGCACTTAATTGAATACCCCACGCACATTTTGGTGTGGGGCAGCTAGGGAATAATTCCTGTACAAGGCTGTTTACCTGACCCCTACCACCGTGTGCTACGGCGGTGGGGGTTACTTTTATCTATGCTGGAGGCGGCTAAAATTAGCCTCAGTACGACCGCATTGATGAAGGCAAAATGGGGTAGATTTCCCCACCCAAAGACGGCGCGAGACCGCTACTTCGGCTACGCTGTCTCAACGAACACTGATTGATTTTCAAGGAGGATCGCCCTAACTATGGCGAACTACACTGCTGCAGACGTGAAGGCACTGCGCGAAGCAACTGGCTCCGGCATGCTCGATTGCAAGAAGGCCCTGGAAGAAAACGGCGGCGACTACGACAAGGCCGTTGAATTCCTGCGCATCAAGGGCGCTAAGAACGTGTCCAAGCGCGCTGACCGCGAGGCTACCGAGGGTCTCGTTGCCGTATCCGGCAACACCATGGTTGAGATCAACTGTGAGACCGACTTCGTGGCAAAGAACGAAGGCTTCCAGTCCTTCGCTAACAAGATTGTTGAAGCTGCAGCCGCAGCCAAGGCTAACTCCCCGGAAGAACTCAACAACGTAGAGATCGACGGCCAGAAGGTCTCCGAGTTCGTTGACCAGGAGTCCGCAAAGACCGGTGAGAAGCTGCAGGCACGTCGTGCAGTCACTGTCGATGGCGACAATGTTGCTGTCTACCTGCACCAGCGTTCCGCTGACCTGCCTCCTGCAGTCGGTGTCTTGGTTTCCTACGAAGGCAACAAGGAAGGTGCACACGCTGCCGCACTGCAGATTGCAGCTATGAACGCTGAGTACCTGAAGCGCGAAGACGTTCCTGCAGAGATAGTCGAGAAGGAGCGCTCCATCGCTGAGGCCACCACTCGTGAGGAGGGCAAGCCGGAGGCTGCTCTTCCAAAGATCGTGGAAGGCCGCCTGAACGGCTTCTACAAGTCCGTTGTCTTGCTGGAGCAGGCTTCCTTGTCCGATAACAAGAAGACCGTCAAGCAGGTCGCAGAAGAGGCCGGCACCACCATTACCGGCTTCGTCCGCTACGAGGTTGGCGCTTAAGTTTAAGCCCGCTTTTTAGCCTTTAAAGCCCACGGGAGGAGTGTTGAACTGGCCCCCGAAAGTTGGACTGGTTTAATTCTAGGCGGTGAGGGGTTCAAGGGTCTGATTCCGATATTGCATCGGGGTCAGGCCCTTGAGTCGTTGTTGGATGCGTTCGGTGTTG
>NZ_JASPHQ010000040.1:0-2633 GCF_030227225.1 Corynebacterium rhinophilum
GTGGTTTGTTGGTTGGTGTGTGCCGGTAAGGTATGTGAAGCATGTACCTTTTTGAATACTGTTTAGTGTTTCGGCTGCATTGATGGATTGGTTGGCATGTGATTGTGTTCAACTTTTTGTCTCCCTTTTTTGCCCCGTCGGGTTGGGGAGGCAATATATTTTTTCTTTGTAGTAATTTTTGGACGCCAGCATGAGCCTGCTTTTGTGTGGTTTGTGGTGGTTTGTTCTTTTGGTTAGGTTTGGGCTTTTCACGGCCTTTTCAGTGTTTTGCTGAAATTCTTTTTGTGGAGAGTTTGATCCTGGCTCAGGACGAACGCTGGCGGCGTGCTTAACACATGCAAGTCGAACGGAAAGGCCCTGCTTGCAGGGTACTCGAGTGGCGAACGGGTGAGTAACACGTGGGTGATCTGCCCTGCACTTCGGGATAAGCTTGGGAAACTGGGTCTAATACCGGATAGGAACCATCTTTAGTGTGGTGGTTGGAAAGTTTTTTCGGTGTAGGATGAGCTCGCGGCCTATCAGCTTGTTGGTGGGGTAATGGCCTACCAAGGCGGCGACGGGTAGCCGGCCTGAGAGGGTGTACGGCCACATTGGGACTGAGATACGGCCCAGACTCCTACGGGAGGCAGCAGTGGGGAATATTGCACAATGGGCGCAAGCCTGATGCAGCGACGCCGCGTGGGGGATGAAGGCCTTCGGGTTGTAAACTCCTTTCGCTAGGGACGAAGCTTTTTGGTGACGGTACCTAGATAAGAAGCACCGGCTAACTACGTGCCAGCAGCCGCGGTAATACGTAGGGTGCGAGCGTTGTCCGGAATTACTGGGCGTAAAGGGCTCGTAGGTGGTTTGTCGCGTCGTCTGTGAAATTCTGGGGCTTAACTCCGGGCGTGCAGGCGATACGGGCATAACTTGAGTGCTGTAGGGGTAACTGGAATTCCTGGTGTAGCGGTGAAATGCGCAGATATCAGGAGGAACACCGATGGCGAAGGCAGGTTACTGGGCAGTTACTGACGCTGAGGAGCGAAAGCATGGGTAGCGAACAGGATTAGATACCCTGGTAGTCCATGCCGTAAACGGTGGGCGCTAGGTGTGAGGGTCTTTCTACGACTTTCGTGCCGTAGCTAACGCATTAAGCGCCCCGCCTGGGGAGTACGGCCGCAAGGCTAAAACTCAAAGGAATTGACGGGGGCCCGCACAAGCGGCGGAGCATGTGGATTAATTCGATGCAACGCGAAGAACCTTACCTGGGCTTGACATACACCAGATCGCTGCAGAGATGTAGTTTCCCTTTGTGGTTGGTGTACAGGTGGTGCATGGTTGTCGTCAGCTCGTGTCGTGAGATGTTGGGTTAAGTCCCGCAACGAGCGCAACCCTTGTCTTATGTTGCCAGCATTTGGTTGGGGACTCATGAGAGACTGCCGGGGTTAACTCGGAGGAAGGTGGGGATGACGTCAAATCATCATGCCCCTTATGTCCAGGGCTTCACACATGCTACAATGGTCGGTACAACGCGCTGCGACACTGTGAGGTGGAGCGAATCGCTGAAAGCCGGCCTTAGTTCGGATTGGGGTCTGCAACTCGACCCCATGAAGTCGGAGTCGCTAGTAATCGCAGATCAGCAATGCTGCGGTGAATACGTTCCCGGGCCTTGTACACACCGCCCGTCACGTCATGAAAGTTGGTAACACCCGAAGCCGGTGGCCTAAACGTGTTAGGGAGCCGTCGAAGGTGGGATCGGCGATTGGGACGAAGTCGTAACAAGGTACCCGTACCGGAAGGTGCGGGTGGATCACCTCCTTTCTAAGGAGCTTTTTTGTAGGCTGCAGTTGCAGTCAGGACCCACAGTTGTGGGTTGCCCACATAGTTTGTGTGGGTTGGTGGTTGAGTAGGCGAGTGTTCTGCTGCCACCGATTGTTTGGAAATTCCGGGTAGGAGACACACCTTAATCGACAGTACCGAGTGTTTGAATGGTGCTTTGTGACATGCGTAAAAGTGTCCATGCATGCAAAAATGAGTGTTGATTGTACGTTGGTGCATTGTTGGGTGTCTGGGGCATTATCCCCTTATTGTGTGCCTGACTGGTTGATGAGTGTCACCGTGGTGGTGGTGTTTGTTGCTGGTTCGGGGTGTTGTGTGAGAACTGTATAGTGGACGCGAGCATCTGCATGATGCCACTTGCTTTTGTGGGTGGTGTTCATGTGTGTGATGTGATTTTTCTTTTTGTTTATTTTGTCAAGTTCACTTGTTGCTACCGCACGTGGGCTGCGTGACCTTTTGTTGGTTGTGTGGTTTGTGTGTGGTGGTTGGTGTGTTCGTTATTTAGGGCGCATGGTGGATGCCTTGGCATGCTGAGCCGATGAAGGACGTGTAAGGCTGCGTTAAGCCTCGGGGAGTTGTCAATAAAGCGTTGATCCGAGGATGTCCGAATGGGGAAACCTGGCCCTGGTTATGTGGGGTTACCCTTCAGTGAATTCATAGCTGTTGTGGGGGTTACGCGGGGAAGTGAAACATCTCAGTACCCGTAGGAGGAGAAAATAATAATGATTCTGCTAGTAGTGGCGAACGAACGTGGATGAGGCTAAACCGTGTGCATGTGATACCTGGTAGGGGTTGTGTGTGCGGTGTTGTGGGGC
>NZ_JASPHQ010000040.1:2733-5054 GCF_030227225.1 Corynebacterium rhinophilum
TGTGTCATCTACCAGTGGCACGCCCTGTGCATTGTTGTTAGGTGAAGTGGTTTGGAATGATCTACCGGAGTAGGTGAGAGTCCTGTAGCTGAAGATGATGATGTGGGGGTTGTTGGGTTCCCGAGTAGCAACGGGCTCGTGGAATCTGTTGTGAATCTGCCGGGACCACCCGGTAAGCCTAAATACTCAGTGTGACCGATAGTGGATAGTACCGTGAGGGAATGGTGAAAAGTACCCCGGGAGGGGAGTGAAATAGTTCCTGAAACCATGTGCTTACAATCCGTCAGAGCACTTTTTATTGTGTGATGGCGTGCCTTTTGAAGAATGAGCCTGCGAGTCAGCGGCATGTCGCGAGGTTAACCCGTGTGGGGTAGCCGTAGGGAAACCGAATCCTAATGGGGTGATAAGTGGCATGTCCTGGACCCGAAGCGGGGTGATCTACCCATGGCCAGTGTGAAGCAGCTGTAAGAGGTTGTGGAGGCGCGAACCCACGTAGGTTGAAAACTGCGGGGATGAGCTGTGGGTAGGGGTGAAAGGCCAATCAAACTCCGTGATAGCTGGTTCTCCCCGAAATGCATTTAGGTGCAGCGTCGCATTAGCTTGGTGGAGGTAGAGCGACTGGTTGGTTGAGCGGGACTACAATCTTAGCAATGTCAGCCAAACTCCGAATGCCATCAATTGTGTTGTGCGGCAGTGAGACTGTGGGGGATAAGCTTCATAGTCGAGAGGGAAACAGCCCAGATCGCCGGTTAAGGCCCCTAAGGGTGTACTAAGTGGAAAAGGATGTGGGATCGCGAAGACAGCCAGGAGGTTGGCTTAGAAGCAGCCATCCTTGAAAGAGTGCGTAATAGCTCACTGGTCGAGTGGTTCTGCGCCGACAATGTAGTGGGGCTCAAGTACACCGCCGAAGCCGCGGCAAGCAGCAATTTTTTGTTGTTTGGGTAGGGGAGCGTCGTGCATGGGTGGAAGCGTTACCGTGAGGAGGCGTGGACTGTGTGCGAGTGAGAATGCAGGCATGAGTAACGAATTGTAAGGTGAGAATCCTTACCGCCGGATGACTAAGGGTTCCTGGGTCAAGTTCGTCTTCCCAGGGTGAGTCGGGACCTAAGGCGAGGCCGACAGGCGTAGTCGATGGATAACCAGTTGATATTCTGGTACCCGTACATGTGCGCCCATGATGAAGCACTGATACTAACCACTGCGGATACGCTACCTAGCATTCTTTGAGTGTTGGTGGTGTTGATGTCGTGGGGCCTGATGTGTGGTTCAAGTGATGGGGTGACGCAGTGAGGTAGCCGCGCCACTTAGTGGATTGGTGGTGTAAGCGTGTAGGCCGTGTGGTAGGTAAATCCGCTACACATTATGGTTGAGGCGTGATGCGTAGACCCTTTCGGGTTGATGGTGGTGATCCTGTACTGTCGAGAAAAGCCTCTAGCGAGTGCGTGTATGGCCCGTACCCTAAACCGACACAGGTGGTCAGGTTGAAGATACTAAGGCGTTCGGGTGAACTGTGGTTAAGGAATTCGGCAAAATGCCCCCGTAACTTCGGGAGAAGGGGGGCCCTGTGACGTGAAGGCATTTACTGCTGGAGTGTTGTGGGGTCGCAGAGAATAGAGGGAAGCGACTGTTTATCAAAAACACAGGTCCATGCGAAGACGTTAAGTTGATGTATATGGACTGACGCCTGCCCGGTGCTGGAAGGTTAAGAGGACCGGTTAGTAACTTTTTTGGTTGCGAAGCTGAGAATTTAAGCCCCAGTAAACGGCGGTGGTAACTATAACCATCCTAAGGTAGCGAAATTCCTTGTCGGGTAAGTTCCGACCTGCACGAATGGCGTAACGACTTCTCTGCTGTCTCGACCACAGGCCCGGTGAAATTGCATTACGAGTAAAGATGCTCGTTACGCGCGGCAGGACGAAAAGACCCCGGGACCTTCACTATAGCTTGGTATTGGTGTTTGGTTCGGTTTGTGTAGGATAGGTGGGAGACTGTGAAGCTGTCACGCTAGTGGTGGTGGAGTCGTTGTTGAAATACCACTCTGATCGGATTGAGCATCTAACCTTGGCCCATGATCTGGGTTGGGGACAGTGCCTGGTGGGTAGTTTAACTGGGGCGGTTGCCTCCCAAAATGTAACGGAGGCGCCCAAAGGTTCCCTCAGCCTGGTTGGCAATCAGGTGGTGAGTGTAAGTGCACAAGGGGGCTTGACTGTGAGACAGACATGTCGAGCAGGGACGAAAGTCGGGACTAGTGATCCGGCACCTACTTGTGGATGTGGTGTCGCTCAACGGATAAAAGGTACCCCGGGGATAACAGGCTGATC
>NZ_JASPHQ010000041.1 GCF_030227225.1 Corynebacterium rhinophilum
GCACGGCGTGTCTGGAGACCCCGAGAGCATTGGCAGCTGCTTTACACCCCATGCCCTGCTCGAAACACTCCACCAACCGCTCGCGCTGATATTCGCTCAACGAACTTCGTACTCTCAAAGAAAACTACTCCCCACTAGTCGGTAACTGATTTCTCAGTCCAACTAATGGGGAGCAGTTCACATTGCGAGGAGGCCCGGCGGTTTTGTGGTTTTGCCGGGCGTGTAGTTGTGCTGCCCCGCATACGCCAACATCCGCAAATACTAAAGACAAAACCACCTAGGCACTTTTCAGACTATGCCTAGGTGGCTGTGGCGACCTGCCAGTTCTGGCTTAGGCCGACATGTCTTCTCGCTCATCGGCGGCAAGCTGGCCACAGGCTGCAGCGATTTCATCGCCCTTAGTATCGCGCACAGTGCACGGCACTCCTTGCGCCTGGACGCGGCGCACGAATTCATCGAGGCGCGCCTTGGGAGCTGCGTCCCACTCTGAGCCAGGGGTCGGGTTAAGCGGGATCACGTTGACGTGCACCTTAGAGCCAAGTTTCTGGTGCAACTTCCGGCCCAGCATATCGGCGCGGAAATCCTGATCGTTCTTATCCCGGATGAGGGCGTACTCGATAGATACACGGCGGGCGGATTTATCGGCGTAGTACCGTGCGGCATCGAGGACTTCATCAACGGACCAACGATTATTGACCGGCACCAAGTTATCGCGCAGCTCATCATCCGGAGTGTGCAGCGACACTGCAAGCGTGCAGGCAAGGTCTTCGTCCGCGAGCTTGCGAATGGCAGGTGCCAAACCCACGGTGGATACGGTCACATTGCGCTGCGAGAGCCCAAAGCCCGTCCCATCTTGGCCGGTAATCTGGCGCACCGCCTGAACCACGCGCTTGTAGTTTGCCAGCGGCTCGCCCATACCCATGAAGACAACATTGGATAAGCGTCCGCCTTCGGCCGCCATCGCCGCGGCTGCATGGCGGAACTGTTCGACGATTTCGCCGGTAGACAAGTTGCGGTCTAGCCCGCCCTGGCCGGTGGCGCAAAACGGGCAGGCCATTCCGCAGCCAGCCTGAGAAGAAATGCACAAGGTAGCGCGGCCGGGGTACCGCATCAAGACAGACTCCAAAAGGGTGCCATCGTGCAAGCGCCACAAGGACTTAGTGGTCTCCCCATCATCCGTAGAAGTCGTACGAATAGGCTTCATGAGCTCAGGGAAGAAGGCGTCTTTGACCTCCTCGCGCTTGCCGGCGGGGATATCCGTCATCTCTTCGACATCGTCCGTGAGATGCTCGTAGTAGTGCTTAGCTATTTGCTTAGCGCGGAATTTAGGTAGGCCGATTTCTGCGAGCTTATCAATGCGCTCGCTTTCAGAGAGATCCGCAAAGTGCTTAGGTGGCAGTCCGCGCCGCGGCGCGGAGAAGTTAAGTTTTACTGGTTGAGCCATAATGATGCCCATCTTTCCACGGTTTACCGGAACTTTTCCAATTGGGAATGCCTCATTTTATAGCCAAGTGGAATTTTGGAAGGGTTTACAGAAATAATGGACATATGACCAATCCGAAATACCCTGAAGATGACTTTTCCACCTCCGATGATAAGGCCACCGCGGAAGAAGATAATGCCGCTCTGACCGAAACCGGAAGCAAGGAAGTCTCCACCGACACCACTGAGCCTGCTGCCGCCCCGCAAAAAGCCCAAGGCTCATTCGCCGCTAGCACTTGGGCAGCGCTCATCGTGGGCTTCCTCTTGCTGATCGTATTGATCATCTTCATTCTGCAAAACCAGCAAGAAGTTCCAATGAACTTCCTCGGCTGGTCGGGTCAGTTCCCAGCGGGCATTGCCTACTTGATGTTCACCATCGGCGGCGCGCTCATCATGGCGCTTGTAGGTGTGTGGCGCATGCTGGAATTGCGCCGCCAATTGCGCAAGCAGGCCCAAGGCTAAATAGCCCTACCGCCGCTTTCTCCTGCCTCGGAACGTTATTTCAGCAATGCAGTGGGAAGCGGCGGTTTTATATTCAGCCCCCTTTGACACGCGGTGGTTTCAGCTCGGATCAGACCGCAAGGTTTGCCATAAAACTAATGGCCACCCAAGTAACCATGGCAGAGGGCAGCATGCCATCAAGGCGGTCCATAAGGCCGCCGTGGCCAGGGAGAATGTGGGACATGTCCTTAATGCCCAGCTCTCGCTTAAATTGCGATTCCACCAAGTCACCCAGCGAAGCGCAAATAACAAGGCCAAGGCCCATCAAGGCACCTACCCACGCCGAGTGGTGCAAGAGGAAGTGGACGGAAAGCGCCCCAACGATGACGCCGAAGGCTATGGAGCCGCAAAAGCCCTCCCAGGATTTCTTCGGACTCACGGCCGGTGCCATGGGGTGCGATCCGAACATCACGCCAACGATATAGCCACCCGTATCAGAGGCGACCACGCACAACATAAAGACCACGATGGAAGCTGCGCCACTGGCCACTGGGGAAGAAATCAGCGACAGCATCGCTGCAAAGGTCGCGAAAAGCGGAATCCACGTCAGCACGAAGATACCGACGGACATGTCCCGCAGGTAATTAATGGGTGGGCGATGCCGACCGTTATGAAAAAGCCTGCCGAACATCAAAATGAGTACTGCTGTGACATATACGGCCACGAGACCGGGCGCGCCAAGCGGCCAGGAAATCCACACCATGGCTTGGCCCAAAATGATTAACAGGGTGCGCGGGATATAGTACGAGTTCTCCCGCAAGCGGGTAAGAACTTCCCACATGGCCCCGCCGACCGCGACGGCTACCACCGCATACCAAGCCAAGGGGCCAGCCCAGACGGCGAGGACGACGAGGGCGCCGAGCCCCACGCCCACTCCAATAGCCGCCGGCAAGTCACGGCCGGGACCATTTTTCGGCTGCGGCAATCGGCGGTTCAAGGCGTCACTCACCGTGACCGGCTCCTTTCACTTGGCGTTGTATGCACGTCGCGGGGCTTGTCTATTTCCTATACAAAAATACTACGTATAGAAAAGCGCCGCCGGCCGATTGGGCGCGGCGGCAGCGGAAAAGTCCTAGACCTCCATCAATTCGGATTCCTTGTTTTCCACTAGCTTGTCAATCTGCTCGACGTAGCCAGCGGTAATCTTTTCCATTTCCTTCTCTGCGGCAAGGACCTCATCCTCGCCCTCTTCGCCATCCTTTTGGAGCTTCTTCAGCTGTTCCATGGCCTTGCGGCGAATATTGCGGATGGCAATCTTGCCGTCCTCGCCCTTGCTCTTAGCCAGCTTGACCATTTCCTTACGGCGTTCCTCGGTCAGCTGGGGAACGGTCACACGCAGTACGTGACCGTCGTTGGTGGGGTTAACGCCCAAATCCGAGTTGCGGATGGAGTTTTCAATCTCTTGGATCATGGACTGCTCGTATGGCTTGATGAGCAACATGCGCGGCTCTGGGACAGAGATGGTAGCCATCTGAGTAATCGGCGTCGGCGCACCGTAGTACTCCGCGATGAGCCCGTTGAACATCGCCGGGTTCGCGCGTCCGGTACGAATGGTCACCAGCTGCTCGCGGGTGTGCTCGACGGAAGCGGTCATGTGCTCTTCGGCTTCGAGCTGAATGTCATCGATCATGAGGCTGAATCATCCTTCAACGTTGAGGGGTAGCTGTATAAAAGGTAGCAGGTTCTGTGTCGTTTTAGAATTAGGACTGCACCAGCGTGCCGATAACCTGGCCGCTGGCCGCGCGGGCGATATTTCCCTCTTCTAGGAGGTTGAAGACCAAGATCGGCATGTCATTGTCCATGCACAGGCTAAAGGCGGTTGCATCGGCAACCTTGAGCCCCTTTTCAATGACCTCGCGCGGAGTAATCTGGGTGTAGAGCTCCGCATCCGGGTTCGTGCGTGGGTCATCGGAGTACACGCCATCAACGCCCTTGGCCAAGAAGAGAACATCGGCGCCAATTTCCAAGGCGCGCTGCGCGGCCGTGGTATCCGTGGAGAAATACGGCATGCCCATGCCGGCACCGAAGATAACCACGCGGCCCTTCTCTAGGTGTCGGTCAGCGCGCAATGGCAGGTACGGCTCGGCGATTTGCGCCATGTTGATAGACGTTTGCACACGGCAATCAACGCCCTTTTGCTTCAAGAAGTCCTGCAGGGCCAACGAGTTCATGACTGTACCCAGCATTCCCATGTAGTCAGAGCGGGCGCGGTCCATGCCGCGCTGGGAGAGCTCTGCTCCGCGGAAGAAGTTGCCGCCGCCGATCACCACGGCGATTTCGATCCCCTGCTCAGCTACTTCAGCGATTTGGCGAGCTACATTTTCGACAACGTCCGGGTCAATTCCGACTTTGCCTCCGCCAAACATTTCGCCGCCGAGTTTCAGCATTACTCGTTTGTATCCGGTTCGCTTTTCGTCTGCAGAAGTCACGCCTTCATCGTCTCCTTTTGCGCGGGCTGATTTTATTTCTTTTCCATCTTACCCACACTGCCACCGGTTCCCCACACTGCACCATAGGCCAGCAGCCACCGCTTCCCCATTGTCCCTAGACAGCACAAAAGCCCACAGAGAGGACATGAACTGCTCCCCATTAGTTGGACTGAGAAATCAGTTACCGACTAGTAGGGAGTAGTTTTCTTTGAGAGCACGAAG
>NZ_JASPHQ010000042.1 GCF_030227225.1 Corynebacterium rhinophilum
CGTCTCGCCATAGTAGTCATTCTGGTTCATCTCCTTATGCGGGTTGGGTTCCCACACACAAACCATCAGACACTCTCCAGTATGAGCAACAGAGCGCGCTCAAAACGTTAGGGCGCGCACGCGCAAACGAGCACCGGGACGTGGCAATCACACGGGGAAAGGAAGTCGCAGGCGTAACTTCCACAGCAACGCTAAACCACAAAGGGTTTAACCACTGATGTGGACAACTTATGACACGCCATTCTTTTACAGAAAAGGCGACATCTCATAGAGGGATAGAACCGTACGCACTTAGCTCATCTGTCAACCCTAAATCCAGAAAAATAACTCTCTAGGTAAGAGATATCCGTTTTCACTTCATCTGTAGAAAACATTATAACTGTGTAATACAATGCCTTTCGGACACACGAACATACTTCTACGCCAAAGTGTCTCTCCAGTCAGTTCTACCCAAAGGAAACCAAATGACCACTGTCATTGACCGCTCTGCACCTACTACTGAAATGCCAGCTCTCGCCTCTTCACCTCTGGGCGCATACTATTTTCCATATCTGCTTAGCGCAAAGGACCGCTTTGACCAAGCATTGCTCCGCTACGACGCTTGGTACGTGGTGCTCGTTGCAGTACTCCTCGCCCTAGGCACCGTCCTCCTAGCAGGTATGGCTGTGTGGTGCGTAACGAAAGGTCACGGCAAATTCACCGGACACTGGAAATGGGTAGAGTGGGGATTTTCAGTCAACATGGAATGCGAGCGCTAATCCACTCTAACGACTAATGCTCACTACATCATCAATCACCTACTACTACGCTGGCAGCTCTTCTCCAGCTATCAATGACATAAGCTTCGAGGTGCCCTCCAGCGGAGTAGTAGGTCTTGTTGGTTCAAATGGATCCGGGAAGAGCACTTTGCTAAAAATGCTTGCCGGAATCCTCACCCCCAGTACCGGGACAATCAGCCTATCCGGATTGCCCCCTGCCTCGCGGGAGGCAAAGCAGAATACTCTGCTCCTAACCGGCAATGAAAACCTCCCTGATTTCCTAACCGGACTAGAATTAATAAAATTTTATTCTTCGCTATACCATCAGCCAGTTGACTCTCAAAAACTAGACGACTTACTTCAGAGATATCAACTATCTGGACAAATTAGCTCTCTTATTGAAGACTACTCCCACGGAATGAAAAAGAAGCTCCAATTCATCTGCGCTCTTTTAATGAGCAGGGATTTAACTATCCTAGATGAAACACTCAATGGTGTTGATTTTCAGTCCCTTCGCTTAGCGAAAGAAGACCTGTCTAATTTATCGCGTGATAAAACAGTCATTCTATGCACCCATGACAATTTTCTCACTGAAGACCTTGCTGACCGATACCTAGGTTTAAAAGATGGACGGCTGCTACGCGACGTTACCTATACTGAAATGTCAAACCAATACGGCAGCCTTACTTCTCTTCTCGAAAACCTCGTAGAGGAGGGAAACAGGTGACAGTCGTTCAGGAAACACTATCTATAAGCAGGTTTTTCAGAACTTTCCTGATTAGAAGAATGCTCTCCCTCGGCATTCTGCGATACCGAGGGACGCGAATACTGTTGGCGTTCCTCGGGACCACCCTCTTAATAGTGCTGGCCACCATCGGCTACCTCTTTTACAGAGGGTCGGATAAAGTTAAGCATATAGACACATTAGTCTTAGACCTAGCCAATCTGACACTCCCCCAATGGGTCTTTATTGGCTTTATTGTGGTAAGACTACTTTTTCTCAAATCATCAAATATGCTCTCTCTAACTGAGAGCCTTCCCGTTACAGACCACCAGCGTTCGGTTGCCCTTTTCATAAATGAATTAGTATTTATCGCGGGAATTCTGATAATCATATTCTTTTCTTCTATCGCACCCCTGCCATTTGTTTTTGGGATAGAAGTATCTAGCCAAGTGGCTACTTCTATCGTTTTTCCCGCAGCCACACTAGTGGTTGGACTTGCCTTCATCTACAACATACTGACTTGGGGTTTTTCTGTAATCCGGCTGGAAAGAATAAAAGACATATTAGCAATTTGCGTATTGCTAATACTCGCTGGATTATCTCAGATTGGAATGACGACGAAAGTCGCTAGAATTACCTCAGCATTCCAATCTGGGAACAGAGCATTCCTGTGGAGTGATACCTACACCTGGATTTCGGAAAAGTATGGCTTTTTCATTTGCTCCCTGACGGCTGTTATCTCATGTATTTTTCTATTAACAGCAGCAACCCTAACAAGCGGAGCGCTCTTCACCAGACAAAAAGAGTACATCCTTACTAGAACGCCCTCTAAAGGAGACTTAAGTAATCCGTCTACTATTCGCCAAACCCTCTTTAAGTCTTACCTCCTTAGTTTTTTAAGAGCGCAAGAAACTTGGATTACTCTAATATTCGCGCTGGGAGGTTATATTCTTCTCATTATTTCTCAGTCTATCCCCCCCATTCTAGTCGGAGAAATAATTTCGTTCCTAGGAATCTATGCCTACTCATCAACAAGTCCGCTACGCAAATTTCCATCTCTTAAGGTACGCCCCGTTGAGGTCTACCTCTTCCTTTGCTTATCTTTGTTAAGCATATCTATTCCGTTTGTACTCGTTTTCTTTATAGGATTTTGGGCCATTGGGGGGGACAACACTACGGGACTAATTAGCGTAATTGGCTGTATTGGGACTATTCCACTAACTACAACTTTAGGGATTATTCTTCCCTCCGAAAAAGACAATCCTCTTGCAATTATAACTGGTATAGCCATCGCTGCTATATCTGTAATATTCTTTGTCTTAGGGCTTTCCGTGTTTTCCCTTCCCCCCTGGGGGTGGGCAATCGCCACGCTACTTTTCCTTCTAAGCGTAGCGTCAGCCGGAATAATCGAAATAAAGAAAAATTCACTTCCAGACCATTAAGGAACAATAATGAAATTCTTTTCCACTGCGCTTGCCAGTCTTATCATCGCATTTTGCTTGACCGGCAGCGCGGCAGTCTTAACGATTCTCTATTTAGCGTTCTCAAATGACGCCGAAGAATTCAAAGCAACCGGCTTGTTCGATTCAGTCTTCTTCTCTTCCTCGGTAAACGAAAGAAACAATCTAGACGCGACCTTTGGAATCAATAGCCAGTTGAATTTGTTTATCATTTTCATGGCTCTTTTTATCTTCTCATTTATAACCATCTTGATTTTTCGCGCACTAACGCGATACAAGGAAAATTTAAAATCTTCCACTCGTGAATAGAAAAAATATAAACGCCAACGCGTTAATATCGCTGGCTGGAGAATTAACAGTTGCCATATGCCGCCAGATGTCCCCCTTGATAATTGTCTTGGCGGGGATAGCCCTACTGGCATCTACATTTGCCATCGCTTTTAGAGACACATCCCTTCTTCCTGTACTCACCTTTTCTCTAAAAGCATCCTTTTTTTTACGCATTCCTTCCTTTCTGGACTCACGAAATGGGTCATATCGTTGCATCTTCAATATTTCTCCCTGAGGACCCCCCAAAGATAGAATCCACGCTCTTCCGCATATCAGTAGTTACTAAACAGCCAAAGCTTGCTCGAGATGCAAAAATCATCGCATGTATGGGTCCTTTTAGTGCAGCATTTTTAGCATTTCCAGCTTTTGCAATGGACTCTTTTGGTATTGGCATAGCCTGTTTAGCCCATCTCATTTTCCTATTTCCTCCCTTTGGAGACGGAAGAATATTGTGGCAACGGCACTAAAGAATCGACAAACTAATTCATTAGTCAGAACGCAACTTGTCAGCATCTTTTATACCGAGAACCTTGTCAAAGAAGGTCTGATGGGTTGTGCATGAGTGCCTAATCCACATAAGGAGATGAAACAGAATCGCTACTGTAGCTTGACGAGAGCTGAGGTTACCCTCGTTTAGTGGACACCCTATTAGTACGGATCTTGTGTCCGTAGGAGAGGATGTTCATTGTGAGTT
>NZ_JASPHQ010000043.1 GCF_030227225.1 Corynebacterium rhinophilum
AGCACGTGCTGGCCCCTGACACCATCACACTGCATGCTCTATCGAAAGGTAGAAACACCACTCAAACGGACTTGACCATTAAGCCTTGTACTCAATATCCTCGATGTGTGGCCTATGAGTCTTCCGGCTCGCTACGCGAACAAGGCTGCTGCGTACACGCACGTTGTGATGGTTTCTAATGAATCTCCGCGGGGCTACTATTTATGGGAGCCAGCATCGCGGCGACAAGCGCTTGCCCGGCGGATTGACACAATCATCCATATAGATTCCTATGGCGCTCACGACGAAACTCGCTTACGGGACAAATTCTTTGACTAACAAAACAACCTCATAGGGAGGGACTTCAGGCGGGTAGATTTTAGGACATGAAACTATATTCATTCATATACATATGAAGAACTATCCAACAATAATGTGACATTCTCCTGCAGTCCCTACAGTTCCGTGGGCATCGATTTGAATGCGTTCCAAGTCTCCGTTGTAAATACTTGCACCAGTTTGCACGCTGGTAGTGGTACCGGAATAGCGTGGCAAGGACGTCGCGCTTGCGCGACGTC
Source organism: Corynebacterium rhinophilum (assembly GCF_030227225.1). Classification (GTDB taxonomy): domain Bacteria; phylum Actinomycetota; class Actinomycetes; order Mycobacteriales; family Mycobacteriaceae; genus Corynebacterium; species Corynebacterium rhinophilum. Next base: position 558 of record NZ_JASPHQ010000043.1, read on the forward strand.
CGCGGCAGCAATTAAACATTCCACTAGCAATCTCTGTCGAGGCCTGAAATCTAAACTTCGACTCGTTTGACTACACCCCAGACGACGAGGGCCGAAACTTTTTAAAGTTTCGGCCCTCGTCGCAACATCTGAGCATTACCATCCTGGTAAATTAGGTGCTTTTATTTCGTCGATGGTCCCCAGAGATTCTCTCTTTCTCGGAAGTCCTTTGCTTTTCTTTTGACCCACATTACAGTCAGCAGTCCAGAGACTAGGGTTCCGATAAGCCAAGGAATCGCGTCATCAAAATTTAGCGTGTGTCCTCGGCCCATTGAAAAAAAGAAAGCGAAGATAACGGCAACAAGTGCAAAGAAAATAATGCTGGTGCCAATCAGGCGAACAAGATACTTTTTTCTAGAAACCATTACTGTTGAAAGGCACACAATCCTGCGGAAGCGGCCAAGGCGGCTGCGATCGTCGCTGGACCACCGATGGCCTTTCCAGCACCGTTTACGAATGCAGGGCCAAGAGCTCGTACGATGGTGGAAGCGGTCAGCTTCCAATTGAAGGCTTTAATACCAGTTACGATGGCTGACCACGTGCCGCTAGTGAAAGCCGTGGCTGGAATTCCTAGCGCACTCCATAATACGCACTTTGCGTATGAATTTGCATCGTAAGTTTGTACCATAACTGGGGTTTTTGAACCTGCCTGAGGATGTCCAGGGTTGGGACTGTTGAAGGCTCGGGCCACTGCATGAAAGTCGCCCATGCTGTCTGCGTAACCATCTCTTATTACGGCTTGTTCATTGACGGTGAAGACACCATCTTTTTGGGGAATATATTCCGTAAACAGTACTTCTAGGTCATCAGCCAGTTGTGCTTCCTGTGCAGAAGTCGGTTCTGAATTTACTTCGGCAGCGGTAAAATCGGGGGAATTTGTCTCGGCTGCTGTAGCGTATGTATTTCCTCCAACCATGCTAAGTGCCACGCAGGCTATCATGGCGCGTTTGGTGCAGGTTCTTTTCAGCCATGAGTGAGAAGTATGCATTTCGAATCTCCTATGGGCGGTGATTAGGCATAGAGTACCTGAGTGTTGAGCTAGGGAACTTTTGCTCCTGCTCACTTTAAGTATATGTAATAAGGAAGAGGTTCTCCATGGTAAAAAGTCGCCTCTTCCGTGTCGAGGCCGAACTTATGCAATCATTGTTTGTGGTAGGAGCGAAAGGCCTTCTGATTATGGTTCAAGGACCTCACCGTTCAGACCGAGTGGTATCTATACGGATGTCAGAAGGCATCATCGAGCGCCTAGATGCTCTATGTGCCCGTACTGGTCGCAGTCGTGGCTTCTAACTCAAGATGGCAGTTACTGCGATGCTGTCCCAGTTGGAGGGATACCACTGGGGACACATCGCAGCGGACTTCGAAGACAAGAGCATTGAAAACGAGTTTTGCCGCATCAAGCTCGCAGGTCTGTCTGTAGAACATGACGATAAAAAGAAGCAAAAGACTCATCTGCCAGCACTTTTAGTATTTACAGTAAACTATACAACTGTAGACCTGTATAGATGTAAAACAGTATTTACTGAAATCTGTAAACTAATAGACGTAATGACGTATCCACCTAGGAGAAGCCATGATTATTACTGCCATTAACGCCAAGGGTGGCGTTGGCAAGACCACTACAACGATGTTTCTCGCTACGGTTTTCGCCCACCGAGGAAAGACCGTGACTGTCACAGACTTAGACCGGCAGGGTTCAGCTCTGGAATGGTCTGAACGCGCGGAAGATGGAGGCGACCCTTTACCGTTTGGGGTTGAATTGTCTATTCCCAAGCGTGTTGATAGGCAGGCGGCACTCGTCGGGGACGATGAGTTCATGTTTATTGATGTGCCACCAGGAGACGAGAACGCTATCGAAGCAGCAATCGCTGTCAGTGATTTCATCATTCTTCCGACCCGTTCTGCTGCAGCTGACCTTTCTCGTGTGTGGGAACTGCGCGACGCAGTTAGCGGAACACCGCATGCAGTCCTGCTGACGTTCGCTAGGAAGGGCACCAGTGCTCTTGATGCTGCACGAGAAGCACTTGATACAGAACAAATGCCCCACTTTAAAACCGAAATCCCGCTACGCGAGGACATGCACCTAGCCTTCGGCTACTGCCCAGGCCCAGAAATGCACGGCTATGAACAAGCCGCAGACGAACTCATGGAGATGATGAAATGAGCACCAGCAAAGAACGCGCCAGGGCCCAGCAAGGCCCGCGAACCTCCTCAAAGAAATCCGCAAGGCCGGCCCCGACCGCGGAGAAGAAAACAGTACGAGGTGCATTCCATCAACCCACCGGCCGCGACTACGTCAAGAAGATGACCGTCGAAATTGACCGCGAACTTCACGCAGAACTCAAAGTCATCGCCGCGCAAAAAGGCATGACCATTCGCGAGATTGTCAGCAACTACCTCGAAGAATACGTCCGCAACAACAAATAAGGTTTTACAGGAATACAGCTTTACCGCACCTGTATTCCTGTAAACCCAGCAGGTGTAGATAAACCATCCCCACCGTCGTGAGGGTAAGTATGCGCAGGAGAAAACGGGGAGGTAGATCTTGAGTGAGGTGAACCTACCTTTAAAAAGTGCTATGAGATCTGGTGGAGGGGGAAATATTTCTTGTCTGCGCTTAAGCAAGGTGGATAACTTTTCCTATTTGAAAGGTAGAACGTTAGATAAACCCAACTATGATAAAAGGCCCTGCTACTAAGGTTGCATCATTTTTCTACTGAGTGAGCGGAACCTTTAGAGGTACTTCTACAACAGAAAAGAGTGCTCATACGAGGTATGAGCACTTCATTAAGACACGTCTTCCAGTGCCCAGGACCTGACCCCCATTTGGTGGACACCTGATATCCAGCCCAGTCGAGCTGGCAAGATTGGTAATCTACCACCATGTCCA
>NZ_JASPHQ010000044.1 GCF_030227225.1 Corynebacterium rhinophilum
GGTGGTGCATGCGCTACAACACCCGCCGGCGGCACTCCTGGTGCAATCTCGTAGCGCCTGATGTCTTTGAAACCAAGACTTCAGCTACACTGACTAAAGCAGCATAGTCAAGCCCCGATGTGTCCACTTTCCGGAGGTCAGGCCCGTTTGGGGATTTTACATTTGCGCAAAGCAAGTTAATTCTGGCAAAACTGATGCGCAGTCACTCTTAGATTGATAACCTTCAAATTGAGTCCTCGTGTCGTAGGTTTTAACTAAGTATCTATATTTCCGCGAAAGGAAGTTATGAAGAAGTTTAATAAGCTTGCGGTAGCCGCTGTTGGTTTCCTTGTTTGTACTGCAGCTCCTGCCGCTACAGCTGAAGATTCTTCCGCCCAATCGAATTCCAATAAAAATCAAGCGGAAGTTCAATTTGACGACTCCTTTGGAGACTCTGACTCGAATGGTGAGCGTGTGTCTACACGGTCTGCGGGAGGCGGCACTTGGGCACCTGGCGGTGCTGGTGCGCGAGTTACTATTGGAGTCGAAGGTAGCGGCCTAGAGCTTGGCAAAGTCCATGTGTCTTATTATCCTAGTTTCGATTGGAAAATCGACAATGTTTGCGGGACAAAGTATGAGCTCGCATACGATGAACCCAACGGTAACCGAAAAGTAATCCCTGCGGGTCCTAATGGGTGCACTCCTGCCGCGATGCCTCATGAACACAAATATGATCTAAATGGAGTTCAGGCGAAGGATGGATCGAAAACTTGTGGTCGGGTATACGTCGAAGCCAAGAAACAATGGTCCCCATGGGCCTGCGTAACCATGAAGAGGTGATAATTTGTTAAGTATTATAGCTTTGGTCGGTGGTCTCGTGTTTGCTGTAGTAACAGTCAGGAAGCTCACCGACATCGATAATCAATTAAAGCAGCTGCTTGCAGCACAAGAGAATTAGAGAGCTTTGAAAAATATCTGGTGTCCCATTCTTCCCCTGGAAAGTGTGGGCCACTGGAACGAGGGCAAGCTTATTACAAATGGTGCCTAGGATTCCGAGGGGCTTGCGCTTTCAGATTTAGAGGGCGGATTCTAGTGGTCGTGGAAACACGATTTTAGATTTCGGTGGCATAGCTTAGCAGTTCGGCCATTTTTCGGCTGGTTTGGCGAAGCCTAGGGTTGCGCGTGGTCTGTCGTTGAGTTGCATGGAAACGAACTCGAGGTCTTCTTTGGTGTGGACGGATAGGTCAGTGCCTTTGGGGAAATACTGGCGCAGAAGTGCGTTGGTGTTTTCGTTACTTCCTCGCTGCCAGGGTGATCCTGGATCACAGAAGTACACCGGATATTCGGTGGCAATGGTGAATGATTTATGGCCGGCCATTTCACTTCCTTGATCCCACGTCAGCGAACCACGCAGGTGTGCTGGTAGCTGTTGGATAGTCTCGACGAGCGCGTTGCGCACTTCTACAGCACCATGCCCGTTGGGCAGATGCAGCAGCATGACGTATCTGGTGCTGCGTTCTACAAGCGTGCCGATAGCTGATTTGTTTTCCTTGCCCAAAATGAGGTCGCCTTCCCAATGTCCTGGAACAGCGCGGTCGTTAACCGTTGCTGGTCGTTCGGAAATTATCATCATGGGGTCGCTAAATCGTTGGCGGGCAATACGCTGGTTGCGTGGCTTTCTCACAGCACGGCCTTGGCGCAGACATGCGGCGATTTCTTTCTTCAACTCGCCTTTAGCTTGGAAGAACAACGACATATAGATAGTTTCAGGACACACCTTCATAGTGTCATCGTCAGGGAAGTTTAGACGCAACCTTCGGGAAATCTGCACCGGTGAATATCGCTTCTTCAACATCGCCCACACCGCATCACGCAATGCTGCATGTGTGTCCAGTTTGCGTGGCTTAGGCCGGAATCTGCGCAGCACGGACTTCCGATGAGCTGCATGCGGCAGATACAACCCAAATTCGTCACGGTTGCGTGTCATTTCCTTGCTTATTGTTCCCGGTGAGCGACCCAAATGCCGGGCAATAGCACGCACGCCTAGGCCTTGACGGTTCAAGTCGGCGATAAGTTCACGTTCCTCGACGGATACATATCGAGGACTAATGCGTTTGTCTATCGCGTGCTGTGGGATAACTTCGACGGGCACTGCTTGACGGGCGTCAACATAAGGCAAAACCTGCATAAGTCTTTTATAAAGCTCAGTGTCTGGCCCATCGGGAACAAACGGCACACGCCCGACACCATTGAGCTTGGTTACTCCTTTATCGATGTCCAAAGCCTCGCGCGGATTAATACCGACGGCTTTTGCTGCGTCTTTTCGGCCCATCGCACCAGAACGCAGCATCAAATACTCGCACCGACGCGACGTGGCACTAGCCCGACGGCCATGCGGATTGCGCTGCCACAAGCCAAGCTCAATACCAATGCGGTACACAACGCTGGTTCCTACATTAAGCCGCGTTGAAATA
>NZ_JASPHQ010000045.1 GCF_030227225.1 Corynebacterium rhinophilum
CCCGCAGACGAATCAACGTCCTCTACGCCATGATGCGCAACCACGAGTATTACCGCGACCCCGCCCCAGCAAAGGAAGCCGCAGCAGCCTAACCCCTAACAACGAAACAAGCCGACTGGGAAAAATCCCAGTCGGCTACCAGTCGCGCGCAAAAACAACACACCTAAAAATCCCGAGTTAGGGATCCGCCCCCGTCCACCCCACCCGCGAGATTGACAAACTATATAGGAACACCCCCCTATTTGACGTGTTAAGTCTGATAAAAATCCGGTTCGCCTACTCGGATGAGTGACGAACCGGAGCGAATGTAATATTCTACTTATTTGAAAACAAAACTCGAAGGCCTTTTCCTTGGAGCTTTGGATTATCTTCCATTCGCTTTTTTAGACCAAGGGCATAGCCAATGCTGCCCCCAGCAAAAACTACAATTGCGATGATCCACAGTGGCATGAGGTTCTCCTTTTAGCAGTGGGTAGATACCCATGTCCAGAATACGGTTTCACCTGCAAATGCTAGTCCAGCAATCGCGGGGTTGACAGCTGCTAGAGCTAGTACTTTGCCCCAAGATGCAGCATGTCCTGCACCGACTAGGCCAACAACGTAAGGGCATACCTGTTCTTTGGAGATGCGCTCTTCCATGGAAGCCTGTAGGCCGGCGATCTGTTCTGGGCTTGCTTCATTAAGACGAGCTCGAAGTGCTTGTGCGCTTTCCTCTGCGGTGATTGTTTTGGCTGAACCGTCAGGGTAAGTAGTAGTCACTTCTCCGGTGTCATTATTGATGGTTGCGGTAACTTCACCGTATTCATCAACTGACAGTGTTTGAGTTGTGAGTCCATGAAGCTCGCCGCCGAGGAAAGCGGGAGTTTCGGCAGGATTTTGACTTACTGCACGTGTTTCTGTGAACGTTTGTGATGGTGGGGCTTGGACTGCCATCGCTGGTGTTTGAGCTGTCGACATAGATACAGCAATAAAAGCTGCCGCTAGGCCTTTCGCTACTTTATGCATTTTATACTCCTTGGGGAAAGATGATGTCGCTGTTTCCAGCACTTTTAGGATAGCGCGCTTTACACCTGGATACATAGATTAATGCCTATGTTAATTATCATAGTTTTGAAATTAATGAGTCAGGCTTGTGAAGAACAAGGTACACCCTATTGTTACGCCGGTTTGGGGCAGAATGTTTGCTGTAAAATAGGGCCACTTCGGCCATTGTTTTACACTTGCATAGTGGGATCTAGACTTTAGATTTGCAGAAAGTAGTGAGTGTGATGTCGGCGAGTAAAGATTCCGGTTCATGTGGGCAGCGGGTGGGCTATATCTATGTCTCGACGGGACCTGACCCCATTTGGTGGACACCTGATTGGGGTTGCCCGCAAATCGTGGACACGTAGTGGAGCTACCTAGTTGTTAGGCAGCGATTTTTTCTTCGTTTCTGGTTTGGGTGATGTGGTTTTCGAAATCGACAGGGCTGACCATCCCGAGGGCGGAGTGCCGGCGCCGACGGTTGTAGACCACCTCAATCCAGTAAGCCACAGCCTGACGCGCAGCAGCGCGGGTTGCCCAGCGCTTCCGGTCGTAGAACTCGGTTTTCAGCGTCGACCAGAACGACTCAGCCATCGCGTTATCGAAACACACCCCGGTACGCCCCACAGACTGGGCAACCCCTAGGTTGCGGCACACCTCCCAGAGCTGCTCGCTGGTACATTGCGTTCCGCGGTCAGCGTGAAACACGAGACCGTCAGGAACGTCACCGCGCAGCGTATGCGCCATCCGAAGTGCTCGTTCGACCAGGGAAGTATCTTGCACGCTATCCATAGCCCAGCCCAGCACCCTGCGGGAATGACCATCGCGAACCACACATAAGTACAACCAGCCTTCACCAGTGCGCAGATAAGTAATATCTGACATCCACACCCGGTTGAGCTCACCAGTATCAAACATGCGCTTGACCAGGTCAGGAAGAGCAGATTTACGCTTAGATTGAATCGTTGTCACCGGCACAAAAGCACGCGGTGAAATCCCTTCAATACCCATCAGGCGCATCCGCTTGGCTACAGTCTTGCGATTCACACTAATCTGGTAGCGCTCACCTAGTTCTGCGGTAATCCGCGGGGCACCATAGACCTCGTCGGAGTCTTTTTCAGATCTGGTGAATCTTGCGATCAACATCATCGTAAAAAGATGTCCGATCATCTTTACCGGATAGGCGTTGCTGCTG
>NZ_JASPHQ010000046.1 GCF_030227225.1 Corynebacterium rhinophilum
CTGGACATGGTGGTAGATTACCAATCTTGCCAGCTCGACTGGGCTGGATATCAGGTGTCCACCAAATGGGGGTCAGGCCCCAGATCTTCAGTGAGCCTGCTTGAAGCAAAATTTTTGGCGGCCTTGCGCAGGATGTCACGTTCTTCGCGCAGCTTCGCGTTTTCTTTTTCTAACTGGCGGATCCGTCTCACGACTCATTCGCTACTTGAGCTTTATCCTGCAATGCTTTTATGCGGGCACGTTTGCCGGTGCCGTACTTGGTGACCCATGAATGAAGCGAGGCACGGTTGATACCGAGCTCGGCTGACGCTGAGTTCAGCGAGAGTTCTCATAGAGAGCCACAGCATCGCGTTTGAACTGTTCTCAGTACCTGGACATAGTGGCAGATTACCAATCTTGCCAACCCGACTGGACTGGATATCAGGTGTCCACCAAACAGGGGCCAGGTCCGATAATGACTACGGTGTCACTGAAGAGAGGCCATACCCCAGCGAGGATTAACGAAGTCAGCGAGAAGCTGATGGAAATCCTAGGATCGCCGGCTTGATTAACGAATTGTCGACCCCACCAGTTAACGCTGGCTTGCGAACGAAGATGATACACATTTGAGCTACGGCCACTTGACATCGGTCTAGATGCTTGCGTTCCTTCCTTGAAACAGAATCTAAAGCCGATGAGATGGACTGCTCAGTACATGGGGATTTCTGGACCTTGGTTACGGAATTTTTCGAGCAAGGACCCGAATTCGACCTCCCATATATGAAACTCACTCGGCAAGAATGTAGGTTCCTTTTTCTGCCGAGAAACGACATCAGCTTGAGCTGCTTCACGCGTAGCAAAAGCAGCCAATATATCTGGGCTAATTTCCTGGTGGCGCGCGGAGGAATTTTGCGCATATCCTTCTCTAAAAACGAGATAAACGAGGTTCGGGAAATGGCACTTGTTTAGTTTCCCTCTCCAGCCCTGAAGGGGAACTTCTTCAGCCCAACAGGTCATATCTGAAGAATCAACATGCTCGCCCATGGCGCGCTCCTGCTCTCTGGTTAAAGCTACTCCGACAAATTCTTCGTCATACGTAGCTTCCATACGCGCAAAGAGCACAAAAATTTTAGCTTGGTTACTGTTATCTGAAGTTCTACCTGTTAAACCTTGCATGCTTCTCTAAACGGTTCAGTGTCAACAGTCGCAGTGTAAGTTTTATCACCGTCTACGATAGTTCCCGTAGTCGTGCCAATAAAGTTCGTATCCACTAAGCCATTGCAACGAAACTCAATGTTTTTCTGTTCGAGTTTGGATTGTCCCTGATTGTAAGAACGCGTAGGAACGCCAGACTTTAATGGTGCGTCTTTCCATACCATCCAATACTGGTACTTAAGTTTACTCTCGTGTTTGATAGAAGTTACCGGACGACTACACTTAGTCACCGGCTTAAAACCGATGATCCTTGCATCACCATCGCCGGTCTTAGTTCGTACATGAACTTCTGTAGGCTCGAGTACGCACGGTCCATAGTCTGGAGTTGCAGCGTACGGTTGAGCGGCGGGAGCACTACTATCGCCTTCTAGCTTTTCAACTCGTGTATAAACACCGCTCTCACCGGATTGTTCTACCGAAGCGGGAACCGTAGATGCCTCCGCCACCGAAGGAGTCAACGCAATAGCTAATGCCAAGCAGGAGCATGACGCGGACATCCTAGCTATTTTACTGAACAAAGCTCCACCCTCTCGTTTCTAGACACAATGAGTACCAATGCTAAGTCTAATTATGTATTGTCTCTTTTTCTATAAAAGTGAAGTGCCTCGTGTTTTGTTCCTAGGCATTTGCCTTGATTTCTATTATTACTTGCGGCGGGTTCTTCTTCCACAATTCGGTTTCCACCTCGGCCGGGGTTCGGTATCCCAGGCTTTGGTGGAGCCTTACCTCGTTCCACCATGACACCCACTCAAACGTGGCGATTTCTGCCTCGACAACATCATTCCACCTGCGAGTATGGATGAGTTCGCCTCTTGTGAGGGGCCGTTAACGTTTTCAGCTGAGAGTGTCTGATGGTTTGTGTGTGGGAACCCAACCCGCATAAGGAGATGAACCAGAATGACTACTATGGCGAGACG
>NZ_JASPHQ010000047.1 GCF_030227225.1 Corynebacterium rhinophilum
TTGGCCGTGGCCCAGAGAGGTTGGGTTTTAGCTCTGGGGGTTGTCGGTGCCACATGCCGACAACGTGGTTTATGTTGATTTGACCGCCGGGTGGACGCTGATTCAGTTGGATCGGTAGCGGAAATGAAAACAGTTTCTCACCGTCGTGATCAGTAAAAAATTCCACATAGTCATCGGCTACGCTGCTGTAGATGGCTCGATTTTTGAAGCGCAGCCCGACGTAGAAGCCGTGTCCCATAACGCGTACCACCCCGCTTTTGTTGATCCACAGCTTGTCCGGGATAGGCCAGAGTGCATTTACACCGGTAGAGCTTGGCATTACGGTTGAGGAATCGGCATGGGGTGTATCTTGCTGGATCGCCTGAGTGTCGTTACTTGGTGCCCTGTCTGAAGCTGCAACTTCAGGCAGGGAATTATCTGTCGCGACCACTGTGTCGGCTGCTAAGGCATCTGCCTGGTTGTCGGAGTGAATCCGGTGATATTGTTTCGCGATTTTTGTCCATAAAACATCTGGGTCAATCGGCTGCGTCGGTGGCTGGGCATGCGAGATAATCTCCCAGGCTTTCGCTGGGGTGATGTGCATCTTGCCCCTGAGAAGTCCTTGGTGGCGACGGCGTGTGTTGTAGAAGTTGCGGTAGTCGACAATCAGCTGTTGGACCTGCGCCAGCGTCGTCGGGGTACGAGCATCCAAAAACCTGGTCATGGTTTGGTGCGATCGCTCGTCTTTGCCTTGCGTCGTGGGAGCAAAGCCCGCACTTGATTGAACTCCCAGGCTGGCGAGCCAGCGTTCGGTTTGCGACAGCCGGCCGCGATGATAGGTGGCAAAGGCATCACCGTTGTCAGAGAGGACTTCTTGGAAAAGTCCGTAAGCATCAATGGCTCCACTTAGCGTGATGCGGGCATCGGTGCCGTTTTCTGGAGTTCCAAAAGCTTGGGAGCCGACGTCGAAGCGGCTGGCATCGTCGACGACTTGGTAGATAGTCACTTGCGTGTGAGGCACATCGAAGAGTCTGTAGGCAAACGCATCGATCTGCCACAGTTCATTGACTTCGCCCCTGGCAAAGTGCCTGTAGGACTTACGCGGTCGTTTACGTGCATTGATGTCAGCGACGCCAGCCTCGTGCAACCATTGTGCGATTAAAGCTCGTGACGGTGGTTGGTCGTAGCCGAGTTCGTCGAGGAAGAAGTAGAAGATTGACCATGGGCCGCAGTCTTGGCCGCGGGCTCTTAACGTACCGCGAGCTTGCAGGACCTGTTGTCGAATCTTGTCATCGTAGACCCGTCGCGGGTTCAGCGGTGCCGTGCTGTCGGGCACGATGCCAGCCCGCCCGCGTTCGGCGATACGTGCTTTGATGTTGTAGTACGTCTGCTTCGATACGCCGATGTTCTTGCAGAACTGCTGGACCGTGATGCCCTCACGGATGGGGTCGAAATCCGCTATCTTCTTGCGGAGAGTAATGGGAATTGCCATCCCCACATTGTCAAGAAGCCAGAGTCCAAAAAGTCGTTAGACATCCTGTCCATAAACTTCCTGGACTCCGCGTCAAAAAACTAACTGGACTCCGAGTCCAAAAAGTCA
>NZ_JASPHQ010000048.1 GCF_030227225.1 Corynebacterium rhinophilum
GTACTACGGTGGTCGCCGGCCTCATTCATAAGGGGCCCACCGTCAGTTACAGATACACCACACTAGTGGACGCAACCTCCCCAGTCCTTGTCACTGACAAGAATCGCTAATGAATCTACTGTTAAGGCAGGCTTCGCTGTATTATGCGGATAAACTCAGCAACTACGTTAGCAGTTATGGCTGAAGAGAAAGTCTCGCTTGTGCGGATCGTAGATACGCGTATGGGGTCCATGAATATATGACATTCGCTTCTTCTTTATTTGGGTCCTCCCGGTAGGCAAGGCCAGGCGATTTTGTCGCCGTTAAGCTTTATTGCTTTTAGTTTTCCCCAGCTTGATCCAGAGATACTAAAGATCGGAGTCAGGAGGATTAGTGTAGTAATCGTCTCCGTCACCGCTTTCGGCGCCAAGTCAATTCCCATAGAGCGAGCTGTTACAAAGAAGATCAAAAGCATCCAAGCCAAAGAGGTTGTTCTTTCTAGGGAATAGGCATCCGGGTCATTAGTTACTTGGTACCCACGCTTGTTTACACTGCTCATCCATATGCTTCGATACCCGAAAATAAAAACATTAATTAGAGAAAATACGGCCAATGGCAGGAATTCTTCATTGTGACAACACAACACGGAAATCCATGCTGTAATGGTAGTTACAAGTACAAGAAAACAGATGGTGCGATTAATTCCCAAATACCACCGAACACTCCCTTTCAGTTGCGTGTTACTTTGGGCGCTTTCGACAGTTTCGTTATCGCCTTCCACCCCATTTCGTGCCTGTCGCCTCGACGAAAAACGATCCAGCGTTACGGCAGCAAGATGGAACGCTAGTAAAAATAATGCCCACTTTATACTGTTCTTTGAACGCCGAACGTCTGACGACAACGGATTTCACCTTTCTTTTTACGAGCTTGCTCACTGAGCAGTATAAGATGAGCACAGCCAAGTATCCTCGATCTACAAACGCTAGGCCGTAGGCTGAGTTGTATGAAGTTACTTCTTTTCTCTTACCTGCATCCTGATCTCGCCATGTATTTGACTGGAAGAATTCTCTATATAGATGACGCGGCGGTGGAAATGCGACAGGCTCCATTTGCCCAGGAGGAGTTAAAAGAGGTTAGTGAAGTGGCGGATACGCTGGTGTCTCTTACTATTTCAGAGACACCGCTGAGTGTTTTTCGCCATGAGCTTGAGCAAGCTGATTGCGTTTATGTTGCGAGTGGTGAAACATTCCGCTTGCTTCACGCGCTGAAATCTACCGGGGCAGATCAGCTTCTTGCTGACGCCGTGCGTAATGGAAAGTTGTATGCGGGAAGCTCTGCTGGGGCGATTGGGCCTGACCCCCGGACAGTGGACACGTCGGGGGTTAGCTATGCTGCTGTGGTCAGTATAGCCGAAGTCTTGGTTTCAAAGACATCAGGAGCCACAAGGTTGCACCAGGAGTGCCGCCGGCGGGTGTTGTAGCGCATGCACCACCGGAAGACCTCTTGGCGACAGGTAATTGGGTT
>NZ_JASPHQ010000049.1 GCF_030227225.1 Corynebacterium rhinophilum
AATGGCCGTAGCCTTTCCCGACCGCTTCGACAAATACCTATAAACCTAGCCCCACACACAAACAACTTGACACGCTCACCTGCACTTTCAATAATCCAAAGAGCAATCAGGCATAACACTGCCATTGCTAAGGTACCTAGGATTTCGAATCCTAGATCACTGCTTAGCTCAACCCGCAGCGAGGCCATAAAAGGTGATCACATAGACAACTATTGCAAATCTCTAATTAGCATTTTAACATTTACATATTGGAAATATATCCTCTCTCGAAAGGTAAGACCTTGACCAAAAAGCGTTCACCTCTCCCATTACTGGCATCTTTAACACTCCTGCTGACTACATCAATTGCGACCCCCTCTGCAATCGCACAAGATTTAGCACCCAAGGAAACGTCACCTGGAAGTCAGATCATCCACACCGAAACGCCTGCTGAGTTCCCAACTACCTCTACACGATCCGCGCACACGGTGGAGATTGCCCCTGGGGCTAGCGGCGCCTTTGTAGCACAAGACGTAGAAGGGTATGGGCTCTATGTTGATAGAATCAATGCCAGCTACATGCCTGGAGCCTCTCTTCAAGGCCAAAACATATGCGGTATCACACTAGAGACTTCTTATACAGAGAACTATGGTCGCCACCGAGTCCGAACAGCCACCCCTCCCTGCTCGGTGTTTTCCGCTTGGGTCAACTTCCCTGTTAAAAAACTCCTGAGGAACAACTCGAAAGTATGTTCAAGGGTGAAGGTTAACGGCGTTTGGTCTAACAAAACCTGCGCAACAATACACAGGTAGGTCGATATGGGATCCATCATTTTTATTTTCTTAGGCTGGGCTGCTGCCTTAGCTATCCCTGGTGCGATTATTTACCAACTGGTAAAAATACGAAAAGCGAAGGAAACACATAAAAAGAGCGATTAATCCCCGCGTATAGTCCGACTAGATAGAAGATTTTCAAATCTTTCCTTTACCTACGCAAACAGCACCACATGCCATGAGTGCAAGATGGTGGGTGCGGCGATTCGCCGCACCCACCATCTTTTAGACATAACCTCTCAGCAATCGGGATATCGCAGTTGTGCCATAGAACTGGGGGGTGCCAGCGCACCATAGATCGTGGTCAGGGGAATGAACACTGGTGACCAGATAGCAGAGCGCTTATGTCAGGCAATGCACCGGAGCATTCGGGTATCAATATGAGCAACAGAGCGCGCTCAAAACGTTCACACTATTGGCACTCTTAGTGGCACCGGGACATAGTCCATCCAACCCAATCTTGTTAAGGAAGGTTTTTCTTAACTGCCTAACGGCAGGGGAACCGTATATTGCTTACGGTCTGTCACCCTTTTTACGCCCTGTGGGTAAAACGATTCCAGTCCTCGATAACGCTCGTTGAACGGTTCGAACCGAAACAGCGAACTCTGCAGGGTCAAGTCCGTTTGAGTGGTGTTTCTACCTTTCGATAGAGCATGCAGTGTGATGGTGTCAGGGGCCAGCACGTGC
>NZ_JASPHQ010000004.1 GCF_030227225.1 Corynebacterium rhinophilum
AAATCCGCAGGCGTACGGATGTTGTAGGCATCTTCCCCAATCGTGACGCTGTCGTGCGCCTTGTTGGTGCTGTCCTAGCAGAACAACACGATGACTGGATCCAGCAAAACCGCTACATGTCACTAACCAGCCTGGAACAGACCAAAGCATTGATTACCGCCAACGTCATAGACGCTGACACCACCAAGGAGGTCGCATGAACCAGTTAAAGCACCGAGCACGTGCTGGCCCCTGACACCATCACACTGCATGCTCTATCGAAAGGTAGAAACACCACTCAAACGGACTTGACCGGTAGCTCCACTACGTGTCCACGATTTGCGGGCAATCCCAAAAGATTCAGATTAGATTAGCGGAGGCTTTTCGTTAGTAGCCGTTTGACTCCGCCACCACTTCATCAGAATCAGGTGCGAACATGGTTACCCGAAAGTTCAACAAGCTAGAAAGAACATCAAACAAAAAACGCTGTGCACTTAAATCCTCTGACTCATAAATGGCGAAACAAGTCTCGATTTCATCGTCGAAGATTTTTAGTTCTTCGGACAACGTAGCCGAAGCCCCGCCATCCATAACGAATCGGTAGCAGTCCCGATCATTGTCATAAGCGAGTTCACGCACCCTATCAATATCAGACAAAATCGTCAGCACCCGACCAACGGGAGCATCGGTAGTAATTCCTGCACTAGTCGACACGACGCCTCACCACCTCTTGTTGGCTTATCACTGTAACTTGTTCGAACCCGGTTGGAGGAGCACAGTACATCCCGCCCAGCATCGCGCTGAGCGGGATTTTTCGCATGCGCCACACAGCTTGAGTTCAGAGGGTTGCGGAAGATGCGGGTTAAGCACAACGGGGACAGGAAAAGGGGCCTAGCCCATCAAGGCTAGGCCCCTTCCCTACTGCACTCTATGCACTCGCCGCAGGCTCAGGGAGCGCTGAGTGAGCGTCAACGAGTAATTAGTCGTTGATGTAGAGGTACTGCTTGTTCACGAACTCGTCCAGTGCAAAGACGGAGAGCTCGCGGCCGAAGCCGGAGTTCTTAACGCCACCGAATGGCAGTACTGGGGAGAAGTACTGGCCCAAGTTGACGTGAATCATGCCGGTCTCGATCTGGTCAGCAACCTTGGTGGCGCGCTCGGTGTCATCGGAGAAGACGGCACCGCCCAGGCCGTAGTTGGAGTTGTTGGCCAGCTCTACGGCTTCCTTCTCGGAGGAAACCTTGTAGATCTCTGCTACTGGGCCGAAGAACTCTTCGTAGTAGGAGTCGGAACCAACGGGGACATCGGTAAGCACGGTCGGCTCGTAGTACGCAGCGGTCTCGTGCAGGTTGCCGCCAGTGCGAACCTTAGCGCCGTTGTCCACAGCGGTCTTGACCTGCTTGTCCAAGTTCTCTGCGGCTTCGCGGGAGGACATTGGGTAGTACTGGTTCTCGCCCGGCTGGGTTGGGTCAGCCTGCTTCATACCCTCAGCAATGCGGACCATTTCATCGACGAACTCGTCGTAGATGTCTTCCATGACGATGATGCGCTTGTTGGAGGTGCAAGCCTGGCCAACGTTCTCGATGCGCTTGACCCAAGCTTCCTCGGCAGCCTTGGTGACATCGGCTGCATCCAGGATGATGTAGGGGTCGGTGCTGCCAAGCTCCAGCACAACCTTCTTCAGGTTGCGGCCGGCGATCTCGGCCACGGCGGCACCGGCGCGCTCGGAACCGGTCAGGGATACGCCCTGAACGCGCTTGTCTCCGATGATCTCTTCAATCTGCTTGTGGTCGGCGTATACGTTGATGTACACGCCCTCTGGCAGGCCAGCCTCGCGGAAGATCTCCTCGATGGCTGCAGCGGACTTCGGGGTAATTTCGGCGTGCTTCAAGATGATGCAGTTGCCGTTCATCAGGTTCGGACCAGCGAAGCGGGCGACCTGGTAGAAGGGGTAGTTCCACGGCATGATGCCCAGCAGGGTACCAATGGGCAGGCGGCGGAGGGTGGCCTTGCCGCCTGGCACGTCAACCGGCTGGTCCTTGTTGTGCTCTGGGGCGTTGTCTGCGTAGAACTGCAGGATGTCGCCGGAAAAGTTAATTTCCCACTCGCCTTCTGGGGTGGACTTACCCATCTCCTGTGCGGCAATCTTGGCCAGCTCGCCCTTGCGCTCCTTGAGCAGTTCCGCTGCGCGGGACACAATCTTGGCGCGCTCCTCAATTGGGGTCTCGCGCCAGGTCTGGAAAGCCTCGTTGGACTTAGCCAGAACCTCTTGGATCTGCTCATCGCTAAAGGTGTCGAATTTTTCTACTACTTCATTGGTAGCGGGGTTAGTTACCGCAAAATCCTTGGACATTATTGGATCCCTTTCTAAATGGATTCTTGGAATTAATGTGGCGGCGAACACAATCTGTATGCGCCTGCCACAAGAGTACTTAAAGTTCTAGTGACGTGTCACCCATGAAAGTGGGTAATTTGTTTTAGGAGGCCGCGACGACCGAGCCATCCTTCATCTTGATGCCCTCATCCTGCTTCATATAGGTGGCATCGCGAGTGAGCATCTGGCGCACCGCCTCCTCGTTCTTCTGAATTTCCGCCTCGAGCGCCTCCGAGTCTTGGCGGAGGAGGTCAAAGCGCTCCTGCACCAGTGGCGCCTCCATTTGCAGGATGGGACGCATGACGGAGTCGGCCACGCCGCAGGCATCGGCGACCTCATCGCCGTGAATGATGCGCACGTGCGCGGCGGTCCAGTCCGCTAGGGTGTCATCGGGCATGCCCGTGAGCTCCTTGGCGTTGACGACGAAGCCGTCCATGAGGGCATCGACAAGCTTGCGGGCCGATTCATTGATCTCGCCGTCGACGGTATGGATGGCGTCCATGGTCTCCTGGGAAGCCTCTACCCCATCTTCGCCTTCGAAAAGGTCCGTAGAAATCCCCAGCATGCGCCCGGCAATCTTCCACAGGTAGAACGCGTCCTTCTCTTCCTCTGCCGTGAGCTTCCAGCCCATGTTGCGCAGGCCGGCGTACGGAATGTAGGTGAAATCGAACCAGGTGCGCAGCATATCGAACTCGCTGATCGGCGCGCCGTAGTGGGAGTAGTCCAGCTCCTTGCGGGTGTGCACGCGCCGCACGTGGGCGTGGATGGCGCGCACCATACCGGTATGGATGAAGCCTTCGCCGCCGGGCTGCAGCGCATCCGGCAGGTAGAGCGAATAGGTCCAGTTGGTGGTGTAGGCAAGGCGCTTGACGGCACCATCGGTAAGCTCACCGGTGTTGACCAGCAGGTCCGCGATCGGCGGGGTGGAATAGGTGTGGACCAGCGAGCCCGGGCCCAGCGCCAGGCCGTGGCTGAGCGGCGGAATGGACAAGTAGACGCGGCGCCCGCGCTCCAACTTCTCTGCATCGATGCCGTCGAGGGCCTTGGTCATGTCCTCGATGAGGGCAGCAACCTCTGGGAAAGTCTCGTCGTTGGCTGTACCGCGCGCGAGGGCATCGCGCAGGTTAGGCATGATTTCCTTGACGGTGTGGCCGCTGGTAAATAGCGCATCGGCTACTGGGTCCATCTTCCAGAAAGCCTCGTGGTAGCGGTCAGCGCGCTCTTTGCCAAAGGAGGCGATGAATTCTTCCTTATCGCCGCGACCGGCAGGCCACTCGCCTACGGTGCCTAGGGACATATTGGTGGTCATGGTGTTCTCCTCTGAGAATGTTGTGGAGATGGGTTAGCTGCGAGCTTCTTTAGAGTCATCGTGCAGCGTGTAATCGGACTTGGTCTCTGGCTCGTTTTTCGCGATGTGCGCCTTAATCACCGCGGTGACATCGGACCATGGCGGCTTATTCTTATTAGCGCGCTTAATCTTTGCTTTTTGCGCACCCGGCAGCTTGTCCCGCAGGCGGGCAGCCTTGGCTTCTGCCCGCGCGGCACCCCGATACAGGATGGCCCACGGCTTGTAGTTCACCTTTTCCCAGCGCGTGCCCTTGACCATGAACTTGGTATCTTCCACGCCGCAAATGGTGGTCAGCGCACCGAGCGCCATCTTGGGGACCAGCGGGTGGATGGTTTCTAGGATGCTCATCAAGGCGGTGGCCACGCGCTCGTGGTAAGTGGAGGAATATCCGCCATTGGCATAGATGAAATCGGTCATCTTGCGCATTTCATCGCCGGTCTTGGGGATGAGACGCTCTTCAGCACCCATCATATAAAGGATATATCCCCAGTACTGGGCCACATCATCCCAGTCTTGGCCGGAGTGCGGGCGGCCAAAGCGCTCGTCGATGGCCAACGGCATCATCCCGAACCATCCCTCACCGGAGACCAGGAAGCTGGAGCCGATTGGCCGGCCGAATTCGTTGTAGTGCTCCTTGCCCCACATCTTCTCCAAACCGCGATTGGCCTGGGAATGCAGCAGGCGCACGCGCACGGCAGCCTTGCGGCCTTCACCGAAGCGGTCAAAGACGTCCTTCTTGCCCAAGTCCGTGAAGAATTGCGCAGTTTCAATAGAGCGCTGCATGGCCTTGAACTCGAACATCCCGGTCTCACCCGTGGCCGCCGACGTGCGGTCCTCCATCGTGGTGGCCCAGTACGCGAAGGCAATAGCCAGAACCTCTGAGGTGCGTGTGACGTTGTAGTAGGCCACGCGGCCGCGCTCTGCGGCCTCGAGATCCAGCCACTCCGGAATGCGGTCTACCTCTTTAAAGAAGTCCACCAGTTCCGGGGCCGGGTCCTCTACCGTCTCGATGCCGTGGTTGAGCGCCTGCTCAAACTTGGCGCGCGATTCCTTGGCACCGTCGCGGCGGAAGGCCTCCGCCAGCTTTTCGCCGGTCTCGTCGGTCTGCCACATGTGGTCATCGAGAAGCTTGGTTTGCAGGCTGTGGTAGCCTGCCCACTCATCTTCTACCGTGTGCCAGGAGTCAAAGACATTGTGCCGAAGCTCCGACCAGCCTGGCGTCGCGGTGCGACGCTTCGGCGCCGGGCGCAGGTCCATGCCATCGCGGTAGAAGTAGCGGAAATCCTCATAGGGATTATCGGACATGGGCAGAACCTTCGGTTCCGCCTGCGACGTGTTGGCAACGTCAGAAGTATCTGTGGGAGCAGTCATTGTGTTTTATTCCCTTTCTTATTATTAGGCCTTGGTAACTAGCAGCAAGCGCAGAGGCTAGTTCCGGCGGGCTTCCTTGGAGTCATCGTGCAGAGTCCACTCCGCCTTGACGTCTGGCTCATGGTTATTGATGTGCTCTTGCACTTCTTCCAACGCATTGATCCACAGCGGGCGACCTTGCGCGGCGTTGTGCTTCTTGTATTCCTCCGCACCGGGTTTTTCATCGGCTTCGCGGGCTTCCTTTGCCTCCGCGCGCGCCTTGGCTTCGAAGTCTTTGGCCGCCTGGGAAAAGTCCATATCGGCCCAGCGAGTTCCTTCCACCATGAACTTGGTGTCCTCTTCTCCCACCAGCGTGGCCAGCGAGCCCAACATTTCTAGTGGCAGGTCCGGATTCATCTGTTCCACGATGGACATCAGTGCCGTAGCCACCCGCTGGTGGTACGTCGAAGAACGCCCGCCGTTTGCGTAGATGAAGTCAGTCATCTTACGCATCTCATCGCCGGTCTTGGGGATGATGCGCTCTTCCCCGCCCATCATGTACAGCACATATGCCCAGTACTGCGCGACGTCGTCCCAGTCCTGGCCGGAGTGGGGGCGTCCGAAAAGCTCGTCGATGGCCAGCGGCATGAGCGCGAACCAACCTTCGCCGGAGACCAAGAAGCTAGAACCGATGGGGCGGCCAAATTCGTTATAGTGCTCCTTGCCCCAAAGCTTTTCCAAACCGCGGTTTGCCTGGGCATGCAGAAGGCGGACGTGGACTGCGGACTTGCGGCCTTCCCCAAAGCGGTCGAAGACGTCCTGTTTACCCAAGTCCACGAAGAACTTGGAGGTCTCCAGTGCACGTTGCATCGCCTTAAACTCGAACATCCCGGTCTCACCCGTTGCCGCAGAGGTACGGTCTTCCATGGTGGTGGCCCAGTAGCCAAAGTTGAAGGTGAGAAGGTCCGCGCTCGGGGTGGCGTTGTAATAGGCTACGCGCCCGCGCTCAGCGGCTTCGAGGTCGATCCAGTCTGGGATATTATCGACCTGTTCGAAGAAGGCCACCAATTCCGGTGATGGATCCTCAACGGTCTCGATTCCTTCATTCAGCGCCTGCTCAAATTTGGCGCGCGATTCCTTTGCGCCATCGCGGCGGAAGGACTCCGCCAAAGCGGCACCCTGCTCATCGGTTTGCCACATGTGATCATCGAGCAAACGCGTTTGCGGGGTGTCGTAACCTTCCCACTCATCGTGGACGGTGTGCCAGTGGTCAAAGATATTGTGGCGCAAGGTGGACCAGCCGGGCTTGTCCACGCGGCGCTTCGGCGATGGGCGGAGATCCATGCCATCGCGGTAGAAGTAGCGGAAATCCTCATAGGGATTATCGGACATGGGCAGAACCTTTGGTTCCGTCCGAGTTTCGGTAGGAGCAGTCATGAGGAGTGAACAACCTTTCCAATCTTGGTGCTACACCACACACATTTCCTGATTATGTGGTCTAGTTCACCATCTAGCTGTGTCCGTAAGCCTATAGAGACATTGCCCTCCACTGCAATGAATTTTGTATCCAATTTTCCAGGAAATTACCGGGCGTCAGAACCGCCGCTACACCCGCCTTCACAGCACCTATCCTCTCCTGCGCAAATAGCAAAAATGGCAACCTTGGCAGATTTTGCAAACCTTTTGCCTGCTCACCCCATATAGGTGTACTAAGCGCACACGTGTCCGCTATGCGAACGCTTTTGTAACCTGTATCTCCCTTTAGGCTGTACCATGACGTGCATTACATACAGTGAATTGGCAATGAACCACAGCCACGAAAGCGAGGTCTATTCACCCCTATGCCTAGTTCTCCTTCCCAACCTGCACCCCAGCTTGCCGATGCCCCCTCCACCACCGCCACGGTGCAAAACGTCACCGCCGTAGCCGATGACCTTGCGGTCATCGAATTTTCGCTGGACGGTGATGCTCCGCTTGCTGAATACTCCCCCGGTTGCCACGTCGATATCACCCTCCCGGGAGCAAATGGCGAGATGCTTACCCGGCAATACTCGGTTTTTGAGCTGACCGATTCCTCTACTCCTGCCGCTGGCCAACAAAAACGGCCAACGTACGGCGTCGCGGTAAAGCGGGAGGAAAACTCCACGGGTGGATCGATTGCGATGCTCAAACTGCGCTGCGGAGATAGCTTTGAAATCTCGCAGGCATTTAATAACTTCGAGCTCGTGGCACACGCCGGCTACTACGTCTTGGTTGGCGCCGGCGTGGGCATTACCCCCATGCTCTCGATGGCCCAATCCCTCGAGCGCGAGAACAAGCCGTATATCGTGCTCTTTTTCGCACGCGATGAACACCATGCGGTGCTGCTCGAGCAATTGCGCGAAACCTGCGGCGATAAGCTCATTGAGGTCTTTGGCCGATCACGCGAAAAGCAGGCAGATATCTACCGGCATCTGCTGGGCCAAGCGCCGAAGGAGACGGCCTTTTATGTCTGCGGCCCGCAAGGTTTCATGGATTCCGCGAAAGAAGTCGCGCTCGAGTATTTACCCGAGCACGCTTTTCACTGGGAGAACTTCCACCCCGATCTAAAAGCACTGTCCGGTGAGAAAAACGCCGGAGCCGGCGACGGCCCGTTCGAAGTAGAATTTTGCGGCGAGACAGTAGAAATCCCAGAGAATAAGACGGTCCTAGAGGTCCTTGAGGAACTCGATCTACCCGTAAAATCGCGCTGCCTGGAAGGCACGTGCAGCACCTGCATCATGCGCGTGGTCGACGGCGAACCAGATCACCGCGATTCCGTCTATGACGCGCAAATGTATGCCGATGGGGCCTTCGCCCCGTGCGTCTCCCGCGCGCTAAGCCCCAAGCTCACCTTGGAGCGCTGGCGGCAATAAACCCAGCCCCCATACGCTGCTCGAGCGAGGAAGCTGGGCTGGGAAAATTGGGGCATCGGCAAGCGCAGCACCTCCCTATAGGGCGCGCACCATAATCACACCGATGATGACCAAGACCAAGCCAATGATGCGGTGTACCGGCGGCAGGCCGCGCTCGGCATTGCCCCAGCCCAACGACTCAATGACCTGGCCGCAAATGATTGAGCCCACTAGCGAGCCGATAACCGTCGTGCCGGTGCCGATCATGGGCGACAGCGTCGCGCCTCCCACCACAAAGAGCGCGCCGAGCACACCGCCGAGCCACATCCACCAAGGCCCGGGTGCGATACCGCTCAAAAGGGCACGACGGGGAGCCTTCCACCCCAGGGTGAGCAGGGCCAATAGAATCACTCCAACGCCCAGGGAAATGACGCTGGCGGGCATGGGGCTATGCAACGCACCTCCCAGGTAACCGTTGACGGCGGTTTGGGTGGCGGAGCCCATGCCGATGAGCACACCGAAGACACGCCACAGCCACAGCGAGATCCCGGTGGCTTGCGCGCGCGTGGTGACGGCACCCCGGCCTATTTCTAATACCAAGGCGATGCCGCCTACAACGATAAGCGCGCCGAGGACGCGCAGCGGGCCGACCGGCACCAACGGCGATTCAAAGAGGCCGGTCAGGTCATAAATTAGGCCCATCGTTACCTGGCCCAAGATGGGAAGAATGACGGTCTCTACGCTGCCGATGCGCGGGAAGAGCAGGATATTCCCCACGATGAAGGCCACGCCCATAAAGCCGCCGAGCCACACCCACCACGGTTGCGCAGCCGCCAGCGCTAGGTCCGGTATCGCATCACCGGTGACAATGAGCGCGAGGATGGCGGAGACGGCAAAGCCGATAATGAAGGAGAAGAACCCGGCGGCGATGGGCGAGCCCACGGACTCGCGCAGACGCGTATTAATGGCCGTTTGCGCCGGGACGATGGCGCCGACCAGCATGGCGGCGATAACCAGCATTGTTTTTCCTTCCCCACAGGTTTGGGTCTAAGCAAAGCCTGGGACTAGGCGTGACATAGAGATGTAATTTTAGAGACTTAAAATGCAAAAGAGTGCAGGCCGACACAAAGCGGAACCTGCACTCTCTCGCTAGAAGGAGCCGGGTTTAGTCATCCGTAGGGATGGAGTCGGTACCTTCCAGCAGCTTGGCAACATAACCAGTGTTGAACTCGCCGCTGCGGAACTTTTCACTGTCCAACAGCATGGCCTGGAATGGCGCCGTGGTGACAACGCCTTCTACCTGCAGCTCGTCGATGGCGCGCAGCATACGGGTAATGGCCTCATCGCGGTCTTCTGCCCATACGATGAGCTTGCCCACCATGGAGTCATAGAACGGCGGAATGGTGTAGCCAGTTTCGATATGGGTATCCATGCGCACACCGAAACCACCTGGCACGCGGTAGTGTTCGATCTTGCCCGGCCGCGGCGCGAAGTTCTGGTTCGGATCCTCGGCGTTGATGCGGCACTCGATGGCGTGGCCACGAATCTCCACATCATCCTGGGTAATGGACAACTTCTGCCCGGAGGCAATGCGCAACTGCTCCTTGATGAGGTCCACACCGGTGATCATCTCCGTTACGGGGTGCTCCACCTGGATGCGGGTGTTCATCTCGATGAAGTAGAACTTATCCTCGGTGTTATCGAAGACGAACTCGATGGTTCCGGCGTTCCTGTACTTCACCTCTTTACACAGGTTAATCGCGGCTTCCTGCATTTCCTGGCGCAGCTCATCAGTCAGCACCGGCGAAGGGCCTTCCTCAATGAGCTTCTGGTTGCGGCGCTGCGAGGTGCAGTCGCGCTCTCCCAGTGCGACGGCATTTTCGCCATCGGCCAGCACCTGGATCTCGATGTGGCGGATATCCGTCAAGAAGCGCTCGATGTAGACCGACGGGTCATTGAACGCGGACTCTGCCTCGTTCATGATCTCGTTGAGGTCCTTTTCCAGCGTCTCCTCGGATTCCACGACGCGCATACCGCGTCCACCACCGCCGGCGGCCGCCTTAATCAGCAGCGGGAAGCCGGTCTCGCGGGCAACCTCAAGCGCCTCGTCGAATTCGGTGACCACGCCGTCGGAGCCCGGAACGGTAGGAACACCGGCGGACTTAGCGATGCGCTTAGCCGCGATCTTGTCACCCATCAAGCCGATGTGCTCAGCCGAAGGGCCAACAAAGCCGATCTCTTCTTCTTCCACCATGCGGACAAAGTCCGGCTTTTCGGACAAAAAGCCATAGCCCGGGTGAATGGCATCAGCCTTGTATGCCATGGCGGCAGAAATAACCAGCTCGGGGCTGTTGTAGCTCTTGGAGACATTCGCTGGGCCGATGCAGACTGCTTGATCGGCGAGCTTTACCGGCAAGGAGTCCTTATCGCCTTCGGAATAAGTAAGGATGGATTTGATGCCCAATTCCTTGCAGGCGCGAATGATGCGAAGCGCAATCTCACCGCGGTTAGCAATGAGCACGCTACCTAATAGATCTGACATATTTTCCTCCAGGTCGATTACTTCGGCTGGATGACCATGATGGGCTGGCCGTGCTCCACGGCGTCCTCGTTATCAACGAGGATTTCCTTCACGGTGCCGGCAACCTTGGACTCGATGTTGTTCATCAGCTTCATAACCTCGACGATGCACAGCACCTGGCCAACCTCGACCTCGTCGCCGACCTTGACGAACGGATCTGCGCCCGGCTTCGGAGCAGCGTAGAAGGTACCGACCATGGGAGCCTTAACGGTCTCGCCCTCTGCGGACGGCTCATCGGAGCCGGAAGCCTTTGGCTCTTCCTTCGGTGCTTCCTCTTGTGCAGGAGCAGGCTTGGACTCAGGCTCAGCGGCAGGCGCGGAAGCCGGTGCGGCTTCCTGTGCTGGTGCTGCTACTGGAGCTGCGGCCGGAGCGGCTTCCGGAGCCGGCGCCGGACGGTTCAGGCCGCCCGGGGTGCGGGACATCGAGAGCTCGACATCGCCGTACTTAATCTGCAGCTCTTGGATGTCATCAGAAAGGTTGGCCCACTTCAGCAGGGACTTCAGGTCGTGCAAGTTGGTGGAATCAGTCATGATTACTTTTCTCCTTTGGTGAGGTTGATTTCCAAGTCGGAAGTCTTGAGGTGGAAGTCGGTGGTATCGGAAGAGTCGTAGATTTGCTGTACCAGGGAGGTAAGGACGCCGCCCTTGACGCCTTCGCCCTCGCCGCCGCGGCCTTCGGCCACAAAGCGCTTCATCTCATCGACCTGGCTGCCGGCGAACATCACGCGAAGCAGCAGGGTGTCGATGTCCTCGTCCGGGTGAGCCTTCTTCAGGTCCGGCAGAACCGGCTTGAGTTCTGGGATTTCCTCCGTGATTTCGGAGGAACCGTTGGCCATGATCTTCTCCAGCACGTCTGGGTCCAGCGGGGCGAGCGGCTCGCCGTAGTAACCCAAGGCGTACTTCTTAATCTCGTTCGGGACCACGGAGTAACGGTCACCCGTCATCACATTCATGACGGCCTGGGTACCCACGAACTGGGCAAACGGCGTAATCATGATGGGGTATGCGAGCTCTTCACGGACGCGAGCTACCTCGTACAGCAGCTCTTCGAAGCGGTCACCCAATCCAGCGGTTTCCAGCTGGGATTCGAAGTTGGTAAGCATGCCGCCGGGTAGCTGGTGCATGTAGTGCAGGCCACCGAATGCGCGCGGAACGCCTACTGGCTTATCTTCCGTATCGGCAATTTCCTGAATGCGCTCGCTGGCAGAATCGATGCGCTCATCATCGACGTCCACCGTGTAACCCAGTGCGCGAAGGTCGCGCACCAAGGCCTGGGTGGCCGGCTGTCCCGGGCCATTAGCCAGAGGAGCGATGGAGGTGTGGATGGAATCCACGCCCAATTCCGCCGCGAAGAGGTAGGAAAGGGGCGACAGGCCGGTCAGCGAGTGGGTGTGAACCTCGAGCGGTACGTCACCGATGGAGCTGCGGATCGCCGGGATGAGGGTCTTCAAACGGTCCGGAGTAAGCAGACCGCCGGCGTCCTTCAGCATGATGCGGTCTACATCGGTGCGCTCGAGCAGCTCCGTGGCCTTCCGCTTGTACAGGTCATCGGTGTGCACTGGGCTCAAGCAGTAGGACAATGCGCCGAAGGTTTCGGCACCGAGTTCCTTGGCCAGTTTGAGGCCCTGGTCGATGTTGTCGATGTCATTCAAGCCATCGAAGGAGCCGATCACACGGAAGCCATTGGCGTAGAGGCGCTCGGTCCAGTTCAAGATGGCGTCATCCGGCAGGAAGTCGAAGGAAGCCAGGTTCTTGGAACGAATGAGGGCGCGGAACTTGGTGCCCGGCGCGGCGTTCTCGTGCACGAGGCGAACGCGCTCCCACGGGTCTTCCTTGAGGTAGCGCACGGAGACGTCGAACTGGATGGGCGCTACCAAGTCCACGTGCTCGAAACCAGCGTTGGTGATGTCATCCAACAGCGAAAGGATGTGGCTCGTGGTCATGCGGGTGGCCCAGATGCTCTGGTGCGCATCACGCAGGGTGGTATCGATGATGTTGATCTTGCGCTCGCTATCGGCTGGGCGTCCGCCCGCGGCCATGATTTCGGCGAGGCCTTCTGTGCTTAGTTCCTCGGGACTAAGAGCAGTCATAAATCCCTCCTTAGGGTGTGGCTCCGGAAAGACTCGGTTGGTTCACAGTGATGGTTCACTTTGGTGGTTCAAGACTCTTCGAAAACCTTCCGTGTCGTGGCTCACACGCTACACCACACCTAAATTCTCGGTGCTGGAAATCCGGCCAGAAATGTCCTTTTCCTGCGAATTCCAAGCTCGTCACGGCAAAGAATTTGCCCAAATACCCCTATACGGGGTCACAGTGCGCACTACTGTTCACCTGGCGAACGCGTAGTTTTTTCGGCCTCCTCCCCTAAAAAGTGGTGGAAGACATGCAGTTTCTAGTCAGTAACCAAATCCACCTCGATAGTGCCGGGATTTTCGTGGTCCACATCGCGGACTAATCGAAGTGTGATGTGCGTAATATCTTCTTCAATATTTCGGACCTATCCCTAGGAGGAACATTGACTTCTACCGCCCCGCCGAGCCCCACACCCACTTCGCCATCGGGCTCAACCAAAACGGACCGCAAATCCCTCGCAGCCAGCCTGACCGGCCAGGTCCTTGAATGGTACGAGTGGAGCTCCTATGCGGTTTTCGCCCCATTTATCGCCGCGGCGATGTTCGACAAGGGCGATCCTGCTTCCGCACTGCTTGCCACCTTCGGTGTCTTCGCCGTTGGCTTCTTGGTCCGCCCGCTGGGCGGCATCATCTTTGGCCGCATCGCTGACCAGCGCGGCCGCAAGACCGTCTTGATGACCACCATCATCATGATGGCCAGCGCCTCCGTCCTCATCGGCTTGCTGCCCACCTACGAATCCATTGGCATCTGGGCTTCTGTCGGCCTGCTCTTCATCCGCGTGCTGCAGGGCTTTGCACACGGCGGTGAATCCGCAGCCGCCAATAGCTACATCCCCGAGATCGCTCCGAACGCCCACCGCGGCCGCTGGGGTTCCATGGTCTATGTCTCCATCTTCGGTGGTTCGGTCATCGCCTATGTCCTGGGCGGCGGCATTTCGCTGGTTCTGACGGACGAGCAGATTGGTGCTTGGGGCTGGCGCATTCCGTTCCTCTTGGGTGCCGTCGCTGCGCTGATCGCGTTGTACCTGCGCCGCCACATGAAGGAATCGGATCACTTCCAGGAAATCGATAGCGCCGAGCCCACCGTTGAGGCTCCGAAGCGCACCAAGAAGTCCGTGAACTCGGAAAAGCCGGCTTCGGTTGCCCGCCCGGCATGGCAGAATATCTTGCTCGTCGTGGGTATGGTCTCCGGCGTTACAGCCTCGCACTACACGTGGACCTCCTATGTTTCCACCTACGCCATTAGCCACGAGGGCATGTCCACTCAGGGTGCTTATTGGGTCACCGTGGCCGCACAGACCGCTGGTCTCATCGCCCTCCCGCTGTGGGGCAGCCTGTCCGATAAGATCGGCCGCAAACCCGTCATTTATATCTGTGCCATTGGCCTAGCCATCCTGCAGATTCCACTGATGAACTTCATCGATGAACGCCCCTGGACCCTGCTGGTGGCCTCCACCATCGGCGTAGTCATCGTTGCTGCCGGCGGCGCGCTGTTGTCCTCCATCATGTCCGAGGTCTTCCCCACCGCTCAGCGCACCCGCAGCATCGGCCTGGCCTACTCGCTGTCCGTTGCCGTCTTCGGCGGTACCGCACCGTATATCTACCAGTGGTTCGTGGCCCACGGCCTTACTTGGGCTTCCGGCTTCTACGTCGTCGCACTGTGCATCCTGACGCTTATCAGCATGTACATCCTGCCTGAAACCAAGGGCGTGGACCTGCGCGATGTCTAATCCACTCACGGAACACTAAATCGCCGCTTCCCAGTCTTTCCCGGGAAGCGGCGATTTTTCACGTCCACAACTAATTAGTCGAGCGCTACCTTAAAGGGTGCGTCCGTGACCTCGCGGATGGACTCCTCGGTTTCGCCCTCGGCGACCTCGATAAGTGTCAGGCCCTCCAGCTCGTCCACGGTGAATACGGCGCGGTCCGTGATAATCAGATCCACACAGCGAGCGCCGGTCAGCGGCAGCTGGCACTCCGCCAGAATCTTGGAATCGCCGTGCTTGGATACGTGCTGCATCATCACCACGATGCGCTTGGCTCCATGCACTAGGTCCATCGCACCGCCCATGCCCTTCACCATCTTGCCGGGGATCATCCAGTTGGCTAGGTCGCCAAACTGGGATACCTCCATGGCGCCGAGCACCGCAACATCGATGGCGCGGGAGCGGATCATGGCAAAGGACTCGGACGAGGAGAAGAAGGATGCACCAGGGGCTTCGGTAATGGTTTCTTTACCGGCATTGATTAGCTCCGGATCCACCTTGCCCTCTTCAGGGTAGGCACCAACGCCCAAGATTCCGTTCTCAGAGTGCAGGACCACCTCGCGGCCCTCTGGCAGGTAGCCGGGGATGAGCGTCGGCATGCCGATGCCCAGGTTGACGTAGTCACCATTGTCCAGTTCTTGTGCGGCGCGTGCCGCCATTTCTTCGCGTGACCAGGTCATTACTTGCTCACCGTCCTGAATTCGATTCCGGTTTCTTGCTTACCCACTTCCACTACGCGGTCTACGTAGATTCCGGGCACATCCACCTCAGCGGACGGTACGGCCTCGACCAGCTGCTCCGCTTGCACGATGGTGATATCGGCGGATTTAGCCGCATCGGGGTTGAAGTTCTGGGCGGTCTTATTAAAGGCGAGGTTGCCAAAGCGATCCGCGCGAGCGGCGTGGACGAAGGCAAAGTCTGGGGTGAGGGCTTCTTCCATGACGTAGAGCTCGCCGTTAAACTCGCGGGTTTCCTTCGGTGCGGAGGTCTCCGCAATGGTGCCGTCGGGGTTGTAGCGGGTGGGAATATCGCCATCGGCAAGCGGCGTGCCCACGCCAGCCTTGGTATAGAAGGCTGGAATGCCCGCGCCACCGGCGCGCATGCGCTCTGCCAAGGTACCCTGCGGGGTGAACTCGACAGTGAGCTCACCCTCGAGGTACTGACGTGCATATTCCTTATTGGTTCCCAGGTAGGAACCGATGGAACGGGCGATGCGGTGATCCTTGAGCAGCAGGCCTAGGCCAAAATCATCCGTACCGAGGTTATTGGAAATGATGGTGAGCTCGCTCGCGCCTT
Source organism: Corynebacterium rhinophilum (assembly GCF_030227225.1). Classification (GTDB taxonomy): domain Bacteria; phylum Actinomycetota; class Actinomycetes; order Mycobacteriales; family Mycobacteriaceae; genus Corynebacterium; species Corynebacterium rhinophilum. The sequence continues at coordinate 15,699 of NZ_JASPHQ010000004.1, forward strand.
GGGAACGCAGCGCAGCAATGAGTTGCGCCGGGATACCCACAAGGCCGAATCCGCCCACCGCGATGGAGGAACCGTCCGGGATATCCGCGACGGCCTCCTCTACTGAGGCTATGACTTTATTCAACATGGCCTTAGACTACGTGTGGTTCACAGACAGCACAAGGGTTCAGAATGCGAACATTATCGGGTACACTAAAGAGACCTGGGCCACTTAACCCTGAAAATAGCTTGGAGGACACACCGTGGCAGACACCCCCGTAGTGCAATCACTAGCCCGCGGACTCAACGTCATTCACTCGTTCAATGACGAACGCCGGCGGCAAACACTGGCCCAGGTTGCCGAGGTCACAGGCTTAGCGCGCGCCACCGCACGTCGCTTTTTACACACGCTTGTCGCAGAAGGTTATGCCCGCACCGATGGCTCAGATTTTTGGCTCACCCCGCGCGTTTTGGAACTGGGCTATTCGTACCTATCGAGCTTGGGCCTGCCGGATATTTCCCAGCCCCATTTGAGGGAGTTATCCACCAAACTCGATGAGTCCTGCTCTGTAAGCGTGCTCGACCGCGACACCGTGGTCTATATCGCCCGCGCCGCAGCGCACCGCATCATGTCCACCAATATCACCATCGGTACGCGCTTCCCGGCGCACGCCACCTCCATGGGCCAGGTGCTACTCGCCGATTTAACGCCGGCAGAGCTGGATGAGTATTTCGCCACCACCGCTCCGCTCGAGCAGGTCACCCCGCATACCCTGGTATCCCAGGACGCGCTGCGAGCCCGCCTCGGCGAGGTGCGGCGGCGCGGCTGGGTCATCGTGGATCAAGAGCTAGAAATCGGCCTGCGCTCCATTGCCGTTCCCATCCGGGATCGCACCGGACGCGCAGTGGCGGCCATCAACATTTCCACCCAGACCTCCGTGTATTCCACCCAAGATCTCACCGCGCAGATCCTCCCGGAGCTCCTCACTACGTGCGCGGCCATTTCCCACGATCTCACTACCACCGAAATTTCCTAAGGAGAATCCATGCAAACCCAAGACGTAGTCCTGTGCTACCCCAAGCGCACCCCCGTCGGCCGCTACGGCGGCGCGCTGAAATCCGTCCCCGTCCAGGATCTAGCCAGCCTGGTGGTATCCACCATCGTGGAAGAATCCGGCATCGACCCGAACATCATCGATGACGTTATCCTCGGCCAAGCCTCCCCCAACGGGGCTGCGCCTGCCCTCGGCCGCGTCGCCGCACTCGATGCCGGCCTGCCAGTCTCCGTGACCGGCATGCAGCTCGACCGCCGCTGCGGCTCCGGCCTGCAAGCCATCGTCACCGCCGCCGCCCACGTCGCCACCGGCGCAGCCGAGGTGGTCATCGCAGGCGGCGCCGAATCCATGTCGCGCACCGAATACACCGTGGACAGTGACATTCGCTGGGGTGCTAAGGGCGGAAACATGGTCTTTCGCGATCGCCTTCAGGAGGCCCGCGAAACCGCCGGTGGCAAAAACCACCCCATCCCCAGCGGCATGATCGAAACTGCCGAAAACCTCCGCCGCGAGCGTTCCCTGTCGCGCGAGGACCAAGATGAGCTTGCGGTGCGTTCCCACCACAACGCCGCACGCGCGCAAGAGCAGGCGCTTTTCGATGCCGAAATCGTCCCCGTCTCCGTCCCCCAGCGCAAGGGGGATCCCATCATCGTGGACAAGGATGAACACGTGCGCGCTGATTCTAGCGTGGAAAAGCTGTCCAAGCTGCGCCCAGTGATGGGCAAGCAGGACGACGAGGCCACGGTGACCGCGGGTAACGCCTCCGGCCAGAACGACGGCGCCGCCGCCGTGCTCGTGACCACCCGTGAAAAAGCCGACGAACTCGGCCTCGAGCCAATGGTGGCCGTGAAGGGCTGGGCGCTGGCCGGTGTTGAACCAGAGCGCATGGGCATTGCCCCAGTTGAGGCCACCCGCAAGGTCATGGACCGCCTCGATCTCACCTTCGATGACCTCGACCTCATCGAGCTCAATGAGGCCTTTGCCGCCCAAGCCCTCGCGGTACTAGATCAGTGGGGCATCTCCCCCGAAGATCCTCGCTTCAACCCCAACGGTTCCGGCATCTCGCTGGGCCACCCGGTGGGCGCGACCGGTGCCCGCATCGTGGTTACCGCCGCGCACCACCTGCGCCGCACCGGCGGCAAGCGCGCGCTAGTCACGATGTGCATCGGCGGCGGCCAGGGCCTTGCCGCCATAATCGAAACCGCCTAGTCCCCGCAGTGAGGGCCTAGGCGGTATCGGGGGGCGGGCGACCAAGCTAGCCTTGGACGCTCACGCTGCCATCTGCATTAACGTTGACTTGCGCCGCCATGGCGCGGGCCACGTTAAGCCGCTGCCAGGAGCCGTCCTTGCCTTGCCAATCCAATGGATTGCCGGCAGGACGTGCGGTCTGGCGTAGCACCTCGGCGCGCTGTTCCGGTGTCAGGTTCGGGTGGGAAGCTGCGAGTAGTACCGGGGCGGCCTGCGGAACGACCATCGGCGCATCCGTCGGATTGCTTGGAGTAAAATCATAATCCAAGAAATCCGTGTATTCGTCTACAGCATCTGTAGTGGACCGGTATTCCTTGCCATCGGCCTTATCCTGTGCGACGAGTTCTTCTACAGATTTGCCCGTACGCCACTGAATCTCTTCACGAATTTCCTGCGCAGCCTGCTGCAATGCATCGCGCATGCGGTCATCGTTCAAACGATCCGCCGCCGCAGCTTGACCAGTCATGCGGCCACCAATGACGTCCAATGGGTAGTGCACACCCAGAACGACGCGGTGATTTCCTGCTTCGGCGCCGCGCAGCATTAATTGCGGGCCTACCTCTGGAAGCATAGAGGCCATCAAAGTGGTGATCCACGTTGCCTGGTTAGTGTGCCCGGAGGGGAAAGCCGGCGAGGTGGAATAGAGATCCTTCGACTCATCTTCGTAGCGGTTAATAGCCTCGGGTGCCTGCACGAATGGGCGGTCATAACGGAAGTAGTACTTTTCTGCGAAGGTGGAGCTAGCCAGTCCACCTGCACGGGCGGCGTAGCCATTGCCCAGCAGGTACTGTGTTTTTGGCAGTCGATGCTCTGCCAAGGCTTCGCGGAATGCACCGCCCAGGCTCTCCCCCATGGAGTCCGAAATGGCTTCTAGCATCCCACCGGAGCTTGCCTTGGCATCGGATTGCGCACGGGCGATCAGCTCAGGGTCATCGGCAGCCGCATTGTTAATGGCCACTACCTTATCCATGTTTTCTTCAAGGACCTCTGGCTGGTGCTTAATCTGGTCAAACCCGCGGACAACCTGCCAATAGTTGCCAAATTGGTAAGACGAAATATCGGATTCAAAGCCCACAAGATAGTCCACACCAAAGGGCTGAGGAACCGGCGCGCCTGGGTGCTGCACAGGAGAAGGGCCAATGCTGGATCCACTGCTAGAACCCTGTACCTGCGGCACCTTGGACGAAAGCTCACCCGCCTGCGCAGCGGGTGCAAAGGAAGCAACGGTGAAGCTGGCGGCCGCTCCGAGAGCAAGTACTCGACGCGAAACACCACGATTGAAAATACGGGTCATATATCGCAACTTTCAGCTAGAAGTGATTTCCTCTGCACACTAACCAGCTAACGTTAAGGAAGTATGAACTGCGCACTAACCTTATTCAGCGCTTTTTTAAACAAATAGTTATATGACCGCTCAAGCTAATCGATGTCCCCAGCCTGCTCCACCCAGAACCGTGTTTCCTCGGACGGTTCAGCACCAGGCGCGGACAAGCCAGCCGTGGCGAGCGCGGCAAATGCCACTGCGGCGGCCATGGCCGAATCTCGCTGCTGATGAAGACTCATTAACTCAACCTAGCGCGAATAGGTGCCAATGAAAACAGGAAGGCGGTTCCAGCGGGCGATTTCGGCGCGAAAGCGTACATACGCGGTAAGCTAGAGAAGAACTTTTGCTCGCATAGAATAAAGGGGAATTAGTCAATAATGATCCAATTCGTCTTCGGCGCCGCCGCAGGGTACGTATTTGGCACCAAGGCGGGCCGCAAGCGCTACCACCAAATGAAAAGCGCCTACCAAAAGACCGTCAACTCCCCCGCCACCAAATCTGCGGTGCGTTCCGCGCGCAAGATGGTAGCCAACCGCCTGGATCCAGAGCCACGCATGCGCGAAATCCACGACCTTTCTGAAAAGCGCCGTGGCAAAGGCAAGGCTCGCGGGAACCAGGCTCCACAGGCCGACCGGATTTATGAACCCGATGAGGACTAAAGCCTTCCCCGCAAACCCCTCCCCGGGCAGCGCCTGAACTAGCGCTCGAGTGCTTGCCCGGGGTTTTTATATACCTGGGGTACCGCGAAAGGCGCGATCATTGAGCTCGCGGCGAGCCTGCTCCAAGGCAATGAGGTCTGCGAATACGGAGTTATAGCCTGCCTCATCATCGGTTGGCCGCATTCGGCCCAATTGGGCTTTCAGCTGCGCAATCTGATCACCCACGACGGTTTCCTGCAGCCGCGAGAGTACGGAATCCGCATATTTTTCTGCGCCCACGTCCGTGGGCAGGATGGCCTCGACTGCCAGCTCGGAGACGAAATTCCTTCCCGTAAGATCCTGCATTTCCCCGGCAACGGCGGCAATCCAATCCACTCCGGACATGGTGGCTCCCTTGTCTGCCCCGCCCACAGCGGAAATCGCTTGGCGCACGATGCGGTAGGCGTCGTTGGTGTAGGCATCGGCAGTAATGCCATCAAAATACGAGCCAACGACCTCTGGCATCTGCAAGGCCAATTTCAGCGCCTCCCGCTGCGGCCACAGGTGGGTCTCCTTCGGGTTTGGCGGATGGATCATGGGCACATCCTGCTGCGCCGGCTGCGGCTGTGCATTATCAAAGCGGCGAATCGTCGGCTTGTCCGCCTTCTTCGGCTTCTTTGCCTCCGCGCGCACTTGGCGCAGCACCTCTTCCGGATCATTCCAACCCACCCAGCCGGCAAGCCGGCGGGCGTACTCGCGCTGCAGGGGCTGGTCACGGATCTGTGCGACGATGGGCACCGCCCGCCGCAAAGCCTGCAAGCGGCCTTCGGCCGTATCGATCCGGAAATCAGCAATTACTGACTGAATGACGAACTCAAACATGGGGATGCGGTCTGCCACCAGATCGCGCACCGCGGCATCGCCCTTTTCAAGGCGCAGATCGCACGGGTCCATGCCGTCTGGGGCTACGGAGACGAAGGATTGTCCGGTAAATTTCTGCTCTCCGTCAAAGGCACGCATCGCGGCCTTCTGTCCCGCCTCATCGCCATCGAAGGTGTAGATGAGCTCGCCGTGGAAATAGGAATCATCCAGCATGAGCCGGCGCAGCACCTGCAGGTGCTCCCCACCGAAGGCCGTACCGCACGAGGCCACGGCAGTCTTAATGCCTGCCGCGTACATGGCCATCACATCCGTATAGCCTTCCACCACCACAGCTTGGTGGCCTTCTGCGATATTGCGCTTGGCCAAATCCAACCCAAAGAGCACCTTGGACTTGTGATAAAGCATGGTCTCGGGCGTATTCATGTACTTGCCCAGCTTGTCATCATCAAAGAGCTTGCGCGCACCAAAGCCAATGACGTTGCCGGAAAGATCCTTAATAGGCCACAGCAACCGGCGGTGGAAACGGTCAATGGGACCGCGCTTTCCCATCTTGGAAATGCCGGCTGCCTCTAGCTCTTCAAAGGAAAAACCCATGCGCAATAGGTGCTTTGTGGCGGTGTCCCAACCTTCCGGAGCGTACCCGCACTCGAAATCATAAATAACCTCACGGCTAAACCCGCGGTCCAGCAAGAAATTGCGCGCCGTTGCCGCCTCTGGGGTTTCCAGCTGCTTCCGGTAAAACTCGTGCACCGCTTTATTCGCCGCGATTAGCCGCTGCCTCGTACCCGGCTTCTCATTGCGGGCACCGGTCGAGCCACCCTGGTAATTAATGTGGTAGCCAATCTTCTGCGCCACAGCTTCCACGGCCTCCGGAAAAGAGACCTGTTCCATCTCCATCAGGAAGCTGAATACATCGCCACCCTTACCGGTGGAAAAGCAGTGATAATAACCGCGCTGCGGGCGGACGTGGAAGGACGGCGTCTTTTCATCCTTGAAAGGGCTCAAGCCCTTCAAAGAATCATGCCCGGCAGGTTTGAGCTGCACGTATTCGCCCACGATTTCTTCTAAAGGCGCGCGTTCACGGATAGCTTGGATATCACTGTCCGGAATTCTGCCCTTTGCCATGGCTACAGACTACCCCGCCCATTTATCGAATGCTCAACCGCCAAAGCCAGGATGGTCGCATTGGGTTGTCCCGCTCAATAAGTACACAGAATCACCGTGTTTTACCCACATGTGGGGCAGCCTTTCGCCGAGTATTCCCACCCCCGGGACGGGGCAATTTTGGATATTGCTCTTGACGCGGTCGACGTTTATGTTTTCGCGATATTTCCTGCAACAATAGGGGCCATGTCCAAGTCCAAAGCGTCTAAGAAATCGCTTCCAGTGGCCCTTGGTGGACTCGCCATCGTCGCAGGCGCTAGTTATTTTGGCTTCGACCTCGGCGGTAACGAGGATGCAACGTCAACGGATGAGACCTGCGCAATTTCTTCCCTTCCCAGCGAGGCCGAAGAAACCGCAGACGATATTCTCGCCGGCGGCCCTTATGACTATCCCGACAAAGACAATTCCCATTTTGGCAATTATGAAGGCGTCCTCCCCCAGCAGGCGCAGGACTATTACCGCGAGTACACGGTAGAAACCCCTGGCAGTAATCATCGCGGATCGAGGCGCATCGTCACCGGCGGCGGCACCGAAGTCGACCCCGATGTGTGGTACTACACCGACGACCATTACCAAACATTCTGTTCTATCCCGGACGCAGAGGATTAATAGTGCACCGCATTTTAATTACGGAACCCATCCGTACCCGTACGGATTTCTTCAATGCCTTAGGACGCACCCATGGATGTGTGGATTGTGGCCCGCGCAGCCTAGAGGATCTAGCTAACTTCCTGCGTAAGAATGAAGTATCCACCATCGTGGCTGCCAATATGGAAATGGAATTGGATGACTTCGCGGCCATCGCCGCCGTTGTCCAAGATGAAGGCGTTAGGCTCGCACGCTAATAGCTAGTCCGCGGATGCTGTTACTCCGCAGATGCTGACATTTCGGGATGCTACAGGTCCTCTGCAATAACTGAGCATCGTGCGCCCTCAATTATCACTTTTTCGCCTCAAAAATAGCAGCGGAGGTTGCACTTTTAGAGAAAGGCCGCTGCCGGAACCACCTGACCGAGCCCACGGCCCATATGCTATTAGCCCAAGAACCCCGAAAGGTCAGCGCTCCGGCGGGCCAGCCGCTCGAGGCGGGATTCGGTCATGGAAGCGATCTGATCAATGATGGCGCGGTCGCGAGCGGCGTCGGTATCAGCCTGCTCCCACCACAGGCGGAAGGTGGCATCGAGCGAACCGGGCGCACCGGCCACGAGGTAATCGTAGACGCGGTAAATGCGCTCGCGCTGGCGGTCTTGGCGCGCTAAGTGCGCTGGTTCATCCATTACATAAAGCACGGCGATCGTCTTTAAAAGCTTGACCTCTGCCTGCGCCAAGGGAGGAACGCGCAGGTCACCGTGCATGCGGCCAAGCTTATTGGCACTGATGAGCTCGGCATTCGCCTCCGAGGTGGCACCGATGGTGGCGCCCACATAGCGTCCCACCAGCTCAGAGGTCATCTTTTTCAGCTTGGCATAATCGCGCAGGGTGTAGTTGAAATTGCCAAGAGCATTGATGACATCGAGGTTGCGCAGGCTATCGGCAGCTTCCAAGAGTTCATCGGCGGTTCCGCCAAAGGCCTCGGCGCCCTTTTCTGCAAGGTGGGCTAGTTCCACCAAATCCCACAACACGTTCAAGGAAATGCGCTGGGAGATGATGCCGTCTTCCACGTCGTGCACGGAATAGGCAATATCATCGGACCAGTCCATGACCTGGGCCTCGATGCACTTACGGTTATCGCTGTGGCCCTCGCGCAGCCACGCTAAAAGGTCCGCGTCCTCATCATAAGCGCCGTATTTGCGGTTGATGGTGCCATCCGGATTGGTATTAGTCCAAGGGTATTTGCAGGCCCCATCGAGCGCGGCGCGGGTGAGGTTGAGACCGAAGCTGTGGGCGGTGCCATCGGCGTCCTCGACTAGGACTTTGGGCTCGAGGCGGGTCAGGATGCGCAGTGTTTGCGCATTTCCCTCGAAACCGCCTTGTGCAACCTCATTGAGCGCATTTTCACCATTGTGACCATAGGGCGGGTGGCCAATATCGTGGGTGAGCCCGGCCATGTCACAGAGATCCGGATCAAGCCCGAGTCCTGTGCCGATGCCGCGGGCAATCTGGCCTACTTCGAGCGAGTGAGTTAGGCGAGTGCGCGGGGTATCGCCATCGCGTGGGCCTACGACCTGGGTTTTATCCGCCAATCGCCGCAGCGCAGCCGAGTGCAAGACACGGGCGCGGTCGCGGGAGAATACCCCGCGGTGTTCTTCGATATCGCTAATCGTGGATCCCTTAGGCCGTTCTTCGGCCAGCCGGGCAAAATCAGCTGCAGCATAAGAATAAGACACGGCGTTTTAGTCTATTCCCCCAGCGTGCGGTCTGCGTCTTTATTTTGCATCGTTTCGTGCCGTAGCTTCTGATTCGGCCGCAGCATCAGCTCGATGCGGTACAGGCGCCTTTTCCAGGCCCGCGCGCACCGAGGAGAGACAATGCTGGCCAGCCCAATATAAAACAGACCGCCGCATTCGTGCGCAAGGTAGCGCCACCAAGGCTTGGACAAGCGCCGGGCGGGATAATAGGGCGTGCCGGACACTTGGACGTTGAGCCCTTCCTGCTTGGCGATGACCCACGTGCGCAACCTGTGCAAGGGATCGGTGACGATGATGGCATCGGCAAGCCCGTGGGCATCGATAACCGCAGCTAAGGACTCACGCGTATCGAGGCCTTTCTCCACGGCGGATACCTCGAGCTCAGGGAAGTGCTCGCGCAGATAATCGCGGGCAACCCCGGCCTCGGTAAACCGATCCCCGGGCAGCTGGCCGCCCACGGTAATCACTGGCAGGCCGCGGGAAATGGCCAGCTCCCCGGCATGGCGCAGGCGCCCGGCCAGGATGCGGGAGGGGCGGCCATCGTATTGCGCGGTGCCTAAAACAACGACGTATTTCACAATGCTTCCCACCCTACTGCCTGCGAAGGAGGTTCTCCGGATTGGGCGTTCGGGCAGGTATGGTTGTGGGCATGAATCTTAGTGCACGAATCGGCCGCGCTACCATCGCGGCATTTTTGCTCGGCTGCACCTCCATTGGCGCAGGCCAGGCCCTAGCCGCGGAGACCACTACCATCGCCCAAGCCCCGGATACGGCGGCGGTGACAGACAGGGTAAATGATGAGGCAGGGGTCTTAAGCACCGAGGAAATTAGGGAGATCAATGAGAAGATCACCCAGCTGCAAAAAGACCAGTCGCTCATTATCTTTGTTGTCTTCGCAAACGATCTTGGCACTGATCCGGAAAGCTATGCCCGCAGCATCGTCAACGAGAAGGGCCCGAATTCCGCGGCCTACGTCGTTGGTGTGAACGAGCGCCAAGTGGGCGTGCAGACCGGCGATCAATGGCCCGAGGGCCGCCTGGATCAGATGTATGATGCCGCCTACAGCAAGCTATCCGCAGAGGAATACGGCGCTTCCGCGATCGCGCTTGCCGATGCCGCCCTTGGCACCTCCAGCTCCTCTGATTCCTCCGGCATAGCCTGGCTGGGCGGTGGCGCCGCCGCCATCATCGCTGCAGGCGGTGGCGTCTGGTACTACTCTCGCCGCAATACAAAGAAGAATCAGGCTAAGACTTTAGAGTCTGCCCGCGAGATTGCGCCAGAAGATACCGACCAATTAAACCGGCTGCCGCTAAATACCCTGGATAAGTTGGCCCAGGAAGAATTGGTCTCCACGGATGAATCCATCCGCCGCGGCAAGGAAGAGCTCAATATCGCCCTGTCTGAATTCGGGCCGGAGCGCACCCGCCCGTTTACCAAGGCGATGAATCATTCCACCTCTACCCTGCAAAAGGCCTTCAAGATTCGCCAGCGCCTCGATGATGCGGTGCCAGAATCCCAGGCCGAGCGACGGCAGATGCTGGTAGAAATCGTCTCTACCTGCGGCCAGGCCGATGATGCCCTAGATAGCCAGGCAGAAGAGTTCGCCCAGATGCGCGACCTGCTGCTGCAGAGTGACTCCAAGTTGGACGAGCTCACACAGCGCACCGTCGGGCTGCGCACTCGCTTGCCGGGCGCCGAAGGTACCCTCACAAAACTCCAAGAGGACTACTCCGCAGAGGTCCTATCCTCCATTGCGGATAACCCAGAATTGGCCAGCGCCTCCCTCGATGAGGCGGAAAAGCTCCTGGACCAAGCCCGCAAGGTGCAGGGCCAGCCCGCCGGGAAGCAGGGCTCACTCGTGGGCCTTATCCGCGATATCGAGCACGCCACGGAGGTCACCGATAGGCTCCTGACCGGTGTAGAACACGCCGAGGAGAATATCTCCTCCGCGCGCCGCAATTTGGGCGCGCTCATCACTGAGGTCGAGGACGAAATAGAGGAAGCCCGCGAGCTGGAGCGTCAAGGCAAGTCCCAGGGCACCCAGGCGGATTGGAAGGCCCTCGAGGAGCTGTTGCAGCGCGCCTCTGCTGCGGTCAATGACGCCAAGCAGCAGGGCGATACGGATCCCTTGGGCCAGCACACCGCCCTTACGAGCATCGATACCGAACTGGATGAGGGCCTCGACCGCGTGCGGGAAAAGACTTCCACCCACGCGCGCCAGCTCGAGCTTTTCCACCAGCAAATGTCGGTGGCAGAATCCAATATTCAGGCCGCTGAGGATCTCATTTCCTCGCGCGGGCGCATCGTTGGTTCCGGCGCCCGCACCGCGCTTGCCGATGCCAAGCGTCTCCACGCCCAAGCCCTGCACACCCAGCGCAGCGATATCCGGGGCGCGCTGCAATCCTCCCGCGAAGCCGTTGCCGCAGCGCAAACCGCCTTGCAACGGGCCAAGGATGATTCCGACGAGTATCGCCGCCAGCAACAACGCCAGCAGACGAGTTCCGCTGCCGGAAATATCATCACCGGAATGGTCTTAGGCCAAATCCTTGGCGGCGGTGGCCGCGGCTTCGGCGGCGGTTTCAGCGGGGGCGGCGGCAGCTTCGGTGGCGGCGGCGGAGGATTCTCCGGCGGCGGTGGCGGCGGTTTCCGCGGCGGTTCGTTCTAGAGAGGTTCGTTCTAGAGCGGCTCCTTCTAAGCCGCCGACCCAGAAGGCCTGCTTGGCTGGCGGTTAGCCGCGGACGATGCGCGGTGTGGCATCGATAAGCAGGCAGCTATAGCTCAGCACTACCGCGTCCACGCCCGGCAGGCCCTGCCCGCTGGGGTTGGAGGCCGATACTTCCAGGCCACTGCCCCGCGGGGTAAGACGGGCAACTTCGGTGCCCTCCGAATTACCTTGTTGTCCGTCAAGGGCCAGTATGCGGCGCTGCTTGCCAAAGATAGCGGACCGCTCCAAAAGGTAGTGGGCATCTCCGCAGGTAGCGCGCAAACGCGTGACGGTCAATCCCGCTTGCGAGACTTCACATTGCTTCGCGGCCTCGGAGCCCGCGCTGCGGTTGGCACGCGGACTAGCCCGCAGGAAAAAGCGCGGGGAGGCAGTTGTCCCGTCTAGCGAAGTCTCTACGTCGAAGAGCATATCGGGGCGTGCGGGATCCCCGGAAAGCGCGCCGGCAATGGTCAGTACCCCAGCTCGCACCCAAGCGATATCGGTTCCGCGCGCATCGCGCAGAGTAGTACCTGTCCACTGCCACGGCATCGTTCCCGCCATTAGAAAATGAAAACCGCCAGCAAGGCGACGATGGAAGCCAATACCAGCGTGATGATCCATACCCACGCGGAGTTTTTGGTGTTCTTTTCCAAAATGGCGCGGGTAAACCAGCTGAGACCGGCGATCTCGGCGGTGCTCAAGCCTTTCGCATCCTCCTCGAATTCCAAGATGGCCTTGCGCACACCGGAGTTCTTAGCGGAAAACTGCGCCACTTTATTGTCATCGACGTCATCGATGATCCAATCGCCACTGTTTTCATTGACGTAATGAAAGGTGCGGCCGTTGAGCGAGGCTTCAAGGCGCTTGTCGCGGCCGAGACGGCCGGCGAGGCGGTAGACGGAGCCATCATCAAGCGTGGCCGAAGCCCCCAAATCGCTGACCTCGACGCGCCAAAAGTTGCCATCCACCTCCGCGGAATGTTCCGCAAAGACGCCTAGGCGCTCCGGGCCCTCCTCAACGAGGAGGACGGGCTTGTCGCGCTCGGAGCGATCCCAGCTGGTGTAGTGCATCTTCTTAGCACCCAATCAGGCGCGCTGCGAGGTAGGACTCAAGATCCTCAATCTTTACGCGCTCTTGCTCCATGGTGTCGCGCTCGCGCACGGTCACGGCGTCATCCTCGAGCGAATCGAAGTCGAAGGTGACGCAGAAGGGCGTACCCACCTCATCTTGGCGGCGGTAGCGTCGGCCGATGGCACCAGAAACGTCGAAGTCCACGTTCCAGTAGGCGCGCAGCTTATCCGCCAGCTCGCGGGCCGGAGTGGAGAGCTCTTCCTTCTTGGACAACGGCAGGACGGCAACCTTGATGGGCGCCAAGCGGCGGTCCAAGCGCAGAACCACGCGCTTGTCGGTGCCGCCCTTAGCGTTCGGCGCTTCTTCCTCGTCGTAGGCATCTACCAGGAAGGCCATCATGGAACGGCCCAGACCAGCGGCTGGCTCGATGACGTAGGGAATCCAGCGCTCATCATTGGCCTGGTCATAGTAGGACAGGTCCTCGCCAGAGCCCTTGTCGTGGACGGAAAGGTCATAGTCGGTGCGGTTGGCCACACCTTCCAATTCGCCCCACTTGGAGCCCTTGAAGCCGAAGGCGTACTCCACGTCCACGGTGCGCTTGGAGTAGTGCGACAGCTTTTCCTTGGGGTGCTCGTACAGGCGCAGGTTTTCTTCCTTGATGCCCAGGTCGGTGTACCACTTGTAGCGGTCATCGATCCAGTACTGGTGCCACTCTTCGTCCTCGCCAGGCTTGACGAAGAACTCCATCTCCATCTGCTCGAACTCGCGGGTGCGGAAGATGAAGTTACCCGGGGTGATCTCATTACGGAAGGACTTACCAATATTGGCAATGCCGAATGGCGGCTTCATGCGCGAGGAGGTCATCACGTTCTTGAAGTTGATGAAGATGCCCTGTGCGGTCTCGGGACGCAGGTAGTGCAGGCCCTGCTCGTCATCGACCGGACCCAAGAAGGTCTTCAGCAGGCCAGAAAAGGCCTTCGGCTCGGTCCAGTCACCTGGCTGGCCGGTTTCCGGGTCGTTGATATCAGCCAGGCCATTTTCTGGCTCGTGGCCGTGCTTTTCTTCGTAGGCCTCGAGCAAGTGGTCGGCGCGGTAGCGCTTACCGGTGTGGCGGGATTCCACTAGAGGATCAGTAAAGACCTCCACGTGGCCGGAGGAGACCCACACATGGCGCGGCTGGATGACGGAGGTATCCACACCCACGACGTCGGGGCGGGATTGGACCATGTGGCGCCACCACTGGCGCTTAATGTTTTCCTTCAACTCCACACCAAGAGGACCATAGTCCCAAGCGGAGCGGGAACCGCCGTAAATCTCACCCGCCTGGTAGACCAAGCCGCGGCGTTTACACAGATTAACAACGGTATCGATAAGGGATGCCATGGTTGTAAAGGACTCCTCTGGTAGGGGACAGTCGTGACAATCTCATTCAGTCTAACCCTTATCCCCCATCAGTAGTGAGATCAGGGGGTGCAAATTTAAATCGGTTAATGTACAGGTAATGACCAACTTGAGGTAATATAGTAGTGGTCGACAGATAATAGATACCGTATTGAAGGTGCCCACTCCCTATGATGACCGTTCAATTAGCATTTAATAACTCTGCGGCCGCAAGCGTTATCGCGGCCCTCGATTCCCCGCTGCGCATTTCCATCATTACCCGCCTGGCGGAGCGCGACCATTACGTACATGAGCTGGTTAAAGCCACCGGCAAGTCCCAGCCGCTGATTAGCCAGCACCTACGAGTTCTTAAGCAGGCAGGGATTGTCAGCTCTGAGCGCAATGGGCGCGAGGTGACCTACTCTCTGGTCGCACCGGAGGTTTTAACCCTTTTGGAAGACGCCGCGAAAATCGCCTCTTAATAACCGGCCTGCATATAAAGACGATTTATTATAGCGCTTGTTGAAAAAGAGTTGATAATATGAATGTCATGTCCATTCATGAGAGTATCCCCAAGCTCGGCTCGCGCAATACTAAACAGCGAACCGCGGTTGTTGAGGTCCTGCGGGACATCGACAAGTTCGCCTCCGCCAAGGAAATTTATCACCAGCTCCAAGAGCGGCAAGAAAAAGTCGGTCTCACCACTGTCTACCGCACCCTACAATCTCTTTCCGATATTGATGCCGTAGATGCACTACACATGCCCAATGGCGAGACCCTGTACCGCCATTGCGAAACCGATGCGCACCACCACCACTTGGTATGCACCAAATGCGGCCGCACCGAAGAAATCGATGGTGGACCCATTGAAAAGTGGGCTTCGGCCGTAGCCGCCGAGTACAACTTCGAGCTTACCGGCCACGACGCGGAGATCTTCGGCGTCTGTTCGCAGTGCGCGGCCGCACAGTAGTCACCGCACGGTAGTCTCGCGCGCCTTACTTAGCTGCTACTTCCCTACTTCACAGCACCGAAGCGGCGATCCCGGCGGGCATATTCCTCAATGGCGGCGAAGAGGTCCTCCGGGGTGAAATCAGGAAATAGCTTGTCCTGATAAATCATCTCGGCATAGGCGGACTGCCACAGCAGGAAGTTCGAGGTGCGCTTCTCACCGGAAGGCCGCAAGAATAGGTCCACGTCCGGCATCCCGGGATCATAGAGATGCTCTGCGATGGTGCTTTCTTTAATATCGCGCGGGCGAATTTCACCAGCGGCGACCTTTTCCGCAATCTGGCGCACGCCATCGACCATTTCCGCCCGGCCGCCGTAATTAACGCACATGGCCAGCGTCATTTTTGTATTATTCTTGGTCAATTCTTCGGCGGTTTCGAGTTCCTTAATCACCGAGCGCCACAGGCGCGGACGACGCCCCACCCACACCACGCGGACACCGCGCTCATTGAGCCACTCTCGCTGCCGGCGCAGCACGTCGCGATTAAAGCCCATCAAAAAGCGCACCTCTTCAGGGCTGCGCCGCCAGTTTTCAGTGGAAAATGCATAGGCCGAAAGGTACGGGACACCGGCGGCGAGGCAGGCATCGACGACATCGAGAAGCACCGCCTCTCCCCTGCGGTGGCCTTCCGTCCGTTTCATGCCCTTTTCCTGGGCCCAGCGGCCATTGCCGTCCATCACCAACGCAATATGGCGCGGCAGCAGCTCTTCCGGGATATTCGGCGGGGTCAGGCGACGAGAAGGATCTGGGGTAATCACGGACTACAGTTTACTGTTCCATCACCTGTAATGCGGACACATTTCGCTCCATGTGCCACTGCAGGTGCGCCCGCGCTAGCCGATGCCCCTCCTGCCGCTGCGCATTCGTCGGATTCGTCGGGTAGCCATGTGCCAAAAGCCACAAATGGTGGAGGGTTTCCGGATCCACCTCTGCAGCACCTGGCGGCCGGCATTCGTGGCAGGCGGCGCCGCCGACGGCCGGGTGAAAGGCGTGGTGCGGGCCGGGGCGCTGGCACTGGGCGCAATCAAAAAGGCTCGGCGCCCATCCGGCATGCGCCATGGCCTGCAATAAGAACGCATCAAGCGTTTGCGTCGGCTCCTCGGTTTGCAATTGCTCGAGCGTAGCTACGACTGCGTTGTAGAGGTACGGGTCGCCGTCGCCATCCGCGTAGATGAGCCGCTCCGCCGATTCCAAGACCGCGCAGGCGGCCGTATAGCGCTCGTAGTCTTCAATGAGGCGCGCGCCAAAATAATTTACCGTATCCGCCTGGGAAATCGTGGCCAGGTTCTTTCCCACGTACAACTGTACGTCCAGATTGACGAATAGCTGCAGCCGCGATCCAAAACGGGACTTTGCTCGGCGCACGCCCTTGGCCACCGCACGCACCAACCCATGGTTTTGGGTAAGAAGTACGATTACGCGGTCGGCTTCCCCAAAATCATAGGAGCGAATGACCACGGCGCGGTCGCGATAATTTTCGCGCATGGCCTTTTAAAACCCAAGCCTGCCCAGCGACTTGGCGTCTGATTGCCAATTCTTCAGCACCTTGATGCGCAGGTCCAGGTAAACGTTCTGTCCCAATAGCTCCATGATTTCCTTGCGGGCATTGCCCACGATGCGGCGGAAACGCAGACCATCTTTACCTTCGATGATGCGCTTTTGCCCCTGGCGCTCCAAGTACATGATGGCGTGAATGTCCAGCACTCCCTCACGCGTGCGCGAGGGC
The DNA here is from genome assembly GCF_030227225.1 of Corynebacterium rhinophilum. Taxonomy (GTDB): domain Bacteria; phylum Actinomycetota; class Actinomycetes; order Mycobacteriales; family Mycobacteriaceae; genus Corynebacterium; species Corynebacterium rhinophilum. The sequence continues at coordinate 32,226 of NZ_JASPHQ010000004.1, forward strand.
AGCATTTCATCGATCTGCACCGCAACCGAGTGTGGCAGCTCCGCCTTCAGGCCAGATAGTGCGGCCTCACGGATAAGTTCTTCAATGCGCTTTTCTTGCCGCTCATCCGTGATGTGATCATCCGGATAGAACTTCGGGCCCTCCGGCAAGTGCTCCACGATGACCTGCACCAAGTCATCCAACTGCACGCCCTTTTTACTAGACACCGGAATCACCACAGCCTCCGGATCCTCTTGCGACAAGAGCTCGTGCAAGGCCAAAAGCTGCGCACCCACCTGGTCCTTGGAGGCTTTATCCAGCTTGGTCACGATGCCGATGATGGGGGTCTTCGGCGCAATCGAGCGCACATTGTCCAAGATCCACCGGTCACCCGGACCAATCTTTTCATCTGCCGGAATGGTCAATCCGATGACATCCACATCCGCATACGTTTCTTTGACCACTTCATTAAGCCGCTCGCCCAACAAGGTGCGGGGGCGGTGCAGACCCGGTGTATCCACCACGACGACCTGTGCATCCTCGCGGTGAACCAGACCGCGGATGGTGTGGCGGGTCGTTTCCGGCTGGTCCGCGGTAATGGCAATCTTTTGGCCCACCAGCGCGTTAGTCAGCGTGGATTTACCCGTATTCGGGCGGCCCACAAAGGATACGAATCCAGAGTGGAATCCTTCTGGGGTATCCGTGTACTGCGAATAATCTAACGGAGCTGCCTTCTCCCCGGCGGCTTCCGGAGCTGCATCATCGGGGTCATCTGGCAGGCCCTCGAATGCCGCATCAAACTGTGCATCAATATCAGAACTCATTACCTGCAATGATAGCCCACAGCACCAAAATCTCCGATTGTTTCACGCACTAACAAATCTGCAGGCTAAGCTAAGACCGTTCTCTCCTCCTCGGTGTATTTCTCACCGCTTCCTGAAAGGCACTCCGCCATGCCAACCAAGTCTCCCCTACTGCTCCTGGGCGCTCTTCTCACCATTTCCCTTAGTGCCTGTTCATCCCCTGTTGCTGGTACTTCGCCTTCCGAAGAGGAATCCACCAGTACTTCTTCCAGTTCAGCATCCAGCTCATCGAGTGCGTCCTCTTCGAGCAGCGTTGCACAATCCACCACGCAAGAGCCGACCTCCGAAACCCCAGCAGAACCAGAAACCCAAGTAGCAACTGAGAAGTCAGGCGCACAACCGCAAGCGGCCGCGACGGAGCCTGAGCTGCTGTACTGCGAAATCGGCCTTGGCGCATTCGGGAGATTTTCTGATGGCTCTTCGCACCAAACCGAACTGTGCAATACCCCTGCACTCCAGCGTTCCGTACGCGCGGAAGGAGTATGCGGTGGCCTTAATGGGCACTTGCTTTATCCAGACGAATGGCCAGAGCTTTGCAACGGCGGCGCTCCATATTCGGGACCGCCGCAGGGTGGAGCGTCACCAGAATTCTATGACGAAGGTTCTCTCGCGGGAACGCCCTTGGAAACACAAGGGGAAGGCCTTTAGAGCGGAGCCCCGAAACTGTACCGCGCCGTTCTTTTCGCAGATGCTATAGGTCCACTGCAATAACTGAGCATATTCGCGCCTGAAATGTAGCAAATCGCGCTCAGATATACCTGAGGACGTTGACCTTTTGATGTTCCTATCAGGTCAACACCAGCCCGAAGGCCCCGCGCCCTCAAAATAAACGAGGGTGCGGGGCCTTCAGGAGCTAATAGCCGTGAGTCTATTTCTTGAATTCATCCGGCAGTGGGCCAAGCTGCGGTCCGTCCGGGTAGTACTTCCAGCCGTCCTTGATACGAACATCATCGGACCATGGCAGTTTGTACTCGCCCTTGGCAAGGTCTTCGACCCAGGTGAGGTAGTTTTCGGTCTTTCCGCCTGGGTAACCGACATAGCCGCGGTTGCCCAGGTTGAAGATGTTGTTTTCTAGGCCCCAGTTGATGCGCGCCTTATCAGCCAACGCTGGGAATACCTCTGCGGTGACGATTTCGCCCGGGTTGCGGTGACCCTCAGAAATCATGTGGCCATCGTAGTTGCAGACATTTCCTTCACCGAAGTAGTAAAAGACCTGGTCATAGCCCGCCAAGTTCACCGATGCCGTATACATCAGGTTCTGGAAGGCATTGGTCTTATTGGTCATGATCCACTGGTCTTGGGTCTGAGTGGAATAACCCGAGATGCGGATGTAGACATTGGCACCCTTATACGCCGCTTCGCGGGCGAGCTCTGGGAACATGCCATCGTGGCAGATATTGACTGCAAGCTTGGAGCCCTTGGGGCCATCGCACACCGGCATGCCCAGGTCACCTGGGCACCACGGCTCGATGGGGGTCCATGGCTGCAGCTTACGGTAGTGCAGTGCAATCTCACCGTCGGAGTTGATGATAATCGCCGTGTTGAACGGGGGTTTTCCTTCCTCATGGTTGGGTTCCATGATGGAGAAGACGCCCCAGACGTCGTTATCCTTACAAGCCTGCTTGTACTGGTCCACCTTGGGGTCATCGAGCCCAATGAGGAATTCATCGTAGGACCAAATCTTGGTGTTCAGTCCCGAAGAGGAATACTCCGGAAAGACGATGAGATCCAAGTCTGGGTAGCCCGCCTTGGTCGAGGCCACCATGCGGCAGATTTCATCGACGTTTGCTTGAACGTCTTCTGGGGTATTGACTACGGGAACTGGGTACTGGATGAGGGCCATCAACAGGCCGTCGGGGGATGCGCTGATGCTTCCGGTGCTGGACAAGACGGGACTCCAATCGCGTCGTTGATTAAGTTACACCTATCACTCTATATGACGAACCTCACGTATTCACCTGAAAAGCGACGTGCTTGTCTCAAATTACAGACCGCATCCCTCTTGGGGCAGCCTTAGAGCTCCTCCGCCTGGAATTGCATGCTTGGGTGAGCAAAAGCATCCTGGGCCTGAATGAGCTGCAGCTCGGTGGATTCCGCTTCATACGTCGTACGCAGAAGCTCGTAGACAGAAGATGCGGTGCGGCGCAGCGCCTCTTTAACGTCATGGGTTTCAACGTAGTGGCCAGTAAACAGCGCCGCGGTCACGTCACCAGAGCCGTTGCGCTTAACCGGCAACAGCGGGGTCGAGAGCAAGAAAGCACGCTCACCATCAACGGCCAGCATCTCGATCTGATCCGCAGGGGTTTCCGGGCGCTTTACGGAGGTAACCAATACCGTCTTCGGACCCATTTCCTGCGCCTTCTTCACCGCCGCCAAGGTCTCGTCCAAGGTGCTGACCTCGGTATCGGTCAGATAGCCCAGCTCAAATTGGTTCGGGGTGATGATATCGGCCACGGGCACCACGCGGTCACGCAGCAGTGGCGGAATGTCATCGGAAACGAAGCAACCCGACTTCGCATTGCCCATCACGGGGTCGCAAGCATAGAGCGCCTTGGGGTTGACGGCCTTGATGCGGCGAACGGTGTCCACGATGGCATCGGCAATGTCGGAGCCGCCTTGGTAGCCGGAAAGGATGGCGTCGATATTTTCAAAAGCACCGCGCTTTTCGATGCCATCGATGATCGACGTGACATCACTAGCCGGAATCATCGGTCCGCCCCAGTCACCGTATCCGGTGTGGTTGGAGAAGTTCACCGTGTGCACGGGCCACACTTCGTGGCCGGCGCGCTGGAGGGGAAATACGGCCGCGGAATTTCCCACGTGGCCGTAGGTGACATGAGACTGGATGGAAAGGATAGTCATAGCTATCCATTGTGCTACTGCCGGTGCACAGAGACAAAGGAAGGGGCGAAATTATTCGTGGGGTTCCTCGTCCTTTGGCTCCCCGATGGCCGGAATACCGCCACCGGGCACCTGTTCATCGAGGCGGGCTCGCTCGGCAGCATCAGGAAAGGCCTTCGGGCCCGAGGGCTTTGGCTGGTAGCTCTTCCCGCGTGCGGTGAGGTCATCGTACCAATCCGCCAGCAGCTCATTCTGCCGGGCAAACATTTCCTTTTCCTCCGCCGCGGTGGCGTGATCGTAGCCCAGCAAGTGCAGGCAGCCGTGCACCGTCAAAAGCGCGAGCTCGTGCCCGAGCGAATGCCCGGCGGCATCGGCCTGGCGGAGGGCAAACTCGGGGCACAATACGATATCGCCAAGCATGGCAGGTCCCGGATCGGCGGCATCGGGGCGCCCGCCACCAGAAGTGGCGCCGGGGGTGAGCTCATCCATGGGAAAACTCATCACATCGGTAGGGCCTTCCAAGTCCATCCAACGGATGTGCAGATCCTCGATGGATTTCAGGTCCACGCAGGTAATGGTGCATTCCGCATCGGGGTTGATATCCATGGCGCCGAAGGCATAGGAGGCGACATCGATCAGCATCTCCTCGTTGACGCCATCAAAACCCGACTCATTGAGAAATTCGATACTCACTTATTCCCCTTCGTATTCCGCAGCCTTTTTATTATCAAAGGAATCATAAGCATCCACGATGCGGCCCACCAGCTGGTGACGCACCACGTCTTGGGCGCTGAGATCCGCAAAGTGGATATCATCCACGTTATTGAGGATCCGCCGCACGATACGCAGACCGGAAATCTGGCCGCGCGGGAGATCCACCTGGGAGATATCGCCGGTGACCACGATGGTGGAACCAAAGCCCAGGCGGGTCAAAAACATCTTCATTTGCGCCGGCGTGGTGTTTTGCGCCTCATCAAGGATGACAAATGCATCATTGAGCGTGCGCCCGCGCATATACGCCAGCGGGGCGACCTCGATGATGCCGGCATCCATAAGCTTGGGGATCATCTCTGGATCGAGCATGTCTCGCAGCGCGTCATAAAGCGGGCGCAGATACGGGTCAATCTTGTCATTGAGCGTACCCGGCAAAAAGCCCAGGTTTTCGCCCGCCTCAACCGCCGGACGGGTAAGAATAATGCGCGAGACCTGCTTATTTTGCAGGGCCTGCACGGCCTTCGCCACCGCCAGATAGGTCTTTCCTGAACCGGCCGGGCCAATGCCAAAGACCACCGTATTATTGTCGATGGCCTGCACATATTCGGATTGCCCCACCGTCTTGGGACGGATCGACTTGCCTCGGCGCTTGACGATGTCCGCCGCCATCGCCGCCGCTACCGACTGCGGCGCCTCCACGGCCACCATGTCCATGGTGTGCTTTACCGTATCGGTGGATACGGCATGGCCGCGCCTGGCGATGGCCTCGAGCTCGTCGAGGATCTTCGCCGCGCGGGCTACCTCGTAATCGGGGCCGGTGACGGTGACAATATTGCCCCGGGCAAAAAGGTCCGCATCGAGGCGGTCATTGAGCACGCGGAGGTTATCGTCCGCGCTGCCCAATACGCTGCTGACATACGCGGAATCGATCTCACATTTCTTGGTGATGATAGGCACGTCTAATAGGCTACCAGCGCTCAGTCCGCATGCCGATAGCCGCCAAAGCCACCATCGCCGCGCTGGCGGTGCGCAAAACCTCTGGGCCCAATTTGATGGGAACGGCCCCGGCCTCGCACAGTGTTGTCAGCTCTTTTTCCCCGATGCCGCCCTCGGGGCCGACCAAGAGGAAGACCTCGCCGCGCAGGTCCACCTCGCGGATGGATTCGGTGGCTTCCTCGTGCAGGACTAGCACGCTCGCGGATTCTGCGCGCTCTGCCAGTTCCGCAACCAGTTGGCGGGTGGTCAGCGGACCGCGAACCTGCGGGATGCGGTCTCGCCGGGATTGCTTTGCGGCTGCTTCAGCGGCGGCCTGCCATTTGGCGACGGCCTTCGGAGCCTTCTTCCCATCCCACTTAGCCACGCAGCGATCCGCCTGCCAGGCGATGATCTCATCCGCCCCAGCTTGGGTAGCCAGGTCAACGGCCAGCTCAGCGCGCTCGGATTTAGGGATCGCCTGCACCACCGTTACCCGCGGATTTGGCTCGGGGATGTGGGTAACGGACTCGACGGTGCCGGCTAAGCGGTCCTTGCCAGAGGTCTCGGTGACGGAGAGGGTGAGGCGGATACCGGTGCCATCGATAAGCGCTAGCTTCTCCCCCTGTTGCATCCGCTTGACCGTCACGGCATGGCGCGCCTCGGGCCCCGACAGCGTGATGCTGTCTCCGGCCTCGGCGGCGGAGAGATCCGGGTGAATGAAGACGGGCAGCGACATTAGCGGCGGAACTTATCGCGCAGGCGGGTAAAGAAGGAGTCTTCCTGCCCGTCGCTGGCGGTGCGCACGCGAGCGCCCTCATCGCGGGTATTGCGGATCTTTTCCAGCGCCTCGCGGCTCTTGCGGTCCAAGTCCTTGGGAACGACCACGTCCACGTGGGCAAAAAGGCTACCGTAACCGTCGGTGCGCAGGCGTGGCATGCCCGCGCCTTCGACCTTGATGGACTCGCCTGGCTGGGTGCCCGGCTCGATATCGATGGTGAGCTCTTCGCCATTGAGCTGATCGATGGTGAAGTTGGTGCCCAACGCAGCATCGATCATCGGCACGTGCACGGTGACGTTCAGGTCATCTGCATTGCGCTGGAAGACCTCGTGTTCCTGGGTGTGCACCTCCACGTAAAGGTCACCTGCAGGGCCACCGCCGTGGCCGACCTCGCCCTGGGAAGCCATGCGGATGCGCATGCCATCGTTGATGCCCGCCGGGATGGACACCGTAAGGTCGCGGCGCTTTTTCACGCGGCCATCGCCGGCGCACTGGTTGCAGGGATCCTCAATGATCTCGCCAAAGCCCTGGCACTTCGGGCACGGGCGGGTGGTCATCACGTTGCCCAAGAAGCTGCGCTGCATCTCCTGGATTTCACCCATGCCGTTGCAATTATCGCAGGTGACGGGCTTGGACTTGGAGTTTGAGCCGGTGCCACCGCAGGAATCACACAGCACCGCGGTATCGACGGTGACCTTCTTCTTCAGGCCCGTATAGGCCTCTTCCAGGGTAATCCGAGTGCGCAGGAGGGCGTCGTTGCCGGGCTGCACGCGCGACTTAGGCCCACGGGATCCGCCGCCGGCGCCACCGCCGAAGAACTCGGCGAAGATATCGCCCAAGCCACCGCCGCCGAAGCCGCTAAATCCGCCGGCACCGGCGCCAGCGCCACCGCCGCCTTGCTCCATGGGATCGCCGCCCATATCGACGATCTGGCGCTTTTGCGGATCCAGCAAAACTTCTTGGGCAACCGAAGCCTCGCGAAATTTCTCCGCCGCTGCCTCATCATCCGGGTTCACATCCGGATGATACTTGCGGGCCAGTTTGCGGTACGCCTTCTTAATTTCCTGGTCCGTTGCGTCCTTATCAACACCTAGGATGCCGTAATAGTCACGAGCCACTGTTAGAGATATTCCTTACTCGATCGTTTTGTTGGTATTACCTTGCAAAAATTTATGTAGCGACCGGCTAGTCTACTCGCACTACTCGCCGGCCAAAATTTCACTCACGTATTGTGCAACAGCAGAGACCTTAGAGATTGTTCCCGAATAGTCCATAAACGTCGGTCCCACCACACCAAGGCCGCCAAGCGTCGCCGCCTGTCCCCCGGTTCCAAAGCCATATCCGGCGGCAACGACGGAGGCATCGCGCAGTTGATCCTCTTCGTTTTCGTCCCCGATCACCACGGATACATTGCCCAGGTCCGGTACGCGCGCCAGCAATTTCAACACGACGACCTGTTCTTCCAAAGCCTCGATAATTTTGGGCAGCCCCTCCGGAAATTCGCGCGCGACGCGGGTGAGATTCGAGGTCCCCGCCATAATCAAGCGATCAGAAGGCTGTTCCACCAAGGTTTCAATGAGCGTGGTCGCCACTTTGAGCACGTGGTGGCGGATATCTAGAGGGGCGTCATCGACGAGGTGGGCGAGCTCCACGGAGGCATCAGTAAGCGTCTTGCCCACTAGCGCATTATTGACGATGTCCCGCAGGCGATACGTCTGGTCTTGGTCAATGACCTCATCTAGTTCCACGTTGCGCTGATCCACGCGGCCATTATCCGTAATCAGCACCAGCAGCACCCGCACCGGAGATAGCGTGACGACCTCGCAGTGCTTAACGCGCGAGATCTTCAAATTGGGCAGCTGCACCACGGCCGCCTGCTCAGTGACCTGAGCCAACAGCTGCACGGAGCGGCGCAGCACATCTTCGAGGTCTACCCCGCCTTCCAAGAAGCTCAGCATCGCTTTGCGCTCTGGGGTAGAAAGCGGCTTGACCTCGTGCAGAGAATCAACGAACTGCCGGTACCCCTGCTGCGTGGGAACGCGCCCGGAACTAGCATGCTGCTGCGAAATCAGCCCCTGCGATTCCAGCACGGCCATATCATTGCGGATGGTCGCGGAAGAAACGCCCAGCCGGTAGCGCTCTACCAGCGTTTTGGATCCCACGGGTTCCTGGGAGGCAATGTAATCCGCAACGATGGCCCGCAGGACCTCCTTGCGGCGGGCATCAGTTGAGGTGGACACTTCTCAACGCTCCTATTCTCTGCGGGTTAGTTTAAGTCGATGTACCGACGTCTCTCTATAAATACAGCGTAAATCCAGTGCCAATCTTAAAAGTCTAACAAGAATAAGCCCGAATAAGGGGTTTTGGTGGTTCAGGGGAAAATATAAGAACTTTCTGGCGTCGGCTAGGACTCTTCGGCGATGAGGAGATCGGAGACGATGCCATCGGCAAGCAGGCGCCCGCGCTTGGTCACGCGCACGCACTGGCCGGCGCGCTCGAGCAGGCCGCGGTCGATGAAGCCCTCCAACGCAGGGGCTGCGTGGGCATCGAGCCAGGATTCTGGGATGCCCTCGCGCAGGCGCAGGCCGAGCATCACCTTTTCCATGTGGCGATCTGCCTCCGTTAGGGTTTCACTGTCTTTGATGGCCAGCTCACCGTTTCCTATCGTTTGGATATAGCGGTTGGGGTGCTTGACGTTATAAAAACGCTCGTCGCCTAGGTGGGAGTGCGCACCGGGACCTGCGCCCCACCAGTTGCCGTCCACCCAATAAATGCGGTTGTGCTCGCATTCGCCGCCGGGTAGCGACCAATTGGAGACCTCGTACCACTCGAATCCGGCGTCTTCCAGAGTGGAGGAAATCATTTCGTAGCGCCGGGCCAGCACGTCTTCATCCGGAGCGGGCAACAGTCCCTTATTCACCTTGCGGGCCATACGGGTGCCGTCTTCTACGATGAGCGAATACGCGCTGACGTGGTCGACGCCAGTCTCGAGCACGCGGTCCAAGGTCTCTCGGACGTTATCGTCGGTTTCGGTGGGCGTGCCGTAAATCATGTCGAGGTTAACGTGCTGGAAGCCAGCAGCACGGGCCTCGCGCGCGGCGTCGAAGGCGCGCCCGGGGGTGTGGGCGCGCTCGAGCACCTGGAGCACGCTGTGCGAGGCGGACTGCATGCCGAGGCTGATGCGGTTAAAGCCGGCATCGGCAAGCGCGGCAAAGTACTCCGGCGAGGTGGACTCCGGGTTGGACTCGGTGGTGACCTCGGCACCTGGGCTAAGCCCAAAAGTAGAGCGCACCGTATCCAGGATGCGGCTCAGGCCCTGGCCTCCCAAGAGCGAGGGAGTGCCGCCGCCGATGAAAACCGTATCCGCGGTGCGCCCCACGCGGCCAGCCGCCATCTCCAGCTCCTTGTCTAGGGCGTCGAGGTACGGTCCAGTGAGATCGCGCGGGCTGCCCAACTCGCCGGGGGTATAGGTATTGAAATCGCAATAGCCGCAGCGGGTGGCGCAAAAGGGAACGTGGATATACAGCCCGAATGGTTCAGTCATGAATCAAACCCTAATAGGCGGGGAACAAAATGGCCGAAATGGGTGTTAAACATGTAGTATATTGCCAACTTCCCGCGTATAGAAAGGTACCTTCAGTGGAGCCTCCCAGTCGATGTCCCCGCCACCTTATAGGCGGTGGGGAGTAACTCATGTTATCGGCTATTTTGATGATCCTGGCTGGCTTTGTCGTCATCGGAATCATCATCGTCGCGAACGCTTATTTCGTGGCGCAAGAGTTTTCATTCATGTCTGTGGACCGCACCCAATTGCGGTCCATGGCCGCTGAAGGTGATAAATCCGCCCAGCGCGCACTCGACATCACCAAGCGCACCTCTTTCATGCTTTCCGGTGCGCAGCTCGGCATTACCATTACCGGCCTGCTCATTGGTTATGTGGCAGAGCCCTTGGTGGGCCAGGGCCTTGGCGTGCTGCTCGGCGGCGCGGGCATTCCCACCGGCGTATCCGTGGCTATCGGCACCATCGCGGCGCTGTTTATTTCCACCATCGCCACGATGCTTTTCGCGGAGCTCTTCCCTAAGAACTACACCATTTCCGCGCCCATGAAAACGGCGCTGCGCTTGGCCGCGTCCACGCAGTGGTATCTGCGCATTTTCGGCTGGCTCATCCGCTTTTTCGAGTACTCTTCCAATGCGATTTTGAAGCTATTTCGCATCGAGCCGGTAGAAGACGTCGATTCTTCCGCAACAGCCGATGACCTCGAATCCATCGTCGATTCCTCGCACGAAACCGGCGTTTTGGATGAGGATACTTATATGGTCTTGGACCGTTTGCTCGACTTTCCAGAGCACGACGTCGAGCACGCCATGATCCCCCGCTCCCGCGTGGACGTGATCGACCCCGGCACCACCTTGGGCGAGGTGCGCGAATTAATGTCTGAAAACCACACTCGCTACCCCGTCATCGATGATGAGCACAATCCCATCGGCGTAGTGCATCTTTTCGATGTCCTGGGATCCGATCTCCCTGCCGCCACCAGCGCCACCGCCATCATGCGCGAGCCCCTGGTGGTTCCGGAGCTTATGCCGCTTCCCGATGTCGTCGATGAATTGCGCGGCGAGGAACAAAAGCTGGCCTGCGTCATCGATGAGTACGGCGGATTTGTCGGCATCGTCACCATGGAGGACTTGGCCGAAGAGATCTTGGGCGATGTCACCGATGAGCACGATATCGAGGAAACCGAAGAAATCACCGAGCAGGACGAATCCCACTGGCTGGTGGATGGCGACACGCCGCTGGATGAAATCGAGCGCGCCATTGGCCACGATCTTCCGGAGGGCGATTTTGAAACCATCGCCGGCCTGCTCATCGCGCATGCTGGCGCCCTGCCAGAGGTAGGCGAGGTCCACACCATCGACCTAGAGGCCGAGCCGGACGACTGGGTGGATCAGGACGAAGCACCGACTCGCTCCATTCGCATGCGCGTGGATGACGTAGACCGCCACGTGCCATCCTCCCTGGCCATCGAACTTATTGAGGAATACGTTCATGACAGCGAAGAAGAAGAGGAGGAGGCATAATGACCGATACGTGGTGGTTCAACCTCATCGTCACGCTGCTCATTATTGCGGCTTCCGGCTTCTTCGTGGTCATCGAGTTTTCCCTCATGGGCTCGCGCCGCAACCGGCTTGAAGAAAACGCGGAATCCTCGCGCACCGCCCGCGCCGGCCTGCGCTCGCTCAATGAGCTGACCATCATGCTGGCGGGCGCGCAATTGGGCATTACCGCCGCCACCTTCGTGCTCGGTGCCGTGACCAAGCCCTGGGTCCATCACCTTTTGATGGCCCCGCTGGAGGCCCTTGGCCTGCCGCTGGGCATTGCCGATGTCGCCAGCTTCATCCTCGCCCTGTTCATCGTCACCTTCCTGCACTTGGTGCTGGGCGAAATGGCGCCCAAGTCTTGGGCCATCGCGCACCCAGAATCCGCCCTGCAGGTCATCGCCATCCCCGCCCGTGGGTTCGTGTGGGTCTTCCGTCCGCTGTTGAAGTGGATTAACACGATGGCCAATAAATTGGTGGCCATGACGGGTGAGAGACCGGTCGATCGCGCCGGTGCTGCCGGCTACGATGCCGAGACGCTGCGCACCTTGGTCGAGCACTCCCGCGAGACCGGCGCGCTTGACGATAATTCCGCCAATCAGATTTCCGATGTCATCGAGCTCGAGAACTCCACGGTAGGCGCCATGGCGCGCGCCCACGGCTCAGAGGTAGTGCCGCTGCCTTCCGATGCCACGGTGGAACAGCTCCAAGAGCTCGTCCTGCGCAAAAACATTATGCGCGTGCTCGTCTTCCCCAAAGATTCCCGCGTTCCCCGCGTGGTGCACGTGCGCGATACCCTCTTGGCCGATCCCGATACCCCAGTCCTCGAGTTTTCCCGCGACCCGATTTCCGTCTCTTCTGCCACCACCGTGCAAAAGACTCTCGATCACATGCGCGCCCGCAATGAGCAGCTCGTGGTCGTAGGCAAAGCGGACAAAGACAAGGCCGTGTGGATCCTTACCTGGGATGACATCATGGGCCAGCTGTGGCCGCAGATTACCGAGCAGCTGGACAAGGTCACCCCTCCCCCTGCGGTATAGCGTCCTCACCGAAACCAACCAGTCCCGTTGGTTTCGGTACCTAATAGTTTTATAAACAAAATTCAAAAGATAAACAAGCGTACACAAGCGCGGTGTTTTACACTTGGGCTATGACCCACCGGAAGAATCCGTTTACCGCCACGCTTGGAGCCACGCCTCCCTACCTAGCCGGCCGTAAAGACTCCATTGAGGAGTTCGCTTATGCCTTGGACGATGGCCCCGGATCCCATGAACGTATTTCTCTCGTCGTGGGTCCGCGCGGTATCGGCAAGACGGTGTTGCTCAATGCTTTCGAAGACACCGCGTCAGATCGCGGTTGGCGCATCCTTAATGACACGGCATCTGCCGGTTTTGCAGAGCGGCTCCGAGCTGAAATTATTAATACCCTTCAACTCAACCGCACAGCGCTAAAAGGTTTCAACCTGCACCTTTTTCAATTAGGCATCGGGATGGAATGGGATCCAAGGACATTATCCGTGGAATCCTATCCCTTAAGAAGGGCTTTGAAAGACCTTCTCCATGCGCAGCGCGAACTCGACCGGATTTCCCACGGCGAGCCCACCGGGGTGCTCATTACGTTGGATGAAATGCACCACCAGCGCAGTGATGAGGTCATCGATTTTGGTGCCACCACCCAGCACCTCGTGCGAGAAGGGGAAAATATTGCCGTGGTCATGGCAGGGATCCCTTCCTCGATTAAACCGCTTTTAGCCAGCCAGGATGCCTCTAATCCTGTCACTTTTCTCCGCCGTGCGAACCGTATTGAATTAGACCGAGTGGCGGATACGGACGTCCGGAAGGCACTCAAGGCTCCTGTAGAAGAAACAGAGGTTAATTGGGACAAGGACGCGCTGAATTCTGCCGTATCCGCTTGCCAGGGATACCCCTTTATGATTCAGCTCGTCGGCCTATGGGCTTTCCGCCACCGAACAGACAATACGATTTCGGTGGAAGCTGCGCAGGAAGGCATTTCCAAAGCACGACGAAAGCTAGGGCAGCTAGTCCATGAGCCCGCCCTAGCGGAGCTTTCCCCCATCGATCGGACATTCCTGCTCCATATGGCGCAAGACAATGGCCCCTCATCCATGAGTGATATCACGGCCCGCCTAGGAAAAAGCTCGCAATATGCATCCAATTACCGCCGCCGCTTGCTTGACTCGGAATTAATCGAGATACCAGCCAGTGGCCAAGTAGACTTTGCCCTGCCCTACCTTCGAGATTATTTGCGCGAGCATGCCGCTAGCTTGGTAATCGATTCGTACTAATCGAGCTCAGTCGCGCAACCCACCCATAGCGCGGGTGTGGATAACTTAAGCTCGTGGCGCCACTCGAGCACCACGGTTCACACTTAGTGAAGATTCAACGAGAACTCCACAGCCTCGCGCGCATTCGGGTAGCAGGCATCGTGCGCCTCATATGTGCTCGGGGTCATGAGCAAAGCACTAACTAATATTCCTTCCATCCGGCACAACCATCCCACCTTCGGCCGCGACCTCGATAACGGCACCTACCTCAAGCTCGCACCCCGCATCGCGGTACACCGCGACCATTACCACGGTTTGAGCCTATCCTCCCAGCTGCGCCTGCGCGCCATCGCCGCCGCCCGCAGCGCTTATACCGCGGTGCTCATCTCTAAGTCCGCCGCCCGCGTCCACGGGCTATGGGTGCTTGCCTCCGCGGAAGAAAAGGTGGAAATGGCCCTTCCCCATAACTCTTTGCCAAATAAGGACCGGCGCCATCCAGAACGCATGTACCGCAAAACGAAATTACCCGAACCGATGCTGGTGCATGGCTCCCGCACCGTTTCGCCAGCCCGAGCTGTGATCGATATCGCCCGATTCCACGGTTTTCACGACGGCCTCATTGCCGCCGACTCTGCCTTGCGGGCAGGGATAACGAAGAAGAAACTCAGGCAGGAGTTCGCGCGGATGGGCAGGGTGCGCAATAGCGCGGTCGTCCGGGACGTGATCCACCACAGCTGCGCCGCCTCCCCGTCTCCCCATGCCTCCTTTGTCCGCGCCCTGCTCATCCAGGCGGATTTTCCGTGGCCAATGTTTTTCGAGGTTCAGTACACTGCCCTTCCCGGCATTACCGCGGAGTTGTGTATCAATAAGACCTACATCATCGACATCACTGAACCGAACGATGACCATACGGCCGGGGCCTCTTCCACAGCCGTTGGGCGGCCAGACGACGCCGCGGCCACCACGATGCCAACGAAGCCGCGGGACCAAACCGGCCAATCCCGCGAAAAGCGCCTGCACGATGCGGGTTTTACCGTCATACGGATTTCCCCGCGCCAGTTAGTACAGCACCCGGGACGCTTCATCTCTGAGGTCACGGCCACTATCTCTGCGCGCCAGAACGCGGTACGCACCCAGCGATCCTGCCACTAAGTTATTGCCGGTGCCGCCCGAGCTATCAACAGATTCGCGGAATGGTCATTTACAAATGAAACGGCCACCGAGAGAGGGAATCTCGGTGGCCGCTAAAATCCCCTTGCTTTAAGCAAGGAAGTCTAAAGGATTTATGCAGTTGTGGCCCTGCGTGCCGCCTCGCGCTTAGCGCGGACTTTTTCTACGACCGCGGCAATGCGGGCGCGTTCTTCTAGGAATTGCGGCGGATTATGCCCGCGCATGGAGCGCACATATGCCGGGTGCGTATCGAGCACGGTGTGCTTCCACGCCTGCACGGCGATAAGCGCTGATTCCCCGGTGCACTTATACAGGTGCGGCAGGGAGACCATGTCGAGGTTGCGGGCGACGGCATCGGTTTGCGCCAGCACGTATTCCACGACCTCGCGGAGGTAATCTGCTACCGCCTGTGTGCGCTGGCGCAGCGCCTCTGCCAGTTCGTGCACGACGATGGGCTTGGCAATGGGATAGCGCTCATCCAATAGGCGCGGGGTGAGCTGCTCCGGCTCCTCCGCATCATTCGCGCCGGAGGGAGCGGCAGAAATGGTTCCCGAACGCACGCCGGACACTAGCGCTTGGCGAAGCCCAATTAGCTCACCCACGCAGCGCCCCGAGTCCACGCGGGCATCGTCGACGATATCGCCGAGTTCTGCCAGGCAATCCATGGATAGTTCCTCATCCCAATCCTCGATTGCTTCAATAAGGTGCTCGAGGTATTCCGCGACTTCGTCGCCGATATTATAAATCTCCTGGGTGAGCTCGCGGTGACGCAGCTCGGCGGCGATCTTCTGCATAGGCTTCGAGCCACTCCTTCCGCGGTTTTCATTTTCTAACCTCTAGTAGAGGTTGAGGTTTTCGGCGACGACTCATGACTCTATGCCAGATCGCCCACCGCGAGAGCGCGACACTCCGAAGCGTTTCACAGGTTTATGACAGGTTCGCGCTTGCGCCATTGTGACCTGCAAGAAGGAAAACACCCGGGGAATAAAATCCCCGGGTGTACCCGTTTGGGCTCTTTCTAGCGCTTGTAAATGTGCTCAATAGCGCTGGCATAGCGTTGGGCCACCACGTTGCGCTTGACCTTCATCGTTGGGGTGAGCTCATTTTCATCCTCAGTAAGGTCGCTTTCTAGGATGTAGAACTTCTTGATGCCCTCCGCGTGGGAGACCGTGGAGTTCACCTTGTTGACGGCGTCTTGCACCTCGGCGCGCAGGGTGGCGTCGGTAGCGATATCGCTCATGGAGCGGTTTTCTGGGATATTGTGGTCCAATTTCCACCGCTTGAGAATATCCGGGTCCAAGGTGATTAGCGCTCCCACGAACGGCTTGCCATCGCCTACGACCATGGCCTGCGAAATCAGGGGGTGGCCGCGCAGAATATCCTCCATCGGGCCAGGCGATACATTCTTGCCGCCCGCGGTGACAATCAAGTCCTTCTTGCGGCCGGTGATGGTGAGCTTGCCATCATCGTCGATTTCCCCCAAGTCACCGGTGTTGTACCAGCCATCCTCGAAGGCTTCCTCCGTGGCCTCGGGGTTATTCCAATACCCTTGGAAGACCATGCCGCCCTTGATGCAGACTTCGCCGTCATCGTTAATACGCATGGTCACCCCGCCCAGCGGCGGTCCGACGGTACCAATGGATTGGTCCAAGTAGTCCACGGCCGCGGCCGCAGCGGTCTCGGTCAGGCCATAGCCTTCATAAACGGGAACTCCGATGCCGCGGAACCAGTGCAATAAATCGTGGCCCATCGCGGAGCCGCCGGTAATGCAGTACCGAACATTGCCGCCCACGCCCTGGCGGATGGTGGAATAGACCAGCTTGTCAAAGAGCTTGTGTTTAATTTTCAGCAGGCGGTCTGGGCCTTCCTGCGTATCGAGTGCCTTGGAGTATTCGATGGCGATCTTTTCGGACTGCTCAAAAAGGAAGCTCTTGATGCCAGAATCCGCTGCCTTAGAGGCCGCAGAGTTGCGGACCTTTTCAAATACGCGCGGCACGCCCAAAATCACGTTGGGGCGAGAGCGGGCAAACTCGATGGAGATGGTGGAAAAATCGGACCAGTGATTCTGCGAAGCACCGCGAATAGCCACGGCAATCGATACGGCACGGGAAAAAACGTGGGCCAAGGGCAAAAATGTCAGGGTATGGCTACCCGGCACGGCGAATACGCCGATGGGATTGGTGGTCAGCGCCCTAGCTTCCGAGAGCCAATTCCGGTGCGTCAGGATGCAACCCTTCGGCCGACCGGTGGTGCCGGAGGTATAAACCAAGGAGGCAAGATCATCGGTATTGGTGGCGGCAATGCGAGCAGACACCTCGTCGGTGCCAACGCTGCGGCCTTCGAATTTCAAGGTATCGATGGCGGAGGAGTTAATCTCCAATACGCGCCGCAGCCGCGACGGCGAGCCTTTTAGGTTTGGTTCCCCGTCGTCTTGTAGGACCAGGTTTTCTACCAATTCGGAGTGCTCGCGGGTTTCGGTAATCGCAAGTACCGCCCCGGAATCCTCGATAATCCAACGCACCTGGGAGGCAGAGGAGGAAGGATAGACCGGAACCGATGCCGCGCCGGCTGCCCAAATGGCGTAGTCCAGCAGGGACCATTCGTAACGGGTAGCAGAAATGAGGGCAATGCGATCGCCCTGCTTCACGCCTAGCGCGATTAAGCCTTGAGCTACTTCAAAGACCTCATCAATAAATTCTTTTCCGGTGACATTAACCCACTCGTAATTAGCTGGGCGCGTAAACATCACGCCGTGCGGGCGCTTCTTCGCGGTATCCATCAGGGCGGTGAGGCAGGTTTCCCCCGGCTCAATGGTAAATTCCGCCGGAGTGTGCACTTGTTGCAGGGTCACGCGATGTCCTTTCGCACAGCTAATAATAATCTGTGCCTACTGTACCAACCGGATGGCGAATCAACGCGTTTCACCCACGATCGAAGTGGTAATTATTCAGGGCTTATAGCATCAGAGCGGTCCATTTATTGGAGTAATCCACCAATTTGCCCTAGGGCCACAGGCTACCGATTAGCGCAACGATGAGAACCAACGCAATCATGGACCACAGCGTGAGCGAGACCCGGGATTTAGGCAGAGAGCGTTTGCGGCGAACGGGCTGGGAGGTGCCGACAACCGGCGTAGTTGCGGCGCGCTCATCTTTTTTGCGCTCTGGATCCCACAGGCCTTCGCGGGGATCTACCGGCTGGATCCTATCCGAGCTGGCGCCGGGTACGTCGCCGCTCGCTGCGTTATCGCCCGTGCCCTCCGAATGTTGATCAGCCATGGTCTTTTACTGTAGTGCCGCGATTGCGAAACTGGGAAATTAGGCCGGCGCTGCGGTCTACGGCCCACATCAGGCACCAGGCCAGCCCAATCATGATGGGAACCACGATGATTACCACGATGATCATCTGTACCCACACGGCCGCCTGCACCAAGAACTGCGAAAATGCGCTGCTCACGTCAGTCAACCACTCCATGGGTTCTTATATTACTGCCCCACGGTAATCTGGCAGGTATGTCGAGCGCACAGATACCCGTCACCACTGCCACCCCATCTGGACGTATCACCGGCTTTAGCCGCGATGGCCTCTCCTATTTTCATTCGCTGCGCTTTTGCGAAATACCTAGCCGCTTTGCCCCAGCGCGGCCGCTGGGAAAACCCCTCGACCAGGATGCACGCACACCGCAACCGGATGAGGTAGCACTCAGCATCACCGCCCCCGACAACGCTGCGGATTGCCCCGTGGTGGTCTATATCCACGGGGGAAGCTTTGAAGGCGGCTCGCATGAGGACGAGCGGGTGCCAGGCACGGTGACGGCCCGCAAGGGCATCATCCAAGTCCGGGTGGGCTACCGCGTGGGCCTGGCCGGTTTTGCTCGCTTTGCTGACGATGAAGCGGACCGCTACCGCGGCATCGATGACTGCGTGCTGGCTTTGGAGTGGTTACAGGACAATATCGAATCCTTTGGCGGGGATAAAACGAATATCACCCTGGTAGGCCAATCCGCCGGTGCGGCGATTAGCCTGTGGCTTGCCCGGCGCGATCACTACCGCGGTGCTTTTCGGCGCGTCCTCGCCCTATCGCCTGCCTATCCCCGCGATACCTTTGAGCACCGCGTGGCGGGATTGCACAGGTGCCTGTCGGTACCCATCGAGCCCAATGCCCTGGAATCGCTGTCGCCCGAGGCACTAGAAAAGGGCTATAAAAAGTTCCGCAAGAAGCACCGCTATGACTTGGCCCTCGGCCCGGCACCAATGCAGGCATCTGAATTGGCGGATATCCCCATCGTGGTGAGCTCCACCCGGGATGAGTTTTACGATCTTCCAGCCGGCAAGCGCATCGATAATATGGCCCTGGGCAAGTTTATTTGTAACTACCTTTCCCAGCGCTTCGGCTTCCCACACGGGCGCTACACGCAATGGCGCCAGCTCGCGCAGTACGTGGACCCGGACCGCCTCATGGGCCGGATGATAGGCGATTCCCTCGTTCGCCGCTGGACGGCGCAGGTAGCCTCCGGCGCTCCGGGGCCTACCTGGATGATGGAGTTTACGAGGAAGCTTAAGCCGGCGCTGCACTGCGATGAGCTCTACCCGCTCTTCGGCACCGACTGCGAGCTAAATGAGTGGCTCTGCCACTTCGCCACCACAGGGGAGGCGGGTTTCCCCCGCTATGGCAGCGACCACCGCGTGCTCGAATTTGATTTGGATACCGGGGATCGGCGCATTGCCTATGCCACCCTGGATTACGTGGCCGCGGCGTTTTATGAGGAAGACTAACTGCTGCTGTGCCTACGCCTGAAGCGCCGTGCGCAACTCAGCTTCCGCCAGTTCCTCGCACATCCACGGGCTAAATACCGCCGACACGGCATCGGCTGCGGCGATGAGGCGGGTTGGCTCGACCCATTCCCAGGAGTCGACCTCGTCCGGGTTCGGCTGCCACTGCGCCTGGGAATCGAGCTCTATGCAGTAGACGGGGCAGATTTCATTTTCCACAAGGCCGGAGGAGTCTACCGCGCGGTAGGAAAAGGTGGGCAACACCTCGCGCAGGTTGGACAGCGCGTCTGCCGGAATCCCTAACTCGAATTCGGCGCGGCGAATGACGGCATCGGCAGTCGACTCCCCCGGACCAGGATGCCCGCAGAAGGAATTGGTCCACACGCCGGGCCAGGTTTGTTTGCTCAGCGCCCGACGGGTGATGAGTACTTTTCCTTGGCAGGTAACCCACGCGGAAAAGGCAAAGTGCAAGGCAGTGTCGGTGGTATGCACCTCGGATTTGAGGGCAGTACCAATGGCTTTTCCATCAGCACCCGCCAGGACTACCCGTTCCGTCATAGGTTCAGATCCCCCACCCAGGTGACGTTTCCAATGTGTAGGCGGGCATTCCAGAGATTGCCCGGTGCGACATCGTAACGATATTGCAGGTTAACCGCGGCACCCGCGCCCAGCGGGTGATCGAGGCCCGGGGGTTCCACGCCAGGCGCGGAGTTCTCGTCATACGGCAGGGCTTTTACCTTAGACCAGCCGCCATTTCCGTCGGCGCGCTCGAGGACGGGGTCGTCGAAAGCATCGGCGGGCAGGGCCATTTCGTTTTCGTTCTTGAGCAAAATGGTCACCACGGAACCGCCGGAATTACTATCCGTATAAACCCCCTGCAGCTCCCAGCTGACGCCGAGGCCGGCATCTTTCACCGGGCTCGCCAGGTTGGAAGTAACTTCCTTATCGTCGGTGTCTTCCGCTTGATAAGGCGCTTCTTCCGAGCTGGAGACGGTGATATTGTCCCCCAACCCGGTCTCTTCCGGCTGGAGAATGCTGCATCCGGCCAGGGTCACGGCGAGAAGGCTGACCACGCCTGCGCCTAAAGTGTGAGAAATTTTCACCGTGGATGGATCCTTTGCACGCGAAGATTAAGTTTATTTCTGCACAGATACTTTAGCCGAAAGCCGGCCCAAGGTATGCATCTGGGCTGCGCGCCGTGGCGTGTGGCATACTGGAATGTCTCTTTTAGGTACTCTCCCTCCACGCGTCTTTGAATTGAGCATCCCTTCATGAAATCCCTCGTACGCATTACCCGCAGCGCTTCTGCCCTGTGGCCCTATTATCTCGGCGTGTTGCTCGCAGCGACGGTCACTGCCGTCCTTGCGTTGATTTCACCCTTCCTTACCAGGGAAGCCACCGACATTATCGTTGAGGCGCTACAAACAAACGAGCCGCTTGGCGATGCCCTGCGGGCCGTCCTTTTCCTAGCCCTCGCCCTTTTCCTGGCCGATGCCGCCAATGCTTTATTTCGGAATGTCGGCAGCTATATCGGCGATGTCATGGTCTCGCGCTTGCGACAAATTTTATCCAATCGCTACTTTGCCAAGCTCTTGGCGCTGCCGCAGGGTTATTACGATAATCAGGTCACCGGCACAATCATTGCCCGGCTGGATCGCTCTATCGCGAATATCACGCAGTTTATCCAGTCCTTTGCCAATAACTTTTTCACGATGATCATCCAGACCATCGCGGTATTAGCCATTACCGCTTGGTATTACTGGCCCCTGACCATTCTATTGGCGCTGCTTTTCCCCATTTATATGTGGCTAACCGCGCTAACTTCGAAGCGCTGGCAAAAATTTGAGGCCATTAAAAACGAAAACATCGACCAGGCCAATGGCCGCTTTGCTGAGGTCATAGGCCAGGTCAAGGTCACCAAATCCTTCGTCGCCGAATCCCGCGAGCTGGACCATTTTGCCCAGCGCTATGGCACCGTTGTTGACACCACGCGGCCGCAGTCCCGCTGGTGGCACATGATGGATACCTTCCGCGGCATCGCCATGGCCATAATCTTTTTGGGCATCTATGCGGTCATTTTCTGGCGCACCCTCGAAGGCCACTTTTCCATCGGCGATATGGTCATGCTCTTGCGAATGGTCACCATGGCCAAACAGCCCGTATTCATGATGAGCTGGATGATCGATACGGCCCAGCGCGCTATCGCCGGCTCACGCGACTATTTCAAGGTCATGGAAGAAGACTTGGAGCCCACCGCCCCACGCGAGCTGGTCGCCGCCATCACGGATTCCGGCACCCCCGAGCTCAACCTCACCCCCATCACCCCATTAGAGCCAACCCCCGGCGCGCCGGTCTTTGCCTTTGATGACGTCTCCTTTGCTTATGAAGAAGGAAAGCCCGTCGTCATCAACATCTCCTTTACCGCCCACGAGGGCCAGAAGGTCGCGCTCGTGGGCGAATCGGGCGGCGGTAAATCCACCCTGGTCAACCTGCTGCTGGGCCTTTATCACCCCTCGGCCGGCTACCTCGATGTACTAGGCCACCGCGTCGATGACCTCACTGCGTCTCGCTTGCGCGCCTCTGTTGGCGTGGTTTTCCAAGAGTCTTACCTCTTTTCGGGCACCATCCGCGACAATATTGCCTATGGCAAGCCTGGGGCCACGGAGGAAGAAATCGTAGACGTCGCCAAGCGCGCCAATGCCCATGACTTCATTGAGGCCTTCCCGGATGGTTATGACACGGTAATCGGTGAGCGCGGGCTAAAACTTTCCGGCGGGCAGAAACAGCGCGTTTCCGTTGCGCGCGCCATGCTGAAAGATGCCCCTATCTTAGTGCTCGATGAGGCCACCTCCGCGCTTGATACCAAGGCCGAACGCGCCGTCCAAGCCGGCCTGGATGAGCTGATGAAAGACCGGACCACGCTGATTATCGCGCACCGCCTATCCACCATCGCGGATGTCGATACCATCATCACCCTCGAGGCAGGGCGGATCGATGAAATGGGCTCGCCTGCCGAACTCGCGCAATCCGGCGGCA
The DNA here is from genome assembly GCF_030227225.1 of Corynebacterium rhinophilum. Classification (GTDB taxonomy): domain Bacteria; phylum Actinomycetota; class Actinomycetes; order Mycobacteriales; family Mycobacteriaceae; genus Corynebacterium; species Corynebacterium rhinophilum. The sequence continues at coordinate 54,738 of NZ_JASPHQ010000004.1, forward strand.
TTTATGCCGAGCTGCTCAAACTCACCCAATCCAGCTCCGCCGCGGACCGCCGTCGGCTGAAAAAGTACGGCTTTGTCACCGGCACCAACTCCCACAGCCAGCACGGCGAAGAAAGTGAATAAATCCACTGGGACTGCTGCGCTTAAAGCGTTAAGCTTGTGTGCATGCAGTTTCCTAGCCTAGAAGAGTTGCAAGCCCGCGGTACCCGCAAGTGGACAGTCTTTGATGAGGACATCCTCCCGCTGTGGATCGCGGAGTCCGATTTCCCCACCGCCCCCGCCGTCAAAAAGGCGCTGCAGGAGATGGTGGATAATGAAACCTTCGGCTATACCCCCTCCCCCAAGGCCTCGGGGCTGCGCGAGGCAGTCGCCGATTTCTATGCGGAGCGCTACGACTGGCGCCCCAATGCCGATCACATCTTCTGGATAGGCGATGTCGTCCGCGGCCTCTTGCTCGGCGTGCAGTACTTTACCCGCGATGATTCCCCCGTCATCGTGCCCGTACCTTCCTACCCACCGCTGCTCGAACTCCCCCGCACGGCGGGGCGCGAGAAGATCGAAACCAGCCTCGAGCTAGATGAAATCGAGCAAGCCTTCAAAGACGGCGCCGGTTCAATTCTCTTGGCCAACCCCTATAACCCGCACGGCCACGTCTTGTCGGAGGACTACCTCCGCGGGTTGGTGGAGTTGGCGGAGAAATACGATGGCCGCATCTTGGCCGATGAGATCCATGCCCCGCTGGTTTATGAAGGAAAGCATATTCCGGTGGCATCGCTAAGCGAGGAAGCAGCGCAGCGCACCATTACGGTCACCGCCACCTCCAAGGCCTTTAATACCGCGGGCCTCAAGTGCGCGCAGATTATCTTTTCCAATGCCGCCGATGCCCAGAAGTGGAACGGGCTTACCGGCGTGGCCAAAGACGGCACCGGCACCTTGGGCGTGCTTGCCGCCGAGGCCGCCTACCGCCACGGCGGGGGCTTCTTGGACGAGGAAATCGAGTACCTGCGCGAGACCCGCGACTGGCTGGTAGAAGAATTGCCACAGCGCATCCCTGGACTGAAGACTACGCAGCCCCAAGCCACTTACCTGTTGTGGCTGGACTTTTCCGATACCGCCATCGCCGGCAATCCGCAACCTGCCAAGTGGCTGCGCGAAAACGCCCGCGTGGCCCTCAACGAGGGCGATACCTTCGGCACCGGTGGCCCAGGTCATGCGCGGTTGAACTTCGCCACTTCCCGCGAAATCTTGAGCGAGGCACTCGACCGCATGGAAAAGGCCTTCGCCGAGCTCGACTAGTTCCCAGCCACCCTTTCTCCTCGCCCCATCGCACACGCGATGGGGCATTTATTGTATTTTCACCATGCTTTGATTTCTCAACAGGTGGGCAGTAATATCTCATTACATGAATAGCCCCTATAGGGCTACAGAATTCACATTCCTGGTCGCGCCCTCGCCACCTCGGCTCTCGGCGCGGCTGATGGTTTTAGTACGCAATGTTAAGGAGCCAGGATGGCTACCACCACTGCCTCAGGCACCCCCAAGAGCAAGGCCACCGTTGTCATTGCCTCGCTCATGCTCTTTTCGATGTTCTTCGGCGCCGGCAACCTCATTTTCCCACCGATGGTGGGCGTTTCCGCCGGCACCAACTTCTGGCCCGCCGTGCTGGGCTTCCTCGCCGCCGGCGTGCTCTTGCCCGTCCTGGCCATTATCGCGGTCGCGATTTCCGGCCGTTCCGTCCGTGACTTAGGCGCAAATGGCGGCGCGATCTTCGGCGTCGTCTTTTCCGCCCTGTCCTATCTTTCTATCGGTGCTTTCTACGCGCTCCCGCGTACCGGCGCGGTATCCATGGAAACGGCGATTACTCCCCTGTTGGGCTGGGAAGGCACCATGGCCAGCGGTGCATTCAATACCGTCTTCTTCCTTATCGCGCTGGGCCTGGCGTGGAAACCCAATTCCATCATCGATACCCTGGGCAAATTCCTCACCCCGGCCCTGGTTGCGCTGCTGGTCGTCCTCATTACTTTGGCGGCGCTGAATCACCCGCGCGATCCCCAGATGCCCACCGAAGATTACGTCTCTTCCCCCATGGTCACCGGCCTTTTCGAGGGCTATAACACCATGGACGCCATCGCTGGCTTGGCCTTTTCCATCGTCATCGTGGGTTCCCTGCGCTCTAAGGGCTTTAAAACCCAAAAATCCCTGGTGAAGGGCACCATTACCGCAGCGCTGGTCGCCGGTATCCTGCTTGCCGCCATCTACCTGGGCCTTGCCTGGGTGGGCCAGACCTTGCCCGATGGCCAGTCTTATGAATCCGGTGCGCCGCTGCTTGCCGAGGCCGCCAATCTCACCATGGGCACCTTCGGCCAGGCCCTCTTCTCCGCCATCGTCGTCCTCGCCTGCCTGACCACCGCGGTGGGCCTTATCACCGCCACCTCCGCGTTCTTCGAGATGCTGGTGCCGAAGACGAATTACCACTTGTGGGCCTGCATCTTTACCGCGATGTCCATCCTCTTCGCCTTCCAAGGCCTCGACACTGTGCTGTCCATCGCGGTGCCGTTTATCACCTTCCTGTACCCACCGGCTATCTCCCTTATCCTGCTCACGCTTATCCAGCCGGCGGTAAAGAGGTCCGTCGTGTTCTACTGGACCTACCGCCTTGCCCTGTGGGTATCGGTCATCTGGTCCGCCCTGACCGTCATTTCCGCGCAGGGTTGGGGCACCGCCGCCCTGGATCCCATCTTGTCGCTGGCGCCGGGCCAAGCGGTGGATCTCGGCTGGATTGCGCCTACCGTCATCGCGGCAATCATTGGCCTGATTGTGGATATCTCCACCAAGGCTGGCGAGAAGCACTCCAACTCCGTGACCGCGGCGGCCGATGCTGACGGCGATGCCGTCGTTGACTCGCCGCTCGATGCAGCGGCATCGCCAAAGAGCTAAGCTCTCTCCTTCCACTCCCCGCCGCGGGCCCGCATTCCTCGGGTTCCGCGGCGGGTTTCTGTCTGCGGTTCAACTCAGCTTGGGTCGCCGGGATGCGCATGGTCGCGTGAAAAAGGACGGAATAGCCCCGCCCCGCGTACCGTTGCACTATAGGTACTATCCCCGCGAGAAAAAGGATTATTTTCCCATGACTGATCACGCGCCACTTTCCGTATTGGACTTTTGCACCATCTATGACGGTGAAACCCCTGCCCAATCCATTAACCGGTCGGTGGAATTAGCCCAAGAAGCCGAAAAACTGGGGTATTCCCGCATGTGGTACACCGAGCACCACAATATGAAGTCCATTATGTCCTCCGCGCCTGCCGTCCTCATCGCACACATCGGCGCTAAGACGGAACGCATCCGGTTGGGCTCTGGCGGCGTGATGCTGCCCAACCACTCGCCGTACGTCATCGCCGAACAGTTCGGCACCCTGGAAGAGATGTACCCGGACCGCATTGACCTAGGCGTCGGCCGTGCCCCCGGCACGGACATGAATACCTTGGGCCGTGCGCTGCGCCGCGATGGGCAATCCGCCGAGCGCTTCCCAGAAGACGTCAAAGAGCTCAATGCGTACCTCGAGGGCAAGGCCTATATCCCCGGGGTCAGCGCGATTCCCGGTGCTAATACGAACGTTCCTATCTATATTCTAGGCTCGTCCATGTTCGGCGCTTCGCTCGCGGCAAAACTCGGCCTGCCCTATGCCTTTGCCTCCCACTTCGCCCCGCAGCACCTCGAGGAAGCAACCACCTACTACCGGGAAAACTTCCAGCCTTCCGAGCGGTTTAGCGAGCCCTACGTCATCGCCGGAGTAAACGTCACTGCCGCCGATACTATGCAAGAGGCAGAAGCCGAGTACGAGCGCGTGTGCTTCAACCGCGTGAAGTCTTTCGCCGGCCGCGGCAAGTACTTGACCGACCAGCAGGTAGAGCAAATCATCGAGTCCTACCAAGGCCAGCAAATCCTGGACATGCTGCGCTACTCCGCGGTCGGTACCACCAAGGAAGTCACCGAATACTTGGAGAAGTTCCAAGAGCACGCCAAGGCCGATGAGCTGATGATTTCCCTGCAGTCCAGCTCGCACGAAAACGTCATCAAGAACATGCACGTGCTTGCTGAGGGCTGGCAGCTCGATCCAGCCAACGTAGCGGGCACCCCGCGCTAAACCCCGCCTCGCTGCGCTACACAGCGCCGCGTTGGGCCGCCCTCGACCTCAACGCTGGCCGCGCAGCGCTACCGAACCCGCCGCAAAACAACCCGCTGAGATGGCCCTAATTAATGGCAATATATGCCTCCCCCCGAATGGTTTTAGGGCGTTTATGTGTTGAGTAACACACAAGTTATTCTTCATCTATGAAAATTTTGCGTGCGCGCTCAGCGCTGGGCTGTCTCGCGATGGTGACAGCGCTGGGCACGATAACAGCTTGTTCAGCGGGCCATACGGCGGTGGTCGATACCTCCGGCGACAACGCCGCCCTAACGGTGGCATCTAGTTCGGGGGCCACCTCGCTCGACTTCACCACTACCGGTGGGGCCGCCGCGCCGTCGGTGCTCATGGATAACGTCTATGAGACCTTGGTGCGCATCGATGAAGATGGCTCCATCACCCCAGGCTTAGCCAAGGACTGGGACATCAGTGAAGATTCGAAGACCTATACTTTCCACCTGCGCGATGACGTAACTTTTTCCAACGGCGATCCCTTCACCGCGCAGACCGCCGCCTTTTCCATTAATTACGTAAAAAATGACTGGGCCAACGGCATTTCCGCCGCAATGGACCCAGTCGAAAGCGCCACCGCGGTCGATGATCACACCCTCAAGGTGCGCCTGGAAAAGCCCTCTAACCGCTGGCTGTGGTCCATGGGCACCACCATCGGCGCGATGATGTCACCTAAGGGCGTGGATGACCTTGCAGCGAAGCCTATCGGCACCGGCCCCTACGAGGTGGCTGGATTTTCCCCCTCAGAATTCGTCTCCTTGCACAAGCGCGATGATTACTGGGGCACACCGTCTGAGCACGATGTCACGGTGCGCTACTTCCCCGATGCCATTTCCTCGGTCACCGCGCTGCGTTCGGGCGGAGTGGACGTCGTCTGGGGCGTGGGTAATCCCGAAATCCTCGATTCCCTGGATGATTCCATCGATACCAACGTAGGCACCACCAATGGTGAGGTCCTGCTATCGATGAATAATGACCGCGCCCCCTTCGACGATCCGCGCGTGCGGCAGGCCGTGGCCTACGCTGTCGACCGCGAGGCGGCCAATGACATCGTGTGGTCCGGCATGGCCACCGATACCGGCGGCGCGCCCATGCCGCCTACCGATCCTTGGTTCGAGGGCAAGAACTATTACGACTTCAACCCGGATAAGGCCCGCTCGCTGCTTGCCGATGCCGGCGCCGAAGGCACCCCACTTACCATCACCGTGCCCACGCTCTACTATGCCCAGGCCATCTCCGAGCTGCTGTATTCGCAGCTTTCCGATGTCGGCTTCGATGTCACCCTCGAAACCGCCGAGTTCCCCGCCGTGTGGCTGGGCCAGGTCCACGGTGCCAAGGACTACCAGATGTCGATTATCTCCCACGTGGAGGCCCGCGATATCCCGGCGCTTTTTGGCAACCCGGATTACTACCTGAATTACGATTCCGCCCGCACGCGCGAGCTGCTCGAAAAGGCCGATACCGCAGCGCCTGAAGACTATCCCCACCGCATGACGCAGGTCGTGGACCAGATCATGGCCGATGCCGGCGCGCTGACCGTAATGAATATGCCGAATGTCGTTCTAACGCGCCACGGCATCAGCGGCTTGCACACCGATCAAGTCACCGACGCGATCGTATTGCGCGATCTCACCGACAAAAAGGAGGACCAATGAGTAGTTCTCGGGCACAGGCCATAATCCGGCCGCTGCTGCGCTTCGTGCTCACGCTTTTTCTCGCCTCCCTCATCATCTTCGCGCTCATGCGCGCCGTGCCCGGCAACCCGGCGCGCGTCGCGTTGGGGGTCAATGCCACTGATGACGCCATCGCCGAGCTCAGCGCGGAACTCGGCCTCGATCGTCCGCTGTTCACGCAGTACGGCGAGTGGGTAAAGGGCCTTGCCACCGGCGATTTCGGCAAGTCACTGTCCTCGCAGCAGGACATCACCCCGCTCGTCCTTGACCGTCTGCAGGTCACGCTCATCCTCATCGGCCTGGCCATGGCCTTGGCGCTGGCCTGCGCGATTCCCATTGGCATGTGGCTGGCGCATAACCGCAATTCGCGGGTTGCCGGCTTGGTCTCTGCGGGAACGCAGCTGGGCATCGCCGTGCCGAGCTTCTTAGTCGGCATCATCTTGGTGGCCATTTTTGCAGTCCACCTGGGTTGGCTGCCGGCCAATGGTTGGGTGCCACCTAACCGCGGCGTGGGCGATTTCCTGCGCCACCTCATCCTGCCGGTCATCGCCTTGGCCCTGGTCCAGGGTGCGATGCTCACGCGCTATATGCGCTCCTCGGTGCTCGACGTTATGGACCAAGACTATATCCGCACCGCGCGCGCCCTGGGCGATTCCCCGCGGGAGGCATTGCGCCGCCACGGGCTGCGCAATGCCGCGCTGCCGGTACTGACGGTGTCTGGCCTGCAATTGACCTCGATGGTGGTAGGCGCCGTGGTCATTGAATCCGTCTTCGTCATCCCCGGCGTAGGTTCCATGCTGCTCGATGCAGTCTCCGTGCGCGATCTGACCACGGTGCAGACGCTTGTCATGCTGCTGGTCACCTTCGCGCTGGCAGTAAACATGCTTACCGATGTCGCCTACCGCCTCATCGATCCCCGAATCAAGGCAGGTGACGCACGATGAAAATGCGTTTTTCTGGTTGGCTAGGCGCCGTGCTCGTCGGCGCGGTCGTAGTAATCGCCCTCGTATCGCTGGTGTGGACGCCGTACGATCCCACCCTCGCGCAACCGGGCAGCCGGCTGTCCGGCCCCACCGCGGATCACATCCTGGGCACGGATCGCTTCGGGCGCGATACCGCCTCGCGCATCATGGCGGGCGCGAAAATCACGGTCTTCGTGGGCCTTATCGCCGTCGGCATCGCAGGGCTTATCGGCATCCCGCTGGGGATTCTCGCGGGCATGCGCCGCGGCACCTGGGTAGAAGCGCTGGTCATGCGCGGCGCCGACGTCGTACTCGCCTTCCCGGCGCTTTTGCTCGCCATTATCGCCGGCGCGGTCTGGGGCCCATCGACGCTCACGGCCATGATTGCCATCGGTATTTCCGGCATCCCGTCCTTTGCCCGCGTGGCGCGTTCAGGCACGCTGCAGGTGGTCACGCAGGACTATATCGCCTCCGCCCGCATCTCCGCCGTGCCGGGATGGAAGGTGGCGGTGCGCCATGTCCTCCCGAATATCGCGAGCCTTATCATCGTCCAGGCCTCGGTGTATTTTGCCCTCGCCATCCTCGCGGAGGCGGGCCTGTCCTACCTCGGTTTGGGCACCCCTCCCCCGGCCGCCTCGTGGGGCCGCATGCTGCAGGATTCCCAATCGCTGCTGAGCACCGATCCCCTCCAGGCCCTCTGGCCAGGCCTTGCCATCGCCGCCACGGTCTTGGGCTTTAACCTGCTTGGCGATGCCCTCCGTGACGCCCTCGACCCCCGCATGAAAGGAGCCACGCGATGAGCCTTTTAAGCGTGCGCGATCTCAGCCTCAGCGCCTCCGAATCTTCCCTCGTCGGCCCTATTAGCTTCGAGCTCGAGGCGGGCGAAAAGCTCGGCATCATCGGCGAATCCGGCTCCGGTAAATCACTGACCGCGCTGTCCATCATGGGGCTGCTGCCCACGAGCATTTCCGCCACCGGTGAGGTCACCGTGGCCGATCACCAGATCATCGGCGCGCGGGATTCCGCCATCCGCCCGCTGCGCGGCAAGACCATGGCCATGGTCTTTCAAGAACCCATGAGCGCGCTGGATCCCTTAATGCGCATTAGTGCCCAGCTCACCCACGCCGGCGCGCACGATACCGCCGCGGCCCTAGAAGAAGTCGACCTCGACGCCGACTTCGCCTCGCGCTTTCCCCACCAACTCTCCGGCGGGCAGCGCCAGCGCGTGCTCTTAGCCATGGCGATGGCAGGCAGCCCCGACGTGCTCATCTGCGATGAGCCCACTACCGCCCTCGATGCCACCACGCAGGACGGGGTCCTCCGCGTCATCGAACGCGTTACCGAACAACGCGGCACCGCCCTGCTCTTTATCACCCACGACCTCAACGTCATCCAGCGCATGTGTCCGAGGGTGCTGGTCATGCGCGATGGCGACATCGTGGAGGAAGGCCGCACCGAGCGGGTGCTCACTCAGCCGCGCCACGCCTATACCCAAGAGCTGGTCTCGGCCTCGCAGCCGCCGGACTTCGCCCTCACCCCGGCGGGTGAGGGGAAGGATGTGGTGATGCTGGAGGGCATCGGCAAGCAGCATGGCTCCCAAGCCGCACTGGCGGGGATCGATCTCCGCATGCGCCGCGGCGAGCGGCTCGGCATCGTCGGCGGCTCCGGTTCCGGCAAAACCAGCCTGCTAAAAATCGTGGCAGGGCTGGATGCCCCGACCTCTGGAACCAGCACCGTGGATGGGCGCGTGCAGATGGTATTCCAAGACCCGCAAGGCTCGCTGAACCCGCGGCTGAAGATCTGGAAATCCATCGCCGAAGCCATTCCCGGGCGCCTGTCCAAGGCCGAGCAGCGCGAGCGCGCCGCCGCCGCGCTGGAAGAAGTGGGCATTTCCGGCGAGGCGCTCGACCGCTATCCCCACGAGTTTTCCGGCGGGCAACGCCAACGCATCTCCATCGCCCGCGCCCTATGCGGCGAACCGGATATCCTGCTTGCCGATGAAGCCGTCTCCGCCCTCGACATGTCCGTGCAAGCCCAGGTGCTGGAATTGCTCGCCCGCCTCATCGAGGACCGCGGGCTGACCCTGCTATTTGTCACCCATGACCTCTCCGTGGTGCGCGGGCTCTGCGATAGGGTCGCCGTGCTCAACCGCGGCGAACTGGTCGAGCACGGGCCCACCGAGCGCGTGTGGTCGAAGCCCAAGAGCGACTACACCCGCCGGCTCATCGCCGCCGCTGGGCAATAAGCTCGCGCGGCGTAAGGTGGTTGCGGTAAACATTTCTAGCGAAAGGAGTCCCGCAGGCTCGTGAGCACCGACCACCCTATCCCGCAACGCCCCAGCACCACCCAGCTGCTGACCGCCTTTAATACCGCCTCCGTGCGCTGGCCCGGTGCCCTGCGCGCGGCCTTGGCGCTGCTAATTCCCGGCGCCTTCGCCATGCTCACCGGCCACGACTACGCCATCCTGCTGCTGGCCACCGGCGCCTTCGCCGTGATTTTCGGCGAAGGCCACCCCTTTCGCACCCGGCCCCGCGTCATCCTCACCGCTGGCTTAGCCCTGACCACCGTGGCGACCGTGGGCGTGCTGGTCGGCCACCTCATTTTCGTCCCCGGGCACGGGCACTGGTGGCTGTTGCTCGCCGGTCTTTATTCCCTCCTGCTCGCCGCGCTTTGCGGCTTTACCCAGAACGCGCTGCGCCTGCCGCCGCCGGGCGCCTTCTTCCTCGTCTTGGTCGGCGGCGGTTCGGTGATGTTGGCGCGGACGGATACGAGCGTTAGCCAGCTGTTCCTGTGGTCCCTGACCGGTGTGCTGGCCAGCCTGCTTTTGGGCATGGCGCCCGCGCTCATTGATGTGCACGGCCCCGAACGCCGCGCCGTCGCCGCCTTGGAAAAGGCCACCGCTGCGTTTGTCTCCGGCGAGGATGATTCCCTCGCCCGCCACCACCAGGCCCAAACGGCGCTGTCGACGGCGTGGCAAGCGCTTGCCGATGCCGGCATCATCCGCGGCGGCCGCATCATCAATACCGCCGCCGCAGGCTTAGTGGATCGCACCTTGCAGGCCCAAGGGCGCATCGTCGCGCATAACCGCGCGCTGGATTTGGGATCTTCTTCGGATCTGCTGACCGATCACGCCACCGATGTGGATCCGCACCGCACCGCCATCCCGCACACCCGCCCCACCGGCCGCTACCGCATCTACCGCGCCGCGGTGCGGGACTCGCATGCCATGGTGACCACGCAGAAGATCGTGTTGTCCGCCGCTATTACCACGGTGGTCAGCTTGTCCTTAGGTTTTGACCGCCCGGACTGGGGCGTGGTCTCCGCCTTCCTCATGCTGCAGTGGGGACCGGACCACGTCGCCGGCACCGTCCGCGGCATCCACCGCATGCTCGGATCCATCGTCGGCGTCATGCTGTTTTCGGTCTTCCATTACTTCGGAGTGTCCGGGTGGAGCTTGCTCTTCGCCCTCGCCGCCTGCCAATTCTGCGCAGAGATTTTTGTAGCCAAGAACTATGCCATCTGCGTCATCTTTTCCACCCCGCTCGCGCTGCTGATGGGCAATTCCGCGCAGCGCCCCCTCTGGCCCACCATCCAGGCGCGCATCAGCGAGGTCCTCATCTCCATCATCGTGGCCACCATCGTGCTGTGGTTCTGGCAGCGCTCCGCGCCCATCCGCAACCAGCACCGCCTGCAAACCCGCGCCATGGAATCCATGTCCACCCTGCTCGGGCTGCTGTTTATCAATACTCCCGAAGAGGTCCTTGCCAGCCGCCGCGATCTGCAATACGAGCTGCTATCCGAGCGCCGCGCCATGCAATCCCTCGCCGCCGATAGCCCCGCCACCGCCCGCGAATTGTGGCAGCGGCACATCGCTATCCAGCACGCGGGCTATTTCTTGCTCGACTATTGCTCCACGCACCCGTTCAGGATGGCGAGCAGGGAGGAACTAGATGGCATCGTCAAGCAGATTCACGCCGCGCATGCCCAACAGCGCTAGCTTGTGAATTACGTCGCGGTGCTGAACAATTGAGACCACTACCCCTCGCCGAGCTAAGGACACCGTGACTTCTTCCTCCCGCGCCTATAAGCGCTCTCTCGAACCACACGATAAGGGCAGCGCCGTCGGGCTCTACCCGCACAATATGCACCCCGGGCTGGTGCCCGGCATCAGCGTTGAGGACCAACGCAATCGCTTCGGACTGGATAAATCGTTATTTTCCATCGCCGCTGTCCTCATCGTGGCCTTCATCATTTGGGGCATTACCATGCCCGATAACCTGGCCGCCGCCTCCTCCACCGCCTTTAACTGGGCCATCACCAATACCGGATGGCTGCTGAACATCACGATGCTGCTGGCCACCGTGACCATGGCCTATATCGGGTTCTCCCGCCTCGGCCGCATTAAGCTCGGCACGGATACGGAAACGCCCGAATTCAGCTACTTCAGCTGGGTAGCGATGATGTTTGGCGCCGGCATCGGCGTCGGCATCTTCTTCTACGGCCCCTCCGAGCCGCTATCGCACTACCTCAGCCCTCCTCCGCACACCGTGGATAACGGTAACTCCGTCGAGGCATTGCACCAAGCCATGGCCCAGTCGCACTTCCACTGGGGCATTTCCCCGTGGGCGGCCTATGCTTTGGTTGGCGCGGCGATTGCCTATTCGTCCTACCGGCGCGGCCGCGTTCCCCTCATCTCTTCCATCTTCCAGCCGCTCTTCGGCTCCCGCGCCACGGACGGCCCGCTGGGCAAGCTTATCGATGTCATGGCGCTTATCGCCACCCTCTTCGGCACCGCCGCTACCCTGGGGCTTTCTGCTATTCAAATCGGCCAAGGCGTCAGCATCATTCGCGGCGCAGGACCCATGACCAATTCCGCGCTCATCATCGTCATCGCCGTCTTAGGCTGCGCGTTTATTATCTCCGCGGTCTCTGGCGTCGCGCGCGGCGTGCGCTACCTGTCCAATTTCAATATCACCTTGACCTTGGGGCTTATTGCCTTCGTATTCTTGGTCGGACCCACCCTATTGCTGCTGAACCTGATTCCTTCGGGCATCGTAACCTATATCGATCAATTCCTGCCCATGATGGCCAAGGGGCTGTCGTGGGGCGATGAGACAATTGAATTCCAGTCCTACTGGACGGCGTTCTACTGGGCCTGGTGGATTGCATGGACGCCGTTTGTGGGCATGTTCGTCGCCCGCATCTCCCGCGGCCGCACCATTCGCGAATTCGCCGCCGTGACTATCTTCGCGCCCACCGCCATTTTGGCGTTGGCCTTTACCATCTTTGGTGGCACCGCCATTTCCTTCAACCAAGACAGCGTAGAGGGCTTCGACGGGGAATCCTCCAATGAACAGGTGCTCTTTTCGATGTTCCAGGATCTTCCCCTTGGCACCATCACCCCGTTTATCCTTTTGGTCATCCTCGCGGTCTTCTTTGTCACCTCGGCTGACTCTGCCTCCGTGGTCATGGGCACCATGTCCTCCAAGGGCGACCCAACCCCGAATAAGCTCATCGTCATCTTTTGGGGCCTGTGCATGATGGGCATCGCCATCGTCATGCTGCTAACCGGCGGCGAGGACGTGCTCACCGGCTTGCAAAACCTCACCATTCTGGCCGCCCTGCCCTTCTGCCTCGTGCTGCTGACCATGATGGTGGCGTTCATCAAGGATTTGCGCTCTGATCCGATGTTCATCCGCCGCACCTATGCCCGTTCGGCGATGGATAATGCGGTCATGCGGGGCATCGCAGAGCATGGCGATGAATTCGAGTTCTCCGTCCAACATGCCGAAGATGGCCGCGGGGCCGGCCACGACTTCGATTCCACCGCGGACCGTTATACAGAGTGGTACCAGCGCACGGACGAAGAAGGCGAAAACGTCGATTATGACTTCGAAACCGGCGAATGGTCCGATGGCTACGCCCCAGAGGATGAGGTGAAGTAATGGGTCTTCCCAGCGAAGTTGTCCTCGATGGCTACACCCTCATCGAGCAGCACGAGATTGACCACGAATTCTTATTACACGGTTCGCCGCTGAGCACGAACACTCCCCTGCTCTTCGCACTCACCATCGCCGGCATCGTACTCGTGGCCGCCAGTTTATTTCTACGCGGGCGCGGGCGGGTCATCGCCGGTGTATTGGGCGCGGTGCTCGCAGTAAGCAAGCTGTGGTGGATGCCTTTCGCCTTGGCACGACACTTCGATGACGGTCAGGTATTTGGCTATACGCTCAAGTACTTCCCGCAATACTGGCCGGTGGCCTCCATCATTGTCGGCGCCATCGCGCTCATCGGCCCGGTCTCCGCCGTTATCCGCCGGCATTAACCTCCGAGCACCGCAATCGCGATGTGAAATGCGCGTATTCACGTCGGCAGGCGAAAGGAACGCTGCTCAGCCCTCGGGCCGTCAACTGGCTTGTGCCTGCCACCACCCAGGCGCTCGCACACATCATTATTTCTGCACGCCGGCGGCCTCGCGCATGGCCTTGGTCTGCGCGGAAGGGTGCTCGTTTTCGGTGGCCAGTCGCTCGAAAGCCACGGCGGCGAGCGCTGCCGCCTGCATGCCGAGCACGGAGTCATCAAAACGCATCATCGGCGAGTGGTTCCACTCGCGCTGGTTTTCGGGCGTAGAAGGGTTGGCCGTGCCCATCCACATAAACGTGCCCGGCACTTGGGAAAGAACATAGCCGAAGTCCTCGGAGGCCATCATCGGGGCTTCGAAGGGCTGCATGTTTTCTGCGCCAAACATCTGTCCCCACAGCGTGGCGGCGAATTGATTCTCCCGCGGGTTCGTCTTCGTCGTGGGATACAACACCTCGAAATCCACCTGCGCGGTGCAACGGTGCGAGGCGGCCACCGAGCTGGAGACCTCGGTGATCATTTGGCGGACGGCGTCGATCTTTTCATCGCGAAGCACGCGCACCGTCGCCCCCAGCGCCGCGCGATCTGGAATCGCGTTATACGCACCATTGCCTGCCCACAGGTTAGTCACGGTGATAACGATGGGCTCCAGCGCGTCGAAGCGACGCGTCAGCGCGGTCTGCAGCGCCATCTGGATTTCCGCCAGCGCCGCGACGGGGTCAATGGCATCGTGCGGGCGGGACCCGTGCCCGCCCTTGCCCAGCACCGTAATGGTCAGGTTGGACGAGCTTGCCATCATTGGACCTGGAACATAGTGGAACGTGCCTCGGTCTTGCGGGCCGACGTGCAGGCCGTAGGCGGCGATTGGGCGTCGGCCAGCGGCATCGAGCACACCCTCCTCGATCATCGGTTGCGCACCGCCCGGGCCTTCCTCGCCGGGCTGGAACATAAAGGTGACATCGCCATGCAGCTCCTCGCGGTGCTCGCACAGCATGCGTGCAGTCCCAATCAGCCCCGCGGTATGCAGGTCATGGCCGCAGGCGTGCATGTATTCGTTGATCGACGCAAAGGGGCTGCCGGTCTGCTCATGCACCTCCAGCGCGTCCATATCCGCGCGTAGCAGCACCGATACCGGCCGCTCGCCGCGCTTGCCGCCGCGCAGCACCGCCACCACAGAGCTAAGATCCTGCCCCACATGGATCTCGAGTGGCAGTCCCTCGAGCGCTTCAAGAACCTTTTGCTGGGTGCGCGGCAGATGCAGCCCGATTTCCGGGTGGCGGTGCAAATCACGCCGGATTTCCTGCAGGTCCTTCACCATGTTTTCGCCCATGTCCTGAAAAATCTCCGTCGCCGGCTGCTTGCCGATGCGCGCCCTAGTTACCGGCAGCGGCGGCAGCTCCTGCGCTTGGCGCGGGACGGACTTACGGCCGGGGTGGTTGGGGCGGATAATTTTCGTGGGATCAGTCATATGGGCTCCTTTACTCGCTGTCATATTCGACAATACCGCAGGTTATCCACAGGGTGAATGGACGGCGAGACGCCAGGTGTGACGCGTGGGGCGAGTTATCCACAGGCGGGACGGAGCGGGCTTTCGCGCGGGTGTACGGTGGCTTAACCTCGCAGGCATGACCCGCTTGCAGGACTACGCCCGCCAATTAACCTCGCCGATGGAGCTTCTCGGCGAGGTATTCGGCCTTGCCGAGGCGGATCTGCGGCGGCTCGGTATTTCCCGGCAGGAATCGCGCGAATTGCTGCTGCTTGCCGATGCCTACTTCGGCCCCACCTCCTTCACCCGCCGCCAGCGCACGTGCCGGGCGACCAAGCACTGCTTAACCACACTCAAGCTGATTGAAAAATACGTCTCCCGCACCAAGACTAAGCGGGATGCTTGGGCGCTGCGGGCGGAGTTGTGTGGGACTTCGGGGGACATCGACAAGCTGGCGCGCACTCGGCTCAAGGAGATGTATCCTCCCCGCCAGC
The DNA here is from genome assembly GCF_030227225.1 of Corynebacterium rhinophilum. Taxonomy (GTDB): domain Bacteria; phylum Actinomycetota; class Actinomycetes; order Mycobacteriales; family Mycobacteriaceae; genus Corynebacterium; species Corynebacterium rhinophilum. The sequence continues at coordinate 69,910 of NZ_JASPHQ010000004.1, forward strand.
CCCAGCGTGGGGTGCGCATGACCCGGCGAAAGGACGGGCCCTCCACGCTGTCGATTACCGGCGATTCCGATTTCATCGCTGACCTGCACTCCACCATTGGGGAGGACTCCCCACTCGAGGCTGTCGACCGCATCTTCTTCCGCGGTGGTGCCACCCGCCCGGTGGCTAGCACCAATATCGTCATCCACCTCGATGAACTGGATCAAATCTTAAGCGGCGGCGGCGAAGAGGTCACGCTGCAGATGACCAACGGTGCCGAAATTTCCGGGGCCAAGTTGGTGGAGAAAAAGCTTGCCGAGGTCGGCCTTGTCACCCTCATCCATCCCTTCGAGGGCCCAGTCAACCTCTATAGGACTTCCAGGTTCGCTTCCGAAAAGCAGCGGCTGATGGCCGCCGCCGAAAACCCCTCCTGCCCGTGGGCAGAATGCAATTATCCGGCCGATAAATGCCAGGTCCACCATCTCCAGGCGTGGAAGCACGGCGGCGAGACGAATATGGACAACCTGACCATTGCTTGCCCCTATCACAACGGAGTCAACGACGATGACCCGCACGCCCCGCCGGTGCGCGGCCGCCTGCATCGCCATCGCGGCCGCATCGAATGGCTCCCGCCTTGGGCCTCGCCGCCCAGCTAGGTGCTCCCCTGGAAAGCGGCGCTCCGCCTGCTGTCGCTCTTCAACTTGCCACCACTTTTAGCAATCACTGGTCCAGCGGTTGCCAGTTTGGCGCGCCGTAAGACCTGTGAACCTGCGGTGTGGTCTGGGGCGCCGCGAGCAGGGTACGTTTCGGCGTGTCGTGGGCCCTGTGTGCTGGCGGTGCGTTTTGGTGTGCCTTCTCGCAAGATCGAGGCAATGCCACGCCCTTTGCACTGTGGTGGAAGCAAATGCGTGGTTGGCCAGAGATTAGCTGGGCAGCGGGATTTTAGGCTTCGAGGAGGCTGCGGCCGAAATAATCGGAATCATCGGCAACGCCGGGAAGTGCGTAGAAATAGCCGCCGCCGTAGGGGCGGATATAGTCCGCCAGCGGTTCGCCTTCGAGGCGTTTTTGCACCGTGATGAACTGTCGCTTCAAGTCCTGCTGGAAGGAGATAAACACCAGGCCCACGTCGAGGGTGCCATTATCGCGCACGCCATTGTCATAGTTATAAGCGCGGCGCAGCATCAACTGGTCAGCGGTGTCTGGGGTGCGAGGATTGGCCAGACGGATGTGGGCATCGGTGGGAATCACATCGCCGGTGGCATCATCGAGGTAATCTGGTTCGGCGTGCTCGTCGCCGCCCGATAGTGGGCCGCCGGTTACGCGGTCGCGGCCAAAGATTTGCTCCTGCTCGGCGATGGAAATGCGATCCCAAAACTCGGTGTACATGGCAATAAGCCGCACCGCCATATAGCTACCGCCCGCAGCCCAATCGGGCTCATCCGAACCGGCCCACACGAGCGAATCGTAGTCATCAGGGCCGGGATTGACGATGCCATCCTTAAACCCCAAATGATTGCGCTGCGTACCCGACGGCCGCGGGGAATTCATATAACCGTTCTGCCGCCAGCGCACTGCCACATCGCCGCGGGTATGGCGCAAAATATCGCGCAGCGCGTGGAGAACAGTATCGCGTTCATCGGCGCAAATCTGTAAAGCAAGGTCACCGTGACATTTTTCTTCTTGCAGGGTGTCATCAGCAAACGCTTCCATCGCGCGCAGGTGGGCGGGCTTGTAGGCGGCGAGGCCGAAGCGGGCATCGAAAAGCGAATCGCCCACAGCGAGGGTGATAGATAAGTGATCGGCCGGAAGCTCAGGGCCCAGCTCGCCCGAATCCATTGCCGGGTAAGCAATGCCATCGGGCGCGGGAGTGCCACCAGCGGTTAAGATGCGTGCCCTTTCACTTAGCGTGCGCAGGAGCTTGTCCAAACGGGCCTTTGTCTTGACCTGCACGTCCAACGCCACTATTTCCGAGTATTTCTGTGGGGGATTTATGATGCCTTGCTGGTGTTCGCCGTGAAAATCCAGCGCGCCCGGCTGATCCACGGAATCGGTGGTTTCGAGCGGAAGCGACGTGGACTGCGCTTCTGCTCCCGGGGCAGCTGCGCCTGCGGCCGCGGAGGCGGCGAGGCCAGACAGAAAAGAGCGGCGGGAAAAGTTAAACGGGCACGGCACTAGTTCATCCTCCGGATAACGGTCATGGTGGCAACTGGGGCGAGCAGCTCATTCGCCTTGGCGACGCCCGCCTGTAAGCGCAATCGGTCCTCCTGTGTCCAGTTGGCGAAAGCCACGCTAGAAGCACCACCGTATTTATCGTCGAATTCCTCAGCAAGGGAGTCCAAATCCGCGAGCTGGTCGTAGATGGGAGCGGTGTCTAAACCGCGATCCTCGACCAAAGCGCGCACGGGATCCAGCGTTTGCCGCGTCGATGTAATGATTCCGCGCAGGGCGGTAGGCAGGGCGTGGGCGCCGAAATCGCGCTCGCCGCGCAAATCAAAACGTTCGAACTCCTCCATCACCTCATGCGCGCGCAGCCCATAATCCGGGGCGGGAATGGCGAAATGGGAGGTGTCAAGGGCGTGGGCGGTCTGGTCGGTGGCATCGGCAAGCGCGGCGGCGGACTGAGTGGCATCGCTCGGCGGGCGGTTGGACCACAGGATGCGCTCGATGTCTTCGTAGCCCTCCAAATCCGGGCCGGGCCACTCCGCGCTGGAATCGTCGAAGGAGCGATAATACTCCAGGTAGTCCAGGTAGGCGGCTTGGGCGGCGGGGCGGGAGGAAGAAGCGGCATCGGCAAGCGCATGCGCGCGCTTTTGCAACTCAGGCACGCGCTTTTTCTGGTTTTCAGCCTGCTTGATGGACACCGCGGCGACCTCGTGATCCGTAATGGGGACCATCTTGGGCGCATTCGTAACGGTGGACCCCGTCACCGTGAAAACGTCGGACTCCACGGCGGAATCGTTGTGGAAGACGCAGGTCAGGTGGTAGGTTCCGTCCTCCAGCTGCGGGTTCCACTCGCGAACGGCAGGGGTGCCGATGCGCTCGAGAACCTGATAGGCATTGCCCTTGTCATCGGAAACGTAGACCGTGAGGGCAAGCCCGGTGGTGTTATTGATCTTCCATTTCGCCTCACCCTGCACATCCTCAGGCGCCGGGCAGGAATACACATCGCGCACGGCGAGCTCGCGTGTGGGCTGCTCGCTGCCCTGCCCACTGAGCGTGGCCTGGGTACCCGTTTGCGGGATGGAGAGCCCAACGGCGAGCGCGAATGCAACGGCGAAACGAGAAATCTTCATAAATTAGAAAGGCAGGTTCTTCAAATCCAGGCCGGGGTGACCACTCATGAGCCAGCCGATGATGCCGGCGGCTACGCCCAGTGCGGCGAGGATGCCGATGATGCCTACCTTGGAGGAACCGGAAGCGGCGTGGTTAGTATCCGGCTGCTGGGCCTTATCCAGCGTGGTCACGGCAGGAACGCCCTGCTCGGTGACCTTGGTGTCATTCATGCCATCGACAACCGGCTTCAGGTTGGTGCCAGCGCGCGAGGTGTCATCCACGCGCTCTACGGAGTCATAATCCTGCGCCACAGTGCCATCGGTTTCATTGAGGAAGAGCTTCGGGGCCTTCTCCGCAACCGCGAAGTCGAACATGCCGGTGAGCTCACCCGCGCGGTCATCGAAGGAATCGCCGCCCAAGCGGCCGAGGCCCCAGTTGTCCTGGATGAACTTGGTCACCGAGGTCTGCTCGGTATAGGTGGAATCGATGTGGTTGGTCTTGGCATAGGGAGATACCACCAACAGCGGCTGGCGAGTACCGGGGCCGCACTGGCCGTTTTTATCACCCTTGATGCCTACCTTCGCGGCAGCGGCGGTGCAGATTTCCTTGTCCTGGTGCGGATCAGTGGAGCCGTTGAGGATTTCCGGTGCCTTGTGGTCGTACCAGCCATCGGAATCGTCGTAGGCGATGACGACTGCGGTGGAATCCCACTCCGGGGAGTTTTGCAGCTCGTTGATGTAGTGGGTGATAAACGCTTGCTCATCCAGCGGATTGGAGTAGCCAGCGTGGCCATCCTGGTAGTTGGCGGCCTTGAGGAAGGAGACGGAAGGCAGATTGCCCTGCTCGATGGCGGTATCGAAGTCCGCGAGGTCGTACTGGTGGTTTGCCTGGTCGGTCTTGCCAATCATGTCATCGCTGGACGGGGCCAGGTGGTGTGGGTTGGCGGTAGAGGCGTAGTACTGGAACGGCTCGTGGTGCGGGTTGTAGTCCGTCTGGTTCTGGCCGGTCAGCGTGGTGTGCGAAGAACCGCAGCGGGCGCGGGAGTCCTTCGTTGCCTCATCGGTGGGGCGGAATCCGCCTTGGAACCAGCCCCAAGTGACGTCCTTATCGTTGAGCTGGTCACCAATGTTCTTGGAGTGCATAGCGGTGACCTGGTTGGTACCGGCGGAGGACTTATTGGAGCAGTCATCGAAAAGCGGGTCTGGGTCGCCCACCACGGTGGCGGTAGACCCGTCCTCGGATACGCCGGCCAGGGCGTGGTTCTTGCCATCCTCGATTTTCTGCTGGTCGCCCGTGGCTGGGTCGTGCATGGTGGCATCCGCAACGGTGCCGGAAATCAGGTTCAGCGCGCCCGGGGTGGAGGGACCGAAGATGGTGGAGAAGCTGTTGTCATTCAGCGCGAAGTTCTGCGCGTAGTTCCACATACCGGTCACGGTATTGCCGTCGTAGTATCCCATGGTCATGCCCGGGGTGGCGTAGGCACCCTCATTGCTCTTATCGATGTCCGTGGACACAGTCTCCGGGAACTTGTCCATCTTGCCGCCGTTGTAGGCTTCCTGCTCATCGGCGTAGTGGTGGTTCTGGTCCGTGGTCACGGAGTGTTCAGGCGAGATGCGAAAAGGATCGATGGAATTCGGATTGTCCTTCAGCTTGCCGCTGTTTTCGAGATTATCCGCTTTAGGGGTGTCGGCCTTGGCGGTGAACTTAGGGGCAGGTTTCTCGCTTCCCTGCAGCTTTTCGGTCTCGTCATTGAGTGCATTCGGGTAGGTGCCGAAGTAGTGGTCGAAGGAAATGTTTTCGGAGTAAATGACCACGACGTGATCGATGGGGGTCTTGGTTTCTGCCTGTGCGATACCGGGGACCAAGGAGGTCGTAGCAGCGGCTGCGGCGCACACTGCCACAGCGCGAGAGCGAAGCTTCATCTTATTTTCCGCCTTAAGTTAAACGAGTGAAACAAAGAGGGAGAAAGTGGCTGTGGCTCGCCGAAGAGTCACCGGTCGCTTTCGAATCGAAATTAAACGCCGTGAAACCATAAACCGCAAACACTCAAAAAGGGCATTCCCAGTCTCAGGAATGCCCTATGGGTGCTGCTCAGCCTCGCTTTTAGGCGGCAGCCACCGCGGAGATTGTTAACTGAAAGTTAAAGTACTATTACGCTGCGCTTTCCAGTGCTTAGTCGTCCGCGTCCGTCGACAGCGCCGCCACGAAGGCCTCCTGCGGCACCGACACGGAGCCCAAGGTCTTCATGCGCTTTTTACCCGCCTTCTGCTTTTCCAGCAGCTTGCGCTTACGCGAGATATCGCCGCCGTAGCACTTGGCCAGCACGTCCTTGCGCATGGCGCGGATGTTTTCGCGGGCGATGACTTTGGTACCAATGGCCGCCTGGACTGGGACCTCGAATTGCTGGCGCGGGATGAGCTCCTTGAGCTTCTTAGTCATCTTATTGCCATACCACTGGGCGGAATCGCGGTGGATGATGGCGGAGAAGGCATCGACTGGGTCGCCGTTGAGGAGGATATCCACCTTGACGAGGTCAGATTGTTGCTCGCCGGCCTCCTCATAGTTGAGCGAGGCGTAGCCCTTGGTGCGGGATTTCAACATGTCGAAGAAATCAAAGATGATTTCGCCCAAGGGCATGGTGTAGCGCAGCTCCACGCGGTCTTCGGACAGGTAATCCATCCCGCACATCTGGCCACGCTTGGTTTGGCAGAGCTCCATGGTCGGGCCGACGAACTGCTCGGGCACGATGACGGTCATGGAGACAATGGGCTCGTAGACCTCGTTGAGCTTGCCTTCCGGCCAATCTGAAGGGTTGTGAACCCAGCTTTCCTCGCCGTCTTCTGCCACCACGCGGTAGGTCACGGACGGGGCGGTAGAAATCAGGTCGAGGCCGAACTCGCGCTCCAGGCGGTCGCGGGTGATTTCCATGTGCAGCAGGCCCAAGAAGCCGCAGCGGAAGCCAAAGCCAAGGGCGACGGAGGTCTCGGGCTCGAAGGTCAAGGAGGCATCGTTAAGCTGCAGTTTTTCCAGCGCATCGCGCAGGTCGGGGAAATCGGCCTGGGAGATGGGGAAAAGCCCGGAATAAACCATCGGGTCAGGATCCTTGTAGCCTTTCAGCGGGGTCTCGGCGCCGCCGTGGGACCAGGTGACGGTATCGCCCACCTTGGTCTCGCGCACGTCCTTCACGCCGGTAATCAGGTAACCCACCTCGCCGGGGCCCAATCCCTCGCACTTTTGCATCGTGGGCGAGACGATGCCGATTTCCAGCAGCTCGTGGTTGGCGTTGGTGGACATCATCGTCACCTTCTGGCGCGGGGTGAGCTTGCCATCCACCATGCGGATATAGGTCACCACGCCGCGGTAGGTGTCATAGACGGAGTCAAAAATCATCGCGCGCGCGGGCGCATCGGGCGCATGCTCCGAGGAAGGCGGCGGAACCAGCTCGCAGACCTTATCGAGCAGCTCAACCACGCCTTCGCCGGTCTTGCCCGATACCTTCAACACTTCCTCGGGCTCGCAGCCGATGATATTCGCGATTTCCAGCGCGTACTTATCCGGATCCGCCGCGGGCAGGTCGATCTTATTGAGCACTGGGATGATTTCCAGGTCATTTTCCATCGCCAGGTACAGGTTGGCGAGGGTTTGGGCTTCGATGCCCTGGGCGGCATCGACAAGCAGGATGGCTCCCTCACACGCCTCGAGCGCGCGGGAGACCTCGTAGGTAAAGTCCACGTGGCCGGGAGTATCGATCATCTGCATGACGATCTGCTCGCCTGTCGATGCCCCCGATTGCGGCACCCACGGCAGGCGCACGTTCTGCGCCTTAATCGTAATGCCGCGTTCGCGCTCGATATCCATATTATCGAGGAACTGGTCACGCATATCGCGCTCCGCAACCACCTTAGATAGCTGCAGGATGCGGTCTGCCAGCGTCGACTTTCCGTGGTCGATGTGAGCAATAATGCAGAAGTTACGGATCCGGGAGGGATCCGTAAACGTCGTGGCCGCAAAGTTTTCAGACATACGTCTACAATAGTCGACATGAATTCCGGCATGCTCACCCGTCTGCGCGAGGCGCTCGGAATCAGCGAGCGCGAGCCCGTGGACTCCGGCCTCAACCGCATCAACTCCCAGTTAGGGCTGGACAGATCCGCCCAAAGCCACGAGCCGCGCAAGGCCGCCTCCATCCAGGTCGAGGCCACTGCGGCGCACCCCCGTTCCATCTTCTTCTCCCCCGATATGGACGGCCAGGCCGATTCTGGCGAGGTCGTGTGGGTGTGGACGCCTTCGGAAGGCAAGCAGTCCCCTCCCCGCGAGCGCGCTATCTTGGTGGTCGGGCGCACCCGCACCACCGTGACCGGCCTGCTCATTTCCGCCAACCCAGAGCATGCGCTTGACGATGCCTGGCTGGAAATCGGCTGCGGCGAATGGGACGCCTCCGGGCGCAATTGTTGGGTGCGCTTGGACCGTTTATTGGAGGTTTCCGAGGAGCAGGTGCGCCGGCAGGGCATCCTTTTTCCAGAACGCAGGTTCGAAAGGATTGCCAACCGCTTGCGCTCGCGCTATCACTGGGCGTAGTTCTGCGGCGCGGCGCCCGCAGACTTGGCTCGTGCGCGGTTGCGCTGCTATTATTTGCAAGTTACTTACTTTCCGGGCGCGTTGGTCGGGGCGGGCAGGACCTTGGGTTCGCTCTTCGAATACCAACGCCGAGCGGTTTCCCGCCCTTGGCGGGGATCGCGGGACACGTCCGGCGGGTTTGTTTCTGAATCAATCATCTTCGATTATCAAGAGGTATTTTTCATGGCTAATATCAAGTCCAAGCAGAAGCGCGTTCTGACCAACGAGAAGTCTCGTCAGCGCAACAAGAGCGTGCGTTCCGCGGTTCGCACCGAGATCCGCAAGTTCCACGCAGCCGTAGAGACTGGTGACAAGGCTGCAGCTGAAAAGCAGCTGCGCGTTGCTTCCCGTGCGCTGGATAAGTCCGTTTCCAAGGGCGTCTTCCACCGCAATGCTGCTGCTAACAAGAAGTCCGGTTTGGCTACCGCCTTCAACAAGATGGACTAGTAACTAGCCTTCTTGTCTCCCCCGAACAAAGCGCTGCCTGCGTGCAGCGGCTTGTTCGGGGGATTTTTATTGCGCCGTTTTCATTGCTCGTGATGAGCCTAGGCTAGATCATCGGCAAAGTAGGCCTCGAAGATCTTGCCTGCATCTGCATAGGCCACCGACAATGATGTCCGGCCATGGGTTTCCACAAAAGTCTGGATGGCGGTTTGAAACTGCGTGTGGATGATATTGACCGCCGGGATGAGCCGAGAATCCGAGGCCTTCCACCCCTCGCGGGCTTGCAATGCTCGGCGGATGTGCATCATGACGCGCTCGTTTCGGCGCCAGTACATGGACAATAATTTCCCATCCTGGGAGAGTGCTCGGGCGGTCAATTGGGAGATTTCTGGGAAATGATCGTTGCCCACAGCGTGCTCGAATTCCGCGTTTGCCATGATTGCAGAATCCTCCCGCAAGCTGCCGGTGGGCAGGCCAGCGGCGAAGTTTTGCAATTGTTGGTCGAACTTTTCCGAAACTTCCGGGCCGAGTACCGCTGACTCCTTGTCCTTGACGTAGTTAAAGAGGGTGCGCCGAGATATCCCGACGTCGTGCGCAAGCTCTTCCATGGTGAACCCGTCATACCCGTGGTCAATGACAAGCCGCAGCGCTGCGACGCGGATCTCTGAAATGCGCGGCATACTCTCTCCCCTCTTCCTCACGATATTCAACCCGTGGAAACCCAACAATTCAACCCCATAAATATGGTATTTTTCTTCACTTTATAGTCTTTCTGCCCACCAAGAAAACCGACCCTTGGTAGGCTTCCCTAACCTCCTTAAATCGCCGAAGTTACAGCATGTCAACGCGGCGTTCCCAACCCACGACGGCGAACCAGACGCCGAATCAAGCACTAAAGCAGGCGCTGGAGCAGGTGCTTGATCACCGTGATATTTTGCGCTGCAACACTTAGTTTATGGGCTTGTATGTTCGAAAGGGTGATGGTGTTCGTGTCTGCGGGGGCGGCTAAGATAGGTGACCAATGAACAACGTCAAGCCTCTGGTGAAATGGGCCGGCGGGAAACGCCAGCTCTTGCCGCATATTCACGCCGCCCTGCCCGCTGGGACACCGCGGCGTTATTATGAACCCTTCATCGGCGGTGGCGCGGTTTTATTTTCGCTCACTCCGGCCGCAGCGCGGGTCAATGACCTCAACTCGGAGCTCATCAATTTATATGAGGTAGTGCGCGAAGGCGTCGAAGAACTCATTAGCCTGGTATCGACCTACCCGAACGACGCGGATTTTTTCTATCAGCTGCGCGCGGTAGACCGCGATGCAGAACGGTTCGCGGCGCTATCTGCTACAGAGCGCGCCGCGCGGACGCTGTATCTGAATAAGACCTGCTATAACGGCCTGTACCGGGTAAATTCCGCGGGGCAATTCAATGCGCCTTTTGGCCGTTATAAGAACCCCACCATCTGTGATGCGGATACGCTGCGCGGGGTCCACCAGTATTTTTGGGACAATGACATCACCTTCACGCAGGGCGATTTCGCTGCGGCGGTAGCAGATGCCGGTGAAGGTGACTTTGTCTATTTCGATCCGCCTTATGACCCGGTCAACGTCACCAGCTCCTTTACCGGTTATCAAAAGGGCGGTTTTGACCGCGCGGAGCAAGAGCGCTTGAAGGCGGTGTGCGATGACCTCAATGCCCGCGGCGTGAAATTCCTCCTGTCCAATTCCGCCACGGAGTTCATCCGCGACCTCTACGCAGATTATTCCATCGACACCGTTGCGGCCACCCGCGCCATCAATTCCGTGGGATCACGCCGCGGCAAGGTAGATGAAGTGCTCGTGCGCAATTACGAGGTGGGCCATGAGTAAAGCACCGAGCACCCAGGAGCAGCGGGAGCTTCGCGCGCTTTTCGGAGTCCCAGAGGGCGAAAAGCTTGGCCTCGATGATTGGGGATGGCTGCGCATCATGGCCGCAGGGCGTGGCGAGGAGCTGGAAGAAAACGGATACTTCTACCTCACGGCCAAAGAGCTAAAAGAGCTTTCCGGCCGGGAACCGCGGCTGATGGCCAAGCACGATTTTTCTACCTCGCGCCCGTGGATTTTCAAAGAACTGGGTTTGGGTATTCTCCCGGTTAGCCGCAGCGAATACTTCGTCGGGCCGTTGGACCTGTACGAACGGTTCCCGGAACCGACCCACGCCGGGCCGAGTTCTGTGCGCACGTTGGACATGCCAGCCGGCCTTGACACCCTTGACATCGAGAGCGTGAACTCGGAATCGATGGCGTTAAATGTGGCATCGGCAAGCGGCATGCTTGAGCACTTCTTGGGATGCGAACCATTGCAGGCCACCGTCGCCGGGCGCATGTCGTCGCTGGAAATGACGATTCCAGTGCCGGATCTGGGGCTGGAAGTCAAGGTCGACCGCGCGCAGATGGAAATCGACGGCGGCTTCGAATCGCTCGAGCATTTGGTGCTGGTGGAGGCGAAAAATCACATCTCCGAAGATTTCAATATCCGGCAATTGTATTTTCCGTACCGACGCTTCCAGCAGTGGCTATCTAAGGCAGTGGTGCCCGTGTTTTTGGTCTACTCGAATGGGATTTTCCACCTGTATCGGTACGATTTCAGTGCTCCCGCGGATTTCCGCAGCATCGCGCTGGTAGACCACGCCCGCTACGCGCTTAGCGCTTCGCACCTCAGTGTGGATGATGCGCTGGGCATTATTGGCTCCGTCGAGGCTGAGCCGGAGCCGGCGGGGATTCCCTTCCCGCAGGCCAATAGCTTCGAGCGCGTGGTCAACCTGGTGGAGCTCATTGCGCAGCAGCCGATGAGCAAGGAGGAAATTGCGGAGCAGTACGACTTCCATCTGCGCCAGGCAGACTATTACGCCAATGCGGCCTGCTATCTCGGGCTGCTGGCGCTTGCCGATGGCCACTATCAGCTCACCCCTCGCGGCGAAAAGGCCATCACACAGCCCCGACGCGATGGGCGCAACGCTGCCCTGCTGCGCGCGTTGGCGGCACGGCGGGTTTTCCGGCAGGCGCTGGAGATGAGCCTGCGGCGCGGGAAGGTGGCCGAGACGCACGAGATTGCGGCGTCGATAGAAGGACTCGGCCTGGGCGCTGGCACGGCGAGGCGGAGGGCCTCGACGGTGGCGCGGTGGATCCAGTGGGCGCTGGATGTGGTGGCAGAGGGCGAACCTGAGACTTTGCCGGGGCTTTAAGCCACGAGCTGTTGTACACCAGCGACCACGAGCGCGACGCCGGCGATGATGAAGAACAGGCCCGATCCGATATCGATCCACGGACCGGCAGCGATGAGCTTGCGGCGCACCGCATTCGTGGAAATCACCGTGGCCACCACGAGGAAGAAGGCGAAGGCCGATAGCGCCAGCGCCAGGGTTAAGGCGATGGCCAACCACAACGGTGGGGATGCCGGCAGCTGCGGGGCGATCATGGCGGCGAGGAACAACACGATCTTCGGATTGGACAGGTTCGTTGCCAGCCCCATCTTGAAGGAATGGCGCAGCCGGCCCAGTTTGGCCTCGGCGTCCTCCAAATCAACGGGCGGGTTGGTGCGCTGTTCGAGGCCGCTGCGCAGCGCCCGCCATCCCATGAAAACGAGGAAGCTACCGCCGATTGCCTGGACCGCCCCTAAGATTCCGGGGAAGGCGGTCAGAAGGGCGGCCGCGCCAAAGACCGTGGCACCGCACCAGAACAACACGCCGATTTGAATGCCCGCGGCCGCAGCGATGGCGTGGCGGCGCGACTTGGTGGCATAGCGGGTGACCAGGATGATATCTGGGCCTGGCGAGGCCACGCCCACCAGGTTCATCAGGAGAATGGTGAAAAAGGAAGTCCAGCTCACTGCGCGGACTCGCCTTCCAGGCGACCGAGCAGATCCTCGCGGCCAAACATGCGGGCCGAATCAATGGCGGTTGGCTGGCCGGCGGTAGCGGAGGCGCCGGCGTTTAGGAGGGCATCGATAACCGCGTCTTCTTTTTTGAAGATCGCACCTGCCAGGGGCGATTGGCCGCGATCATTGAGCAAGTTCACGTCGGCACCGGCGCCCGCCAGCGCGGTAACGAGATCCGCGTGGCCGTGGTAGGCGGCAAGCATGAGAAAAGACTGGCCGTCTTGGTTGACCAGATTGATATTGACGCCCTGGTCAATATAGTTCAGGAGATCGGGGTTTCCCTCCCGCGCCATGTCAAAGAGCCGACCGGCGAATTCTTGCACTTGTTCCTCAGACATGGGCTCTAGCTTAACGTGCCAATTCCGCGACTCGTTTTACGGCCGCCTCAACGGCGAATTCGGGCTCACCACCTTGGCCTTTAACGGCGGCGTCCAGTTCGGAGACGAGGATGACGGCGGCGGTGATGTCATCGGCGGTCCAGCGCCTAGCTACCGGTTGGGTCATTTTCACCACATACGGGGCAAGCCCAGTTTGGCTGGCAAGTGTGTACTGGTCCCCGCGGGCGGAATACAGGCGCGCGATGGCGCCGACCTTATTGGCCAAGGCCGCAGCGATGGCAACGGGGCTGGCGCCGAGCTGGAGGGCGCGCCTGCAGGTGGAGACGGCGGCCTCGACGCGGCCGGCGACGGCGGCATCGGCAATGTCCCAGTTGGCAACCTCGGCCACGCCGACGTAATAATTGCGTACCGCTTCCTGCGTCACGTTGCCACCGGTATCGGCCACGAGCTGGGAGATGGCGGAGGCAAGCTCGCGGAGGTCGGAGCCGACGCCGTCGAGTACCGCGTGCACGACGTCCGGGGTGGGGCGAACGCCGTGGGAGGCAAACTCGCGGGTGGCCCACTGCCCCAGCTCATTGGGATAGAGCGAAAAGACCTCGTGCACCTCCGCAATCTTGCGCAGCTTCGCCACTAGCTCGGGCGCCTTCTTCTTTTTCTTCAGCGTTTTCGCGGCCACGGAATAGACCACCACCATGGTCATGCCCGGCGCAGGATTAACGCAGGCGCGCAGGATGATATCGACTACCTCTTTCCCGGCGCGTTCGCAGTCCGTGATGACGATGACGCGGTTATCGCCAAACAGCGACGGGCTGGTGGCCTCCAGGATTTCGCCCTCGGAAACCTCGGAGGCCTTGAGCATCATCAATTCGGGGCGATTGGCCTCGCCTTCGGCCGCGGCCTTGTGAATGGTGTGGCGGGCGCGTTCGGTGAGGAATTCATCGTCGCCGAGAATGAGGTGTACGGGAGGCATGTCCATCATTTTAGCGCTAGGCGGCAAACAGACCCAGACAAGCGATAACCCCCGCCAAGGTCAGCCATGGCCGGTAATACAGCAGCCCTGCGATGACCCATCCGTACGCGAGGAGCGTAAATAGCGGGTGGGCGGTGATGGTGACCACGGGCAGGCTAGCCACGCCGTGGGCGATGGTATTGATCCACCACGCTGCGGGTTCGATGAGTTTTAATAATCCCGCGGCGACGATGCTCAAGGGGCCTAGCTGCGCGGCGATGGCCGCGAGCAGCCCTACCACGGTAATGGGTGCGGTGGCGGGTGCTACCAAGACATTGGCGAGGACCGAGACGACGGATACCTCACCGGACATGAGGGCGATAAGCGGCAGGGTGAGGATATCGGCGGCAATCGCCACGGCAATAGCGCGCAGGAAGATGGCGGGCCAGCCGGTGACCGCGAACTGCGAATAGATAAGCGGGCTTAGCATGACGATGCCGAAGGTCGCCGCGCACGATAGCGCGAAGCCAAAATGCACCGCGAGGTCCGAATCCACGAAAAGGAGGGTGAGGATGCCGAGGCTGAGCGCGTGGATGGGTTCCATGGTGGAAGAGTGCAGCACCGCGAGCAGGCCTACTACCCCGGCGACAGCCGCGCGCTGCACCGACGGTTCAAGTCCCACCAAGACGACATAGGTGGCTAGCGCGGCCAAGGACACCACCACCCTGGTGCGCGGTCCGGCGGCGCACGCGGCGCAAACGATGGCGGCGAAGGAACAGACGATGGCCACATTGGCACCGGATACAGCGCTGAGGTGCGATAGCCCGGTATCGATGTAGAGTTCGCGCTCGGCGGGACTTTGCAGGGAGGTATCGCCAAGCACCATGCCTGGGATGAGCCCCTGGCTGCTCGGGCCTACCGCCTCTAGTACGACCGCGCGGAAGTTATCGGCCACCCGTGCGGCCCAGCCGGCTAGGCCCGAAGGTGGCGCGGCGATGCTCAAGTGGGAGGCGTTGGCTATCACGTTCCCGACTCCGGGTTGGTCGGACTCGGAAAGCTGTACCGCTGCCGTGACTTGCGTTCCGGCAGGGACGCTCAGTGGCTCGGGGCTAAAGACCGGAAGCTGCGCGGGGTAGCCCGGGACATCGAGCCGGATGAGCCAGCCGCCGGTGCTCGTTTGGGTCGGCGCGGTGACCACGCGGCCGGTAATCTCGCGGCCGAAGTCAAAGGCGGCCGCACGCGCCTGTCGCACGCCTGCTACGAAGGCGGCGGCGCTGGCGAGTACGCCGCAAAAGATGGCTTGGCCCCAGTGCCGGGCAACCAGACATATCCCTACGACACTGCCGATGCACGCCACGGCCCACCCCTGCCCGAAAACCAGCACCGCGATGACCGCCACCCATGCGGTCAGGGCGCCGGGCAGCAGACGGAGTTCTTTCATCGCGGCGTGGCCTCTTCTGCCTACAGCTGCACGTTATCTTTGAGCTTGGCAAACTTGGCGGGACCAATCCCGCTGACCTCGAGGAGTTCCTCGACGTCCTTAAATCCCCCGCGCTCTTCACGGAAGGAGACGATGGCTTCCGCGGTGACCTCCCCTACTCCGTTGAGATCCATGAGATCGGCGGCGGTCGCGGAATTAAGGCTGACTTTATCGCCGCCGGCGGGTGCTGCGATGGGGGCATCGGCAAGCGCGGGGTCGGGCGGAGCACCTTGGGGCAGGATGTGGAGCTGCTGGCCATCGGCAAGCCGCTGCGCTTGGTTGAGCGTCATGGTCTCCGCCTCCGGCAAAGGCGTGGCGGCCGCGAGGGCATCAGCGACGCGGGCACCGGGCTCGAGGGTCTTCAGGCCAGGTGCTGCAACCTCGCCGACGACGGATACGACGATTTCGCTAGCCTCCGCGCTGGGCTCGGCGGTGGTACTGCCCATCGCCGCGGGTTCGGGCATGCCGGACTCATCCGAATTGCGGGAGCTCAGGCCCAGCCAGATAATGACGCCCACCACCACGATGATGGCTACCGCGCAGGCTTGCCAGCGGCTGATGCGCACTCGCGGGCGCGGGTAATCGACCTGGAGGAGTTCTTCCTCGCCGGTGGGTTGAGTATATTCGCGGAGTCGTTCGCTGATCTTGGGTGCCGCCATAGCCCACAGGCTAGGAAGCCGCCGCGTGCGGTGCGAGAACGTGGGCAGAGGCGCTGTGGATAAGTCGTTGTAGGAGGCAACCAAACGGGTCCTGGCGGGATAGTTATCCACAATCAGGGGCGCACAGGCCGTAGGGCTTCGCCCGTGCGTGCGAGGGCCTAGGAGCTAAATACCGCAGATACCCCAATGGCGGAGGGCCCAGCGTGCACGGCGAGCACCTCGGTTAAGGGCGTGGTGATAAAGGACGTGCCTTCTGGCAGAGTATCGCGCAAGAGGCCCTGCAGCTTGTCCGCCGCTTCGCCGGCCTGGTTGTGCTGAATGGCGATGAAGGCGGGCTCGCCGGCGGCGCGGGCGGCGATGATCTCTACCACCTTGGTAAAGGCCTTGGTTTGCGTGCGGGTTTTTCCCACCAGTTCCAGCTTGCCGTCCACGATGGACATAATCGGCCTGGTGGCTAGAAGCGCGGTGGACAACATGGCGGTGGCGGCAGACATGCGGCCCGAGCGGCGCATATCCTCGGTGGAATGCAGGTACACCCAGGTAGCCGCCCGCTCGATGCTGTCTAGCGCCGCCGCGTGGCATTCTTCCAGCGCCGCGCCGTGTGCCGCCTTAGTGGCAGCCGCCATCGCCGCCGCGCCCATGACCATGCCGGCCGAGCCGGAATCGATAACGCGCACTGTATCGGGGAAAACCCCTGCCGCGGCCACCGCCGCCGACCACGTGGACGAAAGCTCCTTGGACAGGTGGATGGCGATCACGCCATCATCCTGCGCCTTTTCCATTTCCCGGCCGTAGGCAGCGGCCAATTCGAGGGAAGACAGGCCCGAAGTGGTGCGAAGCTTTCCGCCCTTATCCTCGCTATCCATCACGTGCAGGTCAATGACGGTGATATCGAGTTCTTCAGCGATCTCTGGGGGCAGGCTGGCCGCGGAGTCAGTAATGACGCGAACGGTCACTAGGCATCTGCCCCTCCATCACCGGTGACCTCGCCACCCATATTCCAGCCGTCGAAGTACCACTGTGCGCTCGCCACCGTCTCTGGCGTGAATTCCAGGGAGGTTACGGGGGTTTCCGGGTTGAAATCCGGGCGGGCGGTCAGCTGCGACCAGTGGGTATTTTTCAGGCCGGATAAAATGCCGTACTGGCCGTGATCCAAGCCCAACAGGTGGCAGGTGAGCGCGGAAATTGCGCCACCGTGGGCGACGATGAGCACGGCGCCGTCATCCCAGCCGGAAAATTCCTGCATGAGCTCGTCGACGACCGGGCGTGCCCGCCGCGCCACGTCCACGCGGGACTCGCCCTCCGGCGGGGCCCAGGTAGGGTCATGGCGCCAGATGGCGCGGGCGCCGGGAAATTCCGCATCCACCTCGGCAGAGCTTTTGCCCTGCCACTGCCCCAGGTTGGTCTCGCGCAGGCGAGGGTCCGTAGAAAAGTCCAAGCCGAGTGATTCTGCCACTACCCGCGCGGTTTCCCGAGCGCGCTGCAAATCGGAGGCGACGATTTTTACCACGTCCTGATCCCGGAGCAGGCGCGCGGCGGCGCGGGCCTGTTCATATCCGACATCGGAAAGCTCAGTGTCCAAGTGGCCCTGCATGCGGCCGGAGGCATTGTAGGTGGTTTGTCCGTGGCGGATCAGAATCAGGCGGCGGCTCATGGTGGGGTTAAAGCTCCTCGTCCTCGCCAGGGGCCTTTTGCGCCAATGGCAGCTCATCAATGGAATCCACGGTGCGCGGGTTAACGCCATTAGTCCAATCGCCGGGGCGCTCGGGTGACTCAATGCCCTCAATGTCCACCAACGGGCAATCGTGGTAGAGGCGGTCAAGCCCGTAGTGCTCGCGCTGATCGGTGCGCTGCACGTGGATGACGATATTGCCATAGTCCAACAGCACCCAGCGGTTTTCGCGGTTGCCCTCGCGGCGCTGTGGCTCGAAGCCCTCGGCCGTCATTTGGTCCTCCACCTCATCCACGATGGAGCCGACCTGGCGCTCATTATCGGCAGAAGCCAGCACGAAAACCTCGGTGATGGCAAGGACATCGGAGACATCGATTGCTGCGATATTGCTAGCTAACTTGTCCTGTGCGGCATGTGCCGCGGTTGCCGCCATGCGGCGGGCGAGATCAGAAATAGACAATGTATAAAAATTCCCTTTTCGCGTCTGGTGAGGAAGTGTCTTTTAGCTGTCTATTCTTGCACGTTCGGCGCGATTGTGCCCAAACTTGAACTATAAAGGTTTATCCGGCTGCGCCGAGTAGAGATTATTTTTGGTGATGTATTGCACCACTCCATCCGGAACCAGGTACCACACCGGCCGGTTTTGCGCGGCCCGCTCGCGGCAATCCGTGGAAGAAATGGCCATGGCGGGGATATCGATGAGGTTGATATCTTCCCGCGAGTCGGCCGGCAGCATGTCTGTACTCAGCTCGTAGCCTGGGCGCGTAACACCCACGAAGTGCGCCATTTCCAGCATCTCTTCCCAGTTATGCCAGCTCATGATGGACTGCAGGGAATCCGCACCGGTGATGAAGTAAAATTCGGCACCCGGAAAAAGGTCACGCAGATCGCGCAGGGTATCGATGGTATAGGTAGGGCCCTTGCGGTCAATATCCACGCGGGAGACGGTAAAACGCGGGTTGGAGGCCGTTGCCACCATGGTCATCAAATACCGGTGCTCCGCGGCGGTGACCTCGCGGGAGGCCTTCTGCCACGGTTGACCGGTGGGTACAAAGACTACGGTATCGAGGGCAAAGCGGTGCGCCGCCTCGCTGGCGGCGACCAAGTGGCCATTGTGGATTGGATCAAAGGTGCCGCCCATGATCCCAATGCGCTGGGAATTAGTCATGGCTGGAGAGTATAGCCGCTACCC
This sequence comes from Corynebacterium rhinophilum, assembly GCF_030227225.1. Classification (GTDB taxonomy): domain Bacteria; phylum Actinomycetota; class Actinomycetes; order Mycobacteriales; family Mycobacteriaceae; genus Corynebacterium; species Corynebacterium rhinophilum. The sequence continues at coordinate 88,423 of NZ_JASPHQ010000004.1, forward strand.
TGCTGGGGAGTTAAGCCAGCCAGCCACGGTATCGGCCACGCGGGCATTGTCCTGTTCCACCGCCGCATCGCCCTCACTTTCGCGGAAATACGAGGCGTGGTGGGCGGCCTTAGTGGCTAGGGCGTCTTTGGCATTGCGCAGGTTGAGATCACAAACGAAGTCGCCGGCAAGGCAGTAGTCGATACGGCGATCGGCCGGCAGTGCGGCACTGTGAGGAATGAGATATCGCGGAATCGGCCCGGCCATGCCGCCGGGACGCCGCAAGGGATTGCCCAGGTAGATCGCCCCGGCGAGCTTGTCCTTGGACGCGAGGTAGCGCTCCGCGCTTGTGGCGATAATGGCTCCTTGCGAATACCCAGCGGTGATATAGCGCGGGCTGCAACCCGTTTCCTCTTCGTACTGCTCCACCACGCGCGGCGCGTTGTTCATGCCGCTGCGCAGGCTCTGCACAAAGCCAACGGTGACCTGATAGATCAACTCGTGCAAGGGGTGCTCCAACAGCACTCCGCCCAGGCGTCGCATCAGCTGCAGCGGGCGCAGGTTTTCGCCCTCTTGGGCCAGCGGTGGCAGGTTCATCGAGGCTGGATATGCATCTGCATCCAGCGCCAGCACGTAGGCATTATCCATGGTGCCGGGGTGACGTTGTTCTACCAGGTGGAAGAGCGCTGCGAGGTTGGGACCTTCATAACCATTGGATTCCGCGCCCTGTTCCGAGTAGCGCTGTGGGCCGAAATACTCACCGTGTTCCTCGTTTTGGTCCGAGCCGCGTGCGGCAAGGAAAACGTAATCGGGACAGGTCTCGGCCTGCGTGTGGGGCTGACCCTCCGCCGCGGCAGGGGCGAGCATAGACATGCCAAGCGCCGCCGTGGCGGCGATAGTTACGAAACCAGCGGCGGCGCGAGAGCGAGGAAAAAGACGCATATTCTTATGGGCGTACGTGACCGGTGCCTTGGAGGACCCACTTGGAAGAGGTCAGCTCCGGCAGGGCCATTGGGCCACGAGCGTGCAGCTTCTGGGTGGAAATACCGATTTCTGCACCCATGCCGTAGACCTCGCCATCGGTGAAGGCAGTGGAGGCGTTGAGCATAACGGCTGCGGCATCGACCTCGTTGCCGAACTTAACCAAGACGTCCGCATCCTGGGCCGCGATGCCCTCGGTGTGGCCGGTGGTAAATTCCGCGATGTGCGCGATGGCAGCGTCAACGCCGTCAACCACCTTGGCGCAGATGTCCATGGACAGCGACTCTTCGCGCCAATCCTCCTCGGTGGCCTGGACAACGTCCGTGGCACCGAAGCCCTCGAGCTCGTCAACGTCACCGTGGACGGTGACGTCTGCATCTTGGAGGGCGCGGACGATGCGCAGCTTGGTGGCATCATCAAGCGCAGCATCAATAAGCACGCACTCGGTGGAGTTGCAGACCGAGGTGCGGCGGGTCTTGCCGTTGATTACCATGTCGATGGCCTTGTCCATATCGGCCGAGGCATCGATGTAGAAGTGGCAGTTGCCGGTACCGGTCTCGATGGCTGGAACAGTAGCGCCGGTAACCACGGCCTCGATGAGCTTGACGCCGCCGCGGGGGATAACCAAATCCACCAGGCCGCGGGCGGTAATCAAGTCTTGGACGGAGTCGTGGGTCTCACACGGCAGTAGCTGGACTACCTCGCGTGGCAGATCAAACTCTGCAAGGGTGTCCTGCAGAAGCTCCACCAGCTTGGTATTGGAGTTGCGCGCGGACTTGGAACCGCGCAGCAGCGGCACATTACCGGACTTCAGGGCGAGGCCGAAAGCATCCACGGTGACGTTCGGGCGAGCCTCGTAGACCATGCCCATCACGCCGAGCGGGACGCGCACCTGCTTCATCTGGATGCCGTTATCCATGGTGCGGCCCTGCAGGATCTCGCCTACTGGGTCTTGCAGGCCAGCGACCTGACGCAGGCCATCTGCAATGCCCTCGACGCGGGCAGCGTCCAGGGTCAGGCGGTCAATGAGGGAATCGGACATGCCACGTTCGCGACCTGCCTCAATATCCTGCTGGTTAGCAGCAAGGATGTCATCGGTGTGGGCAATAAGATTTTCGGCTGCGCGCTGCAAGATTTCATTCTTGCGCGGCGTGGACAGCTGCGCCACGACGGGCGCAACGTCCTTAGCAGCACGGGCTTTGGACAGAACTTCTTCGCGTTCAGTGTTGCTCATGTCATACCAGAGTAACGTACCTGCCCGAGTTTTTCAGCCGCCCGTCTTTTACCTCACACTTTTCCTCAATTGTGCGGGCTACGCAGTGAAATCTCCTCCCCCTCCCTCGCCCGAAACTACAGTAAAGCTCACAAGTTCAAACCCTAATGTTCACTACCTTGAAAATGTTACTTGGGTATGTTTATTCTTTGCTTGATAGGTTTCACTGCAAAAAGGAGCATTTATGAAAAAGAACGTGGCCAAGCTGGGCCTGATGCTGACTCTGAGCGGGCTTGCCCTCGCCGCCTGCAACACGAATGACGGCGGAAACGATTCAGACGCGGGCTCCGGTTCAGGCGATGATCAGACCATCAAGGCTGTTGCCACCACCACGCAGATCTGCGATTACCTCACTCAAATTGCTCAGGGTGGCATGACGCTGCACAAGGTGGATTCCAGCGGCAAGGAAACCACCGAGGGCGATGGTGGTACCACCCTCGATCTCACCTGCCTGTTGGCGCCGAATGCCAGCGCGCACGAGCACGAAATGACCCCACAGCAGATGAGTGCCATGGCGGATGCGGATTTCCTCTTTAAAAACGGCGTCGACCTCGAGCACTTTCTCGATAACGCCGTGGAATCCTCCGGCTTCGATGGCGAGACTATCGTCACCGCAGGCGATGACGATTCCAACCACAAGATAGACCTTCGCCCGTGGCCCTTCCCCGGCGAGGACGGCGAGGAACCAGAATTCACCCACGACCCACACGTATGGACCTCCCCCAAGAACGCCAAAATCCAGGTACAAAACATCGTGGATGCCTTGGCCGATAAGGAACCATCCGTGAAGAAAGTCGGTGAAAAATACACCAAGCAGTTCGACGAGCTGGATAAATGGGTCACCGAGTCCCTGGAGACCGTCCCTGAGCAGGAACGCGTGCTCTTTTCATCGCACGATGCCTTCGGCTACTTCTCCAACGACTATGACGTGGAATTCATCGGATCCGCGCTCACGGACTTCAATAACCAGCAGGACGCTACTTCCTCGCACATCGAGGACGCAGCCAAGGAGGTCCGCAATTCCGGCGCCAAGGCTATTTTCGCGGAAAACTCCAATAACTCTAAGTCCATCGAGGCCATCGCCCGCGCCGCAGGTGTCAAGGCCATTACGGATGAAGACGCCCTGTACGGCGATTCCTTGGGCGTGCCAAATAGCGACGGTGCAACCTACATCGGCTCCATCATCCACAACGTCACCACCTTGGTAGATGCCTGGGACGGTGAAGTGGCCGATCTGCCAGAAAGCCTGGACGCCGCGCAATGAGTGCACCGCTTTTAAAGCTTTCCCATGCCTCTTGCGGCTATGGCACCACCACCATCGTGGACGATGTCTCCTTAACCATCCACGAAGGTGAGGCCATCGCGCTGCTGGGGGCTAATGGTGCTGGTAAGTCCACGCTCTTAAAGGCCATCGCTGGCCTTGCCACCCTGCGCGGCGAGCACGAGCGCACGGCGACGCTGGGATATGTTCCCCAGCACCACACCTGCGATCCCACCTTCCCCGTCACCGCCTGCCGGGTCGTGGAAATGGGCTTGCTCAATAAGGCCTCGTGGTGGGAGCGCATGGGCAGCATGCGCCGCCTGCGTCCGCAGATCACCCAAGCGCTAGAGCTCGTCGGCATGGGGGAAAAGGCGAAGACGCGCTGGGACAAGCTCTCGGGCGGGCAGCGCCAACGCATATTTATCGCCCGCGCGCTCGCCGCACACCCAGACCTCGTACTCATGGACGAGCCCTTCAATGGCCTGGATCAAGATAGCAGGCAGGTGCTTTTAGGGATCATCGCCAAGCTTAAGGAAAGCGGGGTTGCCCTGCTCATTTCCACCCACGATCCCATTTTGGCGCAGCGCGCCTGCGATGCCGGAATGCTCATCGTGGACGGTCACAGCGAGGTCCTTGATACCGAGGATGCAGTCGAGCGCTACCTGGAGGCCACGTCGGTATTTCAGGGGGACATGTGACGCTTCTGCTTACTGCTCCCTTTATGCAGCGCGCGGCCCTGTTTTTGCTGTGCGTAGCCCTGACCGGCGCGGTGATCAGCGTGGTGGTCAACCTGCGCCGCATGGAATTTAGCGTTGAAGCGCTGGTCCACTCGGTATTCCCGGGCATCGTCATTGGCCTGGCCGTGGCGGGCTTTCCTGGCATCTTGCCCGGCGCCGCCATAGCTGCTGGCGTCGCAGTGCTCATTTTGGCGCGCCTTAATTCCGGCAGCGATGGCCAAGATCATGAATCCGGCACCGCCGTGGTGCTGACCTTGATGTATGGCATCGGCGTGGTCATCAGCCTCGCCGTAGGGGATCGTTCCGGCCAGCTAGAGGCCCTTATGTTTGGCCGCTTGCTCGATATCACCACTGACCGCATGATCCCCTCGATCATCTTGTGCGTGGTTGCCGCCCTGCTCATCCTGGCCACCTGGCGCTCGCAAGTAGCCGTGGCCTTTGACCGCGAATCCGCGCGTGCCACCGGCATCCGCGTGGGGCTAATCGATGTCACTGCCAACGTAGCGGTGGGCCTAATCGTAGTCGCCGCGAGCTCCGCCATTGGTGTGTTGCTCGTTTTGGGTTTCGTGGTGGTCCCGGGCCTGGTCGGGCGCGTGCTGGCTAGCACCCCGCTGCAGATGCTCCTGTGGGCGCTGGTTGGCGCAGTGCTAGCCGTATGCGTGGGCTTGTGGCTCATGCTTTCGGTAACCTCCCACCAGATTTCCCCGCAGGCCATCGTCGCGCTGTCGCTGTCCCTAACCGTTCCGCTCGCACTTTTAGGCAGGCGCATATGGGGGTCTTAACATTGCCATTCCTCGAAGCCATCGCGGTGGGCTGCCTTTCCGGGCTGGTGGGCACGCTCATGGTGCTGGGCAACCGCGTCTTTTTTGCAGAGAGCCTCTCCCACGGCACCTTTCCCGGCGCGGTTATCGGCGTCGTCGTAGCCAATGCGCTGGGCGCCAACTTGAGCGATGGGCTCATGCTCGGCTCCGTGGCGGTCTGCATCCCATTGGCGATTTTCATGCATTACCTGGGCAAGGTGCGTGGCGTATCCTCTACCGCTGCGGCGGGCACCACCCTCACCCTGGGCTTTGCGCTGGGCATTTTGCTGCTGCGTTGGTTTCAGCCGTTGCCGCTGCACGTCGATAGCTTCCTGGTGGGCTCGCTAACTACGGTTAACCACCGCGATGTCGCCGTCGCGGCCGGACTGGTCGTTATCTGTTTGCTGGCGGTATTGGCCTGCCGGCGCCGCCTTTTCCAGGCCTATTTCGACCCCAGCACGTCCCCGCATAGCGGGCTTTACGATGCCCTGACGCTCGGCCTTATCTGCTTGACGATGGCCGCCGTCATCCCCGCCGTCGGCACCATTTTGTCCATTGCCTTACTCGTGGCCCCAGCCGCGGGCCTGCGCCCGTGGGTATCGCGGCCGGAGGTGCTGCTTATCGGGGCTGGCATCATTGGCATCACCATCGCGGTCGCCGGGCTTTTTCTCGCCGCTCACTTAAGCCTTTCGGCCGGCGGCACCATCGCCATTGTGGCGGGCGTCTTTTACCTCACCAGCATGGCGGCCTATAAGGCGGTTTCCTAGCGCGCGGCGCCATTCTGCGCCGCGCGTTAATTGTTCGAAGCAAGGCGGACTGTGATCTCGCGGGCGGCCACCTCCGCCAGCGACATCTCGCCGCCTTCGGTCTGCACCGTCAACAGGCCAGCCACGCTATCGCTGACGCACAGCTTATTGCCCAGCTCCACACCAAAGCGGTCGAGGTAGCGCAACAGGCCTGGATCCTCATCGCAGACGCGCTCCACGGTCACGGGCGCATCGAGCGGGGCGCTGGCGAGCGTGAGCGTGCCGAGATCCTCGATGCCACCGCCGACATCGGGAATGGGATCGCCGTGTGGATCGCGGTCAGGGGACCCCAGCAGCGCATCGATGCGGCCAATAAAACGATCGGAGCAGGCGTGCTCGAGGCGGTCAGCGTCCTCGTGCACCTCGTCCCAGGAATAATCCAGGGTCTCTACCAAGAAGGTTTCTAAAAGCCGGTGGCGGCGCACCATCTGCATCGCCAGCTCGCGGCCCGCAGGGCTCAATGAGACGCCCTGATAGCGCTCATGCTCCACCAGACCTTGGGCGGCGAGCTTTTTAATCGCCTCGGAGGCAGTGGGCACCTTTTGTTCCAGGCGGCCCGCCACATCCTTCAGCGCCACTGGGGCACCCCCGGAATGCTCCGATAAGTCCCACAGAACCTTGAGGTAGTCCTGGCTACGGGTAGGGAGTTCTTCTAGGTGCATGTCCACCATCTTAGTAATCGTGCTTGTGTCGTCCTGGGATAAGTGTTAAATTAATAGTAGTTCAACACGTTGAACTTTTAATTTCACTTGCCACGGACAGTGGGCGGTACGTCCTTTCTTCGGTACACACACGACGCACTCAGCCTTCGCTGTCCGTGGCTTTTGATTTTTCTAGTATCCCGCCTCCGGATCTACCTGGGTGGGCATGGACTCTCCCTTCTCCCACGCGGCGGCATTCGCATTGAAAATATCGCCCATGTGGTACTGCGCCACGTGCTTTGTCGCCCCGATGTGCGGGGTCATGGTGCAATTGGGCAGGGAGAGCAGCGGGTGGCCATCAGGAAGCGGCTCTGGGTCCACGACTTCCAAGCCAGCGCCTGCAATTTCGCCCTCGCGCAGGGCATCCACCAGATCATCGGTAACCACGGTGCTGCCGCGCCCGACGTTGATAAACAGCGCGGACGGTTTCATGGCGCGGAACTTCGCGGCATCGATTAGCCCCTCCGTTTCCTGCGTGGCGGGCAGGATGCAGAAAATAACATCGGCCTCGCCCCACACGTGCGCGGCATCAGCCATGGCCACCACCTCATCGGCGCCCTCCACGGGGCGCCCAGAGCGATTCACGGCGGTGATGTGGACCCTGAAGGGCTTGAGCAGGGCAATGAGTTGCTTGCCGATGCCCCCAGCACCCAAAATCGCTACCTTCTTCGGCCCCTGCTGGTCATAGATCCACTCCTGCGCCTCATCCAGTTCCTTAGCCACCGACCAGGTGCCGGCCTGTGTAAAGGCCTTGTGCTGGTGGGCCTGGGAGAGCAGGAGGCCCAAGGCGCATTCAGCCACCGGCTTGGCAAAGGCACCGGCGGAATTGCACCACGGCAATCCCTCAGAGGTAATCAATCCAGCATCAATGAGTTGGTTTACACCGGTAAAACAATGCTGCACCCAGCGAATATTGTCCGGCATCTCTGGGATGCGGCGCGGGCTGGGTGTGTTATTGACATAGACCTCTGCGTCTTCGAGGTTTTCTACGCGTTCGTGGCCGGCAGCGCTTAAGTCATCGACCATCGGCTGCCAGGTTTCTGGTCCCATAAAATACTTCATGGGACCAGCGTACGGCACGCGGCTAGATGCGCGAGGCGAAGTTGGAAAGGTAATCCGCGTGCACGACGGAGCGGCGCTTATCTTCTGGCAGCTCGCTCATCTGCATGCCCTTGATCGCGTTCAATTCCTCGGAATCGAAGCGGACCTCACCGCGGCCGATAACCTCGCCCTTCGGGCCCAAGATATCGATGATCTCGCCCTTGTTGAATTCACCGCGGACATCGGTAATACCCACGGCAAGCAAGGAGGTACCGCCCTTGGTCACGGCTTCCTTCGCACCCTCATCCAGGCGCACGGCTCCGCCGGTATCGGCGCAGTAGAGTGCCCAGAACTTCCAGGCCGAAAGCTGGCGTTCCTCGCGGGTGTGGAAGACGGTGCCCACGGAGGCATCGGAAAGCGCGGGGCCAATATTATCGGTGGAGGTCAACAGCACTGGAATGCCGCCGCGGGTGGCCAGGCGGGCGGCCGAGACCTTCGTGGCCATACCGCCGGTGCCAACCTTGCCGCCATCGCCTGCAACAACGCCCTTAAGATCCTTACCGGTGCGCACCTCGTCGATGAACTTCGCATCCGGCTCGGCCGGGTTCTTGTCATAGAGGCCATCAACGTCAGAGAACAGGAAGAGCGCGTCTGCGCCCACCAAATTTGCGACCAAGGCCGATAGGCGGTCGTTATCGCCAAAGTGCATCTCCGAGGTAGCAACGGCGTCGTTTTCGTTCACGATGGGAATGGTGCGCAGCTGGCGCAGGCGATCAATGGTGCGCTGCGCGTTGCGGGCGCGGTCGCGGTGCCCGGCATCGGACGCCGTAAGCAGCACCTGACCGATGGTGCGCTGGTAGCGCGCAAAGGAACGGCCCCACTCATAGGCTAGGTGAACCTGGCCCACAGACGCCGAGGCCTGCTTCGTAGCGAGGTCGGTGGGGCGCTGGTGCAGGCCGAGCGGGCCCATACCGGCAGCAACCGCACCGGAGGAAACGATGATGACATCGGAGCGTCCCATGCGTGCGTGGACAGCATCAACGATGTGATCGATCTTTTCCTGCGCCACGCGGAAATTCTCATCCGTCAGCGACGAGGAACCAATCTTTACAACGACGCGCTTGGCCTCAGCGATAGAGTTGCGCAATTCGGATTCAAACCCGGAGGCTATCGGGTTTTCATCAAGGGCTTCGGGGAACGGAGTATCAGCGGTAGGGCCATCAAACGGCTCTACGGGGAGCGGAAGAATGGGCTCTTTCTGTTGATCAGCAGACATAACTCAATAGTGTACAAAGCTTATGCCGCCCGCCCCCTTCATTGGGGCACATTTCCCCCATGTGCGCAGCATAATGCGTCTGAACTGGGGGCAATCATCCGGTGGAATTGCCCCCACTTCCCTTCACTGGAAGTTAACGACTAACCCTGCCACCGGTCACGGTTAGCGCCTTCACGGGTGATCTCTTCCTCGTCTCCGTAGTCGAGCTCATCAACCAAGCCACGCCGGGCTTGGGAAGCACGCTTGCGCTCCGCAGCCGACACGCGATTAGTGCCCTTGAGGCGGGCATCCTCACCGCGGCTGGCCATAGTGGGATCGCCGCCGGTCATCGGCTCCCATTCGAAGGTAATGCCGCCGATGGTAACGGGACAGCCTTCCACCGCGCCCTGCTTGTGCAGCTCGTCTTCCACGCCGGCCTTGGCCAGGCGGTCCGCCAAGTAGCCCACGGCCTCATCGTTTTCAAAGTCGGTCTGGGTGATCCAACGCTCGATCTTTTCGCCTTCCACGATGAATCCGCCCTGCACTTCTGGGTCTGGTCGCACGCTAAAGTCTGCGAAGCTGCCGGTGTTTTTCTTATGCGCTTGGGCCTTGGGGTGAATAACGGTATGGGAAGGATCCCGCTTCGGCTTAGGCTGTGCCTTGTGGTGCTCGGTGACCATTTCCATGAGCTTGAATTTCAGCGGGTCCAAACCCTTACGCGCTGCCGCAGAAATGATAAACACCGGCCAGCCAAACTTTTCCTTCAGGTCATCCTTGACGAACTCCGCAAGCTCTTCTGCTTCCGGCACATCGGCCTTATTCAAAATGATAACGCGCGGGCGCTCGCGCAGGTCACCCAAGCCGGTATCGCTTTCTAGCGCTTCCTGGTATTTGGCCAGCTCATTTTCCAGCGCCTCAATATCGGATTCCGGGTCGCGGCCCGGCTCGATGGATGCGGTATCAACGACGTGGGCCAGCACGGCCGTGCGCTCGATGTGGCGCAAGAAGTCTAGCCCCAAGCCTTTGCCATCGGCGGCGCCAGGGATAAGACCAGGGACATCTGCAATGGTAAAGGAGCTATCGCCCATATCCACCACACCCAAGTTGGGCTGCAGGGTGGTAAACGGGTAGTCACCAATCTTCGGCTTGGCTGCAGACAGCACAGAGATCAACGAGGACTTGCCCGCCGAAGGAAATCCCACAAGCCCCACATCCGCCATGGATTTCAGCTCGAGCACCAAATCATGAGCTTGGCCCGGCTCGCCCTGCAGCGCAAAGCCCGGTGCCTTGCGGTTCTTAGACGCCAACGCCGCGTTGCCCAAGCCGCCAAAACCGCCCTCGGCCGCGACGAAACGCGTGCCCGGCACAGTAAGATCCGCCAAGGTCTCACCCTTTTCCGTGCGCACAACCGTACCTGCGGGAACCTCCAGAATCAGGTCCTCACCGCGCGCGCCATTGCGCATATCGCCGGCACCGTTACCACCGCGCTCGGCCTTAATATGCGGGCGGTAGTGGAAGTCCATCAAGGTATGGATCTGCTCTGAGACCTCCAAAACAATGTCGCCACCGTGGCCGCCATTGCCGCCATCCGGTCCGCCCAATGGCTTGAATTTCTCGCGGTGGACAGACACACAGCCATGCCCACCGTCGCCAGCCTGTAAGTGCAAGACGACGCGGTCAATAAATCGTGCCATGATGTGCCACACCCTTCTTATTTAAATCTATTGTCTTAGCCAGTGTAATGCGTAGCCAAGCTCGGACTCCAACCCATGCCCTGCCAGCACAGTGGGAGGTAAAACGAGAAAATCCTCGAGCTGCCCTCACCCGTAGTGAAAGCTGCCCGAGGATTGACTGCTGCGGTCGTGCTTAAGCAGTAGCTTCTGCAGCAACCTCTTCAGCCGGGATGATGTTGACCATCCGACGGCCGCGCTTGATGCCGAACTTCACGGAGCCAGCAGCAAGTGCGAACAAGGTGTCATCGCCGCCGCGACCAACGTTCTCACCTGGGTGGAACTTGGTGCCGCGCTGACGCACGATGATCTCGCCGGCGTTAACCTGCTGACCACCGAAGCGCTTGACGCCGAGGCGCTTGGACTCGGAATCGCGACCGTTGCTGGAGCTGGAAGCACCCTTCTTGTGTGCCATGTCGTTTCCCTCCTTCGGGGATGATTTGCAGCCCGGTTAAGGCTTACTTGATACCGGTGATCTTCAAGGTGGTCTGAGGCTGGCGGTGACCCAAACGCCTCTTGTAACCAGTCTTGTTCTTGTACTTCAAGATATCAATCTTTGGACCTTTACCCTGTTCAACGATTTCCGCAGCAACGGAAACCTTCTCCAAGTCGGAAGCCTTGGACTTCACAGCGGCGCCATCGACGAGCAGAACCGGGGTGAGAGCCACGGCAGAGCCTGGCTCACCCTCGATCTTCTCGACCTTGACGAGGTCACCTTCAGCAACCTTGTACTGCTTGCCGCCGGTCTTGACGATCGCGTACATAGAGGGTTACCCCTTATCTAAACTCGCTCGGACACGGCATCCAGGCCGTTATCCGAATGGACACTTACATATTGCGTTCAGACCCCGCGCGAACATGTCCGCAATCACCGGGCGGCAATTGTGGGCTGATCCAGCGCCGAGAGTTCTAAACAGCGACTGTCAAAGACTACCCCGCCGCGGGTACAAAATACAAACCACGCACTTCGCACCCGCGTGGCGATGCCCTAGGAAGTAGCTCGCCGTGCTACGCGGCGCCGCCGCCGGCCCGCGTCCTTAGCACCAGTCTGCGGGGTCTCCGGCGCGTTAGTGGACGCCTTTTCCCCAGTACGTTCCTGCCGCGCGGCCGCTGCCGGCGCCCCGGTCTTTTTCACCGCGCGCTTCTTCCCGCGGCGAATGACCTTGGTTTCAGTCTGCGGAGCACTAGCCTTCTGGGAATCCTTCTCCCCTTGAACAGGTGTAGCCGTTGGGCCACCCGCATTGTGCGAGGTGGCCTTATCCCTCGGGTTCGTACGCACCACCCGGCGCTTGCCGCGACGGCCTCCCTGTACCGAGGATTTATTCTTCCCGCCACTGATATTCTCGTGACGCTGCTCCGCAGTTCGCGAGGTGTCCCCGCGCTTGTCGTCCTGCTTTACATCCTGCGCGTTTGCCCGGTGCGAGGCCCGCACATTTGCCCGGCGGGAATTTGGCTGGGTGCGAACGCTGCGACGCCGACCACGCCCGCGTGACTTGCTGCGAGGCTTTTGCTGCTCGGCGTCCTGCTGTGCCGCACCGTCACCGCGTGACTTCTCGGCGGAACCCGTGGATTCCTCTTTTTGTGGCTGGGCAAAAGCCTCTGGGCGCGGGCGATTATCGGAACGCGAATTTCCGCGCGTGCGCCGCTTCCGGCGCGGAGAAGCCTCAAACTCGGCTACTGCCTCCTCGTAGGTCTTCTCCGGGGCATCGGTAGCTACCGCCTTCTTCTCTTCAGCCGCCTGCTGGCGCTGTTTCTGCTGCTCCTGCACGCGGCGGGAAGCTGGCGAGGTCCGCGTTGCCCGGCGCGGCTTCTTGCCCCGCTGGGTGCGCTTCTTCTCCTTCGCCGGTGATTCTTGGCCATCGGGCACATAGGAATTAAATTCCTGTACCTCATCGCTTTCGGCGGCGTTTTCTGCCGCAGCATAGGCGATGGCCTCGATTTCAGAGACCTCGGACTTCTTCTGCACTCGGCAGCGCTTCTTCTGCTTGTCTTCGCTGCGGCCACGGCTGCGCTCGTCACGGTGTCCGCGGGCGTTGTCGGCTCGCTTCTGTGGGGCCTTCTGTGTGGAGTCGGCGGTCTCATCGTCTACGACGACATTGGCCACGAGCTCCTCCAGCGACGGTGACTGCTCGTCCTCGCTGCTGTAGAGGGGAGCGTTGGTCTTTTGGTACTTCTGCGGCTGGTTAGCGGCCTTATGCCCCTTGTGGTGCTTCTGGCCCTTCTTCTCCGCGCGCTCGTCTTCATCGTCATGCTCGTGCATGGCCACGGCAGCCGGGTGCTGCTGGGGATCGTGGTCTGGCTTCTTGTGCGACTTGGAGGAACCGTGCGAATGCTGGCCGGAGTGGTTGTCTTCAGCTTCATCGACCGGGTACTCGTGAATAATGATGCCGCGGCCATGGCAGTGCTCGCATTCGGTAGAAAAGGTCTCTACCAGGCCGGTGCCCAAGCGCTTGCGCGTCATTTGCACCAAGCCTAAGGAGGTAACCTCGGATACCTGGTGGCGCGTGCGGTCGCGACCCAGGGCCTCCTTCAGGCGGCGCAAAACCAGGTCCTGGTTTTCCGGCAAGACCATGTCAATAAAGTCCACCACGATCATGCCGCCCAGATCGCGCAGGCGCATCTGGCGCACGATTTCTTCGGCCGCCTCCAGGTTATTGCGGGTCACGGTCTCTTCCAGGTTGCCGCCGGAGCCGGTGAACTTGCCGGTGTTGACATCGATGACGGTCATGGCCTCGGTACGATCGATGACCAAGGTGCCGCCAGATGGCAGCCATACCTTGCGCGAGAGCGCCTTATGCAGCTGCTCATCAATGCGGTAGGCGGCAAAGGCATCCTGGCCGCCGTGGTCCTTGGGCTTATAGCGCACCACGCGGTCTGCAAGGTCCGGGGCCATGGACTCCACGTAGGCATTGACCGTATTAAAGGAACGCTTCCCGTCCGCGATCAGGCGGTGGAAATCTTCGTTGAAGAGGTCACGGACAACCTTGATGAGCATATTCGGCTCTTCATAGAGCGTGACCGGCTTAGCGCCCTTGGAGGATTTTTCCTTCTTGGCCTGGGCAGAAATATCCTCCCACCGATTGTGCAGGCGCTGCACATCGGTTGCAATGGCCTCCTCGGGAACGTTTTCGGCGGCGGTGCGGATGATGGCGCCGCCATCGCCTGGCACCACGCGGCCCAAGATGTCTTTCAGGCGCTTGCGCTCCGGTGCCGGCAGCTTGCGCGAGATTCCGGCGCTGCGCCCGCCTGGAACGTAGACGAGGTAGCGCCCGGCCAAGGAAATCCGGGTGGTCAGTCGCGCACCCTTGTGGCCAATCGGGTCCTTTGCCACCTGCACCAAGATTTGGTCGCCGGATTTCAGGGTATTTTCAACCTTGCGGGAACGCCCGTGCAATTTGGTCTTGCGCCAGTCAATCTCGCCGGCATAAAGCACACCGTTGCGGCCCTGGCCGATGTCCACGAATGCCGCCTCCATGGACGGCAAGACGTTTTGCACGCGGCCTAAGTAAATATTGCCAATGAGGGAGGCTTGGGCCTCGGTGGTAACGAAGTGCTCGACCAAGAGGTCATCTTCAAGCACGCCCACCTGCGTGACGATGCCCGCGCCGTCCTCGCGCTGCTTATCGCGCACCACCATGGTGCGTTCCACGGCCTCGCGCCGCGCCAAAAATTCCGCCTGGGACACGATGTGCTGGCGCTCGCGGCCCTTCTCGCGCAATTCTGCGCGGCGGCGCTTCTGTGCCTCGATGCGGGTGGAGCCACGGATGGCCTTGGGCTCATCGATAAGCTCCGGCTCCTTATCCGCCACATCCTTCTTGGCGTTCTCGTGCACGCCGCGCCCACGGGAGGTACCACGGCGGCCGCGGCGACGCTTGTCAGAACCCCCGCGCGACGCCTTATTGTCTACCTCGGCCTCGTCCGGCTCTGCGTCGTCGCCAGGTTCCGCCGCATCAGCGGCTTCAGCGATCGCCGCCATGTCCGCGGCCTCATCCTCACCAAGCTCGGCGGCGTCCTGCTGCTGCGGCGGCATAAACAGCGGCGCGAAGTCATACGCAGCGGAATCGTCGTCCGTCTCCGCGCGCGGGACTATGCGCGGGGCATAGTAATCATCGTCGAAGTCCTCGCCGGCCTCTGCCAGCACCTCATGCAGCTTGGCCGGATCCACGGTCCCAGTCGCTTCGCCAGCTCCGGCAGCGGCAGCGTCGGTGGCATTAGCATCGGCATCATCTTCAGCGCGCGCGGGCGCGTTCGACGGCTCAGGATCCGGCAGTGCGCTCTTTACCAGCGAAGCATCGACCTTTTCCTCAATCTGGGAGATTTCATTGTCCACGTTCTTGCGCACGCGGTAGCGCAGGTTCTTTTCTTCTTCCGCATCGGCGGCGGTGTTTTCAGTGGGAGCGCCATCTTCTTCCCCATCATCAGCTTGTACTGGCCCTTTCTTTGCCGCAGGCGCAGACTTCTTCGTGGCTTTGCGGGTGCGGCGAGCACGCTTGGTGGTCTTGGCCTTGCCCTCGGGCTTTGCGTCCTCTGGGTTCTCGTCCGCGGCTGCCGACTGTCCCGCCTCCGCAGCGCCGGCGTGGCGCGCCAAAGCCGCAAAGAGGTCGCCGGCTTCCGCGCAGGTAATGGAGCTCTGCGCGGTCTTGTTCAGACCCATGTCCTTAAGCTGCGCCACCAGCTGGCGTGATGATAGGCCGAGCTTTTTGGCCATGGCATATACGCGGGTTTTATCTTTGAGCTCGCTCGGGTCTATCCGCTGGGCCAAAGCCGCGGCTGCCTGGAGGTTTTCAGTTGTTTCTTGAGAGTTCTGTGCCGCCATTAGTTGGGCTTACTCCTGTACTTCGATTGTATGGTGCGCCGACCACTCGGGCGCAGGCACAGTCCCAAAAGGACGGCGCCGCTGCCGCACGAATAGCCACGATAAACGCACTGCGTTAAAGCTTGTGGGGTTATGAAATTATGCGCGCGCTGCGCGTGAGTTCCATTGTGTCACAGAATCTTGGCTGGGCGAGCAGGCTGTGGGCGATGATACGTTTGAACTTATGGTAGAACTGGCACCACGTCCCGCCCGAACATTATCGCAGTACCGGCAGCGCAATGAGATTACGCCGAAAGAGGCGTGCTTATTCGGCGTTCCGGCCGGCTTTGCCCTCGGGTTTGCCCAAACAGGGGCCGACTACATGCTAATGGGTGCCGGCGTTTTTGCGGTCTTTGCGGTCATCGGATTGGTGCACCTCATCCGCCATTATCCCCGCTCTATTGGGGCTAGCCAGGATGTCTACCTCGAGGGCGATTACCCCGCCATTGCTTATTGGGCGCCAGTAATTCCACTTGCTCTACCGCTGGCCATGGCCCCGCTATCCGCGGCCGGCTGGTTGCCGGATATTTCCCTGGCCCCGCCCGTAGAAGGCATCTTAACCGGAGCGGTGTCGGCGTTCGCACTCCCGCTGGGCTTGTGGGCCATGTTTTCCCAGTCCTTTCGCATTGGCCGCCGCCGCATGCAGCGCATCGTGGCTGAAGATCCCTTAGAGGGGGTCACGGATAGTGCCATGCAGCTTGCCGATGCCCACCTAAATATCCTCACCGCCCTCGTCACCGCCGGGGCCGTCCAGGGCAATACGACCACCACCAAGGCCTTGTCCCGCCTGATGCAGGTGGAACTAGATACCCTGCCGGATGCTCTTCAGGAACTAAAAAAGCATGGGCTCGTGAAGGTAGAAGATATTGGACTGCGCTCCAAAGTAGAAAGCTGGCGCATCACCCTCACCCCTACGGGAGTGCGGTGCCTGTATCAACTTGGCAGGCGCTAATTCGGCAGAGTCCGGTCTCCGGAAAATAACTTGGGACCAATCCAGAGCATTACGTATACCAGGCCAACCAAAACCGGAATTTCAACAAGGGGCCCGATAGTACCGGCCAATGCTTGAGCAGAGGTGGCACCAAAGGTACCGATGGACACCGCGATGGCTAACTCAAAATTGTTTCCCGCTGCGGTAAAGGCCACTGAGGCAGATTGTGCATAGTTCATTCCGACAGCCTTAGCTACGCCCAAAGCCAAAAAGAACATCCCGACAAAGTACAGCATCAGAGGCACGGCTACCCTAACCACTGCTACCGGCTGCTCCACTAGCTGTTCTCCTTGCAGGGAGAACAGTAAGACGATTGTATACAGCAAACCGATCATTGCCAAAGGAGACACCGCAGGAAGGTAACGGTTTTCGAACCACTCACGCCCTTTAGTTTTCTCTGCCCATACTCGGGAGATAACCCCGAGCAAAAGCGGGATGCCTAAGAATACGAGCACTGAAGTAACAATGGACCAGAAAGAGAATTCGACAGAGGTGGTATCAAGACCCAGCCATCCCGGCAGTATCTGCAGGTAGAACCAACCCAGGACACCGAACATCGCAACTTGGAAGACGGAGTTGATTGCTACTAATACTGCCGTGGCTTCTCGGTCACCGCAGGATAGGTCTGACCACACCAAGACCATGGCGATGCAACGGGCAAGGCCGACAATAATAAGACCCGTGCGCAGCTCCGGTTGATCTGCCAAGAATAGCCAGGCCAGTGCGAACATGAATGCTGGCCCCACAAGCCAATTCAAAACGATTGACACGGTCATCAGCCGTCTGTCAGTGGCAATCTCCCGGGTCTTTTCATAGCGCACTTTAGCAAGCGGTGGATACATCATCACCAACAGCCCTAAAGCAATTGGAAGGGAAATACCCCCAACTTCTAAAGCTGAGAGCGCTTTTCCAATTCCTGGAAGAAAATGACCTATAAGCAGGCCAAGAACCATAGCGATGATGATCCACACGGGAAGAAAGCGATCGAGAAAAGCCAATCGCGGCTGCTGTGAGGTAGCCATACCTGTCTCCTTCATTGACCCAAGTCGCACCGTACCGTGCTGCACTGTACCCATTCATATCGATACCTGTCAATATGAATGGGTGGGAAAACGCCCATATACTGAATGCATGGTTTCTTCGCACGGCATGACCAAAAATCCCTACATCAACGAATGCTGTTCGCTTAGCAACGGCCCCCTAGATCAAGACAATGCCGTGCACTTTGCCCAGCAGTTCAAGGTACTTGCAGATCCCGCGCGCCTTCGCCTTTTGTCCATTTTGTGCGATGAAGGCTGCGGCCCGATGAGCGTCTCAGAACTGACCGCATTATCCGGTCTGAGTCAGCCGACGGTGTCTCACCATCTTGCAAAAATGCGGGATGCTGACCTCTTAGCCAAACGACAGACTGGCCGCACCGTCACCCATGAAGTGCAAAAACAAGCTTTCACTGCACTGCGCGAACTACTCTCTTTCGACTAAACAGCCACTAACAATGAAATCTTGGCCTTATATGTTTGCAACACTGTGAGCCAATCAAAGTATTTCGCCCCGCAATAAACCCCCTCTTAAAGGAAAAGGCCCGAGCTTAACGCTCGGGTCTCCTTGAAATCTAGGTAGATTCAGTGCTTAGAGGTTGGGGAACCAAATTCCAATCTCGCGCTCAGCGGACTCTGGGGAGTCGGAGCCGTGCACGATGTTCTCGCCCACGCTGAGTGCGAAGTCACCGCGGATGGAACCGGGTGCGGCCTTGGAGACTGGGTCGGTGCCGCCGGCCAGCTGGCGCCATGCCTCGATGGCGCGCTCGCCTTCAACAACGCCGGCAATCAGCGGTGCGGAGGTGATGAAGTCCACGAGCTCGCCAAAGAATGGCTTGTCCTTGTGCTCTTCGTAGTGCTTTTCTGCGGTCTCGCGGTCAGCCACGCGCAGGTCCAGCTCGGCCAGCTTGAGGCCCTTGCGCTCGATGCGGGCAATAATCTCGCCCACGTGGCCGTTCTTTACGCCGTCCGGCTTAATGAGGATCAATGTACGTTCAGTCATGCCCCATACTGTACCGAATACCCACAATTCGTCCACGCCCGAGGGCTATAAGCGGGGGCAGCGCAGTGGGCGGCATTTAATAAGCACTAAGTAAGCTGCTGAACTATCTCCGTCGCGCGCTCATGCGAGGTCCCCCTAAACCACAGGCGCACTTGGTTAACCGCCGTGCCGAACTGGCCGTTGCCAAGCAAACGCTTCATCTCTGCGCGCTGCTTTTTATCCAAATCATCAAGGGTGGCTTCTTCTGCCCGCTGAAAATTAGCGCGCAAGGCCAAAGCCAAAAATACGGCGGCGATGATGAGTGCTACCAGCGGCAGCCACGGTGTACCCGTGGCTGCGCGGGCAGCGACCGCGGCAATGCAGGCTAGGGCCGCGAGGACGAGATAGACGGTGCGCATGGCCACTACTTCTGGTTGAGGTGCTGGGTAGTTAAGTAACCGCGCTTCATGCGGGCGATTAAGTTACTGCGCAAATACGCCGCAAGGAGCCACTCCATGCCAAAGATGATGAAGATCGCGGCGATGGACCAGTGCGCCATGAAGCCAAGGATAAGGCCCAATAGCTGCGCCCACACGATGACGGTCAGCGCCCACTTCTTATTCATAAACGCGATCATGCCCAAGTGGAATATCAGGGCACCTATGACTACGCCGTAGTTAAACGGCGTCCACAACGTGCCGTCATACAGCTTGTACAACAGCGGCAGCGCCAAAACGAGCGTGATTGACTCCATGATGAGCGAGCTGGCGATGACCATGCCATTAAAGCTCTTGAGCGGATCCTTGACGGGATCCTGCCCCAGGCCCAATGGGCCGATTTCATTATCCGCGACTTCATCGCCGCGGCGCGGCGGACGAGACGGACGATGCGGACGGGACTGGGGATCAGGGCTGGTCATGCGGGCTCCTTTCCAAACATCGCGCGGGCTTCGCCGGCGGTAACCACCGAACCGGTAATGACAATACCGGAGCCGGATTGCACCTCAGATTCCTCGGCCAGCTCCACGGCTTGCGCGTAGGCACCAGGCAGATCATCGGCCACATAGACGCGCTCTTCGCCATAAATATCGCGGGCCACTTCCGCCAGCTCATAGGCATCAAGCGCGCGCGGCGAGGAGTTTTGGGTGATGACCACCTCGCTCAAGTACGGCTCCAGCGCGGCAAGAATGCCCTGGGCGTCCTTATCGCCAAAGATGGAGACCACGCCGATAAGCCGGGCGAAATCGAAGTCGCGGTCGAGCGCCGCGCCAAGCGCCTTGGCGCCGTGGGGATTGTGGGCGGCATCGATAAACGTCGTGGGCGAGGTACGCACGCGCTCGAGACGGCCAGGGGAAATCGTCTTGGCAAAACCGTTGCGCACGGAGGCAATATCCAGAGGATGTCCGGAAGAGGCACCGAAGAAGGCTTCGACCGCTGCAAGGGCAACGGCCGCATTCTTGGCCTGGTGCTCGCCGTGCAACGGCAAGAAAATATCCTCGTACATGCCGCCGAGGCCCTGGATATTAACCTGCTGGCCACCGACCGCAATGCGGGATTCTAAGGCCGCGAATTCCGCTCCGGAGCGGGCCACGCCGGCATCCATATCCACCGCGCGCTGCAGGATGACCTGCATGGCCTCCGGGTCTTGCTCGGCGATGATGGCGATGTTTTCGTTCGGGGTCAGCGGGTCTTCGGCATCGGCGCGGCGCTTGATGATGCCCGCCTTCTCCCCCGCAATCTCCCGAATATCGCTGCCCAGGTAATCCGTGTGGTCGAGGCCCACCGGGGTAATCACGGAGACGTCCGCATTGACCACGTTCGTGGCATCCCACAACCCGCCGAGGCCGACCTCGACGACGGCGACGTCAACGGGGGCATCGGCAAACGCTGCATAGGACAGGCCTACCAAGACCTCGAACTTGGACATGGGAACGTCTGAGCGCGCATCCACCATCTCCACGTATGGCTTGATTTCGTGCCACAGGCGTACGTAGTCGCGCGGGTGGATGGGCCGGCCATCGATGCCGATGCGCTCGGTAACCCGCTGCAGGTGCGGGCTGGTAACCAAGCCCACGCGGCGGTGGAAGGAACGCAGCAGCGAATCGACCATGCGCGCGGTAGAAGACTTGCCATTGGTGCCCGCGATGTGGATGACATCAAAGGACTGTTCGGGGTGACCGAGCAAATCCATGAGCATCTCGATGCGCTCCAGGGTGGGCTCGATTTTGGTCTCCGGCCAGCGCTGGTTGAGCTCGTCTTCCACCTCACCGAGCGCCTGCAGCTCCTCCGGGGATACCTCTTGGGGTGCGGCGTCGTTATATTCTTCGTCCTCGCCCATGCCAAGGTTCAGGGTCAGGCCCGATTCCATGATCTCCACCGGGGTGCCATCGGTGCCCTCTTTGAGGGCGTCGACGATCTCAAAATCGTCCTCTCCCCCGGCGGCCTCGCCGTTCCCGTTGGCGTCGTGATTGAAGCGCTGATCTGACACTACTTAAGGCCCTCCAAACGGCTGGTAATGCGCTCGACTTCCTCGCGCGCGATGTCTTGGCGCGCCCGAATCTTATTGACCACGTCTTCCGGCGCCTTGGCCAGGAAGTTTTCATTGCCCAGCTTCTTGCCGGTCTGTTCCAGTTCCTTATTGGCCTTGGCCAGATCCTTTTCCAGGCGCTTGCGCTCTGCTTCGACGTCGACCGCGCCGTGGGTATCCAGCGTGACCTCCACGGTGGCCTGGGACAGGCGCACCTCAATGGAGGCCGAGGGGTTAAAGTCCTCGCCCGGCGCGGTGGTATTGGCCAGGTTGCGGACCAATTCCTCTTGGCCCTGCAGATCTGCCGCGGCGAAGTCGAGGCGGCCCGGAACCTTTTGTGAGGGCTTAACTCCCTGATCGGAGCGGAACCGGCGCAGCTCGGTAATGAGCTTATCGGCATCATCGATGCGGCGGGCGGCCACCGCGTCCTTGGTGGCGCCGCCGTTGGTATCGGCCACTGTGGGCCACGGGGCGATGACGATGGATTCCCCGCCGGTCAATGCCTTCCACAGCACCTCGGTCACATACGGCATGGTGGGGTGCAATAGGCGCAGCACCACGTCGATGACGCGGCCCAAGACGATCTGGGTATTGCGGCCTTCTACCGTTTCGCCATCGCGCGGGATCTGAGTCTTGGCAATCTCCAGGTACCAGTCACAGAGCTCATCCCAGGTGAAGTGGTAAAGCAGCTCGTTGGCTTTGGCAAATTGATAATCATCCAAGTAGGCATCGACCTGGGTGCGCACCTCTTCGGCGCGGTCGAGGATCCAGCGGTCGGCATCCGAAAGCTCCGTGCGGCTAGGCAAAGGTGCTACGCCGGCGCCGTTCATCAACGCAAACTTGGTGGCATTAAAGAGCTTCGTAGCGAAGTTGCGCGATGCCGCGGCGGCGTCAGAGCCCAGCGGCAAGTCCACGCCCGGGTTGGCGCCGCGAGCCAGGGTAAAGCGCAGCGCATCGGCGCCGTAATCGCGCACCCAGTCCATCGGGTCAATGCCATTGCCCAGGGACTTGGACATCTTGCGGCCCTGCTCATCGCGCACAAGGCCGTGCAGGTAGAGGTCCTTGAAAGGAATCTGCGGGCGACCATCGGTGCCCTTACCCAAAAGCTCTGGGGTCTTGGTGCCGGCGAAGGTGCCGAACATCATCATGCGCGCGACCCAGAAGAACAAGATGTCATAGGCCGTGACCAGCACATTGGTGGGATAGAACTTCTCCAAGTCCGGGGTCTTATCGGGCCAGCCCAGGGTGGAAAATGGCCACAACGCCGAAGAGAACCAGGTATCGAGGACATCCGGATCCTGCTCGTGGCCTGCCGGTGGCTCCTCATCGGGGCCGACGCACACGATGTCACGCTCGACCTCGCCGGACTCGTTCGTACGCTCCGGGCCGTACCAAATGGGGATGCGGTGGCCCCACCACAGCTGGCGGGAGATGCACCAATCGTGCATGTCATCGACCCACTCAAAATAGCGCGGTTCCAGCGACTGCGGGTGCAAGACGGTATCGCCCTCGCGCACGGCGTCACCGGAAGCCTTCGCCATTTGCGCGACATCGACGAACCACTGCAGCGATAGGCGCGGCTCGATGGGCTCGCCGGAGCGCTCCGAGTGGCCCACGGAGTGAACATAGGGGCGGATTTCTTTGAGGATGCGCCCCTGCTCCCGCAGCGCCTCCCTAATTTCCACGCGCGCATCTTCGCGCGTCATGCCATCGAACCGGGTGCCGGTATGCGCGATGTGGCCAGTGGTATCCATGACCGTCGGCATATCCAAGTCATGGCGGGTGCCCATGGCGTAGTCATTGGGATCGTGGGCCGGGGTGATCTTTACCGCACCGGTACCAAAATCCATGTCCACGTAATCATCGGCAATGATCTTCAGCTTCAGGTCATCGCGGAAGGGATGATCCAATTCTTGGCCCACGAGGTGGGCGTAGCGCTCATCGTCGGGGTGGACGGCAATGGCGACATCGCCAAGCATGGTTTCCACACGCGTAGTGGCAACAATGAGGTGCGGCTCATCGTCGTTTAGCGAGCCATAGCGGATGGAGACCAGCTCGCCCTCGACGTCCTTGTAGACGACCTCGATATCGGAAACGGCGGTCTCCAGCACCGGCGACCAATTGACCAGGCGGTTGGCCCGGTAAATCATGCCCTCATCGTAGAGGTTCTTAAAGATGGTCTGCACCGCGCGTGACAGGCCCTCATCCAGCGTGAAGCGCTCGCGGGTCCAGTCCACGGAGTCACCAATGGCGCGCATCTGGTTCTGGATGGTGCCGCCGTATTGCTCCTTCCATTCCCAGACCTTGTCTATGAACTCCTCGCGCTCATAATCCCAGCGCTTTTTGCCCTCGGTCTCCTTGAGCTTGGCTTCGACCTTGGTCTGGGTGGCGATGCCTGCGTGGTCAGCGCCCGGCAGCCACAGGGTGGCATAGCCCTGCATGCGCTTGCGGCGAATGATGGAGTCGATCAGAGTGTGGTCCAAGGCGTGGCCCATGTGCAGCTGGCCGGTGACGTTCGGCGGCGGCAGCACGATGGAATAGGGCTCCGCCTCCGAGGATGCATCCGGGGTGAAGTAACCGGCGCTTACCCAGCCTTCGTAGAGGTCTTTTTCTACTGCCTGCGGCTCCCAGGACTTGGGAAGCTGGTCCGCGCGGTTGGTGCCAACGAGTTGCTCTTTATTCTGATCAGTCACCTGGCCAACTCTACCCTGTGCGTCAACTGGCACCACCGGCCTGTCTAGAGTAAGGGCATGTCTCACAACCCTGGCCACCGCGCCCGCCTCCGCACCCGTTACTTCACCCAAGCCAAAGACAACTCTCAGGCCTTCGCGTGCCTGACGAGCTACGACTGCTTGACCGCCGAAATCTTCGATGAAGCCGGGGTCGATCTCCTGCTCGTCGGCGATTCCCTGGCCAACGTGGTGCTGGGCCGCGAAACCACGCTCTCGCTCACCCTCGATGAGATGATCCCGCTGGCCCGCGCGGTGGTTGCTTCGACCTCCCGCGCCTTCGTGGTGGTGGACCTTCCCTTCGGCTCCTATGAGGACGGCCCCTCCCAGGCGCTGGAGACCGCGGTGCGCGTCATGAAGGAAACCGGCGCGCAGGCCGTGAAGCTGGAGGGCGGTGCGGAGCGCGCTCCCATTGTTGCCGCGCTTGTCGCCGCCGGCATCCCGGTCTGCGCCCACATTGGCTTTACACCCCAGCAGGTCCACGCCTTGGGCGGCTTCGTGGTCCAAGGCCGGGGTGCCGGTGCGGAGAAGCTTCACGACGACGCCCGCGCCCTCGCCGAGGCCGGCGCCTTCGCCGTGGTGCTGGAGATGGTCCCGGCAGCCCTTGCTGAGCAGGTGACCAAGGAGCTGCCCATCCCCACCATCGGCATCGGCGCCGGCGCGCAGACCGACGGTCAGATTCTGGTGTGGACCGATGCCTTCGGCCTGGGAGGTCCCAAGGCGCCGCGTTTTGTGCGCCGCTACGCGAATCTGCGCGGCGCGCTGCTGGAAGGAGCGAAGGACTATGTCGCAGATGTGGGTGAACGTTCCTTCCCCAACGCCGAGGAGTCTTTCGAGGACTAAGGTCTTAAGCCATGCAGATCCTCACAACTAAATCCGAACTCCGTGCCTTCCGCGCGGCAGCGTCCGGTTCCGTGGGTTTGGTGCCCACGATGGGCGCGCTTCACGACGGCCACGCTTCCCTCATTCGCCGCGCCCGCGAAGACAACGACACCGTGGTGTGCTCGGTCTTTGTCAATCCCCTCCAGTTCACGGACCTGGGCGACTGCGAAGACTACCGCGCCTACCCGCGCACCCTCGACGCGGATGCCGCACTGCTGGACTCGTTGGGAGTCGATGCGGTCTTCGCCCCCAGCGTGGAGGAAATGTACCCGGGTGGCACCCCGCGGGTGTGGGTGCGCACGGGTGAGATGGGCTCGGTCTTGGAAGGTGCCTCGCGCCCCGGCCACTTTGACGGCGTGGCCACCGTGGTGAGCAAGCTGTTTCACCTTGTCACACCAGACCGCGCTTATTTTGGGCAAAAGGATGCGCAGCAAGTAGCGATCATCCGCCGCCTGGTGGCGGACCTCGACCTGCCGCTGGACATCATCAGCGTGCCCATCGTGCGCGCAACGGACGGCGTGGCCGAGTCCAGCCGCAATGCGCGCCTCAGTGCCGCCGAGCGTGAGCAGGCGGTCGCCTTATCCCAGGCACTCTTCGCGCTGCAGGATGGCGCCTCACGTGAAGAAGCTGAGGCCCAGCTCGCTTCCTCCCCCGGCGTGACGGTGGATTACCTCACCGTGGTGGACCCGGCCACGCTCGAGCCCGTAGATGCACAACACCGGCCCGCCTTGGCGCTGGTAGCAGCGCATGTGGGGCCGGTGCGGCTCATCGATAACTTGGTGCTGGAGGCTTAACCTTTCAGCAGGTGGGCTACGGCCTCGCGCTCCTCACGCAGCTCCTGCACGGAGGCCTCGATGCGCTCCTTCTGGAAATCGCTGAGCTCCAGGCCTTGGACGATTTCCCACTTGCCGTCGCGGCAGATGGTGGGAAAGCCGCAGATGAGGCCCTCATCGACACCGTAGGAGCCATCCGAAGGCACGGCGGCGGTGCGCCAATCCTCGGTGCCGTGGACCCAATCGTGCATGTGGTCCACGGCCGCAGATGCAGCCGACGCCGCGGACGAGCTGCCGCGCACCTCGATGATCTCCGCGCCGCGCTTGGCCACCTTGGGGATCATCTCCTCGCGGTACCACTGCTCATCTACCTCCGCGTTTGAGAAGGCGATATCCGGGAACTGGGTGGCGGAGTGGTTGCCCCAGACCGCAATCTTGGAAAAGTCCTTGGTGGCCTTGCCCGTCTGGGCCGCCAACTGGCCCAAGGTGCGGTTGTGGTCTAGGCGCATGAGTGCGTTGAACTGGGAGTTATCCAGATCCGGCGCGCTATGCGCGGCAATCAGCGCGTTGGTATTGGCTGGGTTGCCCACCACCAGCACGCGGACATCGCGCGCCGCATAGTCATTGATGGCCTTGCCCTGCTCAGTAAAGATGGCGCCATTGGCCTCGAGCAGGTCAGCGCGCTCCATGCCCTTGCTGCGCGGGCGGGAGCCGACGAGGAATGCGGCGGAGGCATCCTCGAAGGCGACCTTGAGGTCATCAGTCACCGTAATCGAGTTAACCAGCGGCAGGGCGGAATCTCGCAGCTCCATGGCCACGCCCTCGGCCTTTTCTACTACCGCGGGGATTTCCAAGAGGGCAAGGTCTACCGGGGTGTCCTTGCCAAATACGTCGCCTGCGGCAATCCGCCACAGCAGGGAGTAGGCGATATTTCCGGCGGCGCCGGTAACGGTTACTTTTACTGGCTGGGTCATGCTCATTCCTCCTTATATGTCGTGGGGATGTAAGCGTCCCTCATGCACGCCACCCTCCACGGGATGTATCCACCCCCGAGCTTAGCGTTATACGGAGGTAGCGTGTTGTGAAATAAATCCCCCTCTTTCGGAGGGAAAACGCCGCGAAATTTCCGGATATTACCCCCATTTACCTCCAAATTAACGCCCCCAATGGGCACATTCCTCCCGCCGGGTGGGGCTAATCGGGCATGATGGAAGCGGCACAGACCTCACTGGGGAGCGCGCTTGCAGGGATGCATTCACTGCCTGTGGGCGGCTGCACGGTGGCCAACCACTGCCGCATCGAACCAGCATGAGGCCGGCCGTGCAGTTCCCGAGACACTACCCACCATCGCCACATCGGCGCCGCGAAGCAGAGATAGGACACATGCTATGAGCACTGAGCACACCGAACCGCTGCACGCTGCGGAGCAGGCGGAAGACTCCGACGCTCACGCTGCGGATTCCATCAGCACCGATGCCGTGGTGGATATCGCCATTTCCCAGTTTTCCGCGTGGGGTTTTTCTGAAACCAAACTGGATACCATCGCCGCGGAATCCGGCATGTCCAAGCGCATGATTCACTATCACTTTGGCGATAAACAGGGCTTGTACTTAAGGGCTTTAAGCACCGCCGCCGAGCGCCTGCGCCCTGACGAAGAAGACCTAGAACTCGATTCCGCGGTTCCGGTCGAAGGCGTGCGCAAGCTGGTGGACTGGATCTTTTGGCAGTACGTCAACCACCCCGAGGCCATCCGCATGATGACCTGGGAAACCGCCCAGTCCATCGTGGGCTCTTCCACCAATCCCGTGGCGGATTTTAGCGGCGTCGCCCTTCACGTCGATCGCCTGCTCATGCTGGGCCAGGACGCCGGTGCCTTCCGCCCGGGCATTTCCACCAACGATATTTTCACCATCATCGCCTCGCTCACCTCGTACCGCGTGACCAACCGGGCGATGATGGACAACCTCTTGGGCGTGGATATGTCCAGCCAGGCAAATACCGACGGCATGCACCGGCTTACCGTCGATACCGTGCTGGCATTCCTCACCGCCAATATCCCCGATTCCGGCCACGAGTCTTACTTGGTGCCTTCTGATGCCGACGAGGGCGACGAGGCCTCCCCGCAAGACATCTACGGCGAGGCATAAAAAGAAAGCACCGGCTGCTTGCCGATGCCCCTTTTTCCTACCACAGCGTTTCTCTCGCTAGGCCGATTCCTTTGCCTCATCCTTGTAGGTAAATTCGGGCTCTGCGCCCTGGGTGACGCACTCCGCGGTGATGTGCACAGCGGAAATATCTTCCCTGTCTGGCAGCTCAAACATCACCGGCACAAGCAGTTCTTCCAGAATTGCGCGCAAACCGCGCGCGCCGGTTTTACGCTCGAGGGCAAGCTCTGCGATAGCATCCAGCGCCCCGGCATCCATGTCCAGCTCGCAGTCATCCATCTCAAATAGGCGGCTGTATTGCTTGAGCAGGGAGTTCTTGGGCTCGGTCAACACCTTGACCAGGGCCTCACGGTCCAAGTTATCCACCGTCGCCACCACGGGCAGACGGCCGATGA
Source organism: Corynebacterium rhinophilum (assembly GCF_030227225.1). Classification (GTDB taxonomy): domain Bacteria; phylum Actinomycetota; class Actinomycetes; order Mycobacteriales; family Mycobacteriaceae; genus Corynebacterium; species Corynebacterium rhinophilum. The sequence continues at coordinate 116,322 of NZ_JASPHQ010000004.1, forward strand.
ATTCTGGAATCAAGCCAAACTTCACGAGGTCTTCCGGGCGCACCTGGGAGAATAGATCCACCTTTTCCCGCTCGTCTTCCGTGCCCAGCTTCGCGCCAAAGCCAACCCCCTTCTTGCCCACGCGATCCGCGATCACCTGGTCGAGGCCCGCAAACGCGCCGGCGACAATGAAGAGGATATTAGAGGTATCCAGCTGGATAAATTCCTGGTTCGGGTGCTTGCGCCCGCCCTGCGGCGGGATGGCAGCCACGGTTCCCTCCAGAATCTTCAGCAGCGCCTGCTGCACGCCTTCGCCGGAGACATCGCGGGTAATGGAGGGGTTTTCGGATTTGCGGGAAATCTTATCCACTTCGTCGACGTAGATGATTCCGCGCTGGGCGCGCTCCACATCGAAATCTGCTGCCTGCAGCAGCTTCAAGAGGATGTTTTCTACGTCCTCACCCACATAGCCGGCCTCGGTCAAGCTGGTGGCATCCGCGATGGCGAACGGCACATCCAGCAGGCGCGCCAAGGTTTGCGCCAGGTAGGTCTTACCGGAACCGGTGGGCCCCAACATCAAAATATTGGACTTGGAGATCTCTACCTCTTCGCCCTCGGCCTTCTTCCGTCGCGCATCTAACGCAGCGGATTCTTCTGCCTTAATGCGCTTGTAGTGGTTATACACCGCAACCGACAGCACGCGCTTGGCCTTGTCCTGGCCAATGACGTACTTATCCAAAAAGGAAGAAATCTGCGAAGGCTTAGGCAGGCGCACCTCCGCCTCAGAAGACTCCTCGGCCTGCTCGTGGCCGAGCTCTTCTTCAATAATCTCATTGCAGAGCTCGATGCACTCATCGCAGATGTAGACCCCGCCGCCGGCGATGAGCTTTTTCACCTGCTTTTGGCTCTTTCCGCAGAAGGAACACTTCAGGAGATCAGCGCTTTCTTGCATACGTGCCATTCAGTACTTTCACACTCGCTCTTGTTTACCGCTTTTAAAGGTGGGGCGGAAGGCTCGCTCACTTCCATCCCCGCGGTTGGTTGTTCAAAAATCTACCTTAGTAAATCAACCCGACACGGCTCCTATTCATTCCCTCCGCGTGGCGAAATTCGCAGATCTTTATCCGCCCACACCACTAAACTTGGATGTGGATCCTCCACTACCTCCACCACCGCCGAAGGAGCCATTTCATGTTTGACCTCACCAACCGTACCGCGATTGTCACGGGCGGGGCTGCGGGCATCGGCAAAGGCATCGTTGCCTCCCTGCGCGAAGCCGGCGCCAACGTCATCATCGCCGATATTGACACCGACAAGGCTGAAGCCACCGCCGCGGAGCTCGGTGCTACCGCCTATTCTGTCGATGTCACCGATAGGGACTCCATTAAAGAACTATTTGCCAAAGCCCACGCCATGCACGGCGCAATCGATATCGTCTGTTCCAATGCCGGGGTCTTTCCCAACTGCCCGTTGGAAGAGATGACGGATAAGCAGTGGGAAACCATGTTTGATATCAATACCCACGGCACGTTCAAGGTCGTGCAGGAGGCCCTGCCGTATATGAAGGAACGCGGCTACGGGCGCATTGTCATTACCACCTCCATTACCGGCTCACACACCGGCTTTCCCGGCTGGGCGCACTACGGCGCCTCCAAGGCGGCCCAACAAGGTTTCATCCGCTCCGCTGCCCTAGAAATCGCCCGCGATGGCATCACCATCAATGGCGTTTTGCCCGGAAATATCCTCACCGAAGGCCTCGAGGCACAGGGCCAGGAGTACCTCGATGAGATGACGCGCTCCATTCCGCTGCACCGGCTTGGCAGCCCGCGCGATATTGGCAATGCCGCGGCCTTCCTCGCCTCCACCGAGGCCGGATATATCACCGGCCAAACGCTGATTATTGACGGCGGCCAGCTCCTGCCAGAAACCCCCGAGGCCATCCTGCCGCCGCGCTAGCCTGCGCCTGCCTAGCTAGTGCTTGCCCAGCTGGCGCTTGACGATGCCCACCCTAAGACACAGATAACCCCGCCGGCACCGTTACGGTGAACTGCTCCCCATTAGTTGGACTGAGAAATCAGTTACCGACTAGTAGGGAGTAGTTTTCTTTGAGAGCACGAAGT
>NZ_JASPHQ010000050.1 GCF_030227225.1 Corynebacterium rhinophilum
GAACTCACAATGAACATCCTCTCCTACGGACACAAGATCCGTACTAATAGGGTGTCCACTAAACGAGGGTAACCTCACAGCCTTTATGCGCAAATCAAGTCTCTCATGCGAGAACCAAGTCCTAGCGGCAATAGCCGCTTAGCATGAAGGGCGATGACTCTAGCTACGTAAACAGTCCATGGATTGTGTTCTTGGACGAACTACCCATACACCTGCCGTATCCCTCCACTGACCTTGAAATGAGCCTAGTCATGCAGAACTTTTCTCAGGCCTCTACAGAACTTGTTTCCAACCTGCACAAGATCGAATCAGAACTTAACCTCGACAAGCGCACCAGTGCGGAAGATCAACTTAAGGTTCCAATTCACAATTTTCTAACTGAGGGGCCCGACCCCCGGAAAGTGGACACATCGGGGGCTAGCTATGCTGCTGTGGTCAGTATAGCCGAAGACTTGGTTTCAAAGACATCAGGCGCTACGAGATTGCACCAGGAGTGCCGCCGGCGGGTGTTGTAGCGCATGCACCACCGGAAGACCTCTTGGCGACAGGTAATTGGGTTGTCAAAGACTTTCCGATCACGCAGCACTTCACGTTTTAAGGTGGCGTTAAACGATTCTGCTAGGGCATTATCGGCACTAGTTCCCACCGCTCCCATGGACTGGCGTACACCTAACGACGAGCAGTAGTTCCTAAAGGTTTGTGAGGTGTACACACTGCCGTGATCAGAATGGAAAATAGCCCCGTCAAGACTGCCACGCACACCATGTGCGTGGGCTAGAGCATCAATGACCAACGAGACCCGCATGTGGTCTGCGAGTGCATAACCTGCAAGTTTACGTGAGTAAGTGTCAATGACTGTGGCAAGGTACATGTTCTTGCCGCCCTTACACGGCAGGTAGGTAATGTCGCCGACATACACACGATTTGGCTCGTCAGCGGTGAACTTGCGGCCTACTAAATCTGGCATGACACGGTGGCCAGGCTTGCGCCTGGTGGTGATGCATCGACGCCGTTTGCTAAAGCCTTTTAGTCCCATGGTTTTCATGATGCGTGCAACCTTCTTGTGATTGACCGGGGTATACGCCAGGTCTTCCTTAAGGCTTGCGGCGATGCGTTTAGCTCCGTAAAGCCCGTGCTCATCATCGAAGATGGTCTTTATTCTTGCACCAATAAGACCGTCAGAATATATCTTTAACCTGCGCTTTTTGCGGGTGCTCACCCACTTGTAAAACGAGGAACGATTCAGCTTTAAAACGTGGCACATCCGCTTAAGCCGAGTATTCGGTTCGGTGGTCATCGACAAACTGGAAGCGGATCACCAGTGAGTTGCTTTAAGCAAAATATTTCGCGGCCTTACGCAGGATATCGCGTTCTTCGCGCAGCTTAGAGACTTCCTTT
>NZ_JASPHQ010000051.1 GCF_030227225.1 Corynebacterium rhinophilum
CCGCCGGCGCGTGTTGTAGCGCATGCACCACCGGAAGACCTCTTGGCGACAGGTAATTGGGTTGTCAAAGACTTTCCTATCGCGCAAGACTTCCCGCTTGAGCGTGGCGTTAAACGATTCTGCTAGGGCGTTATCCGCACTCGTTCCTACCGCTCCCATAGACTGGCGGACACCTAACGACGAGCAATAGCTCCTAAAGGCTTGTGAGGTGTACACACTGCCGTGATCGGAATGGAATATAGCTCTGTCAAGACTGCCGCGTACACCGTGTGCGTGGGCTAGGGCATCGATGACCAATAAGACCCGCATGTGGTCTGCGAGTGCATAACCTGCACGTTTGCGTGAATGAAGTGTCAATGACTGTGGCCACATACATGTTTGTCCCTCCCTTACACGGAAGGTAGATAAATATCGCCGACGTAAACGCGGTTCGGCTCGTTGGCTGTGAATAAGCGGGCCTAGTAAATCTGGCATGACGCGGTGGCCAGGCTTACGCCTGACAGTGATGCATCGGCGGCGTTTGGTGAAGCCTCTAAGTCCCATGGCTTTCATAATTCGTGCAACTTTCTTGTAATTTATCGGGCCGAAAACCGTATCACTGTTGAGGCTTGCAGCGATGCGTTTAGCACCATAAAGACCAAGCTCATCATCAAAGATGGTTGTGATTCTCGCACCAATAACGGCATCAGAATACATCTCTTATCCTGCGCTTTTTACGAGTTTGGACCCATTTATAAAACGAGGAACGATTCAGCTTTAACACATGGCACATCCGTGTGAGCCGAGTACTCGGTTCGGTGGTCATAGACACACTGAGAAGCAGAACGCCCGTGAGTTGCTTTAAGCAAAATATTTAGCGGCCTTGCGCAGGATGTCACGTTCTTCGCGCAGTTGTGCGTTTTCTTTTGTCTCACTGGCGGATCCGCTCGGAATCATTCGCCGCTTGGGCTTTATCCTGCATGGCTTTTATGCGGGCACGTTTGCCGGTGCCGTACTTCTTGACCCAAGAATGCAGCGAGGCTCGGTTGATACCGAGCTCTGCTGATGCTGCGTTCAGCGAGAGGTCCTCATTGTTCTCATAGAGGGCCACAGCATCGCGTTTGAACTGTTCGGAATACCTGGACATAGTGGCAGATTACCTTTCTTCCCAACCCAACCAGGCTGGATATCAGGTGTCCACCAACTAGGGGTCAGGTCCTTCAAAGTATGCGGAGCTGACCGAAAGAATTACCGAAATCGTAAAAGACTCCGAATTCAGCTACGGCTACCGT
>NZ_JASPHQ010000052.1 GCF_030227225.1 Corynebacterium rhinophilum
GTACTACGGTGGTCGCCGGCCTCATTCATAAGGGGCCCACCGTCAGTTACAGATACACCACGCTACTGGACGCAACCTGGAGCCCCTGATGAATATGCGGAAGCGCTCTACCCAAATCGTCCTAAAAAGCAGTTCTACCTTTTTGCGGCTATTGGAATTGCCCTTGCAGTTATAGGCTTCGTTACCTTGCATGTCTTGTTTAAAGGCGATGAGGCTTCCAGCGCAGTATCGTTAGTTAAATTTATTCCACTTATTTGCATGCCGATTGGTATAGCTATTGACGTAAAAAGATTCTCTAAAGTCTAAATTCGTCGTCGGATCCAGCCTTTAGAGAAGTCGGACCCTTTCTGCAATTCCCGCCTGCGGCACGGCGGGTGTGTTACACCAGAGAGTGTCTGATGGTTTGTGTGTGGGAACCTATCCGGCTCTGTCCACCAAATGGGGGTCAGGTCCTTGTCTCGTCGATTGACCGTCTCGCCCGCTCGTTAGCAGACTTGCGCGGCATTGTTGATGAACTCACCAACAAAGGTGTGACTGTTACTTTCCTGCATGAGAATCTCGCGTTTGCGAAAGACACCACGGACCTACGTGCAGATTTAATGCTAGGAATTTTAGGTTCGTTTGCGGAGTTTGAGCGGGCCATTATCCGCGAGCGCCAAGCGGAGGGGATTACGCTGGCGAAAAAGGCAGGAAAGTACAAAGGCCGCAAACCCGCCCTTAGCCCACAACAGGTAGCGGAGATTAAGAGGCGCGTGCTGGCGGGGGAGCCAAAGGCAGAGCTAGCACGGGAGTTTGGGGTCACTCGCCCTACTGTGTATCGGGCATTAAAACACCTAAGGCATAGCGGCAAGAAAACCTGATGTTTTATGCACGCAGGTTCCCAATGCGTTTAAGGCGATAAACGAGAATGACTAGTACCGCACGACTAGACTAAAGTTAGTGAGGCCAAGGCCGGTGCAATTAGAAGCCATCCTCCCCGGATTCTAAGGATTGTGGAAACACCTGACCTTGATTGGTGGTGTTTGTGGTGTCGAGTCGTTGGGATCCTTCGCCGGATGTGGTGGAGCAG
>NZ_JASPHQ010000053.1 GCF_030227225.1 Corynebacterium rhinophilum
CATGCGCTTGACCAGGTCAGGAAGCGTGGACTTGCGCTTGGCTTGGATCGTTGTCACTGGAACGAAAGCACGCGGTGAAATCCCTTCAATGCCCATCATGCGCATCCGCTTGGCTACAGTCTTGCGATTCACACTGATCTGGTAGCGCTCACCTAGTTCTGCGGTGATTCACAGGGCACCATAGACCTCGTCGGAGTCTTTTTCGGATCTGATGAATCTTGCGATCAACATCATCGTAAAATGATGCACGATCATTTTTTCCGGATAAGCGTTGCTGCTGTATATGGGCCCATGTGTAGTATCCAGACCGAGATACCTTCAAAAGGCGTGCCATGCGTTTGATGCTGTAGTTCGCCTTGCTCTGGCTGCATCAATTCGAACTTTTCTTCTCGCGTTGCCTTAAAGCGAAGAAGGCTGTCGCTTGTGACTAAAACTCGTTATCCATCTTGGCTTCTGCCAGCTCACGACGCAGACGAGTATTCTCCGCACGAAGATCAGCCTCGCTTAATCCATCGGAGGATCCTTAGGCGTTGACGCTCATTTTTTACCCATCGGCCTAAAAGACCTGGTGCGACACCAATTTCTTTGGCTACATGAGCAATTGGGCGCTGCGATTCGATTACCAGGTTCGCGGCTTCACGTCGATACTCAGGTGTGTACTTCTGGCGTTGTTGACCCACAATGAACATCCTGTCTTACGGACACAAAATCCGCACTAATCGGGTGTCCACCAAACGAGGGTAACCTCATTTTAGGAACTGGTTCTGGGGTGTTTCCTGCACGGCGGGTCTGCTTGACTCCCTTGCCGGGGCTGTGTGCCATTAAGCTTTCGATTTCTCGGTGGGCTACAGTCTGACTCGCGGGGTACATTAACATGTTTCCGCCTCGATACAGTCTTCCACGAGACGGACCACACGATCCTTCGCATCTTGGCATATTCCAGGAGCGTGTCAAGTTGTTTGTGTGTGGGGCTAGGTTTATAGGTATTTGTCGAAGCGGTCGGGAAAGGCTACGGCCAT
>NZ_JASPHQ010000054.1 GCF_030227225.1 Corynebacterium rhinophilum
CAGAGCAAGGCGAACTACAGCATCAAACGAATGAGCAGGTTATTAGAGGTTTCTCGTTCTGGCTACTATAAATGGCAAAAGGCTCAAGCAGTACGGCTTCGTGGTGAAAATCAGCGTCAGAGATTCCTCGACCAGTTAGACAGGAAAATTCATGACATCTGGGAAGATTCTGACGAAGTCTACGGTGCCCCACGGATTACTGCAGAACTCGCCGAGGGTGGGGTCTATGTCAATCGCAAAACCGTGGCCAAACGCATGCGGATGATGGGTATTGAAGGCATCTCACCCAGGGCGTTTGTTCCCGTAACGACGAGTCAATCCAAGCGGAAGTCAACGCTTCCAGACCTAGTGAAACGCCTATTTGATCAAGGGCAGCTTAATCGAGTGTGGATGTCAGATATTACCTATCTACGCACGAATGAGGGCTGGCTGTACCTATGCGTTATCCGCGATGGACACTCCCGCCGAGTCCTAGGCTGGTCCATGGATAGTGTGCAGGATTCTTACCTAGTTGAACGTGCACTGCGCATGGCTTACACCCTGCGTGGTGACGTACCCGACGGCGTGGTATTCCACGCCGATCGTGGTACCCAGTTCACCAGCGAACAGCTGTGGCAGGTCTGTCAAGAACTAGGGATTGCACAATC
>NZ_JASPHQ010000055.1 GCF_030227225.1 Corynebacterium rhinophilum
ACAATAAAGACGTCTTTGACCCCGCGGTTAGATAAGTTGGCGCACACGTGTGCCCAAAAGGAAGCACCTTCTTCTTTGGCAATCCACAATCCCAGGATGTGTTTGATGCCGTCGAGGTCCACGCCGATTGCCATGTACGCGGACTTGTTGACTACCCGGCCGCCGTCGCGGACTTTAATGCGCAACGCATCCAGGAATATCACGGGGTAGAACTCGTCTAACTGGCGGTTTTGCCACACCATGACCTCATCAAGGACGGCATCAGTTACTGCAGAGATTGTTTCATGGGAGATATCTACCCGCATCGCAGTTGCCATATGATGCTGGATATCCCGAATGGTCATGCCGCCGGCATATAAGCTGACAATCATATCGTCGACATCTGTTAGCCGCCTGGAGCCTTTGAGGGGCCATGGTTGGGGTAAACGTCCCGGCCCGGTCTCGTGGAACATCAATGTTTACTGGCCCGTAGTTAGAATCCACGGTCTTTGGATACGACCCGTTGCGGTAATTATCCGTTTCAGCAGTAGCTTTAGCTGCTCTATCGCCGGGCTCATAGCCTAGGTGGGTATCCATTTCAGCATTCAAGCCTCTGGTGATTGAGGCTTGTAGCATGCCCCGAACTAGGTCATTGGCATCCGT
>NZ_JASPHQ010000056.1 GCF_030227225.1 Corynebacterium rhinophilum
CACAAACTCGTCTACAAACTCATGCATCAGATGGGTCTTCGAGCCAAGATCCGCCAACGCAGGCCGTATGTTTCCTACGCAGGAACTATAAGCCACATCGCTGACAACAAACTCGACCGCAAATTCACCCCAGACACGCCAAACACCGTCTTTGTCAGCGACGTCACCGAGTTCAGGGTCGCAGGCCGAAAAGTGTATTTGTCACCGGTGATGGACTTGTTCGACCGCTCAATCGTTGCTCACACCGTGGCCACATCGCCGACGGCAGCGTTTACCGCCGATTCTTTGTCCAAGACGATCGCAGCCTGTGCACCGAAGCCTGGGTGGATGATGCACACCGATCAAGGATTCCAGTACCAGCATTCCTCCTGGCGTAACCTGATCGGTGACAACGGTGGTGTTCAGTCGATGTCGCGTAAAGCCAACTGCTACGACAATGCAGTAATGGAGAACTTCTTCGGGCACGTAAAGACCGAGATGTACCACGGGGAAGTCTTCGACACCGTCGAAGACTTCAACCAAGCGATCGAAGATTACATCCAGTGGTACAACACCGAACGCATCCAACAACGACTCAAGGGCCTGACCCCGATGCAATATCGGAATCAGACCCTTGAACCCCTCA
>NZ_JASPHQ010000057.1 GCF_030227225.1 Corynebacterium rhinophilum
GAAGGAAGTTGTCGAGCGCTACCTTGCCGGCGAGACAAGAATGGATCTTGCCCGCGAGTTTGGACTGTCGTCAGACCAGCTCGTCAAAGACTGGGCGCGGAAATGGCGCAAAGACGGCGTTGAGGCGTTGAAACCGAAATCGAAGGGCAGGCCTAAAGGCTCGGCCGCACCGAAGCGGCTTACAGAAGAAGACAAGCTGCGCCGCCAGATCGCACGGTTGGAAGCTGAAAACGCTTATCTAAAAAAATTGCGGGACTTGAGGAATCAGGGACACGCCTGAAAGTTCAGGCGATCGTCATCCTCAAGTCTCACCACCGCTTAGAGTACCTCCTAGAGGCAGCAGGTATCCCACGGTCGACATTCTTCTATCACCAGAAACGACTCAGCGAGCCAGATAAGCACGCTGCGATCAAGGACGCGATCCTAGAAAGCTTCGAGGCTAACAAGCATCGCTACGGCTACCGGCGGGTGTTGCTGGACCTGCGCAACAAGGGCTGGGTGGTCAATCACAAACTCGTCTACAAACTCATGCATCAGATGGGTCTTCGAGCCAAGATCCGCCAACGCAGGCCGTATGTTTCCTA
>NZ_JASPHQ010000058.1 GCF_030227225.1 Corynebacterium rhinophilum
TAACAACGCCCACACGCAGCGGCCGTCAGGGAATGAGAAACTGAGTCTTCGCTGCTCTCCGCCCAACTTTGCAACAGCACCAATCAAAAGGAGTCCAAATTGTGCAGCCACCCGACGATGACGTCTTCGGCCGCACCTTCGTAGTTGCCGACCCTGATGGAAACCTGTTCCGCGTCAGCCCAGTCGTTTAATTCTTAAATTGGGGTTCAACAACTAGGAAATCCTCCAACAGCCCAAGGAAAACATCTCAGTTGGAGGATTCCAATTGCCCCGAAGCGGGAGCTAAAGCCAGAACGTCAGATCAAAATAACAAGCAAAATGACTTGTTGACACCATCGAAAACAAGAGTTCGACAGAAGAGAGCGGGAGTTAGGATGTAAATTCCCACACTTGCAATCCTCAACCGCCAAAGTTCAGAAAAACAAAGAAACCGAAGGTCACGAACCCTTTCGAGTTTGTTACCTCCGGTCTCGCAGTTTGTTCAACTGCTCATTGTGCCCGGGGCGGTGTCTGGTTCCATGACATCGTTCCGCATGTCTCATGAGATCGTTCCGGTTCGTCCTGCAAGAATGTCTCACCACA
>NZ_JASPHQ010000059.1 GCF_030227225.1 Corynebacterium rhinophilum
GACGCGTGGTCAAAGCTTCCGTCCTCGTGGCTACCGGGGTTAATGCCGAAGGCTATCGTGAGCTATTGGGCATGCAGGTTGCTACATCTGAGTCTGTGGCGTCGTGGACTGGGTTCTTTAGGGATCTTAAAGCTCGCGGACTTAATGAGGTCTATCTTGTCACCAGTGACGCGCATCTAGGAATCCAGCATGCGATTAGTGACGTGTTGCCGAATGCGTCCTGGCAGCGGTGTCGAACGCACTTTTCTAAAAACCTGTCTTCGATGGTTGCCAAGACCCAGTGGCCAACCCTATCGGCGATGTTTCATACGATATTCCAGCAACCAGACTCGGAATCGGTGTGGTCCCAAGCACGTGAGGTCGTAGCGTTTTGTGAAGATAAATTCCCCCACGTTGCCAGCTACCTGGAAGAAGCCCTCGACGAGCTCTTAGCTTTTACCAACGCCCCGAAATCCGTCTGGAAGAAAGTCTGGTCGAATAACCCTACTGAACGGCTCAATCGTGAAATCCGCAGGCGTACGGATGTTGTAGGCATCTTCCCCAATCGTGACGCTGTCGTGCGCCTTGTTGGTGCTGTCCTA
>NZ_JASPHQ010000005.1 GCF_030227225.1 Corynebacterium rhinophilum
CTGCATGCCCAATAGCTCACGATAGCCTTCGGCATTAACCCCGGTAGCCACGAGGACGGAAGCTTTGACCACGCGTCCTCCTTCGCGGACTTTCATGGTCAATGCATCACAGGCAACATACAGGTATGGACCGGTATCGAGTGGTCGGGTACGGAAGTCTTCGACCATCTCGTCCAGGTCTTTAGCCATGTCAGATACCTGCGACTTTGAAAGATTATTAATTCCCAAACTGGCGACGAGATCGTTCATCCTGCGTGTGGACACGCCTTTTAAATAGCAGGTAGCTATTACGGTTGTTAGTGCTCGTTCTGCCCGAGTGCGTCGTTGCAATAACCAGTCCGGGAAAAATGACCCGGTACGTAGTTTGGGTACAGCGACATCAATGGTGCCAACGCGAGTATCAAGATCGCGGTGGCGGTAGCCGTTGCGGACATTGGTTCGAGACTTAGACGTGGTGGCGTAGTCGGCGCCGCAGATCTGGTCTGCTTGAGTCGATAGGATTTGGTTGATGAATCCTTGAAGCATCTCGCGCATGAGATCTGGGGATGCTTGGGCCAGCAATTCGTCTAAGTAGGTAGTCGGGTCTATAGAATATGGGCTAGCGGCCATCGTGGTTATCCCTTTCGAGGAAGTGTGGTTACGGAATCGAAAGGTACTACGGTGGTCGCCGGCCTCATTCATAAGGGGCCCACCGTCAGTTACAGATACACCACACTAGTGGACGCAACCGAGCTACCTAGTGGTTAGGCGGCTATTTCTTTTCTGCTGGTGGTTGGGCCTGACTCCCGACGTGTCCACTTTCTGGGGGTCAGGCCTCTTAGGCCGCACCCGATTACCAGCAGCCCGCAATCCGCAGGGCGCGCCCATCGACAGGCCCCAAATGCCGAGCCGCCACCGGCAAAACGATCATGCAATTCCACGACATGCACGACAGGAAACCGCCCTAAACCACCCGAAACTGCCCAGTAAACGAAAATGATGAAACCCCTCCCACCGGCGTTTTGCAGGTAAAAGGGGGCTAAGAAAGCTCCTCCAACTGGGCTCGAACCAGTGACCTAAACCCTATTTAACCAGCACAAACATCATTTTTAAGCCCCATGTGACGACAATTTGACGACATCTGAAACCTTTTCATCCACAGCACCCCCCAGCCTCTGCAAGTCCTCATCCCACAGCGCTGAGTAAACATCGAGGGTCATAGCTGCCGAGGAATGGCCTAGCTGCTTTTGAACTGCAAGCACGTTCGCTCCGGCGGAAATCATCAACCCCGCCGCCACATGCCGAAGACCATGCGGCGTTACCCGCGGGAAATTAGGGTACTTCTCCATGCAACGGTCGAGCGCGTTGTAATACCACTTCCCATGCGTCGGCGGCTTCATCGGCGTACCGTCACGACGCGGCCACAGCAACGCGTCCTGGCCCTTGCCATCCATCACAGGCACCAGCATCCGCATGACAGACGCCGGAACCGCCACCTCGCGCACCTCATGCGTCTTAGGCGTACCGATAATGACCTCACTGCCGACCGTGACGGCGTTGCGCTCCACACTGATACGATTCCGCAGCACATTCACATCCCGCACCCTAAGCGCCGCCGCTTCACCCCACCTAAGCCCCACGGTGCCGAGCAGCCACACCAACTCTTGATAACGGGTGCATTCATCTACTAGCTGGCCTAGCTGCTCCGCCGTCAGATACACCTTCTTGGCTGCGTCTTTACGTGGAAGTTTCACGCCGCGGGCCGGATTCTCTCTAATCGCTTTATCCATGACGGCTAGGTCAAGAATCTGCGCGAGTACCGCATGAGCCTGCCTCACTAGGGACGCTGACCTATCCAGCGAGGACACCCATGCCTGGACTTCTGACGGCTTAATACCGGCCATCGCCCGACTGCCCCATTTAGGCTCAACATGGTTCCGCCAGACTGCCAGCATGTCATGCTGGGTCTTAGGCTTAAGATGCGTGAGGTTCGCTTCCCACGGCCCATACATCTTGTTGATGGTGACTTTGCCGGCGTTAGGGTCTATCCAATCTTGCTGGTGTATGGATACAGCGTTCTTATCCGCCCAGGCTTTCGCCTCATTCTTCGTACGAAACCCACGCTTCGTACGCGACCTACCATCAGGTGAGCGATACTGAACCCGCCAGGCCTTACCCTTAGCGGTCTTATACGACTTAATAGAAGACATGACAAAATCCTCAGTAAAAAGTTCGGGGGTTGGGTGGGGTTAGCCTTCTTCTTGTGGCTCGGGTTGTGTTCTGCTGTTCTTTGGGCCTGAGTTGAGAAGGGTAGAAACCAGGGGAGTTGCAGCAACGAGGCCTAATGCACCCACTCCGACTAATGATTCGGGTGGGTTTAAGGTGATTAAAAGGACTGGGATGAGCGCTACTGCGCAGGCGATGAGGGCGACTGCTGTATACAGTCGAACCTTTGATTCATGGATGGCGTAGTCGAAAGATTCTTTTGTGATTGTCCTATCTAGGAGCATGTCTTCGTGTGCATCGTCCATGATTCGGTCGCCCGAGCCGGGGCAAATATCGTTGTAGTATTGGATGATTGCTGGGTGGGGCGTAGGCCCGTAGTGTTCCCATACGGCAACCGGAGGATGTGCACCGGGGAGGTTACTTAGACCGGGGAGCGATTGTTGAGTTGGTGTTGTATCGCTGTGTTCACTTTGTTGTAGGCCCGGCTGCTGCGGGTCTGGCTGCGGAGGTGTGCCTGGTCTGCTGCTGCTCTCACTCGTTCGGCCTGGGCCATGTGAATGCTGTTCACTTCGCTCAGCACCGTCCGAATGTTCTTCATGGTTCATATCCTATCTGTTCTTCCTTGGGTGTGGGTAGGTTTACTTTTTGATGGGGGAGCCTGGTCGGTTGTTGTGCCAGTGTTTTACTTCTTCGGCGTCCCAGAGGGGGGCGGATTTTCCCCATGTGGCTACTGGGGTGGGGGTGCGGTTGTTGGCGTGGTAGTTGGCCCAGGTGCGTGGGCTTACTCCGATATGGGCGGCGCATTCTTGGGTGTTGAAGAGGCGGCGTCCGGTGTCTTCGTCGATGATGATGGGGTGCATTTAGTCCTTCTTGTGTTGGTGGGTTGCGGTGGAGAGGTTGTATCCAGATAGTGCTGCGAGGGCTATGACGAGTGGCCAGAATGGTGTTGAGGCGATGAAGGCGTAGGCTCCGGCGGCGATGATGCCGCTGATGGCGGAGAGTTGTTTGAAGTTCATTGCGTGTCCTTTCTTTCGGTAGTGTGGAGGGGTAGCCCCTAGGGTTCAGGATGGTTAGAGCTTCCTGAACCCTAGGTGGCTACTTTTTGCGGTGTTTTCCCTTTGTTGGTGGATATTCTTTGCGGTACTGGATGTACTGCAGGATTAGACTGCAGGTACTTATTATCAGTGCCGCTACTTCCATGGGCGTCACCTCCTTCCACTTTTTAGTTTTCAGTGCGTCTCTCACCCGCACTACAACTAGTGTAACGTACAAATACGTTACGTGTCAAATGGTAAAACAAAGCCAACCAGGGGATACCCGATGACTACGCCCAGCCCCGCGTCATCTTGTACTACTTAATTGATGCCATAAGACAGACCTGTCCTGTTCTTTAATCGGATGGGGTGATACCCGTCCCGGCACGCGAATTTCACATCTGTAGCGCCAGGGCGGGTTTCTTAAATGTCGAGCATTTGCTGAACTGGAAGATTTCTTGAGTGAACGCGCTCAAAAAGATTCTCAAACTGAACTTTGTCATCGGATGCCTGCATCAGCGTGATTACCTGGTTAATCTGGCGCTCTAAGTGGTTGACCCCAATGTCATCAGTTAAATGCTGATGATGCTTCCGCGGCCGGTTACCCTGCTCATTTTTAGGGTTTAGATCTTTAAGACGGTCTAGGATGCCAGTCGGCATTTGCGTATAGATGTACTTGTTGATGAACTTTCCGACGTACTGCGGGTGGTGATGGTTGCCGGGGACGAATTTCCAGCCCTGCAAGCGGTATATTTCCTTGAAAAACGCCTCGGGAAAAGTGCGAACCCAGGGGCGAAATTCTTCTGCAATGTAGGCATCAAGGAGTCGTTGCAGTTCGTCTTTGGCGCGAGTTTCCTGGTAGCCAGTTGCCTCATCGACTAGAGCGGTGATTCCTACCAGTGCTAGGGCTTTGATGATTCTGCGGGCGGTTTTGGCGATTGGTTTTTGTGTGGTTGTAAGCACGCCGGCTTCCTCTGCGTCGAGGTAGACGTTGCAAATTCTGGGGAGGATTTCGGCGCTGTGTCCGTTGATGACGTTCGGGTTATCCCCGACGCGATAGTCGATTCCAGCGACTGCTTCTTGGAGCTCGGGTGAGATGAATGCGGCTAGGTTGTTTGCTTCTAGGAAGGGTGGCCGATTGTCGTGGCTTGCGCGTCGTCCGCGAGGGGTACGTCCCATGGCGTTCATGATTGAGGATTGGCTGATTACCCGGCGTCCGTCTTCGAGTACGTAGCAGGATAGGTCTGTTCCGGCTATGTTTAGGGTTCCTTGGTGGGTTGCTCGTTCGATTTTTCGTCCCCATCGGGTGTCGGCTGCTTTTTGCCCGGCTATTTTTCGGTAGTTTGGGCGGGGAAGTTTCCCGCTGTGCGTTTCCATAATCGCATATTATCATGCTGGATTTTGTACTGCTTTGGTCATACTTGTGAAATGATGTTTTGTTGGAAAGTCCCAGTTGGGTTTCTAAGTTTGATCTCGATGCGTTTTTTAGTTCGCATTGCCGATTGTTGGGCCCTCAACCCCCTTGGTGTTCATTTCAGCGAGCACCGGGGGCGGGGATTGCGTTGAAAGCGCATGGCTACTAATAAATAGAGCCGTTTGGGCCCGCAGCCCGGACAGCACCCTCTGCTTGAGAGCACAAAGTAGGGTCGTTGATGTATCCGTCTTGGCAGCCGTGATAGGTCTGGATTTCACCCGAAGTCGGATTTCGGGCGCCGTTGGCTGCGGTGCCGTATCCGCATTCTGCCGCCGGCCCTACGCATTCTCCGTTTTCTACTAGACCGGCTTGGCTTTCATTCTCGAGGTACTGCTGTCCTCCGCGGTTGTCAAAACACCATTGGGAGAAGGAGACAGTGCCGTCTGACCATCGAGCGGGCCCAGGGGTGCCTTGGAGGCACTCGACTACGGTCGGTTGTGCCATTTGCGGATTCGCCTCGGGTAAGGCGCTATTGGCAGCAGCAGGTTCCTGTGTTGTGGTTAGGGGTGTGTTGGAGGGGTCCGCGGTTTTGGTCGAGCTGCTGCGTTTGGTACTCGAGGTGCTGAATGTGCTTGAGGTGTTTGAGGACGGCTTATCGGTTGCCGGGGGTTCCTCGCTGGAGGTGCAGCTCGCTAGTGCGAGGACTGCGATGAGAAGAATTGAGAGCTTTTTCATACTGCTGTCCTTTCGTAGATGTTTTGCCAAATTTTGAGGACTTTGACCGTCACCCCGAGCTCGTTGGCGAGGGTGGCCGGGTGTGGTCCGTAGATTGCTTCTGTGGTGGCGTATTCGGTGGGGGAGATAAGTAGGCGTGCCGCGAAGCGGTCCGCGCGTATCTCGTGGGCACCGTAATGTCCAGGCGGGTCACCATAATGCGCGTGGCCTAACTCGTGGGCCAAGGAACACAGTGTGGTGGCATCGTCCATGCCGAGGCGGAGCGTGATGGTGTTTCTGCGGGGTACCCACGCTGCTTTCGGCCCGCCACGATGCCACCGGATTCGGTAACCCCGGGACTCAGCGGCCTGAATAAGAGCTTCAATCATTGGCGTGTTAAAGGTTGTTTGTTCGTGAGTAGATGAGGTACTGTCTGACTTAGAGACACTGACTCGTGATGGATCAGGCTGGGTTCCCGAATGGGAGTAAGACATTAGGTCGAGAATTCCTTTGCCCCTGGGGTCAGTGTCGATTATTTTTTGATGACTTCTGTTTCAGATTGTCCAAGTAGTCAGGCTCTTCTTTAAGCCTTTGGACAATGAAGTCAACAGTGTTGTCGTTGTAGATGTAGGCAGGATTTGATTCATGGGGTGAACTCCTGTCGTAACTGAATCGCTCGTCGCCTTTCATATTGTGACCGCTTGTGAACAACCCGAAGTCGTACTTATTGAAGCGCTCATGCGGTTCCCCATCTCGAATTAAGTTTATATTTTCTCGCTTCAAGCGATGGTTGACTTTTTCGAGAACCAATTTTGAGGTGTAAGGGTAATAGCTTCTCGAGTCTTTAACGTCGCGGATAACGTTTACTGGGATATCGGATCCTTTTGAATAATAGACGTTTAGGTCTGCGTCTCTTTCCTTTTTGACGATACGCAACGTTGTCTCATAAATCGCAGCGATGTTTTCATTTCCGCCTGTACCTGCAGCTTCGGCTAGCTCATGGCTTTTCTTCAGAAGCCGTTTTGCTACGGCTGGGTCATACTTGGCGTGGATGATATCTGGTTGGACGTCACCGCGTCTTACTGCCAACGTGAGATGATTTTCAGGCATCAAATCACTGACTGACTCATTAAGTAGTTCTTCGAGTTGTTGGGCATAGTTGGTCACTGCAGCTTGCAAAAACGGTCCGTAAAAGATCTCCCACTCATCAGTAATGAAGTGTGTGTTGGTGTTTCTAAAGTCAATCAGTTCACGCATGTTGATTCTTAATGGCGATTTGCTGTTTGTGAATACCTTTCCAAGGCAGTCATCTAGAGAGATTGTGCGTTCTGGGTTGTCTTTGAAATAGATTGATGAAATGCCTTGTGTTTTGATGAGGTACGCCTTGAGCATGAGTTCCCAAGCATTGCATAGGAATATTGAGCATGCTTCTGCGTGATACTTCAAGGTTGGCCGGTTATATAGCTCGATTGCGAGTGAGAAGGATTCTTTACTCTTCTCGGTGAGGCGTTTGATTGTATCGCTTGTATTCATTCCTTCCTGCTCAGTCAATGGGGTCTTCACCTCGTTTCTCGCGTTCTTCTTGCTCGTTGGGGGATGAGTCGGCTGCGTACTCGTCGGGGGAGTAGTCAAACTCGCGGACGATACCGTCATCGTCATCATGCAGTGAAGCAGACGCGCCAGACACGGGGGTGAGATGTGGGGTACTTCTGCGCCGTTCTTCGGCCATGCTTTTGACTACGCCTTCGGATTCTTCGATTGCTGATTTGAGTTTTTGTAGAGCCTCAAAAAGCTCTTCTTCATCTTGGCCTGGTTCTTCTTTAATGAATCCGGCTTCTTTTTCGGTGATGAAGTTTGCTTCCACTAGCGCTCGCAGGACGTTGACTTTGTATGCTCGTGCGACTTTTACGACAAATTCCGGGTCTGCTTTAGCGCCTTGTTTCCAGCGGGTGAAGTTTGATGCGCTGATTCCTGTTTTCTTGGCGGCTTTTGTGGCACTGTCATCGCCCATTACTTCACTGAGGTACGTCCACCATCGTGTTGATTTCATGCCGTGATTATATTTTGCAGGCCAGCAAAAAAGCAAGTCATTGCAGCAAAACAAGAAAAACTTGCACAACTAGAAAAACCGTGTATTGTTGATTCCAGCGCAGCAAGACAGAATTGCAGCGCTGAAATTACACCCACGAAAGGACAGGTCATGCAGGTAATTGACACCACTCGACTGCGCCAGGAATGGGTCGATGAACAACTTGAAAAGTACGTCACCTTATCGCGCTTCGCCGAAAAACTAGGCGTACCACCCTCCACCGCATCCCGCTGGATTCAGCCAGGGAAAGAGGCAACCGGCCGCGTCATCGGCTCAGTCCTAAACAACTTCGCCGTTGACTTTGAAACAGCATTCGTCACTACACGCGAGGAAGCGGCCACGGAACGCGTAAGGTTCCGCCGCCGCCCAACTGGACGAACTGCCGCATAAGAAAAGCCCGGCGCAGGAACACCGGGCCAAAGAACAATCAACCAATTAGGAGAGTATCACAATGGACAACCAATTGGTTCACGCCAATGCTGACGGGACCTTAACCACCACTTCGGAGATCATTGCCGGTGGTGTCGGTATTCAGCACAAGAACGTGTTGGAAACGATTCGTAAGAACCAGGCTGACTTCGAGGAGTTTGGAAGGGTCGCGTTTGAAACGCGAACCCGGCAAACCGCAGGTGGTGCTCAAAAGACCAACATTGCGGTCCTGAATCGTGAGCAGGCAATGTTCGCCATGACCTTATTCCGCAATACACCGGTGGTGGTTGATTTCAAGAAGAGCCTGATTAAGGCGTTCGTGGCTATGGAAAATCAACTGGTACAGGCCGAACACCAGATTAACGCGTTGATGCGTGAGTCTCAGATGCGGATGGAACTGTGCCAGGCTGCTAAGGGTTTGATTCATCCTGACCATTTGGAGGCGAAGGCCCGCATTGTGCTGGCTCGTGGTTTGGGTGAGGCGCCGGAGTTGGACCCGGAAACCCGGCCGCTGTACACCGCGGACTTTTTGAAGTCTAAGAACCTCTCCAACAAGAAAATGAAGTCCGTAGCCCCGATGTTCGGCAAGCGCATGAAGGCACTGTACACGCTGGAAAAGGGACGCGAACCGGAAAAGTACGACTTGACCTTGCCTAATGGTCAGGTGCGTCAGGTTAATGGCTACACCGAAGCTGACCGCCCACTCATGCAGCGCGTGTGGGACGAGTACTACGCCACCGCATAACCCCACCCTCGATTAAGGACACTCCATTATGAACCCTGGATACGTTGATGCTTTCATGCTCGGCTACCTCAAAGCCGCGTTCAAAGACCACCTCGCCGCGGACATCGTCGACAGCCTGTTTACGGAAGCAGAAGACGCCGCCCGCGGCGCAGTACACCACGCTGAACCGGAGGAGGCATAGATGTTTACCAGTCTATGGTCTTGGCTGCGGGGCCGTGGGGCCAGCCGGGGAAGTTCTGTTGGTCGGTTGGGGAATTATGAATTGCCTTCCACTTTCCGAGTGGCGAGTGCCGGCGCCGATGGAGGTGTTCGAATGGACGCCATCGCCATTGTTGAGCCTCTTGAGCCAGGTTCATCCGGAGTGCTTGATACCGAATCTTGTTTTTCAGAATGGCAGGATGTGGAGTCTGCCATGCGACATGTAGGTGTACTTTATCCAGGTCGCTACACGGTATTTTTAGAACCTTCGGGCCGAATTTTTCTCCAGGCTGAAGCTGAGTCTCGGGGTAGAGGTCCCAGTGGGCGCCGTTGTCCCAGAGGAGGGACATCTTGACTCCGTAGAGGGGTTGGAAGCCCTGGTACTGGAGTTGTATTTCGATTTCGTCAATGGGTTCTTTCATTCCTGAGATGACGGTGGGGGTTCCGTAGTTGCTGAAGCCCATTGCTATTTGGTGTGCGCCGTCGTATTGGCGGGCGTGTTGGAGTTGTTTGATTCCTAGTAGTAGTGCGGCAAGTCCGGTTATGGCGGTAATGAGCGCGGTTATTGACGTTATAAGTGCGGTTATTGCCATGAGTTTATTTTAGCCCGGCTAGCAGGCGGGGGAGTGCGAGCCGCAGTTTCGTCACTATTCGTCACGAGCGGGGTATATGAGTACCCAACAATAACGTCACGATTTTAGTCACTGAAGGTTGTGGCAGCGCTAGGTAGTCCATCCGAGGAGCGTGGCCCCGGTAGCGCACAGGGTCGAAAGACCCGAGCTGTACAGAGAACTGAAAAGTGGATTGTCCTGACAGAAGATACCGGGCCAAGAACCACGTGACATGTCCGTGAAGCATTGGCCAAGCCGACAGGCAGGAACCCCGCCGTAAGCGGGAGGGAACCACCAAGGACGTAAATACCAGGCCGGTAAGGGAACTCGTGTGGTTCAAGTCCACACACCGGCACGCTCTCCCAAACAGGGAGAGAAGAAAGAGAACAAAAAGAATGAAAGAAGAATGGAGACCAATCCCCGGCAGGCCACGGAATCGAAATTATGATTTTAAGGAAGGAAGATCATGGCAAATAAGTACGTTCCTGAGGACCTCAGTCTGATGGAGGCTGCTTGTGTCAACTGGGTACTTTCAGCGATTAAAGATGATGTTCTCGCTGGCACGCCGAGTGGTCGAGCCATAGACCAGGCGATGGATGAGGCATTCACTATAGCTTCTACTGTGAGCTAGGCATAAGCATGGCCAGGAATCCGTTCCCGGGCTCTAAAGGTGGGAATTGGTTAACTGCATAAGGGAAGACCCAACTGTTGAGTATCTTTTCCCATTTGTTCTTTTTGTGGCTTTTGACCATGACGAGCGATAGTTGGGCAAGAAGCGACTTAAGCGCCTCATCAGTGCGGTAGTCGCCAACCGTGGTGAACTGGTCGAATGCGTCTCGGACGTTTCTGACGGCAATGCGCACGGATTCTTTGAAGTGTTCATTTAATGAGCCATCTTCTTCGAGCGCGCTTTCAATCTCGTCGAGGTAGTTTCGGAAATTTTGAAACGAAGACTCATCTAGTTTTGTGACGAATGGGTCCAGGGCGTCAATGAGCGTCTCTAGGTCATCTAGGTCTTTTTGTTCTATGCTCCCGCTTCCGTCATCTCGCCAAGCATATGGGTAGCAAAAGATTATTTGGGTCCATCGGGGGAATGCGCGGTTCCATACTCCGACGCGTTTGCCGGCATTCTGCATGGCTAGTAGCAAGCTACGAATGTCGTTCAGGTTTTGGATGGCGCGGCGGTGGAGGGCTAAGTCGTTGGTGTCTGGGCGTGCTTTTAGTGCTGTCTTGTCTGAGGCTCTCCATTTACTGAGTTGGTTGAAGAGGAGTTCTGCTGGGTTCGCCATGGGTCTATTAAACCAGATGCATGAATTGTTCTTGGTGGGGTGCGCATACCGTAAATCACGCACAGCTGGCGGTAGTTTCTGTTTATTTGGCGCGGCGCTGGCTTCACGGTTTGTGAGGTGAATTGTCAATTGTAGTGGAGGGAGGTGTTGATGATGGTTGCTTTGATTGTTACTTCTGCGTGTGCCTTGGTTGCTTTGGGATGCGCTATTTACACGAGCTATATCAACCGGCATTAGCGGTTGTTGTCTTTTGTTGTTCTTCTCCGTCGCTGTCTGTCCAGCATAGGATGTATTGCCCGCGGTAGCCGAGGAGCACTTCGAGGGAGTCGCCGTGGTGGAGGGTGGTGGCGGGTTCGGCGTGCATGTGGGCTGCTTGGTCGTCTCTGGTTGCGTTGATGCTGACGTTGGTGATGGTTTCGCCGGTTTCGTTGGTGACGAAGTAGAGATGATTGTGTTCGTGGTTGAGGGTGACGTTTCGTCGGTTTGCTGCGGCTAGTTTCTTTGTGAATGCGGAGATTGTTGCTTGTGCTTCGGCGATTTTTCGTTGTTCTTCTGCGGCTTGTTCAGCGCTTTGGGCGGCTCGTTGGGAGCTTTCTGCTGCTTCTATCTGTGCTGATTCGGCTGATTTGCGTGATTTGGTTGCTTCTGTTGCTTGCCAGATTGCGATTATGGCGGAGATTGCGGCGATGACTGTGGAGGTGATTTCGAAGGCGGTCATTCTTTTATTTTATCGAGCGTCTCCGACGGTTTTGGAGGCGTTGTTGAGCGCAGAGTAGTTCATGTTTCACTTTCATTTTTACCTACTACCGGTGGGATAGTGATTGTGTGATTTTCAAAAGCTACCAGGGTGCAACTCCCTGGCTGCGCACTTAGGGGTTGTCAACGGCGGGTTGGACACTGACCGTCTTAAGGGCAGCATCCCAGGCTTTTTGGTGGTTGAGCACTTGCCGCTGCTGCGCTCTGTTGTCCTGCAACCCCTTTATTTTTACGTGAAAAAAGGGAAAGCCTGGCGGTGTTTATCCGGGCTTTCCCTCTTCAATCTTCTCACCTCTGAAAGGACGATATGAATACTAGCACATCGTGGCTGACTGCTAAAGAGGCGGCTGACTATATGAGCGTGCATCCGGAGACGTTGTATGTGCATTTGCAGCGTGGGGAGCTTCGTTCGGTGAAGGTTGGTCGGCGTTATCGGTTGAAACCTGAGTGGTGCGATGAGTTTTTGAGAGGAGATGCTTTGTGAGGTTTTTGAGGCGGATTTTTTGTTGTGGGCGGCGTCGGCGTCGTCAGTTCAATGTTTTCACGATGATGTGGAGGTAGGACCGTAGTGTTTGAGATTAGTCATGACCATGCGGTTCGGACTTTGAAGGATATTGAGGGCCGGTATATCGCTTTGTATCGGTATGCGCGTGTTCCGGAGAAGATTCGTCGTCAGATTAAGGATAGTGCGCAGCAGGCGCATGTGATTGCTTCGTTGGTTGAGTCGTATGACAGGAGGGTTCGTAATGTGCACCCGGAACACAAGTGAGGTGCCGGCGCGGGGTACGCGGGAGTTGCGTGAGTTGCATTATTGGAAGGATACGGCTGCTAAGCGTTTTCGGTTGTGTTGGGCGACTGGGGCGTTGGGTGGTGTTGCTGGGTTTGTTTTCCATTGGGTTATTTCGGTGCCGCCTGTATGGATGTAGGCCATGGTTCGGAGGGGATTGAGCCTGTTGAGCATGGTGGTCGGTTTTGGGTGGAGTTTGATGGGCGTCTTATTTCTTTTTTGTCTGAGTATGATGCTTGGAATTTTTTAGGTCGGGCGTTTGATTTGCCCGGCCCTTGTTTATTTGAGGGCTGTCATGTCCCAGGTGGGGAGATTGATGGTTTGGGCGTTGGTTTTCGGTTTTGTCCGTGGCATGCGCCTGCGGCGCGGCGTGTGCTTTGGCGTAGGGGAAGAAGGAGGAAGAAATGAAGGTTTTTAAGCCGAAGGATGATGATGAGTGGTTTGAGTATCGTCGCCGGCATTTAACGTCGACGGAGTTGGCATCGCTGCACCTGATTCATACCGCTAGTAATTGGCAAGAGTTACGCCGACAGAAGGAATCGGAGGAGCGTTGGGGTGGTAATCAGTACACGGAGTGGGGGAAGGGTCGTGAACCGAAGTTGGCCCCGCTGTTTGCGGGTATTGATAGCCGCTTGAACTACAACGGGGACCCTCAGACCATCATCATCAACGAGGCTGATGAGCGCTTGTGCGGCACCCCGGACTTGTTCAGTGAGGATGGAGAGGTCATTGGGGAAATCAAAACCGCCAAGCACCCATTCCTCGGCGGGAAGTACCACGACTGGTGCTCCGACCGCTATTACCTTCAAGTCCAGGCGAATATGTGGCACACCGGGGCGGAAGCGTGTGTCCTGCTCGTTGAGTACTACCAGGAGGAGGACGGCGAATTTCACCCGCAGGAATGCGACTACCAAATCATCGACTACGACCCTGCCGCGGTTCGCGGCCTTAAAGAAACCGCAGCAGAATGGTTCACCTGGCTCGAGGAAGGCACCGCGCCTGACTGGATGGGTGAGGTCACCAGCCTAGAGGACGTGGACGAGGTAGAGGACCTCGTGGCGCAGTTAGCGGACGCGGAAGAAAAAGCCGCCCGCTGGTCTGACCTGGTCAAGACGTACAAGGAAGACCTTTTGAAACTACTCGGTGATTCCTACGCGGGTACGCACGCCGGCTACAAGGTGAGTGTGTCCACCACCAAGGATTCTAAGACGTTCGACTCGAAGGCGTTTAAGACTGCCCACCCGGACCTCTACGCCGAGTTCAACACCAAAACCCGCCGTGGTTCCACACGCCTCCGCCTAACAAAGGTAGTCAACTAATGAGGATCTACACCACAGAACCAAGCAGGGGAGCAAAGAACCGCGCCTTAAACAGGGCACAATGCGAAGCCTTCGACTGGATGCGCGACCACGGTGACACGTTCCCAGAAATGCGTGACCTCTACCAGCAAATCCACGACCAGGCAGACAAGGAGCGCCAGAAACTATGACTCCTATTCCGAGTGATATGCCGCGGCGACGACTCGAGGTCGCGCGCACCGTGACGGAAGCAAACTATGCGGCGCTGACTGCTTTTGCCGACCAGGCACATTACCTCATGGAGTGCTTCACCGCCCGCGGCCATGATGAGGAAACCGCCCTCATCATCCCCGACATCACCCTCGACCGATTCGACGACGAAAGGAACATCTAAATGAGTAATGACATCGCTAAGTTCAACCAGCAAGAAATGACACTGATTGAGCAGCTGGGTTACCAGCAAATCCCCGCCAATCACCTCAAAATGTTCTTTGCTCGAGCTGACGCATTAGGGCTCAACCCGCAAGACTCATCACAAATTTCTCTTATCGAGCGCAACTCCAAGAACGGTAAGACCTACACGCTCCAAGTCGGTATTGGTGGGGCAAGGCGCACCGCCCGACGTATCGCCAAACAAGAAGGCGGAACCTACCGAGAAGGTGAATGGCTATACAAAGGTATTGACAAGTCCACTGGGGAAGAAACGGAATGGCGCGACACGTGGAACGTGGCCCGCATGGGATACCCAGAGTTCGCGAAGGTCATTGTGTACCGAGACGGCGAACCATTCCCGCATGTTGTTACTTGGGATGAGTCCAAGCAAACTTTTGGGAAAAACGGAAACCTAACCCCAATGTGGGAAGCTAAGCCCTCCTTCATGCTGGGAAAGAACGCCGCCGCCGGCGCTTTCCGCAAAGCATTCCCCGACGAGTTAGGAGACGTCTACTTCGACTCTGAAAGCTTCGTGGATACCACTGAAACCATTCACCAAAAGGCCACTCGCCAGGATGTTGCGCAGCAGGCATTAGCGGCCCCGGCGCCGAAGCTGAAGAAGAAACAGCAAGACGAACAACCGGATCAGTTCGTAGAAGACGTCAAGCAGGCTTTGGCTGAGCTCACTACTGCTGATGAGGTCACAAGTTTCATGCAGGAAATCCGCAATGACGGTGACGTTCCCGAAGAGGTCATTGACCTTGGTCGCCGGCGTTGGAATGAGCTGCAGGGGGAGAAGAATTAATGATTGACGTCGTTACACTTACTGGTGGTTTGCCGCGGGATGCGGAGTTGCGGTTCACGCCGCAGGGTGCTGCGGTTGCGAATTTCACGTTGGCAAATTCGGATAATCGTTATGACGAGAGTCAGAATCAGTGGGTTAAGACTCGCAGCGTGTACCTGGATGTGACCATTTGGAATGAGGCGGGCAATAAGCAGAATCCTACTCCGTGGGCGCAGATGGCCGCGGATTTGAAAAAGGGCGACCAGGTTGCGGTTACTGGCAAGCTTGTGACTCGTTCGTGGGAGACTAAGGATGGTGAAAAGCGCAGCAAGGTTGAGTTCAGTGCTATGCGTTTTTACAAGCTTCCTGCCGCGCCGCAGCAGCAGCCGAGCCAGGCGCAGCAGTCGTGGGATAACGCCGCCCAGCAGGGCCAAACCGCGGCTAGCGGGGCGTGGTCTCAGCCGCCGGCACAGGCGGGGCAGCAAGACCAGGCACCACCATTCTGATGGGCTACGTCAAGATTAAAGCCGCTGACCTTCCCGACTATAAGGGCAGGAGAGTAGTTCTTTTCCCAGCCGCGTTTGACCCGGAGAAGATTGCTGACCGTATCACCTTTGCTGCTCGTGTCGGCGATGTGGTGCACGGCGCCACCAGAGACGGACGATTCGCTCTTAACGCGGCCTCAACCGTCCTCATCGACCCCACCACCTAACCCCGCCTTTTAGGACCTCCACAGTCCACCTGGTGGGGTTGAGTATTGCTGTCTTTGACAGATGTTTATATCATCGTCGGTGTAGTGATTGTATAGGTATACAACACCACATCGCCTTAAGCCGCTGTCATTCTTTGATGGCGGCTTTCGTGCATCCTACGGCCATTCATTCATGGGCACTTTGTGCTTTTACTTGATTTTCATTTAACCCCGCTTGTTTAGGACCTCAACAGTCCACAAGCGGGGTCTTTTCTATGCCTGAAAGGAATCACCATGATTTATTACCAACTTAATGACGGCGCAGCGCACCCGCGCCAAGCCTACAGAGATGATGCCGGCATTGACCTCGCAGCAAAGCATGATGCTGTCATTCCCGCCGGCGGTCACAAGCTGGTTTCTACCGGTGTGCATGTGGCTATTCCACGTGGCCATGTGGGCATGATTTTTGTTCGCAGCAGCACTGGAATTAAGCGAAAACTTGTTCTATACAACGGCACCGGCATCATCGACTCCGGCTACCGAGGAGAGCTACTAATAAGCCTTCACAACACCGGCGACATTGGCCAGCGCATCGAAGCAGGCGACTATATCGCACAACTTGTCACCGTGCCTGTCTTGGTCAATGAAATTGCCGAAGTCCGAGAGCTTCCCGCCACGCAGCGCGGGGCACGAGGAATTGGCAGCAGCGACAAATGACCCCACAACTAAACCCACTCGACACCCCAGCCGGAACACCCTTCATTGCCAACGTAGCCGGCGGACTACCACAACTCATCGTCCGCACACACCACACCGGCGAACAACAAACCTGGTGGTACCTCAACGGCACCGAGTGGCTCCAAACCGACCACCAAGACACGACAAACCACACACCACTAACCCCATGCCCACCCACCAGCAGCGCCAGGACATGCGCGCCTACCTCGAAACACGTGACATTCATTGCGTCCAGCCGGATTTCCTGGACGCGCTTATACGCCTATTTGAATCCATAGAAAAGGAGGTGGAAAAAGATGCCCCGAATCAGGACGATTAAACCGGAGTTCTGGTCAAGTCCTGGAGTGGCCCGCATGTCGCCGCTTGCAAGGCTCACTTTTATCGGCATGTGGAACTGGGCTGACGATGCCGGGAGGGGTACTTATAACCCACGTGAGTTGATGGGTTTTATCTTCCCGCTTGATGAAGAAATGACAGTCGCCGATTTTCGGGCACTATGCGCCGAAATTCGGGCACATGTCGCCGTAGATTTTTTCGAAGTCGCCGGACGTCATTATTTTGAAATTTCATCGTGGAAAAAGCACCAATCGAAACACGCTAAGTTCGACGCCTCAAAATACCCCGCGCCAGACGATGGCCACTACATTGACCCAGTAAACATGCAGGTCATAGGGGAAGTGCCCGAAATGTGCCGAAATTCGGCGACAAGTAGCCGAAACTCGGCGACAAGCGCCCGAAAAAAGAACCTAGGAACAGGGGAACAGGGGAACAGGGGAACAGGGGAGGGGGTTACGGAAACCAGTGACCCTACTGGTGGCCAAGACTCCAAGACCGAAAGCCCCCAACCTAAAAACCTTGACGAGTTAGCGGCGGCTCACGCCGCCAGCCAACCCGACCCGCGCCGCTGCAAAGAACATCAACATCTCGCCCCCGGCACTGTCCCCGATTGCGGTCGATGTGCTGAAGCTCGTCGCGCCTACGAGGAATCCCAAGAAACCGAGAAGGCCGACAGGCGCAAGCAGCGTCGCGCCGCCATTGATGCTTGCGACCGCTGTGACGAAAACGGGTGGGTGCAAGGCAGCAACCCGGCCGTCAAATGTGACCACAAGCCGAAACCTGAACGAAAGAAGCCACCATTTTGAGCAACGTCATTGATTTTTGGGTGCAGGGCATCCCGGCGCCGAAGGGGTCGAAACGACATGTCGGTGGTGGGCGAATGATTGAATCTTCGAAGAAATTGCCCGCCTGGATGCAAGCAGTGAAACTACAAGCCGCCAAAAACCGGCCCAGAAGCCCCATAGACGGCCCCGCAGCCGTCCGCATGGACTTCTACCTACCAGAGCCACAACGACCGCTCTATGAGACCCCAGCCGTCAAACCCGACTGCGACAAACTAGCCCGCGCAATCCTCGACGCCTTAGAGACCGCAGGAATCCTCAAAAACGACTCCCGCGTCACCCACCTCGAAGCAACCAAGCACTACGCCGACGACCACAACCCCGCCGGCGCCCACATCACCATCACCTGGAAGGACTAACCATGGCTCGCCCGTTTCCGTTCGATGACACGAACGAACCCGAAGACGACGAAATCGAAAACAATTTCGACAGTCAAGAACGCTGGTACGAACAACTACACGACATGCAGAAAGACGAAACACTATGGGACAACTAGAACCCACCCGACAAGAAATCATCGAAGCACACGAAGCGCTAGAGAAGCTGAAGAATGTAGCTTTGAGCGCAGCCGACTTCTGCGGCGACACAGAAAAGTTCTTGATGTGGAAGAACGAGATCCTCAAAGCCCTCCCCCTACGGCCGCTTAGCTCGTATTCTCAGAAAGATCTGGATACAAAAGTCGCTGGAGGGCATGGTATTCACGCCCTACAGGTGCAGAGTGAGGACGGTCTGCCGTACTACATCCTAGACCGAGACGATGACGGTGTATTCACCGTAGCCAGCCCAATCTGTACTGACCACTTCCTCACTATGGGCGACACTCTATACGTCACCGGTAGGCGTTACCGAATTGATTTAGAGGAGGTGCAGGAATGAGCACTGGCCCGTGGCAGCGCTGGTTCGCCTGGCACCCCGTCCGAACACAGCAGCACGGGTGGAGGTGGCTACGCACCGTTGAACGTGCGCTGCACTACCCGCCCGACATTCCGTGCGCACCAGACCCGTACTGGGTCTACCGCCCTAACCCTGACAACCGACACGAAACGGAAACCACCAATGACTAACCCCACCCGCCAAGAAATCATTGACGCGCAGCTCGCCCGCCAATGGGCGGAGTGGAACAAGTCCTGTGAAGTCAGCTCGCCCGAAATTCAGGCCGCAGCTAACTTCATCCTCGCCCACACCACCCCTCCGACCATGGCCGAAATCGAGTGGGACGACGATAAGCACCACCTGGCGGAAGCGGAAGATGAGCATGGAATCAGAATGATCATGGTTTCTGACGAGCTCGACTTCATTAGGTGCATGCAACCACCGAACGTAGGGGGGATCGTGCTGGGAGTGCCTAAGAAAGACCTCACTCCGACAGGTCGCCGCTACGTACTCCAAGACGAGGAATAAGGAAAACCGCGTCATCACAATCGTGAGCGGACGCGGTGTACACCACCACCATACAACACCAGGAGAAAAGAATGCCCTACCCCATGCTGCCACCGCAAGACCAGCACATCATCATCAGTGCTATGCGACACTGCCGCGAAAGACCATCCTATTTCCTTCGCCACACCACCAGGTGGGTAATAGAGCACTGGGACGAGCTCGATGAGCGTACTCAAGCACAGTTAATCCGGGGCTCCCGCCTAGACATCCACTTGAACGCCCAATTAACGCAGGACGAAAAAGAACAGCTCAACCAAGAGCAACCCGAATGGGAAGCATATTTAAAATTCATCGAAGGGAAAAAGAATGAGTAACCAAGACCGGGCTGCGAAAGTGATCGACCGTCACGGCTTCGATCCTTGCCGCGAGCCGGAATGTATTGCACAAGACCTCGCAGACGCAGGCCTACTCGCCCCAGACCTACCCGAGCCGTCCAACATCATAGAAGAAGACGAAGAAGGCGGAGACAAACGAATCTGCTGGAGCGCACCCGGATGCGACATTGAGCTAGTGCCAGGAAAAATGATCGTCACCTACGAACACCAAGCAGGCCACGAAATAGAACACGCACAGCAAATTGGCCTTGCCCTACTCGCAGCCGCCAACTACCAGGAGGAAGCATGACCCCGATGACACCAGAAGAAGCAGAGCGCTGGCTCGAAGAATACCGATACGCAGGCTATGTGTCACAACTCCCCGCCCGCCGCGCCCTGCAAACCATCGCCGAAATGGAGGTTGACGAAATCGTCCCCGAGCCGCACCCACGAGGCAGCTGGAACGGTGACTCCCGCTCCCCAGAATATTTCGACACCCCGCCCGGCGTCCCAATATTCCGCTACGTCACAGAATGGCAGGAATCATGAAAACCTTCGCAGACATGACACCTAAAGAGCTGGCTAAGTGCTCAGGTATGTGGTGTGAAATAGATACACCGATGGGGCCAGAACTCGCGATTTATAACCAAACCAGATGGACTAACCAACCAACGATGTTCGAACCCGGGTATGGACACTTCGAAGCGGATTTATCCAAAGCTACTCCGAGGTTTGACTTGCCTCGCGCCTGGGCACCAAACGGCCAGCCACCAGCAGGGAAATGGGAAGACGACTACACTGACTCCGACGGCATCACCCTCACCACAGGCGAAGACCTTGACCTAGGACCATACCAAGAAGTCCGCCGCTGGATAGGCGACTGGGAGGAAGCATGAGTAGGTGGAAAGTAGAATGCGGTTTCTGGTGGGTAGCGATGCAGGTAGACGAACAGGGGCGCGAAATCCCCGGTACCGCAAAACGATTCCCCACCCACGCCGAAGCCCTGGCCTACGCCAACCATGAAGCCCGCCTAACCCCAACCTCTATCACCGTTAAAGACGACAACGGCGCGCTATGCGACCTAGACCTAAAGGTGACGTTCGACTCCCACAGGCTTATTTACCTCAAAGCAGGCGACGATACCTTTATCATCGCACGCCACGAATGGAGACCGCTGACACGCTTCCTACTAGCAGCCGCCAGACACCCCCACTAACCCACACACCACACAGGCCCCGATGGTTGGGCGGGGCCACTTCCTTTTCAAGGAGACCCACAATAAACCTGGCCCGCAGCACGAACCATCTGCTACAAACTGAGGCAGCAGGGGTACGACGTCACCCCCGAACGCTTAAGAAAGTGGGCGGAGCGTAGAAAGATCCGAGCCCGCAAGCTGGATGGACGCAAAAACGTTTATGAGTTTTCCAACGTCCGAGAAGCATTTTGTAGGAATCCAGACTAAAATTTTAGTTACCGTAAACAGTTGTTGAAAGGAGTGGTGATGTCGGATGACTCGGTCGAGTATGAAAACTCGCGGGAGAACTCGGAAACTCCTGGCGACAACGAGCACAGGGGAGAAAATATTCCGCGTGTCAATCGCCCGTCCGGAGACTCTGATGACAGAGAGCTGGAACGACACGGGGCGAGCGCTGAACGACGCGATGCAGAAAATCCCGATTCCGAGGTAAAAAATCAGCCAGACGGACCGCAGGTGGAGAGTACCCAAGTTCAAGCGATGTTCGCAGCGCGTTCGGGGCCTTTGCCTGCGGTTCAAGACTTTTCAGGCTATGAATCTGTGTTGCCTGGCGCGGCCGATAGGATCATCAAGATGGCGGAGACTGCGCTAGATACACGCCATCAATCTGCAATGGCTGATGCTGAGGTTCAGAAAGCGGTCGCCCGTTCTATCGATAACCGCGGAGTTTTGGAGCGGCGGCAACAATCTGTGTTTGCGCTAGTAACGCTCCTCGCATTGATGGGAACCTTTCTTCTTGCCTGGTATGGCAAGACTGTTCCGTCGATTCTTGCACTTATCGTCGCTGCTGCTGGTGGTGTCGTAACCTATAAAGTTAGCCAGGATGGCTTTAAGATCTATCCCACTACTGGACAAAGTGAAGAAAGCGAATAGTTTGTCACGCACTGTGCTATAACCGACGCAACGACAAAATATACCCTCAACGTGTGTTGAGGGTATTCGTCGTTTTAACAAGCCTTGTAACCGGCCCATGATTGGAACAAGACCGCCCATTCACACATCACACGCCCCGCCGGCCAGACCCGTACACACCCTAAACGCCTTGGTCGCCCGTGGGTTGGGGTGTTGTGGGGGCGGGGATTACCCCCAGGTGAGGGTATGAGTAAACCCCCGAGGTTTGGTGTTCTCGGGGGTTGTTTTGGTTTGGTGTTTTAGAAGCCGAGGATGTCGCGCTTGAGGTCGTTGATTGCGTCGGGGATGATGTATGGCAGTTTGCGGGTGAAGAGGCTTGCTTGTTCGAGGGCGTCCCAGCTGGTGGAGATGGCGTTGTGTGCTGCGTCGTGTGCGGTGGTTGCGATGTCTGCAATCATTGTTGTTTTTCCTTTCGTGTTTGGGTTTGTGTTTTGTTGTGTACGGTGTGCACTTTACGTGATGGGGTGTGGTGGGTTGCAACTTTTGGGGTGGGTTGTTGCAGTTTTGTTAGGTGGTTAGTGGTTTTGGAGTTCTCGGGTGATGATTTGGGTCATTCCGTCGTGTCCTACGTCTGTTGGGTGTAGTGGCATGACGGATGGGGCGGTTGGGGTTTGGACGAGTGTGGCCCATCGGTGGTTGGTGTCAGGCTGGCAGGGGTCGTGGGTCTTTGCTTGGTCGTGGAGGTTGATGAAGTTGACTCCGAGGTCGTGTGCTGCGCGTCCGATTTCGCGGTTGAATTCGTCTTCTGCGATGGTGGCGCCCGGGATAGTTACTGGGAGCTGCAGCTGGTCGTGGTTGACTACGCAGAGGGTGTCGTTGACGGTCATTGGGACGTAGTTGACCATGGTGATGCGGGCGTTGGGTGCGGCTTTGCGGATTTTGTTGAATTGGAAGTTTAGTAGTCCGCGGTAGGTGGAGGCTTTGGGAACGTCGGGGAGGGTGGCGTTGGCTAGGGCGTCGAAGTAGGTTCCTTGTTGGAGGCCGCCGTACATGAATACTACTTCTTTGGTGTCGTGGCCGATGTTGCCTTGTTTGATGGCGTCGTCGACGTGTTGGTTGATCCAGACGCTGGTTCCGTTGCAGGAGTAGTCGGCGAGGTTGTGGTCGAGGTTGTTGGCGGTTTGGTGTGCCCAGTTGTGTTTGTCGTTGAAGCAGGGGTGGAAGGGGCGCTTGTATGGGGAGGTTGCTGCTCGTTCGCCTGGTGCGCCGCCGTTGGCGGTGAAGGAGTCGCCGAAGGTGACCATTTCTTTGCCTTGGTCTGCGTTGGCGGTTTGGGCCATGGTGAGGCTTGTGGTGAGGGCGATGAGTCCGGCGGTGATTTTGGTCTTTATGTTTTTCATATCTTTCGCTTTGGGTAGGGGATGTTTAAGGGGTGCACTTTTGCGCATGCTGTGGTTATCTTAGTGGTTTCTTGGTGAGAGTCCAGTCTGTGGGTTTGTTGGGGCGTGGGTTGTGGGGGTTTAGGTGAGTCCGGGGTGTGGTTGTTGTGGGAGGTGGAGGAGTTTTTTCTTTTTGGTTTTGCCGGTGCGGGTTTCTTGGGTGGTTTTGTTTCGGTGGCATTCGTGGCATAGGACGCGGAGGTTTTGTGGGTTGTGGGTGCCGCCTTGGCTTATTGGGGTGATGTGGTCTACTTCGTGTCCTGGTTTGCCGCATTGTTGGCAGGTGTGGTTGTCGCGGGTGCGGATTTGTTGGCGTAGGTGGTGTGGGGTTCCTGGGTGGTGTGGGTTTTTGTTGCTCATGGTGGTTTAGAGGTCGGGTTTGATTGCGGTTGGTGCTGGGTGTTGGGGGATGTCGTTGGGGTGTGCTTGGCGCCATTCGGTGATGTGGTTGATGGCGGTGTTGTATTTGTGGTTGAGGGTGTGGACTTGGTCGCGGAGGGTGTCGACTTGGTTTTGGAGGTTGTTGACTCGGTCGGTGAGTTGGTGGGTTTCTTGTTGGATGGTGTCGACGAATGCTTTCCATTCGGGGTAGCGGGTTTGTTCTTGGGTTTGTTTTTCTTTTGAGTGGGCGTTGATGGTGGCGGTTATCCAGGAGGCTATGCCGGTGATGGCGCTGGTGGTGCCTGTGGCGATGATGGTTGTTAGTGGTGTCATGGTGTGCCTCCTTTGGTGTGTTGTTGGGTTATTGGGGTGGTTGTTGTGGGTTGGGTGCTGGGTGTCCTGGTGTTGCTCCTTGTGGGGTGTTGGGTGTGGAGTGTTGTGGCGCTGGGGTTGGTGGTGTGTCTTGTGCTGCTGGTGGGGTGTCCTGTGGGTTGTCTTGTGGTGGTTGGGTTGGGGTGGGGCGGTAGTCGGAGTGTTCGCCGGTGGTGATGGCGGCCAGGGCGCTGGCGAGGGTGGCGGTGATGCTGCTGGTGTTTTGTAGCCAGGTATCGACTTGGTCGGGGCTGGCGATGCCGAATGCGGTGACGGTCAGGGCGATGATGCCGGTGATGGTGTAGATGGTTTGGCGGATGTACCAGGGGGAGTGGGTGATGCCGCGGTCGAGTTGGAATTGTTGTGGGTGGATGATGTTTTGTGCGTGCTTAGGCATGATTGTTTCTCCTTTCTGGTGCGTGTGTGCTGGGGTTTAGTGGCCGAGTAGGCGTTTGAGGTCGTCGTGGGTGCCGCGGTAGGCGTTGATGTCTACGACGCCGGGGTAGGCGGCTGCGTGTCCGTTGGAGCCGTATTGGAGGATGTCGGGGGTGTGGTCGCCGAGTGGGTAGTTCCAGCGTGGGCTGTTGTCGCCTGGGTAGAGTTGTGCGGCGGTACCGTGACCGTTTTGAGCTCCGTAGTTGGAGACCCAGAGGGCGCCGAGGCCGTCCATGGAGGGTTCGCCGCCTATCATTTTTTCCCAGTACCAGGCGCCGGAGTAGATGCCGGGGACTGTGTAGCCGCGGCATTCGAGTTCGTGTTTTGCGGCCCAGACGTCGTTTCCGGAGAGGAGGGGATTGCGGTTGGCGTCGACTGATTCGACGTCTATCCAGATGGGGAGGTCTTTGCGGCCTTGTAGTTGTTGGTCGATGGTGTTGACTTGTTGGGCGATGGTGGTGCCTTCGGAGGGGGCGCGGAGGTACCAGTAGCCGCTGGTGATGAGTCCTGCGGTTTCTGCGTCTTTCAGGTGGGAGGAGAAGATGGGGTCTGTGTAGGTTCCGTCGCAGATGCGGATGATGGCGAAGTCGTAGCCTTCTTGTTGTGCGGTGTGTAGGTTGAGTCCGTTGTTGTGTTCGGATACGTCGAGTCCGTAGAGTGGCATGATTATTTTTCCCCCTTATTTGTTGAGCCAGCTGTGTAGGGCTGGTGTGAGCGCTTCGATTGCGTTTCGGCCGGTGGTGTAGTCGTCTGGGCCGAAGAAGAGTGCGTGTAGTTGGTTGGTGGCGTTGAGTATGGGTTGGTTGACGACCCATGCGCCTGGTGGAGTGTCGCGGTTTAGGCATACTCCCATGTTTTATCCCCCCGTTGTGTGTGGAACTGGTGTTCCTCGGTGGTGATTTTACCCTATGAGGGTTTTGAGTCTTTTCGTTGTGGCGGAGATGTGTTTTTGGTTTTCGTTGAGTTGTTGGAGGGCGGATTGGCGGGGTTGTGCTTCACCGACAGCGAGCTCAGTTTTGGGTGGTGTGCCGGGGGTGTGGCTGATGGTGGCTTCATCAATCCAGGTGGATAGGTTCATGTTTCGCCATTGGATGCCGATTTGGTCGCCGACGTTTATTTCGTAGCCGAGTTGGTAGGGGCAGGTGTCGGTGAGTTTGAATGAGGCTGAGAGATTGCCTTTGCCTTTGGCGAGTGCTTCGTAGGCTTGTTGTTGGCCTTCGATGGTGAAGCCTTCTCCGGAGGCGACGAGTTCGCGGCGGCGGTAGGGGCCGAGGTGTCGTGCTCTGCGGGTGGCTTGGTGGTGGGTGAAGGCGAGTAGTTTGTCTTCGGTGAGTTTGCCGGTGGCTTTTTCGAGTTTGCTTTGTAGGTCGTCGAGTTGTTTGTCGTTACCGGGCCAGGCGTTTTTGGCGCCGGCGATGGCACCACCGACGAAAGTGGCGGTAGCGCGTTTGAGTAGTTGGTTGATGGCGTTGGGGGATTTCCCGCCGACGGTGACGTCTGCGTATTTGGAGCGGGTGATGGTGACGTCGCTGGTGGCGTAGTCGATGTGGGTGGGGCGGAGCATAATCCAGGGTTTGTAGCCGTCTGGGTTGGTGCGGTCGCCAAGTCCGACGGTGGAGACGTTGTCTTCGGGGTCCCAGCGGCGGCTGATGTTTTTGACGCCTTCGTGGACGTGTCCGGCGACGGAGGAGTCATTGGTGAGGGGGACGATGTCGATGATGAAGGTCGGTTTCCACAGTCGGGTGTGGGTGGGGAATGGTTGCTTGTCCCAGGGCATCCAGAGAGTAATGGTCAGACGGAGTCCGGCGGCGTCGAGGGTTTCCTTGGTCAGGTCGGCAAGCGAGTCGAATCGGGCAGCAAGTACAGTCCAGGGGGTCGTGGTGGATTTATGCAGTGGATTGACCATAATCGGCCAGTCGGCGTAATCACGCCAAGCAATAGGCGACCATGGGTCGGCATCGGGCAGTAAGTCGAATTGGTAGAGGCGGCGCAGGTTCATCAGAATGAAGGTCTTAATGACTCGCAGGGAGTCGCCGGCGCGTACGTCCATGTATTTGGGTTGGATGGCTTTGAGGGTCAGTGGGTTGGATTCCATGACGAGGTAGTTGGCCAGGTCGTGGATGGAGGTGCCGGTGATTTCGACGGTGGGGTCGTGTTTTTGTGCGTGGTCGATGATGGTGTCGACGAAGTAGGTGTAGCGGGTATGGCCGTATTCGACGACGAGGAATTGCTGGATGTCGGTGAGTTTGCGCAGGGTGGAGTTGGGGTCGCCGTCGAAGGCTAGTGGTGGGATGAGGAGGTCGACGACGGGGTGGTTGGCGGGTACTTCGAGGGTGAAGGTGCCGGCGTCGTTGACTTTGTCGTTGGCTTTGAGGCTGGTGTAGCCGGTGATGATGGCTTGTGGGGTGAGGTATTTGTCAGTCAAATAGACGAATGGCGTGTGGTCGTCCTGATGCCGTTGCCCAAGTGCGGCCATTTGAATTGTTTGATGTTCCTGCATTGCTGATTATTCCTCCTGTTTGTGCCCATGGTTGTAGGTATTCGTTGCGCCAGTGGATGTGGCATTTGTGGCAGTCGATAGCGGTGGCGTCGCCGGGCATGATGGGGCGTGTCCAGGCGATGCCGCGGAGTGTGGCCCAGGCGTTGTGGTTGGGGTAGCCGTGTGTGTCGGTGATGAGTCCGCCGGTGTCGGGGTTGGTGTGGTAGATGAGGCCGGTGGCGCCGAGTGCTGGTGGGAGGATGATGGGGCCGTTTTTGTCTTCGGTGACGCGGGCGGTGAGTCCGCGCCAGTGGATGGTGGGCCAGAGTGGGAGTTGTCCGGTGTTTTCGATGGTGGTGATGCCGGTGGAGGTGTGTTCTGGGCCGTAGTATCGGCCGTCTTGGGCGGTGAGGTGTATTTCGAGGGTGGTGGTGTCTTTGGGGGCGGTTTCTTCGGGAAGTCCGATGGGGGACTCGAGGTGGACGAAGAGTTGGAGTTTGGGTTGTCGGGGTTGGTGGAAGGTGAGTATGGCGGGTTTGTAGAAGTCGAGTCCGTCGAGGAAGCGGCGGATAGTGGTTTCAGTGGTCAGTTCGGTGGTGTGGGTGATGCTGACTGTTAGCGCTGGGGTGATGGGCTCTGGGGCGGTGGTGTCGTAGGTGTGGGTGGGGAAGTGCTGGGTGGTTGGTACAGGGTGGTCGGATAGTTTCCCGTCGGTGCCGGAGATTTTGTGCAGGGTGACGCCTTCGTCGCCTTCCTGGGCGCCGGCGAGGTGCCAGGTGTGGCCTTTGTAGTCGGTGAGTTGAATATCCATGGTGATGCCCCTCCTGCTATACGACCATTGGGGTGGTGAACGTGTTGATTTTTACGCCTCGTTCGAGTGCTTCGATGCGGCGTTGGTAGTCGTCGAGGGCTTGGTTGACGCCGCGGCGGACATCATCGGAGGAGACTTCCATGTTGTCGCCGTTCATGTTGAGGTGAACCTCGACGGGTGGCAGCGCGGTTTTGCCGGGGTCGTCGGAGGTGCCGGCGACAGCGACTTTGACGCGGCCTTGATTGTCGAGGATGTCGGGGGAGTTGGTGCCGTCGATTCCCCAGGGGGAGCCTAGGTCGTCGGTGATGTCAGCGAGGACGTCGCCGAGGAATTGTGAGCCCCATTCGATGGGGGCGCCTACTCGTTCTTCTTGACCGTTGAGCCATGCTTCTACGCCTTCTGCGAAAGACTTGGCGGTGGAATCGAGGTGCTGGGCTGCGTAGGTGATGCCTTCAGCGAAATTAGTCATCTGTTGGGAGTTGAGTACCCATTCTGATTGGCCGGACGTGTTAACTGCAACAGAGTTATTTGGCAGCACACCGCCAGTGTCGCGCAGGAATGCAGGTAGTACACCGCCGTTTTTGTAGCCTCCGGCACGGTCGTAGGCCGCGGAGAGGGAACCGTAGCGGGACATGGCGTAGTTCATGGAGGAGCGAATGTTGGCCTCCGGGTCCCAGATGTCATCAAATCCGGGGTCTTTGTAGGCCTGGAATGTGGGGTCGATGGTTTGCATGAGGCCTTTGGATGGGGTGCCGGCGACGGCGTTGGAGTCCCAGTCGTTGATGGCGTGGGGGTTGCCGCCGGATTCTTGTTGCATGCGGCGTAGGACGGTGTCGGTCAGTGAGGTGGGTTGGCCTTTTTCTTTCAACAGGCGGGTGACGAGGCCGCGGTATTTGTTGACGTCGCCGCCGACGCTTAGGTGTTCTTTGACTTTCTTGGCTACGGCGGTGACTTTGTCTTTGAGCCAATTCCATGCGGTGGTAGCGCCTTTAGTGAGGTAGGCGGGGGCCACGGATTTGGCTAGGTCGGTGCCGCTGCTGATGCCGAGGTTTTCTTTGACGGCGTTGATTTTGTCATCGAAGAGTTTCTTTGCTGCGTTGGCGAAGTCACCACCGAGTTCGATGGCTTTGTTGATGACGTCGTCGGTGACGTTCCAGGCTTTGCCTGCGGTGGATTTGATGGCGCCGAGGACACCGCCGTCGGCGAAGGAGCCGGAAAGTCCGGTGCCTTTTCCTGCTCGTGCTGTAGCGTTCATACGTGCAACGGCGGCGGGTCCGCCGACTGCTCTGGTCCATTCTGGGCGCATGATGGCTTCACCGCCGGAGAGGTTGAGGGTGCCGCCGGTGGGTGAGAAGAAGGTGTGTATGTCGCGGCCTGGGGTGTAACCGGGCATGACACCGCCGGTGGCGAAGCTGACCTGAGGTAGCTCGTTAACGCCGGTTACCTTGGATACAGCGTTCCACGCGGGGCGGATAGCGCCG
The DNA here is from genome assembly GCF_030227225.1 of Corynebacterium rhinophilum. Classification (GTDB taxonomy): domain Bacteria; phylum Actinomycetota; class Actinomycetes; order Mycobacteriales; family Mycobacteriaceae; genus Corynebacterium; species Corynebacterium rhinophilum. Next base: position 28,652 of record NZ_JASPHQ010000005.1, read on the forward strand.
TTATAAGCAATGTTGGCGATTTTCCCGGCGATGGATTTGATGGTCTCCCAGACACTGTTCCATGCGGACTTGATTCCATCAGCGGCTTTTTCAAACCACTGCTTTACTTGGTCAACGCCTTGCTTCATGCGGTCGAAAGCAGGGCGAACGTGAGCATCAACAATATTTTTGATGAAATCTGACATGTGCTGCCAGGCGGGGAGGAGGACGTTGTCGATGATGGCCTTGATGCCGTCGACGACCATGTTCCAGACATTTTTTATCCCGTTGAATACAGGCTGAATGGCGTTGTTCCAGATGGCGGACAAGAATTGGCTCATTGTGTCCCACGCTGGGATAAGTACCGTATCGATGAGGGCTTTGATGCTATTTACAACAGCTTCCCAGAGCTGCTTTATCAGGTTCAAGATTGGCTGGATAGCTGCCTCCCACAAAGTCTGTAGAGCTAGCGCTACGGCGTCCCATGCGGGCTTGAGCACGTTTTCCCACAGGGCCTGGATACCGGTGACGAGTAGTTCCCAGCCTGCTTTGATGGCCTCGAATCCCAGCATCACGATGGACTTAACCAGCATGAATTGCATCATGATAGGTGTTAGAAGCGCCGTGATGATGTAGGGCGCAACCTGCTGGATTACGCCCCAGGCTTTCGCAAACCACTCACCAATAGTGGAGAAAATAGGCTGAAGCCAATCCCAAAACGCGCGGAAAGCATCACCAATCTTCGACAAGATTTGATGCCCCGTCTCAGTTTTCGTCAAAAAGAGCGTAATGCCTGCAACGACAGCAGCAATAGCCGTGACAATAAGGCCGATTGGGTTCGTCTCAAAAATAGCCGCCAACAGTGCAGGCAAAGTACGCAGCCCAGTAAAGATGATGCGCCCGACCTTCATGATTCCGCCCAAAGCCTTACGGAACCCCATAAAACCCTTAATTGCAGGGCCCAACTTCGGCCCAAACGACGCGATAATGTCACCGCCCGTCTTAAACGCCTTAAACCCGCGAGTAATCGGAGCAATAACCTTAGCCCACGTCATAAACCCACCAGCAGCCGCAGCAGCCAAACCCGGATGCTTCGCCATCTGGTCAGTAAGCATCTCAACAGCCGGGACAACCACGGTGGAAATCAGCGGGGCAAGAGCATTGAGAAGGTCGACAATGGCAGGCAAACTACCCACAGCGATAGACCCCATGGCGGTGACAATCGAAGGCAGAATAGGAGCAATAGCGCTGAGAAGCTGCCCCAGTGAGCTGCCAAGCTGCTCAACTGCAGGACATGCTTGAACTGCTACATCCCCCATGGAAGAAAACGAATTCATCACCGAATCAAAATCAATGTTCGCAATAGCATCGAACATTTTCGGGATGACCTCATCAGCCAAATGGTCAAAAACCGGGGCAACCTTATCCGAGAGTTGCCCAGCAAAATCACCAATCTGAGGAGTGATTCTCTCGAACCCATCCGACAACGCATTGAAGACGGGAATCATGCCATCGTAGAAGGGCTGGATGAATGCTGCAGTCACGTGCGACGCGAACGCCGCCATAGTATCGAAGGAACCTTTAAACGTTTCACGTTGCTTCTGGGCGGCGCCGTCGAACATGTCGTTCATGGCATTGGAAAAGTCCTCGAAAGAGACCTTGCCCGAGCTAATCATGTCGGTGACTTCTTCTTTAGTCACGCCCATCTGGTCGGCAAGCTTTTGTTGCAGACCAATTCCTCGGTCTATCAACTGAGCCATAACCTCACCATCAACGTGACCACGGGCAGCAACCTTCGACCAGATTGAGCCCATCTCACCCATGGAAACGCCCGAGTGAGCAGCAGAGTCGGCAACACGGCTTAGCGTGTCCTGAAGGTCCTGCCCCGGCTTAATACCAGAGCTGAGCATAACGGAGGCAACCTGGGCAGTATCGCCCATAAGGAAGGACGTTCCCTCAATGGACTTGTTGACATTGCCCATAATCTGGTCGATGTCTTTGCCTTTATAGCCCAAGCCCTCGAGGGCCTTTTCAGCCTTATCAGTCGAAGCAAGACGGTTAAAACCATCGCTGAACGCCTTGCCTGCGCTCACACCAGCGGCAGCGGTAGTAGCGACGGCGCCAGCCTTCATCGTCTTTTTCAGCCCGCCGGTGATTTTATTACCCAGCTTCTCACCCCACGAGCCAGACGGGCTGACGACCGCCTTATCAATCTGCTTGCGTACCTGGGAGAAGTCCCCCATTTTCGGCACGATACTGACCCAGCCGGTACCAACATCGAAGTTTGCACCCATGAATTAACCCCCGTCAACGCCAGGCCAATCATCGCCCAGCCATTTATCCATTTCTTGCTTGGTAAGTCCCTCTGCCTGAATTCCAGCAGTTTCGGTTTTCTTGTCGTCGACTCCGGGGCGGGGAATAGGCTTAGGCTTTTGCCCCTTACCTCCCCAAGCACTCATCGCCTGCTGGTCAGCAATATGCGCCAGGAGTTGATTGGTAAGGTTCCACTCCCAATCTTTTTTAAGCGAATTGCGCACCAGTGCCGACTCTGGGCCAGCGGTGGCAATCAAAGCGATGGCATCATTCCACGTGACACGGTCTGTGCCGTCGTTTATCCACCTCCACCTGATGCCGGCTTCGATGAGTTCCCTTTCGACTGCCATAGCGAATCGGGTGTCGGAGTCTACGGAGTCGATGAGGGAGACGATTTCACTGAGGCTAGCTTTTGTCGCCGCCTTCGCTCCAGTCCTGCATGAACGTGTTGAACTCGTCCATGCGCATATTGTCGATGACGTCGAGGGTGCCGTCGTCGGATTTGTCGGCGGCGCGTTCGAGAATCATCCAGGAGAAGTCTTCATCGTCGAGGCCGTCTCGTTTGGCGCGGCGGCGGTCGCCGACGGTGATGATGGAGTCAATGGGCGGCAGGGTGATGTCGTCGCCGTTGGTAGTGGTGTAGGTGAACCACTCGTCGGTTGTCTTGGTGTTTTTCTTGGCGTTTTTCTTTGCAGCCATTAGAAACAATTCCCCCGAATCGAATACGTGTTTTGTGTCCTGTCAGCGCTGTTCCTGCCTGTTCTGGCAGAAAGCGAGTGCACTGTGCACCCCTTATGATAGCAGCACTGACGTTTCATTATTTAGGGCAGTGCGGCGGTGAGACCAAACGCCATGTCAATTAATCCCGGCAAGACTGCGAGGAACACGATTGAAACGACAACCGCGATGATAACCAGCGGAATCAAGAAATACACGTAGGCCAGCACGATACTGATAGCGATACCGGATACGGCAACAAACCCGGTAATCGTCCCAGCAATATTAAGCACAATGACCACCGCGACCAAGCCCAGCGAAATAGCCGCGAGCACCGCAAGATGCGTTATCACCCACAAGCGAACGAGCCTACCCAACGGCGAATGCCGCGTCAGAAGGTTGAAAATATCCAACGGAATACCCACCAGCGGGAACGCAATCGTATTGACAACACGCAGATAAATCGGCACCAAGCTTAAGATGAGAATAAGCCCAGATACGGCAATAAACGTGACCGTCACAATACCGGCAAGCACAACACCTGCCACACGATTGAACAATGTCAGCGCCAGCGAGCCCAAAACAACACCCAAAAGACCCACCACCGCGGCAAACACCGCAATAGAAGAAATAAGGTCAACGGCCCGAATCGTATGGGAAATACTTGCCACCGTCACAATCAACAAGGCAGCCGACAAAATCAACACAGCCCAAACAATGATGGGAGTAGCCGCGACGACCGCGGCCAAACGGACACGTCGGAAGAGTCTCCTACCAACACGCAATGGGGTGCCAGCAGCAACGAAGGCCACCGCACCGGCAAGAATCAGCCCCGTCACCACCGTAAGCAGCCCAGCCAAAGGCGTTAAAAGAACCCTCGGGTGCGTGGCGACCATCGTAAGGAACGTGGATGCGGCAAGGAACAAAATAATCGCCCCAGCAACACCAGGCACAATCGTCAACGATGCTGCGGCAAAAGTCACCGCAATCGTCAACAACGACAACTTCGCCAAAACCCTCCATGGTTGCGCCAATTTTCGTGCTGCCAGCAGCAATGGCACACCCACGAAGACAATCACGACAGCTGAAATCATCAGCCCTAGGGCAAGCCGCTCCAACTTTTGGACTTTCATCCATGGAAACGCGCCAGCAATAACACTAGCGTCCAACAGTAGGTGTCGTACTCCGCGGGCGGTAGCGAGTGCGACCACAATGGCAGAAACGACGGTAGCGATACTGCTGAGGGCGAATTTTGGCCACCGTTTGAGTCTTTGCCCAACCCACGTGAGTGTAACAAGTGCCGCGATAATGAACCGGTGATTTACCCCCAGGGCGATGGCTACTGGGGTCAGTAGGCGAGCTCCGAGGATGGGGACTTTCCAGCCCATCCAGCGTGCTGCCGCAATAACACTCGAGCCGAGGATACCCACCAGGAGGGGGAGGATTGGGCGTAATAGAATCCCGATGATGCCTCTGGTGCGCGCCACGATGTGGGCGAGCCCGATGCCGAGTGTGGTGACGGTATCCACGCCGAATGCGTCCAGGAACGTCCATGGTAAGGCAATCGGGGTGATAATCCTGCGCACCTTATCGACAGGGTAGAGAGGAATGTAGATTAAGAGTATCAGTATGAATAGCAGCCCGGCGAGAATTGATGCACCGCTTGTAGCCCACCAGAATGGTGCCGAAGCGGGGCTAGCAGGACCACCGGTTAATACCCACGCGACCCATGTGACTGCAGCGATTAATACCAACGCCAGCAAGATAAGTATGTTGAATGCATCGACACTGTGGAACAGGATGTTCCACTTCAAGATGAACCTAAAAATCGTCAGTGGGACAGCAACTCGATAAATAATGCCCCTAAACGGCAAAAACAGTGTCGGTAGCGTCAACAACACCACCGGAAACGCCAAGCCGGTAACGAGCCCAATAGCCGACGTGCCCACCCTACGAAGCGGATACAACAAGCGTGTCGGAGCCGCAAACACTGGGATAAACCCAACCGAGACCGCCGATCGGGCAGCCTCCACACCACGCAGGACCAGGCGAACAACCCACGGGCCAACCCCCGCGAATATACCCGTGGTCATAAACACCATGCCGGCAAGCATGACCCCCGCAGTTATCGCACGAAGCAGCAACTGGCCAGCACCATGAAGTCCAGCAGCAACCAAAGCTAACTGGTGGCCCACAAACAGTGCCGCAGTAACACCGACCGTGGCGAAAGCAGCAGCTACAGCAGCGCCAGCAGCAACCACCGGCGGCGCCAAAATAGGCAGAAGCAAAAGCGTAGCAACCGCCGTGGCCACAAACGACAAAGCAACAATAGCCCCCAACGCCAACAGCACTGGAGCCACCGCCTTCTTCAAAAGCGGGAATGCCGCCACGTGCGACGCCACCCACGCCACCGACGCCACATAGAAAATAATCGACGCCGGAATAGCAATCAGCGCCGTCACAAACGAAGCCACACCAGCACCAGCCACCGGAAGCAAAGCCCCCACCGTGGCAAACAACAAAAACAGCACCGCTAGCCCAAACCGCACCAACGGGCGAACAACCAACACCGCCGCCCGAAGCTGCTTACCCGCCAGCCGAGCCGTCACCAACGACCGAAAAACCAACACCTGCACAATCGGCAACGACACCGCCACCGCAGTCACCACCGGCGGAATAGAGTGCACACGAAACCGCAACAACCGCAAAACCGCTAACACAATGCCCACGCCAATGACAGGCAACAACACCCCGCCAAGAACCACCGTGCGAACCAAATTCAACAACAACGACCGGCCCGACAACGTCGAACTACGAAGCATCAAGAAAACAATAAGGCCCACAACAGTCGAGGCAAACAACGCCACAATCACGAACGTCGTCACAGCAATCGCAACCGCAACAACCGCCTTCTCCACGCCCGTCAAACGCAAAGGCTGAGTAATCCGCAGCAAAAGATGAATCTTCAACGCCACCGCCACGACAATCGCCGCCAACACTGCAAAATGCGACAACGCCCAACCAGCAGCCAAAAACAGCACAATAGCCTTCAACGTCACCGGCAACGCACCAGCAATAACCACGAGCGGGAAATCCAAAATGATGAACTTCGCACCATTGACCACAAACCAAAAAATAAACAACGCCGCCAACGGATGCCCAGTCAACAACGCAATCACAATCAAATCCGCCGCCCACGGCAACAACACACCACCCAGACCGAAGCCAAAGAACTTCAAAGCCACCAGCAGCATGCCCAACAGCAACCCCGCCGTCGACAACGCCACCGGCACCGCAAGCAACGGCTGCCCAAACACCGCCAACAACACAGTCAACGTCAACCCCGCCAACAGAGCCAACACCGGCAATACCAGCATCACACCGACAAGAACCAAGTCCTGCGTCGACAACTCCGCGATGGCCTTATTCACACCATCTAAAAACGCGTCCCACGCACCAGTCAGCTGCGGAATCACCTGCCCCAGATTCAAAGCATTCAACGCAGCAATCCAACCCTGGACAACATCGCTGGCTATCGCACTAGCCAAAAGGCCAACATCGTTCGCCAACGCAGCAGGATTATTCCAGTCCGTCAAAAACCGGTTCGCAATATCGCCATACTGAGCCGGATCCAACGAACCCAAAAACGCATTCCACGCCTTCACAAGATTCGACGGGTTAAAAACACCCCAATTATCCCGCACAATATCAATAACCGAATCCCACAAACGCTGCGCCGCCCGATAAAGATTACTACCCGCACGAGCAATATCCGACAAAATCTCACCAGAGGTCATACGCTTAATGAAATCACCAGAAATATCATTCCACCGGCGCATAGCATCACGAATGAACTCATTAACGTCAGTAATATTCTGCCGGTTCAAAAAGCCACGCAGCGCATCACCAACCATCTTGCCCACATCACCAGACACCTGGCCCAGGCGCCCAGCCCACGCACGAATAGGCCCAGCCCACTGCGCGAAACCAGCAGAGGACACCATATTCGCCAAAGCATCACCCAAAGCCGGGAAATCCACCGACGCAATCGCATTATCAATCAGATGGTCAACATCACCACGCATAATGGCATCAAGCCAATCCTGCCAATTCGCCCCCATCGTAGAGACAAAATCACCAATAGCCTTCTGCACATCACCATTGGACAAACCAGCAATAAGCCCACCAACACCAACGCTCGACCACAGTGTGGCAATCTTCTTTATCGCATGCGCAATAGACTTACTCCGCCTGCGAACCCACGACATCGCATGGTCAAACGCCGCACGAAAATTATCCAGATTCGCGCCGCTAATAAGGTCACGCGGAGCCCAATCCGCAATAATGCGCAGCAACTCCGAATCAGTCATATCCGCAACCGTGTGCTCCACACGATTAATCAGCTGGTCCACCGCATCCAACAACGACCGCTCAGAAATGCGCGAAATAATATCCAGAGCAGTAGACACATTCACCCGAATCGCACCAAGATTCGTCAACCGACCATCGCCAGTAATATAGTCCACCCACTCGCGCACCTTGCCAGCAAACGCAAAATCCGGCCCCACATCCTCACGCGAAGAAGGCTCCTGCGGGCCCCTATCCACCAGGCGATACAAGCACACACCATTAGAATCCGGCGTGCACGACAACGTCACCACACTGCCGGCCAACTCAGCCCGGTTAAACGCCTGCGAATCAATCGACGTGACCACCGCACGAGGCACAAACAACCGCACACGCTGCCCATCAGCCGCCAACAAATCAAAATTCAACGACCGATAAGGCAACTGCCCATCAAGACGCTCCTCAACCCTCACACGCGAAGAATCAAACAACTCTTTGACGCCACCATCAGGATGAGTAAGCCGCATCACCGCCGAATTACCCAACTCCATAAACGACACCGACAGGCTCACCCCGTCCGGCTCGGAGACAGTACTCATCGACAGGCCAGACCATGACTTAGATTCCTCAGCATCCACCGACGTATCTACTGTCACCCCGTCAGCAGACACATAACCCGCGGGCGCCATCCCGACTCCTGGAAGCCGGCGCAATGGCTCACTCGCCGATAAAGGCACCGCAAAAGGACTCGACACCGGCTGGCCAATCCACGCGCCACCGCCGGCCGAAACATTCGGCACGCCATGGACAAGATTCCCCCGATTACGCATAAAACCCCCAAAATAACGTCACAATACAACTCCCAGTATAAAACACGGAGAACCAGCCACAACGACATAAGAGAAGGGGCCGAGGGAATACACCCTCAGCCCCTACTCGACTGAATCTGATTAAACAGTCAACGCACCCACAACCAGGTACGCGACCACAATCAACGCTACCGCATCACCGATAAGAACGCCCGGCTTCAACGCCAACGGAGTCAGCACAGTCTTGAGAACACGCCAGTTAGCGTACAAACCAGCCGCCAAAGTCTCCACGCCACGCAGACCCAAGCCACGAACCGGCAAGTGACCCAACTGAGGAACGCGAGACAGCAAGAACACATTGAACAGGATGCGGCCGATGTTCAGCCCATTGAGAATCTTCAACAGATTATTGCCACGAACCACAACACGAATCGGAGTAGACAGAACAAGGAAGTCCACCGCAGCACGAACAGCCTTCACCACAGCCTTAGTGTTAAACGCCGTCAGCGAATTAATAAGCACCCCGTTAAAGACGTGCAGCAGCGCCTGACGCACCTCATGATGATTAAACATCTGCAGCGCAACAACAATAAACGGAAGCTTCTTCGCCGCCTTAAACTGCGCGATAACCGGAGCCGCCAAAAGACCCTTACCCGCGGTAAACAAGCCCTTGACCAGAGCAGCCTTTAAGGCCACGCCCAAATCAACAATGCCCTTGACCACCTCAGCGCCCTGGGCAACAACAGAGCCTGCAGCCAAAGCCACAGCCAGCAAAGGAGACAGCCCCTCAGCAGCCTTCACAGCCTTGCGCACAGCCTCATCAGCACCCAAGGAAGCCAACTCGCCAATAAGCTTGCCACCACGCTCAGTGACAGCGTCAAAGTGCTTCGCCAGCTCATCAAGCTCATCCTGCCGCAGCTCAGCCAAAGCCTCCAACACGTGGCCAGGCAGTGCACCACCAGGCAGCTTCTTGACTACCTGTGCAATCGGGGCAGAAGCGTTCAGCGTATCCAACGCCTCAGCAAAATCCCGAACAGTTGAACGAATATCAGAAAGGTCAGAAACCTTCTCCAGACCAAGATCCTTCAGCTGGCCCTCAAGCCCATCAACGAGCTCATCAGCCGCAGACTTGAAATCGGCAACCTTCTTCAGCGGGTCCGGCTCATGAATAGCGGTATCAATATTCGCCTTGAGAGTATCGAGAACTTCCTGGCCGCTTTCAGCTTCACCCACCAGGGTAGAAACAGCCTTTTCAACCTCGCCGCGAGTATCGTCACCCAAGTTCAGCAGAGCGCTAGAAGCCTGGGAGAGTGCGTCTGCCATCTCGTGCGGGATAACGCCGGCAGACTCGAGACGGTCCACGAGGTGAGTGGGGTTGAATTCGCCGAAGTTATCGCGGTCAGTGTACTTGTATTCCATTACTTTTCCTCCTTGTTGTCCTCGTTGAATGCGCGCAGAATGTCCACGAGGGCAGCACCGATTGGCTGGGCGGAGGAACCAATGCCGGTGACCAAGTCCGTGAGCTTCTTGCGGTCAGCCTCAGGGAGGGCATCAAACTTGCCGACCAGTTCTGGGAAGCCATCGCCCGGGGTGATGCCGTCGAAGAGCTTCTTTGCGTAGGAAGAACCAACGAACTCATCCACTGCGGAACCGACCGTGCCGGCGTGGTCTGCGAGTTCCTTTACACGGACTGCGGCCTTGTCTGGGAGGGCTTCAGCGTCGCCGAACTGCTCAGCTACGAGGTCATGCAGGCGAGTCTTGGCGTCTTCGATGCCCTTAATGGCAGAGGGGACGCCGGTGCCTGGGAATACCAGTGGGCCGCCGAGAATCTGCTTGAGGTCATCGGCGAGGGTCTTGGCGTCCTTGACAGTGCGGCCCAGCATGGAGACCTGCTGTGGGATGGACTCGGAAATCTTGTCGATGATGCCGTTGAAGTTGGAGAACATTCCGGTGAGAGAATCAGCGGTGTCCTTTTCCACGCCGCCCTGCTGCTGCAGGTCGCGGATGGAGTTAGTGATTTGAGAAAGCAGGCTATCCTTATCAGCCATGAAATTTACCCCCAAAAATAGTGTTTACAATTCCCTGAAAAAGTTTGGTGTTTAGATGATGCCGCCGGTCAGGTCATCAATCGTTTGCCGCCCACCAGCACCGGTGAGCAGGTCAACAACCGCCTGAGCCCAACGATTATGACGGTTCAGCGGAGTAAACGGCAATGCCTCCACGTCCTTAATCAACGTGGCTGCATCCTTACCCTCCACCAGGTCAGACAAGAGCTGCAGCAAATCGTCCACACCGTTAAGCGGCGCAAGGTGCTTCGCGAGCTTGTCGATGAAATCAAGGTTCAACCCGCCCTTACCGTCAATGAGCGAGTAGAAAAGACCCGCAACCAAATCCGGCGAGATAGGCAGATTATTCAGAGCATTGCGCACAATGTCTTCAATTTCTGCCAGGGATACAACCGGCAGCCCATCATCTGGGAAGCGGTCATCATCATCCTTCTTGACGTTGCGGCGGTCAATGTAGGTGTAGAGGTTGTTTCCCTTTTCATCCGGGAAGCACTCAATCGTGGCGTCGAAGCCTACGACCTCGCCTCGCGAGAACACCTGGTCGTCGAGCTCGGTGACGCGACCATTCGGGATGAACAATCGCCCCTTCAGGTCTTCGCCGCCGTGAATATCGAAAATGAATGAGCGGTAGGGCGTTTCCGTAGCGTTGTCAATCATCTGGACTGCTCGTCCATCATGACGGGAACGGAAGTTGCCTTCGCCCATCACAGCGGTAGCAACGTGAGAATTGACAATCTCGTGGAACTTGCACTTGATTTGTACCGAGTGGTTGGACTGCAGCACTGCCATGGTGTCACCATTCCAGTCCACAACTTTTTCGGTGTCACGGTCGACAGTCTTTGTTAATCCGTCCTCGCTGATGTAGCCAGCTGGGCTGAACTTGTTGACTGCCGGTAGTGCAGCCACCCTGACAGACGCAGAGTGTGGTGTCTGCAGCGGGTTGATGCCCGCCATGCCAATCCATGCGGCGCCGCCGCTTTTGACCTCGGGCGCGCCGACAACAATGTTTTGTCGCATACGTGACATGCGAATTCCCCCAAATTTTTTTACCCCGAGTAACCACCCCAAGCAGGGCAGTCACCACAAATTATACATGAAAAATACTTAACTTAACGCCGTCCACAAGGTGCCTGCGCCCTGCCAACGAATAGCAGAAGGCCTATCTGGGTCAGGGAAAATATAAGGGTCGGTATCAGTATCCCAATCCAAAATATCCCCCTCAGCACGGTAGGAAACCTCCATGCCCTCCAAGCAGGCGGACAGTAGGTCCACGCAGTACTCATCATCGGTGCCGTAGGCCAAAAGTATGATGCGAGTACGGTCAGTCACCGGCGTTTCCCGGTCAGGGGCCGCCGCATCAACCTGAACCATGGGCCCATCAAGCTCATCTGGGACCTTGGTCGCTACATACACCCCGTCGAACTCGGAACCCTTAAGCCACCGCTTCAGGCAAGAGACAACAATCGCAGAAGGATGCCGCATTATTTAATCTCCCTTCTTCGGTGATTTCGTCGCGACTGGGTAGGCACCTACAGCTTTTTGCAACGCATTATGCTTCTTCTCATGCCCGTAGGCCTCCCAATCACCGGGCGTAGGCACAATCAACGCACGCCACCGGCCCCGGCCTTGTTCAGCAGGCTTCACAACATAGTGGTCGCCAACCTTCGAACGGAACTCCTCGGCTTTGTTATCAACAAGATGCTTCGTCTCCGAAGATTCCTTGAGCACGCGATTAAAAACTGGTGATTCATCTTGAACTTAAAGCTGTCAGCCACGCTCAACCCCCTCAAAAATACGCAGCTTATACTCCGCCAAACCCGGGTCCCACCACGGCCCATGCGTGAAATCATGACCGCCATCGGCAACCACGAAATCAACACCACCGAGATGAACTAAATCGCCGGCATGCACATCACCTGGAAGCGCAAACAACGAGCCAGCCCAATCCACACGCCGAACATCCTTATCGTCCGGGCCATGCTCCAAAGACTGGTCAATAGCCCAACCAGCAACCCGAATATCTTGTGGCTTACCCCATCTAGTTACCGGATTACCGAAAGAATCCTCCCCAGAATCCTCACGACAGCGAACCTGCACATGATAGGGAAGTGGATACTCCGACTCAGTAGAGCGAGACCGTGAACGCGCCACGACGACCACCCCCAACCGAACGCAACATACGCTTATCCTCAGCCGTCAGAAAAACACCACCAGCATTCGAATTCGACCCAAAATTCTGACTCGTCGAAAACGGGCCCGCAGTAAACGACTGAGACTCAGCCCCCACAGGAGCAGACGACAAGCCACGAGAGACAGCCCGGGCAGCCACACGGGCACACACCACACGAACCGCCGCCGGAACCGACTCATCAAAATGCTTACCCAAATAAGCATCAACAGCGACCGTAGCCTCATCAACCATCGCCACAATAAGGCGCTTATCGTCCTCATCCGCCTCAATGGTTAAACGGTCAGTAACGTCACGAATCGTGCAGTACGTGTCCACATGAACCCCCAAACAGGACTACTTAGCGCTACGACCAGCCTTCTTCGACGGCCCCGGCTTAACCACGTGAGCAACCATAGCCATATTCGGATTCGTCAAAATAGGCTGCACAGCACAGTTAGCACGAACCCAATACGCCATCGGATCGTTCTCACGCCACGCGCCCACCGCAATCTGACCAGCGCCAGACAGGTTATACTCCGGAGAATTCATCTCCACCGTCTGACCCCACACCGTATAGCCCAGCAAACCAGACTGAGTCTCCGGCGGCAGGAAGTACAGCGTATTCTCATCCAGAATCCGGCGCGCAGCCTTACCATCACGCACAGAACGAGAATACGACGTAATCCCCGGAAGACCCTGGTCCTGCAGCACAGCATTAATAGCGCCAGAGGAGACACGAGCCAACTCGCCGGTGCCATTAGCCGCATCACGGAACTGCTTATTCGTCTGCAGCTTCTGGATGACCTTCGGCGAAGCAATAATCGTGCCCGGCTTAGTACCGTTGGCATCCTCGTAGGCCATAGCCCACGAGATGATGTCTTCCAGGGCGCCGGAATCCTGGTCATCCCAGTGCTTCTTCGGAGTGACCTCGAATTCCTCATCGCGGCCAATGCCGGCGTCGACGATGGCGCCGTTTTCCGAATAGCGGACACGGCCGGTGGTGAGAACGTCACCGCGGGCGACCTCGACGCGGTTAGCAACTGCGCGGACAACCGTCTCGGTGGCCTTGGTCATGTCATCTTCCTGGAAGCGAGAATCACCCTGGTGGAAGCTGCGCAGCTGGTCCATCTCGTTGATGCGGACCTTCTGACCAATCAGAGGCATCTGCATCATGGCCTTCTGGCCGCCGCCCATGGAGCCAATTGGCGTCTCAGCGTCTGCAGAGCGCACCTCAGCCAGGCGGCTGGTGTCCTGCTCGGTCATCCAGCTGAAGAACATATCGTTTATCAGCTGGTCTGGGAAGTAAGCAGACAGGGAGCCACCGGCGGCCTGCAGGTCGTTTAGATAGTGGTTTGCGTAGATAGTCAGGTCCTCAGGTGAGAGGACCTCGTTCCAAATTTGCGTAGAACCCATGATTAATCCTCTCGTACGTCGCCGATGGCATCGAAGTTGGTGGAGCCATCCTCATTCCACAAGGAACCGTGCGGTTCGTGCACGAACGTGAATTCCGCGTGGTCGCACTCGGAAATGTTCACGCGATTGTTGGAATCCGGAAGGCGGTCAACGCGAACACGGCCGTGCCAGACAATCGGCACAACCTCGCCTGGGTTATTGTCCTGGTCCGTGAGCAGGAACCCGTCCACGGACTGCGTCTTGGACGTGACTGGCACCCAGTAGTCGCCTTCGCGGTGCAAGGCGGTGCCAGAGGGCAGGACGGACGTGCGAATATGGGTAGTCTTTTCGCCCAGCGTGCCGGTTTCGGCGTTGTCTACTGCGTGGCGAGAGCCCAGCCACGACAGGTCGCTGGGAGAGTAACGGTCAAATTCTGGCCGAAAGTGCATAATATCCCCCGATGATGTGATGAATGCGGACTACGCCCCCTGGCGCTTCTTACGCCTCTGCCACAGCTCCTCACCCCGAGAAATACCCTGATTCGGTGATTCCCAAGTAAGCCGCGACGATGCAGGGGCGGCGGGGGAGTGCTTGCCGATGAGGTCTTTAAGCGTGGATTCAAAATCGTCATCGTCAGCGTCGAGCTTATCAACGGCTGCGCAGAAACTTTTCGAATCGAATAGTTGCTCTACGTCGCCGCCGAGCCCCGCGATGTGGATAATCAAATCCCGATTATGCTGAGCATCTTCAACCTGACTATGGGCCGTCGAAAGTTCAGCCTGAAGGTCTTTAATCGTGGATTCGAGTTTTTCTTTGTCCGCGGTAAGCTGCTCAACGTCTGCTAGCGATTTTTCTGCCCGATTTTCCCACGTGCGAGAGTGGGCCCGCATGTCCTCGTACTTTTTACGGTAGTCGGGTGGTGCGGTTTCGGTTTCTGCCTTTGCGGCGTTGGTTGCAGTATCCCCGCTGGTGGTTTCCTTTTCGGAATTGTCAGCGTTTGCGTCCTCGTGCGACACAGCGTCCCCCTAAATGTTCAGTTTGTGGACTACGGCCTCATTCATCCCTTCCGGATACAAACCGTAACCACACCACAGAATAGCACACGTGTTCATGTGCTAAGGTCACCTACTTGACGCATCGCCCGCAGCAACACATCGGGGTCCGTGCTATCAACTTCTTCCTGAGCCTTCTTATAAATCTTTTGCGCTCTAATCGTCGATTCGGGAAGCTCAACATGGCCGCGCTTACGACAAATCACCAAACACCGGCAATGGTCATGAAAATGCGCCCCCGAATACCCACCACCAGCAGTAGACCGAGACGTGTAATCAAACCCGCGAGACGCCAGCAATGTACAAAACGCACACGCCCCAGGATGAGCAACGCGAGCCCACGACCCGCCACCCTTCCACGCCGTATGCTCAGTATTCTTCCGCTGGCGAGAATACAACTCATCAGCGACAATAAACTTCATCGACTGCAGCGAGCGCTGATAGCCCTGCTCCTCAAAGAACAGCGGTGCGAAGTCCTTCGCCATACGAGCCTCAACCTGCTCGGAATCCACCCGGCGTGGCTTCCATTCTATCGGCCGCATTCCCATGTGATCTTCTTGTTCTTCGAGCCAGACCATGGTGGCATCAGAAACAGCTGTGCCGTAGGAGTCAATGGTTTCACGCACCATCTGCCGAAGGAGTTCTTTCTGGCGGTAGGGGTCGGCGGTGATGTCGGGGATAATGAGTGCGCGTGAATTGAGGTCCGCAACGGCTTGGCGAGCGATGGAATCGACGACGGGGGTGATTGAAGCCCAGGGGCGTTGTGGGTCTACCGCGTTCATTTAGCGGGCCTCCTTGGCGTCGTCGCTGGCGTTTTCACGCGGTGACGGTGCCACCTGGTCGGAGTTTTGAGGCGGGGTTTCGGTGTTTTCCTGGTCTTGTGGTGTCGAGGCTTGGAGTACCTGTGCTAGCTGGGAGAGGCGTTTGCTGCGGTTTTCTTGCTCGATTTGGAGCCGGTCAGCGGCTGAAAAGTGCAGGTTTTTCAGTAGTACCTCGGAATCGGGGGCGAGCACACCGGAAGTAAGCAGCTTTAGCGCCCAGTCGGCGTCGGCGGCCTTGGACGCGGTGGCGGGGTCACGCCAATCAACTTCGAGTCCGTCGACGAGGCCTTCAACATCGACGTCGTTGTCGAAGTCGGAAAGCTGCACGAGTACGCGAGCCATCTCCAGCAGGTCTGGGTTCATCAACTCGGTCTTAATCTCTGAGGCACGAATCAATTGTTCTTTCCATACGCGAATCGAATCACCCGAGGGTGGATTGTCGGTCATGAATCCGAAGTATTGGGCCGGAATCTTTGATTCGGACGCAATGAGCTGAGAATAGGCGCGTACCTGCTCAATGAATGGGGTAGGAGGAGACGATGCGAATTGTCCGACGCTGGGCTGCTTGGGGTCGTCTTCGTCGCCATTGAGGACGAGCATTTTGCCGATGGAGGTTCGCCAGCCCATTTCTACGCGGTCGAATTCTGTCATGCCTTCGGGGTCGTAGCCGAAGTCTTCGGGTGAAGCGCCGGTGGCCCATCGTTGTGGGGAGACATAAAACTCGGAGTTGTACTCCATGTTTTCAAGGGTGCGGGCAGCGGCATCGGTCAGGTACCGCACGGCCGGGGTGATTTCTGACTGGCCCGACCAATGCGATGTGCGTAGACGATTACGCAGACGGAACATGGGGAATCCGCCGCCGGGAACGTTGAATCGTTCGACTGAGCGCACCGTGCCCATATCGGTCGAATCTTTGGAAATGACGATGACTTCGCCCTGCAAGTAGAGCACTTCGCGGTACACGCCCTCGGAATTAACTCCAGAGCGGCGATACCCGGCCACTGGCCCGTTGGTGGCGTCATCCCACAATAGTGAGCCAGACAAGGGAGAAACTGACCGCAGGCGGAATACGCCGTGTGGGTCGGGCTCTACAGCTAGTAGGCCCAGGCCGAAAATTAGCATGTCCAAAATGGCTTCAGAGACTCGAAGCGGAACATTAAACCGACGCGTGACAAGCCGCATCTCCTCGCCATAGTCCGGCGAGATGTACCCGTCCATGCGCAGCAAATCGCCGTAGGTATCCACCACAGTTGCCGGCCATCCAGAAACAACGCCGATATCCGACAATGAGTTCGGCACCGCAACGCCAATGCGCTGCACACGATGCGTCCCATCATAGTATGACGCCAGCTGCTTATTACCTTGCCGGTGCCCTGTGACCTCGGTCGTTAAGACCCCTAGTATGTCTTCTTCATTGTGCGTTAGTCCCCGAATCATAAGATGAATGACCCCCTCTTTTTCTTCTTTTTCGTCACCCCGTGCGAGACAGCATCCAAATAGCACTTATAGGCCATGACGGCTGCATACGCTGCGTCAATTTTATCAGCAGACTCCGGAGACGACTTGTAAAGCAAATACCCAGTACGTGTCTCCCTGCGCTTCGCGTTCAAAAGATGTGCGCGCAGGTACGGTCCGCCGTCGTAGGTAATGTCGCGGTTGACTACTGCCTGCCTAAACTCGCTTAGCGATTGGTAGACGGCGGCGCTTTTGCCCCTCGGCCACGCCATCATCGGATGCGACGAGGTGGCCCGCACTTTGAGCTTCGGGGCGAATTCTGCTTCCCAGGCGGAGACATGCTCCGTCCAGCCGGACGGGTCGCAGTACATGCCCACGACACGGTAGCGAGTAAAGCAGTCGCGCACGACGGCATCAACCTGGCGTGTGTCCGGCTCCCAGACCGGGTCGCGGGGCGTCTTCGACTGCCACACCGCAATCTCGAACAAATGTCCATCTGTCACTCGCATGCCAATCAACGCCGTCGCATCCGCGTTACCACGCACACGACCCCTCGAACCGTCAAACCCCAGCACCACCTTATCGCCTGGCTGGATAGCCTTATCCCTATCCTCAATGGCATCAACCTCGAGGTGGGAGAGGAAAGAATCAGACGAGGAGACAATCTGATTGAGGTAGAACTGTCGCGCATCAGAAGGGTCAGTCGACGGGTCCCAAATCTCGGTAATGATGCGCTCAATATCCACCCAGCCACCATTGTCCCGGGCAGAATCACCATAGGCATGCACCAGACCGCGATAGAGCGAATCGTGGTCAGCTAAGTCAGTATCCGACGGAGCTTCACGGTGGTCTACAAGAATCGTGCTGCGCTTCAACCGGCCCTGATTCTCTAACTCCACCGCCTGAAACGTCTTCTCCGCTACCGAGCCCGAGCCAGGGCGAAAAGCATTCGGCGTCTCAATCGAATGCCCACCAACCTTACCAAGGTTACGACGCAAAGTATCCGCCAGCGCTACGCCACCATTAGACTTCGTCCACGCCTCCGTCTGGTCCAGCGCCGCCCACACCGGCCGGCCACCTTCCTTCGATAGAGCACCAGAGGTGATGAACTCAATGCGGCCGCGGGGCAGCGCGATAAACGTCTCCATAGGGTCAATGTCGTAGTTATCGATGACCGGCCCATCGCGCAGCATCTCCAACAGCGGCCCATACGCGTTCTTTGACTGGTCCTCATTCACGGCGGCGAACTGTACGCGAGGAGTAACAAACTCTGACCACGGCACACCGACCGGCTGGCCGGCGGCATCCCACCCGCCGAAGCACACCGGACCTAGTGCTTCGAGAGCACCAATAGCGCCCATCAGGGGTGACTTACCGGAGCCTTTAGGTCGGGAGAAAATGCCACGTGTGTATAGGCGCTGCCCGGTCTCTGGGTCGAGTCGGTAGTAGTGGATGAGGAAGTTTGCTTGGTCAGGGGTGAGGATAAGCGGCTGGTATTCGGCCGTGTCTGGTTGGGCGAGGTTTTCTTCAATCCAGGCGAGGCATTCCCAGCCGAGTGAGGGGAATTCCCCGGGCTCTCGCGGCTTGAATGCCATCGGTTTAGTCCACCGCCTTCAGGCTGCGGTAGCGGCCGCGTACGTCGGCTGCGGCACGGGAGGCGCGGCGCTTGTCCTCAGCTTCGTCTGCCGTCGCCATGGTGATGCGGTGGCGGGCGAGGCTGTCAGGCGTGATGCCGTATTGGGCGAGCTGTAGGCGGCGTTCTGGGCCTAGTTTAGTGTCGCCGCGGTTGTAGGCGTCGTCGAGAATCATGGTGCGTGCTAAATCGAGCCACTGGGTTTCTTGTAGGCCTTGGGTTTTTAGCGGTGGGAATTCTGCGAGGGTGTCCCAAAATCGTAGGGTTTGGTTGGTCCAGGCTTCGTCTGTGGCTGGGTTGGTGGGGCCGTAGATGTCGGTGAGTTTGGGTTGCGGTACGAAGGTGACAACGATTTCGCGTTGTTCGATGTTTTGTTGGTTCCTTCTCGCACGTGATTTTGGATTCTTCGGTGCGGGACCGCGTCCTGCCATTGCTTCCCCCAGATTTTTCGTGTGCTTTTAGCTGTCCAGTTCTATTATAGTGTGCTATTATTTTAGGCGGCAGCTGCCGTTCGGGGGAGATGGCTCCGGGTCGATGTTTCGTCGGCTCGGAGTCATTCTTATGTCTTGGGGAGGGTGCTGGTTTGGGTGGTTTTAGCGACGGATTTTGGGGTAAAAGCGTGACGACATTTTGACGACAAGAACCACTGGAAACGGCTGGAAACCACTGGAAACGACTGGAAACGAAAAACTAAGAAACCCCCTCCCACCAGCATCTTTACTGGTAAGAGGGGGTAGAAAAACTGCTCCTCCAACTGGGCTCGAACCAGTGACCCTTCGATTAACAGTCGAATGCTCTGCCAACTGAGCTATGGAGGAATATTCATGTTGTACTTCGAACGTGTCGTTCTCTGTGCAACGAGAATTAACTATATAGCCTAACGCCGTTTTCACACAAATCGCCTGGTTAGCAGGAAAAATAGGGCTGTGGAACGTGGGGTGAGGAGACATCGGCAAGCGCATTGCTTGTGCGTTCCTATGTTGGAACCAAGACCTGGAGTTTGGCCGAGTCCCGCTAATTTTCCCTTTTCCTGAACACCGTTCAATACGTCCGGTACCCTCAGATTATGACTTATTTCTCAGTGCGAATGCGGTCTGATTCCGCAGGCCAGCACATTTCGGGAGCAGAGCGAATTGTCAGGGAACACGAGGTTCCGGCGGTCTGTGCGGCGTTATCCGAGCGTGCTTTGGCGCACCCGAAGGGAATGGCGGAAAGTACCTTCATCACCGTGGAGGCTTTGACTGAGTCCGATATTCTGCACGTCCCTTCCGTAGGAGTAAAAGAAGAAGCGGTGCAATCGCCCTCGCAGGCTAGGGACGTCATCGAGGAACTATTGCGCCCCATGACCGCTCATTCCCAGGTAGTCATTGAAGAGACGTTTACCGCTAGGAATATGCGCGGTGCGATGCTGATTGCAGCCGATACAGGTAAGCGCTGCGAGCCAGACGCACAGCGCGGCGTCCGCGTGAGCCACATGGACGCGCACAATGCTCAAGACGCGGCTTTCAAAGGCAAGGACGCGGCCCGTGAGGCCATCGTTCTTGCGAGCAAGGTAGCCGCGCACCCCGATGTTCTAGCAGAGGTCTGTGTGTCTGATGACCCGGCCTATACCACCGGTTACGTGTGCATAGATGACACGTACCACCGCCTTCCACGCATTAAAGAGCCTGGATCGGATGAGGGAGCGCGGGCCTTCATCATCAAACCAGGCGCCGATATTGAAGCGTTGATTGATTATCTGGAAAACCGCGCCGTACTCGTGGATTTTGGGGCAGAAAAGTGAACGAGAGCCTAGAACAAGTCGCATCTGCGCGCCTGGACAAGTGGCGAGAAGACGGCCTGTGGCGCAGCCCTTCGGTTTTTGGAAGTGGACAAGTGCCGGAAAGCTCCTTGCGGACGGCCGCCGGGAAGACAGCCAAAGACGCGGTGCTCTTTAGCTCGTCGAATTACCTGGGCCTGGCAGAGCATCCGGAGATTAAAAGCGCCGTAAAGGACAGCGTTGATCACTACGGCGCAGGTTCAGGCGGCTCGCGACTGACCACCGGTACGTCTGAATTACACGTTGCGGTAGAGGCTGCTGCGGCCCGGCTGACTGGGTATCCAGACTCGGTGTTCTTTGCCACCGGGTATCAGGCCAATCTATCGACGTTGCAGGCGTTGGCCTCGCCCGAGCTCACCATTATTTCCGATGCGCGCAACCACGCCAGCATCATCGATGGCTGCCGGCTCGCAAAGGCGAGTGGCTCCTCCCTCTTCGTTACGGCGCACCGCGATACCTGCGCTGTGGAAGATGCCTTGGCTAACAGGACCACCAAGTATGCCTTGGTTATTACCGATGGCCTCTTTTCCATGGACGGGGTGCTTGCACCCTTGCCTGAGCTATCGCGGGTGGCGCGCAAATACGGCGCCTGGCTTATGGTCGATGATGCTCATTCATTCGGCACCGTCGGTGACCGCGGCTTTGGCCTCCCAGAATATTTCGGCGTCCAGCCCGATATCCAACTTATTACCGCTAGCAAGGCGCTTGGTGCTGAAGGCGGGCTCGTTGCAACGAGTAAGCCGGTGGCGCAGCTCTTGCGGCAACAAGCCCGGTCCTTCGTGTTTTCGACCTCGCCCACGCCAGCCACCTCTGCCGCTGTGCTTGCGGCGCTAAAACTCATTGAGTCTGATCCCAGCCTGGTTAGCCAACTGCAGGAGAATATTGCTTATTGGCACAACACACGCGGTACTACGCCAAAGCAAGGGCCGATTATCCCTGTGCACGTGGGCGATGAGGCCGCCGCGATGGACGCTAGCGCCGCACTGCTGGGGCACGGATTTATCGTCCCTGCAATCCGGTGGCCAACTGTTGCGCGAAGCGCTGCGATACTCCGCGTCACCCTCATGGCAACCCATACGCGGGCGCAAATCGATGCTCTCTGTACCGAACTTAAACAGCTGAGTTTATAAGCAAAACTCACAGTGAGTGCGTTCAGAGAGTGGGCTCTCGTCGCATACACTGGCAGGCATTATGAGCAGCTTCATCATTGATTATTCGTGGCTCCGCGAGCTGGTGCTGTACGGGCGTGACGCCGAGCTATCCGCTGCGATTACCGGCAACTGGGACATTATTGAAGCCATATGGGACTTGGAAGAAAAGTACGCCTTAAATGATTCCGGTTTCTTTGGCGGCGATAATTGGGTTGCGCGCTTTGAGTCGGGCCTCGGTGATGGTGGCCCGTTGGATGTGGAGCTATTGGACGAAGAAGATACTTCAGTGATACTCGAGCTCTCCGTTACTGGTGACGATGAAGAGACAATGGAGCACGCGCTTATCGATGCCACCGAGACCATCACCTGCCACTTCACCGACTGGGGCTTCGAGGACATCGAGTGGACCGCGATGCAATGAGAGATAGAGACGCCGCCGCAAGGTTTTACTAGCCGAGGGGCTCAACAGGTAATTTTACTCGCGTACGTCTTGCTGCTGCGGAGAAAGAAGAATACGGTAGCAACTATCAGAGGTGATAGTCCGCTTCGGAGAAGACGGCTTGTTGCTACTAGCAAAGGCGTGGTCACACGCGGTTTGAGGGTTCCTGCCTGGTTGGCGGGGACCCTCAAATATTGTAGGTCGAGGATCTAGTTAGAGAGCGAGATCTCTAGAGTTTCTAGAACGGACGATAGGAGCGAGATCCCGAAACTGGGTTCGCAATGGGTTGCGTCCTCTGATGAGATTGCCCAACCTAGAACCTAGCGTTGAAACGTAGATTGAATCGCGTCAGTGGCATGCGCGAATGGAATCCGTTCTTGTTCAATGCGTAGCTTGCCGTCGGTGAAGAGGAGGCGATAGGCGCGCTGCTCTTCGGTGGTGAGGTGGCTAAGCATGGCGGAGCCATCACCAGGATCGGGGACCGCGAGGTGGCGGAACGCGGTGACGGTGGTGGTATCCATAAGGAGAGACTTCGTGTGGGGAAAGTGGGCGCGCACGCCGTTGAGGATGCTGAAGCCGGCGGCGTCAAGGTCGCCCCAGTAGGTGATTTCGGCATCGTGGAGCCAGGCAAGGGCGTGAAGTTGGCGGGCGGCATTGCCGGCGCCGAGGATGGCGATGGTGGGTGGGGCGGCATCGGAAAGCAGGGGCAGGGCTAGGAAGGTCTGCTTGTTTTCTACGATGAGAACGCGCGGGGGCGCGGTGGGAAAGAGTGGTCCAGCCTGGGAAAGGGGAACCTCGATATCGGACAGCGCAGGGGCGTGGTTGAGGTAGCGCAGACGCAGGCGGGCGTCGGTGCGGCGCAGTCCCAAATCCGTGATGCCGAAGGGCGAAAGCAGGGCGAGCAGCAGGCGGCGGTGGGTGCCTATCCACTTGCCATCCACAGCTTCGACCGGAACGGCGCGCTCCCACTCGCCGGAGTCCGGGTGGGCGCGCAGCCAGGTCAAGCATGGTGCCAAGCAGCGCAGATCGTATGTGTCAAGGTCTTTCCACTGGGCATAGGTGCGGTACACGGCGTCGGCGAATGCAGGGGAGTCGGGGAAGATCCCGGCGATGTCGTGTGCGCGCTGTAGCGCGCGGGAGTATTCGGCGCTGAGGCCTGCGGCCGCGGCGATGCGGGGAGCACCGGTAAGGACCGCGCGGGTGGGAACGGAATTGGTGCCTAGGCCTGTGCGGGACCAATTGCGCTGTTCGTAGTGGATCTCTTCTTGGTGCGGCCAGCGCTGCCAGGCACGGATGAACTCCTGGGTGGCGGGGACATCGCGCGCGGCGTTGGCGGCCGTGGGCGGGTGCAGCGGCCAGTCGATGCTCAGCGAATCCGGAGTCGACAAAGCCTCCGCAAAGTGCTTGCGCAGGTATTTTTCCGCATGGGTGTGCAGGTCACTAGGCATCCGCATTGGGGGACTCCGGGGATTCCTGGGAATAGGTGGTGGCATCGATAAGCGAATAGCCCGTACGCGCCTGCGGGCGGCCCTGGATAATGGGCTCGTCATAATTGACCACGATGGTGCCATCCACGTACGGCGATAGCGTCTGGATGAGTTTGAATGGCGTTGCCAAAATCATGTGGAAACCAAAGGACGCAAACACGGACATGGCGGTGCGTGTAAAGGCTGGGTCGGCGCGGTCGAAGGCCTCATCCAAAATGATGGAACCGTAGGTGGGAACGTCCTGATCCGGCTCCGCCAGGCGGAAGCGCAACGCCGCAGCCAAGCAGAAGAACACCAGCTTTTGGGCCTGGCCGCCGGAAAGAGAGGCGGAATCCTGATAAGTATTCGCGGTCGTGCCATCGGGGTAGCACTCGCGGCCGACGAAGCTGACGTGCTTGCGGGTATCGAGGACCAGGTTGCGCCACCGAATATCCTCCGGCTCAGACGAGCCCAAGCGGCTGAGAATCTTGTCCAAGGCGTGGTAGCGCGCCACCGCAGCTTCGGGCTCATCGGCGCTAATCTCCGCCAGGCTATGGGACGTTGCGGCATCGAGATCCCGCTGGAAGTCTTGCACCACCTGACCCCGGGCATCCTTCACATCAATGCGCAGGGTGCGGTCCCCATTGAAGGGCGTGCGCTCCAGGGACTTATTAATAAACTCCATGCGCTGTTCGATATCGCTACGGGCATGGCGAAGCGAAGAGGCGAGGTGCGATAGGTTTTGCACCGTCGTGCCATTGAGCAGCTCCAAGAACTGGGCGCGAAAATCCGCCAAGCGGTCCGCGCGCAGGAATTTCAGCTTCTCCATGCCCTCGCCGGCGAAGCTCGCCTGCGGCTCCAAATCCGCCGCTTCCGCCGGCCACTGCGATAGGTATTTGTGGAGGACGGATACAATCTTGGCATTCGTCTCCTCGATGCAGCGCGCGGCCCTGCGCGCGGTTTCTTGCAGGCTGGCCTGCACCTCATCGCGCCGGGCATCGATGTCATCGATGGTGAGTTTTCTCCTGCCCTTGTGCAGGGCCTCTTCGACTGCCTTGGCGATGCCCTGATCCGCCACCGTGGGCACTGTTCCGATGCTTTGGCGCCGCTGGGTGGAGCGGTTCAGCTCGCCTTCCACGTTGCCGAGGTGTTTTTGTGCTTCGTTCAGTTGGGCGCGGGCGGCGGTGAGTTTTTCCTTTGCCTGTTCGTGTGCTGTGGCTAAGGCCTGCGCTTCTGGGGAGGAAGCCAAAGAATCGTACTGTGCTTGCAAATCGCGCTTGCGCGCCTTAGCGGAAGCGGTATCAATATCCTGGAACTTAGTCTCCAGTACGCGCTGCGCTTTATCGCGTTGTGTGCGCAAGATATCCATCTTTCGGTTGAGTTCATGGACCTGTTTGGCCATGGCACGAGCAGTGGCTTTCGCTTCATTCAATTGGGAACGCAGGAGCTCAATCTTGGCGGTATTGGTGGAACCTACTCGGTACCACCGCGTGCCTTTAAAGCGCGTGCGATCATCCTTGATAAAGCGCGTCGATCCATCCTTATCCTTGGGCCGGCTTTCCAAGCCATCGCGCGTGACGGCTGGGGTTTTGGTTACCTGTTCGAGCGCGGCCACCGAGTTGACGCATTCGTAGTTAAAACGGCTCGAAATATGGTGGCGCACCCACTGCGCCATAGGGTGATCCTGGAACTCCAATTTGTGGATGAGCTGTTGCGGGCTGCGCGCGGGCGCGGGCGCCGGTGCAAACTCCGGGATAGTGCGGTACTCGAGCCGGGTGCCCACGTTGCGAGAATTGACCCACTGGTTAATGGCTTCCCGCGCGGTTTCAGGAACGAGCAGGGTGGCGGCGAATCCGTGTAACAATTTTTGGATCACCGGTTCCCACTCCGCCTGCTGCGGGGCGATATCCAGTAACTCTCCAGCGAAGGGAAGCTCCGATTCGGCATAGCCAGTATCCCGCGCGAGTTGGGTGCGCAGCTCTACGAGGGCCTTATCAATATTGGTGCGCCGCGAGCTAAATGAGTGCAGCTCACTTTCTAAGGACGCGGATGCTGTCGCGGCATCGCGGGCGGCCACGCCGGCTTCTTGCTGCTGCTCAGTAAGCTGGGCCGAGTCAGCCTCGAAGTCCGCGATGCGCAGGCGGGCATTTGCTTGCAGCTCGGCGAAGCCGTGCGGGCTGAGCTCAAAGTGATCGGTCCACTGGTCGGCGGCAGCGGCAAGGTGGTGGAACTCCTTGGAGCGGTGCTCAATTTCCTTCTCCGCGGTTTCAATTTTGGCTTCTAGGGCGGCCAGCTCGCCGGCACTGAGTTGGGAGATGGCTACGGCGGCGCGGCGCTCGGCATCGTCAAGGTGCGTGACCTCTGCTTCGAGCGCCTCGGCCGCAGAGTGTGCCTCTGCCTGCTGGGCGGTCAGCGCGCGGATGCGATAGTCCAGTTCTTCTGCCACCAAGCGGGCGCGCACCGCCGGCAGCGCCTCATTCATCGCCTCGGCCCTGTGCTTATCCGCCTCCGCAGTGGTGCGCTGGGAGTGTAATTGGGGCAGGGGAGCCAGCGTCTCAATCTGGGCCTTGACGTCCTCTACCCGCAGGTATGCCTGGCGCAGATCTTCGAATTGCTCCACCGACTCCTCTGCCCGCTCGAAGGTAGACGGCGTATCCAGCATATAGTCCCGGAAGAGCTGGTCCAGGCTGGATAGAGATTTGGCGGATTGCGTGCGGTGCAGCAGGACCTGCCCCTGTTCGCTCTTGATGCCCAGGCGTTTGCGGAAGCGATCCGCAAACGTGGTGTACGTCGAGGTAAATGACGCTCCAGGCCCCTTGTACATGGCCTTAATCTTGCGGGTATCCAGGCTGCGGGTGAGTAGGGGGCTGAGCTTATCGATGTCCTCATCTCCCTGCACCACCCCATAGAGCCTTTTAATCTGGCTCACCGAATTTTCACCGCCGTTGAGGCGGAAGATGGCGATGAGGGTGTGCTGCGTGCCAGACCCATTATCGTAGGTCAACGCCACCACCGAGTTTGTTGCGCCCTCACGCAAATACTCCGGGGCGATTTCACCCGTGTGCGCATTTTCTTGCTGCCGCCACGCCCCGCGAATATAGGAGACGAGGTTGCGCCCATTATGCCGACCGAGGTCCTGCTGCGATGCCGCGTTGAACTTGAGGTCCTTCTGCGGCACCAATACTGCCGACATCGCATCAAGCAGCGTGGACTTGCCCGAACCGGATCCGCCGGTGATGAGGAAGCCCTTGCGGGCTACCGGGATGGAAAAATAGCCGTGAAAAGTACCCCAGTTAATGAGCTGGATACGGCTGATGCGGAATTGGCCTGGATACAGGTTAGTCATCGGAAGCCTCCTCCTGGTCGCTTTCGGCTTCTGCGAGGCGGGCGTATTCATCCCGGATGGCGGTGACCGTGGCGGCATCGAAAAGCTGGCGCAAGACGGGTGAAACCTCGTAGCGCCCCTCTGTCTCGGTGGCGCTGAGCAGAGAGTATTCATTGCGGATGCGTTTAATCGCCGCATTGAAGCGGTTATTGAACCCGGCTTCATCGCGGTTATCAACCGCGCGTACGTAACCAATTCCCTCCCGGAGGTCTTCTACATCCACAATCACGCGTTCACCGGGCAGCGCTAAACCAAGTTCCTGGCGCAGGTTCAGCAGGATGGCGGTATCGATGTGCTTGAGCTTATCCGTGCGCAGCACCTGCGGAATGGGCAGCGTTTCCTCTTCTACCATCCGGGTAAACGCAAACCCTTCTGCTTCATCGACGACCAGCTCGAGGAATACCTCATGCAGGCGGGCGCGCAGGTTGTCTTCGTCCGAGATGATGGCGGACCATAAGACAGGTTCCTTGTGCGCACGCACGAGCGGCCCCTTCAACAGCTGCACCAACGCGCGGCGCGAGTTATAGGTCAGCGATCCTTTATCGCTTTCCCACAGCGGGGGCTCATGCGCCGAATCGACGCGGTGATTATCAGTAGCGCTCACTACAACTCCTCAACGGTGGTGCTATCGAAATACATAGTAGGGATATACGCCGCGCGAATGGTCCCATCTTCTTCGGTCCAGGTGACCTTCTCGTGCGCATCATGCAGCGCCGGTAGTGGGTGCTGGTCCGCAATGTGTACCAATCCCACGACGCTGGCCAGGCCCTGCGTGGGCGGGTACGCCTGCAATACTTGGCCAATCGTGCACGGACCCGCCTTGCCGACGGCCCCGCGAATCGCCCCATGCAATTCCTCAAAATCAATTTCTGATTCGCGCACCAGCTCATACAACGCCTCCGCATTCTCCTGTCCCGGCTGGAAGGCTTCCGGTGCTTCCTCCACGACCTCCCGACCCGGGTTGGCCAAGTGGATGCGCGATACGGAATGAATGGACATGCCGATGCGCTGCAGGGGTGTTTCCATGCGGTGAAAGGCTTTCAGCTCCGATGCCTGCGCTGCATCAATGGCCATGCCTCGCGCCTCACGCAGTAGCTCAATCATGCGCCGGTCTTCTGCGAATTGTTCCGAAGAGACATAGTTGCGCAAGCTGCGTGCCAAGCCAGTCATGGTCTGATTGACCTCGAAGCTCGTTTCTTCCATATCGCGGAAGAGATTCCGCAGCTGCCGACGGTTCTCTGGCGCCAGTTTTTGGCCGACCTCGCTTTCTAAAACTTGCTTAATCCACTGATCCAGCCACGCACTGCGTTCTCTATCCATGAGGTAGGAATAGAATCCGCGGAAGCTGCGCCCAGCGTCCGATTCCGCGATGTGGTCTACGCCGCTGAAGATTTCCTCGAGCACTTCACCGCGGTAACCTTCTGGATCCAAAAGCTGTCGGCGCAATCGGTGATTGAGGGCTTCAAGCTCATGGCGCACCCTGGCGAAATCGCTTGGCACCGCCATGGCCATGTTCAGCACGTCTTGGACGCGCTCCTCGGTCTCTGCCGCAGTCAGTCGTTCAAACTGCCCCAGGTGGGCCTTTTCAATTTCGCGGTCAATGCGGTCTCGCTCCGCCTCTAAGCTGGCGACGCGGCTCGAAATATCCTCATTTGTATCCCGCGCCAAGCGTTGTAGCGCCGAGCCGATAGATTCCACGCGCGATGCCGTGACCGTAGTAACCGGCGTTTCCCAACGCTCAACGGCCTCGAGCGCGGACAGTGCTTCCTCGCTCGGTTCCAACGTTTCCCCGCGCGAGCTCTTGCCAGATTTACGGACTAGCCAACCAGCTTTCACCCAGTCATTGCAATAACTTTGCGGTGTGCGCGGCATTGAGAATTCACTGGCAAGCACCTCAAAATCGGTGACCATCAGCTCATATACTTCTGCCGCCGGCCGCGCCCGAGTGCCGCGGGGAAAATACTCAGCAATAAGTGCCAGAATCACCGGGGCATTATCGGCCGCCAGCAGCCGCACTGCCGCGGAATCATGTAATAACCGCCGCAGTGAAAGGGCGCGAGCTTCAACAGACATGATTCGATTTTGCCAGCTACGCCGGACACATGCAGCGTAGTTTGACTCACTTATTCGAATCAGTGGATCCACCCGCGCATGGTGGCCCTTGCGGGCCGAGGACTAAGAGACTGTACTAGTCTTGCTTAGTCCTGCGCGACGGTGACGTTGACGTCAATATTGCCGCGGGTGGCATTGGAGTAGGGGCAGACCTGGTGGGCGGCATCGGCAAGCTCTTGTGCCTTGTCGTGTTCCTGGGCGGGGATGATGACCTCGAGCTCAACGGCGAGCTTGAAGCCTTCGCCCTCCTTGCCAATGGACACGCGGGCGCCCACGGAGGAATCGCCCAACTCAGTCTTCTCGCTGCGAGCTACCGCCTGCAGGGCAGAGTGGAAGCACGCGGCATAACCAGCGGCGAACAGCTGCTCTGGGTTGGCGCCGTTGCTATCGCCGCCCATTTCCTTCGGAGTGGCCATCTTGAAGTCAAGGTCAGAATTTTGCACTACGGCGCGGCCGTCGCGGCCTTCTCCGGTAGCGAGTGCTTCAGTGGCGTAAAGGGCGTCCATGATTACTCCTTTTCTAAAGTCATTTTCGTACTAGTAGTGAGTACAGTCGCCGATTGTACTCAGAATTGCTAACGGTGTTTTTCCAGGTCAACGACCTAAGAAGTGAAAGGGTACGCTAGGACAAGGTGGAACGTCTCAAGTGTGCGCCGCAGGCCTACTCAACCCGTGCCGGAGGAGTGGGTGCTCCTTCCGGGGGAAGTACCTTGGGGCAGCGCTTGGATCGGCTGGTGTGCTCAATCCACCGCAAGGATGCAGGTAGAAAATAATCCCCGCTGACGCGGGGAACTAGTCAATTGACTATTCAAATGAGCACTAACATGGGCTCATCCCAGTGCTAGCTGGGAGTTTGGCATTTCGCCTCCTGTAATCTTACCGCAAAAAGTGATGAAGATTTTAGGACGATTTCAAAAATCGCAACATGTTAGTGCTAAACGTGGTATAGTCTTAAATCATTAGTTAATAACTCCAGTTCACCATAAAAAGTGGACTAGGTGAGCCTGTAGTGGAGATAGAACCATGAAATTGCCAGCGAAGACAGTGGATTTTTGTACTCGTGCAGATGGTTGGGCTGGTCAACGCAGCCAGCAGGCGCGGAGCTTGTGGGCGAAATCGGGTGACGGTTTAGACCATCTCAACCTGCCACAACATATGGTTGATTCCGCATGTGCTGCATCCTTGGTGTATAACTCTTGGCTTTCTCGTTCAGTAAAGGAGTTCCTGAAAGCCGAGTTGCGTGTCTCAGAGACGGATATAGAAGTTCTCTACGTCTTTCTTGCTGGGGCCCATGATGTTGGAAAAGGTGTTAAGACTTTCCAGCGGCTTCTTCTTGACCGCAGTGACGTTGCGCATTTGGTCCACGCCGTTAGCGACGCGGGATTGGATATCGAATTGAGCGCCTCAGAGGCGAATATGTCCAAGCTTCCGCATGGTATTGCCTCTGGTGAAATTTTAGCAATCTGGCTTGAAGAACAGGGACTTACCCTGCCAAAGGCTAACTCTGTAGCCGCAGTTGTCAATGCTCATCATGGTGCCGCAAGCGGGCCGAATAAAGCGGTCCGAGAATTGATTCAAGATTACCCTTCGGCGTGGCGAATGGTTCATGGCGAACTTCTTGATGCCATGGCAAAACTTTGTGGGGAAAATGAGCTTGCGCAGGTCTTTGCCAAGCTGCCGAAAGTCTCGCCCGCAGCTGCCCAAATGCTTACCGGTTTAGTGGTTATGGCGGACTGGATTGCTTCCAATGAAAAGGCTTTCGGCTTACGCGTGCAGGGAACTCAACTAGACCGAGTGGGACGGGCTGCGGAGCTCATTGACTTGACCTCGCCTTGGGAACCGGAAACTCGATTGCATCAAGACATCGACGAGCAATTCCGGCAATCGTTTGGGTGGCCGGCCGAGTTTAAGGCGCGACAAGTACAGCAGAAAATGGTAGAGGCTGCCAGTGCGATCAATGAGCCAGCGCTCATAGTCCTAGAGGCTGAAACAGGCGTAGGAAAAACCGAAGCCGCCTTAGCAGCAGCGGAGGTGCTTGCGGCGAGAAGTGGAGCACAAGGAATCTTTATTGCCGCTCCGACCATGGCCACCGCGAATGGCCTGTTGCAAAGGACCATCGAATGGAGTCGAAACATAACGACAGATTCGGTTCGATCGATGTACCTCGCGCATTCCAAAAATGCATTGGCCAAGCCTTATACGGATTTAAAATTTACGGGAATCAACCGTTACGAAGAAGAAGGCGGCAACGTTGTTGCATCGCAGTGGATGTCGGGACGGCGGCTCGGCATTCTTTCCAATTTCGTGGTGGGTACCGTTGACCAAGTGCTCATGATGGCGCTACAGCAGCGGTTTTCCATGCTGAGACATGTTGGCCTGGCAGGCAAAGTAGTAATTTTTGATGAGGTCCATTCCTTTGACGTTTATTCTTCCGATTACCTCCGGAGTGCCATCGAATGGTTGGGATTTTATGGTGCCAGCGTCATCGTCATGTCCGCCACGTTGCCGGCGGACAAGCGGCGCGCATTGGTCAGTGCGTACTCCGACGGTCAATGGCCAGAGGAAGAGCCGGCTGGCTACCCATTAATCACTGTGGCGACAGAAGACGAAATCCGTTCCCTAGAGGTCCCAGCGTCTCCAACAGACCTTGAAACTACCATCAATTTCCTGGCGGAAGGCGAAGATTCATTGCACGAACTTCTCAAGGAATGGCTCGTGGATGGAGGGTGCGTTCTTATTATTTGCAATACTATCGCACGAGCTCAGGCAGCGTATTCGGAACTCTCCGAAAGCTATGGTGATTGCGTGGAGCTTCATCACGCGGGATTTGTGGCTTGGGAACGTGTAGAAAAAGAGGATTCGTTACGGCGCCACCTTGGCCCGGATACACACAGGGGAGCAGGCCGGCCGAAGCAAAAAATTGTGGTGGCCACTCAAGTGGCGGAGCAAAGCTTGGATATTGATGCCGACGCTCTGATTACTGATATCGCACCTATGGATTTGCTTATTCAGCGCATTGGGAGGCTGCACCGCCACGCGCGTCCTTCCAGCGATCGACCCGAAAAACTGCGCGAGCCCAAGGTTGTTATTCGCGGGATAGAAACTTCCTCAACAGTTCCGGAATTTGAATCAGGTGCCGAGGCCATTTACGGCCGTGCGATATTGCTATCAACCTATGCCGTCTTGCCAAATAAGATTCGCCGTCCAGATGACATCGCTCCGCTTGTAGCAGCTGCATATGATCGCAACTTTAAGCCGCCAGAGGCGTGGAACGAATCATGGGAAGAGGCCATTGCGACGCGTGATTTTGAGGAATCGACAGCGCATTCAGCGTCCTCAACGTTCCGATTGCCGGATCCGTGGAGTACCAATGGCCTGGACGCTCTATTTGCACGGCTGCAGGATGATTCCGCAGACGATGCCGAGATTAAAGGCGCAGCTCAAGTCCGTGACGCAGAGCCCAGTGTTGAGGTGATCCCCATCATCGAGACTGATTACGGCTATCGCCCGTGGGGTTGGGATGAAGAGGTCATAGAGGCTGCCGATATTCCGTATAGGCTGGCCTTTCATCTTGCGTCTAGTACAGTGCGGCTACCTGTGCGAATGACCCGCTATGACTGGGACTTCAACGCGGTGGTTGATGATCTCGAAGGGGCAACACCGGCCGAGTGGGGTTCACATTATTTACTGCGGGGACAACTGGCATTGCCGCTAAATGAAAAGGGAGAGACGCAGGTAGGACGCTTTGTTTTGCAGTATACGAGCCAGCTGGGAATCGAAATTATGAGTGATGGACGTGAGTGATATGTCCGAGGCACTAGTTAGGCTGAGAGCACCTCCTTTTACTAGGGGCAGACACATCATCCAACAACTCACTATTAAAAGAAAGGAGGCGAAAGATAATGACTGATACAGAAACTTTTAACCTGCTCGATGAGCCATGGATTTTGTGCATGGACAGTGCGGATAATCGCAAAGCGTTGAGCATCCGGGACATATTTTCTGGACAGGGTGATGCCCACAAAATTGTGGGCGATTCACCGACCCAGGATTATGCGGTCATAAGACTGTTATTGGCTATATTTTGGCGCGCTCATGCGCAAGAATTAGCAGAAGCAGCAGGCGGAAGGCGGAAACGTTCCAGCTTTGATTGGGGCGAATGGTTCGCGGAAAAGCGTGAAGAATTAAGCGAGACGAAGCGGGACCAAGTTGTTTTAGATTATCTTGATGCCTTTAGAGACCGATTCGACTTACTCTCTGACACTGTTCCTTTCATGCAGGTGGCGGATCTTCACTCGCAGAAAAATGAGACTCGACCGATTTCCTATATAGTTCCAGAAGCCGCTGATGATCATTTCACGATGCGCACGGCTGAGGGTCGGCGGGCGATCCCTCTAGATGAGGCTGCCCGATGGCTACTTCACCTGCAGGCTTATGATTATTCCGGTATTAAAACCGGCGCAGTAGGAGACCCTCGTGTAAAGGGTGGTCGAGGTTATCCCATCGGCACAGGTTGGACTGGTCGAACGGGCGGAACTTTAGTACTTGGTACTGAAGGCCTCTTAGAAACACTTTTGTTAAATACTCCTATGGCAGCTGTTATGACGGAGCAGGGAACTAACCCAATTGAGCTGGATAAACCGGTATGGGAAAGAGAACCCGATACTGCTGCGCAGCGCCGTGGATCAGATGACAAGCTTGGTGCTGTGCCCCAAGGCGCGGCTGATTTGGCGACTTGGCAGGCACGACGAGTGCGCCTAGTAGCTGAAGAAGGCCAGATTACTCGCGTCCTCGTATCGAATGGTGATCGCATTCCGGATGCGGGAAAGAATGTCATGAATGATCCTATGACGCCGTATCGGTATAGCCCCAACCAGTCGAAGGCCGGCCAAGATGCTTACTACGCGCGTCCATATGATTCCACTCAGACCATGTGGCGTGCACTTGATGCGTTGGTTGCCGTCGAAGACGACCCAGGCTTTGACCAGAAGAAGGTAAAAGCTCCGAAGCGACCAGCCAATCTCAGCAATCTCGCTGCGCTTGACGTTGATGGATACCTAAACCAAGGCGCCTTTGATATTGCTTTGGTTTCGATGGAATACGGACCACAGGAATCTTCAGTAGCCACTACTTTCAGCACCACGATCGGGCTTCCCCTAGTGGTATTGCGCGAAGATGATCTTGGCAGGCAAGCGCGTAACGCTGTCCGCACTGCCGCCCAAAAGACCTATGAAACAGCCGTGAGCTTGGGCTGGTTTGAAGGTCAACTGCAGGTAGCCGCGGGCGATGATTATGAATTCGGCGTTAAGTCTAAGGACAGGTTTTACGCCCAGTTAGAGCCGGAGTTTATTGCGTGGATGCAGACCATTTCTGCTGAAAATGCAGACAGCGCTCAGATCAACTGGCAGGAACGAGTTCGATCAGTAGCTGTCTCCCACGCAATGGAACTGCTGCGCGGCGCCGGGATGAAGGCGATTATCGGCAGGGAAGTAGACGCAGGAGAAGACGGAAGGGGTCGAATTGTCTCAGCTGGATCCCTTTTTCAGCAGCTACAGCGGCGTTTTGATAAGAACCTGCCGTTAACAGGCAAGTCCACACGAAATCAGAATCCTAGCTCACCTATGAAGGAAGGTGTTGCCCATGCATGACACCAGTCATCCGCAGGCAGAAACTGCTGCGGAGTACACAGGCCCGCGTTTGCGAACCTCCGTGGCGCGTACCGCAGAGGCGCTGCAGAATGATTATTTGCATTCGCCACAACACAATAAACAAGCGCGAGCACGTGCAGTCCTAGCCCAATTGCGTAAGTATTCTGCGGTACGTCTTGAACAACATCCCGTGGCACTTGAAGAGGTCCTCCTTTTATTGGAGCCTGCATTGAGTGAACAAGAGATGGGAAAGGGCGCCGCACCATCTGCATCAGAGCTCGCGGCCTTTCAAGCCATGACGATGCTAGGTATCCATCTACAAAGCGCTAGCACTGAAGCACATATTAAAGGCCAAAGCTTCGCACGGGCCTGCGGTCGTTTCTATGCGCACAGTCAGTCACAATCCACGAAACCGCGTTTTGATGCGATGCTCGTATCTTCCGATGAGGCTTCCCGCCTCATACATATTCGTTCCTTGGTAACGCTATTGCGCGGGGAAGATTTGGGGTTTGACTACGGTGCATTTGCACAGGACCTGCGGGTTCTAGGCAGCAAAAGCACTACTCAAAAAGCGCATACGCAACGACAAGGCGTGCTATTGAAATGGGCACGTGACTTCGCATTCGGTTCTTATGCGTCCGCCCAGAACCAACCGACTTCTTAAAATCAATTCTCACATTCTAGAAAGGAATTTTCGCAATGGCTTTGACCATCGATATTCACGCTCTGCAGACTCTTCCGCCTTCTCTGATCAACCGTGATGACACCGGGGCGCCTAAGTCTGCCGTTTATGGCGGCGTGCCACGTCAGCGAGTCTCTTCGCAGGCATGGAAGCGTGCAATCCGCAAGTACTTTGAATCTGAAATCGATGCTGAATCTGTGGGGGACCGCTCGAAGCGGCTTCCAGAGAAGATCGCGCGTAAGGTTCAAGAACACGAGGGCTGGGATGCAGAGCGAGCTCAAAAGGAAGTTGCTGAGCTTTTCAAAGCTGCAGGAATTAAGACGGAAGTGGACGCGAAGCGTATCAAGGCGCTGAAAGATTCCGAGGAAACCACCGAAGAAGAACTAGCAGCAGCGCAGTATCCGCAGACCAAATACTTGTTGTTCTTGAGCCCACACCAGATTGAACGTGCCGCGGAGGCGATTATTGCGGCCGACGGTGAAAAGATTAAGAAGAAGGATGCCCTGGAGATCCTTGATACCCAGCACTCGGTAGATATGGCGTTGTTTGGGCGCATGGTTGCCGATGATGCTGCTTATAACGTCGATGCCGCAGTACAGGTTGCGCATGCACTGGGAATTCATGCCAGCGCGCCTGAATTCGACTATTTCACCGCGGTCGATGACTTGGCCGAGGAAGGCGAAGAAACTGGTGCAGGCATGATTGGCACTGTACAAATGATGTCGTCAACCTTGTACCGCTATGCCACGGTGAACCTGGATGGATTGACGCAAAATCTTGACTCGGCAGAAAACGCAAAGCAAGCCGCAGTGAACTTCGTTGATGCATTCATCAAGTCCATGCCCACGGGCAAAATCAATACCTTTGCCAACCAAACAATGCCTGAGCTCATCTATATTGCGGTTCGCGATACTCGCCCGGTTAGCCTGGTTACTGCCTTCGAAGAACCAGTAGAGCCGACCACCGGTCAGAGCTTGCGCGTCGCCGGTGCCGAAGCATTGGCGAAAGAAGAAACCGAGTTTGAAGAAAACTATGGGCTGCAGCCTAAGGCAGCCTTTGTGGTTGGGTTGAGCGAGGCCCGTCAGGCATTCGCACACATCGCTGAAGAAGTGACACTGCCAGAGCTTTCGCAGCGGTTGTCTTCCGCGCTTTCGGAGTAGGAGGCTTAAAACTATGACAGCATCATTGTTGTTGCTGCTTAAAGGGCCGATGCAGTCTTGGGGTACGGAATCTCGCTACGCTACGCGTGCAACTTCGTCTTTGCCCTCGAAGTCAGGAGTTCTTGGCATGCTAGCCGCGGCTGAAGGACGCAGGCGTGATGAAGATATGGCCGATTTGGCGGGCCTCAAGTTCGCGGTGCGTGTTGACCAATCCGGTAGCCTTTTGCGCGATTATCAAACCGCGCAAAACTGGCAAAAGGATCCACAGGCTTCCGCAAAGCTCATCACCCGCTATTTCCTATCAGATGCCGCATTCGTTGCGGCAATCGAAAGTGAGGATCGCGAGCAACTCGAGAATTTTGCGGAGAACCTAAACCGACCAGTATTTCCGCTCTATTTGGGCCGACGTTCGTGCCCGGCTCCGCCCAATGTGGTGCTTGGTGTGGTTGAAAAGCCTGCGGTTACGGCATTACAAGAGCACGACACGTGGCACGCCACCAAGGAGTATATGAAATCAAGTGGTGGGGAAGTACCGCTGCCGATTTACCGGGACTCCCTCCCAGGAGAATCCGGCGTGGCTTGCCAGGATGTACCGAAGTCTTTTGATCCGCAGCACCGGAAGTATTCATGGCGCACCGTAGTGCAAAAGGAATTTGCGAATGTAGAAAACCCCTTAGATAGCGATGAGCGGCGCCCAGATTCGTTTTTGGAGGCGGTGATGAATGTATGAGTACGTTAACCAAAATTCTTATCAATCCTCAGCGGCGTCAAGGGCGAAAGCTACTCGCCAATCCACAAGCAATGCACGCGGCGGTCGCCGCATCATTTCCACCGGATGTGGATCAAGAGTCTGGGCGTATTCTATGGCGCCTTGATGAAGGTGCGCATCACCATTCTCTCTACGTAGTGGGGCCTGAAAAACCGACTGACCATGTGATTGTGGAACAAGCAGGGTGGGATACAAGGCCGGGACAATCGGTTGAGTATGACCGGCTGCTTAATTCCCTTACTAAGGGGCAAAGATGGATCTTTGAGCTGGTAGCCAACCCAACGTATTCGCAGGCTAATGAAGGCAAGCGAGGCAAAGTGAAGGCTCACGTGTCCGTGGAACACCAGCTGGAGTGGTTGTATCGTCGAGCAGAAAATGCCGGATTTGAACTAGCCCCCCGGGAAGGTGATGATGTCAGTGACGATGAGCGTTCTCGGTGGTCCGTGGAAGAAGAAACCGCGATTATTGAGCGAAAAACGTTGGATTTCCGGAAAGGAAATGGCAATAGGCGTGTGCGTATCGCCACAGCCCGATACCGCGGAACCTTGGAGGTCAAAGATTCTGAGGCTCTTCGGCACACCCTTACTCATGGGATAGGAAGAGCTCGTGGTTATGGTTGTGGCTTAATGACTCTAGCTCGGCCGATGGGGTCTTGATGTCTAATCCGAGCGAAGTCCCTGTCACCCGCCAAGCTTTGTCCCGGATGGGAGACCGAATCAGTTTCTTGTACGCCGAGCGCTGCGTGATCAATAGGGATGGTAATTCACTAACGATAACGGACCAGCGCGGCGTCGCACATGTGCCAGCCACACAATTGGCGGCACTGTTGCTTGGTCCAGGAACGAGGATTACTTACGCGGGCATGGCTTTGCTTGGCGATGCCGGGGTTACCACCCTCTGGGTAGGTGAGCGCGGCGTTCGGTACTATGCGCACGGTCGGCCACCAGCGAAATCGTCCCGTATGGCTGAAATTCATGCGCAGGTAGTTTCTCACCAGCGGAAGCGTTTGGACGTGGCTCGCAGAATGTATGCCATGCGGTTTCCAGGAGAAGACGTTTCTCAGCTGACGATGTCCCAGCTGCGTGGCCGCGAAGGTGCACGCATGAAGCGGATTTATGCTGCTGAAGCCGAGCGTACTGGAGTCTATTGGAATCGGAGGTCTTATGATCCCAATGATTTCGATTCTTCTGACCCAATTAACCAGGCTCTGACTGCGGGCAGCGCCGCGCTATATGGAGTTGCTCATGCTGTCGTTGCAGCGCTCGGCTTCATCCCTGCTTTGGGGATAGTACATACAGGCACCGATAGGTCATTCGTCTACGACATTGCTGACCTTTACAAAGCAGAGGTTTCTATTCCAGCGGCATTTGATGCTGTCGCAGCACAACAGGGTAATCCCTCTGTGGAAGTTCGTCGTTTCGTGCGGGATCAAGTTGTCTCACGCCGCCTCATGCCGCGAATGGTCCAAGATCTTAAGGCACTTTTTGATATTCCAGATGACGAGCTCGTAAGTGATGCCGAGCTAATGCTGTGGAGTGAACTTGAAGTGATCGCTTCGGGTCTTAACTGGGCAGAAGAGGAGACGCTGTCATGATGGTGCTGGTTATTACTGCTTGTCCCGCTGGACTACGCGGCGATCTGTCCAAGTGGCTCATAGAGCTGACTCCCGGTGTGTTCGTCGGACGTCCCTCTGCTCGTATACGAGATTTGCTCTGGGAACGTACAACCGAGCTTTGTAAAGATGGCCGCGCACTTTTGGTGTAGTCAGCCGCGAATGAGCAGGGAATGGAGTTCAAGGCTCACCGACATCATTGGGAACCTACGGATTTTGACGGGATTACCTTGATGACGCGACCGGCTAAGTCTAAGCAACCACAGCGAAGGACTGGATGGTCTCAAGCCCGACGTAACCGTATTTCTTATAAGAAACAGAAGGGAGGATATTAGGCCGCGTGGAGCTTCGAGAGTAGCTTTCCCCAAAATACAAGTCGTATGTAAAATGCGGTTAGGGCTCGAATTTCTGCTGTTCAGCAAGTGTGCTCCCCGCGTGAGCGGGGATGAGCCGCCCACCCCGGTAGAGCAGGAAGCTGAAAAACCGTGCTCCCCGCGTGAGCGGGGATGAGCCGTTCGACCGCGTCGAACACGTCCTTGACAGGGTGTGCTCCCCGCGTGAGCGGGGATGAGCCCTAAACGCGTACATCAACCTGCACAACTCTTCTGTGCTCCCCGCGTGAGCGGGGATGATCCCCAACTCATCTCCCTGGAGCGGTCCGTGCCGTTGTGCTCCCCGCGTGAGCGGGGATGAGCCCCACGGCGGCGACATCGAGGGGACACTGCTTGAAGTGCTCCCCGCGTGAGCGGGGATGAGCCGATGGAATCGCCGTTCTGGTCCAGGAAGATGGGGTGCTCCCCGCGTGAGCGGGGATGAGCCCCCAGTCTAAGAGCTTACGAGTCTTCTCGGGCAGTGCTCCCCGCGTGAGCGGGGATGAGCCCCACGGCGGCGACATCGAGGGGACACTGCTTGAAGTGCTCCCCGCGTGAGCGGGGATGAGCCCGTTGTCACGAATCCAACCCCACACAGCAGAAAGTGCTCCCCGCGTGAGCGGGGATGAGCCCCTTCCTGCCGAGCATTACACGTTAGACCAAATGTGCTCCCCGCGTGAGCGGGGATGAGCCCTCGCATCATGGAGAGTGCTGCAGACCATGCCCGTGCTCCCCGCGTGAGCGGGGATGAGCCCAAGAAAGCCGTCTGCAATGACCGCGCTACCCTGTGCTCCCCGCGTGAGCGGGGATGAGCCCTGAGCGACAAACCCCGTCAGCGTGTCCAGCTCGTGCTCCCCGCGTGAGCGGGGATGAGCCCCATCCGGTCGGAGCAACCGGCATCACGGGCTGGTGCTCCCCGCGTGGGCGGGGATGAGCCTCTTACCGCTCGCAATCTTGCCCACTGACAGCAGTACTCTCCGCTTGAGCGGGGAGGCCGCCCTCAAAGTACAGAAAGGAATCAAAAGATGACAATCGTCGTCGCGCTTATCAGCGCATCATTCATCATCACTAAAGCACCAGCATGGGCTACTACCACTGCGCTAGTAGCCATGACCGTTTGCTTAGCTCTGGACACCCGCGAGCAATGGCTAGAAAGAAAAAATCATGCAGCTTAAAATCATTGGCGCAGGCACAGAGAAAGCTGCTCCTCGCATGAGCACGGACGAGCCTACCAACCCTCGAAAGGACTTATCATGGACATCATGTCTAAAATTTCAAGCGCACTAATAGTGATCGCCGTGCTTATCGCGCTTACTCTAGGGGATACCCCAATATTCTGGGTAGTCATGTCCCTCACTGCGGTTACACTCACAGTTGAGACCGTCCAGCTCGTACAGAAGTGGCGGAAAAATGCAGTCTAGAATCGTTGACGTAGACACTGGCGATGAATGTGCGCTCTCCGCGTGAGCGGGGATGAACCCACTACTTTTGGCGACGCCGACTTTGGCTGGTTGTGCTCCCCGCGTGAGCGGGGATTAATTTTCTTTAATTTGATAAACCGAATCTCTTGCTAGGCCTAGTAATCAACACATCGAAAGGACATCCATCAACGACGAGCAGCACTTCGGCTATGAGGGGCAGAATTCTACTTCACTGAGGCTCTAACATGGGCTGCAGCCGCAGTTATGTGCCTAAATTCCGATACCCGTAGGCCTTGGCTTAAAAAGAAAACCGTGCATCGTAAGTTCACCGACGCGAATTTTGGTTTGCGATTGAGCAAAGCCGGATTGTGCCGGCAGCGCCGCTCGAAGTGAAACGGCGTTGCGCACTCAACTGGGGTTATTTTATGAGGGGCCGAGAATTGGTCTTTCGCGAGCTATTGACTAATCTTTTGGGAGCGGAGTTTCGTATTTTACGACATGGCATCCGTGTGGGGCTATAGCTCAGTCGGTTAGAGCTCCGGACTCATAATCCGTCGGTCCCGGGTTCGAGCCCCGGTGGCCCCACGGTAGAAGGAGGCGTCGGCAAGCAGTGCTGGCGCCTCTTTTTTAGTATTCGGTGTGCACGCGCTCGGAGAAAATCGGCCTAGCGGTCAGCTCGATGCGGGTGCCGATATTTGCGTCGTCTGGGTTTCTGTAATGGACGGATTTTTGATTCGTGGCCATGATGCAGTGGAGATCGTAGCTCTCACCAGAGTTTGGGTCCTTCACAGTAATATCGCGTTGCCAGGCTGCAGTAACGGTCGGATCGGGGGTTTCGAGCCTGTATGTGGCATCCATTGCATGCTTATAAATGTCCAGGGCAAAGGTGCAATCGGTGGCGTCGTCGGCGATGATTTGTGCGTAATTGCGGATG
Source organism: Corynebacterium rhinophilum (assembly GCF_030227225.1). Lineage (GTDB taxonomy): Bacteria > Actinomycetota > Actinomycetes > Mycobacteriales > Mycobacteriaceae > Corynebacterium > Corynebacterium rhinophilum. The sequence goes on from NZ_JASPHQ010000005.1 coordinate 70,374, forward strand.
CCACAAATACCGCCTACCTGCGCAGCGAGCGCGGAGTCATCGTCTTCCTCTGCTTTCTGCAGCTTGGAAGGTGCGGCAGGCGCAGAAGAAGCGGAAGCCGTGGAATCAGTATTGGTGTCGGCATCGGCAAACGTACCGCTGTCTGAACTGGTGCTGTGCGGGGCGGTATCGGTGAAGCTGGGCTCGTCGTCTGCGGGGGTGGACGAGCAGCCAACCAGCAGGAGCGCCGGCAAGAGCGCGAGAATCTCTTTTATGCGGAATGTAGGGGAGAGATAGAAGGGGCATTTGAGTAGGAAAGCACAGCACCGTAGTGCATGTGGGCAGGCGAATTGCGCACGGGTGAGCAGTGCAGTCTAATAAACGGCATGACAGAAGTAGATCCGCTCATTGAGTCCCTCTATCGCTGGTCCGATGTCAGCGGTGTATTGCTGATGGGAATTATCGGCGGCACCATTGCGCGCAAGCGCGGGTATGACATCATCGGGTTTTTCTTCATTGCGATGTTTTCTTCCCTGGGCGGGGGCATGGTGCGCGATGTGCTTATTAATCGCGGCACCGTGGCGGCGATGAGCGAGCCGGAGTACCTCTACCTGGCGTTTACGGGCGCGTTGATTGCGCGCTTTGTCTACTTTAAGGGAAAGACCTGGGATTATATCCAGGCGCATGGTGATGCCGTGGTCTCTGGCCTGTGGGCCGGTACCGGCGCCGTGAAGGCCATTACCTATGGGCTGCCGCCGATTCCGTGCATCATGATGGGCGTGTTTACCGCTACAGGCGGTTCCATGATTCGCGATATCGCCATGGGGCGCGAGCCCGCCGTCTTTGGCGATAATCAGCCCACGGTGATTCCGGCCATCGCCTGTGCGGTGATCGTGCTGGTGGGAAACCACTTCGATATGTTGGCCGTTGGCATGATCGTGGGGCCATTGGTCTCTATTTTCTTGGCGTTGCTGGGCATTTGGGCCGGGTGGCGCGTGCCCGCGAACCAGGAGTGGGCGCCGATTAATGATACGGCCGCGCAGGTCAAGGTGCTGGCGAAGAAGGCAGAAAACAAGAGCCGGGCGGTCGGGCGCAAGCTGGAGCCACACCGCGTGCGCTCCTGGCGCCACCGGCAGATGGAAGAGGCGCTGCAGCGGCGCATCGAAAAGGAAGTGCGTTCCGGCAAGCGCCGCCAGGATGCGGCGGAAGAGGCCAGCGAGTTTTTGCAGTCCTTCGAATCAGACGTCGATCAGTTCAGCTCGGCGCCAGCGGAGTCCGAGGACATGGACTTTGGCGTGGACTTTAGCGGCGATTCCTATGAGGAAGAGGAGCAGACCTCCAGCGAGGAATCCCAGCGGCTGCTCGATACGATTTTGGAAGATGACAAGCTTACTGATGAGCTGATTGATCGCCTGATGGACCGCTACCAATCGCGCGACTAGGCCCCGGGGCATCTGCTTGCCGATGCCCCATCTTCCGACTCCTTCCTTCTTACTTCTGGCAGAAAACTGGCATCAATTTCTCAGCTAGGTGCCATATCCTTGAACCATGAACTTGAGGTATTTCTTTTTTGAGCTGTGGGGCCTCATCGTTGACCACGGCTTGCCGCTCATCGCATTCGTGATTATCGGCATTCTTTTGCCTCGCATGGGGCGCCTAGCCATCCGGATTATCGAACATAATTTGGATGAGCAAGAAGAATCCACGAAGGCGCGGTTGGCTCTGACCGGCGCATTGGTCTACATCGTCCAAGCGGTGGCGTACTTCCTATTGGTCGCGGCCGCGCTGACTAATCTCGGAGTTCCGGCGCTGGGTGCTGCGGTACCCGCGACGATAGTGTCTGCTGCGGTTGGTTTTGGTGCCCAGTCCGTGATTTCGGATTTCCTCTCCGGATTTTTCATCCTCACGGAAAAGCAGTTCGGCGTGGGAGACTACGTCTCCTTTGCCGGCATTCCTGGGGTAGAAGGCGATGTGGTGACGCTGACCCTGCGCACCACGAAGGTGCGCACCCCTAGCGGTGAGTTGGTGACCATCCCCAATAGCTCCGCCGGCGTGGTGACCAACTATTCCAAGGAATGGTCCCGCGCGGTGGTCAATATCAATGTCCCAGTGCATGAGGGCGAGTCCCTGCCGGAGATTACGAGCCGCGTCAAAGAGATTTCGCAGCACGCCATTAAAGCCCCAGAGATCTCCGTCGACGTCGCCGGCGAGCTCACGGTCCTTCCCGCCACCCAATTGGTCAGCCCGCAGGTTGCCGGCCAGCCGTGGCAGGTGGGTTACCGCATCATGGTGACGGTGAATCCCGCCCGCCAGTGGTCCGTGGAGCGCGCCATCCGCTCGTCGCTGCTCTCGGAATTCTGGGACCACTACGGCTCCGCCATCGACTTTGATGAGCTGCAGGAACAGAAAAAGAAGAAACCTGCGGACCCAAAGCATGCCGCGGCGCAGTCGGCCAAAGACGCCTTGGACGCTGGGGAAGGCTCCCGCCCCGATACGCCAGTAGATGACCCCACGGTAGAAGAGGAACTGGTTCCAGAGGAAGTCGAGCTTGCTCAGACCAAGGTCGATGAACAAGCAGTCACGGATGAAGCGGATGCAGATGCCGCAGACGACGATGATAAATCTCGCAGAAAGATCTGGCGCACCATCCAGACCAATACCCAATTCCAAAAGGTCTCCACCATCGGCGGACGCGTGCGTGCCTCCACCACTGGCCTCGTGGCGGCCCTGCTTGTCGTTGGCCTGCTCATCCTCGCGGCAAGCAACCCAGAGGAAGGGGAAGCCGGCTGGCTGTCGCCGGACTATTGGAAGGATCGCGATACGCAATCTTCCTCCGAAACACCATCGGAATCTGAAGAGCCTGTGCCTACAGAAGATCCTCTAACTACCGGTACCCCAACGGAACCGACGGACGCAGATTCAACACCAACGACCACCAATACGCCGACCGTTCCTAGCTACCCCAGCCAGGACCCCAATTCCACTCCTAATTCGGGGGACGGGCACGGCAGCAATCAAGATGGCCCAGGTGACTCAAACGGCGATGCTGGCGATGGCCAAGGGAATGGCGACGGAGACTCCGGCGCAGACGGGAATAGCGGGGCGGCGGATAGCCAACAGACCACGATTCCTTCAGAACCCCACTAGATGCTAGTGGGAGCCGTCGACTACGTCGAGGCGGTCCGTCCAGAAGCGATCGAGTTCCTCGGCTCGGTATATGACACTTAAGCTATTGTCTCCGTCTTTCCCGCAGATGAGTCCGCGGCGATCTGATCCAATTGAACAGCGAAGGTCATAGGTCTTACCGGTGATAGGGCTGGCGACGGAAATTTCGGTGCTATACGCGCCGTTGGCTCTCGGATCGCGCTGCTGGAATGTATAAGTGTGCTTGAGCGCTTCATCAAAAATGGGGCCGGTAAATTCGCAGGATGTATGTTCACCTGCGTGGATGGTGTCTCCTTGGTTGGTGTATCCGCAGTCGCCGCCAATTTTTCCGGCGTAAAGCGTGTGATTTCCAGCAGGGGGAGCGTCATCATCCGAGCCGGCATCGCCATGCTCGTCGCCTTCCTTATCGCCCTTTTCCTCGGTGGAGTCTGGAGTATTCTCCAGGGTTTCCGTCACGGTCGTAGGAGCCGTGGAAGCGTCGCTGGGCACAAAGGCAGGTTCGGGATCGGCAGAATCAGAATCATCGGAGGTACCGCAGGCGCTGAGCATGGTGAGGGACAAGGCGGCAAGCATTAAGGAAGTGTGGCGTTTCATCATCATAAAAACTGGTAGCAATCGACGGTGTGAATTGTGAAAACTTTAGCACTTAAACCGGTATCTAACTGCGGACTTATAGGAAATGCGGCGAAAGGTGGAACAAATTTAAACCACGGGCTGTTTCAGTAGACATGACATCATTATTTACATCTTTGGAACTTGGCCGTTATACGTTGAACAACCGCGTGACCATGGCGCCGCTGACTCGTCAGCGTGCAGGTCACAGTGGTGTACCCAGCGAGCTACACAAAAAGTACTATTCCCAGCGCGCTAGCGCCGGTCTCGTCGTGACCGAGGGAACCTTCCCCGCATGGACCAACCGCGCGTTCCCTGGTCAGGCGGGCATCGTCGATGACGAGCAAGCCGCTGGTTGGCGCGAGGTAGCTGACGAAGTACATAACAAGGGCGGCGTGCTGTTCATGCAGATCATGCACGGCGGCCGTACCAGCCACCCGGATCTCATTGATGGCGCCCAGGCAGAGGCCCCGAGCACCCTGGATTGGGACGGCCAGGTTCGCGGCTTTGCCAGCAAGATGGATGCACCGGTACCGCGCGCCCTAGAAGCCGATGAGCTCCCGCGCATCGTTGAAGAATTCCGTGCTGCCGCACGCCGGGCCGTCGACGCGGGCGTTGATGGTGTAGAAATCCACAATGCGAATGGCTACCTGCTGCACGAATTCATGGCACCATCTGCCAACCAGCGCGACGATGAATTTGGTGGCAGCCCAGAAAACCGGTGGCGCCTGCCAGAGATGGTTATTCGTGCTGTCGTGGATGAAATCGGTGCTGACCGCGTGGGCGTGCGCTTCTCCCCAGCCCACGTTGTACAGGGCATTGTTGAAGATGACGAGGCGGATATGTTGGCCACCTACGGCGGCCTTTTGGATGCTATCGCCCCGCTAAACTTGGCTTATGTCTCCTTCCTGCACGCCGAGCCGGAAGGCGAACTCATCTCGGCTTTGGCAAAGAAGGCTCGTGCCAATGGCGAAACCAAGGTCTTGATGAATGATGGTTTCGGCACTGTCACCACTAAGGAAGATGCCGAGCGCGAGCTGGAATTGGATCACGTGGATGCCGTTGTCGTGGGTCGACAGCTCATTGCTAATCCGGACTTGGTACGCCGGTGGGAAGAAGGTCTGGCCCTTAATGAGCCAGATCAGGCCACGTTCTACGTCGGCGGCGAGCGCGGCTACATTGATTATGAAACTGCCGCGGACTAACCCGTAGTCCGCGGCAGGTAGGGGGGAGAGCGCGAGTGATAGAGAGTGAAATATCCCAGAGAGGATCTTTCACTCTCTATATCGAACGTGCACCCAGCGAGCGTTAACAACTGCCCGCTAATAATTAAGAATTGAATCCCTGATCCGGGCGCCATGTCAGCGTGACGGCTTCGTTTACTGGTGCGGCGGGATTGAGGAGATCCTCAACGCGCAGCCAGTGCATTTCCGCAGAATCCGGGCGGATGGTGACGTAGCTATATCCGTGGTGATCGAGGTTTACGTGGCGTGTATGAGGGTTTGCCTCCAAAAGGAACCTCTCTGCCAACTTGGAAAGCTCGTTGTCCTCGGGTAAGTGAAGCTGTTCGTTGACATTGGGCGCGGAGACAGATGAGCACACCATTTCGGCCCCGAAGATGTGCCCATCCTTGCTGATATTATGCGCCCATTCGGAGTGGATATCGCCGGTAACAAAGAGGGCGTGGGAGTCGTGCTTCGCAAGGGCATCGATAAGCATCCGGCGTTCTGCCGAGTATCCATCCCATTGGTCGCCATTGACGGGAATGCCGGTGATATTGGATGACAGTGAGGATGATACGGGTGCTAGCTTGTCGTCGCGCTGCAGGGTAGCCAGGTTCATGGGGGAGAACATGACGGAGTTGCCCAGCATATTCCACGCGGCGGCGGAGGTATCGATCTTGTTGACCAGCCAGTCGTACTGCTCCGAACCGAGCATGCTTCGCCCCTCCGAGGCCATCCTGGCAGGTCCAAAGAGTATCTGTTTATCGCGGTACGTGCGCAGATCCATCATGGTCAGTTCCACAAGATCCCCAAAGGTCAAGCACCGGTAGAGATGGCCATCATTGGAAGGATTACTTGCCCGTACCGGCATCCATTCAAAGTAGGCCTGCATCGCGGCGTTGCGGCGATCGATCCACGCGCCTTCTTTCCCCTCCGTGTGGTTATGGGCGCCGTCCCTCCAAGAATTATCTGCGGTTTCGTGGTCATCCCAGACCGCGATCCACGGCAGGGCAGCATGCGCCGCTTGGAGATTTTCATCGGTGCGGTAGCGGCCAAGGCGCGTGCGATAATCTTCCAGCGTAGTAATCTCATGCGCTGGGTGGTGCAGGCGCACTGGACCGAAACCGGCGTACTCGCGCTGTGGGTATTCGTAAATATAGTCTCCTAGAAAGACCATATAATCTAGTTGCCCGGCTCGTCCGCGCTTTGCGATATCACCATAGGCTTGAAAGAAACCGGACTCCCAGTTGGCACAGCTGGCCACACCAAAGGTTAGCTCCTCTGGGGATGCCGTAACCGCCGGTGCGGTTTTGGTGCGACCTACGGGGGAGATTTTATCTTGGGCATGAAAGCGGAAGTAATACACGCTTTCTGGTTCGAGGCCGTGAGGATCCACGTGGACGGTGTGATCCTGTGCAGGATCGGTGGTGACTTCGCCGTGCTTGACGATGTCCCTAAACTCCTCATCCCGCGCAATTTCCCATTCCACGGTGGTAGGCGCGCCCGCACCGGAGCCAGGCATCGCATCTGCATCTGGTGTCACGCGTGTCCACAAAACAACGGAATCTGGAATGGGATCTCCCGAGGCTACGCCGTGCAGGAAGGGGCGTTCACCGAGCGTGGGCTCTACCATGTGTGGTTCTGGGCGCGAGGAAAGGCTGCTTTGTGCATGAGCAGTGCTGGCGTTGGCCGTGCTGGCAGTGGTGGTCAGCGCCAGGGCGGCGCCGACGGTGCCGCTGGTTTGGAGGAATTTGCGGCGGTTGACATGAGACATCTCTGATTGCGTGCTGTGGTTTCTGCTAGTCATATTCATAAGGTTTCTTAGATAGAAAGGGCCTGCAACCGCTCAGGCTGCATTACACCAGAAATTCCTTAATCAGTAACCACGGGTTTACCTCCGCACCGATCGGCACACCTTATTCTGAGGCCTAGAGCACAGTAGGCTGGAAGTCATGAGCGAGTTGCAGCAGATAAGTCAATGGCCCGTAGATACCGTGGCTGGAGCGTTGATCCACAGCGGTGAGTCGATAGATACGGTAGGAGATACTTCGCGCCAGTTTCCGGTTGCCTCAGTTACCAAGCTGGTATCGGCGTACGCGGTGATGATGGCAGTGGAAGAAGGTGCGGTGGATTTGAAGCAGCCCGCCGGTCCGGAAGGTTCTACCCTCGAGCATTTGCTCGCGCACGCCTCGGGCGTGAAGTTCGATTCGCGCGAGCAACAAAAACCAGTGGGCGAGCGGCGTATCTATTCTTCTGCCGGTTATGAATGGGCGGCAGAGATCGTAGAAGAAGCCACCGGCATCGAGTTTGCAGAGTACCTGCGCGAAGGCGTGTGCGAGCCGCTTGGAATGTCCTCCACCCGCTTAGAGGGCTCGGCTGGGCACGGCTTGGTTTCTACTGTGGAGGATCTCGCTGCATTTGCTGCCGAGGTCCACGACCCGCAGCTCTTGCACTCCAGCACCGTGGCCGATATGCGCCGCGTTCACTTTGCTGGTTTGCGCGGCATTGTGCCCGGTTACGGGAGCTTTAAGGATTGTACTTGGGGGCTTGGATTTGAGATCCGCGGTGAGAAAGACCACTGGATGGGAGCACTGCCTGCCGATGCCACCGGGCACTTCGGCATGTCCGGAACCTACCTCTGGCTGGCCGGCGACTACGCCATGGTGGCATTAACGGACCGAGATTTTGGCGATTGGGCAAAGCCGCTGTGGAATGAAACCAATACGAAGATCTGGCAGGCGCTATAAGAGGCTTCTTCGCAGTTTTCCTTAATAGGAAAACGGGAAAAGCTCCCCATTCCAGTGGAGTGGGGAGCTTAAAGCTGCTCTATTTAGAACAGGGATTGGCCGACGATCTTCTCTAGGATCATGGCGATTTGGGTGAAGAAGCCGTCAAAGGCGCTCAGAAGATCGAAGCCGAAATCGGACGAAGAATACGTTTCAGGCATGTCAGGCATGGTTGTACCTTTCTGTAGGGGTGCACTCAAACCGGATTGTTTGAATTTATCTCAGTATAGGCAGCGTGGGTGGACGGTGTCAAACTGTTTCTTAGTTACAAATAAATGTATATCGACTATCCGCTGCGGCTTGCGCGTTTTCTATAAGGCTGGGTGTGGGGGTGGGGTGGGACAGCTAGCTACCCCCGCTGTGGGTTTACGCCCCGGGGCTTTTTGGAGGGCTTCGCTTCTATCGGGATTGGGGCAGTTTTCGGCCGAGGTTTCAGGGGATGAGCGCTATTGGGTAAGCGTTTCTGCTGGTACCTGCCGTGTGAACGGATTCTGTCAGGAAGTCGCTTCGGGGTGAATGGTTTGAGGGGGTAAATCTCTCAAATTTCACTGTTGTAACTTCAATTTCTTTAGTCACTTTAATCACAGTCTGGACTTTGGGTTGAGGTTTAGAACTTGGGGGTTGAAGTGAAAGTTGAGGGTTGTAGAGGGTGGTGTGACGCAGGAAAATTGGGTGCAGACGCAAATGACAGTTCGTTGGGGAAGACGAAGCTCGTCTTGCACTGCGCCGCATGCCATGCGTGTGGTTCGCAGTGGTGATTTGTCGAGGGAGATATCGGCTATGAATACTTGCGTCAATACAGTGCCGGTTGATCAACCGGCCTCCAACTACACGTGGCCCAGCCGCAACGGCGCGGCCGTCGTGGTCACTGGTGTGCTGAAAATTTCTGGGATGCCGCGTGCGCTGCGCCCGGAAGTAGAGCGCGCCATGGATCGGTGCATTCGCACCGAATCGGAGTTCATCGTCCCAGGCGATGACCCGCTGACCGCCCAGTGGTGTACTCGGTGGTACCGCGATGAGATCTCTATGGAGGCACTCGTGCGAGGTGAGGCCACGGGGCCGGGGATTGATTCCGGCATCGGCATTGGCTGCCATCAGGTGCTCACCGGAACCGAGGCGGAGCTTGCCGCGCTCGAGAGCGCGGTGTGCTACCTTGCGCAGCGCTATGGTTTTAGCGCCACCGTACGTTTTAGCTAAGACACTCGAGCGAATCGGCTCGAGCGCGGCCACATGAGCTGAGCCGCACGAGCTAGGTCGCGCGGCGGGGTGCCGTTTAGGATTCTTCGTCGGCGAATGGATCCATGATCTTATCGGGAATTTCCGCAACAGACTTAAACACGGCGGTGGGGCGATACGGGTAGCGGGAGATCTCGCGGTCATCGGAAATGCCGGAGCGCACCAAAATGGAGCGCATACCGGCCTCTAGGCCCGCCTTGACATCGGTATCCATGCGATCACCAATCATGATGGTGTTTTCAGAGTGTGCGCCGATGTGATTGAGGGCCGAGCGCATCATGACAGGGTTGGGCTTTCCCACGTAGTAGGGCTCCCGGTTGGTAGCGGCGGTGATCAATGCTGCTACCGCGCCAGTTGCTGGGAGCACACCTTCGGGAGCAGGGCCCGTAACGTCCGGGTTGGTGGCGATGAAGCGGGCGCCATTGCGGATGAGGTTGATAGCGGTGGTAATTGCCTCAAAGGAGTAGGTGCGGGTTTCACCAAGGACCACGAAATCGGCGTCATCATTGGTGAGGATCCAACCGGCCTCGTGCAGCGCGGTGGTCAGGCCGGACTCTCCCACGACGTAGGCCTTGCTGGAGCTGGCCTGGGTGGCCAAGAAGTTTGCCGTCGCCGTGGCAGAGGTCCAGATGCGCTCGGCCGGAATATCCAGTCCGGTATTACGCAGCCGCGCTGCCAAGTCGCGAGGGGTGGACATGGAGTTATTAGTGAGCACCATGTACTCAATATCGTTATCTTTCAGCGCCTGAATGAATTTATCGGCGCCGGGGATCATTTCCCCTTCCTTGATGAGTACGCCGTCCATATCGGATAGGTAAGAAATCATTGGTGGTCCTCCAAATAGTCAGCGATATCGCCGATGGTCTCGCAGTTAAGCATTGTTTCCTCAGTAAGTCGCACCTTAAAGAGCTCTTCTGCACGCACGGTGAGCTCTATAAGCTCTAGGGATTCAACGCCGACATCAGAAAGCGCGGTGTCTTTGCCAAGTTCGGCCTCGGTATCGGTGACTTTGACGATGAGGGCGATGAGCTCGCCCAGCGTATCCCGATCCGGGTCGTGGTCCTTATCTGGGTCAGAACCCTGAAACTTTGCCTGCAATTGGGCACTGAGGTCATTTGCCATAATGACCAGTGTAGTAGCGATTGGTGCGTGGCATAGGAGAAATAGGCTCACGCGGTACTGGTTAGGGGGGTGGGGCGAAAAACAATTCAGGCGCTTCCAGCATTAAGCCGGAAGCGCCTGAGCTACATCTCCATTGTGGAGGTGCGGGCGATATTACTCGCCGCTATTAGGTGCAGTTGGGTCGTCCAACTTCAGCTCGGAGGCCGCCTTTTCTACGACGGAGCGCTCAATCTTGCCATCGCGGGCAAGGCCATCGAGCACTGCGACGACGATGGATTCCGCGTCGTTGTTGAAGAAGCGGCGGGCACCCTCGCGCGTATCGGAGAAGCCGAAGCCGTCTGCGCCCAAGGTGATGTAGGTACCTGGGACGTAGGGGCGAATCTGCTCCTGCAGCTCGGTGGTGAAGTCCGAGACACCAACGAATGGGCCCTCGAAGTCCTTGAGCTGGGAGGTAGCGAATGCCTCGGAAGGCTCCTCGCCCTTGCGCAGCGCTTCCTTATTGCGGCGAGCACCGTCGCGGGCCAACTCGTTCCAAGAGGTCACGGAGAATAGCGAAGCCTTGACATCGTAATCCTCAGCCAGCATCTCCTGTGCGCGAAGAGCCTCGTGCACGCCAACACCCGAAGCCAGGATATTGGCCGGGGTGGAGCCGTTCTCGGCAGTATTGAAGTGGTAGATGCCCTTGTGCAGGCCCTCCACATCCAAGTTTTCCGGCTCGGCCGGCTGGTGGACTGGCTCGTTGTACACGGTGAGGTAGTACATGACCGGCTCATTGTCCTCGCCGTACATGCGCTCGATACCGCGCGCTACCAGGTGTGCAACCTCAAAACCGAAGGCCGGGTCATAAGAAATGACCGCAGGGTTGGTGGCTGCCAAGACAGGGGAGTGGCCATCCATGTGCTGCAGGCCCTCACCGGTCAGGGTGGTGCGGCCGGCGGTAGCGCCGATGATGAAGCCGCGGCCCATCTGGTCGCCGGCGGCCCAGAAGGCATCGCCAGTGCGCTGGAAGCCGAACATCGAGTAGAAGATGTACAGCGGGATCATGGCTTCGCCCTGGGTGGCATACGAGGTAGCGGCGGCGGTAAAGGATGCTGCCGCACCGGCCTCAGAAATGCCCTCGTGCATAATTTGGCCATCGGTGGCCTCGCGGTAGGACAACATCAGGTCGTGGTCCACCGGCACGTAGTTCTGGCCGCGCGGGTTCCAGATCTTCATGGTGGGGAACCAGGAGTCCATGCCGAAGGTACGAGCCTCATCCGGGATGATGGGCACGATGCGCTTGCCCAGTTCCTTATTGCGCATGACCTCCTTGAAGGTGCGCACCAAGGCCATGGTGGTAGCGACTTCTTGCTTGCCAGAGCCCTTGCGCACGGAGCGCAGCTTGTCCAAGGAAGGTGCTTCCAATGGGGTGAAGTCCGTGCGACGCTCGGGCAGGAAGCCGCCGAGCTCTTTACGGCGCTCCAGCATGTACTTGATCTCCGGGGAATCCTTGCCCGGGTGGTAGTACGGCGGCAGGTAGGGATCCTTTTCCAGCTCTTCATCGGAGAAGGGGATTTCCTGCTTATCGCGGAAGTTCTTGAGATCCTCCAGCGTCAGCTTCTTCATCTGGTGGGTAGCGTTGCGGCCCTCGAAGTTGTGACCCAAGCCGTAGCCCTTAATGGTGTGGGCCAAGATGACGGTCGGCTTGCCGGAACCCTTGTTCTCCAGGGCTCGGGCGTACGCTGCGTAGACCTTGCGATAGTCGTGGCCGCCGCGGCGCAGTGCCCAAATCTCGTCATCGGAGAAGTCTTCTACCAGCTTTGCGGTGCGCTCATCGCGGCCGAAGAAGTGCTCGCGCACATAAGCGCCGTCATTGGCCTTGAAGGTCTGGTAGTCGCCATCAGAGGTGGTATTCATGATGTTGACGAGGGCACCTTCGGTGTCCTTTTCCAGCAGCTTGTCCCAGCCGCGGCCCCAAATGACCTTGATAACGTCCCAGCCGGCGCCGCGGAAGAAGGACTCCAGCTCCTGGATGATCTGGGTATTACCGCGCACTGGACCGTCGAGGCGCTGCAGGTTGCAGTTAATGACGAAGGTGAGGTTATCCAGCTCGTACAGAGCAGCGGTTTGCAGCAGGCCGCGGGATTCTGGCTCGTCCATTTCGCCATCGCCCAAGAAAGCCCAAACGTGCTGCTTGGAGGTGTCCTTGATACCGCGGGTTTCCAGGTACTTATTAAAGCGTGCCTGGTAAATGGCGTTCATCGGGCCAATGCCCATGGACACGGTGGGAAACTCCCAGAACCATGGCATCAGGCGCGGGTGCGGGTAGGAGGGCAGACCCTTGCCTTCACCAAGGGAGACTTCCTGGCGGAAGCCATCGAGGTCTTCCTCAGAAAGGCGACCTTCCATGTAAGCGCGGGCGTACATGCCCGGGGAGGCATGTCCCTGGAAGAAGACCTGGTCGCCGCCTGAAGGATCGTCCTTACCCTTGAAGAAGTGGTTGAGGCCGACTTCGTACAACGGGGCGGCACCCGCGTAGGTGGAGATGTGGCCGCCCACGCCGATGCCGGGGCGCTGCGCGCGGTGCACCATGATGGCAGCGTTCCAGCGGATCCAACGGCGGTAGCGCTTTTCTAGTTCTTCATCGCCAGGAAATTCCGGCTCCATGTTGGTGGGGATGGTGTTGACGAAGTCCGTCGACGTCAACGAGGGAAGCTCCACGCGCTTGGCGGTGGCGCGCTCCAGAAGGCGCAGCATCAGGTAGCGTGCGCGTTCTTGGTCAGAATGGTCCAGCAGACCATCGAGGGAATCCATCCACTCGCGAGTTTCTTCTGGGTCGCTGTCGTGAAGGTACGATGCAACACCATCGCGGATAAGCGGGAAGTTGGAATCGCCCTTGGCGGGGTCCTTCTCGGCCATGTAAACCTCCTAATTAAGGGTCTGCAGAGTTTATCCCCTACGATACGCGTTCCCAGATCGCGAGTGGGAGTCTAGGCCGGATAAAACGCCGCGCTTTCCGATGCACCCCCTATAACCTGCGGTTTGCTTTCCTAGCTCGGCGTGCAAACGTGGGTAGTAGGCCCCTAAACGGCGCTAGTTCTCCCACAAAACAGGCGCCGGTGTGAGCAGAAAAGGGCCTGCAAATTGGGGGAAAGGAGTGCTATAGCAAGTAAAAGACGCCCTGGGACGTTAAACTACATGTAATAACACACGCCCTCTCCGCCAAGCGCGGGCCGGGCGTGAGCAAGAATTCACCGAATAAGGAAGGAAATGCATAGTGGCTGACGCTGCAGTCAAGCTCGGAATCAAGGAAGGGCAAATCGCTCTAGAGCTTGGTTGGGACGAGGATTGTGACACCACAATCTCTGAATCTATCGAAGCCGTACTCGGTGAGGATTTCCTCGAAGAGGAAAATGATGAGCTGTGCGATGTAGTCCTTCTTTGGTGGCGCGAGGAAGACGGCGACCTCGTGGACGGCTTGGTGGATGCCATCCGCCCGCTCGCGGATAACGGTTCCGTATGGTTGCTGACCCCAGGCGCTGGCAAGCCTGGCACTATTGAGCCTGGTCTCATTTCTGAATCGGCACAGCTCGCCGGCTTGGTGCAGACCAAAGCTGAGCGCTTGGGCGAGTGGCAAGGTTCCTGCCTGGTACCGCGCGGTTACACCAAAAAATAGCTTTCACCAGCTGATTTGTGTAGCTTCACAATCCTGCGCTACTGTACATAACAGCGCAAGGGCGCATGCGGCTTTAGCTCAGCTGGAAGAGCAATTGGTTTACACCCAATAGGTCGGGGGTTCGATCCCCTCAGGCCGCACCAAATTAGACCCCGCTTTTCGAGAAATCGAAGAGGGGGTCTTTAATATTTTTACTACAACCATGCGGCATCCGGCCTAAATGACATTTTGTGTTGGTGGGGTGTGTGGTTTAGAGCATGTGACCTTTGTATATTCCCATAGAGTGGTTGTAGCTAGAGTCGATGCCGCTGTTGAAACATGCTGGTCGGTCGTCTCCATGGCCGTTGGTGGCTTGTGCTGCTTGGTGTGTCCACTTTCCGGGGTCAGGACCGTATGATCGCGTTTAGGAAATAATTACTGTTTCACAGGATAATAAGGCGGTGAAACGGAAACGTGGCGGAAAGTATAGCTTTTGTTACTGATGCTCGGCTGGCTAGAGTAATTAAGATTCTCGATACAGCTGGAGAGTGCCTTAACCTAAAATCTGATGATGATTCCCAGGAAACTTACAGATTTAACACTCCTAGTGGTGCTTATGTAACTGCGTTTTGGGATTTGAAACCAGATATCGACGAATATGAAACGGTTGTCGATGTTTATGAACAAACTGATACTGGAGCGGCTGCGCGACTTTTTGAAGTAGTTGCTAGCTCCATAGAACAAAGAATTGTTTTGTTTGGTCCCGATTCTGATGAAGTAGTTGCCGAGTCAAATGTCTACTAACGGAAGGTCCCTGCTCGGCTTATCTCCTTATGCAGGTTGGGAACCTACACACAAACCATTAGACACTCTCAAACTCGGGGCACTTCAATTTTGGTATGGAATGGTTGGCCATCGCGCTGGGTATTCTTTCCACTTCATTGCTCACGGCAGGCCTAGCTGCGGTGATCGGTACCGCAGGTGTGGGAATTGGCGCGGTGTTTACTATCTTCCTTGGCAACCCACTCTCGGGCCTAGCCACCGGACCATGGTTGCTCCCTGCTGGCTGGGCTACATCCATTGGCGCAACGGGGTACCTCGTTCGTTCCTTGTCCTATTTTGATGGTCAAGGCGCAGGACACGCGTGGTGGGTATTCGCGGTCTGGATCGCAGTAGGCTTCGCATTACTCATGTGGGACCGGTCTGCCAGCACTACAAAATCGAAAGCAGGTCAGGAGGGCTAGGAAAGTTAGTAGCGCTCGCGGCGGCGCTTTTTCAGCTTGGCATAGTGATCCGGCTTGGAATCGCCGTAGCGGGAGCGGTTGCGCAGCGCCGCGGCGTGAGATGCGGTATCGGCTTCGGCAGCGGCGGTGGTAGCAGCCTCGGTTCCAGGCTCGCCGTGGGCGGAGGGGCTGGAGGCGGGGGCATCGGCAAGCGATTCTGCGTCCGCATTGAGGGCCTGCATGGCGGCTTCTTCTTCGCGCAGGCGGCGGCGCTCGCGGATCTCGGACCAAATAAAGTATCCCAAACCCAGTGGGGCCATGATGCCAAAGGCAATCCACTGGTAGCCGTAGGAAAGGTGGTTGCCGCGATCGAGTTGTGGGACGGGCATGGCGTTGAGCACGCCCGGCTGATCCTCGGAGAGCTGGATATAGTCTTGGCCTAAGTCAGCACCGATAAGCGAGCCCACCTGCTCGGTGTGGATGGAATAGACTTGCTGGTAGCCCTCCTGCGTGATGGGGGCGGTTTTGTGCTCGGCCTCATTCGAGCGCACCATGCCGGTAATCGTTATCTCTTCGGAGGGGGCAGGCGGAATATCCGGCACCGCATTGCCCTCCTCAGCGCTGACCCAACCGCGGTTAACCAGCATGGTCAGGCCCGCATCGGTGCGGAAAGGAACCAAGGACTGATAGGACGGGCCGGAACCGGCGGGGCGCAGGCGAAGCAGCACCTCATCCTCGGGCAGGTAGTGGCCCTTCAGAGTGGTGCGGGACCATTCATCGCCAGAGATGGCTCCATCAGCGTCCACGACCTGGTCAATCGGCTGCGGATCGGCTTCGTAGGCGTGGGTGATGTTTTCATTGCGTTCCACAATGTCATCGTCCTTTCCCAATTGCCATGGGGCAAGGACACTAAAGGCCAGGTAGGAAAATGCCACCACGAAAAGCAGCATGAGCACCCAGCCAGGCTTGAGGAACGTCTTTAGCATGCCCCCAAGTCTAGTCGTGGTTTTCGCGAATCCAATCCAGCAGGCCGGGGACGGCGGCTTCGATATTCTTGCGCGCGGTTTCGAAGTCTTCTTCGGTGCCGTAGTAGGGGTCTGCGACCTCTGCGCCTTCCGGAGAATTGGGATCGAAGCTGCGCATCAGCCGGACCTTGGCAGGCTCGATGCCCAGATCGATGAGCGAATCATAGTGCCCGGAGTCCATCGCGATGAAGAGATCGGCGTCCATGTGCTCTTCGCCCAATTTGGATGCACGGTGGGAGGCCCCATCGTGTCCGGCGCGGCGCAGCTCCGCCACGGCCCGCTCATCCGCGCCTTGCCCCACGTGCCAGCCGCCGAGCCCGCAGGAATCCACGGTGGCGAGGAGATCGAGCATGTCATCTTCCATTTCATCGCGAACGATGATTTCGGCCATGGGCGAGCGGCAAATATTGCCGGTGCACACAAAGACGAGGTAGAGACCCGAGTGAGAAGAAGATTCAGTCATGCGAAAACCCTTTGCGCAGATAGTACTGTAGTGCGGGAGACAGGATATAGCACTAGCGTAATTTACAAGAATCGAGCATAAAGGAGTATCCCCATGTCTGCTGTGCGAGTGGGCGATGTGCGCCGCGTTTTGGACAAGGCCTATCCGCCCCATTTGGCCGAAAAGTGGGATGCCGTAGGCCTTATTTGCGGCGATCCCGCAGACGAGGTGCGCACCGTTGCCTTTGCTTTAGATTGCACGCAAGAGGTTGCGGACCGCGCGGTTGAGCTCGGCGCGGATATGTTGGTAGTCCACCACCCGCTGCTACTGCGCGGCGTGGAATCAGTGGCGGCCGATACGCCCAAGGGCAAGGTTGTCCATGCCCTGATTAAAAATGGCGTGGCGCTTTTTGCCGCCCACACCAACGCCGATAAGGCCCGGCCAGGGGTTAACGATAAGCTCGCGGAACTCGTGGGCATTACTCCGGGGCGGCCCATCGTGCCGGAGGCCCCAGAGACCATCGATAAGTGGGGAGTGCATATTCCTGCAGGCAGTGCGGAGCAGGTAAAGCAGGCGCTTTTCGATGCCGGGGCGGGCCACATCGGCGCCTATTCTCACTGCTCCTTCGATATCGCGGGCGCAGGCCAATTCAAACCGGAAGAGGGCGCGGATCCTGCAGAAGGGCGCATCGGCAAGCTGCATCGCGGCGACGAGGTACGGGTGGAATTTGTGGCTCCCGCCTCGTTGCGGGCCACGCTGATTGCGGCGCTGCACGAGGCGCACCCGTATGAGGTGCCCGCCTATGACATCGTGGAAACGGCCGGAAGCGGCAACCTTGATACCGCGCTGGGCCTGGGGCGCTTGGGCGAGCTGCCCCGCGAGATGACCCTGCGGGAGTTTACGCAGCAGGTGGCCAATGCCCTGCCCGAGACCGCGTGGGGCATCCGGGCCGCCGGCGACCCAGAACAGACTGTGCGCACCGTGGCGGTTTCGTCCGGCGCCGGGGATTCCTTCCTGGCAGCTGCGTCAAAGCTGGGCGTCGATGTCTATGTCACCTCCGATCTGCGCCACCACCCGGTGGATGAGCATTTGCGCGCCGGGGGACCAGCCGTCATCGATACAGCCCACTGGGCCAGCGAATTTCCCTGGACGGCGCAAGCAAGCGATATCGTAGAAGCAGCATTAGAACTAGATACGGAAATTATTAGCCTGCGAACTGATCCGTGGACTATCTCCGCGCACCCAAAGGAGTCATAAGTGAAATTATCGCAAGAACTACAACCGGTACTGCTGGAATTGGCCAACCTGGAACGCTCGCAAGGCATTGGCGGGGATAAGGAACTGCCAGAAAAGGTCGAGTACGACAAGGCGCAGCAGGAACACAAGCGCTTGCTCGATGCCTCCGGTTCCGCGCAGATGGCAGTCGATGACATGGAAAATGAAATCCTGCGCATCCAGGCCGATGAGCGCAAGCTGCGCAGGCGCGAACGCGATGACAAAGGCCAGCTTGGCGCCGAATTGGATACCGAAAAGCGCAAGGACATCGAGCACGATCTCTACGCCACCAAGTCCCGCATCGCGGATCTGATGAGTGAGCTACAAGAAGCCCACAACGAGATCCACGCGCTGCGCTCCAACCTGGACGTGCACGGTGCGCGCGTCTCGGATTCTGAGCGCAAGCTGGAAATGCTGCGCCGAGCCGCAGACGCCGCCCAAGAGGCCGCGGATAACCAGCCCGATCCCGCCGTGCGCATCGCGGATTTGCGCGAACAGCTGCCCTCCGATGTCCTGGAGGAATACGACGCGCAGCGGCAAGAAAACGGCGTTGGCGCCGCGCAGTTTAAGGCCAACCGGGCCTGCGGCGGCTGCTTCATCGTCTTGCCACCCGCCGATAAAAACGCCGTGCGCAATGCGCCTGCCGATGAGCTGCCACAGTGCAGCGACTGCGGTTCCTACCTGGTGCGCCTGGCATCATGAAGGTCATCATCTACGCCGATGGCGGCTCGCGCGGCAATCCCGGAGTAGCCGGTTCAGGCACCGTCGTTTATGCCGCGGATGGCGCAACCATCCTGCGCGAAATCGTCTATGTGGTAGGTACCAAGGCCACCAATAACGTGGCCGAATACCACGGCTTATTGCGCGGGCTCGAGGCAGCCTCCGAGCTAGGTGCCAGCGAGGTGGAGTTCTATATGGATTCCAAGCTCGTCGTGGAACAGATCAACGGGCGCTGGAAAATCAAGCACCCCGATATGCAAAAGCTGGCCCTTAAGGCCCGCACTCATATCGACGGGTTTTCTTCCTTCAGCCTAGACTGGGTCCCGCGCGCGAAAAATAAGGTGGCGGATGCCCTATCCAATGATGCGATGGACGCGGCCGCGGCGGGGCATAAGGTGGGCATCGTCAAGAGCGATGCCGATGAGCCTGCCGCCGAGCCTTCGTCCGCAGCCGCGCCGGGTGAGTCTACGCCTGTCGAGGGCGAGAAAGAGTGGGATACCTCCGCGCCGCACCCTTCCGACTGGCTGGGCGAGCGCGACGATAAAACCCGGTTTATCCTGCTGCGCCATGGGCAAACCGAAATGTCTGCCGCCAAGCAATACTCAGGGCGCGCCAATCCGGAGCTTACTGAACTGGGTAAAAAGCAGGCGCTCGCCGCCGCACAGGCCCTTGCCGGTACCACCATCGACGCCATCGTGTGCTCGCCGCTGAAGCGCTGCCAGGAAACGGCGGCCGCCGTCGCGCATGGCCGCGATATCGACGTGGTGACCGAAGAGGGCCTGAGCGAGGTGGACTTTGGCGAGTGGGAAGGAAAGACCGCAGCCGAAGCGCACCAGCGCGACCCGGAGATACACGAGCAATGGCTGCACGATGCCGCCACACCGTGCCCCGGCGGGGAATCGCTGCAGGCTGTTAACCGTCGCGTGCGCGCAGCCCGCAAGGAATTGCAGCGGCGCTATAGCGGCAAGACGGTGCTGATTGTCAGCCACGTCAACCCCATAAAATCCTTCCTCTGCCAAGCCTTGAACGCGGGCCCGGCCACCTTCCAACACCTGTTTTTGGATCTGGTTGCGCTATCAGATGTCGAGTTCTGGGACGGTGGCTCTATGGTGCATGGATTCAACGATGTGGGACACCTGGAGGGGCTGCGCTAGACTAAGGAGCGCGAATGAGCCGGCCGGGCGATCGCGTCGCCGCAAACGGGCAGCGTTGGTGCTGCTACGTGGGCGCCGAGGAAAGTCCGGACTCCACAGAGCACGGTGGTTGCTAACGGCAACCCGGGGTGACCCGCGGGCAAGTGCAACAGAAAGTAGACCGCCTTGTGGCTCCACTTGCGCTTCCACCCAAGTTGGGACCACAAGGTAAGGGTGAAACGGTGCGTTAAGAGCGCACCAGCACCGTCAGCGATGGCGGTGGCTGGGTAAACCCCGCCGGGAGCAAGGCATCACGGCCCTGCCACGTCGCAGGGCCCGATCAGGCGTTTTAAGGCTGCTCGCCCGAGCCTGAAGGTAGCTGCTGGAACCAACTGGCAACGGTTGGTCTAGATGGATGTTCGCCGCGCGGCGTTCCGCTTGTTGGGGCGCCGTGGTTAGACAGAATCCGGCTTATAGGCCGGCTCATTCGCCCTTAACCTTCTACCTTGGCTGGCTCGCCAGCGGCCAGTTTGACCACCAGGAACCCATCGTCTGCTAGGTCTGCCGCGAAGTTTTCTGCGCGGTTGCTGGGGACATAAGCAATGACGGCGCTAGATAGTCCCGCGTGCGCCGAGCGCGCGGCCACCGCGCCGCGGACCGTGACGAGCTCCGCGAGCTTTTCTGCGGAATCGAAGCCATAAATATTGGTCAGCGAGGCCTGTGATTGCAAGACAATGGGGAAAAGCTCGTTGCGGCGGTGTGAGCGCAGGTAGCGCACAAAGTGCTCCACACGGGTGGTTTCTTCCTCATAAAATGCCATCCACGCGGTAGCCGCATTGATGCTGGGGCGGCCGTCCTCGCCGTAGACCTTGTGTACGGCTTTGAGCCACTCCACCACGCGCTGCTGTGCATCAGGCAATAAACGCAGCGACTCCGTGCCGAAGGAATGGCAAGCATCATCAATAAACTGCTGGCGTTGGCGGATGTCACTAATTGCCTGTTCCTGTTCGTGCGCAACGTCCCCGGGCACCGCCACGGCAAAGGCCACCACGTCCTGGCCCATCATATGGGGCGCGTGGGTGACCGAACCATCGGCATAGTCGATGATGCACACGCCGTCACCACTGCTGCGCAGCGCGGCGGTGTGGCGCGCGCGAAGGGCGGGCTTATGGGCAAAGGTGGTTACCGCCTGGGTGCAGACATCTGCAATGCGCACGCGCAGCGGCGCATCGAGGTTATCGGCTGGGCCCATTAAGGCAAGAGCTACGGCAACATCCGCCGCCGATGCGGCGCCTAAGCCGATATCGTTGGGGATATCGCTCACGATGGTGATATCCGCCCCAGCCGTCTCCCTGGACAGTAACTGGCGGTTGACCATGGTGTGCACGATGCCGCCGATGCGCGCGGCCAGCCCTCCTTCTGGTGCGGGCGGGATGACCGGTTGCCCCTCTGAGTCCGTCGTGGGTTGTTGCGCCGCAGCGAGCGCCGCCACCTCCTGCAGGCTAATGGAATCGTGCGCAGGCTCCCCAATTGCCGGCACGTAGTGGACGGAAATGATGCCATCCTTGCGCGAACTGACGGCCGCCGCCGCGCGGAGATCCGACAGGCTTGCGGCGACGATGCCCCCATAATGATCGATATGCTCACCAATGAGCGGCCAGGTCGCGGGCGCGCTGGCGACATGGGTGGGCTCCGTTCCCACGATAGAGGCGTGTTGTTGTGCAACGCGCTCAGCAATAGGGGACTTAGGCGTCGACCACAGTGGCATGAAGGCAAAAGCTCCTTTTCCAATTCGGCGGATAAAAATCACGCGGCTACGTGGCGCGGGCTAGCGCCATGGACAAAGTAGCCGATAAAGCGGCTCCCTCGCTCCGCGTGAGAGAGCAGGGGAGGCATCAAAAGAAATACTGCCCTCATATTCTAGCGGGCGCGTGTTTTCGTGCATGGGTAGTGTGGGCACCAACCACAAACAGGCGGCGCACACGTGCTGCCCAGAGTATATAGACGAAAGGGACTACCGTGGCGACCACAGCAGATGAGAAATGGTATTACGACCCCTCCACCAAAGAAGTCAGCAAAGGAAAAGTATCCGGCTGGGAAAACCGCATGGGCCCCTATGACACCCGCGAAGAGGCCGAGCACGCCATAGAAATCGCGCGCGCTCGCACCAAGGCAGCCGATGCCGCAGAAAAGGAAGACGATGGCTGGGACTAGTTAATTTCCCAACCACCATCTGACTGCGCTTTATGCGGCCTAACGCGGCACAGCTGGTGCCGCGGCAGCGCTACTTCTTCAGCTTCTTGCGCAGCGGCTTAAACGCGGCCTTGATGTCCTTGAAAGACTCGTTGTAATCATCCAAGGCAGAAAGGCCGATGGCGCGTTCGCGCTGGTACAGCAGGCCGTAGCCAAAGGTATCTTCCCCGCGGCGGTGCGCGTTCTGGGATAGCTCGAGCAATTTATCCCGCGAGGTAACCGAGTCTTGGAAATCTCCCAAGACTGATTGCATCTTTTTGCAGGCTTTGTACAGGCGCTTGGTCTTTAATTTCGTTGCGGAACCGGCTGCCTCTGCTGCGTAACGCAGTTTCTTGGCCGCCTTGCGCATATCGTGGAAATAATCCTCGCGCTCGTGCAGCGAAAGTTCCGCGTTATCCCAGTTGTCTACTGCCTTCTTATGGCGCTTGACCAACTTTTTGTAGGCCTTTTCCAAGTGGCGTGCCATCACGGCATCGACGTCCTCGGCCTCCGCATCGCCAGCGTTAGACGGTTCTTCCGTCTTCTTTTCAACGGCCGAATTTTCCTCTGCAGCATGCGCTTGTGCGGATTCTTCGACTGAATTACCGGTTGTATCCCCAGCCGCTTCCTCAGTCGCGTCCACAACAGCGGAATCGTCATCACTATCGGTATCTTCTGCGGACTGGGAACCGGACGTAGGGGGATCCGCCAATAGGCGGTCGAGGGACTCGAGTAATTCGAGGTATTCCTCAGAATTTAGCGCGGCGATAACCCTGCGGTGCGCCCGCCGGTAGGCGGTACCCATGTCGCGGGAGATGTGTTCGCGGGTGGCGGCATCTAAGGTATCGGAGTCCTCGGACTCCAGGAGTTCTTGCCAGCGCTCTTCTACGACCTCTGCATCGCGGGCTACGCCCAAAATGCCGGCGAGCTCTTTGAGGTCGGCTTCGATTTTTTCAATCTGTGGGCCGACGACGATGCCGTGAAAAGTCTGTAGGTGGCTGCGCAGCTCGCGGGTGGCCACACGCATTTGGTGCACCGAGTCCCACTCATCGCGGCGAACGCGCGGATCGTAATCAATGAGCTTGTCGCGGTTAGCCTGCAGCGCTGCAATCACCGCTGCTGCCGGGGAATCCTCATCAACATCCGGGGTTACGAGTGCTGGTGGTAGGGGAGCATTGTTGTAGGAATCTCCCAAGGCCGACTTCAACTTAGACGGGGACGAAGAAACGCGAGCCCCAGCGCCGATGAGAAGTGAAGTCGCGCGGCGGATGAACTGGCTTCCTTCTTCGGTGCCTGGAAGCTCACCGGCAAGCTCCACTTCCCATTCGCGCCAGGACTGCTGCTGCCCGCCGGGCAGGAAAGAAAAGGCGGTGACGTGGTCATCACAGAATTCCGCGACAGGATTATTGTGCTCGTTCGCAAGCAGCATCTCGGTGCGGTTATTATCCACCTGCGCAATGGGGCTTAACTCTTTGTGGCGAACGATAGAGCGCACTTGCTTTACAAGCTCTTGGGGCACCTCGTATTTGCCGTCTACCGGTTCTCCCAGTTCGGCATGGATCTCGGTTCGGCCACCCTCGCTGGGGATCTTGATGTGCCAGCCATCGTCATTGCCGCCGGTGCGGCGGCGCAAGGTGATTTTGGCGTGCGTTAGACGTAAATCTTCCGTGTCGTAATAAATGGCGGATAGAGCGTGGTGGCGCGTTTCTGCAACATGGTCAACGGATTCGAGTCGAGTGAGTTCAGGTAGTTGAGTCGATTCGGCTACGGCGAATTTCGCTTCTACTTCCAGAAAAGTCTGTGTTGACATTCACATACCCTTAAGCTTTTAAAACAATTAATTTCACCTGTGATCCTACCCGTGACGCGCAGCACGCGCCTGAAAAATTTCGCAGCGTTTGCTGTGCGCACAGGTAGAAAATGTGCCACCGACACCATGGAACTGAAAGGGGACAGAGCAGGCCGCGGCGTACCTGCCATCGGTATTAAGAATCGATGCCCGCGGCAGGCCCGCCCAAGTGAGACTTTTCCGCGGCCGTGATGCCATCAGTGATGCCGTGCAAGCTATTCATGGATAGCGAGGAGGTAGTCAGGTTGGGAAATAAGCGGTTTCGGGTTTCCTCGGCATGATCGGTGCGCGCTTGGAGCGCAGGCAGCGTCTGAGTGGCGATGAGCTCTGCGTGGTGACTGCAATAAGGAGACTCATCGAGTTTTTCTTCGATGCCGTCTTCATTGGCCAGCTGCAGCAGTTCCCCAATACGGGCGGCATAGGAAAGGCGGAAGCTGCGGCGATAGGCCGCGGTGGTCTGTGTTGCCCGCGCAAACTCGGCACCCTCACTATTGCGCATGTACCAATCGCATTGGCGGTTCAGGGAGGAGAAAAGGTCGGCGCAGTGCGCGGCATCTTCGGGCACGCCGATGATGCAGGCAAGGCCCTTTTCGTGGATGAGGAGGGTGGTGCACCCATTGGCATTGGCGATGGTGCCTAATAAGGTGACCTGATGCTTGATATACGGCGGGTGAACGTGCACGCGGTGGGAAATGAGACGCGGTTGGTCAACGGTTAAGAGATCTTCGATGCGGTATTTTTGCTGCAGCGACTGTGCCTTGGAAATGAGTACCTCTGCCTCTTCTGCAAAGGACGTGGATTCTGCCTTGCGCAATAGCCCCAAGACCTTGTGGCGGATTTTGTCCTGCTTATCGCTAGAGTCACCAGCCTGGCTCAACTCGCCGCCTGCTAAAAGTTCGGTATCGCGCAAACGTGGCAGGTGCACCAGCTCTTTCATGATGGCGCGCATTTTATCGCGGGGAATGAAGTTTTCTTGCGGGGCTTCTAATTGCAACCACGCTTTGCGCAGCGCGGGTGAGGTGATGCGGGCAGGTACGTGCGGGCTAGCGCGGTAGATGAGGGGATAAGAATAAGAACCAAGGATGTGGCGTAAATCGTCCGGGGACCACCCGTATTGGGCGGCGGTCACTACGGCATCGATAACGCTGGCAGAAAGTTCATCAACGTGGGAGGTCATACTAGTTTCTTCCTTTAGAAAGCTTGTACAGGTGTTCGCTTGCCCCACTAGCAAATCACGTGCGCGAAGCCGTACCTGCTGCATTAACCCCCGCTAGCTACCCCCTGAATACTCTGGCGACCTGCGAATCTGACCATGTGGAAATTGACTAATGAACTGCACACTGCCTAGCGGTGAGCCGGTAAGGTTTAGGGCATGAATAGCCAACACGAATTCGTCTTACGCACCGTTGAGGAACGCGATATCCGCTTTATCCGCTTGTGGTTTACGGATATCATGGGCGCCCTCAAATCTGTAGTGATGAGCCCCTCCGAACTCGAATCCGCCTTTGAGGAGGGGATTGGCTTTGATGGCTCTTCAGTAGAAGGGTTTTCCCGCATCTCTGAATCGGACACCATTGCGCTGCCGGATCCCTCCACCTTCCAAATTTTGCCCTTTGATGACAACGAGCCGGACCTGCAAACGGCGCGCATGTTCTGCGATATTGCGCAGCCGGATGGTCAGCCTTCCGTGGTGGATCCGCGCCATATCCTGCGCCGCCAGGTTACCGAGGCGGCCAATGATGGATTTACCTGTATGGCCTCGCCAGAAATTGAGTTCTACCTGCTGGAACACAGCAAAGAACTGACAGACCTGGTCCCCACCGATAATGGCGGGTATTTCGACCAAGCGACGCACGATACCGCGCCGCTCTTCCGCCGCCGCGCCATGCTGGCACTGGAATCACTCGGCATCGCCACCGAATTTAGCCACCACGAAACCGCGCCGGGCCAGCAGGAAATCGATCTCCGCCACGCCGATGTGCTGACCATGGCGGATAATATTATGACCTTCCGGCGGGTTATTAAGCAGGTAGCCACGGATTCAAATGTGCGGGCTACGTTCATGCCCAAGCCTTTTGAGGATCTCCCGGGCTCCGGAATGCATACGCATTTTAGCCTTTTTGAAGGCCAGTCCAATGCCTTCCACGATCCGGATGATGAATTTTCGCTCTCACACACCGCCAAGCAGTTCATCGCCGGAATTTTGGAGCACTCTACGGAAATGAGTCCCATCATCAACCAGTGGCCCAACTCCTATAAAAGGCTGATGTTTGGCAATGAAGCGCCGGGTTCGGCTACGTGGGGCGTGCAGAATCGTTCTGCCCTGGTGCGCGTGCCGACGTACCGCCTGACCAAGGAGGAATCGCGCCGGGTGGAAATTCGGTCCATCGATGCCTCTATGAACCCATACTTGGGCTATGCGGTGATCCTCGCCGCTGGGCTGCGAGGTATCCGGGAAGGCTACGAATTAGACGAGCCCGCAGAAGACGATGTCCACCAGCTCACCCACCGGGAACGCCGCGCCATGGGGTATAAGGATCTTCCCTCCAGCATGGATCAGGCTCTGCGCGAGTTTGAAAAGTCCGAATTTATGGCGGAGGTCTTGGGCGAGCACGTCTTCGAGTTCTTCTTGCGCGCCAAATGGGAAGAATGGCGCGATTACCAGCGCCAAATTACGACAGTCGAGCTGCGCAACAACCTGAACTTCTAGGAGAATAATGCGTCCTGCCACGGTGCCGTCGCCGGCGTCGCTGGGCCTTAGCCGGTCCCATGCCGCACAAGACTTAGAACAACTGGGATGGAATAACCCGGAGTCCGTTGACCTCTTATGGACGCTGGCTGCGGTCGGTGATCCAGATTTAGCGCTTAATAACCTCGTGCGCATTTACGAGCAGGCCCCGGAGCTCGATGCGGAAATCCGCAGCAATGAGCAAGTGAGGGTGCGCCTTCTCGCGCTCTTGGGTGCGTCGACGGCGTTTGGGGATCACCTCGCTGCCCACCCGGAGCTGTGGGAAGAGCTGAAAAAGCCCCTGCCGGAGCCAGAAGAGATGCTCACCAGCCTGCTTGAAACGGTCGGCGCGCAGCCGGCAACGTTTGCGGCAGAGCTCGATGCTCCCGATCCAGCGAGGGAGGATCTCAGCGCGCCGGGCACGTACCGCGCGAGCGAAGGTGAGTATAAAAAGGAGATGCGGACCCAGTACCGCACGCTGATGATGCGGCTTGCCGCGCACGATGTGGCGGGTACCTTCCACTCCCGCAAGGGGCAATCCCGCCCGCAGCCGGAGGTAAGCTTCCGGCAGGTCACCACGCTGACGACTGCGCTTGCCGATGCCGCCCTTACCGCCTCCCTTGCCGTTGCGGTGCGCAAGATCTACGGCGATGATCCGCTCGATGCGCAGCTTGCCGTCATGGCGATGGGCAAGTGCGGTGCCGGCGAGCTCAATTACATTTCCGATGTGGACGTTATCTTCGTCGGCAGCGAGGCAACGCCCAAGGCCACCCGGCTCGCCGCGGAGTTTAACCGGATTGGGTCGACGACATTTTTTGATGTCGATGCGAACCTGCGGCCGGAGGGTAAGTCTGGGGCGTTGGTGCGCACGCTGGATTCGCACGTGACCTACTACCGCCGGTGGGCAGAGACCTGGGAATTCCAGGCGCTGCTCAAGGCGCGGGCGATGACCGGCTACCTGCCGTTGGGGGAGGATTACCTGGAGCAAATCCGGCCGATGGTCTGGACGGCTTCGCAGCGCGATTCCTTCGTGGAAGACGTCCAAGCCATGCGCCGACGCGTATTAGATAATGTGCCGGATGAGCTCAAACATCGCGAGCTCAAGTTGGGCGTCGGCGGGCTGCGCGATATTGAATTCGCGGTGCAATTGCTGCAATTGGTGCACGGTCGCTCCGATGAATCCCTGCGTGCGCTTTCGACAGTGGATGCCCTCGACGCGCTTATCTCTGCCGGCTACGTGGGCCGCGAAGATGGCACGCAGCTCATTGAAGCCTATGAATTCTTGCGCCTTTTAGAACACCGCCTGCAATTGGAGCGCTTCCGCCGCACGCACACGCTGCCGGCAGACGATGATGAAGCGGGCCTGAACTGGCTCGCGGTGATTTCGGGGTTCTCCCCGCAGGGCACAAAGTCTGCGGTGCAGGGCATGTTGGCGCATTTGCGGCGCATCAGGATGCGCATTTCTGAGTTGCACTCGCGCCTGTTTTATCGCCCGCTGCTTAATTCCGTGGTGACCATGTCTGCCGATGAGCTAAAGCTTTCGCCCGAGGCGGCAAAGCTACAGCTTGCAGCATTGGGCTATAGCTCACCGGTGCGCGCCTTCGAGCACCTGACCTCCCTGGCATCCGGTACGTCCCGCAAGGCACGCATTCAAGCAATTTTGCTGCCGACCTTGATGGAGTGGCTAGCAGACACCGCGGATCCGGATATGGGGTTGCTCAATTACCGCAAGCTATCTGAGGCCGCCCGCGATAAGTCGTGGTTCCTGCGCATCCTGCGGGATGAGGGGATCGTCGGCCAGCGCTTGATGCATATTCTAGGAACCTCGCCGTTTACCGCGGACCTTATTATCAGTGCCCCGGATTCGGTAAAACAGCTTTCCGATGGCGCGACCGGCCCCAAGTTGCTCGAAACTAAGCCGGAGCAGGTGTCCAAGGCGCTGGTTAATTCCAGCAAGCGCCATGCGCACCCGGATAAGGCAGTGGCGGTCGCGCGCTCGCTACGCAGGGTGGAGCTGGCGCGCATTGCCAGTGGCGATCTCCTAGGAATCATCCCCGTTGAGCAGGTGTGCCAAGAACTGTCGACCATCTGGAACGCGGTCTTGGAAGCCGCCCTGCGCGCTGAGGTGCGGGCTTGGCGGATGGACCACGAGGATGCGGAACCGCCGGCGCGCATTGCGGTTATTGGTATGGGTCGGCTCGGTGGCCGTGAGCTTGGGTTCGGCTCCGATGCAGATGTTCTTTTTGTGGCAGAGCCTGAGGCTGCAGACGATGAAGGCGAGGCTATGCGGTGGGCCATCGGGATCGTCGATAAGCTGCGCCGTCGACTTGCCAAGCCCTCTGGAGATCCGCCTTTGGACGTTGACTTGGGCCTGCGCCCAGAGGGGCGTTCGGGTGCTGTGGTGCGCAGCATTGCCTCCTACAAGCGTTATTACCGCGAGTGGGGCGAGGCCTGGGAAATGCAGGCGCTGCTGCGCGCGGCCTTCATCGCCGGAGACGAGGAAGTGGGCCAGCGCTTTATGGAGATGATCGATGAATACCGCTACCCGGATAGCGGTGCAAGCCAGTCCACCATTCGCGCCATCCGGCGCATGAAGGCTCGGGTGGATAATGAGCGCCTGCCGCGTGGGGCCGACCGCACCACCCACACGAAGCTGGGGCGCGGGGCCCTGACCGATATTGAGTGGACGGTGCAGCTGCTGATTATGATGCACGGGCACGAATATCCCGAGCTGCGGCAACCAGGAACCTTGCCGGTGCTGGAGGCGCTGGAAGAAAGCGGTATCTTAAGCGCCGATCAAACTAGTGACCTGTGGGATGCGTGGTTGATGGCAACGGATGCCCGCAACGCGTTGGTGCTGGTGCGCGGCAAGCGCGTGGATCAATTGCCTGGGCCGGGCCAGCAATTGGCTCAAGTAGCCGGCGCGGCCGGCTGGACGCCGGAGGATAACCAGGATTTCCTAGATACCTACCTGAAACTGACCCGGCACGCACGCAAGGTGGTCGATGAAGTCTTTTGGGGAGAGGAGGAATCCTTCGAGCATTCTTAAAGTTGCCGCATAACTTGGTCTATACAGCGCTAATTCCCTTAACTTTTGAAGTTTCGCGCCCTAGAGTAGGAATAAGTTAGAGAAAGGATCTTTGGTTATGTCATTTCAGCTGCAGCTCGATGTGGACTCCGCCACGGTTGGAGAATTGGCCGCATTGCTTTCTGCCGCTCGCGCGGCAGGAGTCCGTGATGATGACGCCCTAGAATTAGATGGCACCACCTTGACCATTGAGGTCTCGGCCCCACAAACAGGCGCATCCCGCGGCGGGCAGAATCTCGACGCGCCGCATCACCAAGACGACCTTGGCCGCGAGGGCGGTGCGGACTCCCGCTCGCGCGGGCGCGGCGACCGCATTGGGGAGGCCACGATCCGCTCGCTCATTGATATTTTGAATGAACGCGGCAATGGTAATTCCTCGCGCGGCAATGGTTATGGCTTCTTCGGAGGAAACTCGGATTACCATGGCTAAATCTTCGGGAGCCCACCGCAGGAAGCTTATCTACCTCTGGGGCTGTATCGCCGTGGCGGCCATTATCGCCGTCGTCGTTGGCACGTGGGCAACCAGTCGCCATCACCCGCCTAAAGGGACGATGACCGTGGGGGATGCCGTAGCCGGGGGAGTGGTGCAAGAAGAAGCGCCCGCCCAGGTGAATGGTGCGGTAGGAAGCGATGCGTCTTCAGAGGCCAATCGCGTGATGTCGCTGGCAAAGGCGTTGGGGATTCCCCTGGAATCGGTGCCGCGCGATATTACCCAGAATAAATCCGGAAAGTCAGATGTCCGGCAGTATCTAGAGCGCGAGTTAAAGAGCGCCGTGGCCTCTGGCGAGCTGGATGAAGAAGATGAAAAGGCCATCATCGGTGCCTTTGAGAAAGGGATTGTCATCCCAGCCAGCGATGGCATCGTGGCTGAAAGCGCCCCGGCGAATTAGGTCAGTACCAGACTCTGCCTAGACCACAGCCTGTGCATCGGCTGGGGCAGCCGCTTGGGCGTATTCCAGCCGAGGAACGCCCCATGAAGTTTCAGGAAACCGGCAGACTGAGGGCATGGCCTTAACAGCTCGTCTCCCTAAAGTTATCCCATAACGAAACGGTAACGATTCAAGGTGTGCGTTACCGAGGGACTGGAGGAGACGATGACAATCAACAATAAGTTATCTACAACCGCGGCGGTGGCCGCAGCTATAGTCTTTCCTATTAGCGGGGGATTAGGTATTGCCTTTGCGGTAAATGCGGTTCCAGCAGAGACCATTGCCCAAGCAGCAACCGGGGATCCGTTAATCCTGCACTTAAAGTCCGCATTCGAGCTAGCCACAGCAATAGCGCGGCGATAACGTGAAGACCCCGTCCAAGCACCGCCGCTGCTGCTAAAGTACCAGGCATGTTGGTTGATGCCGTCCGCCTGAAATCCATGCCGCGGGATTATCGCCGCAGCCTGCCAGTCTTCGATTACCTGGCAGATTTAAGGCGTTTTTCCTTTACCCGCCCGGTGACGATTTTCGTCGGTGATAACGGTATAGGAAAATCCAGCCTATTGGCCGCCATGGCAACCGATCTTGGGTGCTCTCCCAAGGGTGGCCGAATGGGGGATCCGGAAGCAATCGTGCCGTTAAGCCCGGTGGCCTGCGAGCGCACGGGGCTTATTCAGCGGGCCTATTTCCTGCGCGCAGAAACCCACGAATACCTCCTGACGCGCGAGCAATCCCCGGAGGAATCCGGCGGGCGTTCCACCCTGCCTACCCAGGTGGATGTGCAGGCCCGCTCGCACGGCGAATCCGTCTTCGATGTGCTCTATGAGCGCGTCGATGGCGCGGGAGTATATATCTTGGACGAGCCAGAATCGGGCTTATCCGTAGTCCGGCAATTGGCGCTGATCGCTGAAATCGCCCAAGCCGTTGACCGCGGCGCGCAGGTATTTATCGCTACGCATTCACCGATATTACTGGGCTGCCCCAATGCCGATATCGTGGAATTAAATGATACCGGCTTCCAGCGCATTTCCTTTGATGAGGCCGAAGCTGTGGCTGCCACCAGGGAGTTCCTCGGGGATCCAGAAGGAACTATCAAATTTATCTTGGACCCAGAGGCAGAAGAGGCAGAGGAGACTGGCGCGACGGAGATAGCAACAGATGAGGCCGAAAGGCCTCAATAAAGCCGCTAGGTAACTTCCACGATCCGCACCGAAGGCCCCGCATAGCCACCGCGCCGGCGCAGGATGTGGGTGATGACGACGCCGGCCATGCCGCACAGCCATACGGCTAGAACGGCGAGGGCCGCGGAAGTGAAATCGGGCATGGAGTACTTGGGGGCATCGGCAGAGTGGTCCAAGACCATGCCGAATAATTGCGCACCCAACATGCCGGAGGTAAACCCGCCCATATTGCCTAAGCCGGTTGCGGTAGCGACGACAGAGCGGTCCATGTTCTCGCGGATGATGTCGAAGCCATAATTCGCCGTCGGCGTGCACAGCGCCAAGATAAAGGAGACCGCAGTGATGGCTGCCAAACCCCCGCCGGTGCCAAAGGCGAAAAATAGCACCCAGGTCAGCACGTGCAGGCTGACGAACCCGAGTGCGACCCACGGGCGGATATTCTGCGCACGGGAGGAAATCCGGCCGTGCAAGGGTCCGACCAGAACCAAAAATACCGCCAAGAGGGTGAGCACTAGGCTGGCCTTGCCCTTGGATAGTTCCATGCCTTGGGTCATCATGGGCATGCCCCACAGCATGACAAAGACAATCAGCGGCAACATCCCGCTGTAGTGAATAAAGTATGCCTGCCAGGCAATGGGCGAGGTAAAGACCGCCTTCAAGCGCGCGCCGATGCTGCTGCCCTGGGAATTGGGTGGTTCCTTCTCCAGCGGAATAACCCCGAGCTTTTCTGGGGAGTCAGCGACCGCGACTGCGGCGGCAATGGCGACGAGGATGCCTACTGCACCCAGGGTCACGAACGCCGCGGTCCATCCCGCCGTTCCGAGCAACCAGAGGAAGGGGACTGCGGAAATGAATTGGCCCATCTGGCCAATGGAGGAGGTCACCTGGGTAAACATCGGCGTGCGGTGTAGTGGGAACCAGTAGGGCAGGATGCGCATTACCGACAGGAAGCCCGTGGCATCGCCGGCGCCGATGAGCACGCGCGCGAAGATGGCTACCCCGTAATTGCTGGTAAAGCCGAGCATGACCTGGCCTACGCCCATAATGACCGCGCCCACCACGAGCAGGATGCGGGGGCCAAATTTATCGATCAGCATGCCGGTGGGGATTTGCGCGATGGCATAGACACCCAATTGCACGGAGGTAAATACTGCGATGCGCCCAGCATCGACGTCGAAGCGCTCGATGGCATCGAGGCCGGCTACGCCGAAGGAAGACCGCCCGGTAATGGCTACGAGGTAGACCGCCATGGCCGCCACCCAAATCATTAACGCCAGGGTTGTGATAACTTCTCTCGGATTTGGCTGCGACATGGCTGATACCTTACGCGTTAACTACTAGGATTCATCTTGTGAAGTATATTTCGACCCGTGATACCACCGGCCAGCCCGCATCCTTTACGGATATCCTTTTAGGAGGGCTCGCGCCCGATGGTGGCCTATACCTGCCTGAAACCTACCCGCAACTGGACTCTGCCACGCTGGATGCGTGGCGTGAAGTGGCTAAAACCAACGGCTATGCCGCCCTTGCGGCCGAGGTCATCAAGCTGTTTATCGATGATATTCCAGCGGAAGATCTGGATAAAATCGCCGCCCGAGCATATACCAGCCCGAAGTTTGCCTCCCCTGAGATCGTCCCGGTCACCGAGCTTGGCGATGACCTCTTTATCGGTCACCTATCCGAGGGTCCCACCGCTGCATTTAAAGACATGGCCATGCAGCTTTTGGGCGAGCTTTTTGAATACGTGCTCGCCCGCCGCGGGGAGACGCTGAATATTTTGGGCGCTACCTCTGGCGATACCGGTTCTTCCGCCGAGTACGCCATGCGCGGGCGCGATGGCATCCGCGTTTTCATGTTGACTCCAGCCGGGCGCATGACCGCCTTCCAACAGGCGCAAATGTTTGGCTTGGATGATCCGAATATCTTCAATATCGCCCTCGACGGTGTCTTTGATGATTGCCAGGACGTGGTAAAAGCCGTCTCCAGTGATGCGGAGTTTA
Organism: Corynebacterium rhinophilum; assembly: GCF_030227225.1. Lineage (GTDB taxonomy): Bacteria > Actinomycetota > Actinomycetes > Mycobacteriales > Mycobacteriaceae > Corynebacterium > Corynebacterium rhinophilum. Next base: position 103,956 of record NZ_JASPHQ010000005.1, read on the forward strand.
AGGCCAACTACCGCATCGGTGCGGTCAACTCCATTAACTGGGCGCGCCTGCTGGCCCAGGTGGTTTACTATATTTCCTGTTGGATCAAGGTCACCGATAATAACGAGCAAAAGGTATCCTTTAGCGTTCCTACCGGTAACTTCGGCGATATTTGCGCCGGGCATATCGCGCGCAGCATGGGCCTTCCCATCGATCGCCTCATCGTGGCGACGAATGAGAATGACGTTTTGGATGAGTTCTTCCGCACCGGCAACTACCGCCCGCGCCCAGCTGCGGAAACCATGGCCACCTCATCGCCGTCTATGGATATTTCCCGCGCCTCCAATTTCGAGCGCTTTGCCTTCGATCTTTTAGGCCGCGATGCTGCCCGCGTTGCGGATCTCTTTGGCACTAAGGTCAAAGAAGGCGGGTTTAACCTTGAAGAAGACCTCATTACGGCCGCGCGTGAAGACTACGGTTTCTTGTCCGGTTCCTCCACCCATGATGACCGCCTTGCCACCATCAAGGACGTGAACGAACGCTATGGTTACCTGGCGGATCCGCACACGGCCGATGGCATCAAGGTCGCGCGTGCGGCCCAAAAAGAGGGCGTGACGACGCCCATCGTCTGCTTAGAGACGGCACTGCCGGTAAAATTCAGCGAAACCATCACCGAGGCCATCGGGAGCGCACCGCAGCCACCCGAGCGTTTTGCTGACATCCTGAGCGCGGAGCGCCACGTGGCGGATCTGCCCAACGATGCTGCAGCGGTCAAGGACTTTATTACCTCGAGCATCAAGAACACGGAGGTGTAGCCACCACATGGCATTAGAAAACTTCGCTGGACCGGAGCACTATACCGAATTCGATCCGGAAAAATTCATCCGCGATTTAAAAGCACAAGCAGAGGCGGATAAGGAAGAACAGGACAAGGACTCTGCAGGTGACGCGGGTACGGATAGCCAGTAGCCTGCTGGCAGCAGCAGGGCTGTTCGCGGTGGCATCGTGTAGCACCGATGCTGCCCAGCAGCCGGATGAAGTGGTTGCGCAATCCACAGACACACCACCGCCGGCACCGCCGAATGAATTTTATGAGCCCGCGGTGGTGCCGGTACCTCCAGGCGCCGCGCTGAATTTAACCACGAGTGACCCGCAGCCGGGCGAGTACTTTAACTTCCAGTCCTGCACCGCGGCGTGGTCTTTCGCGCTTGCCGATGGCCGCACCATCGCCGTGACAGCCTCCCATTGCGGCAAACCTGGCGATAAGGTCTGGGCCGGAACCCAAGAGGGTGACTTTGCCTACCCAGCCGATCCAGTAGGCGAGGTAATTTACTCGGATTTCTTTGCCAAGGAGACCAATCACTTAGACGTTGCCTTTATCGAGCTGTACCGCGATGCGCAGTACTTCACCCCAGGCGAGGTAGCCACCACCGTGGCGACGCAGCTAGACAAATTGCCGGATGCGGTGTGCAAGCTAGGCAGTTCCACCATTGTGACCTGTGGGAAACTGAAAAACTCGGTGGATTCCACACAGCTGAACTATCAAGGCCTAGAACACGATTCCAACGCCGCCTTGGCGGAGATGTGCAGCGCCGTCGGGGATTCCGGCGGGCCTGTCTACGGCGATGTGGATGGCCGGCAGACCATCGTGGGACTGGTCTCTGGAATTACCGAGCCCTTGGACGAGGGGCATAGCTGTGAAGACACGCAACAAAACATCGACGTGGCCTTTACCACCGCACCGGATATCCAGGAACTGGCGCTGAAGGTCCTCGGCCCCGTGGCATAAGACCAGCCAAGATTGGCTACGCTAGGTGGTATGCCAACGCCTGATTATATTGTGAAGCTGCGCGAATCCATCGGACACGATCAGATCTTCGTCCCGGCGTGCAGCGTCATCATTCTCCGCGATGTCCCCACCGGTGCGGCCCTATGGGAGGTGCCGTCCGTACTGCTAGTCAAGCGCGCCGATAATGCCGTGTGGACCCCGGTTGAAGGTATCTGTGAGCCGGGCGAGGAGATTACGACCACCGCCTTGCGCGAGGTCAAGGAAGAGGTAGGCCTCGATGCCAAGGTGGAAGCGCTCCTCGGCGTTGGCCAATCCGGCCCAGTGACCTATCCCAATGGCGATGAATGCATGTTCATGGGAACTGCGCTGCGCCTGTCTGTTGCCGACGGTGCTGAGCCCGTCATCAGCGATGAAGAAAATACTGAAGCGCAGTGGTTCTCGGTGGCCCACCTTCCGGATAGCTTGTCGCGCCGCCATCGCCTGATGATCGCGGATGCCGTGGCGCATCTCAAGCACCCGCAAGGCTTTTCTCCCCGCATGGGCTGGATGAAGCGCAGCGAGCAGCCCGGGCTCTAGCGCGTCTCCTGCGTGTCAATAAGCAGGTGTCGTAGCTCCTCGGCGCTGCTCGCTACAACCAACTCTTGGGCGATACACTCCTGAGCCTCCGCCGCGTCTTTATCGGATCCGCAGCATATGACCGTGGCATCGATCGTCATCAGCAGCTTGCCGCGGCGCGCCAGCTCAAAAAATAGCTCGCTATCTTCTAGACCCCATTCCCAGGCGGTGCCATAGAAATCCTGGGCGGCATCGCCAAGCCAGGAGGTTTCAAGCGTTAGGCCTGCTCGGTACAAGAAGACCCCGTCGCGCCGCAAGCCGGCGAGCACCTCCCGCACTCCAGCAAGGTCCGCAGCATCCCAGGCGATGAAGGTAATAGGCGAAGAGCTCATGGCCCGATGATAGACGAGGGAAGACATCCCTTAGTGAGACAGTTCTTTGCGCGTGCGGCCTTCCCAGAGCCAGCCTAAGAACCGCGCTGAGCACAGGCACCAGTGCGCAATAAGGAGCAAGGGAATGCTCAGCGCGACAACGTCAAGCCACTCCGAGCCATTGACCAATGCCGTTTGATGCCCGCCCATGCTCACGGTGCCAGGCGGGAAGGTGCACGCCCACCACGCAGGGGAATAGGAGACCCAGCGGGCTGCTTGCGGATAAAAGGTCACCATCGCATAAAGCGATAGCGGGATGGCAATAGCTAGGGCAATAAGCCCGTAGTACACGGAGACACTGCCGGGGTAGAGGATCTGCATTGCGGTGGTAGATTGCCCAACCACGCCCAGTGGCACCCAGGCGGTGGCGGATTTTCCACCACTAAAATCCACCTTGCCGTGCCAGGCTGCCCAGTAGACGTAGGCAAATACCGGGACTGCCGTCAGCAAAGACATAGCGAAGAGCACGGTGCCCATGATGTGGTAGGTCTGCCCGTAATCAAGGGCAAGCCACCCAGCCACCGATGCCGAAATCATCGGCCCAACCAAAGGGAGACCCCAGGTAAAGCGCGGCTCTCCATCGAAGCGAGTGAGCTGAATTCCCCACGTGATGACGGTGACGGGACCACCCACCCAAAAGCCGACGAGGCGGAATAGTCCAATGCCCGTCAAACCGGATAATGCCGCCCCAAGCGCGAGGACGCCGATGAAAAACATAGACCACTCCGCCATGGTGGTCCGCTCAAACCGCGGACTGCGGTAGCGGGCGTAACCAGCGGTCAAAACAACGAAAATGGTGCACGCAAGTGCAGCAAATACACCAGCGGCAACAAACATGTCTTCTTCAACCAACATGCGCGAGACGATGGAAGTACCCATAAGGCTGCCGGCCCAAGCCGGACCAGGCGGGGGAAGGTGGCGGAATTTATCAGTCACTACCCAGATTCTAGTTTCATCCAGAGCTTCTTACTTAGACTGCGCCACTTTTTGCCTAGTAAAAACCCTCATGTGCGCGCTGGGGAGCGGCCACTGTCAAAGTGGGCGGCGGGTATGACGAAACTCTCGGGCACGCTTACCTGTGCCGATGCAAGCACCTAAGCATTGTTTAGGTGGCTGCCTTGTAGGAGAAACTAGCTGAGAACTGTTATGTCCATGAGGTTTTTGGACTTGGAGTCCAGCTACTTTGTGGACTCGGAGTCTAGGGACTTTGTGGACGCGGAGTCTAGGGACTTTGTGGACGCGGAGTCTCCCCGCTTTTTGGACGGGGAGTCTACGGAGTTTTTGTACTGGTGCTAGCTTGGCTTCTTCCGGCGGTTTGGCCGTGGCCCAGAGAGGTTGGGTTTTAGCTCTGGGGGTTGTCGGTGCCACATGCCGACAACGTGGTTTATGTTG
>NZ_JASPHQ010000060.1 GCF_030227225.1 Corynebacterium rhinophilum
TCAAAATGGTAATAAGAAGGCCGCTGCTTAACCCCTAAGCAGCTTAACTACGTGTCCACGATTTGCGGGCAACCCTAAGAGCCGACCAATAAGGCCAAGATTGATGCGATTGAAAAGAAGCTGCTTGCTAAACACTGAAATGGATGCCCATCTGGGAAGTAAGCGTACCGCCCTGTTCCCTAGGCCTGGTCATTTCCAACGATCCGTAGCCAGAGTTGATGGTCTTGGTATAAAACCCATTACGGTGATTGCCGCCGTGAGCTAGTTCACCTTTAGGCTTTCGTCTTCCGGCCGGCATGGCCGTAGCCCAAATGCGCATGACTTTCCGCCTGCAGAGCATCGATGGAAGTCGACAGCTCGCCGATCAAACTCGCGAGAGCAGGATTTTACATCAGTTTCTCGCTGATCTCATTGCCCCCATTACGTTGTTAGCAGTTCCGCTTGAAGGAGCCCAGGATTCGTAACTCTGCCCCCATGCCGGGGCAGGTTATGTTTGTCTGCGTTCCTTTTGCTTTTCTTTTTCAGGA
>NZ_JASPHQ010000061.1 GCF_030227225.1 Corynebacterium rhinophilum
AAGCGTTGCTGCTGTATATGGGCCCATGTGTAGTATCCAGACCGAGATACCTTCAAAAGGCGTGCCATGCGTTTGATACTGAAATTCGCCTTGCTCTGGCTGCATCAATTCGAACTTTTCTGCTCGCGTTGCCTTAAAGCGAAGAAGGCTGTCGCTTGTGACAAAAACTCGTTATCCATCGTGGCTTCTGCCAGCTCACGACGCAGACGAGTATTCTCCGCACGAAGATCCGCCTCGCTTAATCCATCGGAGGAGCCTTAGGCGTTGACGCTCATTTTTTACCCATCGACCTAAAAGACCTGGTGCGACACCAATTTCTTTGGCTACATGAGCAATTGGGCGCTGCAATTCGATTACCAGGTTCGCGGCTTCACGTCGATACTCAGGTGTGTACTTCTGGCGTTGTTGACCCACAAGAGCGTGTCAAGTTGTTTGTGTGTGGGGCTAGGTTTATAGGTATTTGTCGAAGCGGTCGGGAAAGGCTACGGCCATT
>NZ_JASPHQ010000062.1 GCF_030227225.1 Corynebacterium rhinophilum
GACATGGTGGTAGATTACCAATCTTGCCAGCTCGACTGGGCTGGATATCAGGTGTCCACCAAATGGGGGTCAGGTCCCCACTCAAACGGACTTGACCGGCTCCAAACTCGTTCCTCAAGTTAACCCCAGCACCGTCACTTTCCATGACTCGTAGCATTTCTTGATTAATATCTGATTCGGAGACTGACCTTAACCTAAGCTCCCGAGCCAAGCTTTTCAGGTATTCGTCATTGAGAGTGCTCATGCTATTTCCCTTCCATCACATTGCGGATGCCGCTTAGTAAGTACTCCACGTCTTGGACGCCCTCATTGAGGGCATCTCGACCGGTGTCTGTAATCTGAATCATTTTCCGAGGAGGATCATCATGTAATTCCGCCCATCTCGAAGCAATGAGCCCTTCTTCCTCCAACCGAGTGGTCAAGTCCGTTTGAGTGGTGTTTCTACCTTTCGATAGAGCATGCAGTGTGATGGTGTCAGGGGCCAGCACGTGC
>NZ_JASPHQ010000063.1 GCF_030227225.1 Corynebacterium rhinophilum
GCTGGTTGGCTACGTACGGAAGGGATAACCGCTGAAAGCATCTAAGCGGGAAGCCTGTTTTAAGATGAGGTTTCTTTTGAGGTCCCCTAAAGACTATGGGGTAGATAGGCCAGACTTGGAAGCACTGTAAGGTGTGAAGGCTACTGGTACTAATTGACCAAAACAAACACACCACAACAACCCCGAACACCATGTGGTTTAAGGGAAGTTGAAGAGTGTTCTTGTTTAGCGAGTAAACAAACAAAATGTACACATTCCGTGTGTCGCGTCCACTATGCAGTATCTGACACAACACCCACACAACTTGGTGGGTAGTGTTCTGATAGGTTTGTCGGTGGTTAATAGCTACAGGGAAACGCCCGGTCCCATTCCGAACCCGGAAGCTAAGCCTGTACACGCTGATGGTACTGCAACCGGGAGGTTGTGGGAGAGTAAGTCACCGCCGACACCAAACAACAAA
>NZ_JASPHQ010000064.1 GCF_030227225.1 Corynebacterium rhinophilum
TGCTACCCGCAATTCGAGCAGGCCATTCGCGGTCAGATAATCCACCGTAAATGGGTCCTTCATCTGCTTGCCCGCTACGGCGGGCCAACGAAAATCAAACGCCTCGGTAAAACAAAAACTATAGCTTTCGCCCGCCGCCATAAAGCGCGTAATCCCGAGCCAGTTATCGATGCGATATTCGCTGCCATTGCCGAACAAACAGTATCCATTGCCGGTGCACACTATGCAGAAATGGGCGTGGCAATGTCAGCAAAAGACGCACTTGCCAAGCTTGATCACCGCAAGGACATCGAAAAGGAAGTCATCGACCTCATCGACGACATTCCCCACACACAAATCCTGCTATCCATGCCAGGAATCGGCCCGAAAACAGCAGCACAAATCCTCATGACTGTCGGGGATATGTCTGA
>NZ_JASPHQ010000065.1 GCF_030227225.1 Corynebacterium rhinophilum
CGTGCCATGCGCTTGATGCTGTAGTTAGCCTTGCTCTGGCTGCATTAATTCGAACTTTTCTGTTCGCGTTGCCTTAAAGCGAAGAAGGCTGTCGCTTTAAGGCAAAAACTCGTTATCCATCTTGGCTTCTGCCAGCTCACGACGCAGACGAGCATTCTCAGCACGAAGAGCCGCCTCGCTTAGCCCATCAGAGGATCCTTAGGCGTTGACGCTCATTTTTTACCCACCGGACTAAAAGGCCAGGTGCGACACCAATTTCTTTCGCTACATGAGCAATTGGGCGTTCTGACTCGATTACTAGGTTTGCGGCTTCACGCCGGTACTCCGGCGTGTATTTCTGGCGTTGTTGACTGACAATGAACATCCTCTCTTACGGACACAAAATCCGCACTAATCGGGTGTCCAC
>NZ_JASPHQ010000067.1 GCF_030227225.1 Corynebacterium rhinophilum
ACGCCCACACCGCGCACTAGGACGACACACCCCACACCACAGCTACACCACCGGCACAAAAGCCAGCCCCAACGACAATCCCACACAAGAATGGCGCACCAGAAAAGACATCGTCTGGGACAACGGCAAAGTCACCGTCCGCTACGCCGGCAAACTCTTCCACCTAGGCATCGGGCGCGCATTCAAGAAACAAAAAATCCTCATGGTCATCGCCGACAACCACATCACCACATCACTAGCTGCGACCGGAGAAATCATCACCGAGAACTACATCGACACAGCCCGCGACTACCAAAAGCCCTACTGGAAAAAAGGCGACCCACCCCTAGACCCAAAACACGAAAAACCGGCACCCCAGAACAAAAACGACTGAGATGCCGGTTTGTCAA
>NZ_JASPHQ010000068.1 GCF_030227225.1 Corynebacterium rhinophilum
CACATCGATCCGGCAGACAACCCATGGATGAAAAATGCCCCAACTGGGCAAAAAGGAATGTCTCGAGACATCGTTCCAACAAGGTCATAGGGCGTAAACGTCAAGCAGATAGTTACACGTACCTTAAGCTCAGCTTCCACCGAAGATAGCAGGCACGCGAGAGGCCCAAAAGTGCCTCGTCGCAAAGTTCTGGCGCCCGCAGAACCTGCATCAAAGCCTTACACATTCCGCACCGAACAGTCCTTCGCCCGGGCAGATTCCATCGGGCGTCGACGATCCATGAATCGGGAAATTAAGCCACAAAGATCCTAAAGTTTTGAACATTTTTGGGCACCGCAAAAAAGAAAAATCTCGAGACACCATAGGAACGATGTCTCGAGACTTCACA
>NZ_JASPHQ010000069.1 GCF_030227225.1 Corynebacterium rhinophilum
TTCCACGCCGATCGTGGTACCCAGTTCACCAGCGAACAGCTGTGGCAGGTCTGTCAAGAACTAGGGATTGCACAATCGGTCGGCCGTACTGGTGTCTGCTTTGACAATGCGATGGCCGAGTCGTTCTGGTCGACATTGAAGACCGAATTTTACGATCGGAAGGAATGGCGAACCCGCAACGAAGCCCGGAAGGCGGTGGCTCGCTGGATTGAGATTGTCTACAACCGGCGCCGTCGCCACTCGTCCATCGGGATGGTAAGCCCCGTCGATTTCGAAGCCCAGCTCGCTGATCAAAATGGTAATAAGAAGGCCGCTGCTTAACCCCTAAGCAGCTTAACTACGTGTCCACGATTTGCGGGCAACCC
>NZ_JASPHQ010000006.1 GCF_030227225.1 Corynebacterium rhinophilum
TTAAGGCAACGCGAACAGAAAAGTTCGAATTAATGCAGCCAGAGCAAGGCTAACTACAGCATCAAGCGCATGGCACGCCTTTTGAAGGTGTCTCGGTCTGGATACTACAAATGGGCCCATATGCAGCAGCAACGCCTATCCGGTAAAGATGATCGGACATCTTTTTACGATGATGTTGATCGCAAGATTCACCAGATCTGGAAAGACTCCGACGAGTGTCAGATGCGAGTTTTTGGTACCGGTGTTCTGGGGACTCGGTACTGCCGTGTTCTGGGTAGTTGGTACCGGGGCGGGACGACGGAGTCGGCTCGGCTGATTGCTTTATTCGTCCGGTTCCATTGGGGAGGTGGCTTTGCGCATGTCAAAGTCTCCTATGCGGATTCGGAGGCCGCTATTAAGGCAGTTTACGAGTGAGGGTCTGACCCCGGAAAGTGGACACGTCGGGGGTTAGACCCCACCCCAATGTATGTGTGATCTGCGTATAGCTAGCACCGCCAAGGCACATCGCAAGGATCTGTTTGAAGTTAGCCACAACAATGAGCTTCTTCCAAGTAGAAGCTGCTGCGACACCAACGAATCGTGGTGTCGCCAACATCAACTATGAAAGAAAAACCCTTGCAGTACCAGGTAAGCGTAACCCTGGTACCAACTACGCAGACTCACGGTACCAACTACGCGGACTCACGGTACCAACTACCCCAAATCCACAACGAGGTCTATGGTACCCCGCGAATCACCGCAAACTCGCCGAGCGCTACCAGATCACCTTGAATCGCAAGACTGTGGCCAAGCGGATGCACCTGATGGGCATTGAAGGGATGTCACCGCGTGCCTTCGTCCCAGCGACAACGATCCAAGCCAAGCGTAAATCTGCTCTTTCTGACCTGGTCAAGCGCATGTTTGATACTGGTGAGCTCAATCGAGTATGGATGTCGGACATTACCTACCTGCGCACCGGCGAGGGCTGGTTGTATTTGTGCGTGGTCCGCGATGGTCATTCCCGCAGGGTGCTGGGCTGGGCTATGGATAGCGTGCAAGACACACGTTTGGTCGAACGAGCACTGCGGATGGCGCATACGCTGCGTGGTGACGTTCCTGACGGGCTGGTGTTTCACGCTGACCGGGGAACACAATTTACCAGTGAGCAGCTCTGGGAGGTGTGCCGCAACCTGGGCGTTGCTCAGTCTGTGGGGCGTACCGGGGTGTGTTTCGATAATGCGTTGGCTGAGTCGTTCTGGTCGACACTTAAGACCGAGTTCTACGACCGGAAGCGCTGGCCAACCCGCGATGTTGCGCGTCAGGTTGTGGCTTACTGGATTGTAGTGGTCTACAACCGTCGGCGTCGGCATTCCGCTCTCGGGATGGTAAGCCCTGTCGATTTCGAGAACCACGCCAGCCTAACCACCAGCAGAAAAGAAATCGCTGCCTAACCACTAGGTAGCTCTACTACGTGTCCACGATTTGCGGACAACCCCATGCGGGGCACGAGAGCGTGGCGCGATGGCGTTGGCGCCACCAGCATCAAAGACGTTGAGGATCTGATAGACGCGCTGGCGTGAGATACCAAAACGCTGAGCCACTCTAGAGGGGCGGCGACCTTGTTTGCGGACTGCGTTGACGATGGCCATGTTGCGGTTCGGGCTATTCATAGTGTCAAACATGTCGCGACTGATGAGTAAAACATCACTCAACACGGCCAGGTAGCCTAAGCGTCAACTATGTCGCGACTGACCTGTCAACCATCACGACCACTTACCCAGGAACAGACTGTCAAATAAGTTATGAATTCAGACAGCTGTTGCCTACGAGATTAAGCCGTAATAATATATATTTTTGAGCGTTCTGACAATGATTTTGGGAAAAGATATACGTTCGTTTACGTTTTCCCTCTTTCGCTTTCAAATTTGTCTACTGCATGCGATCTTAGAGGTGTCCGGATTTTCATCCATCTCCTCTCGAAAGGTTTAAGAGTATGTATCGTCCCAAGAAATCTGCGCTTTTAGCGATGCTGATTACCGCAGCAACAGTTTTTGTTCCGGCTAATGCTGGTGCCGAGACTGTGACTGGCCCCGATGCATCGTCTCAGAATAATGAGTCTCCGTCTTCTGTGTCCTCAGTATTGCTCGAAAATGCAGATTCCTATGTTTCCCTACGAGGAGATCAATTCTCGGTTGATAGCGAGGCGGAAAGCGCTTTCTCCCAAAAAGATCTGCAGGAAATTGAAAATGAGGTAAAGGCTCAGAACGAAAAAATCAATGAGGCCAAGGCTGATAGCAACCTCGAGATGAAGGTAGCGGGAGACTCGGTAACGTTCTGGGAAAAGGGACCGAAGATCTCGAGCTCTGATAACGATGACATTGATCCATACTTTCAAGAAGGCCGGAATGGAATTGAATTCCATGGCACTACTGTAAGGCTGCTGATGTCCAAAACGACGATCAACCGTATGGGTAACGGTATTGCAATCGGTGGAATTTGGGTTCCCGAACCAGTAGTTTCCAAAATCCTAGCTACTGCAGGGGTTCTTGGTGGCGTTGCACCTGGTGGTATCTATGCCGACTTTGGTATTGCTTCGATTGTGACTGGCGCTATTATGCAGACTGCAATTCCACAACGGGTTGGTTTCCAATAAATTATCCCTGAACTAAGCACTAAGGGATTGGCGGTAGCGTGATTGGAATGTTGCCATACGGATGTCGCTGTATTGTTTAGATAATACTCAAAGAGAATCTTCCGGCTAGGAAGATTCAAGATGGTTGGGAGAGGAAATTATGTGGAAAAAGCTGTTGGCCACTGTGGGTGTTCTTCTGATGGCGCTTTCCGTTTACGCTAAGTGGCCGTATGTCGTGACGATTGCTCTAGCAATTTTGGTCATTCTCCTCATATTTGTCCCCTATGGGAAGAAATAAAACCTGAGAAGAGGTAGGACTTTAGATGTACCTACCTCTTCTTTATTTTTATGAATTATTAATTATGAAAAACGAAATCACTCCAATAATGAGCCGTGTAGTCCTCTTCTCTTTGGCTAGTGTATTGACAGCAGCCCCGGCTTCATCAGCATCTATTGCGCAGCAGCAGAATTCTGATCCTCTTTCATACATAGAAAGTGGTGACGAGATACAGGTGGGCCCTCCTCAAGGGGCGGTGACATGTTCTGTAACTATCATTTCCCAACGACGGGCCTTAACTGCAGGTCACTGCGGCGAAAAAGCGGATGAGGTATATTCAAAAGGTAGGCGCATTGGAAGTGTTGGCGAAAATTACTTGTTGAGTAGCCAAGGATCGGATGTTTCAGAAATACTTCTTGATTCCCCTACCAATTACGCTCTCCGAGTCGATAAAGTCAGTGATAAAGAAGTCGAAATCCCTTCCACTATTTTTACCAAAACGTTTCTTGGAGGGAGAATTCAGGGGACTATCGACGACAAGAACCTATATTGTGAGGGTGTTTCCCTAGCGGGGAGGAATTTCCAGGCGCGCACTCTTAAAGCTCAAATAGCTTCAATACCTGGGGATTCGGGTGCTCCTGTCTATAATTCTGCGGGGGAATTGGTAGCCCTTATTGAAGGTGGTAATGGTAAAGGTGATACTACTATTACGCCAATTTCCTTTCTAGAGAAAAGCGTTGAAGACTATCCGACTAATGATTGTAAAACAAATAAATAAACTGTATCAATTTATTTTCTGGTCAAGTCCGATGGAGTGGTGTATCTGTCCTTTCTGAATCGGTGGTTCGGGGACAGTGTCAGGGTCGGTGTTGGGGTCCGGCTCGGGGTTGATGTTGGTTCAATTTGAAGCGTCCTGGGTTTGGTTCCGCTTCTTTTACGGCCCTGTGTTGATGGGCTGGGTGAGATAGTACTCGGTTTCTACTTCCAGTGGGGCGGCGTAGTCCAACGCCTCGTGAAGACGTTTGGTGTTCCACCAGTGTGTCCACCGCAGGGTTGCTAGCTCGACTTCTCCCACTGACGTCCACGGGCCTTGAAAATGGATAAGTTCAGCCTTGTAGAGACCGTTGACCGTCTCCGCGAGCGCGTTGTCATAGGAATCTCCGACTGTGCCAACACTCGGCCGGATCTCGGCTTCGGCCAAAGCAGTGGAGTACTTCAGTGACACTCACTGACTTCCCCGATCACTGTGGTGCACTAGCTGGTCTCCATGGATTCGACCGGCAGTCGTTAATGCATGTTCCAGTGCCTCCCATCGGCAGCGCATCGGTGCGCATCGTAGAGCGGGTGGCAACACCGACTATTTTGCTGCTGCAGACGTCAATGACAAATGCGGTGTACGCAAATCCTGAGAGGGTGCGAACATAGGTAATGTCGGCGACCCAAAGTCGCCCAGGTGCTGCTGCCCGGAAGTGTCGCTGCACAAGGTCCGGACGATGATCCGGAACTTTAGGGCTGATCGTGGTGACCGGGGTTTGTCCACGTCGTCGACCGGACACACCTGCAAGTTTCATCAGGCGTGCGGTCTTGTCGCGGCCGATATGAAAGCCTTCACGGTTCATGGCGTGCCACATCTTGCGAATACCGTAGTCCGAGAAGTTTTCCGCATGGACGCGCTGTATCTTTGGGATGATAAGGCTATCGCTTAAGGCCCTGGCGCTTGGGGCGCGGGTGGTGGCTTTACGGTAGCCGCGGGAGGTAATGAATCCACGATCTGCTTGTTTCAGAACACGGCAGATGGCCCCGGGCCCCAAATTGCTCCTTGTACTCGTCGATGTAGGAGATCATCTGGTCGTGGGTCGGTCGAGTTCCGCTGCGAAAAAGCCGAAGCAGTCTTAAGAATCCCGTTTGCTCGTTTCAACTCGCGGTTTTCCCGGCGCAGACGCTTGAGCTCTTCTTCCATGGTTTCGCCATCTGTTGGTGTCGTCTGCTCATGGGCGAGGCTGTCGCGGTACCAGGCGCGTAACGTGTAGTGGGACACGCCAAGGAGCTCAACGACTTCCTCGTACGCGCGTTGCCGTGAGCAGGACTCCAGACGGACCATCTCTAGGACTTGATGGACCGCCTTCTCCTTGAATTCGGCGGAATACTTTCTGGGCATAGTGCCAATCCTTCCTTAGCAGAGGTAGGAACTAAACCCAGGATGCTTCAAAGTGTCCCAGGTTTTGTTCCGTTTGAGTAGATGGGAAAATCTGGAACATGCCAAGAAAATTTGACCAGGATGCAAAGGACCGTGTGGTCCGTCTCGTGGAAGACCGCATCTTGGCGGAAAATATGTCGATGCAAGCCGCATGCCAGGCAGTAGCTCCAAAGTTGGGGGTTTCATGGCACACGGCTCGTCAATGGACTTAAGCCTGCCCGCCGCGTGGGAAACACCCCAGAACCTGTGCCTGAAGATTTGGCCGCCGAAAACGCGTGGCTACGCCGCGAAAATCAAGAGCTTCGAGATACCAACGAGTTGCTGAAGGCCGCGTCAGCTTTTTTCGCCTCACGACCAGGCCCCAAGCCCCGGTTATGATCCGGTTCATCGATAAATACCGGGATTGTTTCTCTGTCGAGTTCATCTGCACTGGCGTTGAAAAATAACCGGGCTGGTGGGTTCATCACCTCGCGTGGTTATCGCCAGTCCAAAGCCCGAGGGCTTAAGCGCTCGTCGCCTTCGTGACGGCCGTGCTGATTGAACGCATTGGTGCCATTCATCGGGATAATGACGGTGTCTACGGTGTGCGGAAAATGTGGCATGCGCTTGACCGTGACGGAATAGATATCGGCCGTGAGCAAACCACCCGGCTGATGCGCCTGGCTGGTGTTTCTGGCACAGGCAAAGGCAGATCACCAATCACAACGCGCACACCTCAACGTGTCGGATCTGCGCCCAGACTTGGTCGAGCGTGAATTCAAAGCCCAAGGCCCGAACAAGCTGTGGGTGGCCGACATTACCTACGCGCGCACGAAGAAAGGCTTTGTGTACACCGCATTTGTCACTGACGTTTACTCCCGGCGGATCGTCGGATGGGCATTATCGGACTCGATGCGCACCGAGGCATTACCGCTGCAAGCACTCAACCAAGCGATTGTGAGCGCGAGGGAAACAACAGGCCTTATTCACCATTCGGATCACGGCTTATAGTACGTCAGCATTGTCTACAACGAGCGCCTTTCCCAACACGGGATCACTGCTTCTACTGGGACAGTTGGCGACTCCTATGACAATGCTCTAGCTGAAAACGTTAACGGCTCCTACAAGAGGCGAGCTGATCCATACTCGCAGGTGGAATGACGTTATCGAGGTAGAAATCGCCACATTTGAGTGGGTGTCATGGTGGAACGAGGTAAGGCTCCACCAAAGCCTGGGATACCGAACCCCAGCCGAGGTGGAAACCGAATTGTGGAAAAAGAACCCGCAACAGGGAATAATAGAAATCAAGGCAAATGCCTAGGAACAAAACTCGGGGCACTTCAGAACGCAGACAAACATAACCTGCCCCTGCACAGGGGCAGAGCTACGAATCCTGGGTGACCTCAAGCGGTACTGCTAACAACGTAATGGGCTCATTTAGCGCTGTGGCGAGCTAGAACTCCGGATCGATTGCTCCACCAGATCGAGGACACGCTCCAGGCCATCCGTATCCCCTAAGGCGAGCCTATTAATAAACCCATCCATGAAGGTTTCCAAATAGCACACCAGGGTATCTATATCCACGTCATCTCGAAGGCGGCCTTGCTCTGCGTTGGATGCGAGACGGGCGCGGATAGCCTCGTCACGAATGGACTGGTGTTCTTTCCACCGCGCGGCAAACGAGGGGTCAGTGCGCAGTAGAGAAGTGATCTCTAGACGCGTGGCAAGCCAATCGTGGCGTTCTGGGTGACGTAACATTTCACGCATGACCTCGACGAGGCCATTATTAGCCACTACTTCTGCCTGGCGTGCGGCATCTTCGCGGGCTAGGGAAAGAAATAGAGATTCCTTGTCCCCAAAGTGGTGAAAAATGGCGCCGCGTGATTTTCCGGTGGCTTGTTCTAAGAGGCGAACCGTCGCACCCTCATAGCCATGTTCGGCAAAGCAACGCCGCGCCCCAACGAGAATTTCGTGCCGCCGCCGATTTAACTCAGATTCACTCACGATTGGCATAGTGAGGTCGTCTCCTTTTAGGAATGATTAATACTTCAAGTTAAGTATGTTCTGAAACGAACATAGAACGACAATAAAGAAACGCGGGGCCGCAGAGCCCTCTACGGGAGAGAGCGGTGCGACCCCGCGTCTTCAAGCTCAGCGACGAGCACTAAGCCCAAAAAGCTTAGTACTTTTCCGTCGCATTAAGTGGCTTAGTTCTTCACCATCTGGCGCAGCACGTACTGCAGGATACCGCCGTGGCGGAAGTACTCTGCCTCACCCGGGGTGTCGATACGTACGTTAGCGTCGAACTCGACGGCGTCGTCAGAGTCCTGCTTGGTAGCGGTGACGTGAACGGTCTTCGGGATGGAACCGTCGTTGAACTCGGTGATGCCTTCGATGTCGAAGGTCTCCGTACCGTCCAGACCCAAGGACTCGTGAGACTCGCCATCAGGGAACTGCAGCGGGATAACGCCCATACCGATGAGGTTCGAGCGGTGGATGCGCTCGAAGGACTCGGTGATAACTGCCTTTACACCCAGAAGGTTGGTGCCCTTTGCAGCCCAGTCACGGGAAGAACCGGTGCCGTATTCCTTACCAGCAATAACGACCAGTGGGATGCCGGCTTCCTTGTAGTTCTCGCATGCATCGTAGATGTATGCCTGCGGTGCACCCTCTTGGGTGAAGTCGCGGGTGTATCCACCGGTCTCGTCCACCAGCTGGTTGGCCAGGCGAATGTTGGCGAAGGTACCGCGCATCATGACCTCGTGGTTACCGCGGCGGGAACCCAAGGAGTTGTAGTCAGAGCGGGAAACGCCGTTCTCATCCAAGTACTGCGCGGCCGGGGTGCCCGGCTTGATGGCAGAAGCAGGGGAGATGTGGTCGGTGGTGACGGAATCGCCAAGCTTCGCAAGAACGCGAGCGCCCTTGATGTCCTCAACTGGGTCCGGTTCGGTCGGCATGCCCTCGAAGTACGGAGCCTTGCGGATGTAGGTGGAGTCCTCATCCCACTCGAAGGTCTCGCCCTCTGGGACATCCAGGTTGCGCCATGCGTCGTCGCCCTTGAAGACGTCGGCGTAGTCAGCCTCGTACATTTCGCGAGAGATAGCGGACTGGATGGTGTCCTCAATCTCCTGCGGGGTAGGCCAGATGTCCTTCAAGAAGACATCGTTGCCGTCTTCGTCCTGGCCCAGCGGCTGGTTGTCGAAGTCGAAGTCCATGGTGCCGGCAATAGCGTAGGCGATGACCATGATTGGGGATGCCAAGTAGTTCATCTTGACGTCCGGGGAGATACGACCCTCGAAGTTGCGGTTACCGGACAGAACTGCGGTAGCTGCCAAGTCGTTCTCATTGATGGCTGCAGAGACTTCCTCTGGCAGTGGGCCGGAGTTACCAATACAGGTGGTGCAGCCGAAGCCGGACAGGTAGAAGCCCATAGCCTCGAGGTCCTTCCAGAGGTCTGCGCGCTGGAAGTAGCCATCGACAACCTGGGAACCAGGTGCACAAATGGTCTTAACCCATGGCTTGGAGCGCAGGCCCTTTTCGGCGGCCTTACGTGCAATCAAACCTGCACCCACCATGACGGATGGGTTGGAGGTGTTGGTGCAGGAGGTGATGGAGGCAATTGCCACCATGCCGTGGTCAAGGGTGTACTCGCCACCGTTATCAGGTTCAACGGTGATCGGGTTGGAGTGACGTCCCTTAGCACCAGCGGCGGCGGATTCGCCGTGGCCCTCGCGCGACTTGTTCAAACCACCGGTAACGTCCTCATCGCCAGGCGCGCCGCCCTCAGCGGACATGCGCTTTGCCTCTACGGAGGAGTCATCCACGCATACCTCGTCGGTGGTGTAGTTGGACAGGTCCTTACGGAACTGTTCCTTGGCCTCCGAAAGGAGGATACGGTCCTGCGGGCGCTTCGGACCAGCGATGGATGGCTCAACGGTGGACAGGTCGAGTTCGATGTACTCGGAGTACTCCGGCTCCGGAGTGTCCTCTGCCAGCCACATGCCCTGTGCCTTGGCGTACTGCTCGACGCGGTCGATCTGCTCCTGCGGGCGACCGGTGAGCTCGAGGTACTTGGTGGTCTCTTCGTCGATGGGGAAGATGGCCGCGGTGGAACCGAACTCTGGCGACATGTTGCCGATGGTGGCGCGGTTAGCCAGCGGGACGGACTTGACGCCATTGCCGTAGAACTCTACGAACTTCTGGACAACGCCGTGCTCACGCAGCATCTCCGTAATGGTCAAGACGACGTCAGTTGCGGTAACGCCGGTCGGGATTTCGCCGGTGAGCTTGAATCCGACGACCTTTGGGATGAGCATCGATACCGGCTGGCCAAGCATGGCAGCCTCTGCCTCGATGCCGCCAACGCCCCAGCCCAGGATGCCCAGGCCGTTTTCCATGGTGGTGTGGGAGTCGGTACCGATACAGGTATCCGGGTATGCAAGACCCTCGTTGTCAAAGACAACGCGAGACAGGTACTCGATGTTGACCTGGTGGACAATACCGGTTCCCGGAGGAACAACGCGGAAGTTGGAGAAGTTCTCAGCACCCCAACGCAGGAACTGGTAGCGCTCTTCATTGCGCTGGTACTCGATTTCAACGTTCTTCTCAAGAGCGTCGGTGGAACCAAAGGCCTCAACGATGACGGAGTGGTCAATAACCATCTCGGCCGGGTTCAGCGGGTTAACCTGGTCTGGCGTACCGCCAAGAGCGGACACGGCTTCACGCATGGTTGCGAGGTCGACGACACAGGGAACACCGGTGAAGTCCTGCATGAGGACGCGGGCTGGGGTGAACTGGATTTCAGTATCCGGCTCGGACTTTGGATCCCAATTGGCGAGGGCCTTGATGTGGTCCTCGTTTACATTCTTGCCGTCCTCATTGCGCAGCAGGTTTTCTGCCAGCACCTTGAGGGAGTACGGCAACTTCTCCATGCCAGGAACCGTGTTGATGTCAAAGTAGTCGTAAGACTTGCCGTTGACATCAAGGGTCTTCTTGGCATCGAAGGAGTTCAAGCTTTCAGTCACAGGGAGCTCCATTCCTTGTTGATAAACAGTCTGTTCTGTTTTGTACTCGCCGCCTGCTGGAGATGCGGGATAAGCAAAAGGTGCGCGACCACATAGTGGTCGAGACGAAGCCATGGGGCCCGCAGTGCCAAAGACGGCAAAGAACGCGATGGTTCACCTATTTATTGTAGAGGTAAAAACCTTCCGTTGCTCCAATTGTAACGGGACAAGCGTTCTGTTTAAAGCTTTTTGCCGTACTCGGCGCGTTTACTGTGTAGGCGGCGGCGGTAACCTTTATCTTTAATGAAGAAAGACCAAGGAATATGCGCAAGGCATAACCCCCGATCTCGGGTGCACGAGCCCCGGCTATAATTAAGAAGAGGGAAGAGGATTGAATGGTTCCGGGTGAAGTGGACGTCCCGCAGTTGGCTCAGCAGCTCAAGCAGGACGGCGTAGCTTATTCTGCACCCTCGCTGGAATCGGATGCTCAGCTAAATGCACACGTCGCCGAGCAACTGCGTGAGGGCGACGGGATTGCCGTGGTCGATGTTTCTGTTTTCAAGGCCGCCGACGCGCGCGACATTGCACAAGAGCTTTATGATGCTACCAATCTGCACACCGTCATCGTGCAGACCCCGCGCCATGTCTCCTCGGTTAGCGAGAACTATAGCCGCGCGGATATTGAATCTTCCCAAGCGCAATTAAGGCCAGGACTGAACCAAGTCGATCTTGTGCAGCAGTACTATGCAGGGCTTGAGCAAAGCAGCTTTCCGATGGTCGCCGTCGTCGCCGTCGTCGCCATACTCGCCCTCCTTTTCGGCGGCTTAAGTTATTGGCGTGCCTCCCATCATCGCGAAATTCGGGATAAGTAGCGGCCATTAAGGGGGCTCGATCTGGAGAGAGCGGACGCATCAAGGCGTCCAAGCGTATCCAACTTCTAACTATGTTTGTTCGAAAAAGTAGAAGAAAATTTTCCGTTTTCGGCGCTCGGCGCGCCCCAAAACCATCCGTCGAAGCGAGCTAAATTTTACGGCTGCAAGAGCGTCGTGGCGCACCGCACCGAAGGAACTCGCGGTGCCTACCCTGAGATTTATGGAAAATGATGTTCAGACATTGGCGTAATCCATCGGTTCTTTATGGGCGGCCCTCGGGCGACTCCGGGTCGTTGCGAATGAAGAAAACTCCCATTGCCTAAAAGTGTCAGGGGAGCGGGGGAGGGGCAAAAGTAAAGGCTTAGTGGTTGATTTTCACTGGGGGAGTGGTTCTACTGCGGTGAAATGGCCCCGATTTGGCTGCAGCTCATGACGCACGGCCCTCGGAATATAAAAACTAAAGTGGCGAACATCACAATAACGGGTTGGTAACAAAATTATTGCAGGTTAGGTACGAATGTTGCGTCATGTGGTTTAACTTGACTCCACGTAATTAAGTGGAATGTGTGCGAAAAGGGCGTGTCGTGACGTATGGTTCGAGTGTCGACTCAAGAGACGTGAATATCTTCTTGAGTTCATGGGCTTAGCCTTGACGGTCAATTGAAGATTCGCACGGGTATGTGGGGAAGCACGCCTCGCGGGAATCGAGGAATTGGCGGTTCTTGGAAGTCAATGAACCACGAGGGAACTCTCGAACGGGAGAGTAGAAAAACTTTTCACTTGAGCGATGACAATGTTCGAAAAATAAACATCAACCCACCTTCCTTAAAAGTGGTGAGACGAGTTCGCTAGAGCTCCATCGTGTGGGTATGCGGGTGTGGTTCTTTGTCGAGCCCTTCGATAGTGGATTCTCGGTCAAGCGGAATCCAGATACGAGGTTCGCTGAGAAGCGCAGTCGGGTACGTGCAGAATGAGAGAATGAGGGAACCGGAATCACACTAGGGCCAGCATCGTGTGGCCTGTTCATGGTTTGTGGCCACTTGCCCTCGCACGAATGGGTACACGCATAAAGCTGTACCTCCACTGCGCCGCGGCGAGTCGTGCCAAGGATCATAGGGCAGTTCTCACTGTGCCAAGCGCAGCGTGCGAAAGGGTCTGGACTCTGCCAGCTACCTAAATTCACTGCACGTCACAAGTGGAGCTCGATGAAGATGCGCCAATCTGAGATTGGCACTGCGATGGGAGAGTTGTAAATGCTCCCAGTAGCGTTAGAGCGCTCACGTTCACAATGAACCGCGTAGGACACGTGGAGAAAATGCACCATCCTTGTCGCTGGTATGGGGAAATAGTAGCGATTGTTGGACAGCGTGACGTGAGGCTACTGAGCTCAAGCATCAGTTGCATAGAGCTTTAATTGACGTGCGCACTCCCTAGGTGAAGTCTCTACAATTTTCGGGCTCATGTGCCATGTACATCCTGGGGCCGCGGGCTGCCAGGGCGATAACGCATACCCATAAGCCCATAAGCCTTTGGGTGTGAGCTATCGGATTCGGAATATCGCAAAGAAGACTCTGGGCTTGCTGCTGTGCGAAATGCGCAAGCTTCAGTGTCTCGGGCATTCCTATGCCCAAGTGCGGCACATTGCGTCCCATTCTTTAAAAGGGAGGTGGTCCAAACAAGGAGAATTCCAGTGGCCACCATTCGTCTACCGCGCATCCGACATGTTCGTGCAACTATCGCTGCAGTCATAGGTGTCGCAGCGCTATCGCCCCTGACGTCCATCGCTCCTGCCGGAGCAGATGAGCTCCTCGATCCCACCCAGGCCGGTGCGGTTGAAGAAGTTCCAAGCACCGATGCAGATGACTCCATTGCCCGCGCCGTATCCAACGTTGATGCTCAGCAGCGGGTAGATCAGCTGCGCCAGCTGCTCGACCAGGCGGAGGAGCAAGCGGCGGCCGCGACGGAGCGCATCGCCCAGCTTTCGGCTGATCCTGCGGTTGCGGACGACGCGGCAGAGCTTGACCAAGCTTATGCTGAAAAGCGTGCAGCCGAATCGGCAATGGTCGAGCACCGCCGCAACTTAGCCCAGCGGGAGGCTCAAATGAATGCCACCCGCAACTTCGCTGAGGCCTCTTTTGCCCACCAGCAGCAGGCGGTGGAAGTGACCCAGCAGGGCGACCTTCCAAAGGTACAAAATCAAGATAAAAACCTTGACTTTAGGGTAGGTGCGGATGCGCTTTCCGGCGATACCGTCAAGCCGCAAGGCTTGAATAAGGACAAGGCTCAAAACTTTACCGACGAGATTGTTCCGGATGAAACTGCGCTTCCTGAGGTGACGCACGATGACGCCGTCGTAGAGGGGCAGGCGGACGCGGCCACCCCGAAGGCGGAGTTCGGCACCGCACTTAATCAAGGAGCAACGCCGTCTTTTAACACGGTGGACTACGGTACCGGTTCCTCGGCATCGGATGTTATGGACATCGCAGGCGATCTCGCCGCAGCCGTTGATCAAGACGATATGCGGGCACTGATGGACGGATCTGCAGACCTGTTGGGCATTGGCAGCCCGAATACGGCGCCATCGGCAAGCACTGATCCTTCCGCCACCGGTCAAGGGCCTGGAGCGCCATCTAACCCTGCTCCGGGCAATAGCAGCCAGATTGAGGCGGTGATCGCTCGCGCAGAATCTGTCATCGGAACCCCATACGTGTGGGGCGGTGGCGACAACAATGGCCCAACTGGCGGCCTCCGGGACGGCGGCATCGCCGATAGCTTTGGTGACTACGGACGGAGCGGTTTTGATTGTTCTGGATTGACTAAGTACGCGTTCGCCGCGGCCGGCTTGGACCTTCCGCACTACTCCGGTGCGCAGTACCAAATGGGCAATAAGGTTTCGCGTGACAACTTGCAGCGCGGCGACCTCATCTTCTACGGCGCCGGCGGCAGCCAGCACGTTGCGATCTACTTGGGCAATGACCAAATGATTGAGGCCCCGCAGTCTGGCCAGAATGTACAGGTCTCCCCAGTGCGCTGGGCTGGTGCGACTCCGGAGGTCGTGCGCCTTCTCTAATTCTCAGCCTTGTGGTTGCTACTATTTAGGGCATGACTGACGCACAGCATCCTGCCCAAAATTTCGACGCCCTCCTCGTTCTTTCTTTCGGTGGCCCGGAAGGAAATGAGGAGGTCGTTCCGTTTTTAGAGAACGTGACGCGGGGCCGCGGAATTCCGCGCGAGCGCTTAGAAGTAGTGGGCGAGCATTATTACCACTTTGACGGGGTAAGCCCGATCAACGGCCTGAACCGGGAGATTATCAGTAACGTCGAAGGCGAGCTGAAAAAACGCGGACATAATCTGCCGGTTTATTTTGGCAATCGGAACTGGCACCCCTTTGCCACAGCTACCGCAGAGAAGATGGCGGAAGAAGGGATTCGCAGGGTGGCCGTCTTCGCCACCTCCGCTTGGGGTGGCTACTCGGCGTGCCGGCAATACGATGAAGACATTGCTGCGATGCGGCAACACCTTGCAGATAATGGTCTGCCAGAAATCGAGTTCACCAAGATTCGACAATTTTATGATCATCCCAAGTTCATCGCGGAGATGGCCGATGCCGTCGCCGAGGCCTGGCGGCGTATACCCGTCGAGAAAACGGGCAGCGCGCGCATGCTGTTTACGGCCCACTCGGTGCCGAATGCACACGATAATGTCGGTGGTGCAGACGGGGACAAGAACCTTTATTCCCGGCAAGTAGCCGAAGCCTCCCGCTTAGTGGCCGAGCGCGTCGGAATTTCGGATTACGACTTGGTGTGGCAATCGCGCTCCGGTAACCCGAAGACGCCGTGGCTGGAGCCGGACATCGTTGACCACACCACCGCACTTCATGAAAAAGACGGGGTAGGCGCCGTAGTGGTGTGCCCCATCGGTTTTATCTCCGATCACATGGAGGTCATCTGGGACTTGGACTCTGAACTGCAAGCTGCCGCCGATGAGATGGGAGTACAGGTCGAGCGCGCCCGTACCGCTGGCCCCTCCCAGCGGTTTGCGGACATGGTCGTGGATCTGGTGGAAGAACTCGAACAGGGGAAACCGTGGGAGACCAGCGGGAATGTCACCGTACAAGGGTGTACCACCAACGGCGCGCCCTGCGCTGCAGGCTGCTGCGATATTCGCGCCCACTAAAAGTACTCTGGGCGGGCCTGTTCTAGCGAGCGAATTCCGCTGCTGAATAAGCCACTGCCGTCATCCGCGCTTGCCGGATATGGCGCCATAAGCGGAGGAGCTGCGGATCGAGGCTGTGATCGTTGATCCTATCCGTGACGGTTTCGATGATCGCGGCAACGCGGTCCGCGCGAGCAAAGAGTTTCGCAGCCCGGGGCGGGGTGGCCGGTGGCAGGCCGGGCGTGTCATAAAAATCGCTCAGGGTCCCCACCGTGAGCCGGGGATTAGTCAGCGCGGTGGACTGGTAGCCGGTGACCGTAATGAGATCGGCGGATTCATCCGTCGCCTTAGTTAACAAGGCATCCGCTTCGCCGGGGCTCAGCCATGCCGGTGAAGGTAGCGGCTGATCCTCACGAATCACCTGCCATGCCGTGTGAGCTCGATGGGGATGGGGGACAAGGACGAGCGAAACTTCCGGATCGTTGGTGCGCACAACGATGGCGCCCGCTGAACTTTGCGCGGCCGCACGGGCAGATTCTGATCCTGCGGGAAGCGCCGGCGCTTCACCCGGGCCAGATAAAATAAGCCGGAGAAGAGGCTCCCCGCCCGCGCCTGGCTGAGAAGTGAGCTCCTTCGTTTCGGCGCGCAGCAAGGCGAGCAAATCGATGAAGGGAGATTCATCCAAGCATTCGGGGCGCCCGCCCAGCTCTGTCAGGGCATCGAGCAGCTCATCTGTTGTCTCATGTCCCCACAACCACGCAGCTAGCCAGATGGCAGAGTTTTGGAGAGGGGACCAGACTTCGGCGCGCATATCCATGGCGAGCAAGTGTAGTAGATAGACTATCGGGCCATGAGTTTAGATCCTTATGGCGGAGATATTTTTGCTGGGCACCGACGCAGCAAGCCCACCCAGTACCCAGAAGTGCCCGCAGAACCGGGCATGGTGGTAGAAGTGCGCGGTGATGACTTTGTGGGCGCCGTTTTAGGCGTGGATAAGACCGTCTTTGGTGAGGTCGTACGGCTAGAAGACCGCCACGGCGTCGAGCGAGTATTTAACCTCATTAAAGGCGGATTCTTGGTAGAAGGTCAGCCGGTAACGCTGACGAGGTATGTGCCCAAGCAAGCACCCCGCAAATCAAACTCGGGCTCTAGGCGTGTAGAAAACGTAGAGGCCAAGGTGGCAGCGCCATCACGCATTTGGGTCGAAGGCGTCCACGATGCCGCCATTGTGGAAAAGGTATGGGGGCACGATCTACGCGTAGAAGGCGTGGTCGTGGAATACCTGGAGGGCTTAGACAACCTCGAAGAAAGGCTCGCTGAATTTCAGCCTGGCCCCGGCCGCCGGGTCGGCGTGCTCGCGGACCACCTGGTCAAAGGGTCGAAAGAAACGCGAATGACCGAGTCTGTGGGGGAGCACGTTCTAGTCACCGGCCATCCCTTCGTGGATATTTGGGCTGCAGTAAAACCGCAACGGGTAGGCCTGCAAGCATGGCCGGAGGTACCGCGGGGTGAAGATTGGAAAACCGGAATCTGCCGCCGCGTGGGGTGGTCCGATCCCTCCGATGGGTGGCGCCACGTTTATAACGCGGTCCATTCCTTCAGGGACTTAGACTCGAGCCTTATCGGGGCGGTCGAGCGCCTGGTGGATTTTGTGACCACGCCTGAACTGCGCAAATCAGACCTTGTCTAAGCCCCAGTAAGCGACGCTTTCTCGGCTTAGGCTAGATTGGCGCGTTCAATGAGGTTGACCGCCAATTGCCACCCGGCCATCTCGGCGCTCCAGCCCGCGGCTTGCAGCCTTTGGGACATCGCCTGTTTGGAAATTCCCAATTCTTCTGCGGCCTCATTTTGATTGAGCCCCGCCCTTACAAGGGAGGTTGCCTCGCGGCCCTCGATGGTGCGCTTATTGAGCACGTATCCAATGAGCGCGAAGGCGGCGGCGATATCGCTCGCCTCCGCAGAACGGCCGCGCTTATTGAGCTTGGTGTAGACCTGCCCCATGCGCGCGGAATTTTTGAGCGCCGCGGTAGCCACGTGGCGCGCGCTTTCTTCGTCTGCCTGGTTGCCAGGGCTGATGCCGATGCCGATGGCCCAGTCGCCATCGGCAAGCAAGGCCATGACGACCTCACACACTGCGGTGGCGGAGTCGACCACGGCGCAAATATCCTCGACGCCAAGGACGTGAAACTCGCCGACGCCCTCGAGGGTGGATAGCGCGGCGGCCGAGCGCTGTACGAGCTCAGCGCGGCGCACGGAACGCCCACGGTAGCGGGCATGGA
Organism: Corynebacterium rhinophilum; assembly: GCF_030227225.1. GTDB lineage: Bacteria > Actinomycetota > Actinomycetes > Mycobacteriales > Mycobacteriaceae > Corynebacterium > Corynebacterium rhinophilum. The sequence goes on from NZ_JASPHQ010000006.1 coordinate 17,374, forward strand.
CAGCGAGCACGAGGATCCTCCTTTATTGCGAGCAGTTCGTTACAGTCTACCGCTTAACCTTGACTGGACGGGAGTTGGCAGGCGCGAATCGAGCACAAGCCCGCCGATACCGGCGAGGGTAAAGACGATAAAGGCAACGATGATCCCGGGGCTGGCCGTGCCAGTAAGCGCATCGCCGAAAAAGACACCGATGACCGTGGTGGGAATCGAGCCGACCAACGTAGCGACCGTAAAGTGCGAAACGCTGATGGGGGTAAGCGCGGCGACATAGTTGAGAAGGCTGAAGGGCACTCCCGCCACCATGCGCAGGGAAGCGATGGCCAGCCAACCGCGCCGCTCCAGGTGGTTATTGATGGTATAAACCGCGGGATGGGCAAGATGCGGCCTCATCCATTCTCCGAGCAGGCGGCGCACAATCAGCAACGATAATACGGCCGAGATGGTGAGCGCGAGCAGCGAGATAGCAAGGCCCTGCCAAGGGCCGAAAAGGATGCCCGCTGCAACCGTCCAGATGGTTCGAGGCAGGGGAAATTGCGTAAATGTGACATAACCTAGCGTGAAGGCGACCGGAAACCACGCGCCAAGGCGAGCGGCGGCGACTCGCATTTGGGAGAGGTCGGGAATGTCGAGCCAGATAAAAAGCGCAGCTCCAGCAAGTGCGAGCGCGATGATGAGTATCCAGCGTCGCGGTGACCACGCACGGATTGAGCCCCAAGCTGAGTGGGTGAGTTGAACGCAGAAGCTACCAAAGCTGCGTATCCAATCCCGGAAAGTGGTCATGCGTTTGTATCGTAGTCGGCTCGGCCGGGCTGATAGAAAAGAGCTGTACTTATAGAAAAATCTCGAGACACCATAGGAACGATGTCTCGAGACTTCACAGCGTGCCCGGAGGGGTGTCTGGTTCCATGACATCGTTCCGCATGTCTCATGAGATCGTTCCGGTTCGTCCTGCAAGAATGTCTCACCACATCGATCCGGCAGACAACCCATGGATGAAAAATGCCCCAACTGGGCAAAAAGGAATGTCTCGAGACATCGTTCCTACATGCTGGACTGGTGGAAAAGAAGACTAAACCCGCCCCCAAAATCATCATTGAAACGATGCTCGCTGCCGGCATGACTCAGACTGAAGCAGCTGAACATTTCAACGTCAGCACGCGATGGATTCGAACGCTACACAAACGCTACAAAGAAGGCGGAATAAAAGCCCTAGAACCGCGATCCAAACGCCCTCACACCAACCCCAGAGCACTAAATAACAACCTCGTCGACCGGATCCTCCAACTACGCCAGGAGCTCATAAACCGCGGCACAGACGCCGGAGCACACACCATTGGCTGGCACCTCGAACGCGAAGGCATTAACCCCCTGCCAGCACCATCAACAATTCATCGAATACTCGCAAACAACGACCAGGTCACACCACAACCCCAGAAGCGTCCTCGCAGCTCATGGATACGTTTTCAATCCGACCAACCCAATGAAACCTGGCAAATGGATTACAGTGATTGGACAATAGCCAGCCACAAGCGTGTCGCCATCTTAACCATCCTCGATGACCATTCCCGCTTCATAATTTCCTGCCAAGCCTACGCCCAAGCCACGGTAGGAAACGTCCTCGAAAGCTTTACCCAAGCAGGTCACACACACGGCTACCCGCAGTCCACTCTCACCGACAATGGGCGAGCTTTTACTACCAACAGCGACCGCACTAAGCCAACCCGAAACGGCTTCGAACAACTCCTAGTCGACCTAGGAATAGCTCAGAAAAATGGCAAACCGTACCACCCACAAACACAAGGAAAAGTAGAACGCTTCCACCACACACTCAAAGTTGCCCTAGCAAACAAACCAGCAGCTCACAGTATCGAAGAACTCAACGAAGACCTAAAAGAAATCATTGAGTACTACAACTACAAACGCCCACACAGAGCACTACAACGCACCACGCCCGCAGAATCCTACAACGCGCTGCCTAAAGCAAAACCTGCCTTAATTAAAAATTCACATGACTTCCGGCTACGAACCGACAAAGTAGGCAAAACGGCAAAACAACACTGCGCTGGCATGGCACACTACGCCGCCTCTACATCGGACGCCGATGGAGCGGATACCCCATCACAATGGTGTGCATCGACAATCGCATTGACATCAAAATAGCCGCCACTGGGGCACAAATCGCGGCCTACACACTAAACGACGACAAGGTCTACTACAGCCAAAAAGACAACAAACTCCACGCCGCCCAGGGCACCACAAAAAAGAAAAGCCTCGAGACACCATAGGAACGATGTCTCGAGACTTCACAGCGTGCCCGGAGGGGGACTTGAACCCCCACGTCCGTTAATAGGACACTAGCACCTCAAGCTAGCGCGTCTGCCATTCCGCCACCCGGGCAGGGTGTTTACAACCTCTCGGTTGGGCACCCCGAAACTTTATCGTGTTCCGCTACCGGAATACAAATCGCCAGGTAAATCCTCATAAACCGCACGATTTCAAGGCGGGGAAATACATCCTTGTAACTTGGTAGGCCGCAGCGCCTAGATAGGAGCACGGCCTGACACCAGCCGCACGGTTGTGGGGTGAGTGGGAGGGGCATCGACAAGCGCGTGTGATCTGCGGTACAAAGGGGTATATGACTTCTTATGCAGATGACACTCGATTCCCCGGACCTGACCCCTACGCTCCGCTGCGCGATCTCCCCAGCTTCGGGCTGTCTTCTACCGACTTGGTAGAAGGCGATGAGATCCCAGAAAAGCACCGTGCGCCGGAAAGCGTGTCCCCACAGCTGGCATGGTCCGGACTGCCGGAGGGAACCAAGTCTTTGGCGGTGACCTGCTTTGACCCAGATGCACCGACTGCCTCCGGTTTCTGGCACTGGGCCGCTTTTAATATCCCCACCGATGTCTCCGAGCTGCCCACCAATGCCGGCGCGGCAGAGGACCTTGGCATCGACGGTGTTGTTAGCCTGCGCAATGATTCCGGCAACCGTACCCATTTTGGTGCCAACCCACCGGCCGGCCACGCGCCGCACCGCTACCTCTACGCGGTCCACGCCGTAGACGTAGAAACCCTTGATATCGATCCGGATTCTTCCCCGACCGTCCTCGGCTTCAACCTGCACTTCCACGCATTGGGCCGGGCAATCCTTTGGGGCTGGTACGAGGCCAAGTAATGGCGAGTTCCGCTCCTAAAAATCCAGTGATCCCACCCGCAGCGCTGCGGGTGGGCGGCGCTTTTTTGGTCGTCGCTTTTGTGCTGGTCCTATTCGCCCTCATCTCCGTTTTTAGCGATGGATGGGGCGCACCCTTTGTCTGGACCTACAGCAACCTCGCGATCATTATCGCTGCGGTGATGGTGGGTGCATTCAGCACGATGAGCAAGGAGCATGCCGGTAGTCGCGCGCAGATTATCGCCCTGGCAGTGGCGGTGGCCTTGATCATTGCTAGCCGCTTTCTGCCGCAGCACGAACTTCTGATTCAGCAGCAGTATTGGCTGCTCTTTTATGCCGGCATGTCCGCCATCTGTGCCTTAATTTTGCGGCGCAGCGTCATGGCGACCTCTTAAGCAGCCCTTCAAACAAGCAATGCCACGTGTTTATACACGTGGCATTGTGCTATCTGGTGGGCTGCTAGTTTATCGCCTTCCACGGCAGATTGGAGCCTACGGCCTCAGAAATATTGTTCAGGCCATGGGCGCGAATTTGCTTGGCGATGCCCCTGTGAATATCCCGAATCCAGTCCGGACCACCGTAGATAAGGCCGGTATAGCCCTGGAGGAGGCTGGCACCGGCGGCAATCCGCTCCCACGCTTGCTCCGGGGTGGTAATCCCGCCGACGGAAATCAGAACAAGCTGCGAGCCCACGCGCGCGTTAAGTCGGCGGAGCACCTCTAAGGAGCGCTCGGCCACGAGTGGGCCGGAAATTCCACCGGCGCCAAGGGCTTCTACCTCCGCGCGGGGAGTATTCAGTCCCTCGCGGGAGATGGTGGTATTGGTGGCGACGATGCCGGCAAGGCCCAGTTCCACGGCGAGATCGGCGACGGCATCGACATCGGCATCCGATAGGTCCGGCGCGATTTTGACCATGACGGGGACATCGGTGGATTCTTGCACGGCGCGCAGGATGGGGCGCAGCGATTCGACCGCCTGCAGGTCACGCAACCCCGGAGTATTGGGGGAGGAGACATTGACCACCAGGTAGTCCGCCAGACCGCCTAAAACGGAAGCGGAGCGGCGGTAATCATCCACGGCGCGTTCGGCTGGGGTGACCTTGGTTTTGCCGATATTAATCCCGATGACGTCGTTGTACCGGCGCTTGCGCAGGTTTTCTGCCACGGCGGCCGCACCCTCATTATTAAAACCCATCCGGTTTAAGATGGCGGCATCTTCTTTGAGGCGGAAGAGGCGGGGAGTCGGGTTGCCCGGCTGCGCCTGCGCCGTGACGGTGCCCAGTTCGGCGTAGCCGAAACCAAGCGGCGACCAGGCATCGGCAGCCGCGGCGTTCTTATCAAAACCGGCCGCAAGGCCGAGCGGGCGCGGAAACGTGATCCCACACACGTCTTGTTTCAAGACTGGATCGTTGACCGGCAGGACGCGGCCGAGCGCGCGATTGGCGGGACCTGCCGCGTGCAGGCCGTGCAGCCCAGAATTGATAATGCCGTGGATGCGCTCGGGGCTTAAGCGAAACATCCCGCGCAGCGCCAGCTGATAGGCGCCTTTGCGCAGCGAATCGAAGGTCGAAACCATGGATTAAGACTCCTTTGCCTTTGTCAGGTGTGGATCCGCCACGAACTGCAGCCCCTGGCCGGATGCGGAGGCAACCACGATGGTGCCATTGGAAAGAGCGGAAATATTTTGGGCATCGGCAAGCGTGGCAAAATCGCCGCGGGATTCGGGAACGCCCTTGTCAATGGAATAGGCGTGCGCGATGTTGTTATCGGTGGTGGTAACCCACGCGAGCTCGCGCGAGTCATCCCAGGCCACCGCCCACGGGGTGCCATCGACCACGCCGTATTGGTGCAGGCGGACGACGTCATCGGAAGTATAGACTGCGATCCGGCCGCCCTCGGTATCGGAGGCGAGCACGACGCCGTTATTACCCACCGCGATTTGGCCGACACCCTGGCCAGCACGCAACCGGCCGCCGGCGCGGTCATTGGGCCAATCGATATTCTGGATCGTGGAATCCGAACGCTGAATGCGCACAATCCCGTCATCGCCATCCGCATTGGGAACGGCGAGCATCTGGTCCGATCCGGCCTCTACGGAGATTTCGCCGTCCCGCGTGCCATCCTTGTACCGGCCCACCACAGCGGAATCGTCTGCGGTGACAAAGACCTCGCCGGTCGAAATCTGGGTAGCGACGGTGACCTGGAAGTCCTCATCCATGTTGATTTCTTCCGGTGATTCCGGCGCAGAAGGATCGATGAGCAAGACCTTGTCCTGGCAAGCCAAGACGAATCCAGATTCAGAAGAGCTTAAATCGCCGCAGGTGGAATCGATATCGATGCTCTTAGCCTTGTTGGCCCCAAAGTCATCCTGGCTGCCAATGCGCACCTGGTCTGCGGTGCGAACGGCAATCGTATCTTTTACCGCAGCCAGATCCGTAATGTCTTCATCGAAATCGATGACCGTGCCGGCAGGATCGGTGTCACTGGGGGATGCGGCCGGGGTGGCGTTGCCCTTTACCGCGGTTTCGGGATCACCGCCTACGCCCACGGTGGAATCGCAGGCGGCCAGCGCAGCAGTGGAGAGTGCTAGCAAGCTGGATAGTACGAGTGTGGAGCGGGATCGTGATTTCACGGATACTTATCCTAACAGCGCGCGTTGTGATTTCCCGAAGCCGTGCGCGACGGTAGTGTATGGCGGGTGATTTCTGATACCGCGACCGAAGCAGTTTCTTGGGCACAAGTTATCGTCTTATCCATTGTGCAGGGCCTTACGGAGTTTCTCCCAGTAAGCTCCTCGGGGCACTTGCGCATTGTTTCTGAGCTCTTTTGGGGCAACGACGCAGGTGCTTCTTTTACCGCCGTTATCCAGCTCGGCACCGAGCTTGCCGTGCTGGTCTATTTCGCCCCGATGATCTGGCAAATCTTATCCGGGTGGTTCCGTGGGTGGACCAATCCCGCCTCGCGCGGGCAGGACTGGCGCATGGGCTGGATGGTCATCGTCGGATCCATTCCCATCGGCGTCATCGGTTTGGTCTTTGAAGACGCCATTCGTGGGGCGCTGCGCAACCTGTGGATCACCGCCACGATGCTGATCGTCTTCTCCTTCGTCTTCATCGCCGCAGAGCGCGTCGGCTCCAAAAAGCGCGGTTTTGAGGAGCTGACGATGAAAGATGCCATCATCATGGGTCTGTGCCAGTGCTTGGCGTTGATTCCTGGCGTGTCGCGTTCGGGCGGCACCATTTCCGGTGGTCTTTTCTTGGGGCTCGATCGCGAGGTGGCCACGCGTTTTAGCTTCCTCTTGGCCATTCCGGCAGTACTGGCGTCGGGGCTTTTTTCGCTTCCCGATGCCTTCGCGCCCGAGGCCGGCCAAGCAGCTTCCGGTATCCAGCTGCTCGTCGGTACCGGCATCGCCTTTGCCTTGGGCTACGCCTCGATCGCGTGGTTGCTGAACTTCGTGGGTAACCACTCCTTTGCATGGTTTGCGGCCTACCGCATTCCCGTGGGCATTATCGTGATGATTCTGCTGGCCTTGGGAGTCCTACAGCCCATTTAAATCCACCCATAAAGAAGCGTTAGGATAGGTGCCATGCATTCTTGGCCAACACCTTCTTTTAGCCCCGTTCCCGGCGATGCGGCACAGCTCTATCTCTACGATTCCGCGAATCAAACCAAGGCCCCCGTGCAGGTAAAGGGGGAGTCCGCCACCATGTACGTGTGCGGCATTACCCCGTATGATTCGACCCACTTGGGCCACGCAGCCACCTATCTCACTTTTGACCTGATTTACCGGCAGTTCTTGGATGCAGGCAAGAAGGTCAATTACGCGCAAAATATTACCGACGTCGATGACCCGCTCTTTGAGCGCGCAGAGCGCGACGGCGTTGATTGGCGCGAACTCGGCACCTCCCAGATTGACCTTTTCCGCTCCGATATGGAGCTTTTATCGGTCATTCCGCCGCAGCACTTTATTGGTGCCATGGAAGCAGTCGATGAGATCGTGGACATGGTGCAAAAACTATTGGATAACGGCGCCGCTTACGTGGTGGATGACCCGGATTATCCCGATGTGTATGCCTCCATCGAAGCCACCGAGGAATTTGGTTATGAATCCAACTACTCGATGGAACAGATGCGGGAATTTTTTGCTGAGCGCGGAGGTGACCCCGACCGCCCAGGCAAGAAGCATCCCATGGATGCCTTGATTTGGCGCGCCCACCGCGAAGGTGAACCGGCGTGGGAGTCTCCCTTCGGTCCCGGCCGCCCCGGCTGGCACATCGAGTGCTCTGCCATCGCCACCAATTACTTGGGTAGCACCTTTGATATCCAGGGCGGCGGCAGCGATCTGAAGTTCCCGCACCATGAATTCTCCGCCGCGCATGCAGAGGCCGCATTAGGTGTCGACCGCATGGCGCAGTTATATGTCCATACCGGAATGATCGGCCTGGACGGCGTAAAAATGTCCAAGTCCCTGGGCAACCTTGTCTTCGTGCACAAGCTTGTGGAGCAGGGCGAGGATCCCTCTGCCATTCGCCTCGGCGTATTTTCCGGTCATTACCGCGCCGAGCGGGACTGGTCCGATGAGGTGCTCGACCAGGCCAAGAACCGCCTGGCCACTTGGCGCTCTGCCCTCGAAACCCCTGGGTCCCTGTCGGCTGCGGAGGGTGCGGTAGCGGGGCTTCGCCAAGCGCTTGCCGATGACCTCGATACCCCCACCGCGCTGCGCGCCATCGACGATTGGGCAGGCAATGACCGTGGCGAGGACGAGGAAGGTGCTGCAGAGTTGGTGCGTACAGCACTTAATTCGCTGCTCGGCGTGCAGGTCTAGCCAACTTAAGGCAATATCGACAGCATGAGCATTCGCGCAGATTTCCAACCCACCGTTGATGAGTTCATTGCTGATCTTAAGTCCTTTGCTACCGGCGATTACCTCAAGGACGAGGAAAAAGAGTTCTGGGAGGCACCGTTTGATGCGGCGGTGCTCCCAGAACTTAAAGGCCATCTCGAGCAGATGTTGGATGGGCTGGACGGTTTGCCAGATGATCCTGATGGCGGCCAGCTCGCCGCGGTATTGAATAAGACCGTGCAAAAAATCGCTACCTTTAATCGCAAACAGCATGATGCCGTGGTGGAGCCAGAGGAAAAGGAAGAAATCGCCGAGCTTATGTACAACGCTTCTGCGGCTACCGGTGCCGATGATGAGGCACTCTCACAGATCCCCGAGTTGGACTTCTAAAAACCTTTACGGCTGCAGCCTACTGTGGGTAAATTTCTACGGTGACGTTGATTGATCACCGCGCAGCGCGAATATTTCCTCCCCGTTGGGCCGTAGTTCTATGCCGGAAAAGCCGGTGGAGTGTGTATGACCGCAGAAAGTGATTCCCAGCCTTTGTCCCGTCCCGCGGCGATTTTCTGGGATATGGATGGCACCTTGACCAACTCAGAGCCCTTGTGGGGTGAGGCGACGTACTATCTTTCGGAAGTGCTGGGCAAGCGCCTGACACCCAGGCAACGCATGGATACGGTCGGGGCTACCTTTCCTACGACGCTGCGCATTTGCGCTGATAATGCGGGAGTTTCCTTGGGCGAAGGCGACGTCGAAGCCTACCGGCGCAAGATGTTTGATTATGTGAAGACTCTTTTTGCTGGCCGCCTAGAAATCTTTCCCGGAATCCCGGAGCTTTTAACTGCGCTGCACCAAGACGGCATGCCGATGATGGTCACGACGAATACGGATCGCGACGTCGCGGACGCAGCCATCGCGGTAATAGGCCGGGAGTATTTCGTGGACACTATTTGCGGTGATGAAGTCCCCACCGGCAAGCCCGCTCCAGACATGTACTTGGAAGCGGCTTGGCGCCTTCAACTTGATCCAGCTCAGTGCCTCGTATTCGAAGACTCTCCGGCCGGTATGCGCGCGGCCGTTGCCGCGGGGTGCACCGTTATCGGTTTGCCCGAGGATGAAGGCGTGGAAGTACCGGAAGGGGTAGTGGAGATCTCCCGGCTGCGCGATTCTCGCTACCTTGCGGGCGCACGCCATGTAGATGTCTATGAATGGTTCCGGGCTATCCAGGAAATGAAATAAAACCCTTCGCATTGACCGCTTACCTGTGGAACAATAGGTAGCTGTGAAGGATTTTGAGACACTTTTTGCTGAGCTACTGAACAAAGCAGACCAGAAGCCCGAGGGCTCTGGGACCGTCCAGGCGTTGGAAGAAGGCGCCCATCATATTGGCAAAAAGATCATCGAAGAGGCAGGTGAAGTATGGATCGCCGCCGAATACCAGTCCGACGAGGAACTGGCGGAAGAAATGTCGCAGCTTATCTATTGGACGCAGGTCATGATGATCAAGCGCGGCCTGCGGCCTGAAGATATTTATAAATACCTATAACTTGTTGCCCACCTGCGGTGGAGCAGACTTCCTGGAGAACAGCATGATCAAAATTGCAGTACCAAATAAAGGTTCCCTATCAGAAGCGGCTTTAGAAATCCTTGGTGAGGCCGGATACAAGGGACGCGGTCACTCCAAAACCCTAAATGTGGTGGATCTAGACAATGGGGTGGAATTTTTCTTCCTCCGCCCGAAGGATATCGCAATCTATGTCGCCCGCGGCGTGCTCGACCTCGGGATCACAGGGCGCGATTTGGCGCTCGATTCCAACGCCCAATTTAAAGAAGTCCTCTCACTTGGCTTCGGTGACTCAACATTCCGCTACGCCGCACCCCAAGGAGAAGGGTGGGATATCTCTCACCTTGAGGGCAAGCGCGTAGCAACGTCGTACCCGAATTTGGTCCGACAGGACTTGGCGGAGAAGGGGATTTCCGCCGATGTGATCCGTCTCGACGGCGCGGTGGAAATATCCATCCACTTAGGTGTGGCCGATGCCATTGCCGATGTCGTGTCAACTGGTACTACGCTGCGACAGCAGGGTTTGGCACCCTTTGGTGAGCCCATCGTCAGCTCGGAAGCTGTCGTCATTAAACGCCACGATGCAGAGGTGACGCCGGAAGAGCAGGTTGTCTTGGGCCGCATCCAAGGTATTTTGCACGCTCGCACCTACCTCATGATCGATTACAACATCGCGGAAGAAAATCTGGACAAAGCAGCTGGTGTTACTCCGGGCCTGACTGGGCCGACGGTTTCACCGTTGGCGCGACAGGACTGGGTGGCGGTGCGTGCGATGGTTCCGCAAAAGGAAGCCAACCAGATTATGGATCGACTTTCCCAACTCGGTGCGGAGGCAATTTTGGCTTCCGATCTCCGTATTGCCCGCTTTTAGGGGGAGTATTAAATTCTTGGTCGTCCCAACTGGGGCGAAACGTGGCTACCATTGGCGCTTGAGATTATTCACTCGGACATCATTCTCGACAGGCAAAGGAGCCGCGCCATCATGGCAAAGTCGTCTAAGAAAGAAGAAAAAGACACTAAGTCTGCCGCAAAGCAAGCGGAGGATAAGCAGGAGGATAAGACCACCCATTCTGCACAGCAAAAGGTAGCTGAGCAGAAGAAACCAAAGACGTCGAGCAAAAACACTCGTACGGAAACCGACCTGATCGGTGATTTGGAAATTCCTGCTGACGCCTACTTTGGTGTCCACACCGTCCGCGCGATGGATAACTTCCAGATTTCCTACGTGACCATTAACACCATTCCGCACTTCATCCGCGGCATGGTGAAGGTCAAGAAGGCCGCCGCGATGGCCAACCGTCGCCTGCACGTGCTGCCGAAGAAGAAGGCAGAGGCCATCATCTGGGCATGTGACCAGATCTTGGACGAGGGTCGCTGCATGGACCAGTTCCCGCTCGATGTATTCCAAGGCGGTGCCGGCACCTCGTTGAACATGAACACCAATGAGGTCGTTGCCAACCTGGCACTTGAGCACTTGGGGGAGGAGAAGGGCTCCTACGACATCATCAACCCCAATGACGATGTCAACATGTCCCAGTCCACCAACGACGCTTACCCAACTGGCTTCCGTCTGGGCCTGTACGCTGCCATCGATGACCTCATCGTGCGCATTGACAGCCTGCGTTCCGCATTCCAGGACAAGGGCAATGAGTTCCAAGACATCCTGAAGATGGGCCGTACCCAGCTGCAGGATGCCGTGCCCATGACTTTGGGCGATGAATTCAAGGGCTTTGCTAATAACCTGAACGAGGAGCAGGCCGTTCTGCGCGACGCACAGAGCCGTTTGCTGCAGATCAACCTCGGTGCAACCGCCATCGGCACCGGCGTTAACACTCCAGCCGGCTACCGTCACCAGGTAACCGCCGCCCTGTCTGAAGTCACCGGCTTGGAGATGAAGACTGCAAGCGACCTTATCGAGGCCACCTCTGACTGCGGTGCCTACGTCTTCTTGCACTCTGCCATCAAGCGCGCTGCCATGAAGCTCTCCAAGATCTGTAATGACTTGCGCCTGCTTTCCTCTGGCCCGCGCGCTGGCCTTGGCGAGATCAATCTGCCCGCCCGCCAGGCAGGTTCCTCCATCATGCCGGGTAAGGTCAACCCAGTTATCCCAGAGGTTGTCAACCAGACCTGCTTCAAGATCTTCGGCAATGACCACGTTGTGACCATGGCCGCAGAGGCTGGCCAGCTGCAGCTCAACGTGATGGAGCCGGTCATTGGTGAGGCACTGTTCCAGTCCATCCGCATCATGGGCAACGCGGTCGATGCGCTGCGTGAGAAGTGCGTCACCGGTATTACTGCCAACGCTGATGTGTGCCGCCAGTACGTGGAGAACTCCATCGGTATCGTTACCTACTTGAACCCATTTATTGGCCACCACAACGGTGATGAGGTTGCAAAGGAATCCCTCAAGACCGGCAAGGGCGTCAAGGAACTCGTGCTGGAGAAGGGTTTACTTGATGAGGCAACGCTGAACAAGGTCCTGTCGGTAGAAAACCTGATGCACCCAGAATTTCGCGGTCAGCTTTTCCTCGATGACAACTAAGTAAAGTTCGCGAGCCGTAGTGCCGCATGAGGTGGGCGATGCCCATCCTCATGGAGGCGCCTACCATTCCGCACACACCGTGTTTTTCTTTTCCGTGGAAAGCGGAAAAGTATTCCATGGTGTGTGCGGTCTCTTGCGTGAATGCCTGACTGGTGTCTCACGGTTCCATAGTGCAGCGGCATGGAAATATACCGAACGGTTTATAACGCGAGGTAGAACACATGTGGGAAGCAGCACAAACGGGCGGAATATGTAAATAAAGCAACATATTCAGGGCAAAATAGAAGTGTAAGGGTGGTCCACGACCGGCAGGCTAAGGCGGGTCCACCACGTGTAGTTGAGAACGTGTGGAGCGTATCCATGGTTATTATTCATATTGTCATCGTTCTCGCGGCCATTATCCTGGGTGCGAGAATTGGGTCCATAGGCATCGGCATGGCCGGCGGCCTAGGCGTTCTCCTTTTGGGCGTTACGGGAGTTCCCGTAACCAGGGAAGACATTCCGTTCGACGTCATCGCCATTATTATGACGGTGATTGCGGCCATCGCCGCCATGCAAAAGGCCGGCGGCATGGACTATTTGGTTCACGTGGCCGAGAAGTTCCTGCGCAAAAACCCCAAAAAGATTACGTTTTACGCACCCATTGTGACCTGGTTGATGACGGTCTTGGCCGGTACCGGGCACACGTCCTTTTCCACGTTGCCGGTCATCGTAGAGGTGGCCAAGGAGGGCAAGGTTTGCCCGTCGCGCCCGCTATCTATCGCGGTTGTCGCTGCGCAGATGGGTATTTGTGCCTCGCCGATTTCTGCTGCAGTTGTCATCCTGGCTGGTCTGCTTGAGCCCATGGGGGTGGGGTACCTCCAGGTGCTCGGAGTGCTGATTCCAGCTACCTTCCTGTCCATCTTCCCGGCAGCTTGGCTTGCCAATAAGTTTGGCAAGGAACTAGAAGATGATCCTGTATACCAAGAGCGAAAGGCCCAAGGCCTAGTCAAAGAACCGATTGGTGCTAGTAAATATGAGCCAAAGGAAGGCGCTAAGTCTTCCGTAGTCATCTTCCTCATCGCCATCGTCGTCGTCATGGCGTGGGCTACCATTTCTTCCGAACAAGTTGGCCTGATTACGGATCCCACGTTGCCGCGCAATGAGGCAATCATGACCGTCATGCTCTCGGCCGCGACGATCATCGTCTTGAAAACCAAGATTCCGACCGGCGACGTCCTCAATACTCCGGTATTTAAATCTGGTATGTCCGCCTGCATCTGTGTGCTGGGTGTTGCGTGGTTGGGAACCACCTTGATCAACCACTATTTGGACGATATTCAAGCGCTGGCCGGCGACGTCATCGAAGCTTCGCCATGGTTGCTGGCAGTGGTGCTCTTCTTCGCCGCAGCCCTGCTGTACTCGCAGGCTGCTACCACTAAAGCGCTCATGCCCGCCGCATTGGCGCTAGGTGTTAACCCGGTTACCGCCGTGGCCGCATTCCCAGCAGTATCTGCTCTGTTCATCCTGCCGACGTACCCAACGTTGCTGGCAGCTGTCGAAATGGATGATACGGGCACGACCAAGATTGGCAAGGCCGTATTCAACCACCCATTCCTTATCCCCGGCGTGGTCAGCATCGTCGGTTCCGTGCTCCTTGGCTACGCACTCGGTGCGGTAATCATTTAGCGAGTCTTCGAACTCGAGGTCCTTGTGGCGTCTTCTCCGCGGAGAGGGCGCCACTTTTATGCGGAATCTTCACCAAAAGAAATGTTCTGCCTCACAGTTTATACCCCCATGCGACTTGGCTAATGTCAGAAATCGGTAGGGTAGGTGCCATGACTACGCAGCCATCCGATGTTGAAATCGCACAAGCCCATAACCTGCAGCCGATTGCGGAAATCGCAGACAAAGCAGGCATCCCCGAAGATGCAGTAATTCCTTTTGGTACCACAAAAGCCAAGGTGGATATCACTAAGGTGGACTACGCCAAGGATAAGCGCGGCAAGCTCGTGTTGGTGACAGGAGTGTCCCCAACACCTGCCGGGGAAGGAAAATCTACGGTGCTTATCGGCTTGACCGATGCGCTGGATCAGATCGGGAAGAAGGCCATCGTGGCGCTCCGTGAGCCATCCCAAGGCCCGGTAATGGGTATCAAGGGTGGTGCTGCGGGCGGCGGCTACGCCCAGATTGTGCCGATGGAGGATATCAACCTGCACTTCACCGGTGACTTCCACGCCATTGCCGCGGCTACGAATACGCTTGCGGCCATCATCGACAATCACATTCACCAGGGTAACCAGCTGGGCATCGACCCGCGCCGCGTGACGTGGCAGCGCTGCGTTGACGTGAACGACCGCGCATTGCGCAATGTGGTGACCGGCCTCGGCGGATCGGCACACGGCGTGCCGGCAGAAACGGGCTTTACCATTACAGCGGCCTCCGAGATCATGGCGATTTTGTGCTTGGCGACGAGCCTCGAAGACCTCAAGCAGCGGCTCGGCGATATTACCGTCGGGTTCACCTATGACCAGCGGCCGGTGACCGCGCGCGAGCTCGATGCGGAAGGCGCGCTGACCGCGCTGATGCGCGATGCCTTGAACCCGAACCTCGTGCAAACCCTCGGCGGGGTGCCCGCACTCGTGCACGGTGGCCCCTTCGCCAATATCGCGCACGGCTGCAACTCCTTGCTGGCGACGCAGACTGCCCTGCAATTCGGCGATATCGTGCTGTCTGAGGCCGGCTTCGGCGCGGATCTCGGCGGCGAGAAGTTTATGGATATCAAGTCCCGGTTTGGTGACCTAGACGTGGCTGGCGCAGTGGTCGTGGCGACGATCCGCTCGCAGAAGTACAACGGGGGCGTTGCCAAGGATAAGCTCACCGAGGAAAATGTTGAGGCTCTGCAGAAGGGCATCGTCAACCTCGAGCGCCACGTAGAAAACCTGCGCAAGTTTGGTATCAAGCCCGTTGTCGCGCTGAACCTCTTCTGGTCCGATACGGAGGCGGAGCGCCAGTTCATGCGCGATTGGGCCAAGGACTTCGGCGTGGCCTTGGAAGAGGCCAACGTCTGGGCCGAAGGCGGAGCGGGAGCGACGAAGCTGGCCGAGACCTTGCTGGAGAACCTCGAGGGCGGCGCGCAGCAGCTCTATGATCCTGAAGAAGGCATCGAGGCCTCCATCGAGACCATCGCCCGCGAGATCTACCGCGCGGATCGCGTGGAATACGGCTCCAAGGCTGTGAAGGACTTGCAGTACATTAAGGACAATGGCTGGGATAAATTACCCGTGGTCATTTCCAAGACGCAGTATTCCTTCTCGGATGAAGCAACCGCATTGGGCACTCCGGAAGGCCACACGTTGCACGTGCGCGAGCTACTGCCGCGCACCGGTTCCGGGTTTATCGTGGTGCTTACCGGCAACGTGATGACCATGCCGGGCCTGCCCAAGAAGCCGGCGGCCAATAATATCGACGTCGCCGCCGATGGCACGGTATCCGGACTGTTCTAAAAGGAGTTAATCCGCCGCGGAGCCCGGCCAACCCGGGTACTCCGGCGGCGTGCCGCCAAATTCGGGGCAGATCGCCTGATGCGCGCACCAATTACAGAGCTTGGAGCGTTTCGGGCGAAAATCCCCGGCGCGCCCATCTGCCTCAATCTTGGCCCACAGCTGGCCTAGGTCGCGCTCGAAGTATTCGAGTTCCTCCTGGGTAGGGGCTAAAAACATCGAATCCAGCACCTTTAGATACATCAGCCGTAGCTGGTGGGGGATTGTTCCCAACAGGCGCCAATACACTAGGGCATAAAACCGCATCTGGAATTGGGCGCTGTGGGAAAAGCGCGGTGCTGGTTTCTTGCCCGTTTTATAATCCACGACGCGCACCTCGCCGGTGGGGGCGCGGTCCACGCGGTCAATAAACCCGCGCACGGGCACGCCGTTGGGCAGAACCGTGTTGACATACATCTCGGTTTCTTGGCAGTCGAAGCCCTGCGGGTTTTCCATCTGGAAATAGCCTTTGAGCAGTTCGCGGGCGGCGACGAAGAAATCATACGTCTCGTCTTCGGGCACGAGCTCGAGCAATTCAGCGTCCTGTTCCGTCATCGCTGCCCAGCTTGGCTTAATCATCTTTACTGCGGCTGGGTAAGTGCGCTCTTCGCGCGGGAGTTTATGCGTTTCTTCTAGGACCGCGTGGACCAAGGTGCCCTTAACTTGGGCGATGGTCTTGGGCTCGGGAATCTTGTCGATGGCCCGAAAACGGTAGAGCAGAGGGCACTGCTGGTAGTCGGAGGCGCGCGAGGGCGACAGGGCAAGAGGGCGGGGAGTAGATGAAGTAGCCATGGTGTACCTAGCCTATCGCCGATAGTTTCGTGGCAAGCTAGAAGGTATGAGTTATACCGATAAGTTCCTTGATTTCTTGGCGGCTTCGCCGTCGTCGTACCACGCCGCGCATGAGGTAGCGCGCCAGCTGCAAGAATTCGGTTTCCAGGTCCAGGATGAGCGCGAGGACTGGTCGGCGGCACCGGGCGGGCACGTGATGGTCCGCGGCGGCGCGGTTGCCGCGTGGTACGTGCCGGAAGGCGCCGATAAAAACTCCGGTTTCCGCGTTATCGGTTCGCATACTGATTCGCCGGGGCTGGCGCTTAAGCCCACGCCCGATTTTTCTGCTGCAGGCTGGCAGCAGGTCGCGGTAGAAATCTACGGCGGCGCCTTGCTGCACACGTGGTTTGACCGCGAACTTACCGTCGCCGGCCAAGTTGTGACCACGGATGGGCGCCAGCACTTGGTGAATACGGGCCCAGTTCTGCGCCTTCCTTCGTTAGCTATCCACCTGTACCGCAAGGATGAGTTCAAACCGGACCGGCAAAAGCACATGCAGCCGGTCCTGACGGTGGGCGATGAAGATGCGTCGATCCTGCAGGTGGTGGGGGAGCAGGCGGGCATCGCCAAGCAGGATATTGCTTCCTTCAACCTGATTACGGCCGATGCCGCCCGAGGCGCGGTCTTTGGCGCGGGCGAAAAGTTTATCGCGGCTGGCCGCATGGATAACCTGTCTTCGGTGCACGCCTCGCTCGAGGCTATGCAAAGCGCTGCGCAGGACTATGACGGCTCAGATATTTTGGTCATGATGGCCTTTGACCACGAGGAAGTGGGCTCGAGCTCCCGCTATGGTGCCGCCGGGCCCATCCTGCAGGACGTGTTGACCCGCACTGCCCGCGCGCTGGGGGCCAATGAGGAAGAGCGATTCCAGATGTTCGCCCGCTCAAGCTGCGTGTCTGCCGATGCCGCGCACTCGGTGCACCCCAATTACACGGATAAGCACGATCCCACCCACCAGCCGATCATTGGGCAGGGCCCAGTGACCAAGATCAATGGCAACCAGCGCTATGCCTCCGATGCGCAGACGATCGCGTTGTGGGAGACCGCGTGTGCCACGGCTGGGGTTCCGGTGCAGCGTTTCGTGGGCAATAACGATGTACCGTGCGGATCGACCATCGGCCCCATTACCGCAACGCGGCTGGGCATCGACACCGTCGATGTGGGCGTGCCGATGCTATCGATGCACTCCGCGCGCGAGATGGTGGGCGAGCAGGACCAAATATGGCTCTCGCGGGCACTTGAGGCATACTTGAAGGGTTAGTTCCCACAACCTCGAGGAGTTTTGCGGCATGGCTTATTCTGGCCCCTTTTCCTATGGCGACCGCGTGCAGCTGACGGACGCCAAGCGTCGCCACTACACGGTCATTTTGAAAGAAGGAGGCCAGTTTCATTCCCATAAAGGCATAATCAACCACGATGACATCGTGGGGATGGATGAAGGTTCCGTCATCGAGTCCACCTTGGGCTCGTCCTTCCTGCTCTTCCGCCACCTCATGGTGGATCACGTCCTCTCGATGCCGCGCGGCGCCGCCGTTATTTATCCCAAGGACGCCGCACAGATTTTGGTCGAGGGCGATATTTTCATGGGCGCCCGCGTGCTTGAGGCTGGTGCGGGCTCCGGTGCCTTGTCGATGTCCCTCCTGCGCGCCGTGGGCCCCGAAGGCCACGTCTATTCCTACGAAATCCGTGAGGATCACTTGGAGTATGCGGTCGATAATGTCGAGGAATACTTTGGCAGCCGCCCCGAGTGGTGGTCGCCGCGCCTGGGGGATCTTGGCGATGTCACAGCCGAGGACCTAGGCGGCCCCGTTGACCGCATCATCTTGGACATGCTTGAGCCCTGGGAGAACTTGGAGACCGTACGCGATCTGTTGATCCCTGGCGGCGTGTTCATGACCTATGTGGCAACGGTCCCGCAGCTGATGAAGGTCATGGAGGGCATCCGCGAGCTGCAATGCTTTACCGAGCCGAAGGCGTGGGAATCCCTGGTGCGTGAGTGGAAAGTAGAAGGCCTAGCCACCCGCCCGGAGCACCGCATGAACGCGCACACCGCATTCCTTATTTGGACCAGGCGGCTTGCCGATGGCGTCACCCCGCCGCGCCCCCAGCGCCGCGCCCGCAAATAAGGTGCACAGTTTTAAGTACACGGATGTAATTAATTACTAAAGTGGCCTCGCTCATACCTTTTCGCGCGTTAAAGTGGTGTGCATGGATGAAGCCACGGATAATAAGCGGCAACTCAGCCAGCTTGCTGCGCGCAATCAAAAGCTGGTGGAGCTATTACAGAAATCGCGCGCCGAGCTTGAGCAGTTATTTGCTGAGGTCAATGCACTTGCAGAGCCTGCCTCTACCTATGGCGTCTTTTTGGCCTACTCGCCGCACCAAAGCGAGGTAGGCACCACGGCGGAGGTGTATACCAACGGCCGCGTCATGCAGCTCAAGGTCTCTCCCAACGTGGAGCCGGGAAGCCTGCAGGTGGGCCAACAGGTGCGGTTGGGAGATGGCTTCGTGGTCGTTGAAGGCTGCGCCCCCACGAGCACCGGCGAGCTTGCCACCGTGGTCGAGCGCTTGGACCAGCGCCGGGCAGTCGTGGCTAATTCCGCGGGGGATAACCGCGTCGTTCTCCTCGCACAAGCGCTGCAAGAAAGCGTGCGCGCGGGCGAGGTCGTGCTGTTAGACACCAAGGCCTCCGTGGCCGTGGAAAAGGTGGATCAAGCAGAGGTATCCCAGCTCTCGCTGGAGGAAGTGCCAGATGTGCGCTACGAGGATATCGGCGGCCTAGACGAGCAAATTTCGCAGATCCGTGATTCCGTCGAGCTGCCCTTTATCCACCCAGAGCTCTACAGGGAATATGGCCTGCAACCACCCAAGGGCGTATTGCTTTATGGCCCACCCGGCTGCGGAAAGACGCTTATTGCTAAAGCAGTGGCGAACTCTTTGTCTACCCAAATGGGGGGAGACGGATCCAGCTACTTCCTCAATGTTAAGGGCCCAGAGCTGCTGAATAAGTACGTCGGCGAAACAGAACGCCGCATCCGGCTGATCTTTGAGCGCGCCCGCGAGCTCGCCCAGGCCAGCGCGGATCGCCCGGTGGTCATCTTCTTTGATGAGATGGAATCCATTTTCCGCACCCGCGGATCCGGGGTCTCGTCCGATATGGAAACCACCGTCGTTCCACAGCTGCTAACGGAGCTCGACGGCGTGGAGGGCCTCAGCAATGTGGTCATCATCGGCGCCACCAATAGGGAAGAGCTCATTGACCCCGCCATCATGCGCCCGGGTCGGCTGGATATGAAGGTGCGCATCAACCGCCCCACCAAGCGCGGTGCGCGGGAGATTTTCGCCCGCCACTTCGATCCGTCCATTCCACATGTGGGTGATATTGACGAGCTCATTGGCGATGCCGTGGATGAGCTGTATAGCGATAGGCCGTTTGCGCAGCTGCACTTTAGCAATGGGCAGCGCCAGGTCCTGCACTACCGGGATTTCGTCTCTGGCGCGATGATTGCCAATATTTTGGCCCGGGCTAAAAAGCTGGCCATCAAGGAAGCTTTATCGCACCACGGGGCGGAGCGCGCCGTGGAGGAAGGCACTGGGGGCGTTGAAGGGGGCATCGGCAAGCAGCACCTGCGCGCAGCCATCGCCGCTGAGCAGGAGGAATCGGAATACATGCCCACCTCAACCAACCCCGAGGAATGGAGCAAGATTGTCTCCACGGATCACAGCGGTTCGCGCGTGACCAGTGTGGAACTTTTAAGCGGAAGGAGCTGTACGTGGCCCGCGTGCTAGGAACGGAAACGGAATACGGTATTTCTACGCCGGATTCGCCGGAGGAATCCCCAATCATTACCTCGACCCATGCGGTTGTGGCCTATGCCGCGCTGTATACGGGGGCGCGTTCGCGCTGGGATTTTGCGGAGGAACACCCCTTGCGGGACTCGCGCGGTTTCGATCTCAAGCGCTACGATACGGTTCCCGTGGTAGACCCCAATGCGGTGGGGGTAGCCAATGTTGTCACCCCGAGCGGGGCGCGGTTTTATGTGGACCACGCCCACCCCGAGTATTCGGCTCCGGAGTGCACGAATGCTTGGGACGCAACGCTCTATGATGCCGCCGGCGATTTCACACTGCTGCAGGCCCGGGATGCCGTCGCGGAGCTAGCAGCACAGGGAAAGTCCGTCTTGGCGGACCGGCTGCCGTGCCCGCCGCTACGGTTGTATAAAAACAACGTCGATGGCAAGGGTGCCAGCTACGGTTCGCATGAAAATTATCAGTATGCCCGCAGCACCGATTTTTCGGTCATGGCCCAGGCGCTGATCCCCTTCTTCGTGGCCCGGCAGGTCGTCATTGGTGCTGGGCGCATGGGGCGCGGCGAGTTTGGGGAGGAACCGGGGTTCCAGATTTCCCAGCGTGCGGATTATATGGAGCAAGAAATTTCTCTGGAAACCACCCTCAATCGCGGCATTATCAATACCCGCGATGAGCCCCATGCCATCCACGATGATTTTGGCCGCCTGCACGTCATCATTGGCGATGCGAATATGTCGCAGACCTCGACGCTGCTGAAATTGGGCATGACCTCGCTGGTGCTCGATGCCATTGAGGCGGGCACAGACTTTAGCGATCTGCGTTTGGCCGATGCCGTCGCGGAGGTTCCCCTGGTAAGCCGCGATCTTGAATTGCGCCACCGGCTCACGCTTGCCGATGGCCGCACGCTCACCGCCCTCGAGCTGCTCAACGAATACCGCCGCCGCCTGCAGCCGGAGACCGACGCCGATCGCAAGGTGCTGGCGGCCTGGGACGAGGCAGTAGAGCTGCTTGCCGATGACCCCCTCAAGGCCTCCCACCTCCTAGATTGGGTGGCCAAGTACCGGTTGATCAAAAGCTACCTGGACCGCGGCATTGCCCCAGATGATCCCAAGCTGCGCCTCATCGACTTGCAATACGCGGAAATCGATCCGGAGAAGTCGCTGCACCATGCGCTGGTGCGCAAGGGCCAGATGCGCCAGCTCTTTAGCGCCGAAGATTTGCACCGCGCTGCGGCCGAGCCGCCCGCTGATACGCGGGCATATTTCCGCGGGCGCATAACGCAGAAATTCGGCGAAGATATCATCGCTGCCAGCTGGCAAAGCCTCACCCTGCGCCGTGGTGATAAGGACGGACACGCCCGAAACGGAGTCTGGGCCACCGTGGCCATGGATGATGCCCGCGGGCTCACCCGCGCGGACTGCGAAGACATCATCGATGGCGCAAGCAGCGTAGAAGAGTTGCTCGAAGGCCTTGCTGCCATCGGTATCCAGCCCGAGTATCGTAAGTAATGATCACCTAATACGACGAAAGGATGACATCGTGTCCAATTCGAATCGCCAGGTCACTAGCAATAACGGGGGAAATGACCCCGAGTCAGAGGAAGAATTTACCGCAACCCAGCTCAATATCAACACCTCTGGCACCGATGACCTGCTAGATGAGATCGATGGCCTGCTAGAAAATAACGCGGAAGAATTCGTCCGCTCCTACGTCCAAAAGGGCGGACAGTAGGCGTGGAATCCACCCGTCCCGTTTTTGCTCGGCGCATCATGGGTATCGAGACCGAATATGGCCTGTCCACGGCGACGCCGAAGAGCCAGCGGGCATTAAGCCCGGATGAGGTTGCGCGCGTGCTCTTCCGGCCGATCGTCGAAAAATACGCCTCGTCCAATATCTTCGCGACCAATGCCAGCCGCCTTTACCTCGACGTCGGCTCGCACCCAGAAGTAGCTACCGCCGAGTGCGATAGCCTTAGCCAGCTCATCGCCTATGAATGTGCCGGTGACCGGGTGATGAACCGCCTCGCGCTGCAAGCGGAAGATGCGTTGGCCGCAGAAGGAAACGAGCGGCCGGTCTACCTGTTTAAGAACAACGTGGATTCCGCCGGGCACTCCTTTGGCTGCCACGAGAATTACCTCATTAGCCGTCATATGGTGCTCAAAGATCTGGGCGTAGAGCTCTTACCCTTTTTGATTACCCGCCAACTTATCTGCGGGGCGGGAATGGTGCAGCCAGCCAAGGGCGATCAACCCGCGCAATTCCTCTTATCCCAGCGCGCCGACCAGGTATGGGAGGGTGTCTCGTCTGCGACCACCCGTTCCCGGCCTATCATCAATACCCGCGATGAGCCGCACGGGGATTCCAAGCGCTTCCGCCGGATGCATATCATCGTCGGCGATTCCAATATGGCAGAGCCCACCATCGCATTGAAGGTCGGCTCCACCCTGCTTATGTTAGAGATGCTGGAGGCAGGCTTCGAGCTGCCCGAGCTCGAGATCGCAGATCCAATCCACCACATTCGCACCATCGCGCGGGATCTGACTGGCTCTACGCCGCTGCCGCTTGTTAGCGGGGGAACCATTACGGCCCTAGAAGTCCAGCAGCAGCTTTGCGCGCGGGCGCGCGATTGGCTCGCTCACCGCGAAGATACCGGCACGCCCACGGCGGAATTGGAGCGTGTCGTTGACCTGTGGGAGCGCATCCTGCGCGCCATCGAGACCGGAGATTTCTCCGGCGTAAACCGCGAGATTGATTGGGTCATCAAGTTCGAGCTGCTCGAGCGCTACCGTTCCCGCCTAGGCGGTGACTGGGCGCATCCGAAACTTACGCAGGTTGATATGACCTATCACGATATCCGGCCAGGGCGAGGTTTGTATGACGTGCTGCTGCGCCGCGGGATGATCGAGCGCTGGATTGAAGATGAAGACATCGAGCGTGCAGTATCGACCGCGCCGCCGACCACGCGCGCGGCCTTGCGCGGCGCGTTCCTGACTGCCGCCGAAGACTGCGGCGCGCACGTGACCGTGGATTGGACGCGGCTGAAGGTCAACCGCCCCGAACCGCGCACCGAGGAGCTGCTGGACCCTTTTGCGTCCACCGATCCGCGCATTGAAGCATTGCTAGACTATATGCACGATAATCACGCCTAAGGCGTGCACATTGAGCACTGGGGAGAGTAGACAACGTGGTGGCATCACGATCCACGCCGAGCCGGCAGGATGCGGCGGTAGAAAGGCTCACCAACCTATCCTTTGCGCTGCAAGGAGCGGCGAATTCGGGTGGTTCACCGGACCGATCCGCGGCGTGGATTCGCAGCCACGTCGCAGGCTATAACGATAAATCCGACGAGGCTTTTACTAAGGCCCTGGCGCGCGATATCGCCACCTTGCAACGCGCCGGAGTCCCCATCGTGCACACCGGTGGGGAAGACGGCGCCTCGTACCGCCTCGACCAAAGCAATTACCAACTCCAGCCGGTGGAATTCTCACCGGAAGAAGCGATGGTGCTTGGCATCGCAGGGGGAGTGGGAACCCCTGGTGGATTGAGCGATTTCTCCCTGTCCGGATGGACCAAGATCGCCGCCTCGGGTGCCTCCCGGAACTTGGAGGGCGCCCCCGTCTATACCGCGGTCAATGACATCACCCGCCTTGCCCCCGAGGTGATCACTTTTGTTTTGGCCGCTGTGCGTAATAAAATCCGGATTACTTTTGCCTATCGCCCCCACCCAGCGGCAGAGACCGTGCGACGCACCATGGATCCCTGGGGAGTGGTCAACCATCAAAGTCGCATCTATATCGTTGGCTTCGATGTTGACCGCGCCGCCCCGCGCGTCTTCCGGGCCTTAAGGCTTTCCGATATCAAAAGGTCGCACCAGCCGGCTGAGCACATCGAGCCGACGGTGGACATCGACAAGCTCGTCAAAGAGGCGCTACAACGCGGCGAAAAGGTGGATGCGACCTTGTATATTCCTGAAGGTCAAGCCCAAGAGCTAGAAAGCGCGGGGGAGCGCACCGCCGAAGGGACCGTAGTGCTTAGCGGGGTCCAGAAGGATTGGTTGGTGCGCACCGCCGCAGGCTATGCCCCAGAAGTAAAAGTGCTCGATCCCCCCGAGGTGTGCACTGACATCATTAACCTTTTGCGCGCAGCCGCCAACCACAACGGAGCTGAGTAAACCAATGGCCGATGGATCTCATAAACTGCAAGCGCTCGTCCGGTCGCTGAACCTCATCCCGTACTTCCAAAACCATCCGGATAAAACTCCGATGGAGGCAGCCGCGGATTTGGGGATGGACCCAGGGGAGCTGAAAGATGCCGTGGACCGCCTATTTTGCTCTGGGACCGGCCGCAATACCGAAGAGCTCATCGATCTCTCTTTCAGCTACCGCGATGGGGTCACCATCTACAATGACCAAGGCTTGGGGCAAGCATTGCGGCTTACGCCGACCGAGGCGGGCGCGCTCTTACTTACCCTTGAGTCCCTCGAGGCTATGCCCGGGCTATTAGATGCGCGGGCGATTAAGTCTGCCGCGGCGAAATTGCGCTCCATTATGGATGAACGCACGCTGAGCATCTATGACACGTTATCGACGGTGGATCCGCAAGAATCCGACATCCAGGCAACCTTGAACCGCGGGCTTAATGAAAAACGGCGCATCCGGATGCGCTATTGGAGTGCTTCATCTAATAAAGAAACCGAGCGCCTAGTTGATCCGGCCCGGATTTTCATCGTGGATGCCGAGCCCTATCTCGCGGCGTGGGAAGAAGAAAAGCAAGGGCACAGGACCTTTCGTATTGACCGCATCAAGCATGCCGAGTTGACCGAGGAGACTGCTCATCCGCGCCTTAAAGAGCTGGATTTCGACGCTGCAGCACCCTTTAATTTAGGTACGGCGGATTCCGTGGAATTAATCATTCATGAAGAATTCACCTGGCTTGCAGAATACTACGATATGCAACTAGGCAAGCGATTAGAAAACGGCACCATAGCTGCAACGATGCAGGTGGGGTCCGTTGATTGGCTGGTTCGTTTCGCCCTCGGGCAGGCCGATAGGTTACGCGTTATAGCCCCTCAATCTATTGTGAATCTCATTGCGGAACGCGGAAATGCCGCGTTGAAGGGCTATACTTAAAATTCAGTTACTGCACGCACATGCGTCTTAAAATTGCCTCGCGAATTTTCCCGCGAAGTCAGGGAACGCGGCGGCCATCTGGCGCAGGCAAAGAAGAACCGAAAGAGGATCTTATGACCTTAGGACCATTGGAAATCGGCCTGATTGTTCTCGTCATCATCTTGCTATTTGGCGCGAAGAAATTGCCGGATCTTGCTCGTTCCATGGGCCGCTCGATGCGCATTTTCAAATCTGAGGTCAATGAAATGCAATCGGAGGACACCAAGCGCTCTGAGACCCAAGCTCAATTGAGCCAGAAGCGCCAGCAGTCCGATGAGGAGTTCTGGAACCGCCCAGATATGCAACCTGGCCACCAGCAGGGAAACTCTTCCTCCCAGAATTAACGCCTGCCAGCTAAAAAGGCGAACACGCTCTGCCTATGCACTCGTCGGCCGTATCGGAGACCGGCCCTCAGAAATCGAGTGGGCAGGGTAGTGTTCGCTCTTGTGCGTTGAAAGAGCCAAATTGATGTCCTCACATTCCAACCCTGCCGGTGAACACGGATCCCGCGTGCGCCGCAAGCGGCGAGGTTTTTCACGCAAGCCCAAGAACCCAACGGGCGAGATGACCTTAGTGCAGCACCTGCAAGAGCTGCGGCGAAGGATCATTATTTCCTTGCTTGCCTTGGTTATCGGCGCGATCATCGGTTTTATTTGGTACCAGCAGGCGCCCTTCCGGATTCCACCGCTGGGAGAAATCCTGCGCGAGCCTTATTGCTCATTGCCGGAAGATAAACGAGCCAACTTCAATAACGATGGCGAATGCCGCTTGCTTGCCACCAGCCCCTTCGAGATGCTCATTTTGCGCCTGAAGGTCGGTGCGTTGGCAGGTACGGTTATTTCGTCCCCAGTATGGCTCTACCAGGTGTGGGCATTCATCGTGCCAGGCCTGCATAAGAATGAGCGCCGCTACACCTTGAGCTTCGTCGTTGTGGCCGTCTCCCTCTTCCTGGCGGGTGCCATCTTGGCCTACTTCATCTTGTCCGTGGGCTTGGAATTCCTCGTCGGCATTGGCGCTGAGTATCAAACCGCAGCATTAACTGGTGAGCGATACTTCTACTTCCTCTTGGCGCTCTTGCTCATCTTTGGCATCAGCTTCGAGATTCCGCTGTTAATCGTCTCGCTCAATCTCATCGGCGTCTTGGAATATAACCACGTTAAGGATAAGCGCCGCATCGTCATCGTCGTGGTGATGATCTTCGCCGCCTTCGTGACCCCAGGCCAAGATCCCTTCACGATGGTGGTATTGTCCGCCAGCCTGATGCTGCTTATCGAGATTGCCTTCCAGTTCTGCCGCATTCACGACAAGCGCCTGAACCGGCAGCGTCCTGACTGGATGGATCTTGATGATGAATCCGCGTCTGCGCTAGACGAAAGCCCCACTGGTGTGGGCGGGCCCGCGCCTGTCGATGCCCCGTCGGGCGTATATGCCTCGCCTAAGCCTGCGGCAGCTGGGGCGTCATCGCAGACCGTCCGCACGGAAAATCGGGCGTCGGATAGCACTTCCCAACGGGCTGAGGATCGCAAGGGTCCGCAGCGACCTACCGATGGAGGCGGCTTTTTCGACGATGTGCTTTAAGCACGGGTAGCCTTGTGAGATATGACTGAAACTCACCTGGATACCTTCGCCGCCGGCCTCCCATACCCCTTGGATGAGTTCCAGGTGCAGGGGTGTGAGGCGGTAGAAAATGGCCAAGGGGTGCTCGTCTGCGCCCCAACTGGTGCAGGTAAAACCGTAGTTGGCGAGTTCGCCGTTTCTTTGGCCTTAAGCCGCGGCACGAAGTGCTTTTATACCACCCCGATTAAGGCGCTGAGCAACCAGAAATACCACGACCTCGTCGCTGAGCACGGCGAGGATGCCGTCGGCCTGCTTACTGGCGATGTCTCCATCAACTCGGATGCCGAAATCGTGGTGATGACCACTGAGGTGCTGCGCAATATGATCTACGCGGATTCTCCCGCGCTGGATAGACTTACTCACGTGGTCATGGATGAAATCCACTTCCTTGCGGATGCCTCCCGCGGCGCGGTCTGGGAAGAGGTCATCTTGAACTTGGCGGACCACGTATCCATCATTGGGCTGTCTGCCACCGTGTCCAATTCCGAGGAATTCGGTGAATGGCTCACCACGGTCCGCGGCGATACCTCTGTCATTGTGACCGAACACCGGCCGGTCCCACTTGATCAATGGATGATGCTGGGCCGCAAGATTTACCCGCTCTTTGAGCCGGGATCCGGCGGCCAGGTCAATTCCGAATTAGAGCGCCGCATTCAACGCTTGGAGGCAGGCGATAGCGATGATGGGCACGCGGACTATAAATCCGGCAAGGGTTTTCGCGCGAGGGCGCGCCACAAGGGCGGCGGGCGCAGCGAATTTCATGGTAAAGCGGGCGGGCGTTCCGGTTCCTCCCGGCCGCAAGATCGCTACCGCCCCTTAGGACGCCCTGAGGTGCTGAAGGTGCTGCAATCGCAAGATATGCTGCCCGCGATTACCTTCATCTTTTCCCGCGCCGGTTGCGATGGCGCGCTCTATCAGTGCCTGCGCAGCAGGATGGTGCTGACGACACAAGAGGAAGCAGAAGAGATCAAGGCCATCGCCGATGCCGGCGTTGAGGGCATTCCGGAAGAAGACCTGCAGGTCCTGGATTTCCGGCGGTGGCGCGAAGCGCTCTCGCGCGGTTTTGCCGCCCACCACGCAGGAATGTTGCCGGCTTTTCGCCACATCGTAGAAGATCTCTTCGTCCGCGGTTTGGTACGCGCGGTATTTGCTACCGAAACCCTTGCCTTGGGCATTAATATGCCAGCGCGCACTGTGGTGCTCGAGAAGTTGATTAAGTTCAATGGCGAAGCACACGTGGATCTCACGCCAGGCCAATACACGCAGCTGACCGGGCGCGCCGGCCGGCGCGGAATCGATACCCTGGGCAACGCGGTCGTGCAGTGGGCACCGGCGATGGATCCGCGATTTGTCGCGGGTTTGGCATCGACGCGCACGTATCCGCTCATTTCTACGTTTGCGCCGGGCTATAACATGGCCATCAACCTGCTGGGCATGCTCGGCTTTGAGGACTCGCTGCGGCTACTGGAAAAGTCTTTCGCGCAGTTCCAGGCCGATGGTTCCGTGGTGGAAGAAACCCGCGAATTAGAGCGCGCGGAGCATCGCGTGCGCGAATTGCGTGAGCAGCTTGATGATGCCGTGGATGCCCTCGCACCACCAGCCAAGGACGGCGAGGATCCCGCCGAGGTGCTCATGGATTATATCCGGCTGCGCCGCGAGTTGACGGCGGAAGAAAAGCAATCCAAGGTCGATAAGGAACACCAGCGCACCCAGGAAGTAGTCGCGGTGCTAGCCCGCCTGCAATTGGGCGATGTCATCGCGCTTGCCGGAAAGAAGCGCCCCACTCTTGCCGCGGTGGTCACCCCGGCCAACCAGACTGAGGATCCTCGCCCGTGGGTGACCACGGAATCTGGGTGGTCAGGGCGCATCGATGCCACTGGTATTAGCAATCCGCCGATTCAACTGGGCCGTATTAAGATCCCGAAGCCGGTGCGGAAGAATCCGCAGCGCAATACCAAGTACATCCAGGATGTCTTCCACCGCGAAAAGTTTGACCGCCCAAAGCGAATGAAATCGAAGCCACGTCTGCGACCAAATAAGCGGGTAGGCGAGTTGCGCGATGCCATTCGCGAGCACCCTGCACACGACTGGCCCGCCACCGACAGGGAGCAACTGGCCGGCGTGGCGCAGAAGTTGGCGCGCCGCGAGCGCGACCTCGAAAAGCTGCAGGCCAAGGTGAATAAGGCGACCGATACATTGGGCCGAACCTTTGAACGCATCGTGGATCTGCTCGCGGAGATGGACTATGTCGAGTTCTCTGGTGCCGGCAATGATCGCACGCCGGTCATCACTGAGGAAGGCGAGCGCCTGGCAAAGATTCATAGCGAATCTGATCTTCTCGTTGCCCAATGCCTGAAGCGAGGCATTTGGGATGAGCTGGATCCGGCGGAATTGGCCGGCGTTGCATCTCTGTGCTGCTTTGAAAATAGGAAGGCCACTGGGGGCCAGCCGGAGGCGGCAACGGATCGCATGGCCGATGCCATGAATGCGACCTGGCGCATCTATACCGAGCTCGGCGCCGATGAACGCCGCCACCGCCTGCCCCCAACGCGCGAGCCTGAAGCCGGATTTGCACTAGCCATTCACCAGTGGGCGGCGGGTGCGCCCTTGGGCTATTGCATGGCGGCGGCCAATGAAGCGGGCGCGGAGCTTACTCCCGGTGACTTCGTGCGGTGGTGCCGCCAAGTTGTGGACCTCCTGCAGCAAATCGCCAAGACTGGCTACGATGGCCAGATTCAGCGCAACGCGCGCCGCGCAATCGACGCCATCCAGCGCGGGGTCGTCGCGATCGGGGCTTAAGCTAGCCCGTCCTACTGGCTAGTAGACTGTGGGGCATGACTACTCAGGCTTTTTCTCCCGAAGTATATTCGCGCCGGCTCTCGGCAGCGCAGGAAGCGGCCGCCCAGCAGGGCATTGACCTTTTGCTGATTGGCACCGGCCCTGATTTTGCCTACCTGACCGGTTCGTGGGTATCGTCCCACGAACGCCTGACGGTGTTAGCCGTTCCCCAAAGCGGTACGCCGTGGATAGTCTCGCCGAATACGGATATTACGGATATTAAATCGGCGCCCGTCGGCAAGCTCGATGTGGAACTGCGCGGGTGGAATGACGGCGATAATCCCTACGAGCTCGCCCTCAAGGGCGCTGCGCCGATCAAGAAGGTCGCGCTGGGACAATCCCTGACGGCAGACCATATTCTGCAGTTCCAGGCGCGCGTGCCCGAGGCGGATTATGTCCTTGCCACCTACGCGCTCGCGGAGCTTTTCACCCGCAAGGATGAGGCGGAAATCGCGGAGCTGCGCAAGGCCGGCCAGGCTATCGACGCCGTGCACGCCCAGGTTCCTGAGCTCCTGCAGCCCGGCCGCACCGAGGCCGAGGTAGCGCATGAACTGGAAAAGCTCATCCTCAAAGAGCATTCCATCATTGACTTCGTCATCGTGGGTTCCGGCCCGAATGGCGCCAATCCGCACCACAGCTTCTCCGACCGGAAGCTGGCAGCGGGAGAGCCCGTCGTCGTGGATCTCGGGGGTACCTTGCCCTCCGGCTATCACTCCGATTGCACCCGCACCTACGTCGTAGGCGGCGATCTCAGCCAGGCGCCGCAGGACTTCCAGGACGCTTATGCGGTGCTTTACGATGCCCAAGCGGCCGCCCGCGCCGCCGCCAAGCCCGGCAGCACGGCTGAAGAAATCGACGGGATTGCGAGGAAGGCTATTGCCGATGCCGGCTGGGGCGATAAATTCGTCCACCGCACCGGCCACGGAATTGGTCTCTCGACCCACGAAGAGCCCTTCATCATGGAGGGAAATGACCTAGCGCTGGAAGAGGGCATGGCCTTTTCCATTGAGCCAGGCATTTACCTAGAAGGCCAGTGGGGCATGCGTCTAGAAGACATCGTGGTACTTACCAAGGATGGCTACGAGTCCCTCAACGTCGTTGAACGCGAAGTGCGCTAAGTGGCTGGCGTACTGATCCTGGGCGGGCGCAGCGATATCGGCGGCGAAATCGCCCGACGCGTGGCCCGCGGTAACGACATCGTCCTCGCCGCGCGCGGGACGCACGGGCTGGAGGAGCTTACCGCCCAGCTTAAGGCCGCAGGTGCACGCAGCGTCCACCAGCTGTCCTTTGATGCGGAGGATTTCTCCCACCACCGCCGGATCTTTGCCGAGGCCAAGGAACGCGTCGGCGCCATCGAGCTGACTGTGGTCGCCTTCGGAATCCTAGGGGATCAAGATAAGGCGGAAACTGATCCGTCCCACGCAGCACAAATTGCCACCATCGACTACACCGCCCAGGTCTCCGTGCTCACGGTGGCGGCGCAGTCGATGCCGCGCGGCCATATCGTGGCCTTTTCCTCCATCGCTGGGTGGCGAGCCCGTCGCGCCAATTATGTCTACGGTTCCACCAAGGCTGGGCTGGATGCTTTGTGCCAGGGCCTTGCGGACAGACTGCACGGCAGTGGGCTCGGGCTGATTACCGCGCGCCCCGGGTTCGTCATTGGGTCCATGACCCAGGGGATGACACCGGCCCCACTATCGGTGCGGCCAGGCGATGTCGCCGATGCCGTCGTTGCCTGCATAGACAACGACGACCGCCGCGGTCAGGCGCGCAGCCACACCCTGTGGATCCCGAAGGCCCTGCAAGCCTTGGCCTGGGTCATGCGGTTGGTGCCCCGGCCCGTGTGGCGGCATATGCCGCGTTAGTCGGCCTCGCCGTCCCGCAGCAGGGGCGAATTGATATCAAAGATGAAACCGCGCGGGGCGAGCACGCGGAGGACGACCTCGGCATCGCCCTCTGCGATGTCGTGAAAGACTAAGCCTCCCCACGGGGTGACCGTGATGTCCACCTCGAGCTGGCCGATAAGCTGCGCGAACTGCGCCGGGATGGCGCCTTGGTAGACCCCCGCACCAAGGTCGACCACGCCTTCTGCCTGGTGCTCATCCAACCAGCCAATGGGCCCTGGCTCCGCGGCGAGTTCCGCACCAGCCGCCTCAGTACCTTTCGCTTCGGTGCCCTTCGCCCCAGTGCCTTTTGCTTCGGTACTCCTCGCCTCGGTGCGCAAGGCACCGAGGCGCTGGAGATGGGCTGCGGCATCGGCAAGCGAGAGGCCCGCGGTCGGGCTGTTGGTGGCGGGGGAATGGGTGATGTTTAAGGTGGCATCGTCAAGCAGCCGCATGCTGACCTGCGCGGCAGAAACCGGCAGATCGTCGGCGTCAGTGGTAATCGCGAGCGACTCCAAGCCCGGCTGTTCGGTATTCAGGTGCGCGGTCAGCTGGCGCGCGGCCTGCTGCGCCGCGGGAGCAAGGGGAGAGGCCAGCACGGGAATGTGGAAGCTTAGCAGCTCTAATTTATCCAGCTCCGCCGCAAGCTGGGCCTTGTCTGTAACTCCCCGCAACTCGATGGCGGAATTGGGGCGAATATAAACGCTGCCATCGGCCCAGTGCGCCGCGCAATAACCCAAATGGATCCAATCATTAGGGCTGGTAAAACCGCCCACAACGTGCAGGCGCAGGCAGGTGCCGGACTCGGGATGCTGGAAAAATTTGGGGTAATGCATAGCTTGCCAGTGTAGCCGGTGAGAAGCCCTGCGCCGGGATCGAGTGTTGCCAGCATATCGTCAGCTTTGCTCGTTAAACTGGAAGCTATGCCGTTTTTATATCTCGTCCTCTATATGCTGGCGGAAACCCTAGCGTTTTGGTCCGTCGCCGAGTGGATTGGCGTCTTTTGGGCGCTCATTGCCCTGTTCATCACCATGTTCTTTGGAATGTCCATCGCTGGCATCGAGGTGCGCCGGTTGATGGGAAAACAAGTAGAGCAGGCTGGTGACGGGACCTACTACGTCCGCGATAACGATATGGGCAAAACCGCCGGGAATGTGGGCCTCACCCTGGCCGGTGGCATGCTGCTGTCCCTGCCCGGATTTTTGACTAGTTTTATGGGGATCCTGCTCATCTTCGCCCCAACGCGGTCGCTCTTTCGAAAGTTTATGGCCGTATCCATCTACCGCAAGGTAGAGAAGATGGGTGTGCGCATCTACGAGGCATCGCCCATGGCACAGCAGCACGATAGCTATGGCAATTTTGGATCCTTTGGGCAGGCCTCGGGGCAATCTTTTGGACAGGCTTTTGGGCAACCGTCTGGTCAGAGCGACTCCCACGAGGTAATCGACGAGGAAGAGCTGCGCAACTGGTCCGAGAACCTAGATCCTGATGACTTCGGTCCCCGCGGCGATGATAATTCGCAGGGTGGAAAATAAGTGGCCGTATTTTCCGCCCGCTTGGTCATAGCGGGCATATCTGGTGCGCTGACCTTTACCGCTGTTGAGCCGCGCGGCTGGTGGTGGGGCGCGATTATTGGCATCGCCCTGCTGTATGTGAGCCTGATGCCGTGGCGTGAGCGGCAGGTGCGCGGATCCTTAGGCGCCCTGTTGGCGGTGACACACGGGCTGATTCTGTACCTGCTGAGCCTGCCCTGGATTGGCGAGTTGGTGGGGACCATGCCCTATGCGGCGCTTGCTATCTGGCTTTCGGTATATGCGGTCCTTTTAGGGATATTCGGGGCCGCTGTGGCGCGGTGGCGATACGGATTCCTGGTCTTTCCCTTCGTGTACCTCGCCGTAGAGGTCCTGCGTTCCTCGGTTCCCTTCGGCGGCTTCCCTTGGGTCAAACTGGCGTGGGGACAAATTGAAGGGCCCTTAGCCAATCTCGCGCCGTGGGGCGGGACCTCACTGATCACGGTGGCAACGGCATTGTGTGCCTGCGGCCTTGCCGGTTTATTGCTGCGCGGTGGACGGGTAAAGATCGCCGCTGGCGCCGCCCTTATTTTTCCGCTCATCGTGGGACTCGCGGCCGGGCGCGGCATCGATCCCGCAGATACCAAAGTGGGAGATACCAAGGTGGCGGCCATCCAAGGAAACGTGCCGCGCAGCGGTTTGGACTTCGCTGGGCAGCGTCGCGCGGTCCTGAATAACCACGTCCAGGAAACAGAGAAGCTCGCGCGCCGCGAAGACGATATAGATCTGGTGATCTGGCCGGAAAATTCTTCCGATATCGATCCTTTCCGCGATGGCGAAGCAGCCCAGGCCATTAGCGGTGCCGTCGATGCCATCGACGCTCCCGTGTTGGTCGGTACCGCCACCCGCGATGAGGTGGGCGCGCGCAATACCATGCAAGTCTTTACCCCCGGCCACGGTGTGGGCGATCACCACCATAAGAAGTACCTGCAACCGTTCGGTGAGACCATGCCCATGCGGGACTTCTTCGCGCATTTCTCTGACTACGTTGACCTTGCTGGTGATTTCAAGGCAGGGGACGGGCCCGGTGTGGTCTCCATGAATTCCGTCGCGGTAGGTGTGGCGACCTGTTATGAGGTCTCCTTCGATAATGCCTTCCACGAATCCATCAAAAACGGCGCGCAGATTCTGACGACGCCAACCAATAACGCAACATTCGGCTTTTCCGATATGACGTACCAGCAGCTGGCCATGAGCAGGCTGCGCGCGCTTGAAACCGACCGCGCCGTCGTGGTTGCAGCCACCTCCGGGGTCTCCGCACTCGTGCACCCAGATGGTAGCGTGAGCCAATCCACGGAGCTTTTTGAGCCCGCGGCACTGGTAGAAAGCCTACCGCTGAAATCCGGTGAAACATTTTCGGTGCGCTACGGTTCGCTCATGCAGTGGCTGATGGTTATTATTGGTACCGTCTGCGCACTCATTGCCGTGCGTACCAACCGATTGGGTCGTACACCTCGCGGTGTCGGCGCTAAAGAAAAGTAGGAGCATTAATTACTGTGAGCACTCTTGATTCTGCGACGCTGGTTATCATCCCAACGTATAACGAGATTGAAAACCTTCCCCTGATTACCGGCCGCGTCCGCGAGGCGCTGCCAGAGGTTCACATCCTCGTTGTGGATGATAATTCCCCCGACGGCACCGGCGAGAAAGCCGATGCTTTCGCAGCAGAAGATGACCACATTCACGTGCTGCACCGCGAGGGCAAGGGCGGCCTCTTGGGCGCTTATATCGCAGGCTTTGAATGGGGCCTGGAGCGCGACTACCAGGTCCTTTGTGAAATGGATGCTGATGGCTCCCACGCCCCAGAACAGCTGCACCTGCTGCTGGAAGAGATTGACAAGGGCGCTGACCTCGTTATCGGTTCCCGCTACGTGCCGGGTGGCGAGACCGTCAACTGGCCGGCATCCCGCGAGTACCTGTCCCGCTTGGGCAACCTCTACATCTCTTTCGCGCTCGGTACCGACCTGTCCGATATGACCGCCGGCTACCGCGCCTTCCGCCGCGAACTCTTGGAAGACATTGACTTTGATGAGCTGTCTAAGGCCGGTTACATCTTCCAGGTGGACCTGGCCTTCCGCGCAGTCAAGGCTGGATACGATATCCGCGAGGTGCCCATTACCTTCACCGAGCGCGAGTACGGCGAGTCCAAGCTTGACGGTTCCTTTGTCAAGGACTCTCTCTTCGAGGTAACCAAGTGGGGCGTAGCCCACCGCGCGGAGCAGGTGAAAGATTTTGTCGGCGAGATGTCCAAGCTGGCGGACCACGAGGTCAAACACGGCTCCGTTCACAATGCTGGCCAGAAGGCCCGCAACGGTGTGGGCTGGGCCACCAATTTGGCCAATGAGCTGGGATACTTGGTCAAGCACCAGGTGGGCCAGCTGACCAAGAAGAAATAACCTAGGCAGCTAAAAAGCCCGTACCCCGTGCCAATATGGCGCCAGGGTACGGGCTTAAATTAATTCCGCTTGAGCCTTTAAGACTTCTTCTGCTGTTCTTGCTCCTTGAGGAGGCGAGCAGCGGTCCGACGGCGGGAGCGCAGGTGGTTAATGCGCTCTTCCAAAAGCTCATCGAGTTCCTCGATGGAACGGCGCTCCCGCAGCATATCCCAGTGGGTGCGAGGTGGCTTGATGGGCTTAGCTTCCACGCCTTCGCCCTCTACGAGGTGGCCCAGTTTGCCATTCTTGCACATCCATTCTTCAGGGATTTCTGCCTCATGTGCAAAGGGCACCTCATAAATTTCACCATCGTCCGTGCGGTATTTCACCATCTGGCGCGGTGCGAGGTCGTGGTCGCGGTCAGTTTCGTAGCTGACTGCGCCCATACGGCTGCCACGGAGTACGCGATCTGCCATGCAACATCATCCTTTTCAAAGAGATCCCTGATTGACGGCGATAGTTTCGCCTAAGAGCTATTTATTATAACGAACACCCACGCGGTATTGTTCCCAGCCCGCCGTTTAATGGACTAAAGTGTATCTAGTGATCCGTACAGCTAGTCGTGAAAGCAATGTCGGTTCCTGCCAATGGTGTGGAAAGGATATTGACCAAGGCGGTAGGGGACGACCACGTAAGTTTTGCAGCGCCTCGTGCAAACAGCGTGCTTATGAACAAAGAAACAATGTTAGTGGCACGGATATTCCTGCCGATGCAGTAATCTTAAGCCCAGATAAAGTGCAAGGTTTGCGCGACGGCCTTTTTGAATTGCGGTGTTCCGCAGAAGACATTCAAACCGCCGCAGAAGAAGGCGCGAGCGCGGAAGAGCTTTCCAGTCTGTGTGAGGAGCTTATTTCGCTGGCTCGGCGTTTAGAAGGACTTCGATAGTAGATGAAAAAGCTTTTTTATAACCGGAAACTCGTCGTTTCCATCTTCGTGGTTTTAATCCTCGTGCTTACCGCCGTAGCGATCGGCCCGATTGTGTACTCGCTTTTCAAAAGCGGCGGCGTCAAGACGGAGCCCGTGACTGCCGATGGTGCCAAGGCAGCCTCAACGCCGCTCGACGGCTCCTGGTCCGTGGCCAAGGGCCGCGCCGATAACCACACCTCGGTGGGCTTTACCTTCGACGAGGTTCTACCGGCGGAAAGGACGTCCACCTCTGGATCGACCACGGAGGTTACCGGCCAGGCGGAGATTTCCAATTCCACGCTGGAATCCGCCACCACTACGGTCAATATGGATGCCCTCACCACGGACAAGAAGGTCCGCGACCAAAACATGAAGTCCAAGCTCTTTAAGACTTCAGACTTCCCAGAGTCTTCCTTCACACTTACTAAGCCCGCCTCGCTTGCCGATGTCCCCGAAGACGGCACCATCGGCTCCGTTAAGCTCACTGGTGACCTCACGATCAAGGATAAAACGCAGGAAATCACCCACGAGTTCGATGTCCTGCGCGACGGTGACGATATCGTCATTGGCGGAGACGTTCCGATCAACCGCCTGGACTACAACGTGGAGACGCCAGACATGCTGGCGGCAAAGGTTGCCGAGGACGGCGAGATCAACCTGCGCATCTCCTTGAATAAGGACTAGACCGTGAATTCTCGACGTTTAATTTCCGTACTGTGGTTCCGCCTCGTAGTCGTCATAGCTTTCTCGATTTTCGTCGCGGTTCAACAGATGTGGCTAGTCACGGCGTTTGCAGCATTGCTAGCCGTATTAACCATCTGGCAGCTGTGGAGCGCCTACAAAAACCAATAATGTTCCTCTTGTTTTAACGTCACTGTGACTAAATGCCGGGGTATAAGCCCATCTGGGCCCAATGGCAGGAAAGGCCCGCCTGAAGCGAATCTGCGCCCAATCGGATGTCCGATCCGTCCGAGGTTGTGGCGTGCCGCTTGTCAGGCACCCCACACGAGCCTCGCCGAAACGAATTCTCAAGCACGGCTCACTTCAAGTGATTCAAACTCTGGCCGCTGAGGAGCCGGGCCAACTTGGCCACAGAACCTTCGAGTCTCTCAAGGTCTTAGCGCGCGCCAACAGGTGGGCTAGCCAAGCCCCGGACCGAATCCACGAGCCTAAGGGATTATGCTCAAACCACCCTCAACTTAACCTCCATATCTCCATTATTGTCCGATAATGTACATTATGTCATTTTAGATCCATGAACGCCCCTCCCATCGTGCCAAGGCCTTTCATCCAAGAATGGCAAAGCCACTCCGGGCGCAGTTTGTTCCAAATTTACAAATAGTGCCCTTCGAAACGCCCAAATCGGCTCACTATTTGCAAAAACGCATCACGCCATGCCATCGCATCACGCCAGCAGGCCATGCCAGCAAGCCACGCCGGCACACGACACCAAACGTGCACCGCCGAAAGCCAACACATATGCTGGAACTCATGACTATTCAACGCGTTGTCACTAAGCCTTCCCGCGCTGCCCTGTTCCTGGTCTTGGACATTGCGGAAGGCGGCGAGCAAGCCACTCGGGACATGCTCTCCGCATTTGGCGATACCTTCAAATCCGTCAATTTCCGCCACAATGAGGGCGAGCTGTATACGGTCGTTGGCATCGGTGCGTCCATGTGGCCACGCCTCACCAGCGCTCCCCGGCCGGACAAGCTCAAGGAGTTCGAGCCGCTCGAGGGCGCGTACAAGGCGCCTTCCACGCCCGGCGATATTCTGCTGCATTTCCGCGCGAATACTTATGACCTCTGCCACGAGATGGCGCGCCAGGTCTTGCGTCAGCTGGGCGATGCAGCCACCGTCATCGATGAGACCCAGGGGTTCAAGTACTTGGACCAGCGCGATCTCCTGGGCTTTGTGGACGGCACCGCTAATCCCCTCCCCGAGGAAGCCCTAGAGGCAGTGCTGCTTGCCGATGACGCCGATTATCCCCGCGGCTCCTACGTCACTGTGCAAAAATACACGCATGACCTAGATAAGTGGAGCGGCATCAGCACCGAAGAGCAAGAACGCGTTATCGGGCGCACCAAGGCCGATGACGTGGAGCTCGATGAGGATGCGCAGCCATCAAATTCCCACGTGGCTCTCAATGACCTCGAGGAAGATATCTACCGCGAGAACATGGTCTTTGGTTCCTTTGCCGCAGGTGAGATGGGTACTTACTTCATCGGATATGCCAAGGACCCAGAAGATATCAACGAGCGTTTGCGCAATATGTTCATCGGCGATCCCGAAGGCAATTATGACCGAATCCTGGACTTCTCCACGGCCCTGACTGGAACGAACTTTTTCGTCCCGAGCGTCGATTTGCTAGACGGATTCGACGAGCTTCCGCACTAAAAGCACTAGAAAGCCTAACGGCGCCCGCCGCGATTGCGGTGGGTCAGGCCGAATTGGACGGAATCGATCATTCCGAGGGACATGAGCGCCTCGCGAAGTGCGAATTGGAAGGTCCATAACCTGCGGAAAACCGGATCAAAGCCGGCAGCGGCGGCCTCGCGAAGGTGCCCATCAAAAAAGGATCGCTGCTGGCGCAGGGATTCAATATAGTGGCTGCCCACGTGCGTTTCGGACACGATGCGCAGGTGAGAGTTCTTATCTACGAGCCGGTGCACGTCCATAGTCAGCGGATAGTCGAGTCCTGGCCAGATATAGGCCCGCATGGCCTGCAAGGATGCTCGGGCAGCCTCCGACATGGACTCGGTGGCCACGATCGATTGAAAAGCCGCCCGACCGTTTGCGGTAAGGAATCGGTCGAGGACTCGGATATAGGCCTTGCGCTCTCGCGGGCTTAATTGCTCGAACTT
Source organism: Corynebacterium rhinophilum (assembly GCF_030227225.1). Taxonomy (GTDB): domain Bacteria; phylum Actinomycetota; class Actinomycetes; order Mycobacteriales; family Mycobacteriaceae; genus Corynebacterium; species Corynebacterium rhinophilum. The sequence continues at coordinate 56,938 of NZ_JASPHQ010000006.1, forward strand.
TTCCACGCTGATGATCGCATCGTAGTGCCCGCGCCATTGCTTCGGGCTCGGAACAGAATCCGGAATCCGCTCTACGTGGATAGAGCCCTCCGTTCCGGCGAAGACAAGCGCCTCGCGCATCTGGGTGATTTGTTCAACATCGCTGGTCAGGACATCGACAGTGGCGCGGCGTTTGGTAGCGCGGATCGCAGCCTGCATTCCGGCCGCGGGATAGACCAGAAGGTGGGTGCCGGCGCCGGTGCGGGTGGCATCGAGAAGCCAATCCGCCGCCCTACGCTGCGCCTCGCCCAAGTCATCCCGGTCTACGTTGGTGGGTTCGCTCACCGTGGTGACATCGACAAAGTGGCTCTTCGGTTCCCTGCCGCCGGCCTTTGGACTAAAGCTTTCGACCGTTTCCCGGATCGTCGTCGGCACGCCGCTGGAGAAGATCCCACCAACGTGGCTTAGACCATCGCCAGCATAGAGGCGCACTAGGTCGAGAGGCAGCTCCCCTGGCTCAGAATCGCGCACGCTTACCCCTTGCGGTTTGGGAAGATACCCCACCTGCAGGAGTTTGCCTAAAACTTTCACTAATTGGGTGGAGGATGAGACGGTCCACTCGCCTGCCATATAGCTTTCGGCGAAGCCTAACCATCCGGTGGCGGCGATTCGCTCGAATAATGCATCGTGGCCTACCTTCAAATCGGGGCCGCCAGCAGCATCGAGTTCCAGTTCCAAGCCGGCATTATCGCAGGCCTTGGCGAATTCTGCCTCGGCCCGACGGGATTTTAGCGCCGCCCAGCGCTGCGATGGCACGGTCGCAATATTGGGCCATGCCTCCGCGTCGATGGAGCGTAGATGCTCGGGGGTGGAAAAACTCATGGTTTGGGGAGCGCTCCTGGGTGCAAGGGTCACGGTTGCGCTTATTTTAGCTAGATTCTGAGCGGTTTCGGTTAAGGCGCTCCGCATGAAAGGAAACCTGAAACGCATGTAAATGGGTATCAAGTATGCACGTTATGTAACGAGCGTTTACACTATACGGGTACTTAAATAAGCTTTCTCGAGGAAGGTCGCATTAATTCCATGACTGATACCCCTTATCGTCCAAACGGAAGCCGTCACCACGTCGTCGTGGTTGGCGGTGGATTCGGCGGTCTTAACACTGTGAAGAAGTTGAAGAACGCCGATGTTGAGATCACCCTCATCGATAAGAAGAACCACCACCTGTTCCAGCCAATGCTCTACCAGGTGGCTACCGGCATGATTTCCGCTGGTGAGGTTGCCCCCTCGACCCGCCAGCTGCTGCGCAACCAGGATAATGTGGACTTTGTCAACGGCAACGTGACCGACATTAACCTGGAGGACCAGACGGTTACCGCCGAGCTCGATGACTTTTCGCGCACCTACTCCTACGACTCCCTCGTGGTTGCCGCTGGTTCCAGCCAGTCGTACTTTGGCAATGACCACTTCGCGGAGTTTGCCCCTGGCATGAAGACCTTGGATGATGCCCTAGAGCTGCGTTCCCGCATCATTTCCGCCTTCGAAAAAGCTGAGCTTACCGATGACCCCGCTGAGCGCGAGCGCCTCCTCACCTTCATCATCGTCGGTGCCGGCCCAACCGGTGTGGAGCTCACCGGCCAGATCGCTGAGTTGGCTAACCGCACGCTTAGCGATGTCTACTCCACCTACGGCACCTCCGCCGCAAAGATTTACCTGCTCGACGGTGCGCCGCAGGTGCTCCCGCCGTTTGGCAAGCGCCTCGGCCGCCGTGCCCAGCGCACTTTGGAGAAGGAAGGCGTCAACGTTCGCCTGAACGCCATGGTGACCAACGTCAACGAAGACTCCGTGACCTACAAGAACATGAAGACCGAGGAAGAGGTCACCCTCGAGGGCGCGACCAAGATCTGGTCCGCTGGTGTTTCCGCTTCCCCACTGGGCAAGATGGTCGCTGACCAGGCCGGAGTCGAGGCTGACCGCGCGGGCCGCGTTTCCGTCAATGATGACATGACCGTTGGTGACTTCAACAACGTCTACATCATCGGTGACATGATGTCCCTGAACCGCCTGCCGGGCTTGGCACAGGTGGCAATTCAGGGTGGCGAGCACGTCGCCAAGCTCATCGAGACCAAGGTGGACGAGGAGTCCACGGCCGATGAAAAGGAACCTTTCGAGTACTTCGACAAGGGCTCGATGGCCATCGTGACCCGCTTCAATGCCGTTGTGAAGCTGGGCAAGACCGAATTCTCCGGCTTCCCGGGCTGGTTGGCATGGCTGGCCTTGCACCTGACCTACGTCGTTGGTCTACGCAGCCGCTTGGCCGTATTGGTCAACTGGGCGGCTAATATCCTCTCCCGCAACCGCGGCAACTTGGAGATTACTACCCAGCAGCGCATCGCCCGCAACCTCATCGATGAGGCAGAAGAAGAGAAGAAGAACTAAATTCTCCTCGGCACCAGCCGCTGTCCTACTACCCCGCTATGGGGCTGTGGGCGGCGGCTTTTGTGGTTTTCGTTCCTATTTTCCCATTTTTGTTAGGCTTGGGCATTACAACATGGGGTGCCACGCAGTGGCTGAGATACACCCATTGAACCTGCTCTCAGTTAGAACTAGCGAAGGGATTGTTGTGGATTGTTCATTTCTCCGTGCCCACGATGCGGTGCGCGATACCGCTCCACTTATTCAGTGCTTGACCAATAAGGTCGTCAGCAATATTTCTGCCAATGCACTGTTGGCCATCGGCGCCAGCCCGGCAATGGTAGATACCCCAGATGAGTCGCAAGATTTTGCGAAGATCGCCAGCGGTGTGCTTATCAATTGCGGAACCCCGAATTCCGAGCAATACGCCGGCATGCGAGAGGCAATCGCCGGTGCGACCGCGGCTGGAAACCCGTGGGTCCTCGATCCCGTTGGCGCGGGTGGTCTGCAGAAGCGCACCGAGTTCATGCATGAAGTCTTGCCGCAGCGACCGACGGCGATTCGCGGCAATGCCTCCGAGATCATAGCCTTGGCCGGAACCGGAGCCGGCGGGCGCGGCGTGGAGTCCACCGATGGCGTGGAGGCGGCTCTGGAACCAGCGCTCAAACTGTCCCGCGATACTGGAGCCGTAATTGCCGTGTCTGGTCCCACGGATCTCATCGTGCAGGCAGGCGAAACGCCGCGTGCGGTAAGCCTCGAGTCTGGACACCCGATGCTGCAAAACGTCATCGGCACGGGTTGTTCGCTGGGCGCCATCTGCGCGGCTTACCTGGCAGCGTGGGAGGATCCATTCACAGCGATCATCGCAGCGCATGCGCATGTGGGGGCCGCAGGCAGCGTTGCCGCGGAGAAATCCACGGCGCCCGGCTCCTTTGCGGTTGCTTGGCTCGATGCGCTGCATGAGCTGTCCACCGATGGGATCGAGGAGCGCATCTCTGCCTCCGAGATCGCAGACATTGCGGGGCTGTCATGAGCATCGATTGGACGCTGTATCTCATTACCGATCCTGAGCTCGCCGGCGGGCGGGACAAGGTCGTTCCCATCGTGCAAGAGGCGGTACGCGGCGGAGCTACCGTCGTGCAATTGCGCGATAAGGAGGCCAGCGACGAGGAGATCGAGGCTACCGCCCGCGAACTCATGAAGGTCTTGGGCGATGTACCGCTTTTTATCAATGACCGTGTCGAGGTAGCGGCCAAGGTAGGCTGCCACCTGCACATTGGCCAAAACGATATGGATTTTAACCAAGCACGGGAGCTGCTTGGCCCCGATAAGCTCATCGGGCTTTCGGTGGGCACGCGGGAAGAGCTGGACGCCATTGACCCGCAGGAGGCCCCCGATGTCATTGGCATCGGCCCGGTTCACTCGACGGCGACCAAGAAGAATGCGCCAGCGGGAATCGGTGCCGAGGCCGCCAGGCGCCTTGCCACCGCGGCGCGCGAACGCGGCATCGAGTCCGTCGCCATCGGCGGCATCAAGGCACACAATGCCCACGAACTTTCCGGAAGCGACTTCGCAGGGATCTGCGTGGTCAGCGACATCATGGCTGCCGATGACCCGGCAGCGGCAGCACACAACCTAAAGGAGGCCTACTGTGGCTAAAGGAACCTACCCCCGTATTCTCTCGATTGCTGGAACGGATCCCACAGGCGGAGCCGGCATCCAGGCCGATCTGAAGTCCATCGCCGCCGCGGGCGGGTATGGAATGAGCGTGGTTACCGCGCTGGTGGCCCAAAATACCCAGGGCGTGCGCAGCGTCCACGTCCCGCCGCTGGATTTCCTGCAAGAGCAGCTGGATTCGGTCCGCGAGGACGTAGACATCGACGCGATCAAGATCGGCATGCTTGCCGATGCCCCCATCACCGACCTCGTATCCACGTTCCTCGACCAGATCGACCCGTCCGTCCCTGTGGTCTTGGACCCGGTCATGGTGGCCACCAGTGGCGACCGCCTCTTGGACCCCGCGGCGGAAAAGGCGGTGCGCGAGCTGTGTTCCCGAGCTGATGTCATCACGCCCAACCTCAAGGAGCTGGCCGTCCTGACGCAGACGGAGGAAGCCACGGATTTGGACCGTGCCATCGAGGTGGCTAAGACGTGGGCCGCTGAGGCGAATACGGCGGTCATCGTCAAGGGCGGGCACCTTGACTCGGCGATTGCCGATAACGCCGTGGTCACCCCCGATGGCAAGGTGCACCGCGTGGAATCGGCTCGAGTGCAGACCAAGAATACCCACGGCACGGGCTGCTCCCTCTCCTCTGCCCTAGCAACGCGGCTTGGCGCAGGCGATGAAGTCGCCGCCGCCCTAGAGTGGTCCACGGACTGGCTGCACGAGGCGATCGCCAATGCGGATGCGCTGGCCGTCGGCAAAGGCAGCGGGCCGGTAGACCACCTGCACCGCTCGCAGCGCTTGATGCGGGCTGCGTCCTCGGTACCGCTTCCTCACTTGTCCGGGCCATTGGAAGAGGTAGAAAATGCCGATCAGCCGCGAGTAGCGGCCGCTGGCCCGTACACGCAGCGCCTGTGGAATATAGCCGCGGAGTACTGGGAGCAGGTAAAGGCACTACCCTTTATTCAGAAGCTGGGGTCCGGGGCACTTGCCAACGATGCTTTCAGCTTCTACCTCGATCAGGATTCGCAATACCTGGCGTCCTACTCGAAGGCCTTGGCTCGCCTGGCCAGCCAAGCGCCCGATACCGCACAGCAATTGCATTGGGCGCAGGGCGCCTACGAATGCCTCGCGGAGGAGGCTGAACTGCACCGCGGATGGTTGAAGGATTCTGCTACTACGGCGCCGTCGCGGGTCACCAGTGCCTATACGGATTTTCTCATCCGCAGCACGCACACGGATGATTATGCGGTTGGCATCGCGGCGGTACTTCCCTGCTACTGGCTCTATGCAGAGGTAGGCCTGCACTTGGCGGAATTCGACTCGCCCGATCACCCCTACCATGCCTGGTTGGAGGTCTACGGCGGGGAAGATTTCCTCGCCGGGGTGCGCGAGAGCATCAAGATTGTGGAGGAAACTTTAGAAAAGGCGGATGAGGCCACTCGGACCCGTGCCGAGCGCGCCTTTATCAGCGCCAGCATCCACGAGGTCGATTTCTTCGACCAAGCGGACCGGCGCTTTTAAGGGTTTTAAGCCAATAGGTCCGCGCCAGGCCTAGAAAGTACGGCGACCAAGAAGGTGGAATGCTCCGAAAACAGCTTCATGTCCCAAGAAGAGAATGTGAAGTCAACGCGGTAGCCCACCTTCTGCGCCATATCGAGGAAGTCCTGGAAATCCCAACCGCGGCCTTCCCCAAAGCCAGTGACGAAGCGCCCGCCGGGGGTCAGAGAGTTAAAAATATTTCGCAGGGCTTCCTCGCGGCCGTCCACGGCCAAAAAGCCCATGACGTTTCCCGCAGAAACAGCGAGGTCAAAGGGTCCTTCAGGAACCTCTTCCGTGCACAGGTCCCCGACGAACCATTCGCCTTCCGGGAAATCATGTTCGGCGTGTTCGAGCAAAATGGGATCTACGTCGATGCCCACCACGCTGTGTCCGCGGCGCAGCAATTCCCCGCCGACGCGGCCGGTTCCACAGCCGGCGTCGAGGATGGTGGAATTGCGTTCCACCATGGCATCGACAAGCCGGGCCTCCCCATGAATGTCTTTGCCCTGCGCCTCAAGCATCTTCCATTTGCGGGCGAAATTATGGGAGTGGGCGGGATTGGCTTCGGTAACTTCTTTCCACGTAGGCATAGATTCGATTATATTACCCACCGTCGGTGTAAGCTTTACCCGCTGCTTAAAACGTGGCCCGTTTTACTACTTGATTGCGTTACTATCCGCACTACCGTGCAAAGGAGGCTGAAACGATGCCGTCCGTACCCACGCCCTTTAGGGGCCGAAAGAAACCCACGCCTCCTAGTCAGCCTTCCTTCCCACCGGTTCCCGCGGAACGCGCCATCGAGCACTGCCGCGTCTTCGTCGATGGTGAGGCCCTACCCGGCGAGTATTCCGCGCATTCCGCCCTGGAAACCGTGGCGGAATATGGCCGCGGGTTTGTCTGGGTGGGCCTGCATGAGCCCTATGAATCCCAGATGACGAAGATCGCTTCGCAATTTGGCATCCACGAGCTCATCGTGGAAGACGCCGTTATGGCCCACCAGCGACCGAAGCTGGAGCGCTACGATGACCAGCTCTTTGTGGTGGCGCGCTCGGTGAATTACCGCGACCACGATGAGGTAAAAGATAAGCGCCAGATCATTTCCACGGGCGAAATTCAGATGATTATGGGCTCTAACTTCATCATCACCGTCCGCCACGGTGCAAAGCTGCCCAACTTGGCCTACACAGTTGAAGACGAGCAGGACTTGGTGGAGCTCGGCCCCGTCGCCATGGCCTGGAAGATCCTGGACATGATGGTGGACCGCTACTCTGAGGTCGCGCGCCTAATTAGCGATGAAGTCGATGAACTCGAAGAGGAAATCTTTACCCCGAACCTCAAATTCGATGTCGACCGCATATACATGTTCAAGCGCGAAGTCTTGGAGATGAAGCACGCCATTTATCCGCTGTCTGCGGCGCTAAAGGCAATGGTCTCGGATCACAAGGATCTCATCTCCAAACAGATCCGGTCCTACCTGCGCGATGTCTATGACCACGAGCTCGTGGTCAATGACTTGGTGGCCAGCTTCGATGAACGCTTGACCTCGCTTATTGATGCCTCGGTAGCCAAGGTCACCATGCAACAAAACTCCGATATGCGCACCATCTCCGCGGTCGTCGGCATGTGGGCCGCGCCGACCCTCGTCGCCGGTATTTACGGCATGAACTTCGACATCATGCCGGAGCTGCACTGGGCCTTTGGCTATCCCATGGCAATCATCATCATGGTCGCTGTCGTGGGCGGCCTGTGGGCGTGGTTCCGGAAGAACCACTGGCTCTAGCTGCGCTTATCCATAATCATGGTGCGCAGCGTGGTGCGTGCAACCAGGGTGTCTCCCTGGCGCATTTCCACGCTCCACACGTGGGTCCGCGAGCCCAATTGAATAGGGGTGGCCACAGCTTCTAGCTCGCCTTTACCCGTCGCCTTGATGAAGTCCGTGGAGTTATTGACCCCCATCGCTGGGGCATCGGCAGCCGCGACGCTGGCAAGGGAGGCCACCGTTTCCGCGATGGTGCAATAAAGTCCACCATTGGCCACGCCCCACGGTTGGTGGTGCTGAGGGGTCACGGTGAGGTGTGCGCGGGCCTCGGTCGGGCCCACGCGGTCGAAGGTGAGCCCGATGAACTCAGCAAGCCCGCCGTTGACCGAATTTAGTTTCTCCAGTTCCTCCTCGTTGAGCAGGCGCTTGTGCGCGGTATGGAGTAAGTCATTGAGTATCTGGGTATCTGACATAGTCTTCCAGCCTAGCCGCCAGCGCGGCGAAAGTGATGCGGTGACGTAGGATAGGCACCATGACTGAAAAGAACGAACTTGCGCACATTGGTGTTGTCGGCCTAGCGGTAATGGGCTCCAACCTAGCCCGCAACTTTGCCCGCAATGGCAATACCGTCGCCGTCTATAATCGCAGCCCAGAAAAGACCCGCGCCCTCATTGAGGCCCACGGTGATGAAGGAAACTTTATTCCTTCCGAGTCCATCGCGGATTTCGTCGCTTCCTTGGAGCGCCCCCGCAAGGCCATCATCATGGTGCAGGCGGGCAAGGCCACCGATGCGGTCATCGATCAGCTTGCCGATGCCATGGATGACGGCGACATCATCATCGATGGCGGCAATGCGCTGTTTACGGATACCATTCGCCGCGAAAAGGAAGTGGCCGAGCGCGGCAAGCACTTCGTAGGCGCTGGCATTTCCGGCGGCGAAGAAGGCGCCTTGAACGGCCCCTCCATCATGCCCGGTGGGCCGGCCGAGTCCTGGGAGACCCTGGGCCCCATCCTGGAATCCATCGCCGCCGAGGTGGACGGTACTCCGTGCGTGACCCACATTGGACCGGATGGCGCCGGTCACTTCGTCAAAATGGTCCACAACGGCATCGAGTACGCCGATATGCAGGTCATCGGCGAGGCCTACCAGCTGCTGCGCTACGGCGCTGGCATGGAGCCTGCCGAGATCGCGGAAATCTTCAAGGAATGGAACTCCGGCGACCTGGATTCTTACCTCATTGAGATCACCGCCGAGGTGCTCGCCCAGAAGGATCCGGATACGGGCGCCCCGCTTGTCGATGTCATCCTGGACGCCGCCGGCCAGAAAGGCACCGGCCGCTGGACCGCCATCAACGGCCTCGAATTGGGCGTGCCGATTACCGGCATCGCCGAGTCCGTCTTTGCCCGCGCACTGTCTTCTTCGAGCCAACAGCGCGCCGCCGCGCAGGAGGGCCAGCTTCCGGCAGGCACGAACGCGGACTTCGACATCGATAAGGATGCCTTCATCGAAGACGTTCGCCGTGCCCTCTATGCCGCCAAGCTCATCGCTTACTCCCAGGGTTTCGATGAGATCAAGGCTGGTTCCGCCGAATTCGGTTGGGATGTCGATCCACGTGACCTGGCCACCATCTGGCGCGGCGGTTGCATCATCCGCGCTAAGTTCTTGGACCGCATCCGCGAGGCATTTGATACCAATCCAGAGCTTCCCGCCCTCATCCTGGATCCCTACTTTAAGGGTGAGCTGGAAGACCTCATCGAACCGTGGCGCCGCGTCGTCGTCGCCGCAACCCAGATGGGCCTGCCGGCTCCGGTCTTTGCCTCCTCGCTGTCGTACTACGACAGCCTGCGCGCCACCCGCCTGCCCGCCGCCCTTATCCAGGGCCAGCGCGACTTCTTTGGTGCGCACACCTTCAAGCGCACCGATAAGCCCGGCACCTTCCACGTCGAGTGGTCCGGCGATCGCAGCCTGACGCAGACGGATTAAGCGCTGCATATAAAAAGGGAGGACCTGCACGGTGCAGGCCCCCTTTTTTAGTACCTAGACTTAGACCAAGCCGAGCCACGACCAATAGGTGGCAGAAAGCAGCAGGATAAGCAGGTATCCGACGATGGTCAGCGGGATACCGGAGCGAAGGAATTGCTTGGTGCTAAAGGCGCCGGTGCCATAAGCCAGCATATTTTGCGGCGCGGAAACGGGCAGCAAGAACCCGAAGCAGATGACGAACTGCTGGATGACCACGAAGCCGATGCCGCCGTTGGGTACATCCAGCGTGGCGGCCAAAGCGATAAAGACCGGGATGAGCGCGGAGGCCAGCGACGTAGCAGAGGCAAAGCCCAAGTGGATCAGGATATTAAATAGCGATACCAGTGCAATAGTTGCCAGAATCGGCAGCGAGTCCAGCCCCATCAGCCCGAAGGTCTTTTCTGATAACCACGTGGCAGCGCCCGTATCCAGCAGGAACGAGCCGAGGGAAATGCCGATGGCAAAGACGATGAGGGTACCCCAGCTCACGGACTTTTGCGCTTCTGGCCAGGTAAACACGCCGATCTTCGGTAACAGCATCAGGGCAACGGCCACCGCGGTAATGACGGCCGAGCTAATCGGGTGCAGCAGTCCCTCCGTGGCCCAAAAGAAGAGCAGGAGAAGGGAAAATCCGATGAGCCTTTTCTCTTCCGGCGAGGTGGGCCCGAGGTCCTCTAGTTGCCTGGCGATGAGCTCCTTTCCTCCCTCAATGCGTTCCGTTTCCGGTTTGATGACGGCGCGCATGATGAAATACAACGCAATGGACATCAGGATGGACCACGGCGCGGCCCAAATGAACCATTGGCCCCACGAGACCGACTGCCCCATTTGATCCTCGATAAAACCCACCGCCACGAGGTTTTGGGCGGCGGCGGTCTTGATACCCACGTTCCAGATCGAAACGGCCTGCGCTGCGGTAATGACGAGCAAGGCGCCCAGCTTCGACTCATAGGACAAGCCGAAGGCGGCTACCATACCGAGCAAGATGGGCACTACGGCGCCCGCACGCGCGGTGGCAGAGGGAACGAAGAAGGCCAAGATGATGGCAATCGCAATGGCGCCGATAACGATGTGGGAGGTCTTCTCCCCCGCGATCTTCAACACGTACAAGGCAATCCGCTTATGCAAGCCCGTAGCCTGCATCGCTCCGGCCAAGATCAGTGCCGCGGCCACGAGTGCTACCGCGGAGGAGGAAAATCCTGTCATCGCGACCTTGAGGGCATTGGAGGTGCCGTAGATGCCATCGGATTCTGGATCCGGCCCAAGCCCCAAAAGCAGCGAGATAAGGCCGACGATCAGCAGGGCACTTACCGGATAGCTCACGGCCTCGGTCACCCACATGATCACCGCGAAGGCCAGCATGCCCAGAGCCACTTTGGCAGGCCAGTCGAGTCCCGGGATCGGAATAACTAAGACGGCCGCTAAGGCCACGACGGCAAGCGCGAACCACACGGCGTCAAGGTGAAACCGCTCCTTCTTCGTGGGCTCTGTTGATTCCTGCGGCGAAGAGTGGGAAGAAGAACTGGCTGCGGTTGCTTGTGCTTGAGCCATGGAGACGACTCCTTAACAGTTCGTAATGGCCCTGGAAGGGGCCTGTGAGTGGAGGAATAAATCTTGCGTGCTTCCCAGCACCACCTTCCACGTTAGGTAATAACCAGTGAAATACCTAAAACAGGACCCTATTTTTGCTATGGGATTTCTCACTTGTATGGTGGTCCACCAATCGTGCGCTGCCCGATGCAGGATTTTGCGCACCCACCGGTTAGAATTGCCCAACGATGACTACTTTTGCCGAACTCGGCTTACCTCAGCGCGTGGTTCACGTTCTACACAACCAAGGAATCACGGAAGCATTTCCCATCCAAGCCGCAGCTATCCCGGATGTACTCGCAGGCAAAGACGTACTTGGCCGTGGGCCTACCGGTTCCGGAAAGACCTTTACCTTTGGGCTTCCCACATTGGCCCGATTGGCTGGCTCGGGCGCCTCTACCCCGGGCCAGCCCCGCGCGGTCGTGCTCGCCCCCACCCGCGAGTTAGCGACGCAGATCCAGCAACGCCTCGATGAGCCCGCCGCCGCATTAGGGCTGCGCGTCCTCGCGGTGGTCGGCGGCGTCAATATCAACCACCACATCCGCTCTCTGGCGCGTCCAGTAGACCTCTTGGTCGCCACACCTGGTCGCGCCCAGGATCTCATCGCACAAGGCAAGTTGTCCTTTGACAAGGTACAGATCACTACCTTGGACGAGGCGGACCAGATGGCCGATATGGGTTTTCTTCCCCAGGTGCGCAAGCTTTTAAACTACACCCCACCCACCGGTCAGCGGCTGCTTTTTTCTGCGACCCTCGATGGGGATGTTAATAAGCTGGTCGAGCAATTCCTGCACGATCCCGTGGTCCACTCCACGGCTCCAGTTGCCGCAGCGGTGGATTCGATGTCGCACCACCTGTTTTTCCTGGGTGATCGCCCCGCCCGCAACGAGGTGGTTATGCGCATCGCCGCGCGCGCAGGCAAGACCATCATGTTCATGCGTACTAAGCACGGCGTGGATAGGCAGGTGAAAAAGCTTCGGCGTGCCGGCATTAACGCCTATCCACTGCATGGGGATAAGGGCCAGGGCGCGCGCACCCGCGCCATTTCTGGCTTTGCCGATGGCTCCATTCCAGTCCTCGTTGCCACCGATATCGCGGCGCGCGGCATCGATATTGCAGACGTTTCACTCGTCGTCCACATGGATCCGCCTGCAGAACACAAGGCCTACCTGCACCGCGCAGGGCGTACTGCACGCGGCGGCGCAACAGGCACGGTGGTTACCTTGGTCACTGATGAACAGCGCTCAGAGGTAGCTGCCCTCATCAAGAAGGCCGGTGTGAGCGCTACCGAGCACGATATTTCCCACCGCGAAAATCCGGCCGGTGCTCCTGAGCTGCGCACGGTCACCGGCGCCCGCAAGCCGCACGGACCGGCCCTTCCACCGCCGGGCCAAGACGGGTCTAACGGCGCGGGCCAGCAACACAAGAAACAACCCCCACGCCAACAAAAGCGGCAGGTTGGTGGAGCCAGGAGGGGTAAGGGGCGGCGTCGCTAAGCGCTAGCACAATAGAAAGGAGGATTCGCGCGTGCAGGTTTTATCTACCGCTGACTGGACAACCCGCATGAATGAGCATGAACGGCGGGCGGCGGACCGACTGGAGAGGTTTCGCCATCCGGGCAGCTATCATCCCGTATTTGATTTCCTCTTTGAGTATTACCCTGTCCGCCCATCGCACCTAAAGCGCTGGCACCCGGGCATTGACACGGCGCTCGAGGGTAACGCGCCGCAGGCTAGCTGGCGCTATTACCACGAGACTGCGGACGGCATCACCGTGGACGTGGAATCCTATATGCAACGGCGCGGAAGTTCCGTTGACTATATTTTGGATCTACTGCGGCGCTCTGCCACCAACCCGGTGCGCTTTGATTGCTTTGGTCTGCATGAATGGGCGATGGTTTACCACACCGATTCCCCACGCCATGATCTCCCGCTGCGCTTAGGTGCAGAAGGAACCAACCGCGTCGTTGATACTCATTCCCTAAAGTGCTCGCATTATGATGCGTTCCGCTTCTTTACCCTGCCGGCGCGTCCGCTCAACTTGAGGGTACTCAACCGTGAGGATCAACCGGCCAACGACCAGGCAGCCTGCGTGCACGTGACCATGGATCTTTATAAATGGGCGTGGAAGCTCGGCCCCCTGGTCCCAGGTGATCTCTTCCTCGATTGCCTGGATCTGGCTATCGATGCCCGCATCCTTGACATGGAGGCCTCCCCGTACGATTGCCGTAATTGGGGCCTTGGGGTAGTTCCTATTGAAACACCAGAGGGCAAGGCGACGTATGTCAACCGTCAACGGGGCCTCGCGCAGCGAGCGCAACCGCTGCGCGAGCGGCTTGTCGCAGTAATGGAAAGGGCTTATTGCCAGTTACACTAGATTAAACGCATCATGCGCTGGCTCGGGAGTTTTTGGAGAAAGGCACTACATGGCACGGCACTCAAACGGGGAAAACAGATTCGCACTAGCTGGCTGGGTTATCGCGGTTATCATCATCGCAATCCTTGCTGTCATCGCACCTTTGATTTTCCTGTTGCGCGCTGGGGATGACTCTGGAGAGCCTACGGCCGCAGAAACCGCGTCCCAATCCCCTGTGGAAAGCAGCCCAGGAGTCTCCTCCTCCGCTCCGAGTACGCCGGACGACGGCGAAGAGGGCAAAGAGGCTTCGGGCTCGGCTTCCTCCTCCACCGTGGAGATGGCCCCCAATACTCTCCTGCTCGTTGATACTTCTGCGAATATGACCGCGATGTTTGATGCAACGCAACAGGCGCTATCTGGCACCGCGGAAAAATTGAGTGCTAACAATAGTCAGGTAGCCTTGTGGAACTATTCGTCCCCCATTTCGGAGACCGCGTCGGTGGGCTACCGCGATAACCTCGGATTCGGCAATGGCCCTGCGGTGCCGAAGACACTCGCGGCATTCGGCACCGGTGGCGTGCCGCAATCGCGCAGCGCTACAATCGCCGCACTGAATACCGCAGCGGATCAAGCCGCTGGCAACAACCAAAAGACACGGGTCGTCCTCGTTACGACCGGTACTGAGCTCGACATGGACGATGCCCAGTTTGCCGCCGCTCTTGACGGCGCGAAGTCAGACAACGTAGAGCTATCCGTTGTCCACGTCGGCCCAGGTGAAGTCGATGAACAGCTAAAGAACGCTGCAGACAACTTCACTAGTGTCGATGCAGGCACACAGGAGGACCTCAACGCCGCGATGGATAAGGCCGCTGGGGTTTAACCAAAAAATTCTCCCCCCACCCCCGTGAGCTGGGGTCTGGAGGGAGAACTTTTAGGAAGGCTTAGGAACTCTTGCGGTTGCGGCGAGCGGCAAGCTCATCGAGGCCAACCACATTGTCCTCGGGCAATTCCTCGATGCGCTCTGCAGGGAAAGACGTAATCGTGCCGGACAGTTCCTTCAAGATTCCCGGTACTGCGATGCCGAAGACACCCTGCCCGCCGGCGAGAAGGTCAATGACCTCATCATTGGAGCGGCACTCGTACACGGTAGTGCCATCAGAGACGAGGGTGAGCTCAGCCAAATCGTTAACGCCGCGGTCATGCAACGATTCCACAGCTAAACGGATATTCTGCAGGGAAATGCCGGTATCGAGCAGGCGCTTGACAATCTTGAGGACCAAGACGTCCTTGAATGAATAAAGGCGCTGTGAACCCGAGCCGCGGGCGGTGCGAATGGAGGGGTTGACCAAGTTGGTGCGTGCCCAGTAGTCCAACTGGCGGTAGGTGATGCCAGCAACCTGGCAGGCGATGGGCACGCGGTACCCCACTTCTTCGTCCGGTCCCACATCAAAGAGGGATTCTTGGACGTACTGGGACTCGGACTGAGTGTCCTCGGTGATGCTCACGTAATTACTCCAATGGGGTTCGTTGGAAGTTCTAAAGATCAATTAAATGCCAAGCGCACACCCCCCGTCAAGCGGGGCTTGCTTAACCTTCGAGTACAACTTTAGACTTTTAAAACCACATTGTCATCATTAGTCACACGCGTGTCATTAATTTTTTCCGTCTTCTTCCCCCGTGTGAAAATCGGATTCATCCATGCCAAGGCTGCGCATCATCTCTTCAAAATCGGCATCGGCCTGCGCGTTTCCAGATGCAGAGGTGCTTTCCCCGGCGGGGGTGTCATCGCTATCTCGCCCGTCCTGCGTGGGGGTAGGAAGCTCAAGGTCGAAGTATTCCTTAATGTCCTCCTCGCTGGCGAAGACGGATACCTGGGCCAAGAGCGCGGACTCGGCAACAATGGGAACCTTAAAGTGGTCAGCTACCGCCAAGGCATCGCTTACACGGGCATCAAAAACCTCGCCTTGCGCAGTCTGAATATCCACCATGAAGGTGCCTTGGTGGTGGTTGACAATCTCGATGGCGTCGACGCCACCTGCCGCCTCTAGAAGCTCACAGAGAAGATCGTGGGTCGTTGGGCGGTTCGGGCGCTGGTCAGCAAAAACACCGGCCAATTGAATTCCGTCTACGGCTGAAAGCCAGACGGGGATGAGGCGATTCTCTTCGGGCCAACGCAGCAGCGCGCAGACATCATCTTCTGGCCCAAGCTGGTGAATGCCGTGAAATTCAAGGGTTACATCACTCATAGCTACCACTCTCCCACATGGGAGGCTGCCATGGTGAGTTAGGCGTTAAATTCGTGGCGCAAATCCGTCTTTACCAGGGTGGCGTGCAAAGAAACGACCAGCGCCGTCATCTGCTGGGAGAGCTCTTCTGCCTGCTGGTGCGCGGTATCGGAATTCGAGTGCGCCACGGGGGCCGCAACCTGCGAAATCAAATCTGCTTGGCGGCGTGCGCTATTGCGCAGGGACTTCAGCTGGCTAGCGCTAAAGCCGAAGGCCTGCAACGCTACCGCGGCAGAAGCAATGGCCACATCATCGGTATTGAAAAATCCCGCGGCATCCGGCTTAATCAGCTTGTCCTTGATAAAGGTGGCAATATCCGCCTCGGTTGCTCCAGCCTGCTGTGCTACCTCTGCATCGGTCAGGCGCGTTACCGCGGGTGCTTTGAACTGCTGCGGAGACAGCAAGGTCTCCGCATTGCCAGCAGAAACAATGGCGGTGACCTGGCCGGAATCCATTGCTTCCAGCTGCTCGCGGATAACCTTAAGCGGGGTGTAATTATCCCGCTGGGTGGTCAAGATATAGCGCAGCCTATCCACGTCTTCCTGCGTGAACCGGCGGTAGCCGGAGGCAGTGCGCTGGGGAGAAATCAGCCCCTCTGACTCGAGGAAGCGGATTTTAGACACAGTGACGTCAGGGAACTGCTGATTCAGCGTTTCTAAGACCACGCCAATGGACATGGTTTTAGCCTTCTTCGTGTTCGGGCTCTTGCGGCGAGCTGATGCCGCCGCGGATTCTGCTGCGCTCACTGTGTCTATCTCTTTAAAAGTGTCTCAGTAGTCGTTGGATATAAAAAGGAGACTAAACCGCTTTAACCAAGGACGGCAAAACGGTTTGTCTGCCGCGGTTTTAGTCCTGCTTGGTAATGAAGACGAGGCGGAATTTACCGATCTGAATCTCATCTCCAACCTCGAGCACCTGTGAATTGCGTGGCTCGCGGTTGACGTAGGTGCCGTTCAGGGATCCCACGTCTACTACCTCGAATTGGCCGTCATCATTCTTGCGGAATTCAGCGTGGCGGCGGGAGACGGTGACATCATCCAGGAAGATATCTGCCTCTGGGTGGCGCCCTGCCGTGGTGGTGTCCTGGTCCAGCAGGAAGCGGGCACCGGCATTGGAGCCGCGCTTGACCACAAGCAACGCCTGGCCGTCCTCCAAGTTTTCCGTACCTACCGCAGAGGTCTCGGTTCCCTTGGTGCCATTTTCCATTTCCTTGAGCAGGTCAGCGCGGAATACAGAGGTGGTCTCCACCTGTGGTTCCGGGGTTCCGGTGTTCTCGCTCATTGTTACCTCCGGGGATTAGTTTTGAGTTACTTATACCAATAATAGCGACTCTACCGAGTCTTTGATCTCTCAGTGGGCAATTATTTCACCGAAAAATATTTCCGATGCCGCTCAACACGGAATTTCCCTGCCCCGCAAGGGGGTTATCAGAGACCATATAGGTCCACGTTGCGCTTGGACGGTTCAACCCAGAGTCTGCAAGGTGTGCCCCCTCGGCGTCAATAGGCACCTGCCTGAAGGTCTCTACGGCCTGATCCACCGCCCGCTGCGCCAAGTCCTTAAATTCGCGCACCGCGATGCGGTGATATTCGTCAATTGGGGTCTCGCGCGCGATGGCGCGCAGGTGGATGGATTCGCGCACATCATCGAGCAGCTCGAGGTGATCGGCCCAGCCCATGTCGAGGTGATACAGCATGATCTCCCGCGCCGCCTGAATTCGCACTGCCTCCGGGAGATCCGCAAGCTCGCTCGCCCGTTCAGGGGCTCGCTCAGCTAGTTCTTGCCACGCTTGGTCTGTATCCAATAGCGCTGCACGGCGCTTATCGATGATGATGCGCTGGTCCGCCAAGAGCTGGTTATACTTCCAGGTTTGCGCGTGAATTTCTAGCAATTGGCCCTCTGTTACCCGCTGACAATGGGCTACGAAGTCCTGCACCCGTTTGGATTCGATGAGCCCGCCAGGGCCAGGTTGCGCGCTGACCTTTTCCCCAGCTCCGCCTTGTTGCACCACATCATCTTCCAGGGAGACGAAAAATAGCGCCAAGCCTGGGTCCCCTTGGCGCCCTGCACGCCCGCGCAGCTGGTTATCGAGCCGCGCGGTGCGGTGCCGAGAGGTTCCGATCACGGCAAGGCCGCCGCGCTCGGCCACCTCATCGTGGTCGGCCTCATCGGCGCCGCCGAGCTTGATGTCCGTACCGCGGCCGGCCATTTGTGTGGAGACGGTTACCCGCCCAATATCGCCGGCTTCGGCGACAATCTGTGCCTCTTCGCGGTCATTTTTCGCGTTGAGCACGTTGACTTCGATATCGCGATCGCGCAAGGCCTCAGCTAAATTTTCTGATTCCGCCACGTCTTGGGTTCCCACAAGCACTGGTTGACCGGCTTCGTGCAGGCGGGCAATTTCCTCGACGATGGCCGCTGACTTCTCCCCTATGGTGGCAAAAATGCGATCTTGTTCATCGAAGCGCTGCAGTGGCTTATTCCGATCGATAACGGAAACGTGCAGGTCATAAAATTGCCGCAACTGGTCGGTGGCCTCTACAGCAGTACCCGTCATTCCACAGACCAGCGGGTACCGTCGCATAAGTTCTTGCAGGGTAATCGTATCGAGGATGCGCCCGCCCTCAGAGACTTCCAAGCCCTCCTTGGCTTCTACCGCTGCCTGCAGCCCGTCGGGCCAGCGTTGCAGATCGGCGACGCGACCACGGGAGGCATCGATAAGCTGCAGCTTGCCGTCCACGACGATGTAGTGAATATCGCGGATCAACAGCGCCTTTGCGTGCAGCGCCAAGTTAACCTTGACGAGGACGGTGCCGATATTGTCCTCGGAATACAGGGAATCGATGCCGAGCTCTCGCTCCACGCGGGCTGCGCCGACATCGGTAAGCTGCACCGTGCGCCCATCATCCGAGATGACGTACTCATGGTTTTCCCGGAGCCGAGAGACCACATTGGTGATTTGCCCCGTAGGAGCCTCACCGGGGCGATTTCCGGCCAGCACCAGGGGCACGAGGGCCTCGTCCACCAAGACGGAATCGGCCTCGTCCACCAAGGCAACATCGCCAGGCGCCTGCACCGTCTGTGCGCGTTCGGTGATCTGATTATCGCGCAAAAGATCAAAGCCCAATTCATTGACCGGGGCGTAAATAATATTCTGCGCATACGCCGCGCGGCGCTCATCGGCGCTCATACCCTCCGTCACGGAGGATACCTGCAGCCCAAAAAATTCCACGACAGGCCGCATCCATTCAGCATCACGGCTGGCCAGATAGTCATTGACCGTCACGACGTGGACGCGCTTTCCAGTTAGCGCGAAACCCGTCGCGGCCATCGCGCCAACGAGAGTTTTGCCCTCACCGGTAGCCATTTGAATGACATCGCCGGTAAGCAGTCGCAGTACCGCCTGCGATTGCACGGTGAATGGGTGCAGGCCCAGGGTGCGTTCACACGCGACGGCAAGGGCACCCAGGAATTGGGCCTTGTCTGCGACCTCGCCGCCGCGCACCGCATCGCGGGCGGCTTGGGCCACGGCAGCATCGTCGCTCTGCGCGAATATATCCGCGGCGGAGCGAGCTTCATCCACGATGGCCTTGGATTTCTTATCGTTTCGCTCGCTTTGCGAGCCCATCGCTTTCCAGAACCAATCGAATGCTCCCAAGACAATTCCTCCTTTAGGGACTGGCTGCCTACGACTCTAGTCAACCTCATCTGGCTTGGAACTTATGGGGCCGTTATTGTAGGTGCCATGCAATCCGTCAATGTTAAGCTGCCGTCCAGCCGAGGAACCGAGATGGCAGGAACCATCGACTTTCCTGATGCTCCCCCTCTCGCCTTCGCCGTCTTCGCGCATTGCTTTGCCGGCTCGCGCCATACCCCTGGCGCGGCCCGCACTTCGAAGCAATTAACGGAATTCGGCATCGCCACCCTGCGCTTTGATTTCCCCGGTCTGGGGCAATCAGAAGGCGAGTTTGCGGACACCACCTTTAACCAAAATGTCGACGATATCCGCGCCGCAGCGGACTGGCTAGAAGAACGTTATTCCGCACCGCAGATGCTCATTGGCCACTCCCTGGGCGGCGCGGCGGTGCTCAAGGCCGCCACTGCAATGAAAAAGATTCGGGCCGTGGCCACCATCGGCGCCCCCTTCGATCCCGCACACTCCGTGTTGCACTACGCGGATAAGATTGGCGAGGTAGACGCTAATGGTGAGGTCGAGGTTGTCTTGGGAGGCAGGGCTCTCACGATTTCGCGCAAATTCCTAGAGGATTTGGCAGAAACCAACCCGGAAGAATACCTACCGCGGTTGCGCAAGCCCCTATTGTCCCTGCATTCCCCCATCGATCAGACGGTGGGCATCGATAATGCGCAGAATATCTTCCGCATGACCCGCTATCCCAAATCCCTCGTTTCGCTGGATAAGGCCGATCACCTGCTCACCAAGCAAGGGACGGCAGCCCGCGCCGCCGATCTGATCGGGGCTTGGTCCAGGCAGTTTATCGTTCCCGACTATGAACCCGAAGAAGTGGGCACGGATGCCGCCATTGCCCACCCTGCTACCGGCACCAAATTCGGCGTTGTGGTCCGCCACAATGACCATTCCGTTACCGCGGACCGCACCAAAAAAGAAGGCGGCAAGGGTAAGGGCTTTTCCGCCACCGGCCTGCTCATGTCCGCCCTGGCGTCTGCTTCCACCCAGGCCATCAAGGAGGCCGGCAAGAAGCTTGCGCTTGACGATGTCCACGTGACCATCACCCAAACCGGTACCACCTCCTTCGAGCGCCGCATCGAACTAAAAGGCTCCTTGAGCGATTCCGAGGTCGATGCACTGCGTGCGGCCGCGCGCGATACCGACGTCGAACGCATGGCCGCCGGTGCCACCATCACCGATATCGTGGACGCCAACTAATGGTGGCCCTCAACCCCATCGCTGATTCCCGCCGCTGCCCCTGCACGAGCGGGCTGAGCTTTGGCGAATGCTGCGGCAAGTACCACGCCGGCGCCAAAGCCCCCACGGCCGAGGCTCTCATGCGGTCGCGGTTTAGTGCCTTCGTCAGCGGCGATGAGGACTACCTCCTGCGCACTTGGGATCCGGTGACTCGACCCAGCTCATTGGACCTGGCCGATTCCCCCATCCGGTTCTACCGCCTCGATATCCTCGATACCGAGCGCGGTGGTCTTGTAGACGATGAAGGCATCGTGGAATTTGAAGCCTTCTACAAGGGCGAGGCAGTAGGCTCCCAGCGGGAGCGATCGTCTTTCCGGCGCCTTAATGGTGCATGGGTCTATTCCACCGGCGAGCTTTAATGCAGGTCACGGCCTAGATTTCACTGTGGAATTATCCTGATGTAATCTAGGGCAGTCGCAACAAATAATGCGACGCCGGGCTATGGCGCAGTTTGGTAGCGCACTACACTGGGGGTGTAGGGGTCGCAGGTTCAAATCCTGTTAGCCCGACAACTTATCCCACGGCTATGGATTTACTTCCACGGCCGTGGGATTTTCTGTGTGCCTCGCCTACACCGCAAATAGGATGGCGAGACCAAGCAGTATAAGCACCGTGGGGAATAACACGCTCTCCCACTTCTCTAGTGCTTCTGCCACCGCTGGCCGTGTGGCCACAAATTTCGCCGCCGCTACTAAGCCGGCGACTAAGACGAGGAATACGACGCAGTACACCGCGATATCTGCGGGCGAAGAGGTGGTAAATACCGGCAGGTACACACCGATATTATCGCCGCCATTGGCAAAGGTGACCCCGGCTACCGCAGCGATACTGAGTTTCTTTCCAGAAACGTCATCGTCCTCTTCCCCGCGAAAAGCCTCCCAGGCCGCCCAGAGGCCAATGGCCAAGGGAATAAGCCCGAAAAAGCGAATCCAGTCTTCCGGAAGGATGGCGCTAAGTCCCAGACCAAGTGCCACAGAGACCGCGAGGATCCCCAAAAATCCCAGGTACTGGCCCAAAAGGATGGTTTTGGTCGTGCCCTTCCTGCCCGCGCCACGGGCAAAGAATAGCGAGAGAACAACGATATCATCGATATTGGTGACGATGAATAAGACGATTGCGGATGCGAGAGTAGTAAGCACCCAGATAGCTTAACGCGTCCACCGATGACAATTGTCATGGAAACCTAGTGACACAGTTCCTGCAATTCCGGGCGCAAACCTAGTTAAGTGCAAGACATGAAAACTACACGTATCCCTAACTCAGATTCCTCAACAGCGATTGAGGTACGCGACGTAGAAAAAGTCTTCGCAGCAAATTCCTCGCATTCAGTGCGAGCACTTAATGACGTATCAGTCTCCATCGCCCCCGGAGAAATCGTAGCGCTGCTAGGTACTAACGGCGCTGGAAAGTCCACACTTATTGACCTCATCTTGGGGCTTACCGAACCATCTTCCGGCACTGTCACAGTCCTAGGCAAAAGTCCCCGGGAAGCGATCAATAACGCACAGCTGGCAGCGGTACTTCAATCCGGAGGTCTTCTCCCTGACCTCACTGTAAGCGATACCTTAAAGATGATTTCCGCTACCTTTGCCCAGCCCCTAGACATTGGCGAGGTTGCACATCACGCCAACTTAGAACCGATATTGTCGCGACGAGTGGGTAAGTGCTCCGGCGGCGAGCAACAACGTCTTCGTTTCGCGCTTGCACTCCTGGGTGACCCGCAGATTCTCATCCTTGACGAGCCGACTGCCGGCATGGATCCAGGCGCTCGCCGGGATTTTTGGGCGTCCATGCAGCACCAGGCTGAGCTCGGGCGGACCCTCTTCTTCGCGACACACTATCTCGAAGAAGCAGACAATTTTGCTGAAAGGATAGTGCTTTTGCACAAAGGGGAAGTTATGGCCGATGACAAGGTAATTGACATACGTAACCGCGGCGAGGTTCGAAGAATTACGGCCCAGTTTGACGGCAGTATTCCTCCAGCGAGTTCGCTACCGGACGTTACTGAAGTCACCCGCACTGGAGATCACGTCCACATGACTACCACAGATTCGGATTCACTGGCCCGCCATCTTCTTAACCACACAGGCGCCTATGACCTCACCATTAGCGCTCATAGTCTGGAAAATACTTTTCTCGCGCTCACCGATGAGCACAGCTACCCCCCTTTCACCTCCCGCCAGCCCCAAACGAAAGATTCCAACCATGTCTAATAGTTCCACCGCGCCCGCATTTAGTAACACAATGCGTTTTGCTGGGTACAATTTCCTCCGGCTGCGCCGCAACCTCGCCCCGCTATTTTTCACCACCATTTTGCCGGTATTTTTCTATTTACTTTTCGGCACACTAATGGACTTTGGCAGCCTTCCCATTCACAACGATACCTTTGCAGCTCTCCAAATGATCAGCATGGCACTGTACGGCGGCGTCGCCGGTGCGGTGGGAGCCGCTGCTGCTTCAGTCACTGATGCCAGGTCCGGTTGGAGACGCCAACTGGCGCTTACTCCGCTGCGCCCTCACCAGATCCTCTGGGCGAATATCACCTCCATAGCATTGCAAGCTCTGCTCCCCATTGCAGCTGTGTTTCTCACTGGTGCATTAACTAAAGCTGAGATGGAGCCCCACCAGTGGGCTTTGTCCTTTCTTGCGTGCGCTGTTGTCTCTATTCCCTTTGGCTTATATGGGATGATATGGGCACTTGCTTTACCGACGGATAACTCCGTGGCCATTGCTTCTTCCTCCATTGTCCTCCTGCTGTTCGCCGCCAATGTCTTTATCCCCCTATCTTCCTCACTTATGGCGTTTGGCCGCTTTACACCCCTTTTTGGCCCAGTCGTGTTGGCTCAATGGCCATTGGCAGAAGGGATGCAACTGCTAAATGATGCCGATGGCACGGTTAACCATTCCTTGTGGAGCGCGGGACTAAACTTCGCCGTATGGACCGCAATTTTCGTCGGAGCCTGCGCAATGCTGCTCCACCGCGACAAATCACGAATGTAATGAATTCATTCCACTCGCCCTTCAAGGGATTCGCTACAAATAATGCGGTGTTTGCCAGCGTTTGGCTTATATTTCTGCTCTTCGGCTTAATTCTCAATTTCGTTCAGCCTGGTGTGGATGCTACGCAGCGCCTAGGATCCACTGCCTGTGTTATCGCTTTCAGCGCCCTATATTTCTTCAGCTTTGGTTCGGTGACTTACTACCCGCGGGGCTGGAACTTACGTTATCGTTTGGCCGCTCGGTGGACTGCCTTAGCGCTCATAGCACTTATCTCCATACCCTTCTTTGGAGTTTATGCCACCACATTTGTGCCCTATCTAGCTGCATTCCTCGGGTTTCAATTACCACTGCGCCGGGCATTGTTATGGGTACTCCTTACCGGACTCGTAGTCACAGGTGCTTTATGGAGCGTGGATTCGCAGGACCTCTTATGGACATTCATTGTGATATTCGTCTGGCCAATTTTGCTGGTGTTGCTAGGCACAATGTCTCAAAGAGAAGACTCGCGCACGGATTTAGAGCATCAACTCGATCTCGCTCGCCAACGCGAAGACATTGCCACAGACGTCCATGATTTGCTCGGCCACTCGCTTACCGTCATCAATTTAAAATCTGAGTTGGCACAGCGGCTCGTTGACGTAGATCCGACTCGAGCTCGAAACGAGCTGCAAGAAATAAGTGACCTTTCCCGTAAGGGTTTGGCAGAAGTCCGCTCCACAGTTACCCGGATGCGCATGCCGACCTTCGAAGGAGAAGTTCAGGCAGCACGGCGAGCGTTCGACACCACAGGGATTCAGGCGCATCTTCCTGCCAACGTCCGAGCCGTTGGACTTTATGACGCAGCCTTTTCTTGGGCATTACGCGAGCTCACCACTAACGTTATACGCCACTCAGGAGCACAGCACTGCTGGGTTAGCGTAACCCAAAATAAGCTCCAAGTCGTAGACGATGGTTGCGGCTTCGATCCGGAAAAGCAGTACCACAGTGACGGGCTACACGGGCTGCATAAGCGAATGGAGGACAGCGGCGGAAAGTTGATTATTATGAGGAAGGACGACCGCACCGTAGCGCTGATTACTATGAACGGTGATACCGAATTACTACCCTTGGACAGTGAAATTGGTTCCGATGGCTGAGACATCTCCACCCATCCGTATCCTCATCGCGGAGGATCAATCATTGGTTCGCGGTGCCCTTGTCGCTCTCCTAGCTACCGAACCAGATATCGAGGTAGTTGCTCAATGCGCAACGGGCAACGAGGTTGCGGGGCTCGTCGCCAAGCACAATGTGGAGGTAGCTCTACTCGATATTGAAATGCCGGGAAAGAGCGGTCTAGACGTAGCAGAAGAACTCTCCGACAGTCCATGCAAATGCCTCATCGTTACTACTTTTGGCCGCGGCGGCTATGTAAAACGTGCTATTGATGCTGACATCGCTGGATTCATAGTCAAAGACACTCCCCCAGAACAACTCGCGGAGGCAATTCGCCGAGTAAAAGCTGGGCTGCGGGTGATCGATCCTGCCTTAGCACGAGAGAGTCTTTTTACCCCGGACAACCCGCTCACACCCCGGGAACGAGAAATCGCGCGGCTTTTATTATCTGGGGTGGCTTCCTCAGAACTGGCGCGCAAAGTGCATCTTAGTCCTGGCAGCGTGCGCAACGTCGTGTCCAGTATCATGACAAAAACCGATGCAAGTAATCGCTACGAGGCTGCGACGAAAGCCCAAACTCAGGGCTGGATTTAAAAAGCGCATTTTTCATCAGTCCAATCGGACCGCGTTTTCCAGAAAAACCGGCCATAGACATAACCTTAAGCCCCGCTCCTGTCTGGAACGGGGCTTAAGCCATATTTAATTAGAAATTAGGGCGAGAACTACTTGTTCTCGTCGTCACCGTCGTTATTGGTGCCGAGCTTGTCATCAATGACATCGCGGGCCTTGTCTACCTGGTCTGCCTTGTCTTCGCCCAGCTTGTCCTTGGCAAAGTCCTCGGCCTTGTCCAGACCTTCGTTGGTAACTTCCTGGCCCTTTTCGGAGTTCAGCGCTTCCTTTGCCTTGTCAAAAATACCCATTGCTAATCCTTTCGTTGTTTACTTCATCTAACCATTGCCGCATCCGGCAACACTGCCCACGATAATGACACTGCCGAGACTTCGCCACCAAAGGTTGTCAGAAGTTCTAAAGTGATAGCGTTAATGAGATCAATGACCAGCTCGCACGGAAAAGGCAACAAATGACGCACACCAGCCCCGGTGCAGACTGCAACGCCGCGGAATTCTTTGGGTTGGTGTGGCCTGGCAAGCAGGCCGCGCGCGCGGCGGCGGAGGCTCCCCTAGCCGCCGAGTTTGAGCTCGATGCTGCGTTAAGCACCTCTCCTACCTCGCCCAATAGCATCCACGTGGCCGATAACCTGCCGGTTCTACAGCACTGGGCTTCCACGGGCGAAACCTTCGATGTCATCTACATCGACCCGCCGTATAACACCGGCCGGGACTTTGTCTACCGCGATAATTACCGCGCGCGGCGAGAGGTAAATTCCGGCAGCTATGCCCAGTGGCACGCCGAATGGCTGTCCATGATGTTGCCGCGGCTCATCCTGGCCCAGCGAATTCTGGCGGAAAACGGCTTTATATTCGTCTCCATCGGAGAGGATGAGGCTGCTAATACCCGCAAGGTTTTAGACGAGGTTTTTGGCGAGGGCTGCTATGCCGGGCAACTCATTTGGAAAAAGGCTGGCACCGGGAAAAACGATTCCAAGTATGCGGTTGTAGAACACGAATACATCCTCTGCTATGCCAAGAACCCCGATAACCCCGGATTCAATGTAGATGCTGAGGGCTATACGAGCACCAAATATAACCATGAGGATGAACGCGGCAAATACTCCTTGGTGCGCTTAGATTCTAAGACTCTGGGCTATCTGCCATCGCTTGATTTTCCCATTTCCTCGCCTGATGGCACGCAACACTGGCCGGACCAACCGGCTGGCCAGAGCCAGGTAGCACGCTGGCGCTGGGGCAAAGATATGGTGGAAAAGCGCTACGATGAGCTGGTCTTTCGGCGCGGATTCGTCTACACCAAGAACTATCAAAAAGCAGGGGCGCGGCCGCGATCCATCCTCGATGGGCAAAGGTTTGGCGTAACGCGCACTGGGCGCCGCGACGCAGAGGACGTCATGGGCGTGGAGGGAATCTTTGATTTCCCCAAGCCGGTGCGCCTTATCAAGCATCTCATCGCCATTGGCGGCGGGCCCGATGCCCGAGTGCTCGACTTTTTCGCAGGCTCTGGCACCACGGCGCAGGCAGTCATCGAACTCAACCGGGAAGGCAATGGCGGGCGCAGCTTTCACCTAGTGCAAATTCCAGAGCCCACTGCCCCGGACAGTGCAGCGGACCGGGCAGGCTTTCTCAGCGTCGCGGATATTTGCGTCGAGCGCGTGCGATCCGTGCCTGGGTCCTCTTTCCGGACCTACCGCGCGATCTAGGTTTCGCGAGTGCCGTCGGGCCTGCCGGGAATGCCGAAGAAGTCCAAGACGCGGTCAGTGGCGAAGAACTTTCCTACTTCATTATTTTTGTCTCCAAGACCACCCGGCCACACGTGGGAGCCGCCACCGATGCGGATATGCTCCAGCGGTGCGGTGCAGCCCCGCCAATGCATGTCGAGGGCATTATTGACCAAGCGGTTGGTGTCTACCTTCTCCGAGCATTTATTGCGCTTGCGGTCCTGCTCTAAGACAGATTCAACGGAGAAATACTTGGTCTTGTGCCGGGTTCCGCCGTAATAGCCCACGACGGGGTCATCGGTGCCGTGCATATCGAGGCGCCCTACGGGTTCATGGGCACAGTCTTTCAGGATATCTTCATAATATGCTGCGGAAATGGTGGCGACCGAATGGAAGGTGCCGGGCATCTGACAAGCCAGGTAGGCAGCAAAACCGCCGCCGTTGGACATGCCGGTGGCAAAAAGCCGCGCATCATCCACGTTATAGGTCGCGCGGAGAGAATCGAGGATATCGAGCACGAATTTCTTGTCCTCGCTCCCGCTGGTTTCCGCATATGGCGCGGGGCTCCACGCTTTTTCCTTTCCTGCAGGAAATACGGTAATAGCTTGTGCCGCATCGAGGCGGGAATAGTCGCGCAAGTTTTCCGCGGACTGCCCCCACCCGTGAAAAGCCATCACGACAGGCCACTCTTTTTGGGCCGTATAATTTTCCGGCACGCTGAGAATAAATGAACGACCAGACGGCAGGTTAATCGTCGTATAGGAACCGGGTTCTGGGCCACTGAGCGGCGCAGAGGTAGGAATCCCGAGCTGCGAGGCAGCCGAACCGTGCGATTGCGTGCTTTCGCTGCGTACCGCCGAGTCCGATTCTTCCTCATTATTTGCGCATGACACGCCCAGCACCGCCACGCAGCACAAGACTGCGGTGCTCAACGTAGCGCGCACCGGCCTCCGCCTCATGATTTTCGTCCCTTCTGCCAAGCGGCCCATAACTGTTTATAACGGCCTCCATAATTTAGCAGCTCTGCATGGCTACCCTGTTCTACTACCCGGCCATTATCCATGACCACGATGGCATCGGCACGCGAGGCCTGATCCAGGCGGTGCGCCACCACCAAGGCGGTGCGTCCCTCCATCACTGACTCTGCGGCGTCCTCTAAGGATTCAGCGCCCACCGAGCCTGCTTCTGCCGTGGCTTCATCCAAGATGATGATGCGCGGATCCAGCAGCACGATTCGGGCAAGCGCCAATTGCTGCGCTGCCACGGGGTCTAGCGGCATGCCTTGCGCGCCCACGATGGTATCGAGGCCTGCCTCCAGATCGAAGAACCAGTCAGCCTGCACTTGGCGCAGCGCCTGCACCATTTCCGTAGCGGTGGCCTGTGGCGCTGCGAGTGCAAGATCCTCGCGCAGGCTCCCAGAAAAGACGTGCACCTCCTGGGAGACGAGGGCGAGGCGCTGGATACGCTCGGCATCGGAAAGCAGCGCAACCTCAACGCCATCGACAAGCACTGTGCCCTTATCCGGGACGCGCAAGCCCGCGAGCAACGCTGCCACTGTGGATTTCCCCGCCCCAGACGCCCCGACGAGGGCAACCGTTTCGCCCGGCTTAATATTTAGGTTGAGTCCCTCAACGGCCCAAGAGTTATCGCCATAGCGGAAGGAAATATCCCGCATGTCCACGCTGCCATCGCCCCTCGGTGCGCCGCTATCCGGTACCGGCGCGGGTGGATCGATAACCACGCCAACGATGCGCGCCAACGAGGCATACCCAGATTGCACCGTATCTAGCACGCGCATCAGCCCCATCAGTGGCCCGCGCAGTCGTATAAGCAGCAACATCGCCGCGGTGACCGCCCCAACAGTAAGCGCATTGGCCTGCACCACCCAAAAGCTCACCGCTAAACCGCTGGCCAATAAGACCAGTTCAATGCCGGTGAGGTGAGCCTGGAGAACCATCATCGTCCGGCGCGCGTTATATCCCTCTTCCACCACACGCGTTGAAGCCGCGCCGATTCGATCGTGCATCGTATTTTCCATGCGGAACGCGCGCACCGTGTCCCTGCCGTGGATCGCCTCTAAAAGCCGGCGGGCGCGGTCCGCCATAGCGGCGCGCTCAGCGGCATACCTGCGTGGGGCACGCCGCAAGTAATACCGGCCAGCTAAGAAATACAGCGGGGTCACGGCAACAATGACCGCGAGGTATTGCCAGTCCACTGTAAGCAGTGCCACTCCCGTCGAGGCAATGGCAAAAATGGATTTCGCCAACACGGGGACTGTCTCCGTGACCGCAGCGGAAAGCTCCGCCACGTCATCGGTAGAACGCGATACCAAGTCTCCTGTTCCGGCATCCTCGACGCGGTGCGTGGGAAGGCCGAGTGCCGTAGAGACCATATCCTCGCGCAGGGACGCAATAACGCGCTCGGTCAGCTGAGAAAGGACATAGAATCCCGCCGCCGACAATGCGGCAGATACGGCGGCGACCCCGATAAGCAGGACTCCGAGGAGGGCAATGCTGGTGCCTGTCGTCACGGCATCGACGATCTTGCCGAGCAGGATCGCAATGCTGACATTGGCCGCTGCCCCGGCGATCAAGAACACCACGGCATTAACGGCGCGCCGGCGCGCGTGCGGGATGGCCGAGAGCTGCTGCGCCACAACCTTTCTTACCTGTGGCCAGGTGGCGGTGGGAAAACGCATTAGGACTCCACCCCCACTGCATGCCAGGCGGGCGCCGACGTATAGACGATGGTCGGTTTATCCTTCCGGTAGTCCGCAACGCGGTGGGCTACCTCTTGCTCGGTCACGGAATCGACCGCCGTGGTGGGATCAGAAAGAATCAGCACCTCTGGATCCGCAGCAATAGCGCGGGCAAGGGCGACTCGTTGCTGCTGGCCGCCGGACAAGTTGTTTCCGCGCTCACCCACGGCGCGGTCAAGCCCACCGGGAATATCCGCGCCTGCAGCCACCTCTAGGGCCCGTGCGGCCGTATCCGCATCCGGATGAATATTGTCTTGCACGGTCCCGTCAAACAGCATTACCTCGTGCGGCACGACGATGAATTTCTCCCGGGGCAGCTCCCGCAGTTCCTCCGGAGCATGCCCATCAATGGCGGTCACCCCTGGCCGCAGCGCTGGCACCTGTGGTGCAGAGTCTCCGGGCAGCCCTGGAGCTCCCAGCAGGCCTACTATTCGCTGCGCACTCGCCTGCGCCGCGGCCCACCGGGAAGCGATATTTCGGCCCAGCATGGTCATCGGGGTAATGATGAATTGGGTAAGGCCAATGATCATAATGAGCTCGCCGGTGCTCATCTGCCCGTCCAGCGCCAGGTAGCCGGCGGCAACGGCGACGGCAATGACATAGATCGAGCCCAACGCCTCGGTAGAAGCATTCAGCCCTGCCTGCGCCGCATTGGCTTCAACGGTTCGCTCGTAGGCGGCATCGGAATCACCCGCATAACGCTTACGCACGGTACCTATCGCACCGATCCCCTTAATAATGCGCAGGCCATGGACAATATCCGTCGCCGTCGCACTGGCGCGGCCCAATGCCGCTTGCCGGATGCCAGAACGCTTGCGCAACGGACCAGCCGAGCGCAGCGATCCCCACACCACAAGGGGACCGCCGCATAAAATGGCCACTCCAAGCGGCACATTCACCCGACTGGTCATCACCGCGACATAAATAATGGACGTAATCTCTGCCACCGGAAAAACCGTCATCATCACTGCATTTTGTACGCGGGTTGCATCGGTAGAGGCAATAGCCAATAACTCGCCTGGCGTGCGTTTCGGACCGCCCATCCCCTTGGGATCCATAATCCGATCCGTAATGGCCATGCGCACATCGTGGCCGATAACGAGCATGCTGCGCGCGTTGAGCCCACGGCCATACCACCCGGTGACGGCATTAAGGGCGAAAGCTAGGACCAGGAGTGCAAGCCACCACCACAGTCGCTCGATCGATCCTTCCACCACCGCTTCATCGATGGCATAACCCACGATGACCGGCGTTGTGCCATTGAGAACGAAGGAGATAGCCATGCACACAGCGGCGGGAATGGTCATCCCAGGCCTAGAGAAGACAGTTTTCAGCAACCACCGCGGATCTGATGGTTCTGGAAGTGTTGCCATAACAAGCCATTCTAATTCCCGGTAGGTTAGATAGCCTATGTCGACTCGCCACCCCAACCCCCAACACTTCCCCAGCTACCGCAATCCCTCTGCGAAGCAGAAACCTACCTTTGGCACCGATCCCCAGCGCACCCAGGCAGCGCGCGCCTTTCACCACGGTGCGCATACCTATCAGGACGTCCGCCCCCATTACCCGCCCGAGGTTGCTGAGCTCATTGCCGGCGCCCACCGAGTTGCCGATATCGGCGCCGGCACCGGCAAGCTCACTGAGTCCCTCACCAACCCCAACGTGCTTGCGGTCGAGCCATCGGCAGATATGGCCCGCGTGCTCCAACACCGCCTGGACATTCCCATCATCCGCGCCACGGCCGAGCACACCGCGCTTGCCGATGCCTCCCTCAACGCCGCCTGCCTCGCCCAAACCTGGCACTGGGTCGACGTTGCCGCCGCCTCCGCCGAGCTGGACCGCATCCTCGCGCCGGGCGGGCGCGTGCTTTTAGTGTGGAATACTCTCGATGTACACGCGGATCCGTGGATCCTCCGTTTAAGCCGCATCATGCACTCTGGCGACGTGCATAAGCCCGGCTTCTATCCCGAATACAAAGCGCCCTGGACCTTAGACCGCGAGCTCCGGCTGAGCTGGACCCACGAACTCACCCCAGAACAGCTCCACCAACTCATGCACACCCGTTCATACTGGCTCAGAAATAGCGAGGACATCCACGAGCGCATGACCCACAACCTGAACTGGTACCTCTACGAGCACATGGGCTTTTCTGCCGGGCAAAAACTACACATCCCGTACCGCACGGATGCTTTCGTGCTGGTACGGGAGGCGAAGTCTCGCGACTGATTACAAGAGAACCTGAGCCAAGAGGGAGCCGACCACACAGGAGGTAAATACGGAGATCGCTCCGGGGATAAGGAACGAGTGGTTGATGACGTATTTGCCAATTCGCGTCGTACCCGTGCGATCGAAGCCGATGCAGGCCAAGTCTGAAGGATACGTGGGCAAGATAAAGTAACCATAAGCCGCACCGTAGAACCCGACGATGACAGCCGGGTCAATGCCCAATTGCAAACCAATGGGTGCAATCGCTACCAAGGCAGCAGCCTGCGAATTTACCAACTTGGACACAACTACCAGCACAACGGCGTACGTCCATGGGGCCGCCTCGACGACGGAACCCAAGTTCGTCTCCAGTGCATCGATGTGGGATTGGAAAAACGTATCTGCCATCCACGCAACACCAAAGACAGAAAATACAGCTGTCATGCCGGCCTTGAATACAGGAGTAGACGCAATCTTTTTAGTATCCACCTTGCAGCTAAGCAGGATGATGGCACCGGCAACGAGCATGACCATCTGGATCACCAGGTTCATCGATACCGGGCTAAGCTCGCCGTCATCACCAGGAACCAATGGGCGCAGGAACTCGAAGGCGCCGAGGAGCACCACGCAGGCAATAGCGATAAGGAAGACGACTACCGAGCGCTTAGCCTCGCGGGAAAATTCCTTACCGATGAGCGAGTCGGCGCTCTCGTTGATGCTGGAAGCAAACTCTGGGTCTTTCATCCGCTCTTGGAAAACCGGATCCTTGTCCAGGTCTTTGCCGCGACGCAGCGACCAAAACGCGGCGAGAAGAACACCACACAAGGACGCGGGTAGCGCCACCATAAGAATTTGCGGAATCGAATAGGCCTTGTCGATAGCTCCAGCATTTTCCGCAAGGATTGATGCAAGAGAAACAGTAGCCACGGACACCGGCGAAGCGGTAATACCCATCTGCGCCGAGGTCGAGGCCACTGCCATCGGGCGCTCAGGACGGATTCCCTTTTTGAGCGCGATATCTTGAATAATCGGAAACATGGTGTAGACCACGTGGCCAGTACCGCACAGTACGGTGAGGAACCAAGTGGTCAGTGGAGCCAAAATGGTGATGCGCTCTGGATGAGCACGCAAGAACTTCTCCGCATGCTGCATCATCACTTCCAACCCTTGTGCTTGTTGCAGTGTGGCTGCACAGCCGATAACGGCAATGATCGTCAGCATGACCGACACAGGGGGCTCGCCCGGTGCCAATCCAAACACGAAGACCATGAGCATTAAGCCGATGCCGGAAATCAATCCAAGGCCGATCCCGCCGTAGCGGGTACCTAATAACAAAGCACTTAAAATGATTATGACTTGAAGCACGATAGCCAGGATTGAATCCGGGGCAATCACATTCGCTAACATGTCATGCCTTTCAAACAGAAAGTAAATGGTTGACAAGTTTTATCTTATCGGCGCCATAGTGCTATCACCGAAACGAAAAGAAGAGCGAAGTGTCACACCAGCACTAGTGACACTTCTGCTCTTCTCAGTGGTAAAATACCAGGTTAAACAGCAATATCATCTACCATCGAACCCGCTTTCCTGCACGAGCACAGAGGCCATTCTGCCGACCGGGGCCTCCTCTGATGCGTTCGTGCTGGTACGGGAGACTAACCCTCACCGTTGATTGTGGGGCCTCAGGCCCTTTGCTTCCCAGACTTTAATTCAACCTTATACTGCAAGTGATTTTTCACTGCGGGCCACTCATGCCGCAGCACGCTGTACACGCAGGTGTCCCTAACCAACCCGTTATCGAGTATCTGGTGGCCACGAAGGATTCCATCAAGATGTGCCCCTAGGGATTCCAATGCACGGCGGCTTTCGCGGTTAAAGGAGTTGGTGGTAAAGAAGACCGATAAGCAATCAAGCTGCTCAAATGCGTGGCCCATGAGGGCGAGTTTGCAGTCTGCATTAACCGCGGTATTCTGCGCCGATGCTCGGTACCAGGTGTATCCGATTTGTGCGCGCCTGTTATTTGGTTCTAAGGCCTGATAACCAGTCATTCCTACCGTATTGCCAGCAGAATCGAACACCGTAAAAAGCTGCGACCCGTGGGAGTCGTACCAAGAAATGCGTTCTTCCACGGCTTTTTCCATCTCACTCGGTGATGGAACCTTAGTATACCACCGCTTCCATAATTCCCCGTCCTGCACCGCCTCAGCTAGTCCAGAGGTATGGTCTACGCTCAACGCCTTGAGAGTGACATGTTGCCCGCGCAAGATCTCGATTTTCTGTGACACCGTATTTACCTTCTTGCTTTCTGGGCCTAAGCCAATGATCTAATGTCTTTCAAGCTTAGCTGCCAATGACACCGAGCGTAATGAGGTAGATAAAAAACGAGCGAAGCCCCACAGTTGTGAAAGCTTCGCTCGTCTACGAAGTAATCCCTTATTTCCGCTTTTTGCCTCGGCGTTCGCGCACGCGCACGGCGATGCGGATGGGCGTGCCGTGGAAACCAAAGCGCTCGCGGAACTTGCGCTCAAGGTAGCGCCGGTAGGATGCGTCGAGGAACCCAGTGGTAAATAGAACAATCGTCGGTGGCTGGGTTGATGCCTGTGTAGCAAAGAGCACGCGCGGCAAACGATTATTCTTCATCGGCGGCGGGTTGGCCGCAATCGCCTCACGCATCCAGTTGTTGAGCTGACCGGTAGACACGCGCTGATCCCAGCTTTCTAGGGCCTCAATCATGGCCGGCTCCAGCTTTTGCAAGGCGCGACCGGTCTCAGCAGAAATGTTAACGCGGGTTACCCACGGTAAGTGTCGCAGCTGCTCGTCAATCTCACGATCGAGGTAATAGCGGCGGTCCTCATCCATCAGGTCCCACTTATTAAACGCGATGACCAAGGCTTTGCCGGATTCCAGCACCATATTGAGCACGCGCTGGTCCTGCTCGGAAATCTCCTCGGAGGCATCGATAAGCATGATGCATACCTCGGCAGCATCGATTACGCCACGGGTGCGCAAGGACGCATAATACTCGTGGCCCTGCGCGTTCTTGACCTTCTTGCGCAGGCCCGCGGTATCAATAAACTTCCACAACTGCTCATCCAGCTGCACCAGCGAGTCCACGGGGTCTACCGTGGTGCCGGCGACATTATCTACCACCGAGCGCTCCTCGCTGGTGAGTTTATTGAGCAGCGAGGACTTGCCCACATTCGGCCTGCCGACGAGCGCGACGCGGCGAGGTCCCGACGTAATCGAGGTCTCGCGCGGTTCTTCGGGGAAGCTGAGCAGGATCTCATCCAGCACGTCCGCGCCACCGCGCCCGTGCTGTGCAGAAACCGGCCACGGATCCCCGAGGCCCAAGGCGTAAAACTGCGCCATATCCGCATACTGGTTATCGGAATCGAATTTATTCGATACCACGATCACCGGCACCGGGGACTTTTGCAGTCGGCGCGCCATGACCTCATCGGTTTCGGTAATGCCCACCTTGGTGTCTACCACCATCACGATGACATCGGCGGTATCCATCGCCATTTCTGCCTGTCGGGCGATATCGGCGTGCATGCCTTTGACGTTGGGATCCCAGCCGCCGGTATCCTGCACGATAAAGCGCTGTCCATTCCAGTCCGCCACGTAGGAGACGCGGTCACGGGTCACGCCAGGGTGATCTTCTACGACGGCCTCGCGGCGGCCGAGGAAGCGATTAACCAGCGAAGACTTGCCCACATTCGGCCGCCCCACAATAGCGACGGTGCACAGGGCTTCTTCAGTGGCATCGGCAAATCCGAGCGATTGCGAGAGCTGCTCCCACTCGTCCTCACTGAGAGGCTGCTCTAGGTCTTCCTCATCCCCGTAATCGGCCTCGCCGAACTCTGACTCATCAAAGTCGTAATCAAATTCTTCAGCATCGAAATCGTCCGTAGCCCAACCCGGCGAGGTCTCTACCGTTTCCTCGTCGAACTTACCCGCAGGGTAATGGAACTGCGTGACTTCTTCCTCTGGGGACTCAAAATCTTTATTGCTCATGAGCGGGACTCCTTAACCACGTTGATTAGAGCCTGCACGACGTCCTCCGGGCTCATGTCAGAGGTATCGACGATAGTGGCATCGTCGGCTGGGCGAAGCGGCGAGGTTGCGCGGGAAGAATCCGCGGCATCGCGGCGCTGCACATCCGCCAGTACAGATTCAAAATCGGAGGCAATGCCGGCCTTTTCGTTTTGATCGTGTCGGCGCTGCGCACGGACTTCTGCAGAAGCCGTCATAAAGGCCTTGGCTGGGGCATCGGCCAACACGACGGTGCCGATATCGCGGCCCTCTACGATGGCGCGGTGGGCGCGCTGCGCCAGCGTGCGCTGCAATGACACCAAGTTCTCCCGCACCTCCGGGATGGCAGATACTGCGGAGACGTTCTGGGTGACCTCATCTTCCCGGATGACGCGGGAGACATCGGCGCCATCGAAAAGCACCTGCGTGGAATCTGGATCATCGGAAACCTCCAAAGGGAGGTTAGCCGTCGCGGAAATCACCGCTTCCTTGTCCGCAGGATCCACGCCTTGGCGCAATACCGCCAAGGTTGCCACGCGGTACATGGCGCCGGTATCGATGTATTTTGCATCCAATTGCTTGGCTAGGGCCCGGCATGTCGTGGACTTTCCCGTTCCGGAGGGGCCATCGACCGCAAGAATCAGGCCTTCATCAGGCATATTCGAAATCATTACATTCCCACCGCCTTGTACAAGCTCGTCAACTCGTTGGAATTTAGCGCGCGCAGTCCACCGGGCTTCATATCGCCCAATTGGACCGTGTGCAGCTTGGTGCGCACCAAGCGCTGCACGGGATAGCCGGCTTCCTTCAGCAAGCGGCGCACGATGTGCTTGCGGCCTTCGTGCAGCTCTACTCGGACCAGAGAGAACCCCTGGTTTTTGTCCACTACCTGCACGAAATCGGCCTTCGCTAGGCCATCTTCTAGCTCGATGCCCTCTTTGAGTTGGCGCACAAGCTTATTATCGGCCTCACCCAATACCGTGGCCAAGTAGGTTTTCTTCACCTCATACTTGGGGTGCATCAGGCGGTTGGCCAATTCCCCATCGTTGGTGAGGATGAGCAGGCCTTCCGTATCCGCATCCAAGCGGCCTACGTGGAATAGGCGCTGGCCCGAGGCAACCTTTTCAGACACCACGTCACCCACGCAGGGGCGGCCGAGGTCATCTGACATCGTTGACTGCATTCCGCGGGGTTTATTGAGGATGAAATATTCTTGGTCTTCGTTGACGTTGACGCGAACACCGTCGACGCGGATGACGTCCACGGCGGGATTGACCTTAACGCCCTGCTTGAGAATGACATTGCCATTTACTTCGACACGGCCGGCATCAATGAGGATCTCCGCGTGGCGGCGCGATGCGACGCCCGCCTTGGCCAAGACCTTCTGCAGGCGCTCGCCCTTGGGCTTATCGTCATCGACCAGCCAGTCAGCGCCCAAATCGCGCGCCACCGATTCTGCAGTGGCCTTCTGCTTTTTCTTGGAAACGTGTTGATTACGAGCCGGCTTGGCATTAGAGACAACGATATCGCTGTCTCGCTGCTTCTTATCCGGTGTGCCGTCACGGCGAGCGGGAGGAGTCACTTAAGTGTCCTTTTCTCTCGAAGATATGAAATTACCTGCGTGAGTCTACCCCACCTCAGTACTCTTCGTCGATTGTATCGACATCTGGGAGAAGCGGCGCCAAATCAGGAAGGCGTTCCAACGAGTCTATGCCTAAGAGTTCGAGGAAAAGTTCCGTGGTTTCATACCGGTGCGACGCCCCTTCGAACTCGTCCTGCGGGAGCTCGCGGATGAGCCCTCGCAGGTTAAGGGTGCGCATTACGCCGTCCACGTTGACACCGCGGACCGCAGAGACCTGCTGGCGTGTGACCGGTTGGCGATAGGCCACGACGGCGAGGGTTTCCAAGGCCGCGCGCGAGAGCTTCGTTTGCGCCCCATCCAATAAGAACTCCTCCACCGCGCTGGCGTTTTCCTGGGGGGTATAAAACCGCCAACCCTCAGGGGTCTCGCGCAGCTCAATTCCAGAGCCGCGGTTGTCGAATTCGCGTTGAATGGTCCGCAGGCAGTCACTAATGACCGCCGGTTCCACGTTAAGCGCCCGCGCCAAGGACTCTACGGATGCCGGCGAATCAAGCACCAGCAAGATCGACTCGAGCCGGGACCGCAATTGCGAAATGAGCGGAAGATCCATGCCCCTTAGATTACAACCAGCGACCGCGGTGCTAGTACTAGTCCCAATTTGCTGCTGCAACGACTGCGGGATCTACGTCCAAGCCGGTCCAGGAAAGGTCCAGCTGGCCCAGCGCTTCCTCCTGCTGGGCATCGACCGCCTTGGCCTTAAATAGTTCCAAAAGCGCCAAGAACCTGCCGACGATATGCATGGTTGTGGTGCAATCCCGGGTAAGCGAGGGAAAACTTGTCCACTGCCCTGCGCCCATGAGTTTAAGCGTTTCGAGGATCTTTCCAGCCTGCTCAGGCACGGAGACGGCAACGCCATGAATATGGCCCGTTGCCACTTCTTCCGGCGGCTTGGGGCGAAAGACACCCGCCGCCATTTCCGCAAAGCTCGCTGGAGTATGCCCCAACATCACGGGAGGTAAAAGCTCCGCAAATTGCTCCTCGATGCTGACCGCGCGCGGATAACTGCGCTGCGCCTCTCGCTGCCAGCGGGCAAATTGGTCCGCCGCCTGTTTATAGGCCTTGTACTGCAAAAGCCGAGCAAAGAGCAGGTCACGCGACTCCAGCAGCTCCAGGTCCTCTAGGTCATCGACTTCGCCCCGCGGCAATAGCCGTGCGGCTTTCAAGTCCAACAGCGTTGCCGCCACGACCAAGAAATCAGTCGTCTCATCCAAATCCGCGTTCTCGCCCAATTGGCGGGTGTAGCCCACAAATTCATCGGTCACCTCAGACAAGGCCACATCCGTGATATCCATCTTCTTGGCCTGTATGAGCTGCAAAAGCAGATCAAATGGCCCCTCGAAATTCCGCAGGGCAATGCGGAATCCCGTAATCTCTGGTTGCGTCACGGTAGCTTAGACGGTCGAGCGCTCGATGACTTCCTTCGCCAGATCGCGGTATTGCTGCGCGGCCTGCGAATTAGGTGCCCACGAAGTGATGGGCTCGCCCGCCACGGAGGTTTCTGGGAAGCGCACGGTACGGGTAATGACGGTATCGAATACTTGGTCCCCAAAGTATTCCACCACGCGGGACATCACTTCGCGGGCATGCTTGGTGCGCCGATCAAACATGGTGACCAGAATGCCCATGACTTCCAGATCGAAGTTGATGCGGTCAGAGACCTTTTCCACCGTATCCGTGAGCAAGGCAAGCCCGCGCAGCGAGAAGAACTCGCATTCCATGGGGATGATGACGCCCTGGGAACAGGCCAAGGCGTTGACCGTAAGCAGCCCCAAGGAAGGCTGGCAGTCAATAATGATGAAGTCATAGTCGCGGCGCACCGGACGCAGGGCTCGCGCCAAGGTATGCTCGCGGCCTACTTCATTGACCATCTGGATCTCTGCTGCGGAAAGGTCAATATTGGCCGGAACGAGGTCCATGCCGGACACGCTGGTGTGGTGAATGGCGGAGTGGATAGAGGTATGGCTATCCAACATCACGTCATAAATCGAGTCCTCGATGTCGTCATGGTTTAATCCCAGCCCGGCGGAAAGGGCGCCCTGCGGGTCCAAATCAACCAGTAGGACCTTGCGTCCATACTCTGCGAGGCAGGCCCCCATATTGATGGTTGACGTGGTCTTGCCCACGCCGCCCTTTTGATTACACATCGAGATGATGGTGGCGGGCCCATGTTTTTCCAAGGGGGCGGGTTCCGGCAGCTCGCGGACAGGGCGGCCAGTTAGCCCCGTCTCTACATCAGAGGCTGAAAAGAGACCCTCTTCGCTCACAGTCAAACCTTCTTCCTTGACGCCAAGTCATGGACCATGACATTTGGCATAGGGTTGCTTACAACGTTGTAATTATAGCGTACCCGCTCCCCTTTATGACTACCGAGACTTTGCAAATATCAAGTCTCTAACTTTGACTTAAGTACCTGCCGGACGAGTGGAAGCTACGCCCGAGGATGCGCGGTCCTCCACACCTCCCGCAAGGAATCAGCAGTGACGTGCGTATAGATCTGCGTCGTAGTTACTGAGGAATGCCCTAAAAGCTCCTGCACGGTGCGCACATCGGCACCGCCTTCGAGAAGGTGCGTGGCAAAAGAATGGCGCAGCGTGTGCGGGGAAATAGATTTATCCAACTGGCTGCGCTGCGCGGCCGTCTTAATGATGGACCACGCGCTTTGCCGCGATAGCGCCCCACCGCGGGTATTCAAAAACAGCGCGGCGGTCTTCCCCTTTCCCAGCACGGGCCGGGCGCGCACTAGGTAGGCGTCGATGGCCTGCCTGGCGTGCGAGCCAAGGGGTACAAGCCGCTCCTTATTGCCTTTGCCATGCAGCATTAAGACGTCATCGGCAGTAGCTACGTCATCGACGTTGAGCGAGATTACCTCAGAGATGCGCGCCCCAGTGCCATAGAGCACTTCTAGAAGCGCTCTATCGCGGAGGTCAACCGGTGTTTCCGTAGGCGTCGATTCGATAAGCCGAGTCACCTCATCCACGCTCAAGGTCTCGGGCAAGTGTTGCCCCGTGGAAGGCGGGCTCACCTCGGCCGCAACATCGCTATCAACTTCGCCCTCCGCAACGGCGAATTTATGCAACCCGCGCGCAACGATGAGGGCACGGTTGGCAGAAGATACCGCCATATTTTCACGCAGATCCTTTAAATAGGCCTCCACCATAGGTCGAGTTACCTGCCGTAGGTCCTGGACCCCATTTACTGCCAGCCAATCCACATACCTGCGAATATCCCGCCGGTAATTGCTCAGGGTATTTGCTGAAACGCCGCGTTCGACGGCGAGGTGATTCAACCAGGTCTGAGCGATGTCCTCTGCAGCAGTCACTGCTTTTTCAGATCCGGTCCGTTGCGTCGAGCAGCCATATGGGTTGGGCGCAAATCGAACGGCGCATCCACCGAACGCGTCGGCTTTCCACCAATGACCGTGGCATATGCAGATAAAATACCCGCGCACGCAACGGAATTAACTATCTCACCGCCCAGCACCTTGTCAACCGCCTTATCTAAATCAACCCAGGCAAAATCCATATCGGCTTCTTCATCGCCGGTATCGTGCAGCGCCGGTACCTCGCTAAGGTCGCGAGCAAGGAAAATCCGCACGGCTTCCTCACAAAACCCCGGTGAGGTCACCATATCCGTGAGAACTTCCCAATCCTTCGCGGCAAGGCCCGCTTCCTCCTGCAGCTCGCGCTGCGCGCCGGAAAGCTCGTCCTCGCCCTTCACATCGAGCAGTCCTGCGGGCAGCTCCCACAGCCGCTTGCCGACGCTATGCCGGTACTGATGCACCATCGCGATGCGCCGATCCTCATCTAGGGCGACCACCGCGACGGCGCCCAAGTGCTCGATGATCTCCCTATCCGCGGTGTTCCCTCCCGGCATGGACAAGGTATCGCGGCGTACGGCCACGATAGGGGCATCGAAAATTAACTCTGAATCCAAGACCTGAAAATCGTGGACCACTGTTATTTCTCCTCTTCAGGTAGGGCGGAATCCGCGCTTTCTGCTGAACCGTAGTCTCCCCTGCCCCCATTAAGCTGTTCTTCGGCAGCGGAAATGACGGCAATGCGCTCTACCGCACGCTCAATACCATCTACGGTAGAAAGATCCACGTCTTTGGTGCGCAACTGCTCCACTATCTTATCATCTTGGGTCTGCTTGCTCCGTGCGCTAAGCACCACGCTGCCATTGACCTCATCCAAAGCGGTGGCTAACTCAGCCAAGGTGTCCGAATAGTATCCGCGCACCCCACTGCCGGAAACAATGATGATGGACTGGGCGGGAAGGATGGTCCCGTCCTTATAATCAATAAAATCCTCATCGCGCAGGGCACGCAGCAGCTCAGATCGTTCCTTTACGCTTGCGATTGGCTCCGTGCTTTCTGGATCCATGGATAAGGCAGCCCCCAAAACCTCGCCGCCGTAGCTTCCCACGGTTTTATCGAGTCCCTTAAGATCTGCCTTTTTCGGGGCCTTATCTTTAAGGATTTTTACGATATCGTCTTTGCTTTCCCCCCGCAGGAAGTCTTTACTTAGCTTGATTTCTCCTGCAGCGGTGGCCCCGGAGGCTTCTAAGAGTTTCGTGATTTCAGAAAGTTCATTGCTATTTGCATCATCGGTGGAAATAACCAGCACTGGCCGCTGCGATAATGTACCGGAGACCAAATCTGGGGCTACATCACTGACGATGTCATCACTCGCCTCGTTTTGATTCTGCAAGATCTTATTTTCTTGCACCACCTTGCGGTGTTCTGCACGGATCGGGTCATCGTCGGCCACGCTGGTGGTCAGGTTGGGCGCGATCACCAAGGCACCAAGGGCCACTCCAACCGCCGCCCCAAGTCCGAGGCCTGTAATTAGTTGCGCTTTCGCCATATTTTTACCCCCGCTTAGAATAGGCTCGACCACGTCTGGCTTAAATTACTCAAGAAATCCTGGCTCCCGCCAAAGCCCACGATCAAGATGATCGCTGCAATCGCCACCAAAATGCTCAAAAGGGCCCATAGCCAACCAAGGTGCGAGGACGGAGCGGAATACAGGTTGATTACTGCCTCAGCATCGACCACCTTGGTTCCGGCCTTCAGCCGAGACAGTACAGCAGACGGAGCCACGCGGTTGGCAAAAACATCATCGAGCTCAAAACCACCACCTGCCTGCACGATCAGGCCCGCACCGTGGTAATCCGCAAAGAGCAGCGCTAAATCCGTGGCCGATTCCGAAGCCGCCGGAAACGTCATGGCTCCGATGCCCAATTCTTGGATGCGGTCAATGCTCTCCACGCTGCCTTCTGGATCCGCGGGCACCACAATGCGCGCACCGCAACGCAGCGACTCATCGCTTACCTTGGCAGGATCACCAATGATAAAGTCAGGCTTATATCCCTGCTCCAGCAAAGAATCCGCGGCTTCATCAACCGCAATGAGCAGCGGCTCATACTCCCGAATGAAATTCCGCAATTCTTTTAGCTGGGAGCGGTGGTCTTCGGTAGGAGATAAAACGATGACCTTCCGGCCAGCAATCTCGGCACCGGATGCGGGGACCCCGAGGCCATCGATAAGCAAGGGGCCCTCAGCGTTAATGAAGTCGATGGAGCTCGCGAAATAGGACTCCATGTGATCAATGAGTGCGCTTTGTGCCGCCTTGAAGTTCTTGTCTGCGCGCTCCCTGGAAACCTTCTGCCCCGTCCCGATTACTTTATCCGCGACGTAGACCTTTCCATCGTCCCCAATATGTGCCTTCTTGCCATCCTTAAACTCGGAGATAAATTCCTCGCCGAGGCCTTCGAGGAGGTCAATGTCGGCATCGAGAAGCATGTGCGGACCGCAATTAGGAATGGAGCCAGTAGAAAACCTGGCGACGTTGACCACCGCGGAGGGCTGTAATTCCACAAGCGTTTGTGCCTCGGGGCGAGAAATATTCGCCGCATCAATAACGGCGATGTCACCTGCAGAAAACTTCTTAAGACCTTTCGCTCCCGGGGTGCAATCGCGCAATGCAGCATGCTCACCAGGATGATCGGGGGTACGGGAAAACAGAGCCATGGGCTCCATTGTTCCTTGCTTAGTCCGCCAGCTGGGTAAGGCGCGCGGAAGCTTCTTTTTGTGCGCGATCAAAAAGCTCTTGGGCATGCGCACGTCCGGTCTCCGTGTCATCCAAACCAGCCAGCATGCGCGCCAATTCCTCCACGCGCTCCTGCTCCGTTAGCTCGGCTACCCCCGAGGTAAATTTGTCCTTCGAGACATGCAAATGCGCATCCGCATACGCAGCTACCTGCGGCAGGTGCGTCACGACGATAACCTGATTATGCGCAGCTAGCCGCGCTAGCCGACGCCCAATTTCTACCGCCGCACGCCCGCCCACGCCGGCATCGACCTCATCGAAGACCAATGTCGCACCGTCCTCGCTGGCGAGCACAACCTCAAGGGCGAGCATGACGCGAGACAACTCGCCACCGGAGGCCGCGGTGGCCAATGGCTTCCCATTGAGCTGCAGCTCCGCAGCATCGGCGCCCGTCTTGGAATACTTAGCCGCGGAAAGCTCAACCGACAAAGTGGAA
The DNA here is from genome assembly GCF_030227225.1 of Corynebacterium rhinophilum. GTDB lineage: Bacteria > Actinomycetota > Actinomycetes > Mycobacteriales > Mycobacteriaceae > Corynebacterium > Corynebacterium rhinophilum. Next base: position 101,182 of record NZ_JASPHQ010000006.1, read on the forward strand.
TTGGGCATGGCCAATCCATGCAGCTCTTCAGTCACCAACTTCCCCAGTGCCTCCGCCGCTTTCCGGCGACCTTTCGTAAGCTCCGCCGCCTTCTGCTTCATCTCCTGCTCAGCCTCTTTGACCTGCGCCTTAAGTTCCTCAAGGACTTCAGTGGAGGTATCCATCGACTGCAATTTGGACTCCGCCTCATCGCGCCACGCCAAAACACCATCGATATCGCTGGCGTATTTGCGAGTCAACGCTCGAAGGTCCTGCTGGCGTTGCAGGGACTTCTCCAGCAGATTCGGATCTGCCGGCAGCCCCGCGAGGTATCCACCGAGCTCAGCCGAAATATCGCCTAGCTGCGAGGTGATTTCAGATATGCGCTCGCCCAAATCCGCCAGCTCTTTATCCGAGGATCCCACCAACGCTGATCCCGCGCGCCCTAGCAGCGAAGAAGCAGCCTCATCAAGCTCTTCCGTTCCATCGATCGCCGCCAAGGCAGTGTGTGCGGATTCGCGCAGCCCGTCGACGTCCTGCAGGCGCTGCACCAACTGCACCAACTCCGCGTCTTCCCCTGGCTCGGGTGCCACACCGTTGATTTCCTCTAGGGCATATTGCAGGCGGTCAGCTTCCTGGGCAAGCTCCCTACGAGACTCGGTGCGCCGATGATAGTCCTTGGCCAGGCTGCGCCACTTTTTAAAGGCTTCAGCATAGTCTTCCCGAACGCCAGCCAGTTGCGGGTCTGCACGGTCCACGGCCGCGAGTTGCTCCTCTGGGGCCAAGAGGCGCAATTGGTCATTCTGACCATGCACGGTAATTATCTCCCGCGCGAAATCTCCCAACGTGGCGGCCGGTACGGCTCGCCCTCCCAAATACGCCCGCGATCGCCCCGCAGCCGAAACCGTGCGCGAGACAATAAATTCACCATTTTCATCTGGCTCACCGCCCACCGAGTCCACCAGCTGGCTGATGCTCTCCTTCGCGGAACTAAAATGGCCCTCCACGGCCGCTTTTTTAGCGCCATCGCGCACCCGAGAGGCATCGGCACGCCCGCCGGCCAACAATCGAAGCCCCGTAACCACCATGGTTTTGCCAGCGCCGGTCTCACCGGTCAATACGGTCAGGCCCTCCGATAATTCCGCAGAGCTATGGCGAATGACTCCTAAATCATTGATAGAAATATCGACAAGCACTATTTCTCCTTCGGTCCACGCCAGCCTTCCACAGGCAGCCGCAGCTTAGAGACCAATCGATCCGTAAAGGGCTGATCATCCAACCGCACCCAGCGCACGGGGCGCTTACCGCGCACCACCTCGACGCGGGCACCCGGCGGCATAATAAGTTCCCTGCACCCATCCAAGATAACTACGGCCGGTGTGGTTTGCATGGTTGATTCCACCGCCACCAAAGAGTTGGGAGAAACCACTAAAGGTTTAGTAAAGAGTGCATGGGCATTATTCGGCACGACCAAGATTGCATCTAGCGATGGCCACAGCACTGGGCCGCCGGCAGAAAATGCATACGCCGTAGATCCCGTAGGAGTCGAAATCAGCACGCCGTCACAACCGAACGACGAGACCGGGCGCCGGTCGATCTCCAAAATCGCATCCAACACGCCCGACCTGTTCTGGTTTTCTACCGAGGCCTCATTCAAAGCCCAACTGCTAGCCAGTTGGTGACCGTTGGCATCCGAAATAGAGACATCCACCGTCAGCCTGTCCTCCACCCGGTAGCTCTTCTCTATTACGCGAGCGACGGCACGGTCTAATGACTCCACTTCCCATTCCGCGAGGAAGCCTACGTGCCCTAGATTCACTCCGAGGACCGGAATATCAACCGCGCGTGCCATATCAGCCGCGCGCAGGAAGGTGCCATCACCGCCGAGAACAAGAACCAATTCACATCCTTCCGCCGCAGCATCAGAATGCGGCACGTGCTGTAGCCCTGGCAGGACGGTTTCGTCCGCACAAACTCGAACCGTTATCCCTGCCTCCTCCAATAACTCGGCTGCACGGGAGGTAGCCTGCAGGTTCTCTGCGCGATTGGCATGTGGAACCAACAATATCTCTCGCATTACTGCGGACCTTTTTCAACGGCAGTATCAATCATCTGTTTCATTGTAGCCACGTCCGTGGACATACCGTCCTTTTTCAGCCACAGGAAATATTCCACATTTCCACTCGGACCCGGCAACGGTGAAGCCACAACACCGTGCAGACTAAGGCCTAAAGACACGGCAAATTCAGCAACGTCCTGCGTGACCTCTTTGCGCATCTCCGGAGAACGAACCACCCCGCCGCTGCCGATGCGCTCTTTGCCCACCTCAAACTGCGGCTTGACCATCGGCAGCAGCCACGCTCCGTCCTTCATGCACTCCACAATTGCTGGCAGCACCAGTTTTAGGGAAATGAAAGATAAATCCCCGACCATGCCATCGCACAGGCCATTGGTCATCTCCGGATTAATAGTGCGGATATTGGTCCTATCCAAAACCGTCACGCGGTCGTCATTTTGCAGGCGCCACAATAATTGCCCATACCCGACGTCAACGGATAGCACCTCACGCGCACCAGACGCCAGGCACACATCTGTAAATCCTCCTGTCGATGCCCCTGCATCTAAGATGCGGCCATCCATGTCGACGTCGAATGTGGCTAGTGCGCCCAAAAGCTTATGCGCGCCGCGAGACGCCCACCTGTCTTCCTCAGACTCCTCGACCTTGATGGAGACTTCAGGATCCACGATAGTTGCAGACTTTTCTGCTTTAAACCCGCCGACGGTCACACGGCCAGACTTGATCATCTCGCGGGCTTGCTCACGAGATCGCGCAATCTTTCGGCGCACAAGTTCTGCATCCAGCCTGCGGCGTTGTGGTGGCATTAGTTCTCCTGCAAAGCATTCCGCAATACGGAATGCGCCCTGTCCAGTTGGTCGATTTCTTCTGCGAGTGTTGGCGCATCTTCGCCAAGAATTGTCGAAATCTCCGAATCTACTTCTTCAGGCTCTTTCACGGCCCGAAAATCGTGTGGCTTTACCGCCATTTCGACACAACCTTTTCCGCAAATTCGCTACGCGGCTGAATATACCGAGGTGGTGCCGGCATCGACCACGCCACTTCCAAGACTGTCCGCAGCGCTTGCACCGAGGTAGAGGATTCATTTCCCCCCTGCAATAGGACATCATACCCATCGCATCGCGCGGTAAAATCTCCTTGCGATCCCGGTCGCACCTGCGAAATAGGCAATGAAAGCTCGTGCATGCCTGCACCAATAAAATTAGGCCGTGCCTCCACCGGTGCTTCGATAAGCTCCAGCTCGCCCGATACACCGGTCAAGACATGGAAGGTATTCATCGCTGCGGCGTTACCCCCAACGATATCCGTATCTAGCCTGTCGCCCACCGCCAATGGCTTTTTCGACCCGACCTTTTTGGCTGCGAGGAAGAACATCGCTGGTTCAGGTTTGCCGGCAGAAACGGGCTCTACTCCCGTCGCCTTCTGGACAGCAGCAACGAGGGAACCATTGCCAACGCCTAGCCCCCGCTCAATTGGAAGAGACGTATCCAAATTTGAGGCGAAAAACTTCGCGCCTGCCCGGATAGCCAGCGCCCCCTCCGTCAACTGTTCCCAATCAACGGACTTATCAAATCCTTGCAGGACGGCTGCTGGTTTATCATCAGCACTCGAGACCACGGAAAAGCCCATCTCCTTGGCCAAGTCCCGGAAAGAATCCGCGCCAATGATTAGTACTTTCGCACCTGACGGGATTTCCCCCGCGGCCAACTGCAATACCGCTTGGGCGGAGGTGACGATATCACCAGAATCCGCAGTCAAACCGATATCCGTCAGCATTGTGGCGACGGCTTCTGGGCTCCGCGACGCATTATTTGTTACATATACTGCGGGAACGCCGCACGTATTAATAACGTCTACTACGTTACTTAGCGGACGGCCGCCCTCCCAGACGGTTCCATCCAGGTCCAGCAATAAGGCGTCATGTTTGCTCAAAACACTCATTATTTACATTCCGCCAATCGGTCTGCGGCATCGGTCCAATCACCCTCATCAATGGCGATAGTGTGCTCGAACCACTCGCGGGCTTCATCCCTGCGCCCCGCAGCGAGAAGAGCGTTTGCATAGGCATACGACAACCTACAAGCACTCACTCCGCGATCGCTGCGGTCAGGTTGTGCCCTCTGGATGGTAACCACCGCTGATTCAGGTTGATCGAGGTCAAGGCGAGCACCTGCCAGCACGATCGCCAGTTCAATAGCCGATTCTTTGTCTAGTTCTTTCGCCTCCTCGCTGCGTCCTAACTCCAATGCCTTTTCCGGCCGCCCCAGCCCGCGTTCGCAATCAGCCATAACCGCTAGCATTCCTGGACCGCCAGAAATACGGCGGGCAGCGCGGAGCTCGGCGAGTGCCTCTTTCCACTCGCCTGCACGGTAAGCAGCGATACCATTAACTTCTCTGGCGATAGCCACGCGGCCCGCACGGTCCTTAGCCGCGCGCGCATGCCGCAGCGCCAGCTTAGGATCATCGTCCATCCAGGTCGCCGCCATGATCATGTGCTTGGCGACGGCCTCCGAGTTCTCTTTAGAGAGAGATTTCAAATCTTGGAGCACCAATGGGTCCAAGTCATTGATATCAACCTCTTCAGGAATATCCGGATCGGTCATACGCCGGTTGATTCGCTCTTCCCTATACCCAGAGCGCTGTGGAGAGAAAGATTTCTTCTTTCCCCCTCCGCGAGAATCACGGTCCCCCGAATTGCGTGGATTTCGACCCCGACGGTCTTGTCCGCGGCCGTTACGGCCGTGCTGGTTGCGCTCCGACATTCAGTCCTACCCTTTCTTGGTTGGAACTCGCACAGAAATACCGCACCTATTCTACAGTGCTAAACGACATTCAAAGAATCTGGAAATTTCCTTACCTTTGTCCGTGTTTAGATGCACTTCATCGCAATTCCCCACTCCGGTACTGAATCATAAGTTCTTATTTTTTGTTGTTGTGTTTGTTTCTTTTGTGTGTGAGGAATTGTTTCCAGGTGTAGTGCCAGTGTGTGTTGGACCTGACCCCTGTTTGGTGGACACCTGATATCCAGCCCAGTCGAGCTGGCAAGATTGGTAATCTACCACCATGTCCAGGTACTCCGAACAGTTCAAACGCGATGCCGTGGCCCTCTATGAAAACAATGAGGACCTCTCGCTGAACAAAGCATCAGCCCAGCTCGGTATCAATCGAGCCTCGCTTCATGCTTGGGTCAA
>NZ_JASPHQ010000070.1 GCF_030227225.1 Corynebacterium rhinophilum
GTACTTCTTCCTTGACGAACTCACAATGAACATCCTCTCCTACGGACACAAGATCCGTACTAATAGGGTGTCCACTACTCGAGGGTAACCGCAGATGACATAGTCGTAGGTCATGCCAGACCTCCTAGCGAGTTGAATGAGTATGGGACTTCTTTCATCGCTGGTGGTCGGACATACTTCATGCTGGCATCCACATTACTTTGAGATCTCACACACTTGATGTGGGTCAGGTTCCTATTAGCAGTTTGGAGTATGTCACTGCCTTCGGCGGCATCACCCCCTGGATCATTGTCAGACAGGGACGAAAATAAGCCATACCGAAGCCAGCGACTAGTTCCACTGCTCCTGAAAAAGAAAAG
>NZ_JASPHQ010000071.1 GCF_030227225.1 Corynebacterium rhinophilum
GGTCTGACGACAGTCCAAACTCGCGGGCAAGATCCATTCTTGTCTCGCCGGCAAGGTAGCGCTCGACAACTTCCTTCTTCACCTCGAAGGGGTAATGCTGCTTAGTCGGTTTCTCCACAAGACATAGCCTGCCACGCAGCACAAACCGACGGTAGAGACTCCGCACGGCGTGTCTGGAGACCCCGAGAGCATTGGCAGCTGCTTTACACCCCATGCCCTGCTCGAAACACTCCACCAACTGCTCGCGCTGATATTCGCTCAACGAACTTCGTGCTCTCAAAGAAAACTACTCCCTACTAGTCGGTAACTGATTTCTCAGTCCAACTAATGGGGAGCAGTTCA
>NZ_JASPHQ010000072.1 GCF_030227225.1 Corynebacterium rhinophilum
GATTGCGCTGCCACAAGCCAAGCTCAATACCAATGCGGTACACAACGCTGGTTCCTACATTAAGCCGCGTTGAAATATCTGACGGCTTCACACCCTGCTTCCATAGCGCTTCAATGCTTTCTGTAACCGAAGCAGAAGTCGACTTCTGAACACGCACAGGAAGTTGATACTCACGAGCCAGCCGATACGCAACACTCAAGCTAAGCCCCAGTTCCAACGCCGCACTACGAACACTACGACCGCCTGAAACCAAGCAACACAGCTGCTCCACCACATCCGGCGAAGGATCCCAACGACTCGACACCACAAACACCACCAATCAAGGTCAGGTGTTTCCAC
>NZ_JASPHQ010000073.1 GCF_030227225.1 Corynebacterium rhinophilum
ACCTCCCAGAGTTGTTCGCTGGTACATTGCGTTCCGCGGTCAGCGTGAAACACGAGACCATCAGCAACGTCACCGCGCAGCGCATGTGCTATTCGCAGTGCTCCTTTGACTAGGCGCGTATCTTGGGCGCTATTCATAGCCTAGCCCAGCACACGACGGGAGTGGCCGTCTCGGATCACGCACAAGTACAACCATCCTTCATCGGTGCGCAGGTAGATAAATATCTGACATCCGCACCCGGTTGAGCTCACCAGTATCAAACATGCGCTTGACCAGGTCAGGAAGCGTGGACTTGCGCTTGGCTTGGATCGTTGTCACTGGAACGAAAGCACGCGGTG
>NZ_JASPHQ010000074.1 GCF_030227225.1 Corynebacterium rhinophilum
ACGTTGAGGTGTGCGCGTTGTGATTGGTGATCTGCCTTTGCCTGTGCCAGAAACACCAGCCAGGCGCATCAGCCGGGCGGTTTGTTCGCGACCGATATCGATTCCGTCACGGTGAAGTGCATGCCACATCTTCCGCACACCGTAGACACCGTCATTATCCCGATGAATGGCACCAATGCGTTCAATCAGCACAACCGTCACGAAGGCGACGAGCGCTTAAGCCCTCGGGCTTTGGACTGGCGATAACCACGCGCGGTGATGAACCCACCAGCCCGGTTATTTTTCAACGCCAGTGCAGATGAACTCGACAGAGAAACAATCCCGGTATTTA
>NZ_JASPHQ010000075.1 GCF_030227225.1 Corynebacterium rhinophilum
TGCCATTTATAGTAGCCAGAACGAGAAACCTCTAATAACCTGCTCATTCGTTTGATGCTGTAGTTCGCCTTGCTCTGGCTGCATTAGCTCAAATTTTTCCGATCACGTTGCCTCAAAGCGAAGAAGGCGGTGGCTTTTGACAAGAACTCATTATCCATCTTGGCCTCAGCTAACTCACGACGCAGGCGAGCGTTTTCGGCTCGTATATCGGCATCACTGCGGCCATCTACCGAGCCTTGGCGTTCCCGCTCAAGTTTGACCCACCTGCCTAAAATTGTGGCTGATACGCTAATTTCCTTAGCCACATGAGCGATTGGGCGCCCAGACTC
>NZ_JASPHQ010000076.1 GCF_030227225.1 Corynebacterium rhinophilum
TATTCGGTTCGGTGGTCATCGACAAACTGGAAGCGGATCACCAGTGAGTTGCTTTAAGCAAAATATTTCGCGGCCTTGCGCAGGATGTCACGTTCTTCTCGCAGTTTTGCGTTTTCTTTTTCTAACTGGCGGATTCGCGCAGAATCATTCGCCGCTTGGGCTTGATCGTGCACTGCTTTTATGCGGGCACGTTTGCCGGTGCCGTACTTTTTGACCCAAGAATGCAGCGAGGCACGGTTGATACCGAGCTTGGCTGATGCTTTGTTCAGCGAGAGGTCCTCATTGTTCTCATAGAGGGCCACGGCATCGCGTTTGAACTGTTCGGAGTA
>NZ_JASPHQ010000077.1 GCF_030227225.1 Corynebacterium rhinophilum
CAGGACGCATGGGATAGATTCGTGCCATTTTTGCAGTTCCCACCAGCAGCCAGAAAGGTCATCTATACGACGAATTCGATTGAATCGTTTAACAATCAGCTGCGTAAAGCCACGCGTAACCGGGTCCAATTTACTAATGATGATTCTGCGTTAAAGACGCTGTGGTTGATGATCTGCAATATTGAAGACAAACGAGCCTTAAAGAGGGCGAAACAAGGCAAACGGGCCTCAGCTACAGCCAGCAGGCTCGTGGAAGGAGCACGAGTATCCGGCTGGAAACAAGCCATCAACCAAATGGCCGTGGCCTTTCCCGACCGCTTCGA
>NZ_JASPHQ010000078.1 GCF_030227225.1 Corynebacterium rhinophilum
ACTCCTGGTGCAATCTCGTAGCGCCTGATGTCTTTGAAACCAAGTCTTCGGCTATACTGACCACAGCAGCATAGCTAACCCCCGACGTGTCCACTTTCCGGGGGTCAGGCCCATGCGTTGCGCATTAAAGTCCGTGACGGTGGCAGGGTTGTCAACAAGTCTGCCTATATGGCTATCGGCGTGGATTTAGATGGCATCAAGCACATTTTGGGCCTATGGATTGCTAAAGAAGAAGGTGCTTCCTTTTGGGCACACGTGTGCGCCAACTTATCTAACCGCGGGGTCAAAGACGTCTTTATTGT
>NZ_JASPHQ010000079.1 GCF_030227225.1 Corynebacterium rhinophilum
CGCATGTGGTCTGCGAGTGCATAACCTGCAAGTTTCCGTGAGTAAGTGTCAATGACTGTGGCCAAATACATGTTTTCCTCCCTTACACGGAAGGTAGGTAATGTCGCCGACATACACACGGTTCGGCTCGTCAGCTGTGAACTTGCGGCCTACTAAATCTGGCATGACGCGGTGGCCAGGCTTGCGCCGGGTGGTGATGCATCGACGCTGTTTGCTAAAGCCTTTTAGTCCCATGGTTTTCATGATGCGTGCAACTTTCTTGTGATTGACCGGGGTATACGCCAGG
>NZ_JASPHQ010000007.1 GCF_030227225.1 Corynebacterium rhinophilum
TGGGTATCCATTTCAGCATTCAAGCCTCTGGTGATTGAGGCTTGTAGCATGCCCCGAACTAGGTCATTGGCATCCGTTGTCGACGTGCCTAGGTCATCAATCAGTTTCGCGATTTCTGGGTTAGCAAGCAGCTTCTGTTCAATCGCATCAATCTTGGCCTTATCAGCTTAGATCTCGTCTCGCCATAGTAGTCATTCTGGTTCATCTCCTTATGCGGGTTGGGTTCCCACACACAAACCATCAGACACTCTCTATTCCAGATTTTCCCATCTACTCAAACCGAGCAAATCTGGACACTTCAGCCAGGAAGTCTTCCGGTGGAGCATGCGCTATAACACGTGCCGGCGGCACTCCTGGTGCAATCCTGTGGCTCCTAGTGTCCTTGAAGCCGAGACTTCAGCTACACTGACGATGGCAGCACAGCTAACCCTCAGTGTGTCCACTTTCCGAGGGCAGGCACGAGGATCAAGGCAAACGTCTAAGAACAATAGTCAAATTACCTCACACTTCGTTTTCTTTATTTAGTGGCTATAGCTGGGAAAAGTTGCCGCGCTGAAAGTCTACATTCGGGTTACACTAAGTGCATGGCTGATATTAAAGACGACGACCTTCCTGAGATTGATCTTGCAAAAACCGACGGCTTCGTCGTTGATGGAACGGATGAGGATGATCCGTCGCTGATCATGCCGGATGGCTCTCCGGTGCAGACGTGGCGCGAGAATTACCCTTATGAAGAGCGTATGACCCGCAATGAATACGAGTCCATTAAGCGCGCACTGCAAATTGAGCTATTGAAGTGGCAGAACTGGACCAAGGAAACTGGCCAGCGCCACATCATTTTATTTGAGGGCCGCGATGCTGCCGGTAAGGGCGGAACCATCAAGCGCTTTAATGAGCACTTGAACCCGCGTGGTGCGCGCACTGTCGCGTTGGAAAAGCCATCCCCACGTGAGTCCACCTCTTGGTATTTCCAGCGTTATATCGAGCATTTCCCGGCTGCAGGCGAAATCGTCTTCTTTGACCGTTCGTGGTACAACCGCTCTGGCGTTGAGCGGGTGATGGGCTTTTGTACCGAGTCCCAGCACGCGGAGTTCCTGCGCGAGGTGCCCATGCTAGAAAATATGATCCTAGGATCGGGTATTTCGCTGACCAAGCTGTGGTTCTCTGTTACCCGGAAGGAACAGCGCACTCGCTTTGCTATCCGCCAGATCGACCCGGTGCGCCAGTGGAAACTTTCGCCAATGGACCTGGCTTCTCTGGATAAGTGGGATGACTACACCCGCGCGAAGGAAGAGCAGTTCCGTTATACGGATACTGAGGAATCACCGTGGATTACCATCAAGTCCAATGACAAGAAGCGAGCTCGCGTTAACGCGATGCGGTATGTCTTGTCCAAGTTTGAATACACCAACAAAGATTATGACGTGGTGGGTGAGCCTGACGGGAACATTGTCAAGCGCGGCCGCGACCAGATTGGTGATTAGTAGCGTTAATCTCAAGCGCCGTTGAGCGGGAAGATCGAGGAGATCGGTCTCCCCGCTTTGCTATGTCTAAGGCCTCTGAGGTGGCTCAACCATCTTTATGGCGGCAGCGTGAGGGTGGCTGATAGCTCTCACAGCTATTTCCTAAACAGTTGGCAGCCATAAATAAAAAATACTTGAATTACGTTCCTCAGCAAACTATTATCAAGGTGACCTAAAAGTCATCCTATCTATATGCGTGACACAAACCACTGTAAGGAGTACGTACATGATAAGGAAGAAACTGTGCGTTCTGGCTACCGCAACCGCTGTATCCATGGCACCCATCGCAGTATCGGGAACTCTCACCGCTACCGCCTTTGCAGGCGGCGGCCAGCCCGTAGCAGAGGCGGCGGCAGATAAGACCGACGTACTCGGTCGCTCCACCGTTTCTGATAAGCAGATCGCCGATGAAGACGGCTACTTCGATAGCCACGACGGCGAGGGCGTGAAGATTTACTACCGCAAGCAGCTGGTAGAAAACCCACGTGGCAATGTTGTTTTGGCACACGGCGTTTCTGAGCACTCTGGCCGCTATGACTACGTGGCCAAGCGCCTGTTGGACGCTGGCTTCAACGTTTACCGCCTGGACCACCGTGGACACGGTAAGTCTGCCTCCGGCAGCACGCCGCTGGGACACATCGATAACTTCCAGTACATCCTCAATGACTTCGACCGCGTCGTCGACATGGCCAAGGGTGAGCACCCCGATGTAAAGACTTTCCTTCTGGGCCACTCCATGGGCGCGCTGACCGTCCAGGCATACGGCATTCGTGAGCCTGGCAAGGTGGACGGCATCATCACCAATGGTGGTGGTGCACCGTTGAACCTGTCCGGTAAGAAGGCAACGGGCGAGACCATCACGCCGGACGAGATCTCTGAGGTGCAAAAGCAGCTCGACCCCACCCTGTTCGAGCGCCTGCCGTTGGCGGATATCACCAGCTTCAACGCTAACTACGTGCAGAACCTGATTCCCCACCGCACCTACATTGGTGCGCAGTCGCCGGAGTTCACCAAGAAGATCATGCTGTCCAACCCGTTCACGGAGGGCATTTCCACCAGCCAGGCCGTGAAGGATGAGTACGCTACGAGCCCGCTCATCGCGCAAAAGACCAGCGCTGGTACCGCGCTGCAGCTGGGTGCTATTGCTACCTACGATGCTGTGAACGCGGACCTGTTTAGCGCGCCGACGCTTATCATGCACGGGACCAAGGACGGCATCGTTCCGCCGTACTTCTCCCAGGACTGGTACAACTCCATTACCTCTGATGACGTGGAATACGTCAACTGGGAGGGCCAGAAGCACGAGGTCTTCAACGAGCCAGCCGCTGACCAAGCGCTCGACAAGGTGGTGGACTGGCTGGGCCGCCACGTGTAGAAGATAGCGTGTCTCGGGTTCAATAGGCCCGGCACACAATGACCTGCTTTCCCTGCCGTTGGGTTGGTACTTAGGCTTTAGCGGCCTGGGGAAGGTGGGTCATTTATGATTTGTTTGAATTATTTAGACCTGCGTAGAAGGTGTCCAACTCGGTGAGAATTGCTGTTGTGGGCAGGTTTTCCGTGAGGTAAGAGGCTAAATCACGGTCCAACATCGCTGCTACATCGTGGCAGGCCTCGTGGCATTCTCTAGGCCGTAATCGAGTATCTGTGCCCGTGACAGGGATGCCGCGAAGGACTACAGACTCGTGATGCGCAACCCTATTTCTAATTTTCTTTATCTCGAGGATTTTGGAATGAACCCACTTACGGGTCAGACCGTGAGTGGAATATTCTGGATCTTTCTTCCGAGCTACTGAATTCGCACCTGGGAAGACAGAAATTAAAGCTTGCCGGGACCAAATTCTGTCGTGATCAGCATTGTTAAAAGGGGCTGGTAAGCCCGTGGAGCCTCCTTTATCGAGGATATTTGTCCAAGTTCTAAACATGGAAGCAGCAATGACCCTTCCTCCCAGCCTTCTGCTTCGTTCGGTATTCTTGGTGAAGTCTTTTGGCAGGCTATTCCATGCTTCTGTGATATTGTCTCGAACCCGTTTATCGAACCCCATCTCGAGCTTGCAATAGCAATCATCTCCGTATTCGGTGCTGAGATATCCAGAAACTGAGTTACGTAATGCTACTTCGATGAAGGCTATCTCGTGAAAAAGGGAAGCACTAAGGTGGCGATCGAGTTCGTAAAGCTCAAAAGCCTTATCCGTGGATCCACCAGTTTTTGTTAAGTAGGGCTCCAACCTGTTTTCTGATAACCACTCTTTTTTAATCCGTTTACTACTCATGGCTACCAACTTAAGGGCTCTTTAAAAATATTTTTGATTGAGGCGGCACGTCCGATTATACTCGGTATAGTATTCCCCTTCTCGTGGTGGTCAACCGTTCAGCGGCTTGGCTGAGGAGGGGTCTTTTGCTTACAGAACCCCGGCTTTAGATTGACTTTGTGGTGGTCGGTCTAAAGCCGGGGTTTGGTGTTTGCGTAGGTTATCCCCACGGCTCGATGGGGTTGCCCTGCCAGGTGGCATTGGCGGGGACGCGGTCACCGCGCATGACCAGCGAACCGGGGCCGACGGTGCTGGATTCACCAATGAGCGAGGCGGGCAGCGCCACCGAGTGGGAGGCGAGCGTGGAGCCGGCCTCGATGGTGACGGTATCCAGGCTCATCACGCGATCCTGGAATAGGTGGGTTTGCACCACGGTACCGGGGCCCACGGAGGCACCGGCGCCGACGTGGCAGAGATCGGTTTCTGGGAACCAGTAGGAATCGATCCAGGCGCCCTTGCCGATGTCCACACCCAGCCCCCGCAGGCCCAGGTTGATCTCTCCTGTGCCGTAGGTGTGCTGGAAGAACCACGGGGCGGCGACGACCTCCACGAAGGTATCTTGTAGCTCATTGAGCCACACGAATACGCTCCACAGCGGGTGGTCGGCCGCGCTATGCCTGCCCACGCAGATCCACTTCACGGCGATGGTCACGGCCATGGCGATGGCGCCCATCGCCATGAGCACGAGGCCGGAAAGGGCCCAGGTGGTGAGGAAGCCGACATCGGCAAGCAGGTAATACAGCGTCCCCAGGGTGGCGGCGAGCAGCATGGCCGAGAACATCGGCGCGAGCAGGCGCATGGTTTCCACGATGCCGCGGGCGGCCTTGAGCTTGAACCCCGGGTTATAGGTCAGGGCCTCGGCGGACTCAGCGGGGGCATCTATCTGCGCGGTAACGCGCCGCATGCGCTCTGGCGGGGACCCCCACCAGTTGGCGCCGGACTTGGTCTTCTTCGGCGTGGAGGACAGCACCGCGACCAGCGAGTTCTTGGAAAGCTTGCGCCCAGGTGCGGTAATTCCGGAGTTGCCCACGAAGGAGCGCTTGCCCACCTTGGCCTCGCCGGAGTGAATCCAGCCGCCGCCGAGCTCATAGCCGCCGATCATGGTGTCATCGGCAAGGAACGCGCCGTCTTTGACATCCGTGAGCGCGGGGATCATCACGGCGGTGGAAATCTCCACGTCCTTGCCAATGCGCGCGCCCAAAGCGCGCAGCCATCGCGGGGTCAGCTGCGAGGCGTAGAGCGGGAAGAGCTGCGTACGGGCCTCATCCATGAGGCGCTCGATGGCCCACAGGCGCCAGCCGGCGGCAGAGCGCACCGGATTCACTCCGGGTGAGATGCCGATGGACAGGATGCGCACGCCCAGCCAGGTCTGCAGCATGTAGGTGGCAAAGGCTGCAAGCGCCGCAAGGGGAGCGAAAAGCACCGCGCCGATGAAGCGGTTGCCGGAGGTGGAATGTACCAGTGCTAAATCCACGATGGCGCCTATAAGCAGCGCGATGAGCGGCTGCGCGGCCAGGAAGAGAGAGGTCGCACCGTAAATGGCCACCCACCAGGGGCGGCGCTTCGGCGGCTTGGAGGGGAAGCGGTGCTTGGAGCGGCCCACCTTCTTGGCGGGTGAGCCGGACCAGCGCTGGCCGTCCTTGATTTTCTTGCGGCCGGTGACGGTGGAACCCGCCTCCACGTGGGCGTACTTGCCCACCACGGTGCCAGGCAGCAGGGTAGAGCGCGCGCCCACGCGGGCGCCTTCCTTGATGTCGATGGCGCCGACGTGGAGGACGTCGCCGTCGAGCCAGTAGCCGGTGAGATCGACCTCCGGTTCCACCGCGGCGTGCTTGCCCAGGGTGAGCAGGCCCGTCACCGGTGGCAGCGAGTGCAGGTCTACGCCGCGCTTCATCTTCACGCCCAGGGCCCGGGCGTAGTTATTGACCCAGGTGGCACCGGCAATAGAGCGCGATCCGGAGGCATCGGCCCACCGTTCCGCGGCCCAGATGCGCAGGTGGGTCGAACCACCGCGCGGATAATCGCCGGGCGTAATGCCGGCGGTAATCAGGCGTGCGCCAAAGCCACCGATGGGAATGCGCCCCAGCGGCGTGGCAAAGATGAGCACCAGCGCAATGACCAGCCACCACGGGAAGGACTGCGCCCACTCCACGCCCAAGGCAGAGGCCACGGTCGAGCCCAGCATGAGCCAGCCCAGCCAGGTAGTCGCCGCCAGCGTCATGGCGGGGATCTGTAGCAGAGTTTGGGCCACGCGGGTCTTCGCGCCCACGGGGGTGACCTCGCGCAGCGGTGCTTGTTGCTCCGCCTTTGGGCGCGGTTCGGCGCCGGCGATGAGCTCTGCCAGCGAACCTAGCCGCGGGTGGTCATAGAGATCGCGCACGGCCACGGTGGGGTAGCGATCGCGGATGTGGCCCACCAGCGTTGCAGCGGCAAGTGAGGTGCCGCCGAGGTCAAAGAAATCGGCGTTCTCATCCTCCACGGATACACCGAGGGTCTCGACCCAGAGCTCGGCCAGCCACTTCTCGGTTTCTGTCAGCGTGGTCGATTCCACGCCGACGCCAGGCAGCGGCCACGGCAGCGCCTTCTTATCCACCTTGCCGGAGGTGCGCACCGGAAGCTCATCCATCACGCAGATGCGCGGGACCAGCGCCGCGGGCATGGTTTCCGCCAGGCGTTCGTGGGCCACGCCGTGGTTAAATCCGCGCGCCTCATCCTCCAGCGAGACGTACCCCACCAGCACGGATTCACCGCCGGGGGTCTTTTGCACGGCCACGGCGGAGTTGTAGACGTTATCCAGCGCGGCGACATTTGCGTCGACCTCACCCAGCTCAATGCGGCGCCCGCCAATCTTTACCTGGTCATCCACGCGGCCTACAAAGTACAGGCCGTCTTCTTCCAGGCGCACGTGGTCGCCGGTGCGGTAGGCGCGCTGCCAGCCCATGGATTCGAGCGGCGCGTACTTCTCCGCATCCTTCTGTGGGTCCAAGTAGCTGGCCAGACCCACGCCACCGATGACCAATTCGCCGGTCTCGCCCAGGCCAACGGGTTGGCCCTGCTTATCGATGACCACCAAATCCCACCCATTCAGCGGCAAACCGATCGAAACCGCGCGCCCCGGAATCATCCGTTGCGCGCAGGCGACGACCGTGGCCTCCGTAGGGCCGTAGGTATTCCACATCTCGCGGTCCTCGGTGGCCAGGCGGTCCACCAACTCCTGGGAGCAGGCCTCGCCGCCGACGATGAGCAGGCGGATATTATCCAGCGCCTCCGCAGGCCACAGGCCCGCCAGGGTAGGGACCGTGGAGACGACGGTGATATCGCGGCGAATCAGCCATGGACCAAGGTCCATACCGGAGCGCACCAAGGAACGCGGAGCCGGGACCAAGCAGCCGCCGTGGCCCCAGGCCAGCCACATTTCTTCGCAGGATGCGTCGAAGGCAACGGAAAGCCCAGCCAGCACGCGGTCTTCCGGGCCAAGCGGGCCGTGGGGATGATCGATGAGGAAGAGGCTGGCCTCCGCGTCCACGAAGGCGGCCGCGGAGCGGTGGCTTACGGCCACGCCCTTCGGCTTGCCCGTGGAACCGGAGGTAAAGATGATCCACGCGGTATCTTCTGGCCGCGGGGCCTCGACGCCCTCTGCCGCGTGGCGCGGGGTTTCGCGCAGGAAGCGGAAGCCGTCATCGCTAAACAGGCCATCAATATCGGCCTCACCAAAGACCATCTCCGCGCGCTCATCCGGATCGTCCGCGTCCACCGGCACGTAGGCCGCACCGGCGGCCAGGGTGGACAGGATGGCGAGGTAAAGATCCCGCTTGCCGGAGGTCATCCGGATGCCGATGCGATCGCCCCGGCGCACGCCATTGACGTGCAGCTCTGCGGCCCACAGTTGGACCTCGTGGACGAGTTCGGCGTAGGTGATGATCTCGCCATCGTCAAGCGCGGCGGCTTCCGGATGGATCTCAGCCGTGGTGGTAATAATGTCCCACAACGTGCGCGGGCGCGGGGCCAAATCGCGCAAGAGAAACTGTTGCGGGACGCTGGGAAGATCTAAATTAGGACTACTACACTCTTCGGGTTCGTCCATCCTTATGCCTCGTCCTCGTCCGCGGCGATGATGGCCTTGGCCAGCTTGCGCAGGTGCTTGAGCTGCTTATTGGTGGATACGTCGAGCGCGTCATCCTCGGCATTGGCGACGAGCTCCGCCAAGTCCTTGTAGGTCTTGGTGCCCTTCTTGGTGCAGGCCACGATTTGGCGGCGGCGGTCCTTGGGGTCGCGCTCGCGCTTGGCCCAGCCGCGCTCCTCGAGGGCATCAATAAGCCGCACCATGTCGGAGGCGTCGATGGCCAAGGTATCAGACAGGAAGGACTGGGAGGCGGCATCCGCCTCCACGAGGCAGGTGAGCACCCAGAACTCGCGGATGGTGGTCTGCTTGGTCTGCAGAGCTACCTCGACGCCATCGCGGGTGCGACGGCGCAGGCGCTCTAGCTGGAAGGATGGGGATTCGAGCAGGGAGGTTGGTATGCCAGAATTATTAGTGGAAGCCATACCATCATCATAATCTCAAAAGATGGGTAAAGGCCAATTAATCGCGGACGACGGGCAGGCCATCCGCCTCCCACTGGTTGGTGCCGCCCTCGACGTTAATAACATCCCAGCCCAGGGAGTTCTCCAAATATTGGCACACCTGCGCGCTGCGCCCGCCTAGGTGGCAAATCACATAAATATCGCGGTCCGGGTCGATTTCCTGGATGCGACCCGTTATCTCACTCATCGGAATATGGGTCGCACCCTGCGCGTGCACGGTGGCCCATTCGTCGTTTTCGCGCACATCGATAAGCTGCGCGCCTGCTGGAACTTCGGTGGGTTGTACGTTTTTCATACCCCGCAGTCTACGTGCCGCGCGCTAGCCGCCGTAGGTGGCCGCGGACAGGTACTGCAAAATCGCCTTTACGCGGCGGTTATCCTCGCTGGGGTCCAGGCGCAGCTTGGTAAAGATATTGGAGACGTGCTTGGCCACCGCAGCATTCGAGAGCACCAGCTCGGCGGCGATGTCCTTATTGGATTTCCCGCGTGACATCAGCTCCAGGACCTCGCGCTCGCGCGGGCTGAGCTCGCCCAACCCGCTGCGCCCGGAGCGCATGAGTGCCTGCGCCACCGTCGGATCGATGACCGTGCCGCCCTGGGCCACCACTTCCAGGCTGGCCAGGAAATCGCGCACCTCAGAGACGCGATCCTTGAGCAGGTACCCGGTGCCCGCATCCGGGGAATCAAAAAGTGCTACCGCATACGCCGGTGCCACGTACTGCGATAACACCATCACCGGCAGGCCCGGATAAGCGCGGCGCAGTGCCACCGCCGCCTTCAGTCCATCATCGCCCATCTCCGGCGGCATGCGCACATCCGTAATCACCACATCCGGCAACTGGGCACTCAGCTTGCCGATGACTCCCTCCAGCTCCACCGCCGTCCCCGCCCTGCCCACAATCTCGTGGCCGCGGCGCTCCAAGAGCCCGGCAAGGCCCTCGCGCAGGATCGCGGAGTCATCCGCAATCACAATCCTCAATCCACTCATGCTGATACTCCCGTCTGCCCGCGCTCCAAAAGGAGCGGAATCGTGCACCTTACCCGCGTCGGACCTCCCTCCGGCGAGGACAGCGACATCTCCCCGCCAAAAGCCGCCAGCCGCTCGGACATGCCGGCAAGCCCGCGCCCCGGCTCCATCCGCGCCCCTCCCGGGCCCTCATCCACCACCGAAATACGCAGGGCCGCATCCGAGGTGATGAGCACCGAGACCGGCGCGCTCGGTGCATGTTTCGCGGCATTGGTCAGCGCCTCGGTGCCGAAGAAATAACCGCAGGCCAGCACGCTGGCGGAAAGCCGCGGCAACGGGTGTGGGGCGTAGACGCTGACGTGGGGGCCGTGGGCGGAGGCGGCATCGGCAAGCGCGGCCACCAAACCGTGATCCTGGAGGACCTGCGGGTGAATCCCGTGCACCGTCGCGCGCAGCGAACGCAGGCCGCGATCCACGTCCTGCTTCGCGGCGGTGAGCAGCTCGGCCTCGGCGCCGGTGGCATCCAGCAGGGCTTCACCGAGCTTCATGCTTGCCGCCACCAAATATTGCTGCGCGCCATCGTGCAGGTCCCGCTCGATGCGGGCGCGCTCTACCTCGTAGGCATCCGCAATCGCGCGGCGCGAAGCCGTCAGCTCCGCGATGACCCGCGCCTGCCGCTCCTCATTGCTGGTGGCCTGCTTCTTGCTGAAAAACACGCCCCCAAGCCTAATCGCGCGCCCCGGGCAGGGGTGAAGCTAGCACTACCCGGAAAGTATCCTTAGCGCTGTAGGAATAGCGCGCCCGGCACGGTGAAATGAACAGCATGACACAGACACTTTCCCTCCACGACATCACGAAGGATTTTGGCGGCGGCCCCGTGCTAGCCGGCATTACCCTGGACATCACCCCAGGCGAGCTCGTCGCGATCATGGGGCCCTCCGGCTCCGGCAAATCCACGCTGCTGCACTGCATGTCCGGCGTGCTCACGCCCACCGACGGCACCGTGCGCTTCGGCGACGCGGACATCTCCACGCTTTCCGATGCCGCCCGCTCCCGCACCCGCCTCCGCCACTTCGGCTTCGTCTTCCAAGACGGCCAGCTTTTGCCGGAACTGACCAACCTGGACAATGTGGCGCTGCCCGCGATGCTCAACGGCATGGGCCGGCGCGCGGCCCGTTCGAAGGCGCTGTCACTGCTCGACCAGCTGGGGCTCGGCGATCTCGCGGAGCGCCGCCCCGCCCAAGTATCCGGCGGCCAAGCCCAGCGCGTGACCATCGCCCGCTCCCTCGTGGCCAACCCCGGCGTCGTCTTTGCCGATGAGCCCACCGGCGCCCTCGACCAAGCCACCGGCCACGAGGTCATGCAGATGCTGACCACCACCGTGCGCCAATCCGGCGCCAGCCTGGTCATGGTCACCCATGACCCCAAGGTGGCGGACTGGATGCAGCGCCGCGTGGAAATCCGCGACGGCATCATCCACGATGACCGCCGCCTGGGGGTGCAGCCATGAATACCGCGACCCTAGTCCTCAGCCTCCAACGCGAATCCGTCCGCGCCCGCTCCGGTGCGGGCATTGTCAGCGTGCTGGCCATCGTGAGCCTGACGCTGGGTTCTGCCATCGCCTTTCTCGTCGCCGGCGGCACCTGGATGTTCTGGCAGCGCGTTCATCACCCAGAAGACGCCGTGCCCGCCCTGCGCGCCGCCGCCGGCGAAAACCCGGAAAACTACTTCATGCCCTGGTTCGTCCTCGCG
Source organism: Corynebacterium rhinophilum (assembly GCF_030227225.1). Lineage (GTDB taxonomy): Bacteria > Actinomycetota > Actinomycetes > Mycobacteriales > Mycobacteriaceae > Corynebacterium > Corynebacterium rhinophilum. The sequence goes on from NZ_JASPHQ010000007.1 coordinate 11,136, forward strand.
CTCATGGCCTGCGCCTTCATCGTTCCCGCACTCTTCAACCTGACCGCGCAGGCCGCCGTCCTCGGCGCCTCCGGCCGGGAACAGCGCCTGTCCACCCTCCGCCTTTTGGGCCTAAGCTCCCACCAGGTCGAGCGCATGGCCGCCGTGGAGACCGGCATCCAAGCCCTCATCGGCATCGTGCTGGGCTGGCTCATCAGCGTGCTCATCGCCCCCGTCTTCGCGCACGTGAAATTCCAGGACTGCCCCGTCGCCTTCGAGGAAATCATCTTGCCCTGGTGGGGATACCTCGCGGTGGCCGCAGTCCTTTTCCTCCTCGCCCTCGCCGCGGCCCTTGCTGGCATGTGGCGCGTGCGCGTCAGCCCCCTCGGCGTGGCTAAACGCCAGATGCCCGCCGCTTTCCGATGGTGGCGCCTCATCGCCTTCCTCCTCATCGTCACCGTCGGCGGTGTCCTGCTCAAAGGCCAATCCGGCCCACCCGAAATCTCCATGGCCGTCCCGCTCTTCGCGGTGATCATGAGCATCAACCTGGTCGCGCCCTACCTCCTGCAAATCGGCGCGCGCCTTTTGGCTTTGCTCCCGGGCACCGCACACCTCGTAGCCTGCCAGCGCGTGGGCGCCAACGCCCGCCGCGCCTGGCGGCAAAGCGCGGCCATCGGCTTCTTCGGCTTCCTCGCCGGCTTCCTGATGGGCTCGCCCAATGGCACCGATGCGCTTGCCACCGCGATGAAAGAAGAACAAGAAACGGGCATCGTGTTCCGAGACGTCTCCACCGGGGTCGTCCTGACCTTGCTCTTCGGCTTCGCGCTGACCAGCATGTCCATCTTCCTCGGCCAAGTATCATCAGCCTTCGAGGACAAAGAACTCATCCGCTCCCTCGACCTGATGGGCGTGCCGCGCCGCTTCCAATTCCGCACGAACACCCTCGCCGTGATGGGACCCATCGTCGCGCTCAGTATCTTCGGTTTCCTCTTCGGTGCCGGCATCGCCGGCATAATGTTCTTGAGCATCGTCTGGGACGAAGGCGTCGACCTCGCCGGGAGGCTCCTCATTTCCTTCAGCTTCCTCGCCGTGGGCTGGGCGGTGACCTTCCTCGCCATCGCGCTCGTCGAGCCCCTGCGCGGCCACGTTCTCCGCAGCGGCCGCCGCAAGGAATAGCCGGTTTCCGGTGGCTGCGCTGGGCCTTGCGCCGGTCAGCTGTTGCGCCGGGCCTTGCTCTAACGCCGCGCGCCTTCATGCCGCCACAAGCGGTGCCACTGCCACGGCGGCCGCGCAAAGGGGCGCTTATTCTTTGCCGTGGCCATTACTTGCTGCACCACGAAATCCGGGTAGTGGTCAATCGTCGTCGCGGTGAAGTGGAGGGGCTTCCAGCCGCGATGGACGGCATCGTTAAGCTTGTGCCTGTCCAACTCAAACTGGCGGCGGTTTTCGCCCCGGTGGTAGGCGTAGCCATCGACCTCGATGGCAATCTTGTGCTCCTTAATCACCAGATCCCAGTGGTAGGGGCCTATTTTTATGTTGTTCTGGACCGTGAAGTGCGGCGCGAGGGAGCGCGTTAACTGGCGCTCCGGCACGCTATCCGTGCCGATGATCGCCCTGTCCAACGCACGCTTTACCGGCCGCGGAAACCGCTGGTAGTCCAGCTTATTCAGCTCTAGCCGTTGGAGTCCGTCCTTGCCGGAGTAGAAGTCCTCGAGAAAAGCGACCGCATCATCCTCCGGCATCGCCTCGACCGCCTGTAGCGGATTGCACACGGTGACGCCGTCCCAGGTCAACGCGCCCTTCGGCCGGGCGCGGCGCGAAGTGAAGTACTTACTCGACGGCAGTGATGAGCTGCGCAGGAACTCCAGCGGAAAGCGCAGCGGCTTTTCGACGTGCTTGAGTGCGGCCGAGTAGCCGTCGAGCGCGCAATCCGGCCATTGCTCGCTCATGATGCGCGCGAGCTGGTTCGGCGTCGGCTCCTCTGACAGGCAGAAGCCGTTCGCAATCCGGACGGCCCCTTGGCGTACCGCTTGTTGAGCGGCACTTTTCCCCCGAAAAATCTCCATTCGTATCCCTCGATCCCCCGAAACGAAGGTTGTGTGGCCCGTTTTGGCGGTTTGTTGGCGTGTTTTGCGGCGGGCTGCTGGTGTTTGGGCCCGTGTTTGATGCGTTTTAACAAATAGTGGCCGCAAACCCCACGGTTTCCGTGGCCTATTTGCAAAAACGCATCAGCTGGGCGCCAAAAGGGTCACTTGGGCGCCACAGCAGGCTTCTTTGCCGCGAAAAACCCGCGACCAAATCCCCGCAGCCCCCGAAACCCAGTAGCCTACTTCAGGCGAGCCTTGGCCTCTTCCAGAATCTTCTCGGCCTCGGCCTTGTCGCCCCAGCCGGAGCCGGAAACTTCCTTGTTGGGCTCGAGGTCCTTGTAGTGGACGAAGAAGTGCTCGATTTCGTCCTTGATGTGCTGTTCCACATCGTCGATGTCCTGGTAGCGCTCCCAGCGCGGGTCATCGATGACGGCGAGCAGCTTGTCGTCGCCGCCGGCCTCATCGGTCATCTTGAACACGCCGACGATGCGGGCCTCAACGATGACACCGGGGAAAACGGGCTCGGGGAGGATGACGAGGGCGTCGAGGGGATCGCCGTCTTCGCCAAGCGTGTGGTCGATGAAGCCGTAGTCGGCGGGGTAGGTCGTTGGGGTGAACAAGTAGCGGTCTAGGTAGACCTTGCCGGACTCGTGGTCCACCTCGTACTTATTGCGGGAGCCCTTTGGGATTTCAATGGTTACTTCAACGCTCACAGTGGTGTCCTCCATGTGGGATTGGGTATTAATTACTGTCAATAGTCTAGCGCGTCGCCCATCCGCGCTAGGGTTAGTGGCGATGAAAGCTAAGAAGGTTTGGTGGTCAGTAACCGCGCTGGTGGTCACGGCGGCGGTCGGGGGTACGGCTGCGCTGGGGGTTAGCATCCAGCGCGAGTACGGCGATCTTTCGCATGGCGAGGCCGAAACGGTGCAGGCCCCGGAAAATCCCCTGCAGCTGGCTAAGGCGCAGGACGTGGACTTTGCGGCGCTCAGCGCAAAGCTCGATGAGCTGGGCAAGAGCGAGGATTTGGCTACCTTTGGCGGGCAGGTAATCGATAGTGAGACCGGCACGGTGGTCTGGGAGAGTGATGAGGATAAGGCGCTGACCCCGGCTTCGTCGACGAAGGTGCTGACCACCGCCGCGGCAACGCTGGCCCTGGATGAGTCGAAGCGGATTACTACCAAGGTCTACCGCGGCAAGGACCCGAACAATGTGGTGATCAAGGCGGCTGGCGATGTCTGGATGACCAACGAGCAGCTCGATGACCTGGCGGATCAGATTAAAAAGACCGGCACCCAGGTGGCGGGCGTGTACATCGATACCTCCGCGTGGGCGGGCGAGCCGCAGGCGCCGGGCTGGGATCCGGAAAACGTCGACGAGGGTTTCGTCGCGCCCATGGAGCCGGCCATGTTGTACGGCGGGCGCATGGGCGCTACGGAGGGCGATGTGCCGCGCAGCCACACCCCGGCCCTCGATGTTGCGGGCGAGCTGGCCAAACGCCTGGGCACGGATAAATTCGCCCCCGGCACGGTGACGGAAGGCACAGAGCAGCTGGCCAGCGTTGAGTCGGATCCCCTAGGCGAGCGCGCGCTGGAGATGGTGCGGCATTCCGATAACGTCATGGCGGAGGCTATTGCCCGCGAGCTTGCCGATGCCCGCGGCAAAAACCCCAGCTTCCAAGCAGGTACCCAAGCCACGCTGGACGTGCTGCGCGAGCACGGGTTCGATGTCAGCGGCGTGGATATCAAGGACAACTCGGGCCTTTCTGTAGATAACCGGTTGAGCGCGAGCGTGCTGGCGGAGATTGTTAACGGCGCGGTCGAGGATCCGCAGCTGCGCCCCTTGGCGGCGTATCTGCCGGTCGCAGGAGGAGACGGAACGCTGCACGAGCGCTACGGGGAGTCAGCGGCGCGCGGATTTGTCCGCGCGAAGACCGGCACGTTGACGGGGGTATCCGCGCTGGCGGGCACCGCGCAGGGCCAATCCGGGCGCGTGTATTCCTTTGCGTTCTTGGTCAATGATGGCGAGATTATGGCGGCGCGTGCGGCCCAAGATGACCTTGCCGCGGCGCTGCACGAGTTCTAAATGAGTCCACAGCCTGGAGTAACGCCGTTTTGGCCGCGGGTCTCGCCGCACTTTTTGAGCTGCCGGCGAGCGGTCCGCGCGGCGAAGATGGGCCACGCCGTGGCGGTGGGGCTATCCGGCGGCGCGGATTCTTTAGCGCTGTGCGCGGCGATGATCGCGGAGGGCCACGACGTAATCGCATTATGCGTGGATCACGGCTTGCAAGACGGTTCGCGTGAGCAGGCAGAGAAGGCCGCTCGGCAAGCAGAGAGTTTGGGTGCGCGGGCACGAGTGCTCGCAGTGCAAGTGCCGGACAAAGGGGGGAATTCGCTGGAAGCGGTGGCTCGGCAAGAGCGCTACCGAGCGATGTCCGCGGCCGCACGCGGGGGAGAAGGGCCGCTGGAGATTGCCGTGGCGCATACGGCCGATGACCAGGCGGAAACGCTCCTTTTTGGCGCTCTGCGCGGGCGGGTGGCCGGCATGCCGGAGCGGGCAATAGTGGAAGGCGCGCGCGTGGTGCGGCCATTCCTTCAAGTGCGCCGTGCCGATACGGAGGGTGCGTGCGCGGAGCTGGGGCTGGACGTGTGGCAGGACCCGCAGAACGCGGATACGGATTTTCGGCGGGTAGCGCTGCGCCGGGAGATCATCCCAGAGTTGTCGCGGGTTATCGGCGGTGATGCGGTACCGGCGTTGGCGCAGGCGGCGATGGATACCGCGCGCGATGAAGAATACCTCGCCACGCCGGCCACCGCGGACTGTGCGGAATTGGCCGCGCTGCCGGAGCCGCGGCGCCGACGCGCTATTGCAGCCTGGCTCATCGAGCGGGGAGTGAAGGTGACGAGGGAGGGGATCGGGGGCATCGGCAAGCTGTGTACCAACTGGCACGGACAAGGGCCGGTGGCTGTGAGTTCGGCGCGGCAGGCGGGGCAGAGGTTGGAAGTAGCACGTATAGGTGGCAAACTGGCACTATTGTCTGGTCATTAAAGGAGCGCACACGTGCACGACAAGAAAGACTTCGCCGTCCCCGCAAACCGCTACGGAGACGATGTAGAAGCAATCCTCATCACGGAAGAGGAAATCAAAGACCGCGTCCAGCAGCTGGCGGATGCGGTGTCTGAGAAATATGCCGACGCTGAGCAAGACCTGCTTTTGGTCTGCGTATTAAAGGGTGCGGCCTTTTTCCTGACGGACTTCGCGCGCAAGCTATCCATCCCCTCGGAGCTGGAGTTTATGGCCGTCTCCTCGTACGGCGCCTCCACGTCTTCTTCTGGGGTGGTGCGCATCTTGAAGGACTTGGACCGCGATATTGCCGGGCGCGATGTGGTCATTGTGGAGGACATCATCGACTCGGGCCTGACGCTATCCTGGCTCATTCGCAACCTGCGGGGGCGCAACCCGAAGTCGCTCAATGTGGTGACCTTGTTGCGCAAGCCGGAAGTGGTAAAGGCGCAGATCGATCTGCTCGATGTGGGCTTTGATATCCCCAATGAGTTCGTCATTGGCTATGGCCTTGACTACGCGGAACGCTACCGCGACCTGCCCTTTGTGGGCACCCTTCACCCTGATGTCTATACCACCAACTAAAATCGCGCAGTAATGAAAAACAATAAACTCCTTCGCTACGGCGGCATTGCGGCGCTGATCCTCGTAGCGCTGTATGCCTTTACGTTCTTTAGCAACGAGACCCGCGGATACGTGGACGCGGATACCTCCGTGGCCCTAAAACAGCTGCAGGATAAAAACGTTGACGAAGTAGAAATTGATGACCGCGAGCAGCGCCTGCGCATCAAGCTCAAGGACGAAATCACGGTAGAAGAGCGCGAGGGCGTTGAAGAGATCGTGTCTCAGTACCCCGCACGCGCCTCCGAGCAGGTCTTTGATGCGGTCAAGGATTCGGGTGCGGAGAAGTATCAGACCAACGTCACCCAGGATTCCTTCTTGGGCTCCATGCTCAGCTTCCTGCTGCCGATGGTCATCCTCTTCGGCCTGCTGTTCTGGCTCATGTCCCGCATGCAGCAGGGCGCCGGTGGCATGTTCGGCATCGGCGGCTCCAAGGCCAAGGAGCTGACCAAGGATATGCCGACCAATACCTTCGAGGACGTTGCCGGCGCGGATGAGGCCGTGGATGAGCTGCAGGAAATCAAGGACTTCCTGGAAGATCCGACCCGCTACCACGACTTGGGCGCGAAGATTCCGCGCGGCGTGCTGCTTTATGGCCCTCCGGGCACCGGTAAGACGCTGTTGGCCCGCGCCGTTGCGGGAGAGGCCGGTGTGCCGTTTTATTCCATCTCCGGTTCGGACTTTGTGGAGATGTTCGTCGGTGTCGGTGCCTCCCGCGTGCGCGACCTGTTCAAGCAGGCCAAGGAGCACAGCCCGTGCATCATCTTCGTGGACGAGATCGACGCCGTGGGCCGCCAGCGCGGATCCGGTACCGGCGGCGGACACGATGAGCGCGAGCAGACCCTGAACCAGTTGCTGGTTGAGATGGACGGCTTTGGCGACCGCGAGGGCGTTATCCTCATCGCGGCCACCAACCGCCCCGATATTTTGGACCCGGCGTTGCTGCGCCCGGGCCGGTTCGACCGCCAGATTCCGGTCACCAACCCGGACCTGGCCGGCCGCGAGCAGATCCTGCGCGTGCACGCCAAGGACAAGCCCTTGGCAGAAGAGGTCGATGTGGCGCAGCTGGCCAAGCGCACCGCCGGCATGTCCGGTGCGGACCTTGCCAATGTGCTTAACGAGGCCGCGCTTCTCACCGCCCGCATCGGCGGCAACGTCATTACCTATGACGCGCTGGAAGAGGCCACCGACCGCGTGGTGGGCGGGCCACGGCGCCAGGGCAAGATCATCTCCGAGCACGAGAAGAAGGTCACCGCGTACCACGAGGGCGGCCACACCCTGTCCGCGTGGGCGCTCAAGGACATCGAGCGCGTGTGCAAGGTCACCATCCTGGCCCGCGGCCGCACCGGTGGCCACGCCATGACCTCGCAGGAAGACGACAAGGGCATGTACACCCGCGACGAGCTGTTTTCCCGCTTGGTCTTTGCCATGGGCGGCCGCGCCGCCGAGGAATTGGTCTTCGGTGCTCCCACCACCGGCGCGTCCTCCGATATCGAGAACGCCACCAAGATCGCCCGCGCGATGCTGACGGAATACGGCTTTTCGCCCGACCTGGGCACCGTTAAGTACGGCCAGGAGCAGGGCGATCCATTCAGCCAGATGGGCGGGGGCGGCGGCTCCATCGATTACTCGGATGACGTTGCCGCCAAGATCGACGAGCAGATGCGCTACCTCCTCGAGCGCGCGCACGAGCAGGCCTACGACATCCTGCGCACCAACCGCGAGTTCCTGGACAAGCTGGCCGAGGCTCTCCTTGAGAAGGAGACCCTGCGCCGGCCGGACCTGGAGAGCATCTTCGACGGCATCGTGCCGCGCGATGCCTATGATGTCTTCCCCGGCGAAGACGATCGTTTCCCGCGCCAGATTGGTTATGCGCCGGTCAAGACGCCGGTCGAGCTGGCCAAGGAGCGCGGCGAGGAGCTTCCTAAACGCATGACGCTTCTCGATGCCTCCCGGGCCGCCCGCGAGCGCCGCCTCGCCGGCGAAGAGCTCAAGGGCGAGGTTGGCTTTAACTTTGGCCAGCACGCTGGCGACTACGTGAACCCCGAAACAGTGCGCGAGCTGCACGGCGGCGGTAGCGATTCCGAGAACCGCAGCGGCCGCAGCGATGGCCGCAGCGGCCGAAACAACCAGAACAACCGCGCGGACCAGAGCGAGCGCGGCGACCGCGCCGACCGGAGCGATCACGTCCGCAACGACCGCGGGGAGCGCGACGGCGGGGAAGGGCGATCGGATTCGGCATCGGAAAGCAGGGGCAAGCACCACAAGCCAGAGGGAGAAACCAGCCAATGGTTCACCCCAGGCTGGAATGAGTCTTCCCACCGCGATAATCCCTACGCGCGCGATGCGGAAAAGTCGCGCGATGATAAAGAGTAAGAAGTACGTGCATGTCTGAAAATCACACTGATAACCAGCAGGTGCCCGCCCGCGCACCGTATGACCAGGAGCGGGCGGAGGCGGCCGTTCGCGAGCTGCTCTTTGCCGTGGGCGAGGACCCTGACCGCGAAGGCCTGCGCGAAACCCCGGCACGAGTGGCCCGCGCCTACCGCGAGGTCTTCGCCGGCCTGCACGAGGACCCGACGGAGGTGCTGCACAAGACCTTCGCCGAGGACCACCAGGAACTGGTCCTGGTGCGCGATATTCCCATCTACTCCACCTGCGAGCACCACCTCGTGCCGTTTTATGGGGTGGCGCATATTGGCTATATCCCCGGCAAGGACGGGCACGTCACCGGGCTGAGCAAGCTGGCGCGCCTGGCGGATATGTACGCCAAGCGCCCGCAGGTCCAGGAACGCCTGACCCAGCAGATTGCCGATGCCCTCGTGGATGTCCTCGAGGCCCAATCCGTCATCGTGGTCATCGAGTGCGAGCACTTGTGCATGGCCATGCGCGGCATCCGCAAGCCGGGAGCGACCACAACGACCTCCGCGGTGCGCGGCGGGTTCAAAAATAACGCGACCTCGCGCGCGGAAGTGTTGAGCTTCATCCGTACGTAGCGCGTACGCAGTAGAGTTTGTCGAGCGAAAAGGAGAACGCAGTGCACCCGGCTTCCTCAGTTGGAGAATTGACCATCGCGAAGCGCACGCTCGTCATGGGCATCGTGAATGTTACGAAGGATTCCTTTTCCGATGGTGGGCGGTGGCTCGACTTTGACGCCGCCACCACTCATGCCCGCGAGCTGGTGGAACAGGGCGCGGACATGATCGATGTGGGCGGCGAATCCACCCGCCCGGGCGCGGTGCGTGTGGAGGCGCAGGAAGAAGCCGACCGCGTGGTCCCGGTCATCCGGGCGCTGCACGAGCAGGGCATTCGCACCTCGGTGGATACGATGCGCGCCTCGGTTGCCACCGCTGCGGCCGCGGCTGGGGTGGACATGATTAATGATGTCTCTGGCGGCCTCGCCGATCCTGAAATGTATGCCGCCATGGCCGATGCCGGCGTGCCCGTCTGCCTCATGCACTGGCGCACGCTGCAGGAAGGCGCGTTCGGATCCGCGGCGGGCACGGCGGATCACGGCGGCGATGTGGTCCGCGATGTGCACGAGACCCTCGCCCGCCTGAGCAATAACGCCCTGGATGCGGGCGTGAAAAAGGAAAATGTCGTGCTGGATCCGGGCCTCGGCTTTGCCAAGAGCCCGCAGGATAACTGGGCGCTGCTTAAGGCCCTGCCCGAGTTTCTAGATGGCGAGTTCCCCATCTTGGTGGGCGCCTCGCGCAAGCGCTTCCTCGCTGCCATCCGGGAAGACCGCGGGGTAGAGGCCAGCCCGCTGCTTGCTGATCCCGCCACCGCCGCCGTGACCGCCATCTCCGCCCAGATGGGTGCGTGGGGCGTGCGCGTGCACGAGGTGGGCGTATCCCGCGATGCCGTCGACGTGGCCGCCGCGTGGAACGCCGGCAAGTCCTATGTGGGCGGCGCCAATGCCACCGGCAGCTACCGCAATGCCGCCACCGGCACTGGCTCAGTGACCTCTACCGCGATGGGTACGGAAAGGAATTAACCATGGCAGATCGCATCGAATTAACCGGCCTGGAATGCTTTGGCTACCACGGCGTCTTTGAGGAGGAGAAGCGCACCGGCCAGCCCTTCATCGTCGATATCACCTGCTGGTCCGAGTTTGCTGAGGCCGCAGCTCACGATGATCTGACCAAAACCATCAATTACGCAGAGCTTGCCGATGTCGCCGCCAGCATCGTCGAAGGCCCCTCCCGCGACCTCATCGAGACCGTCGCTAGCGAGGTGGCCGATACCATCATGGATTCTTTTGCAGACCTGCACGCGGTGGAAGTGACCGTGCACAAACCTAAGGCGCCGATACCGCGCACTTTTGCCGATGTCGCCGTCGTCGCCCGCCGCTCCCGCAAGCACGCGCGCACCGGTGCCCCACGGCTCGCCTCGCAGGAGGGGACTCCGAAGGGAGCCGACGCGCAGCGCCCCGGCACGAACCCCGGGAGTAAGTAATGCGCGCGGTACTATCCATCGGCTCCAATATGGATGACCGCGTGGAGCTTTTGCGGACGGTGTTTACGGAGTTCCGTGAGGACATCGTGGCGGCCTCGCCCGTCTATGCCACCCCGCCGTGGGGAGTAACGGACCAGGATGAATTTTTGAATGCGGTGCTCATCGTGGACGTCCAAGAGAGCCCGCTGGAGCTCTTACGGCGCGGCCAGAAGCTGGAGGAAGCCGCAGAGCGCGTGCGCGTGCGCCACTGGGGCCCACGCACCCTGGATGTGGACATCGTCGATATTGAGGGCTACAGCTCCTCCGATCCGGAACTTACCGTCCCACACCCCTTTGCCCACGAGCGCGCATTCGTGCTTATTCCCTGGTTAGCCGCCGATGGCGCTGCTAAGTTGAAGGGACAGGATGTCTCCGCGCTGGTTGCCGCATTGAACCCGCAGGAGACCGCCGATATCCACCGCTTGGGCCTGATGGAGGAGTTATGAAACGAACCTCGTTCGGTGCGCTTATCGGCGTAGGGGTATTCATGGCCGCCGCGGCGGCCATCCTCACCACGCGCTTTTATGGCTCCATGATGGCCATCCCAGTCACGGTCTCAGCCACGCTGTGGCTCATGGTGGTGGTGTGTTTGGGGCTTACCTGGAAGGTAGATAAGGCCACCGATGAGGATCACGGCATCGGGTTGGATAACTCGCAGCTTAATCCCATGACCATCGCGCAGTTTATGCTGGTGGGCAAGGCCTCGGCGTGGACGGGTGCGATCGTCGGCGGGCTCTATGCAGGGGTGGCGGTCTACGTCATCCCGAATGCGGGCACCCTTGTCGCGGCTTCCGATGATCTGGTGGGAGTGCTCGCATCCGCGATTGGCGGCATCGTCATGTCCGCGGCTGGCCTGCGATTGGAGCGACACTGCGAGACCCCGCCGCCACCGGACGGGCTTCAAGCGGTACATTAGGGAACATGACTCAGCCGCGCTCTTCTTCCAAAAACTCGTCGTCCTCGCCGGATTGGGGACAAATTGGGATTATCGCCCTCGTCATCTTGGCCGTTATCGCCAGCATCGTTATGCTCATTTCCGGCTCGGCAGCGGCGCTCAAGATTGCGCTCATCGCCGCCTTGTGGGCCGCGGTGGTGGGCTTTTTCTTGGTGATGCGCTACCGCCGCCAGGCCGAGGAATCCGTGACCAAGCTGGAGCTGCAGGAGCGCGCCCACCGCGCGGAGCTCAAGCAGGCCCGCGCAGCCGAAGGCAAGGAGCTACCGGATCAGCAGATCCTCGACGAGATCCGCACCGAGCTGGCCTCTATCCGGAAGCAGATTGAGGACTTGTCCGGCCACGAGTTCACCTACGAGCCCGCCGCCTTGCACGCGGAGGCACGCCGCATCATGGAGCTGGAGGCACAGACCGCCGCGGCGTCCCACCGCAGGGAAGAAAACGTCGACTTTGAGCAGGCGTCTTCCGGTGCGCCGTCTGCCGATGCCATCGCTGGCCGCCTAGGCAATCAACCCTCCGGCGCGCACGCGGACTCCAACCCGCTCAATGACATCATCAGCGAAAACACCCGCGCGCAGCGTAGCTCTTCCCGGACCGAGCAGCTTGCCGATGCCCCCATGCCAGCCAGCGCGGACCAGAAGCCAAAGGACGTTTCCTTCGATACCGGCAGCTTCCAGGCCGTACGCTGGGATTCGGGCGGAGATTCTGACATCAAGCGCCAAGGCTCCCAGCACGCGGGAACCGGCAGCGCGGCGCACTCTGGCGCCCGCGGTAGCCACCGCAAGCCAGAGGCTGATACCGCAGCTGAGCAGGCTTCCGATGCGGTGACCCAGAACATCCCGCAGCAGACCACCGGCAAGGATGCGCGCGAGGAATACAAGGGCTCGGGACACCACGTGGCTGCTGAGCAGAAGCAAGCGGCCACGCGCCGCCAGCAGCAGACCCGTGGTCGCCGCCGCAGCGATGAACAGCGCGATGGTTCCGTGTCCGTCTCGGAGCTTCTGGCACAGATGAAGAAGGATAAATAAATGCGTCCACCGCGCATGCGTGTTGCCCTTTTCGGGCGCAGCCTCGCCGGGATTTCCCTAGCCAATGCCATGGAGCGCGCTGGCCATACCGTGGAGATGCTTGATGATCCGGCCGAGCTTGGCTCCTTCCAGGCGTTGATTCTAGCGGTGGGTGAGACACGGTTGGATGCTGCTGTAGAGCTTGTCGAGGACCACGTGCACAAGGGCCTGATCGCTTTCCATACCTGCCTGTCGCGGGGCGTGCAAGGCCTCGATCCGCTGGAGACTCACGGTTGCATCGTGGCGGCAATAGCGCCCATGGCAGGCGGGCGCTGGGCAGTATCCACGCTGGATGAGCTGGGTGAGAGCATTGCTGACTTCGTATTGAGCGAATTCCGGGCGCACGCAGTGCCGCTTTCCGATGCCGAGCGTCCCGCCTTCGCCGCCCGCTCCTACTACATAGAAATGCTTAGCCGCCTGCATCTAGCAGCTGCCGTTGAAGCCAATTTCTTTGCCGAGTTCGATGAGATTCCACCGTCCGAATTCGACATCGATTCAGAGGACATCATTGCGGCCTATCGCGGGGCCACGGATCCCGGAATGCGCCGCCACTACTTAGAAACCGCTCGGCGCTTAGGCGAAGTAGAAGACCGCACCGAATTAGAAATGTGGGCCTTGCAGGAGGAATCCCGATGAGCTTGAAGATGGGACAAGCCACCGTTGTCAGCGAGGTCGATCGCATCCGCATGGTGGGAAGCGCCCTGCGCAAGACCGGTCGCCCCGTGGCCTTCGTACCACTGACCACCGGCGTGCATGCAGGGCATATCGCGCTGGTGCGAGCGGCCCGCCGTATTCGTGGCGCGGTGACCGTCGTGGCTCTCCAAGAGCCTCGCGGCGAGGACGTAGATCTCCTGCGCGCCGAGGGCGTGGATGTCATTTGGGATTACACTCCCGAGAAGCTCTGGCCGCATGGCCGCCGGATTACAATCTCGCCTCGCGACGCCGCAGACTTCCCAGCAGGCTTAGAGCCCGATTTGTCTGGCGAACTCACCCTTTACCTCACGCTGATGATGGCGCTATCGCCCACCGATGTGCTTATCGGTGAGAAGGACTACGAGCTGCTCTTGGCCATTCATCATGCGGTGCAGGACTTGCACCTGGGGGTTCGTGTGCAGGGCGTTCCCGCCGTGCGCATGCCCGATGGCGTAGTGATGAGCCTGCGCAATACGCGCGTGCCTGAAGATAAGCGCGAGGACGTAGCCGCCCTGTCCGCCGCGCTTACCGCTGGGGCACACGCCGCAGAGGCGGGCGCGGAAAAGGTCCGCGAGGTTGCCGCAGGTGTCCTAGAAGCCGCCGGAGTAGAACCGGAATACTTAGAATTGCGCGGCCGCGATCTGGGCGAACCGCCTGCCGAGGGCGATGCCCGCCTGCTGGTCGCTGCCACCATTGGCGGGGTCAGAGTAATTGACAACGTTGGCCTGCCGCTGGGGATTGGTTTCACTAATATTGAAGAGCACGAGGCTAAGGCCGAGCTCGAGCGAGAAAAGCAGCGCGAGCAAAACCAATCCCCGGAGGACTAATGACCGAAATCCACATCCGCGACCTTGATCCGCGCGATGAACCCAAGGCGATTGAGTTTGCCATCGAAGGCATGCACCTGCATTGGTTTGTGAAGAACCCGCGCTTCGAGCGTGCCTATGGCCGTTATTTTTGGGATTTAGAGCGCGCCCAAGCCACCGATATCTTGGCAGCCTATGCCGATGATGGGCGTTTCCTCGGCGTGATTTTGGCATCGATTAAAGGCGAACCAGCGCTGCCGTATCCGTGGTGGCGCAAGGCCTATGTCAAGGCCGTGGATCTCTTCAACAGCCTGCGCCCTGGCGGTCACCGCGGTGACTACGATGCCGCGAACGAGGACATGTTGTTAAGCTACTTGGCCGAAAACACCGTGGATGGTGAAATCGGCTTCCTCGTCGCTGACCCAAACTCGGGTGTGAAGGGTGTGGGCACCGCGCTCCTCGAGGCCTTTGAGGAGCGCCACCCCGGCAAGGATATTTACCTCTACACCGACGATGGCTGCACCTATCAGTTCTACGATTCCCGCGGTTTTGAGCGGGTGGGGAGAAGGAAATCTCCATCGATAAGGACCGCGACCTTACCTGCATGCTGTACGTCCGCCACGTGGCGTGAGGCTACCGCGTCACGCCACGCAAACGAGCGCAGCTTCACGCCACGCATCTACATCGGCGAACGCTACAGACTTCGCGGCACGAATCTTCGCGATGCGATTTTTCGCGGCGCGGGTCCTCCCGGCGCCGCGCCACGTTAGTTCGCCAGCGCGCCCATCGGATCCCACGCCGGCAGGGTGGTGATCTCGGTGGACTTGAGCGCTTCCTGGTATTGCCCAGGCAGGCGGGACGGGTGGACGGCGATTTCGAAGACGTACTCGTCAAACCAGTCATCGGCCATGGTCCAAAAGCCCTTATCGCCCTTCTCGGTGCCCCAGGAATTCTCCACGCGCCAGCGGGTGACCTCGCCGGACTCGGCAACATCTGCGCCGGTAAAGACCATCGCATGCGTCATCAAGGACTCGTGCAGGCGGAGGCGGTCTGGCTTTTCGATGCCCATTTCCACCCCATACAGCCCCTCATAATCGTGCAGGCGCTTGGCCCAGACGCCGCTATCGGCATCGGATTGCTGGCTGTTATCGCAGCCGAACCAGACGGGCTGGCCATCCTCGATGGCAGAGCGGGTGGCATCGCGCAATACCTCAACCGGGGCGTTGAGGTAGGTGACCTTTTCACCGGCGACGTTGCCTAGGTAGTCCACGGTGTAGAGCTCACCGTAGGAATTGCGCGGGTCATTGACCACGCAGACATACTCGCCCAGGTCCTTGGGGAGGTACTCGCGGGCGAAGTCCTGCGGGGTATAGGTGCCCTCGCGGTGGAAGTTATCGTCCTTATCGCGGTACTGCCACTGGAACTCTGTGGGCGGGAGGCCGAGGTTGGCGGTGAGGATGCGGTAGACATCGGCAAGCGCCTGCTCCTGTGCCCCAGACTTGCCCGCGCGGATCTGGTGGGAGGCGCGGCGCAGGACGGTCTGCAGGTTGCGGTTGAGCATGGCGCTGGACTCGGAGGACGCGGTCTCCGGCATGGCGTACTTGGGCACCACGCCGTACTTTTCCACCAGCGAGACGAACATGGACCACTGGCCGCCATCGCCGATGGGGTCATCCATGAGCTTAGTCAAGGTGCGGTCCGTAATATCGCGCTCCTTGAGCTCGTCTACCGCGGTGAGGAACCAATTGGCCTTTTCCAGCTTGTCGTAGAAGTACAGGTAGGTCTGCGAAAGCTCGAAATCCTTGATGTTGGTGCGGTCCATGATGTCACCGCGCAGGGAATTCAGGCCCGCAAAAATCCAGCAGCGGCCAGAAGCCTTCTGGTTGGCCGCGCCCCACTTATCGAGCTTGTGGCTGGTCGCCGTGGTGAGCTCGCGCACGAGGTCGCGGTCGACGCTCAGCTTATCGATGCCCTCCTGCGCCACCGCATTCCGCGCCGCCCTGATGGCCGGCTCGCTGGTGAGGGTGGCGTTGGTGGTGTGAACTTCCTGTGGATTAATCTCATTCATTTTTCGATGCTCCTTAGTTCATCCGGTCCCAGAAGGGAAGCTCAACGGGCTCGGTCTCTAGTGCTTGCTGCTGCTCGGAAGTGAGGAATTCCTTGCGCACGGCGATGTGGAAGACGTTTTCGCCGAACCATTCATCCGACATCGTGGCAAAGCCCTTGCCGGGTACCTCGTCGGCGTCGTCCTTGCGCGGCGGCTTGGTGCCCCAGGAGTTCTCCACGCGCCATGCACGGGGTGCACCATCAACTCCGGTCAGCGCCATCGCGTGGGTGGGTGCAGATTCGCCGGAGGTAAAGCGCTCCTCCTTGCTCATGGTGGAATCGATACCGTAGAGGCCATCGGTATCAACGAGGCCTTCGTCCCACACGGCGTTCTGGAAGGAGAACTGGCGGGAGACATCGCAGCTAAACCACACCGGGTCGCCGGCGTTGATGCTGGCGCGTGCGGCGGCGCGCAGTTCGTCCACATCAACGTTGAGGTAACCGGCGGCCTGTCCACCGGCGAGGTTATTTACTCCAGCGCTGGTGTAGTAGCGGTGCTTGTCGTTGGTGGTACGTGGGTCATCGGCAAGCACGACGTACTCGTCTAACTTCGGCAGGTACTTATCCGCAAACTCGCGCGGGGTGGAGTGCACGCGGAAGAATTGCTCGTCCTTGGTGCGGTAGCTCCACGTAAATTCCTCCGGCGGGGTGCCCAGGTGAATGGCGAGCACGCGTTGTATATCGGTGCGGGCTTGCTTGATAATGCCCCCGCGATCCCCCTCGCCTTCCACCGCACGGTGCGCGGCGCGGCGGATGATGGTGGCGATATCGCGGTTCATCTGGTCGGTGTGGCCGGACGAGTGCACCTCCGGCATGACCTCGGCCGGGACGGCGCCGTACTTGTCCACGAGGTTGGTGAAAAATGACCACCAGCCGCCGTCTTCGCCTGTGAGCTCGAGGGAAGTAGCCACGTCGCGGTCATCCCAGTCGGTGCCATCCTCGGTGAGATCCAACAGCTGGTTGAGCGCGAAGTTGGCGCGCTCTAGTTTGTCGAAGTACTGCAGGTAGGTAAAGGAAAACTCAAAGTCATCGATGTTGAGCTCCTTGGCCGCGCGGTGGCGGAATACGTTGAGCACGGCAAACATCCAGCAGCGCCCGGAGCGCATCTGATCGGTGACGCTGAGGCTATCGAGTTTTACCTCGGTAGTGGGGTTGAGGGCGGTAATGCGGTCGCGGTCGAGGGCCGCCTTGGCCACCCCTACGCTGGTAATGGCATTGCGCGCGACGCGCAGCTGGGAGTCCGCTGCAGCCTCCTCGCGCAATTGGGACAGGAAGTCATTGGTGAGCAAAGTCATATTCACCGTTTTAGCAGACTGCGATCTCACCCGAGGTCGCTGGGTGCTGGATGGGCAGTTAGAGATCGCTCCAGATCGCTATAGATGCTCTGCCAGCCGCGCCACGGCTTCGGGGCTTCCCACCTCTTCTGGGAGCCAGGGGATCTCGTGGACTGGGGTATCGGGAAGCTTATCGTGCAAGAGCGCCAGGGCCTCGTCCTCGGCGGCGCGCCGGGAGGCCAAGAACTCGCCTTGGTCCGCAGGCGTGCGGCGGTTGACCAGCATGGAGCCCACCCGCACGCCATTGCCGGTGAGATCCGCGTGGAACTCGGAAGATTCCAAGACGGGCAGGCGCTCGGCGGTGAGCACGATGTGGAACACGGTCTTCTTTGAGGTCAGCGCAGTGCGCAGGTGCTCGAAGCGCTCGCGGCGCTGGAAGAGCGTGGCGCGGATTTCCTGATTGCGCCGGTCCACCGGATCATTATCGGCGCCGGATTCCGCGGACATCCCGCGCACCAATGAGCCGAATTTATCGGACTTCTCGCGCCGGGCAAGCAGCCCATCGGTATAGGAAGCCATGATTTCTGGCAGGGCCATCAGCCGGGAGGTGTGCCCGGACGGGGCGGTATCGAAGATGAGGTAGTCATACTCGTCCGCGTTAGCGACCAAGGTGGCCATGCGCTCTAAGAGCGCTGCCTCCTGCGTGCCGGGGGATTGCCGGGCCAAATCCAAGTGCTTTTTAACCTCGCCGTGCAGATGCTCCGGCATGAACCGGCGCATCGAGGCACCCACGGTCGCGAGGTGTTCCTCGGTGGCTCGTGCCGGATCGAGCTCGATGGCGGAGAGGGACGGGGTGAGGTGAGTGGGGGCATCGGAAAGCGTGGCATCAAAGATATGTCCCAGGTTGTGCGCCGGATCCGTGGAGACCAATAGCACGTTATGGTCCTGGGAAAGGGACAGGGCCGTGGCCGTGGCGAGGGTGGTCTTGCCCACGCCGCCCTTGCCACCAAAGAACATGATGGGCGCGGTTTCTAGCAGCATTGAATATTCTCCACGGGTGATTTATCCATGCCCATGCGCGTGTGCCAGGCGTGGAAATCTTCGTAAACCAGCGGCAATAGCTCCAGCGTGTAGTAGCTGGCGGGGTTGGGGATGCCGAGCGCCTCCGAGGCCACCAGCATCATAAATAGGTCATCTTCTTGCTGCTGGGCCTTGGCAAAGACGGCGCGGTACGGGGCTTGGTAGAACTCGTTGAGCCCCGCACCGAAGGCCTTAAGCTTGTCGAGCATGCTGGGGAAGGGGAGCGTCGGAATCGTCGTCGGTCCACTCCAGCGGCGGTTCCTTGCGTGCGTTGGAGATAGCGCCGATCGACTCCACGATGACCCAGATGGAGGCGATGACGATGACGACGTCCATGCCGAAGAGCAGCCAGTTCTGATCCGCGAACAGGGACTTGAGCTGTAGCAGCGCTGCCCACAGCGACATGATGGTGACGAAGATGAGCGGGATGATAACCGGCAGGGTAGGCCGACGCAGATGGGTGAGGATGACCACGACGATGGCCAAGGACAGGCTGGCCATGAGCTGGTTGGTGGTACCGAAGAGCGGCCAGATGGTCATGCCGCCGGAGCCGTCCGCGCCCGCAGAGAAGGTCAGGCCGAAGGCCAGGCCCACCGCGATGATGGTAGAGACTAGGGCCGTGATGCGGATACCCATGATCTCGCCAATTTCCTGGACCACGATGCGCTGCAGGCGCACGCCGGAGTCCATGGTGGTGGCGGCGAAGAGCACGGCCATCGTCGCCAGGATGGTGGCAGACAGCGAGGTGGGAATGCCCAGGCCCTCGTTCATCAGCGCGCCGCCGCCTTGCACGAAGGCATTGACGCCGCCGGCGTTCCACTCGGCGTAGATTTCCTCCCAATTCGCCAGGGTCTTAAAGCCAGCGGTGGTGGCGATGATGGTGCCGAGCGCCAGCAATCCCTCGCCCACAGCGCCGAAGTAACCCACGAAGCGGACATCGGTTTCCTTATCAATCTGCTTAGACGAGGTGCCCGAGGCCACGATGCCGTGGAAGCCAGAGATGGCGCCGCAGGCGATGGTGACAAAAAGCAGCGGGAAAATCCCCGGGGTGCCGTCAGGAACGTTCTCACGCACGGCTGGGGCGGCGAGCTCCGGACGGGTGATGAGGAAGGAGCCGTACAAGATAATAAGCCCCACGAAAAGCTGCAGGCCATTGATGTAATCGCGCGGCTGGAGCAGCACCCACACCGGCAGCAGCGAGGCGATGAAGGCGTAGATAAATAGCAGGATGATCCACACGCCGTTGGCGGGAATGCCCAGGACCGTCTCCGGCAACACGACCGGGAAGCGGTCGCCCAAAACCATCAGCGAGTACAGCGCCACCACGCCCACGAGGGAGACCAGCGGCAGGTTCCAGTTCAGGCGGTAGATGGCCTGGCCAATCAGCAGCGCGACGGCAATGGCACCCCACGTAGGAATGACCGCCGAGGGCGTGGAAATAAGCAGGTTCGAAATCACCACGGCGAACGCGGCATTGACCATGAGCAGCAGCAAGAAGATCACGATGAGGAAGAGGTTGCGCCCGCGCTTGCCGATGTAGCGCCCCGACAACGTACCAATCGACTGACCCTTGTGTCGCTGCGAGGCCCACAGCGCACCCAAGTCGTGCATGCCGGCGATGAAGAAGGTGCCTAACGTGACCCACAGGAATGCCGGGAGCCAGCCCCAAATGACGGCCACTGCCGGGCCGATAATCGGTGCCGCACCCGCCACGGAGGTGAAGTGGTGGCCCCACAGCACATATTTATTGGTGGGAACATAATCCACGCCGTCTTTGAGGCGGTGCGCTGGGGTGGTGTAGTTCTCAGATAACCGGAAGATGCTCTTTCCCAGGAACTTGGAATAGAGCAGGTAGCCGGCGGCCATCATCGCGATGCCGACAATGGCGAGGACAAGAGAGTTCATAGTGTGTGTCTCCTCATAGGCGGGAAGGTGGCGTGTCTCACACGTGCGGACAGTATGCCATAACTCACGTATCTATTTGCTTGTGGGGGAGACCGGTGGGCAGATTTATATTTGGCAGGCGGGTCGGAGTACACCTCTTAGTTCAGTCGCAGTGGATAGACGAAAAGCACGGCCCCTGCTCCGGGAGGAACGAGGGCCGCGCGGTGGGTGCTTAAACCGAGTGGCGTTTAATTCTTATCGACGCCGATATTTCCGTCCTTCTTCCACACCACAACCACTGCTGGGCGTGGGGTGGACGTGCCCCCCTCTGGCCAGTGGGAGGTTTGCTTTTCAAAGGTGGCGTCATCGGTTTCGCCTGGGTGCTGGACGTTGACCATCACGCGCTCATCGGTGACGATGGGGCCGCAGGTCTCGGCGCCCGCCGGCACGGTCAGGAAGCACTTGAGCTCACCGCGGGTATCGCCCTCGGTGGTTACGGCGTAGAGGCCGTCGTTGGACTCGAGCGCGTTGCCGTCGGTGGAAATCCACATATTGCCGTGGTTATCAAAGGCCAAGTTATCCGGGCAGGAAATTGGGGATACCTTCTCCTTGTCAAAGCCACCGAAGTAGGTATTGGCCTCCTTCGGATCGCCACAGACCAGGAAGAGATTCCAGGTGAACTTTTCACCAGCGTGGTCATCTTCAATCTCCATGACCAGACCGTTCTTATTTTCCTTGACGGGAGCCCACTCCATCGGATCTTCCTTGTTCTTCTTGGCGTTTTCGCCGGTAGCACCGCGGTAGGAGTTATTGGTCAGGGCCACGTAGACCTTCTCAGAGTCTGGGTGGACCTGCATATCTTCAGGGCGGTCCATCTTGGTAGCGCCCACCTTATCGGCGGCCTCGCGGGTGTAGACGGCAACCTCTTCGGCGGACATGCCATCGACGTGGGACTCGAATTTGTTGTTCTCCGTATCGGAGGTCAGCAGCTTGATCCACTTACCTTCGCCGTCGAAGGCACCGTCCTCTGGCAGTACGCCGGAACCGTCGATCTCATCTTCTGGGGAGTTGCCTTCCATCTTGGCCACGTACAAGGCGCCGTGGTCCAAGATGCTGAGGTTGTGCTCGATGTTGCCTTCTTCGTACTTCTTGGTGGAGATGAACTTGTAGATGTACTCGAAGCGGGAGTCATCGCCGGAGTAGCACACGACGGTGCCATCGGAAGCGATGTGAATATTGCCGGCCTCGTGTTTGAAGCGTCCAAGCGCGGTGTGCTTGACCGGGGTGGACTCCGGGTCCAGTGGGTTAATTTCTACGATCCAGCCGAAGCGGTTGGGCTCATTCGGTTCCTTGGAGACGTCGAAGCGCTTATCAAAGCGCTCCCACTTGCGCTCGGATTCACCATCTTCCATGCCGAAGCGCTCAAGGGATTCCTGTGCCTTCTTGTCATCCAGGTTGGCGTGAGCGAAGTACTGGTCAAAGTTCTCCTCGCCGGAGAGCATGGTGTTCCACGGAGTGATGCCGCCGGAGCAGTTATTCAGGGTGCCCTTGACCTGCTTGCCGGTCTTATCGGCGGAGGTCTTCACAAACTCGGAGCCGGCTGCTGGGCCAACCAGAGTGAACTCGGTCGTGGCGGTGATGCGGCGGTTAAGCGGACCAAACTCGCGCTTGAGTTCACCGGTATTGCCCACCTTGGACACCTCCACGATGGAGTGGCCGTGGCCCGCCCAACCAATCTTGGCCTGCTCTTCGGTGGGGTTATCCGCATCGTAGTTGGGGAACATCTGCGGCTCGGTGGTGTACTCGTGGGAGCAGACGTAGATAAGGCGATTGTCATCATCCGGGTGCTCGATAAGTCCGGCGAAGTCGTTATTGAAGCCGAACTGCTTCTCGGCGGCCTCGGCCGTCTGGTTCTTATCATCAAACTCTGGCGCATCCTTGAACAGCGGGTCTCCCCAGGCGATGAGAACGGACTGCTTATAGCCATCCGGGATGACTACTTCGTCCTTTTCGTTCGGCTCAACTGGGTCAAACTTCATACCCTCTGCGGAGGTGAGTTCTACATTGGCCTCGGAAGTCTTGCCCCCCTTGGCCTCGGAGGAAGAGGCTTCATTGGAGACTTCATCCGGGTTGGAGCAGGCAGCCAACGCGGCGCCGCCGCCGACGGTTACTACGGACAAGCTGCCCGCGCGCAGAGCGGTACGGCGGGAGAACTGGTCACCGAAGTATGGGTTATCAGACTTGTTCTCACATTCACCGAAGCAGGCATTGCCGCACTTGTAGGTGCACGTCAAGCTGGAACGAGAGGATGCGAAGAGACTAGAGAGAAGGTTGCGGCCTTTAAGCGCCATTATTACTGCTCCAAAGAAGGTCGAAAATATTGATAAGACATGGGGTCAGCCATATATATAAGGGGATGCCAGTAACAGTGCGTTGGCCTTGAGGTGACAGCGAAGTGAACTATGCGTAAATCTTTCCCGGGGTAGGGGCGCTATGGGCCAAATCGCGGGTAGCGGGCGGGATCGACTACCCTAGGCTAACGTGAGCGAGCAGAAGAATAATGAAGTAAACGATGTCCCTGAGCAGCTGCGCATCCGCCGCGAGAAGCGCGATCGCCTGCTCGAATCCGGCGTGGAGGCCTACCCGGTATCCGTCGAGCGCACTATCTCCCTCAAGGAATTGCGCCATGATTTCCGCGTAGTGGCCGAGGGCGAAGAGCCGGGCAATGAAGAGGGCGTGACCTACCTGGCCGCTGGTGAGGAAACCGAGGTCACCCACGCTATTGCCGGCCGCCTTATCTTCATGCGCAATACCGGCAAGCTGTGCTTTGCCACCTTGCAGGACGGCGATGGCACCCAGATGCAGGCCATGCTTTCGCAGGCCAAGGTGGGCAAGGAGCGCCTCGATGCCTGGAAGTCCGATGTGGATTTGGGCGACTTCATCTCCGTTAGCGGCCACGTGGTTGCGTCCCGCCGTGGCGAGCTGTCCATCATGGCTGAGGAATGGACCATGGCGGCCAAGTCCCTGCGCCCGCTGCCGGTGTCCTTCGCGGATATGGCTGAAGATACCCGCGTGCGCCAGCGCTATAACGACCTCATTATCCGCGAAGAGGCCCGCAAGAACGCCATGGTGCGCGTGAAGGTCATGCGTGCGCTGCGCAATTACCTGGAAGGCCAGGACTTTGTAGAGATCGAAACCCCGATGCTGCAGACCCTGCACGGTGGTGCGGCCGCTCGCCCGTTTATCACCCACTCCAATGCGCTCGATATTGACCTCTACCTGCGCATTGCTCCGGAGCTGTACTTGAAGCGCGCCGTCGTCGGTGGCATCGACCGCGTCTTTGAAATCAACCGCAACTTCCGCAATGAGGGCGTGGACCGCTCCCACTCGCCGGAGTTCGCCATGCTGGAGACCTACGCCGCCTGGGGCGATTACAATGATTGCGCCCGCATGACCCGCGAGTCCATCCAGTCCGTGGCCCGCGAGGTCTTTGGTTCTACCACCGTCACGCTTGCCGATGGCACCGATTTCGACTTCGGCGGCGAGCAATGGCCCGAAATCGAGATGTACCCGTCCTTGAACGAGGCCTTGCAGCGCAAGTTCCCCGGTCAGCCGGAGGTCACCATCGATACCGACGTGGAGACCCTGAAGGGCATCGCCAAGGTCATTGGCCTCGACGTGCCGCAGGGTGAAGGCTGGGGCCACGGCAAACTGGTGGAGGAAATCTGGGAGGTCCTGTGCGAGGACCAACTGGAAGGCCCCATCTTTGTGAAGAACTTCCCGGTCGAGACCTCCCCGCTAACCCGCCAGCACCGTTCCGAGCCCGGCGTGACCGAAAAGTGGGACCTGTACGTGCGCGGCTTCGAGCTGGCCACCGGCTACTCGGAGCTTGTCGATCCCGTCGTCCAGCGCGAGCGCTTCGAGGACCAGGCCCGCCTTGCCGCCGGTGGCGATGAGGAAGCCATGGTCTTGGACGAGGACTTCCTGGCCGCGATGGAACAGGGCATGCCGCCGACGGCCGGTACCGGCATGGGCATGGACCGCCTGCTCATGGCCCTGACCGGCCTCGGAATTCGCGAGACCGTGCTCTTCCCGCTGGTAAAGCCAGAACAGAAGTAGCCCATACCCGGCGCGCCCACTCGGTGCCCACCCACGCAGGCACCCGTTAGCGCCCCGACACCGGCTGCAGCCTTCCTTTGGCTGCAGCCTTTTTGTTTGCCCATTGCACCCGCCGCGTGTGGCTCGCAGGCCGAGTCGCACGCCTACTTCTGCCTAGTTCTATCGGTTTCACAAAAGTGCAACCTCCTCGGTGATATCTGAGCGAAAAATGCTACATCTCAGGGCCGAGTTTGCTCAGTTATCACCGAGGACCTATTGCATCGGAGGTTGCACAAAGGAGGTTGCGCATCAGAGGCTCCACAATCGAGGCCGAACGGGAGGCGTTGCGCATCGGAGGCCGCGCTGCGAGAAGTGGGCGGCAAGTGGAGAACGATCCGGCGAGCGGCCTCAGGCATCATCTGTGGGAAGCGGCCCAGCGGAGGTATCGCCGCGCAGGCGTTTGATGATGTTTTCTGCAGAAATCAGGCACATCGGCACGCCGACGCCCGGCACGGTGGTCGCACCGGCGTAGTAGAGGCCGGCCACCTTGCGCGAGGCATTGCGCCCGCGGAAGAACGCAGATTGAAATAGCGTATGTGCTGGCCCCAAAGCTCCACCTGACCAGGAGTGATAGCGGTCGGCAAAATCGGCTGGTCCGAGGCTGCGCGTGATGGTGATTCGCTCGCGGAGGTCAGGAATATCGGCGGTGCGGGAAAGCTGGTCGAGGGCGGCATCTGCAATAGCAGCAACGCGCGGGGAAGCCTCGGGATGGTAGGCATCGCCGTGCCCGTAGGCTTCTGCAGCGGGTACGGGGATGAGGAAGAACAAGTTCTCGTGGCCTTCTGGTGCGACATCCGCGTCGGTGGCCGAAACCTTCGAAATGTAGATGGACTCAGAGGCGCCGAGGGGACGTTCCGTTTCCGGCGCGGAAAAGACTGCGCGGAAATCGGGGTCCCAGTCCTGGCTGAACAAAAAGGTGTGGTGAGCTAGCTCCGGGAGCTTTCCCTTCACACCGGCGAGTACCACCACGGTACCCAGCCCCGGATTGCGGCGGGCCCAGTAGCGCTCCGGATAGGTGCGCAGCTTCCGGGGCAGCAGCTGATTTTCGGTGTGGTGCAGGTCAGCAGCCGAGACCACAATATCGGCATCGATATGCCCGTTCGTTGTGCGGACGCCGGTGGCGCGGGAGGAGGACCCGCCGGTGGTGGTGATGGAGGTGACCTCTTCACCCAAGCGGAAGGTGGCGCCGAATTTTTCCGCTTGGCGGTAGATGGCCTGCACCACCGCGTGGAATCCGCCGAGGGGGTAGCGCACACCTTCCACCAGGTCAGTATGGCTTAAAAGGGAATACAGCGCTGGGGCCGCGGCAGGCTCGGAGGAGAGAAAAACCGCTGGGTAGCTCAGGATCTGTCGCAGGCGCGTATCCGAAAATTGCCCGTTGACGTGCTTTTGCAAGCTAGTAGTAAGCAGCGCTGCAATCCGCGCTAGCCGATGCCGAATATCTGCATGCACCAAGTTCAAGGGCGCCGAAAATGTGGTGTACAAAAAGTGATCGAGCGCTACGTGGTAGGCGTCGCTGGCATCTGCCAAATAGCTGCGCACCTGGCTGCCCGCGCCTGGTTCTAGCGACTCGAAGAGTTGGGCCACATTATCGGTCCCGGAATGTACATCCACGGGGGTAGGGCGCGAGCCGGTGCCAGTAGCGGATTCGGCGGGGCCGCCGGTATAGACGCGGTAATCCGGCGAGAGTCCCACTAGATCCAGTTCCTTTTCTGTCGAGGTACCGCAGAGGGAAAAGAAGTGGTCGAAGGCATCCGGCATGAGGTACCAGGACGGTCCGGTATCCCAGCGGAACCCAGCCTCCGCATAGCTGCCCGCGCGCCCGCCGACCTCGTCTAGGGAGTCTACGACGGTAACTTCATAGCCCTCTTTTCCGAGGAGGGCAGCGGTGGCAAGGCCGGCGATGCCGGCCCCGATGACGACGACGTGCATGATGTTCTCCTTAGTACTCGGTGCACTATCGAACCGCGCGCACCGCGCGGGCGGCTAGCCACGCCTTGGTGCGATTCGGCACGGATATGCGGGTGGTTTTTAACTCCGCGGCGGGGGTAGCGGCGAGCCGGTTGGTGAGCTCGGCAAAGATATCGGCGGCCGCGCGCACACCGAAGCGGGCGGATAGCGGCAAGAGGTTAATGGATTCTTCGGCGGCAGCGAGATCGTGGCGGATATCGGCGATGAGCGCGGACTTGGCGGCCTCGGAAAGCTCTCCGCCAGCGGCCTGTGGAAAATAGGCCCGGCCCAGGACCGAGGAGTCCTCGCCTAAATCCCGCAGGAAGTTAATCTTTTGAAACGCTGCCCCCAAGTGGCGTGCGCCGCGGTCCATCGTGGCGCGGTCGGCGGCGGACACGGTTTCTTCCGTCAAGAAGACCTGCACGCACAATAAGCCGATGACCTCGGCGGAACCGTAGATATACTCGGCGAGTTCCGCGGCGGAATACTCCCGCTGGGAAAGGTCGGCGCGCATGGAATCGAAAAAGGCCACGAGGTGCTGGCGCTGGAAGACACAGCGCCTAGCGGTAATGGCATAGGAATGCACGACGGGATCGGTGTGCAACCTTTTCTCCGGCGCCGCTAGGATAGCGGCCTCGTAGGCATCGAGCGCGGCGGCGGCATCGATGCTGGCTTGGTGCGCGGTGCCATCGACAAGCTCGTCTGCGATGCGCACTACGGCATAAAGGTGGCGGATGTCTTCGCGCACCCGCCCGCGCAAAAGGCGCGTGGCCAGGGAAAAACTGGTGGAATACTGCCCCATAACCTGCGCGGCCGCGCGCGAGGCCGCCTGGTCATAGCGAGTCAACATACTTGCAAAAGTAGCACGCGCCCAAAGCGTCCTAGCGGTTGGTGGCCCGCGGCTGGCCCTCGGCAAAGCCGGCGGCCGATTGCACACCCACGGTGGCGCGCTCGTGGAAGCTAGCCAGCGAATCGGCCCCGGCGTAGGTGCAGGACGAGCGCACGCCGGAGATGATGCGGTCCACCAAGTACTCCACGCCGCCGTGTTCCGGATCGAGGTAGATGCGGGAGGTGGAAATGCCCTCTTCAAACATCTCGCGGCGGGCGCGCTCAAAGGCCTCGGTGGCGGAATTGCGGCCGCGCACAGCCCGGCGCGAGGCCATGCCGAACGATTCCTTGTAGAACGAGCCATCGGCATCCTTGTGCAGGTCACCGGGGGATTCGAAGGTGCCGGCGAACCAGGAGCCAATCATCACATTGGACGCGCCCGCGGCCAGCGCCAGGGCCACGTCGCGGGGATCGCGCACGCCACCATCGGCCCATACGTGCGCGCCAACCTCGCGGGCTGCGGCGGCACACTCCAGCACGGCGGAAAATTGCGGGCGCCCCACGCCGGTTTGCATGCGGGTGGTGCACATCGCGCCGGGGCCCACGCCGACCTTGATAATATCCGCGCCCGCCGCGGCCAACTCGCGCACGCCGGCGGCCGTGACCACGTTTCCGGCGGCAATCGGCAAACCCAAATCCAGGTCCCGGACCTTGCGCAGCGCCGCCAGCATGCTGTCTTGATGCCCGTGGGCGGTATCGATGACGAGGACGTCAGCGCCGGCATCGGCAAGCGCCCGCGCCCTGCCCTCAACGTCGCCATTAATGCCCACCGCGGCACCGATGTGCAGGCGCCCCTGCTTGTCGATGCCCGGCTTATACATCGTCGCCCGCAACGCACCCTTGCGCGTCAAAATGCCGGCCAGCGTGCCATCCGGGTTGACCACAGGGGCGAGCTTGCGCGAGGTTGCGCGCAGGCGGGTAAAGGCCTCCTGTGGGTCGATGCCCACCGGTAAGGTGACCAAATCCGTGGTCATGAGCTCGCCCACGGCGGTAAAATTATCCTGCCCGCGCAGGTCCTTCGGCGTAATGACGCCCACCGGCAGCGCGCCGTCGACCACGATGGCCGCGCCGTGGGCGCGCTTGTGCAAAAGGTTGCTGGCATAGCCCACCGTGTGGTGCGGCTTGATGGTGATTGGGGTGTCATAGACCAGGTCAGCGGCCTTTACCGAGGCGATCGTCTCCGCCGCGGCCTCCAGGCTGAGATCCTGCGGCAGGATGGCCATGCCGCCGCGCCGGGCGATGGTCTCTGCCATGCGGCGGCCGGCCACCGCGGTCATATTCGCCACGATGAGCGGGATGGTATTGCCCGTGCCATCGGCTGCGGTGAGGTCGACCGCCTGCCGCGAGCCAACATCTGAGTGGTTCGGCACCATAAAAACATCCGAGTAGGTCAGCTCGTAGGGCGGGCGAGAATCATTGAGGAAATGCACTGTGGGATTGCCTAACGTGAATCGAGGGTGCAGGAAAAGACATCTAAATCATACGCCCCAAGTTTTGCAGGTTGAGCCAACTCAGTATCCTGATCTGGTGTCTCAGAATCCCGCCCCGAAAATCTCCGCAGAGGTCATAGCCAACCTCACCATCTTGGTGCTCTCCGCGATGGTGATGATCCTGAATGAAACCGCGCTTTCGGTGGCGCTGCCTACCATCATGGCGGATTTCTCCATCCCGGCGACCTCCGCGCAGTGGCTGCTGACCGGCTTCTTGCTCACCATGGGCGTGGTCATTCCCACCACTGGGTTCCTGATGGATAAATTCACCACCCGGCAGATTTTTGGCGCCTCCACCGGCATCTTCCTGACGGGCACGGTGCTAGCGGCGCTCGCCCCGGCCTTTGGGTTACTGCTGGCCGGCCGCGTGCTGCAGGCTGCCGGTACCGCGCTGATGATTCCCACCCTTATGACCGTGGCCATGACGCTCGTTCCACCGCAGTGCCGCGGCACCGTCATGGGCATTATCACTGTGGTCATCTCCGTGGCACCGGCCTTGGGCCCCACCGTCGGCGGGTTCATTTTGAGCATGGCGACCTGGCACGTCATCTTCTGGACCATGGTCCCGCTCATCGCCGCCATTAGCATCGCCGGTTACTTCCGCCTGGTCAACGTGGGTGAGCGCAGGGATACCCGGCTCGATATCCCGTCGGTATTCTTATCCGCCCTGGCCTTTGGCGGGCTCATTTATGGCCTATCGTCCATCGAAAAGATGGTGGAGGGCGGCTCGCTTGCCGATGCCCTCGTGCTCCTCCTCGGCGTCCTCTCCCTCATTACCTTTACCGTGCGCCAACTCCGGTTGGCCAAGGTAAACCGCGCGCTATTGGACCTGCGCCCGTTCAAGGTCCGCAATTTCACCCTCGCGGTTATCGCCATGCTGCTCATGTTCGCCCTGCTGCTGGGCACGGTGAATATCCTGCCCATTTATCTGCAGACCTCGCTGGCGGTATCCTCGCTGGTCACGGGCCTCGTGGTCATGCCGGGCGGCCTCTTGCAGGGCGGGATATCCCCGATTGTGGGGCGGATTTATGACGCCCTTGGCCCCCGGCCCCTGTTGATTCCCGGCGCCATCATGTTTTCTACCGGCATTTGGCTGATGACCCTGCTGACAGAAAACAGTGAGGTGTGGATGGTTATTGGCATGCATATCCTGTTCGCCGTGGGCATCGCGCTCATGATGACCCCGCTGATGACGGTCTCGCTGTCCTCGCTTCCCGATGACCTCTACTCCCACGGCTCCGCCATTTTGAATACGCTGCAGCAGCTCGCCGGCGCGGCGGGCACCGCCTTCCTCGTGGCCTTTTTGACTAGCGGCACCAAATCCGGCCAAGCCGAGGGCATGAGCGAGGCCGCCGCCACCGCCCAAGGCGCGCACTGGGCCTTCCTTTTCGCCGGCGTGCTCTCGCTTTTCGTGCTCGTGCTAGCGCCGCTGCTCAAGCGCGTGCCCGCCGCCGACTAACGCCGCGCGGACTAGCGCCGCGCGGAGTAACCCCTGCCGGGAGAGCGCGGACCGGTCAGCCTCGCCAGCTCTCCTCCGGCGCCTACTGCGCGCACAGCGGTAGCTTTAGCCGCGCGGATTCGGCATCATCGCCCCACACCATGAAGATGGACTGGGTACCTTCCACGGCCATAACGTAGGTCTGCGGATCCGTTGATGCCTCGTAGCTTTGGATGGTGCACTTATCGTTGGATAGCTCTACTGGGTCAGTGTTTGGGAGGACCGCATCGCGCTCTTCCACGCTGGGGTAGTAGGCGGCGGTGTAGTTGAAACCATCGCCCGAGCAGGTGATCTTCGCTTCTTGTCCATCTTCTGGAGGACGGGAGGAACACTCTGCACCGAGCGCGCCGTCTTGGCCGCTGCGCGAGCCAATCAAGCTCGGATAAGCATCCGCTAGGTTCTTTTCCTTGTCATCCCAGCTGGGGTAGGACAGGAAGAACCACAACGCGCCCGCGGCGGCCACCGCGATGACGGCCAAAACAGAAATGAGCGCGATGAGCCCGCCCTTGCCCTTCTTCTTTGGCGGGGCCGCATTCATCGGCGGCATCGGCTGTTGCTGGTACTGCTGCTGGTATTGCTGTTGATACTGCGGCCCGGCCTGGTTCTGCGGTGGGAACTGTTGCTGCGGTTGTGGCGGGAACTGTTGTTGCGGCTGGGACTCGGGCTCTGCGGCCTGCACCGGCGGGAATTGTGAGGTATCGAGATCCCGCTCGGGGCGCAGCGCCTTAACGACCTCTTTAGCGCTCGAGAAATCCTTGTCGGGTTTAAAAGAAGGACACGTGGCGGTAACGAGTTCTTGGAAGGCGCGGACCGCATCGGCACCCGTCGCGCTCTTCGCCTTTTCCGAATCTTTCTCGGCGGTTTCCTCCGCCGTGCTTGCACCGCCTGGGCCAGCGGCGGCGAGGACGGCGACCTCTTTATCCTCATCCACGAAAACGCGCTCGGCCTTGAGTCCATGGACGGCGAAATCCGCGCGGTTGCGGCTAATCAGGAAATCCACCGCTCCGGCCACGGGGGTGAGGATTTCTTGGGCGTGGGGTTTGGTGGGGGCATCGGCAAGCGCGGGCAAAGCGGTACCCGGGCAGGCCTTGCGGACTAAGAATTCCTGGCCATCCGCCGTCGTGCCAGAGCCCACCAGGGCGGCGAGCGCGGGGTGGTGCAGGCCGTGCAGGGCGGTAGAGGCCTTGACGATGCCCCTTGCCTCCGCCGCAAAGATCTCCACCGTAAATTCCTCGTGCGTGGAGCCATCCTCCACGACAAAAAGGGTGGAGTTGGGCCCCTCATCCAGCACTGCCTTTTCGTGCAGGTTGTGCTGGGAAGCAAAGAATTCGGGAAGGTGCGGCACGGCTATTTTATTCCTTTGTATCTACGAGACGACAGGGAGAATGAAGAAGATTCTAGAGCAAAAAGGCCCTGTTCGCTACCGGCGTACACCCATGTGAGCTGCGAGTATGGGCGGTTTGGGCCGTTTATAGGGCGATGGGGGCCAAAAAGAGGAAATCCTTTGGGGCGTGCGGCGTTACAGTGGGTACCACATTAGAAGCGAAAGTTTAGGGGAGTCATGTTCGAGAGGTTTACAGACCGTGCTCGTCGCGTCATCGTTTTGGCGCAAGAAGAAGCACGCATGCTTAACCACAACTACATCGGAACCGAGCACATCCTGCTCGGCCTTATCCACGAGGGAGAAGGTGTAGCTGCCAAGGCTCTAGAGTCCATGGGCATTTCCTTGGAGGACGTGCGCCGTGAGGTAGAGGAGATCATCGGCCAGGGCAGCCAGCCGCACACCGGCCACATTCCTTTTACCCCGCGCGCTAAGAAGGTCCTTGAGCTGTCCTTGCGCGAGGGCCTGCAGATGGGTCACAAGTACATCGGCACGGAGTTCCTCCTGCTCGGACTTATCCGTGAGGGCGACGGCGTTGCCGCACAGGTGCTGACGAAGCTCGGCGCTGATCTGCCGCGCGTGCGTCAGCAGGTTATCCAGCTGCTGTCCGGCTACGAGGGCGGCCAGCAAGAAGGCGGCGGCGACTCGAACCAAGCCCCAGGCCCCATCGGCGCGGGCGCAGGTTCCGGCGCCGGTGCCGGCGGACGCGGTGGTTCCGGCGGCTCGGGCGAGCGCTCCAACTCGCTCGTGCTGGACCAGTTCGGCCGCAACCTCACCCAGGCAGCCAAGGACGGCAAGCTAGACCCCGTCGTTGGTCGCGAGTCTGAGGTTGAGCGCATCATGCAGGTACTCTCCCGCCGCACCAAGAACAACCCGGTGCTCATCGGTGAGCCCGGCGTTGGTAAGACCGCTGTGGTTGAGGGCTTGGCGCTGGACATCGTCAACGGCAAGGTCCCAGAAACTCTTAAGGACAAGCAGCTGTACTCGCTTGACCTGGGTTCTTTGGTTGCCGGTTCCCGCTACCGCGGTGACTTTGAGGAACGCCTAAAGAAGGTTCTTAAGGAAATTAACCAGCGCGGTGACATCATCTTATTCATCGACGAGATTCACACCCTCGTCGGTGCCGGTGCCGCCGAAGGTGCCATCGACGCTGCTTCGCTGCTAAAACCCAAGCTTGCCCGCGGTGAGCTACAGACCATCGGTGCTACCACCCTGGATGAGTACCGCAAGCACATCGAAAAGGATGCCGCGCTGGAGCGTCGTTTCCAGCCGGTGCAGGTCGATGAACCTTCGCTGGATGATACTTTCCTCATCCTGAAGGGCCTGCGCGATAAGTACGAGGCGCACCACCGCGTGTCCTACACCGATGAGGCACTGCACGCTGCCGCGCAGCTGGCGGACCGCTACATCAATGACCGCTTCTTGCCGGATAAGGCCGTCGACCTCCTCGATGAGGCCGGTGCCCGCATGCGCATCAAGCGCATGACCGCCCCGAAGGGCCTGCGCGAGGTCGATGACCGCATCGCAGAGGTTCGCCGGGAAAAGGAAGCGGCTATCGATGCCCAGGACTTCGAAAAGGCCGCCGGCCTGCGCGATGACGAGCGCAAGCTGGGCGAGGAGCGCTCCGAGAAGGAAAAGCAGTGGCGCTCCGGTGACCTGGAGGAAATCGCCGAGGTGGGCGAGGACCAAATTGCTGAGGTTCTGGCGCACTGGACCGGCATCCCCGTGCTGAAGCTGACGGAGAAGGAATCTTCCCGCCTGCTCAACATGGAAGAAGAGCTGCACAAGCGCATCATTGGCCAGGACGAGGCGGTCAAGTCCGTCTCCCGCGCCATCCGCCGCACCCGTGCAGGCCTCAAGGATCCACGCCGTCCTTCCGGTTCCTTCATCTTCGCCGGCCCGTCCGGTGTGGGTAAGACTGAGCTGTCGAAGTCGCTGGCTAACTTCCTCTTCGGTTCGGATGATGACCTCATCCAGATCGACATGGGCGAGTTCCACGACCGCTTCACCGCCTCCCGCCTCTTCGGTGCTCCTCCGGGATACGTTGGCTACGAAGAGGGCGGCCAGCTGACCGAG
The DNA here is from genome assembly GCF_030227225.1 of Corynebacterium rhinophilum. Taxonomy (GTDB): domain Bacteria; phylum Actinomycetota; class Actinomycetes; order Mycobacteriales; family Mycobacteriaceae; genus Corynebacterium; species Corynebacterium rhinophilum. The sequence goes on from NZ_JASPHQ010000007.1 coordinate 44,683, forward strand.
AAGGTTCGCCGCAAGCCATTCTCCGTGGTGCTTTTTGATGAGATCGAAAAGGCCCACAAGGAGATCTACAACACCTTGCTGCAGGTGCTGGAAGATGGCCGGCTTACCGATGGCCAGGGCCGCGTCGTCGACTTCAAGAACACCGTCCTCATCTTCACCTCGAACCTGGGTACCCAGGACATCTCTAAGCCGGTGGGCTTGGGCTTTACCGGCGCCAGCGAGAACGATTCGGACGCCCAGTACGAGCGGATGAAGGCAAAGGTCAACGACGAGCTGAAGAAGCACTTCCGCCCCGAGTTCCTGAACCGTATCGATGACGTCGTGGTCTTCCACCAGCTCACCCGCGAGCAGATCGTGCAGATGGTTAACCTGCTCATTGACCGCGTGGGTACCCAGCTGGAGGAGCGCGATATGGGCATCGAGCTCACCGATAAGGCCCAGAACCTCCTGGCCCAGCGCGGCTTCGACCCGGTTCTTGGTGCTCGTCCGTTGCGCCGCACCATTCAGCGCGATATCGAGGACCAGCTCTCGGAGAAGATCCTCTTCGGCGAGATTGGCGCCGGCGAGATCATCTCGGTCGACGTCGAAGGCTGGGACGGCGAGTCCAAGGACGACTCCGGCGCTACCTTCACTTTCACCCCGCGCCCGAAGCCGCTGCCTGATGACATCGATGAGCCTTCGCTTGCCGATGCCTCCGTTCGCGACAACGACCCCTCCGACGGTTCCGATTCGGATAACTCCGACTCCGACTCCGACTCCGACTCCGATTCCGACGGCGACAACGGCGACGGCAACGGCCCGAAGGACAGCGGTTCCGGTTCCGACAATGACGGCATCGACACCAACGGCGAGCCGGATGTCATTTCCCCGGATGTGCCTTCGGAAAAGCCGGGCCCTGGTAACTCCGACGACGATGGCAAGAACCCGCCACCAGCAGGTGCTGGCCAACCGATGTAACTAATCGGTTCGGCTCGCCCCGCCCCGGCTTGCATAACCACCCACGGTTCCACCGCGAACCCTGGGTGGTTTTTCGTATGTGCCCAGCGTGGTGCACGGGGGTATTGCTAAAATGGCCGGTTATGGGACTTCAATATCGTTCGCGCAAAAAGACCGGCAAGAATAGCTGGATTAACATCTCCGGATCCGGTGCTTCCATGTCCACGAAGATTGGTCCGGTGACCTTTAATTCTCGCGGCGGCATGTGGGTCAACCTCCCTGGCGGGCTCAACTTCCGCGGCCGTTGGCGTTAACGATTCTCTGTGCTTCAACGCTGATAGGCCCGGCGGGAGGTTAAACCGGCAGGTGGAAGAGGCCGGCGGAGTTTTGCTCGGCGAGGCCATCGTCAAGCAGCGAAGCCAGCGCGCGGGAACGTTGCGCGGCATCGGGCCAAACCACGTCGATAGCGGACTGCGGCACTGGGTGATCGGCGGCGCGCAGCACGTCTAGAATCTTGCCGCGCACCTGCCTATCGGTCCCAGCAAATTTTTGCACGCGCTTTTTCGCGCGGGTTTGTTCCGCGGCGGAAGGCTCGGGGCACCCGGCGAGCTGCCAGGCACACGTCGCGCGCAGGGGACAACGCTTGCAATCGGGATTTTTCGCCGTACACACCAGTGCGCCGAGCTCCATGAGCGCAGCAGAAAACCGCGGCCCGTTGCGCTCGGGCAAGAGGGCGGCCACAGCGGCGAGCTCGCGCTTGGAGGGCGACGGGGCGAGGAAATTTCCGTCCTCGGCGCGGGCATAGACGCGGCGCACGTTGGTATCGACCACCGGCACGTTCTGGCCAAAGTAAAAGCACGCCACGGCGCGGGCGGTGTAGTCGCCGATTCCAGGCAGTGCGAGCAGCTCATCCACGTCTGATGGAACCTTGTCCATTACCCCCGCACACTCCCAGAGCCGCAGCGCGCGCCGCGGGTAGCCGAGCTTGCCCCAGGCGCGCAGCACCTCGGCGCGGGAGGCTTGGGCGAAGTCCGCGGGGGTGGGCCAGCGCCGCATCCATTCCTCCCACACGGGGGCGACGCGGGCGACGGGGGTCTGCTGGCTCATGACCTCGGAAAGGAGCACTCCCCAGGCGGAGGTACCGGGGCACCGCCAGGGCAAATCGCGTTCATTGGCGTCAAACCAGGAAAGAAGTGCGTGCGTATCCATCTCGCAGGACAGTCTAGGGCATTAAAATATAGTTCATGCCATTAAGTAACGTTGCCCACGAGCCGCAAGCCGTCTGGGAGGCCCTCCAGGCCGGAAACCAGCGCGTCATCGACGGCACCATCATGGATCTCAACAAGATTTATGAGCGCGACGGGCTCACCAAGGGCCAGGATCCCCGCGTGGTGGTCTTGGCCTGCTCCGATTCCCGCGCGCCCATCGAGCACATCTTCAATATCGGTTTCGGCGATGCCTTCGTCATCCGCACCGCCGGCCACATCCTGGACGCCTCCGTGCTGGCTTCCTTGGACTATGCGCTCGACCACCTGCACCCCAACCTATTGGTGGTCTTGGGCCACCAGTCCTGCGGTGCGGTGGCGGCCGCGGTGGATTTTGTCCGCGGCGGCGAGTTGCCCATCGGCCTGCAGCGGCCCATCATCGAGAAGGTCGCGACGTCCGCTTGGACTGCGGGCCCTGACGCCACGCTTGCCGATGTCGAGCGTCAACACACCCTCCAAACCGTCACCCAGGTCGTGGCCAGCATCCCTAATGTGCGCAAGCAGCTTGACGATGGCTCCTTCGGCATCGTCGGTGCCCGCTACCTCCTCGAAGAATCGCGCGTGGAGCCATTGCACTCCTACGGCGTTGAGTTGACACGCGGTGCCGGCTTAGCGGATCCAGGCGCGTCTACCACTTAAAATTGAGTGCGTGAACCAGAATAAGCCCCTTCCAGAAGAGATCTATAAGCGCCGCCGGGTTGCCGCGCTTATCATCGTGATCGTCCTGGCCGTGGTGCTGATCTGGGCGGCGGTGGCCGCCTTTGGCGGCGATAGCGACGATTCCGTTGCCGCGTCCTCAGAGTCTTCGGCGGCAACCACCTCCGCCGAAACCACCAGCGAATCCGCAACCACGTCCACGGATTCGACGAGCGAATCCGAATCCGAGTCTGCCTCTGAATCGGAGTCCGAGGCGGAGGAAGCAGGGGATGGGGCATCGGAAAGCAAGGAGCCCGAGGAATCCGTGCACGCCGCGAAGGACACCTGCTCGCTTGAGGACTTGGAGGTGCGCACCTCCATGCTCAACTACTCCGTGCCGGACGGCGAGCTGCCGAAGTTCTTCATGACCGTCACCAACCCCACCGCCGCGGATTGCAAAATCGACCTAGATGAGAACTCGCTGCGCTTCGAGGTCTACAAGATGACCGATAACCAGCGCGTATGGTCCGATACCGATTGCTACGCCTCCGTGCAGACCGGTGAGCAGACCTTCCCCGCGGGCAAGGACCTGAAATTCGAGGCCGAATGGTCCCGCCAGGCATCCGAACCGGGCAAGTGCACCGACCGCCCGACTGCCGAGCCGGGTGCCTACTTCGCCCACACTGTTATCGGCGATAATTCCTCCCCGCCGCAGGACTTCACCCTCCGCTAAGCGCGCGGCCTCCTTACAGTCGGCCGCGCGGAACCAGCTCGGGCGGAAGCATCCCGCGCGGGAGTCCGCGCCGCCGGAGCGCCCTCCCCTCGGCAACAGCTTGGCAAGAACCAATCACCGGTTACGGTTGAACTACGGCTGGACTGCGGCGAGGGCCTCGCCAAGCGTTGCGACTTGCCGCACCTGCATGCCGTCCACGGGGTTGATTTCCCCGCGCGGGATAATCGCCCGCTTGTATCCCAGCCGCGCCGCTTCCTGCAGGCGCCGCTCAATATTCGGCACGGGCCGCAGCTCGCCGGCCAAGCCCACCTCGCCAATGACCACCGTCTTCGCCGGCAGCGGCTGCTCGTGCAGCGAGGACCAGGTAGCCAGCGCCACCGCGAGGTCGGTTGCGGTTTCGGTAATCCGCATGCCGCCCACCGTGGCCACATAAGCATCCTTATCGTTCGTGCGCTGGCCGGCGCGCGCCTGCAATACGGCGAGCACCATGGGCACGCGGTTGGCATCGAGTCCCGTGACCACGCGCCGCGGGTTCTTCGCCACGGGGTCCACGGTCAGCGCCTGGACCTCGGCGAGGATGGGCCGCACGCCGTCCATGGCAACGGTTACCGCGGAGCCATCCGGAGTCGTGCCGCGGTGGGAGCGGAAGAGCCCCGACGGGTCCGCGACCTCCCGAATACCCCCGGCGGTTTGCTCGAAACAACCCACCTCATCGGTCGCGCCGAAGCGGTTTTTCATCCCGCGCAGCATGCGGAGGCTGGACTGGCGGTCGCCTTCGAAGTTTAAGACGACATCGACAAGATGCTCCAAAACCCGCGGTCCCGCCACGTTTCCGTCCTTGGTCACGTGCCCCACCAGCAGCACGGGGATGCCGGTGGATTTCGCCAGGGAGGTCAGCGCCGCGGTCACGGCGCGCGATTGCGCGACGCCGCCGGGCACGCCTTCTACCCCCACTGCATGCATGGTCTGTACGGAGTCCACGATGATGAGGCCGGGTTTAACGGCATCGACATGCCCAAAGACGGCGTCCAGGTTGGATTCGGCCGCGAGGTACAGCGATTCTTGCAGCGCCCCGGTGCGCTCGGCGCGGGCGCGGACCTGGCCGGCGGATTCCTCGGCGGTGGCGTAGAGGACGGTGCGGCCGAGCTGGGCCCACCGGGAGGCGACCTCGAGAAGCAGCGTGGATTTGCCCACGCCGGGCTCGCCGGCCATGAGCACCACCGATCCCGGCACGATGCCGGAACCCAGCACGCGGTCAAGTTCGCCGATGCCCGTGCGCACCGTCTTCGTCGCCTGCGCGCCCACCTGTGTGATGGGCTGCACCGGGCTCGTCGGCGCGACGCCCTTATGCCCACCGCTTGCCGATGCCCCCGCCACCACCGGTGCCTTTTCCTCCATCGTCCCCCACGAACCGCAATCCGGGCAGCGCCCGAGCCACTTGGGGGAGACATAACCGCATTCGGAGCAAGTGTGGATGGGGCGAGATTTTTTGGCCATGATGTAGAGCCTAGAACGTGGCGGCCAAAACGACGAACGCGCCCGTACTCCGCGGAAAGAGTGGGGCGCGCGTGCGGTGGGCTATTAGTGGTGGGAGTTACCGGTGTTCGCGTCGGTGGTGTAGCCCTCTGGGGATTCCACGTCGCGGTCGTACTTACCAGCCTCCATCTGGGAGGCGGCGACGGTGGCGTCGACCTCGATGGAGCCGTTGGAAAACTCGAAGGTAACCGGGCGGTGGCCGGCGTAGCCAAAGTCATCGTTATCCAGGTGGGTGGCTACGTACTGCACGGTTTCGGAATCGTGATCCGGAGTGGCGTCCAAGTTCTCCTGGGAGTCCGCCACGATGGAGTGATCGCGCTTGAGCGGCTGGGTCTGCTTCATCTCGACGGTTTGGCCGTCGACCTTCACGGACTTCAAGGTGATGACATCGGTTTCATAGCCCTGGTTGACGGCGTTGAACTTCAACGCGGCACCACCGTCTGGCTCTGTCAGGATGGTGACATCACGGACGGCAATCTTTTCGTCATCGGTGCTGGCAGAAGCGCCATCAACCGCAGCTACCTTCTCTGCCGTCTGGGCGACGTGGCCTGCCGAGCAAGAAGCCAGCGCCAAAGCGGAGACGGCGGTAACGGAAATAATGGCACCGCGACGGGCGGCGGACTTCAGGGACTGCACGTTGAGCATCCTCCATCAATTGCGATCTCAGGGCTTATCAAATCTTTAGCCTAGTCCCTTTCGATATAAAGTACACAGTTTCTCGCTAACCTAGCGGGTAGTCCGTGGGGGTAATCGGGGGCATCCGGTGGTAGGCACGCCGCGCGTGATAAAATGGCGGCCTTAGTTATCGGCATATTCACGGGATTATAAGGAGTGGCAATGGAATATAAGGTCGGCGAGGTCGTCGTCTACCCGCACCACGGCGCGGCGGTCATCGAGGATATCGAAACCCGCGAAATGGGCGGCGAAGAGCTGGAATACCTCGTGCTGCACATCAACCAATCCGATCTCGTCGTCCGCGTGCCCAAGAAGAATGCGGATAACGTCGGCGTGCGCGATGTCGTGGGCAAGGAGGGCCTGGAAAAGGTCTTCTCCGTGCTGCGCGATGAAGACGTGGAAGAGGCCGGCAACTGGTCCCGTCGCTACAAGGCCAACCAGGAGCGCCTTGCGTCCGGCGATATCAACAAGGTGGCAGAAGTGGTGCGCGATCTCTGGCGCCGCGACCAGGACCGCGGCCTGTCCGCCGGCGAGAAGCGCATGCTGGGCAAGGCCCGCACCATCCTGGTGGGCGAGCTGGCGCTGGCGCAGCCGGTCGATGACAAAAAGGCCGATACCATGATGGAAGAAATCGACGCCACCATCGAGCGCCACCGCGCCGTCGGCTTGGTCGATGATCAGTCCATTACCACCGATATCGACAACGACATCGATCTCGATGACCTCTCCTTCGACGACGAAGACTAAACCCCGCGTTATCGCCTTAATCGCCGCGGCCGGGCAAGGCACCCGCCTCGGCGCGGAGGTGCCCAAGGCCTACGTCGATCTGCACGGGCGCACCCTGCTGGAGCGATCCATACGCACCATGGCCAACTCCGGCCTCGTGGACGAGGTCATTGCGGTGGTGAGCCCGGCTATGGAGGGGGAAGCTGGGGGCATCGTCAAGCGCGTGCGCGCAGATATCCCGGTGCGCCTCGTGCATGGGCGTGGCGAGCGCGCCGATTCCATCTGGGCCGGGCTGCAGGCCATTCCGGACGAGGACGCCGTGGTGCTCATCCACGATGCCGCCCGCGCGCTCACCCCCACCGCGATGGTCGAGCGCGTGGCGCGGCGCGTCTTGGCCGGTGCGCCCGCCGTTATCCCGGTGGTTCCCGTGACCGATACCATCAAGGAGGTCGCCGGTGACACCGTCATTGGCACCCCCGATCGCGCCCGCTTGCGCGCCGTGCAGACCCCGCAGGGGTTCCGCCTCGCCGCGCTGCGCCAGGCCAACCTGGATTATTGGCGCAAGCAGCCGGATTTCACCGCCACGGACGATGCCAGCCTGATGGAATGGTACGGCCAGCGCGTGGAGACCGTGCCGGGCGATATCCTCGCCTTCAAAATCACCACCCCCACGGACCTGACCCTGGCCCGCGCCCTTGCAGAGGAGCAGCATGACTGAGCCCATCATCCCCCGCGTCGGCATCGCGACCGACGCCCACCAGATTGAAGCCGGTAAGCCCTGCTGGATTGCCGGGCTGCTTTTCGATGACGCCCCCGGCTGCGAGGGCCACTCCGACGGCGACGTCGTAGCCCATGCGCTTGTCGATGCCCTCCTCTCCGCCTCCCACCTCGGCGATCTCGGCTCCTTCGTGGGGGTGGGCCGGCCCGAATACGATGGTGTGTCCGGCGCCCAGCTTCTGCGCGAGTGCCGCGAGCTGCTGGAAGCGGAAGGTTTTATCATCGGCAATGCCGCAGCCCAGCTCATTGGCCAGACGCCGAAGATGGGCCCGCGTCGCGAGGAGGCCGAGGCCGTGCTTTCGGAAATCCTCGGCGCGGATGTTTCTATTTCCGCCACCACGACCGACCATTTGGGCTTTACCGGCCGCAAAGAGGGCCGCGCGGCGGTAGCAACGGCCGTTGTCTGGCGGCGCCAACACTAACCCCGCGCACGGGTGATTTAGACTGGGTGGCGTGAGTACTTTGCGCATTTTTGACACAGCCACCCGCAGCCAACGCGACTTCGAACCGATCCGCCCCGGCCACGCCTCCATCTACTTGTGTGGCGCCACCCCGCAGGCGCAGCCGCACATCGGCCACCTGCGCTCCGGCGTGGCTTTCGACATCCTGCGCCGCTGGCTGCTCGCGCAAGGCTATGACGTCGCGCTCGTGCGCAATGTCACCGATATCGATGACAAGATCCTTACCAAGGCCGCCGAGAATAATCGCCCCTGGTGGGAGTGGGTGTCTACCTACGAGCGCGAGTTCACCAAGGCCTATAACCTGCTCGGCGTGCTCCCACCGTCCGTGGAGCCGCGCGCGACGGGCTTTGTCACCCAGATGGTCGAGTACATGCAGCGGCTTATCGATGCTGGCTTTGCCTACCCCGTCCCCGCGCCCGCGCAAGACGCCGAAGACACCCCCGCCGATGCAGCCGGCTCCGTGTACTTTGATGTCGAGGCCTGGACCAAGGCGGAAGGATCCGACTACGGCGCGCTGTCCGGCAACCGCGTTGAGGAGATGGAACAAGGCGAGTCAGACAACGCGGGCAAGCGCAGCCCGCTCGACTTCGCCCTGTGGAAGGCCGCGAAGCCGGGCGAGCCGAGCTGGCCCACCCCGTGGGGGCGTGGCCGCCCGGGCTGGCACTTGGAGTGTTCTGCCATGTCGACGTACTACCTGGGTTCCAATTTCGATATCCACTGCGGCGGCTTGGACCTGCAATTCCCGCACCACGAAAACGAGATCGCGCAATCGCACGCGGCTGGCGATAAGTTCGCCAATTACTGGATGCATAACCACTGGGTGACGATGGCCGGCGAGAAGATGTCGAAATCGCTCGGCAACGTGCTTTCCATCTCGAACATGCTAGAGCTCGTGCGCCCAGTGGAGCTGCGCTACTACCTGGGCTCTGCGCATTACCGCTCCGTGCTGGAATACTCCGAATCCGCCCTGACGGAGGCGGCGGCGGGCTACCGGCGGATTGAGGACTTCGTCAAGCGCTTTGCAGGCGTCGAACGCGGCGAGTGGACGCCGGACTTCGAGGACGCCATGAATGACGATATCGCCGTGCCCAAGGCGCTGGCCGCCATCCACACCACCGTGCGCGCGGGTAATAAGGACCTGGCCGCCGGGGACGAGGACGCCGCCCGCGCGAAAGCTGCCCAGGTGCGCGGGATGGCGCACGTACTTGGATTTGATCCGCTGGAGTGGGAAGATGGAGGCGAAGCTAGCGGGGCAGACGCGGCGCTCGGTGCGCTGGTCCAGGCAGAACTGGAACGGCGCACACAGGCCCGCGCAGAAAAAGACTTCGCTACTGCCGATGCCGTGCGTGACCGCCTCACTACCGCCGGCATTACCATTACCGATACCCCAGACGGCCCCACGTGGTCGTTGACCCAGCGTTAAGCAGCGTTTCGCTGTTATTTCCGCTGGTTATTGAACGGTTTCCTCGAAAGGACTGAAACGATGGCACGAACCCATGGCCGCGGTGGCGCGGGCATCCGCAAGACGAATAAGAAGGGCGCTACCAAAGGCTCCGGCGGCCAGCGCCGCAAGGGCCTAGAAGGCAAGGGCCCCACCCCAAAGGCCGAGGACCGCGTCTACCACGCCAAGCACAAGGCGAAGCTGGAGCGTGAGCGCCGCAACTCGGGGCGCCACCAGAAAGAAACCGCAGAGATGGTGGTGGGCCGCAATCCGGTCATCGAGTGTCTGCACGCCAAGGTGCCGGCCACCACGCTCTACATCGCTGCCGGAACTCGTAATGATAAGCGGCTTTCCGAGGCAGTGTCCATGTGCAATACCCGCAATATCCCCATCATCGAGGTCCAGCGCCACGAGATGGACCGCATGACGGGAAATGGCATGCACCAGGGCATCGGCTTGCAGATTCCGCCGTACAAGTACGCCGCGGTGGAGGATTTGATTGCCAACGCCGCCGAGAACCCGCGCCCCGGCATGTTCGTCATCCTGGATAACATCACTGACCCGCGCAACCTGGGTGCCGTCATCCGTTCCGTGGCCGCTTTTGGCGGCGATGGCGTGATCATTCCAGAGCGCCGTTCGGCTTCTGTTACCGCGGTGGCCTGGCGCACCTCGGCTGGTACCGCTGCCCGTTTGCCGGTCGCCCGCGCAACGAATATCACGCGCACCGTGAAGGAATTCCAGAAAAACGGCTACCAAGTCGTCGGCCTCGACGCCGGCGGCGATCACACGTTGGATACCTATGAAGGCGGCACGGATCCCGTGGTCATCGTCATCGGCTCCGAGGGCAAGGGAATTTCGCGCTTGGTCAGCGAAACCTGCGATGTCCTCATGTCCATTCCCATGACCGGGTGGGTCGAATCCCTCAACGCCTCCGTCGCAGCAGGTTCGGTCCTATCCGAGTTCGCGCGCCAGCGCCGCGCCGCCGAAAAATAACCCATTTTCGCCCTGCCGGCTCGCCGCATCGGACTATCGCCAGCAGCCATGCTGGTCATGTTTCGAGCGCTCAGAATCACCGGCGCGGGTGCAAGCCCAGCGTCAAAAGGTACGCTGGGTTCTTTGCGGGCACAACGTACTGGGTGCGAAGCGTTGTGGGCCGCAACGATTAACCATTATCTGCCCAGGGTGGCAGCCACCGGATGGTTCCGTTCACCCGGGCTAAGTGCCCGCGCAATGGCGGGGCGTTGGGATCGTCGTCATTCACGCCATTGTGGTACGGACAGGCGATGGTCAAGTTTCGCGGGTTGGTCTCGCCACCATTTTTCCAGGCATTGAGGTGGTGAACCTGGCATTCATCGGCGGGGTAGCGGCACTCCGGCCATGGGCAGACCGGGTTTTCGGCCGCTGCCATCAGGCGTTGCTTTGCAGAGGCAAAGCGCGAGGTGCGGTAAAGGTTTACCGGACCTTCCACTGGATGAATGAGGGTGACGTAGCCGTGCTCGGTAAAAGCCCGTCGAACCAGCTCAGCGCCGGTCATTGTGGCGCCATTGGTCAGCTGGACCACGACATCGCCGTCAGAGTCAGAACCATGGGCAGAGTCAGCGCCAAGGTTCGCGCTAGGGTCAGCAGCGGCGTTGGAGCCCGAGCCGGCAGGGGAGCCCGAGCCGGAATCGGTGCTGGGCTTCGAGTTTGTGCCTGCGGATGAGCCGGCGCGGGCGTTGGAGCTTGAACCAGCAGGGGAGCCGGAGCCGAAATCGACGATGCGGTCGAGCTCGTCGAGGCGAAGCACGACATTGGTCGTCACGCTGGGGCGGGCGGCGGCCTCGCCGTGGAAGATATTCTGCACAGAGGCAAGCGGGGCGTCCTTATCAATCGCGGCGTGCATATCGGCGATATCGGCGGACGGGCCGGTAATGGACATTGTCCAGGGGCCGTCAGCGCGGCGATAAATCTTCACGCCGGGCTGGCGCTTCACGGGGCCCTTGAGCTCTTTGACGCGGGCGCGGCCCCGCTTATCGATATCCGAGACCTTTCCCTTCATCCCACACAATTCGCGCCGCAGCGCCCACGCATCGCGCTTTTTCTTCAGCTTGGCGGCGTGGCGCTCGATGGTAAGCAATGCCGTGAGGCTGTGCCCATTGGCGCGGCTCGCGGCGATGGACTCGCGTTGTTGGCGGCGAAAGGCGGTGGTGCCGAAGTAGGTTTCGGCAAGCGTGAGCAGGCGGGTGGCGGTGGTATCGGGGCACCCGGCCGCAATCAGCGCGCGCACAGACATGCCGTGGCAGTCGGCGATGATATCCATGCCGGGTGCCAGGCCCCTGAGAAATGTCTGCAGCGCGTTCATGCCCCAGAGATTAAAGAGCCTCGCAAGCCCGCGCTAGCCGATGCCCACCTCCCTGTGGACAACTACCCTTAAGCGTCACCTAAGCCGAAGAATTCGCGGACTTTATCCACAGCATTGAAGGAATCCGTATTTGGCCCTATGCTCGGCGGCGTTTCTTTGCTAGAGGGAATCACATGCCCAAGGCCTTCCATGGTCCACAGCTCCACGGGAAAGTCGCCGTCGTAGTAGGTGGACGTTATCCCGGGAATGGGCTGGGTTTCGCGGGGCGGGCGGCAACCATTGGCGAGTGCGAAGTGTTCTGCGGTGACGGGAGCAGAAAGCACACACCCGCGGGTTTGCTGCCCATCGATGCCGGCTAGCCCACCATCATAGGGCGCAATCGGATCTTCGGTGCCGTGGATAAAAAGCAGCGGGGTAGGCCGGTAGCCATCGGGGTGGGTGGGCGCGTGGTTGGAACCCTCGCCCAGCGTGGAGGCGAAGACGCAGGCACGGGTGAGGGTAAAGGGGGCATCGTAAAGCAGGCGCAGCACCATCTGCCCGCCGTTGGAATAGCCGGCGGCGAAGGTGCGCGCGGTGGAGTACTCGCGCTGCATGGTCTCGATGAGGAAGGTGCTAAAAGCAACGTCGTCCACCCCGAGCTCCCGGGCGCGGACCGGCAGATCGGCGCGGGTGTCGTTGAAGTGGTGGCCGATGCCGTCGGGGTAGACGACGAGGGTATTGGTGGCATCGGCAAGCGCGTCCACCGTGCCGTTGGTAAAGCGGCGGATGACGTTGGCGGACTGGTGGGAGCCGTGGAAAAACAGCAGTAAGTCCGGCTGGGGCTCGAGGTGCTCGGGCTCGATGACGATGAAGCGGCGGGTGTGGCCAGCCACATCCGCGGTGCGGCGATGAATATGCATGCCCGCCGAGTTTAGTCGGCGTGGTGGGCCTCTGCGGCGCTGCGGTTATCGGCGTGGAAATGCTTGGCCGCTACCTCATCGCGGATAGCGCGCTTGCCCTGCCGCCAGCCGATGAACCGGCACACCAGGTAGATCACAAAAGAAATGGTGGTCACGAAGACGGAGACCGGTAGGCCTGGCGCCAGCGAAAGGATGAAACCGCCCACGGCGGAGACCTCGGCGAAGATGGTGGACCACAGCACCGCGCGCAGGGGCGAGGAGGTGATCTGTACCGCCGCCGCGCCGGGGGTGATAAGCAGCGCCATGACGAGCAGCGAGCCGACGATTTGCACCGACTGCGCTGCGGCGAGGCCGACGAGGACGGCGAAGGCGACGGAGATGGCGCGGGTGGGCACGCCGGCGGCGCGGGCCATATCAGGATCGGCGGAGGCAAAGAGCATGGGCCGCCAGAGGAAGCCGACGGCGGCGACGATGATGACCGTGGTGGCGGCCAGCAGCCATACCGAGGCGGAGGATACGCCGACGATTTGGCCGGTCAGAAGCGTCATCGCCGTATTGGAATTGCCGGGGTAGAGGTGCAAGAACAGCACCGAGAGGCCCAGGCCAAAGCTCATGACCACGCCGATGGCGCTGTCTTGTTGGCCCTTAAAGCCCAGCATGGCCAGGATGATAGCGGCGACGATGGCGCCGGCGACCGCACCGAAGCCCAGGTTGAGTCCGAAAAGCAGCGCCGCGGAGGCACCCATGAGCGCCAGCTCAGAGGTGGCGTGGACGGAAAAGGACATCTGGCGCAGCACGATGAGCGAGGTCATCACGCCAGACAGGATGCCCAGCAACGCAGAGGCGATGAGCGAGGACTGCACGAAGTCCACGCTGAGTAGGTATTGGGTATCTTCCCAGAAGCTAGACAACGATGAGCCTCCCGTCGACGTTTAAGACATTGACCTTGGAACCGTACAGCTCCGAAAGCACCTCGGAGCGCATGACCTCATCCACCGGGCCGAAGGTGTGGCCATTGGGTGCGATGTAGAGGACCTTATCCGTCACCCCGAGCACGGGGTTGATGCCGTGGGTGACAAAGATAATGGAGGTCCCGCGCTCGCGGCGCAGCGAGTCCAGCTTGTTAACCGTGGCGTTTTGCCGGGCGGGGTCGAGGGAGAGGAGGGGCTCATCGGCAAGAATGAGGTCCGGGTCATTGGCCAGGGCCTGGGCCTGGCGGATGAGCTGTTGCTGGCCGCCGGAAAGCTGGCCGACGCGCCGGTCCCGCAGCCCCGTGGCACCCACCTCTTCCAACAGCTCGTCCACCCGTCCACGGGGTGGGTGCCGGTGCCGGAACACCCCGTGCGCCACGGAGAGCGAGACCAAGTCGCGGGCGCGCAGGGGAAGGTCAGCGGGGAACATGCGCTGCTGGGGGATGAACCCGACCCGGCAGTTGACGTCGACGCGGCCGCTGGTCAGCGTGCGGGTGCCGAGGATGGTGCCCAGCAGGGTGGACTTGCCCACGCCATTGGGGCCTAAAACGGCGATAAACTCGCCGCTGTCCACGGCGAGATTAAGCTGCGACCACAGCGGGTCTACTGCGGCCTCATGGAATTCAACGAGCACTAGTGCTTCCCCAGCTTGCTGGTGACTTCGTCGTAGTATTCCCAGAACTTCTTGCCGTCCGGCGGGGTTTCGCCGATTTCTACGATATCGACGTCGTTGTCCTCTGCGGCGGACTTGATGCGGCTGGCGGTATCGGTTTCGGTCTGGGGGTTGAAGATGAGGAGATCGACCTCGCCATCGTCAATGGCCTTGATGAAGGCGGCGACATCGGCAGTAGCGGGCTCGCCCTCGGAGATGGTGGCCTTGCGGAAGCCCTCGGGGGTGACGTCCTTGGTGTCGGTGTACTTCATCAGGTAATCGGCGATGGGCTCGGTCTGCGCGTAATTCAGGCCATCTGGAAGCTCCTTGAGCTTATCGCGCAGCTGATCCACGTGGGAGTCGATCTTCTCGGTGGTGGCGCCGGCGTCGGAGTATTCCTCGTTGATTTGGTCTGCGATGGAGCCTGCTACCTCCTCCAGGGCGGCGGGGTCGTACCAGATGTGCTCGTTGCCCTCGATATTGGTGACCTTGTCCGGGTCATCCTTGGCGGTGGCCTTCGCGGCATCGATGGTCATGACATCGGGGTCCTCGTCCAGCTTGCCGTGGTCCGTCAGGGGCAGGGCGGAGATGATGTTGTCCTGATCGGCGACGGCCTGGTAAATCCAGGCATCGTAGCCGCCGCCGTTGACCACGAGCATATCGGCGTCATTGGCCTTGGCTACATCGGCCGCGGTGGGCTCGAAGTGGTGGGGGTCGGTGTCATTGCCTTCCACGATGGGTTTTACCTCGATGTCGATGCCGGAGGCGGTATCGGCCACCGCCTGGGCAACATCGGCCCAGATGGATGTGGAGGCGACGATGGAAAGCTTCTTTTCGCCGGAGTCGGATCCGGAGCCAGATCCAGAATCTGCGGAGCACGCGGCGGTGAAAAGGAGGCCACTTGCTGCGAGTAGGGCTGTTGTTGCGCGTAGTGACGTGTGCATACCCTCCAGTGTGCGTTTGCTGGCAATCATTGTCAATTGAATATGCATTGAAAATCCAGCGGCGGGGCGCAGGGTAAGGTAACAGACATGGTTAAACGCAGCCCCACCCGGAAGACACTGGCCTCCCTCGCCGCGGAGCTGGGGGTTTCGCGCACAACCGTATCCAACGCCTATAGCCGCCCTGACCAGCTCTCCCCGGCGACAAGGGAGCGCATTTTGGCCGCGGCCAAGGCACGCGGTTACCCGGGCCCCGATCCCACGGCCCGCAGCCTGCGCACCCGCCGCGCCGGGTCGGTAGGCGTGCTGCTAACCGAGCATCTGTCCTACGCCTTCGAGGACATGGCGTCGGTGGATTTCTTGGCGGGTATGGCGGAGGCATCGGCAGGCGCGCAAACCACGCTGACGCTGATTCCCGCCGGCCCAGAAGGCGAGGCGGAGGCGACCAGCCTGGTGGGTTCGGCCGCGGTCGATGGCTTCGTGGTCTATTCGGTCGCCGCGGGCGATGCCTACCTCGCGGCCGCGCGGGGCCGAGGCCTGCCGCTGGTGGTCTGTGATCAGCCCACGGACGCGGGGCTGCCGTTCGTGGGCATTGATGATCGCGCGGCGATAGCTCCGGCAGCGCGTGCGCTTGTCGATGCCGGACATCGCCACATCGGCATCCTCGCCATCCGCCTGCGCCTGCAGCGCCACGACGGCCCGATTTCCTGGCAGGAAGTCCAGGATGCGGAGATGCACGTGCAGCGCTCGCGGGTGATGGGTGCGCTCGACGTATTCGCCGAGGCGGGTATCGCGCCCGAATCCGTGCCCGTGGTCACGCAGCACATTAACGATGCCCATACCACCCGCGCCGCCGCCGAGCTCCTGCTCGAGGCGCACCCGGAGCTTACGGCCGTGCTGTGCACGACCGACTCCATGGCGCTCGGCGTGCTGGCCTATGCCCGCGAGCGGGGGCTCAGAGTGCCAGAGGATTTATCCGTGACAGGCTTTGACGGCATCGATGCGGCGCGGCGCCTCGACCTAGCCACAGTCATCCAGCCCAATAAGGCCAAGGGGGCTGCGGCCGGGCACATGCTGGAAAAACTCATCGCGGGCGCGACAGATACGGCGGGCTCGGCCAGCGCGAAAGCGGCGTCACGAGGTGCTGACGAGGCTGAGACGGTGCCGCGGCGGGTGCTGCAGACGCGGTTCGCGCCGGGGAAATCGGTTACTGCACCGCGGCCGCGCGGGCGGTAGCGAGCTCGGTGAGGAAGTGGGCGACGGCGTCGACATCGGCAAGCTGCACGGCGGCGATGGAATCGCCCTCGCCCACCTTGACGCCCACGTCCGGCGGCTGGTGGAGGGCGCGGAATCCGTCCTCATCGGTGACGTCATCGCCAAGAAAGACCATGGCGGTGGCGCCGGTGCGCTCGCGGAGGGTTTCAAGCCACGTGCCCTTGGTGGCGGTGGTGGCAGAAAACTCAATGACGGACTTGCCGGCGGTGCGCGGGAAACCAGCGGTATCTAGCGCCAAGCCTGCCTCATAGGCGGCCGCAGCCTGCTCCGGATTCTCAAGCTCGAGCGAGCGCAGGTGCAGCACGCGCTGGAAGGGCTTGACCTCGAGCTCTGCGCCGGGGAAGCGGTCTATGATGCCGCGGATTTCTTCCTCCTTGCGCGCAAGGTGATCGCGCATGGCGGGGGTGAGCTCGGTCTGCTGCCAGGAGGATTCGGCGCCGTGGGAGCCGCCGAAGAGGACGGGCTCGCGCAGGGGGCACACGCGCTCGAGGCCCTCGAGGTGGCGCCCAGACAACACCGCGGCCGTGGTGCGCGGCAGGTGGGCCAACTGGTCGAGGGCGCGGGCCGCATCGGCGTTGATTTCCACGTCATAAATGGCTGTGGCAAACGGGGACAGCGTGCCGTCAAAATCAGAAACCACGGCGAGCTCTTCTGCCGCGGCCAAGGCCTTAATGGTGGTAGAAAGCGTCATGGTATCCCATGCTACGCGCGGGAGACCAGCTTGATGGAGGGTGAATCTACCTCATCGGTATCGAGCTCCAAGATGAGCTGGTTATTGCTATTTACGGTGTAGATAAAATCATTATCCGAGGTAATGAGGTTGCGCAGCAGGTTATCGGCCCACACGGAACTGCCTTCGCAGTCCTCATCGGTGTCGTCGTATTTGACCTCATCGAAGTACAGCTTGTTGCCATCGCGGATATTCTCGCGCTCGTCATCGGTGGTGTAGGTCAGCCGGGCCGCAAGCCGAGTGCAGCCGGTGGTGCCCACCATGGTGGATTTGCCGAAGCTAAATTCCGGCGCGTGAGGAATCGATTCCGGGATGGTGGATGCTGCGTCTGGCGCGGTATTGATGGAGACGACCTGCCAGTGTTTGTCCACAATCCGGTCATCGCCCGCGGGCTGTGGGGCATCGTCCTCGGAACCGCAGGCAGCAAGCAGCGTGACGGCGCCCAGTGCGGCCACGGCGGCGGCATGCTTGCCGATGCCTTTGTGCACAGCGGGTGTACCCGCACCGGCCGCAGCGGCAGTGCGTACGCGGGGGAGGGAAGGAGGCATTAGGAGTCCTTTCCGTGTGAGTCGGGAGCTTGCGAGGCGGTTTCGGTCCGAACGGCGGGCAGGCAGCCCAAAAAGGACTGCGACCACAGCCGCACATCGTGCGTGGTGACCTGTTTGTGCATGGTGAGCATGCGCTGGGTCATGGTGGAGGGGGCATCGGAAAGCGCGCGCACGGCATTGAGCAAGGCGCGTTTGACGGACTCGATATCAAAAGGATTGCACAGGTAGGCCTCATCCAGCTCCGCGGCGGCGCCGGCGAATTCCGAGAGCACCAGGGCACCAGAACCGTCATCGTGGCAGGCCACGAACTCCTTAGCCACGAGGTTCATGCCGTCCTTAAAAGGCGTGACCAGCATGATATCGGCCATACGGTAACAGCAGCGCAGCACGTCCTTGGGCACGCCGCGGTGCTGGTAGTGCACCACGGGGTGGCCCATGCGGGAAAAGCGGCCGTTGATGCGGCCGACGGCCTCTTCCACCTGGGAGCGGGTGGCCTTGTAATGATCGAGGCGCTCGCGCGAGGGCGTGGCCAGCTGTACCAAGGTGACCTCTTCCGGATCCAGGGCGCCGGTTTCCAGGAGCTCCTCGAAGGCGGTCAGGCGCTGCAGGATGCCCTTGGTGTAATCGAGGCGATCTACGCCCAAAATGATGCGTTTGGGGCTGCCCAAATCCTTGCGCAATTGGGCCACGCGGCGTTCATCCTCGGCGCTAAACTGGCCGAAATCCTGCGCGGCAATGGAAATGGGGAATGCGCCGACGCCCACGGTGCGGCCCCCGGGGAGGTGTATATGGGCGGTGACATCGCGGGTGGTGGCCTCCCCACGCACCTCAAGGCCTTGGCGGCGGGCCAATTCCAAGAAATTGCGGGCATTGGCCTCCAAGTGGAAGCCGATCAGGTCTGCTCCTAAGATGCCGCGCACCGTTTCCTCCCGCCAGGGCAGTTGCCGGAAGAGATCGGGGGAGGGGAACGGAATGTGCAGGAAGAACCCAATGGTGAGATCGGGGCGCATTTGCCGCAGGATGCCCGGCAATAATTGCAGCTGATAGTCCTGCACCCAGACCGTCGCGCCTTCTGCGGCCACGTGGGCTACCTCGTCCGCGAAGCGGAGGTTAACCTCGCGGTAGGCATCCCACCAGTCGCGGTCATAGGTTGGGGTGACGATGAGATCGTGGTAGAGCGGCCACAGCGTGGCATTGGAAAAGCCCTCGTAGAAGGCCTCAAAGTCGGCCTCAGTTAGCCTGACCGGGTGCAATAGCACCCCGGCCTCGGTGCGGAAGGGCTCGGGCGCGGCATCGGCAACGCCGGGCCACCCCACCCAGCAGCCCTGGTGCGCTTCGAGCACCGGTGAGAGCGCAGTGACCAGACCGCCAGGCGAGGCCGTCCACGTCTGACTGCCATCGGACGCGGTAGTTAAATCTACCGGCAGGCGGTTTGCCACTACTACGAAGTCATTGCCGCGCTCACTCATAGTCCAAGACTAGCTTAAGACTTCTTGGTCGACTTCTTTGTTGCTTTCTTCGTCGACTTCTTGGTGGACTTTTTGGCCGCCTTGGTGGTCTTCTTGGTCGACTTCTTAGTGGACTTCTTCGATGCCTTGGAGGTCGACTTCTTGGTGGACTTCTTCGTGGATTTCTTCGGCGCGGCATCGGCCTGTTCAGCCAATACCTTCTTGTGCACCAGGCCCTTGGGCTCGACACCCAGCATGGACATCAAGGTCACGCCGTCCAAAAAGTCTTGGGAGTAGGTGGCCACCACGCGGCGGGCGGCGCGGGCGGTTTCCTCTGCCAGGGCAATATCTTGTTCTGCCTGTGGGTGCGTGTCTTGGACCTTGGGTGGCACGGCGAGTCCTCCTGAATGTTGGGAAAGCTATCAGGCTAAATATTGTACGCTACCGGCGGCGTTTAGGGCTCCTCGGGTTCCTCCCCGCCGGGCTTGGCGGATCCGGATTCCTCCGGCGTGGGCGATTTCTGCCCGGGCACCGTATAGGTGGTGCGCTCGGCATCCTGCGGCTGGGCCGGCCACTGGGAACCCGCCGGCCACAAATCCTTCGCGGGAGTGGTCCCCGGCGCGTGCTGCTGCGTGGGCGCCTGCTGCGGTGGCTTTGGTCCTAGCGTGGGCGGCAATTCGGGGCGGTTGACGCGTGGGGCAAAGGGGGACATCGGCACGCGCGGGATGCGCGGGGCCTTGCGCGCCAGGTTCGTTGCCTTGTGGAAGGAGAACCGGCCGATGCGCTTGAAAGCGGAGTACGGGCGGAAGTACTTCGGGCGGCGCAAGCGGCGGGCGACGCGCTCGCCAAAGACGACGCCGGCTGCCAGCGCGCCGGAGATGGCCAGCGCGGTGGCAAGGTTGGTAAAGCCGGTAATCATCTGCTCGTTGATGGAGGCATACATGCCGCGGTACAGCATGAGGCCCGGCAGCATGGGCGTATAGCCCACGATCATCGTAATGAGCGGCGGGATGCCCCACCGGCGCGACATCAAACCGCCCGCCAGGCCCACCACGATGGCGGATAAGCCCGAGGCAATCACCGGGCCAACGCCGAAGGGCACGACCACGAAGTAGTAGAAGACCATTCCGGCGGCCGCCGTAAGCCCCGAGAGGGTAATTTCTATCCAGTTAGCCCCGCAAGCCAGCGCGAATGCGGCCGAACCCGTGCCGCCGAGCAGCACCAGAAGGGGAATCTTGTGATAAACCGGCGGCGCCAAGGTGCCCATTGGGGGCAGGTCAAAGCCCATGGCAGAGGCCAGCTGGATGCCCACACCCACACCGGCGATGATCGCGCCCGTCGATAACAGCGCAGAGAAAAAGCGCGCGGAAGAGGTGACGGGGGAGCGGGTGATGCCATCGACAAGCGATTGCACCAGCGTCAGCCCCGCCACCAGCACGATGATTCCGGACGCAATAATCTGCGCCGGCGACATATTAATGCCGAAGGCGGCGGCAACGTTATACAAAATCGCGGCCGGGAAGACGGCCAAGAAGCCGCCGACGACGTTTTGATAAAAGGGCGGCAGGCGGTAATTGGCCAACCAGTCATTAAGCCCCATAATCAGCGCGGAGACCACGAAGGCAATGAGACCCACGAGGAGGTCGCCGCCGAGCATCATGGAAATCAGGCCACCCATGCCGCCCCAGCCGAGCATCACCGTGGACGGCTTATATGGCGCCGGCATGCGGTCGATGTCATCCAGGCGCTTTTCCGCCATCGCGGGCGGGACCTTACCGGAGTGGATATCGCGGATGAGCCGGTCTACTTCCGAAAGTTTGGAAAAGTTCACGCCTACATCCGGCACCACGCGAAAGACGTGGAGGTTCTGGCGCTTATCGCCCGTGCCGATCGCGGTGTGGATGGTGATGGTATTCATCAAGATATCCACGTGGCAGTAGTGCAGACCGTACGACGACGCCGCCAGGTGCACCTGCGCGCGGGCGTCCGAGTTGGCGGATCCTGCGCTAATGAGCAGCTCGCCGATGCGCGCGGCAATCTCCATCACGCCCGTAACTTGGGCGGAATCGGTCAGATCGACCGGGGCGAGTGGTGATGGTGGGGGTGCGGCTTTGGCCGCGTCAATGATGGCGACTTGGCCTGCGGATACGCGCAGGCGCTCCCGCATAGCGGACAGTAGTGACACGAAAATAACCCTCGAAAAAGCGGTGGGACACTAGTAATAATTTCAGCCTGAACTCTAACCCTTGTGGGGCGCAAATGCATACAAGGGGGACCGGCTTTCCACTTGGGCGAGGTCCTCGGGTACCATGCAACGAGCGGAAGAAATTCTGCGGTGCTGGAGTGGCGCAATTGGTAGCGCAACGCACTTGTAATGCGTAGGTTGCGAGTTCAAGTCTCGTCTCCAGCTCAAAAAACTACCCCCTAGCTGCATAAACAGTTAGGGGGTAAAAGTTTACAAGTTAGCTAGGTGGCTATTTATCCGCTACTTTGCGCAGTAAGCGCCCCAGACTTCGGGTTATCGCGGAAGCACCAGGCGGTCAGTGCGGCGAAGATGAGGGCCAGGCAGGCGAGCCCGCCGACGGTGAGGAAATACGCCGAATCGTAGGCGGATGCGGCAGCGTCATGCGTAGCCGACGATGAGAGTGCGTCGGTGCCTTGTGGGGCGAGGGCATCGGGAAGCTTGTGCGTCATCAGTAGCGGCATGAGGGAGCCGGTAATGGCGATGGAGAGCAGCGTGCCGAACTCGTAGGACACGGCTTCCACACCAGAGGCCATGCCCGCCCGGTGGGAGGGGGCGGCATTAATGATGGCGGTAGAAGAAACGGACATCGACGAGCCGGCGCCCAAGCCGGTGAGGATGAGGCCGGTAATAAATACCGCGAGGTTATCGGCGCGGTCGGTCCAGATGATGCTCAGCATGCCAACGGACATGCTGAGGAAACCGCCGCTGATGATGGGCAAAAAGCCCACGCGGTGCAAGACGCTGCCGCCCGCAATGGCGGTGGGGATGGCCGCAAGCGCCATGGCGGAGATGAAAAGGCCGGCGTCGAGGGGTGAGAGGGCATCGACAAGCTGCAGCTTTTGGGTGGTTAAAAGCTCAAGGCCCGTAAGGCCAAACATGGCGCCGCCGGCGGTGAGCACGCCGCCGGTAAAGGTGGGTGAGTGGAAGATGTCAAAGGTTAAAAGCGGATCACTAAGTCGGCTTTGCCGGTGTGCAAAGGCTGCGGCGCCGAGCAAGAAAGCGGCAATGGAGCAGACCAGCAGCATGACATTGATTTTGGTGGCCGCCGCAGTTTTAATGGCCAGGACCAGGCTGGACAGGGTAATAAGCGCATAGAACGAGGACGGGAAATCCCAGTGCTTATGCGGATTCGGCAGGTTGGGCGGGCCAAGGAGGAAGGTAAGAACAATGGCGAGGGCCACGATGGGCACGTTGATCAAAAAGACCGAGCCCCACCAAAAATGCTCTAAGAGGAATCCACCCACGGTGGGCCCGGCGGCAGCGCCCACGACGGCGACGGAACTCCAGATGCCGATGGCTTTATTGCGCTCTACTTCGTTGGGGAAGGTCAGGCGGATAAGCGCCAGGGTGGAAGGCAGCATGATGGCAGCGCCTAGGCCCAATAGGGCGCGGCCGGCGATGAGCAGCCAGGCATTGGGTGAATAAGCCGCAAGGAGGGAGGCTGTGCCAAAGGTGGCCAGGCCAATAAGGAACATCAGGCGGTGGCCAACGCGATCCCCCAACGTGCCGGTGCCTAGGAGCAAACCCGATAAGACCAGCGTATAGGCATTGATGATCCACAATTGCTGCATGTCTGTGGCATACAGCTGCTGCGTTAGCTGCGGCAGTGCCGTATAAAGGATGGAATTATCCAGGCCCACCATGAGCAGCCCCAAGGACACCACGGCAAAGAAGGACCACCGCTGCGCCGGGGTGGAGGGCGCCGCTGCCGCGCGGTGCGGGGGCTTCGTGGCGGTATCAGGTGACTCGATGCTCATCGCTAGAAACCGTAGCGAATCAGTGTGTGATATTTCAGGTTAGTATTGCCTTCCTCACAGATAGGCCGGTGGTGTGAGTATGCAGGAATTGCTGGACTTTCCTGCACGTTTAGTAGCACAGTGGTACTAGAACAGTTAAAGAGTGAAGGATGATGTTTAAATGGCACGCAATTACGCAGAACAACTTGTTGAGACGCTAGAAAAGCAGGGCGTCGAGCACATTTATGGCCTCGTGGGAGACTCCCTCAACCCGATCGTGGACGCGGTGCGCCGCTCCTCTATCGAGTGGATCCACGTGCGCAATGAGGAAGCCGCAGCCTTTGCCGCCGAGGCGGACTCGCTGACCACCGGCAAGCTGGCAGTGTGTGCGGCCTCCTGCGGCCCGGGCAATACCCACCTCATCCAGGGCCTTTATGATGCCAACCGCAATGGTGCCAAGGTGTTGGCCCTGGCATCGCACATTCCTTCCCGCCAGATTGGCTCCCACTTCTTCCAGGAAACCCACCCGGAGCAGATCTTCCAGGAGTGCTCTGGCTACTGCGAAATGGTCATGTCCGGTGACCAGGGCGGGGTAGTACTCCACCACGCCATCCAGTCCACCATGGCCGGCAATGGCGTATCCGTGCTGGTTATCCCCGGTGACGTTTCTACTGAAGAGGTTGATGATGACACCTTCGTAGAATCCAAGATCTCCACCGGCCGCCCCGTGGTCTACCCGGACCCGGCTGAGGCCGCAGCGCTGACCCAGGCCATCAATGAGGCCGAGTCCGTCGCTTTCTTCGTGGGCGCCGGTGCGAAAAATGCCCGTGAGCAGGTGCTGCAGCTGGCGGAAAAGGTTAAGGCACCCATTGGCCACGCGCTCGGCGGCAAGATGTACATCCAGTACGATAACCCGTTTGACGTGGGCATGTCCGGCCTACTGGGTTACGGCGCCGCGCACGAGGCCACCCACGAGGCGGACCTGCTGATCCTCCTTGGCACGGACTTCCCATATAACGACTTCTTGCCTAAGGGCAACGTGGCGCAGGTGGATATCAACGGTTCCCACATCGGCCGCCGCACCAAGATCTCCTACCCCGTGACCGGTGACGTTGCCGCCACCATCGACAACATCTTGCCGCACGTGGAGGAGAAGAAGGACCGCTCCTTCTTGGACAAGATGCTCAAGAAGCACTACGACAAGCTGGAGCACGTCGTCGAGGCATATACCTCCAACGTGGAAAAGCACACCCCGATCCACCCTGAGTACATCGCGGACCTCATTGACCAAGAAGCCGACGATGACGCCATCTTCACCGTCGATACCGGCATGTGCAACGTCTGGGGCGCGCGCTACATCACCCCGAATGGCAAGCGCGAGCAGATCGGCTCCTTCCGCCACGGCACCATGGCAAACGCCCTGCCGCAGGCCATCGGCGCGCAGCAGGCCAACCCGGGCCGCCAGGTCATCACCTTCTCTGGCGACGGCGGATTGTCCATGCTCATGGGCGAGCTGCTGACGGTTAAGCTGCACCAGCTGCCGGTCAAGATGTTCGTGTTCAATAACTCCTCGCTGGGCATGGTCAAGCTGGAGATGCTGGTGGGCGGCATCCCGGAGCACGAGACCGACCACGAGTCCGTGGACTTTTCCAAGATCGCAGAAGCCGCTGGCATCAAGACCTTCCGCATCGAGGATCCGAAGCAGGCTCCTAAGCAGATCAAGAAGGCCTTGGCTTATAACGGCCCTGCGCTTATCGATGTCGTCACTGACCCCAACGCCCTTTCCCTGCCACCGACGCTGACCTTCGATCAGCTCCTGGGCTTCTCCAAGGCAGCTACCCGCACCGTCTTCGGCGGCGGCGTGGGCTCCATGCTGTCCATGGCCAAGTCCAACCTGCGCAATATCCCGCGCCCGCAGGACTTTTAAGCCGTAACTTACTTATGGCTTGCTAGCCACGCTTTCTTTTCCTACCCCGGATCTCGTTCCGGGTGGGGAGGGGGAGCGTGGCTTTTTGCTTTCACAGGTTTCATCCAGAAACTTATCAGTAGGCTAGAAACTGGGTTTGCCATGATGTCTTACTGAAGCTTGCACGCACGCAGGTGTGCAGATAACAGGAAGTAATAGGAGCTACAGGACGCATGGAAGACAATAAACTTGCCAAAGTCCTCGTCGTTGATGACGAGCCGAATATCGTGGAACTACTGACGGTATCGTTGAAGTTCCAAAATTTTGAGGTCTACAGCGCTAACTCAGGTAACGAGGCGCTGCGCGTGGCGCGCGAGGTAAACCCGGATGCCTATATTTTGGACGTCATGATGCCGGGCATGGACGGCTTCGAGCTCTTGGGCAAGCTGCGCCAGGAAGGCCTAGACGGCCCAGTGCTGTACCTGACCGCCAAGGACGGCGTGGATCAGCGCATCCACGGCCTGACCATCGGTGCAGACGATTACGTCACCAAGCCCTTTAGCCTCGAAGAGGTCATTACCCGCCTGCGCGTGATCATGCGCCGCGGCGGTGCCGCCGAGGAGTCTTCTAATGACGCCACCATGAGCTATGCCGATCTGACCTTGAATGACGATACCCACGAGGTAACCAAGGGCGGTGAGCTCATCGAACTGTCTCCCACGGAGTTCAACCTCCTGCGCTACCTCATGCAAAACAAGGAAGTGGTGCTCTCTAAGTCCAAGATCCTGGATAACGTCTGGCACTACGACTTCGGCGGCGATGGAAACGTCGTGGAATCCTATATTTCTTACCTGCGCCGCAAGATCGATACCGGCGATACGCAGCTTATTCACACCGTGCGCGGTGTTGGCTATGTGCTGCGCACCCCGCGGTCCTAAACTGACGTTTCGTAATGGCAGATTCACAGGAGAACCCCGCTTCGGGCAGGCCCGCGCAGTCGCAGCAGCCGCCCAAGAAGTGGCATGAGCAGCTGGACCAGCTACCGCAGCAGGAGCAGGGAAAGAAAAAGAAGCGCTCCAAGCGCGACTACATCAAGCAGATTCCGCAGGCGATGCCCCTGCGCACCTGGCTGGTGGTTCTCCTCGTGGTTATCTCCGGCCTCGGGTTGACGGGTTCGTCCTTTGCCGTGAACTCGATCATGCGCAACGTGCTCTATAACAACGTCGACAGCGAACTGCGCTCTGCGTCGTCTTCCTGGGCCCGCGATGTGGGCAATGACTTCTTCCTAGGTGATCACACCAAGCGCCCGCCCACGGAATACGTGGTACTCAATTACCTTCCGGATGGCACGATTCGCTATTCGGGGCCCACGTCTACGACCCCGGATGTAGAGGGCGTTCCCTTGGGCGGGTTCCCCACGACGGTGGGCTCGATTGAAAATAACACCAAGTGGCGCGCGCTGGCCTTTGCGGATTCAAATGGCATTATCACCGTCATTGCCAAGGACATGACCCATGAAAAGGAGATCCTGCACGGCCTAGCGATGGTGCAGGTATCCATTGCGGCGATCGCCTTGGCGGCCATGGCCGGCGTCGGCTTCTGGTTCATCCGCAGGGCGTTACGGCCGCTGCGGGTGGTGGAATCGACGGCATCGGAAATCGCGGCCGGTGACCTGGATAAGCGCGTGCCCGAGTGGCCGCTGCACACGGAGGTCGGCCAATTGGCTGCCGCGCTTAACATTATGCTGGGCCACCTGCAGCGCTCGGTGGTTACCGCGCAGGAAAAAGAGGAACAGATGCGCCGCTTTGTCGGCGATGCCTCCCACGAGCTGCGCACCCCGCTGACCAGCCTGCGCGGCTACACGGAGCTCTACCGCTCTGGGGCGACAAACGATGTGGATCTGGTCTTTTCCAAGATCGATAAGGAATCCAAGCGTATGTCGCTGCTGGTAGAGGACCTGCTGGCGCTGACCCGCGCGGAAGGAACGCGCCTGGATCTGCGGCCGGTGGACCTTTTGGAGCTGTCCCTCTCGGTGGGTTCGTCTGCGCGCGCAGCCTTCCCCGAGCGCGAGGTCAAGGTGGTCAATAAGGCGCAGTCCATCCCCGTGGTCAATGGCGATGCAGACCGCCTCCACCAGGTGCTACTCAACCTGATTTCCAATGGCCTGCGCCACGGCGGCGAGGATGCCACGGTCACCCTGCAGTTGCGCCGCGACAACAAGGACATCCTCGTGGATGTCATCGATGACGGCAAGGGAATGTCCTCTGAGGACGCCGCCCACATCTTCGAGCGCTTCTACCGCGCGGATTCCTCGCGCACGCGCGATACCGGCGGATCCGGCTTGGGACTTGCCATCGTGCATTCCTTGGTGGAACAGCACGGCGGCAGCATCAGCGTGGATTCCACGCTCGGCCACGGCACCACCTTTACGGTGCGCCTGCCCGCGCTGGAGGAACCGGAGGATTAATCCTCGCGGTAGCCGTCCTCGTTGGTGCCTAGGTGCTGGCGGATGCGCGCCGCCGCCTCATCCATGGCGGCATCATCGGTGTCCTCGGCGGCATAGGCCTTGGCAAAGTCGTACTCTTCCATCTTCTCGGTGGGGAAGAGGTGGATGTGGGTGTGCGGCACATCGAAGCCGGCGATGACGTAGCCGGTGCGCGGGGTATCGTACGCGTTCTTGATGGCCTCACCGATTTCTAGGGCCACCTCGTTCAGGTGCGTCCAGGTCTGGGGATCCAGGTCGGTCCACTTATCTACTTCCTCGACGGGAACGACCAAAGTGTGGCCGTAGCGCAGCGGCTCGATGGATAAAAATGCCACGCAGCTCTTATCGCGGTAGACAAAGCGGGCGGGTAGGTCACCAGTGATGATTTTGCTAAATACAGAAGCCATAGCTGCCAGGCTACCCCCAGCTATGATGGTGGGCATGCGCATTCTCGTAATTGGTTCGGGCGGCCGTGAACACGCCCTCGTAAAAGGACTGCACGCTGATCCACAGGCTGCGGAGATCCACGTCGCGCCCGGCAGCGCGGCCATGGAACCGCTGGCTACCCTGCACCCGGAATACTCCCAGGTAGATGATCCAGAACGCATGGTGGAACTGGCCCGTGAGATCGCCGCCGAGCTCGTGGTCATCGGCCCTGAGGTGCCGCTGGTCGCCGGCGTGGCGGATGCGCTGCGCGCAGAAGGCATCGCCGTCTTCGGGCCGAATAAGGACGCCGCCCAGATTGAAGGCTCCAAGGCCTTTGCCAAGGAAGTCATGGAGGCCGCTGGGGTCAAGACGGCCCGCGCGCAGCAGCTGCGCCCAGGGGCTAGCGAGGACGATATTGAGGCCGTGCTCGATAATTTCGGGCCGCAGTTCGTGGTCAAAGACGATGGCCTGGCAGGTGGCAAGGGCGTCGTGGTCACCGGCGAGCGCGCCGATGCCCGCGCCCATGTGGATGCGGTCTTAGGGGCCGGCAACCCGGTGCTGCTGGAATCGTTCCTCGCCGGCCCCGAGGTATCGCTGTTTTGCCTTGTCGATGGCGAAACCGTCGTGCCGCTGTTGCCCGCCCAGGACCATAAGCGCGCCTACGATAATGACGAGGGCCCCAATACCGGCGGCATGGGCGCGTACACACCGCTGCCGTGGCTGGGCAAGGACGACGTGCAGCGCATCGTGGACGAGGTATGCACCCCGGTTGCCAAGGAAATGGTGCGCCGCGGCACCCCCTATTCCGGCCTGCTCTATGCCGGGCTGGCCTGGGGCGACGAGGGCCCGGCAGTGGTGGAATTTAACTGCCGCTTTGGTGACCCAGAGACCCAAGCGGTGCTCTCACTCCTAAAGTCCCCGCTGGCGCAAGCGCTCAACGCCACCGCCACCGGCACCCTGGCAGAACTTGAGCCGCTGCAGTGGGAAGACGGCTATGCCATCACCGTGGTCATGGCCGCCGAAGGATACCCCGCCTCGCCCCGCAAGAGCGATGCCATCACGGGCGAGGGCCTCGAGGATCCAGAGCGCGTGCTGCACGCCGGCACGAAACGCTCCAATGGAGTATTCCAGAGCAATGGTGGCCGCGTGCTCAACGTGCTGGGCAAGGGCGAAACGCTAGACGCCGCGCGCGAGAATGCCTACGCCACCGCCCAGGGCATTGAGTTTGCGGGCGGGTTTGTCCGGAGGGACATCGGCAAGCGCGCAGCAGCCGGGGAAATTTCTATCTAGCAAGTAGCCACGGGGGAGGGCAGGCATGGAATAATAAGCCACGTGGCTGAGAAGAAGAATATCCCCAACGTCCTGTCCTCCCGTTATGCTTCCGCAGAGCTTGCCAATATCTGGAGCGCGGAGCATAAAATCATCCTCGAGCGCAAGCTATGGATCGCCGTGATGCACGCCCAGAAGAACCTGGGCGTGGACATCCCCGCCAAGGCCATTAGCGCGTATGAGGCCGTTATCGAGGACGTAAACCTCGAATCCATTGCTGAGCGCGAGCGCGTCACCCGCCACGATGTGAAGGCCCGCATCGAAGAATTCAATGCGCTGGCCGGCTACGAGCACATCCACAAGGGCATGACCAGCCGCGATCTCACCGAGAACGTGGAGCAGTTGCAGATCCACACCTCGCTGGAAATTATCCGGGATAAGGCCATCGCCGTGGTCTCGCGCATCGGCCGTCACGCCGCCGAGTACCAATCCCTAGTCATGGCTGGGCGCTCGCACAACGTGGCCGCGCAGGCCACCACGCTGGGCAAGCGCTTTGCCACCGCCGGCGATGAAATGCTGCTGGCCATCGAGCGCGTGGAAGACCTGCTTTCGCACTACCCACTGCGCGGCATCAAGGGCCCCATGGGCACCTCGCAGGATATGCTCGATCTCATGGGCGGTTCCGAGGATAAGCTCGCCTCCCTAGAGACCAATATTGCGGATTACCTGGGCTTTCGCCGCATCTTCAACTCCGTGGGCCAGGTGTACCCGCGCTCGCTGGATTTCGATGCCATCTCCTGCCTCGTCTCCCTGGGCACCGCCCCGGCATCGCTGGCTACCACCATCCGCCTGATGGCCGGCAACGAGACCGTCACCGAGGGCTTCAAGGAAGGCCAGGTCGGCTCGTCCGCCATGCCGCACAAGATGAACGCCCGCTCCTGCGAACGCGTGACCGGCCTGCAGGTCATCCTGCGCGGCTACCTCACCATGGCCGCAGACCTCGCCGGCAGCCAGTGGAACGAGGGCGATGTCTCCTGCTCGGTGGTGCGACGCGTGGCGCTTCCCGATGCCTTCTTTGCCATCGACGGCCAATTCGAAACCTTCCTCACCGTGCTCGATGAATTCGGCGCCTTCCCCGCCATGATTGACCGCGAGCTGGAGCGCTACCTGCCCTTCCTCGCCACCACCCGCATCCTTATGGCGGCGGTGCGCGCCGGGGTGGGCCGCGAGACCGCCCACGAGGTCATCAAGGAAAACGCCGTGACCGTGGCGCTGAATATGCGCGAAAACGGTGGCAACCAGGACCTGGTCCAGCGCCTCGCAGCGGACGACCGCCTGCCCATGGACGAGGTCGAGCTCGAAAGGGTCCTCGAGGATAAGCACGCCTTCATCGGCGCCGCTGAATCCCAGGTCTCTCAGGTCCTGCACCGCATCAAGGCCCTCGTGGGTGAGCACCCCAAGGCCGCTGCCTATACGCCGGGCGAGATTCTTTAGCGTTGTGCGCGGGCATGGTCGCCCGCGCCTTCTCCCTTCGCTTGAATAGGCCCCAAGTCCTGCGCAGATAATGGGGTTTATTCGATCGAATTGTGCCTATCGTGGTGTATGTCGTCGGGGTTTCCTGCCTCGGTAGCACCCTTCGCAGCGCCTTCTTTGGCACCGCGGGCAGCCCCTTCGACGGCTCCGCGCGTGGCACCCCACGCTTGACGGGCGCGTTGGGCTACGCCTTCGCCCGCTTCTGCGGCTCGGTGCTGGGCGGTAGCCGCCGCTTCGCGTGTTTTAGCGGCGCTCGAGGAAGCAAATTCACGCGCTGCGTCGATTTTTCGGACCGGCTCGAGATCCTCGATGCTTTCTAGTTCTAAGTCGGCGGCTGCGGAGAAATCTCGAAGTTGGCCAAAGAAGCGGTTTACTTCTTGCACCGCTCGCGGAGAGTTCCAATTGATAGCTTTGAGCAGCGCTGCAAAGTCACCTAGCTCATGTGCGGTGTCAGCCATGGTGGAGAGGCTTTTTACTAGGCGCGCGGCGCGTTTTTCCCGCGAGTTCGCGACAGCGGCGGCGTAATCTTTAGCAACTTCCCCCTCGACGGCATCGACTCGATTGAGCTGCAAGACATACATTTGGTTTTGCAGCTGTACCGTTCGGGCTAGCTCATAGAGCCATGAGCGTGCCTCGGAGTTGGTCTCTTGGAAGGTTGCCTTCACTTTGCCAGGAGAGGTTTTCGATTCAGCCATCTTCTCCGCAACTGCGTTGAGGTGGCGAAGTACGCGGCCTTGCAACTTGGAAAGGTCTGCGTGCAGGTGCTGCACGGTGGCCCACTGAGTATCGGCTAGTCCTTCAGTCCCTTCCATCACCAGCAGGGCCTCCGCTAGTACTTCCGCGATGCCATCAATCTCGCCAGCCAAAGTATCTTTTTGGAAACGCAGCACAGAGTCGATCTTTGCATCGATGCGCTCTAGATAATCCTGCATTTGTTCCATCTGCCTTTCAACGGCAGCTTGCTGCATCATCGAAGCTAGAGCCATTGGTGCTGCTGGCGTGAATAGGCCGGCCCGCTCGAATTTCAGGTGCTTGAGAAGCCTTCCTCCGGAGCGCTTTGAGAGGTCCTGCGGAAGGTCTTTGACACGAACGACACCCGCTTGAAGGTCTTTAGGATTAATGCCGTGGGCCTGGAGATACTTGGCAGAGTCTGCATCGAGCTTTAGCCACCGTCCAGACTGTTTTTGGTAATTTTCGATTCCGGATAGAGCCTCGCCCGCACGGCGGAGTAGTTCGGGTGTTAAAGGCGATAGCTCTGCAGAATTGTCCAGACGGTCCAAGGTGGCTGCGGGTCCAAGGAGAAGCGCTCCTTCGTCGCCAATGACAACTGCTACTTCGTCTTCCCGCGTGGTCTCGAAATCCGGCATGAGGTGATCCCCTTTTTATATCCAGTAATTTGCCGTTTTAGTCACCAAGCCGGCGGTAGTGCGAGACAGCAGGCGAAAGGGATGAGCAAACTCTTCGGCAAAGGTACGTACTTTGAAGCAGTGTAGACGGCGCTAGAATGGTTGTCATGCGTCCTGAGCTTTCTTCTTATACCCATGTAGCCTCCGGCAAGGTCCGCGATATTTACGATGTGGATGACACCACCCTGCTGATGGTGGTCTCTGACCGCATCTCCGCCTACGACTTTGCCTTGGAACCGGCCATCCCGGACAAGGGCCGGGTTCTCACGGCCACCTCGAAGTTCTTCTTTGATGCCATCGATTTTCCCAACCACCTCGCCGGACCGCTCGATGATGAGCGCATTCCGGAAGAATGCTTGGGTCGCGCCATGGTGGTCAAGAAGCTAGACATGCTGCCCTTCGAGTGCGTGGCGCGCGGTTTCCTTACCGGCTCCGGCTTAAAGGAATACCAGGCCGACGGCACCGTGTGCGGCATCGAGCTGCCCGCAGGCCTTGTCGAGGCCTCCCGCCTGCCCGAGCCCATTTTCACTCCGGCCACCAAGGCTGAGCAGGGCGATCACGATGAGAATGTGTCTTTCGAACACGTGGCAGACAAGCTCGGCCGCGAGCGCGCCGAGGAACTGCGCGCGGCTACCTTGCGCATTTATGCCAAGGCCGCCCAATTGGCGGAGGAGAAGGGCATTATCTTGGCCGATACCAAATTCGAGTTCGGCCTCGATGCAGATGGCACGCTCGTGCTTGCCGATGAAGTCCTCACCCCCGATTCCTCCCGCTACTGGCCCGCAGATTCCTACGTGGAAGGCGAGGTCCAGCCCTCCTTTGATAAGCAGTACGTGCGCGATTGGCTGACTTCTGATGCCTCCGGCTGGGATAAGTCCTCTGAGACCACCCCGCCCGCGCTTCCCGATGACGTCGTTTCCGCCACCCGTCTGCGCTATATTGAGGCCTACGAAAAGCTATCGGGTGAGCGTTTCGCGGACTTCCTTGCGCCGCGTTCCTAGCCGCCCGGGCCGGTCTAGGCCGGATAGGGCAACCGCGCGTTAGCTGGTTGCCTGCGGCTGTTGCCCGCCGCTGGGGAACCGTCGGTGACGCGTACAGTGGTAGGGCATGAGTGATGAAAAGACGACCGCACCGGTAGCCCCAGTCCACCCCGTAAAGCGCGAATTTCACGGCCGCGAATTCGTGGATAATTACGAGTGGATGCGCGATAAGCAATCGCAGGAAACACTGGATTACCTCAATGCCGAAAATGATTACACCGCGGCGCATACCGGGCACTTGGATGCGATGACGGAGAATATCTTCCAAGAGATTAAATCCCGCATTAAACAAACCGATATGTCCGTGCCAGCCCGCCGCGGTAAGTACTGGTACTACGGCCGCTCCGAAGAAGGGAAGAACTACGGGTATTCCTGCCGCATCGCGGTAGAAGAGGGCAGCGATCCGTGGACCGCACCGGTGATTCCAGAAGAAGGCAGTCCAGAGGGTGAAGAAATTATCTTGGACGCCAATGCCCTGGCAGAGGGCAAGGACTTCTTCGCCCTTGGTGCGGCCTCCATCTCAGATTCCGGCCGCTACCTGGCCTATTCCGTAGACTTTGCGGGTGACGAGCGCTTTGAACTGTCCATTAAGGACCTCGAAACGGGAGAGCTTCTAGAAGATCACCTCACCGGAATTTTCTATGGCGCTACCTGGGCGGGCGACGGCTATATCTTCTACTCTACGGTCGATGATGCCTGGCGCCCGGATGCGGTGTGGCGCCATAAGGTAGGCACCGAGCAGTCCGCGGATGTGCGCGTCTTCCACGAGGAAGATGAGCACTTTAACGTGGGTATCGGCAGTGCCCGCTCCGATAAGTACCTCTTCATCGGGGTGGGGTCGAAGATTACCTCGGAAGCCTGGGTATTGGATACGGAGAACCCCGAAGGCGAATTCCGCCCGCTGTGGCAGCGCGAGACCGGTGTGGACTATGACGTAGACCATGCCGTAGTGGGCGGCGAGGACTACTGGATTGTCACCCACAACGCCACCGGCCCGAACTTCGCAGTGGGCTATGCCAAAGTGGATGCGGAACTTCCCGCCCTGCGCGAGCTGCCGGAGCTTCTAGCACACGATGACACCACCCGCATCGAGGGCGTGGATACCTACCGTGACCACATGGTGGTGGGCTACCGCCGCGGTGGCATCGGCCGCGCCGCCATCATGCGCGTTGGCGATGACTTCGGGGAATTCGAAGAACTCAATTTCAACGAGGAACTCTTTACCGTCGCCGTGGCCGGTAACCCGGAATGGGATGCGCCGGTAGTGCGCGTGAACTACGTGTCTTATATTCAGCCCGCGCAGCTTTTCGATTACCGCGTGGATACCGGCGAGTACACGCTACTGAAGGAACAAGAAGTCCCCGGTGGCTATGATCCGGATGATTACGTGGCCTACCGCATCTGGTCGACTGCCAGCGATGGCACCAAGATCCCAGTCTCCGTGGTGCACCGTTCCGACTTAGACCGCACCAAGCCCAACCCGACGCTGTTGTATGGCTACGGCTCCTACGAGGCCAGCATGGATCCGTACTTCTCCGCGACCCGGCTATCGCTCATGGACCGCGGCATGATTTATGCGGTTGCCCACGTGCGCGGCGGCGGCGAGATGGGCCGTAAGTGGTACGACGATGGCAAGATGCTGCAGAAGAAAAATACCTTCACCGATTTCATCGCTGTGGCAGATGACCTCATCGAGCGCCGCGTGACCACCCCGGACCAGATGGTGGCTGAAGGCGGGTCCGCCGGCGGCATGCTCATGGGCGCCGTGGCGAATATGGCACCTGACCGCTTTACCGCCATCCAAGCCGTCGTCCCCTTCGTGGATCCGCTGACCTCGATGCTCATGCCGGAGCTTCCCCTTACCGTTCCCGAGTGGGAAGAGTGGGGCGATCCGTACCACGATCCTGAGTACTACGACTACATGAAGTCCTACTCGCCCTACGAGAATGTCGAGGCCAAGGACTATCCGGATATCTTGGCTATCACCTCACTGAACGATACCCGCGTGCTGTACGTGGAACCGGCAAAGTGGATTGCGCAGCTGCGCGCTACGGCCACCGGCGGCGAATTCCTGCTCAAGACGGAAATGGCCGCCGGGCACGGTGGCGTATCTGGCCGCTACGATAAGTGGCGCCAAAACGCCTTCGAATACGCCTGGACCATCAATAAGGCCACCGGCCTGACGGAGTAACCGCACACCGAAGTCGCGCGCTGGCCGGCACCCTGGCCAGCGTTCTGGCCAGCGCGCGGATCTGGCGGTACTGTGCGATAATTTGAGCTATGACTAGCCACCTTCTGGTTTCTATCTCCAGTATTTTTGAGGACACTCGGAAGCAGGCTACAAGCTTCCTGTCGGTTCTGGACCGGGAGGAAATTCCCGTCTCCCTGCTCATCGCCCCGCATATCGATGGCAATTGGCACCTGGCCAAGGACAAGGACACCCAACAGTGGCTCAAGGATCAGGCGGCCGCTGGCCGTCCGCTTATCCTCAATGGCTTTGACCAAGCAGTCCAAGGCCGCCGCGCGGAGTTTGCCAACCTCAATTCTCACGAGGCGAAGCTGCGCCTAGCCGGTGCGACCCGGCAGATGGCGCAAATTGGTTTCGAACCCACCATCTTTGCGCCCCCGCGCTGGCGCATGTCTCCTGGAACATTGCAGGTCCTGCCCAAATTCCCCTTTGAGGCGGCGGCTTCTACCCGCGGCATCCTGGAGGTACCCACCGGGAAATTCCACCAAGCCCGCAACCTTTCTTTTGGTGAGGGCTTTGGTTCTGCCAAGTGGTGGCGCAAGAACATCATCCGCGCGGCAGAGCGCTCCGCCCAGCGCGGCAATACCGTGCGCCTTTCCATCTCCGCCCGCAACCTGGATGACCGCAAGGTCATTAAGGACTTTGTCAAGGCAGCCCGCCGCGCCCTCGATGCGGGCGCTACTCCCGCAGATTACAGCATTTACCTGCCGCGTTAGATCCACGGGGCCTATAGAGTTTTCGAGCTCTAGAACTAGGTATAGCAAATTACCCCTTTCGTTTATTTCGTTTAGGGACTAATGTGTAGGTTATGACGAACCCGCAAGAAAAAAGCATTGACCGCGCCAAGGCCACAGCGCGCGATGCCCTTCAAAAGCTTAACCGTACGCTCGCTAGTGGCCCCGAACACGGAGAAATCGATATAGTAACTCCAGGATCAGATGAACCTATTCGGTTATCACGCGATGTCGCTGAATTACTTCGTGAAATCCTTGTAAACACGGCCGCTGGGCAGACAGTAAATGTAATCCCCATGAACGCGGAACTGACTACGCAACAGGCTGCAGACCTCCTGAATGTCTCTCGGCCGCATGTCATCAAGCTCATGGACGAAGGAATCCTGAAGGGGCATAAAGTTGGCACCCACCGCCGCCTGTATGCCTCCAGCGTGCAGGAGTTTAAGCGTCATAGAGATCTTGAACAGCGCGCTGCGGCAGATGAGCTCGCAGTACTTTCTGATGAGATGGGCTTGTACGAGTGAGTGGTTTTACGGTGGTCTATGACGCGAACGTACTTTATCCCAGTACGCTTCGCGATATCCTGGTCCGGCTAGCGGGAAGTGGCTATTTTCGTGCCCGCTGGACGGATAAGATACTCGATGAAGTCTTCCGTAACTTGAAAAGCAATCGTCCGGACCTTGATCCGACAAAATTAGCTAGAACTAGGACTTTGATGTGCCAGGCTGTAGATGATTGCCTCGTTACCGGGTATGAGGATTTGATTGAATCCCTTTCTCTGCCAGACCGCGATGATCGGCATGTCTTGGCTGCAGCGATTCGGTGCGGTGCACAAGTTATTGTCACTGAGAATAAGCGCGATTTTCCCAAGACTGCCCTGATGCCGTTCGACATTGAAGCTCAATCAGCGGATGAGTTTTGTGTAATCAAATCGATCTCTACGCCCCGCGGGTGCACCAAGCAATCACCTACGCAACCGCGGCCCTTAAGAATCCGCCAAGAACCATCAATGATGTGCTTAATTCACTGGCAAAGGCTGGAGCACCTGAGGCTGCCGAGCTACTTCGCCGTTAGGCTAAGAATCTGTTTCAAGGAGATAGCCTACAAAAGTAAAATCCCAGTTCTTGTCCTTCATAAAGAAAGGGCTTTGAACTGGGATTTAATTATTACTTATTCAGGCCGTTAATGAAGTCCTTCGCCTGCTGCGGGAGCATGCCCCAGATTCCAGCGGGGATGATCTTTTGTAGGTTGCCGGTGGCCGCCATGAAGCCGGGGATGGCGAGAAGGCCGGCCAGGATGGCAAAGCCGATAATGGCGCCGGTGCCCCAGGAGCTAGAGCCGAACCCGAAGCCTGGACCATCGGTGTTGTCATCGTTGCCCTGGTCGTCGCCGCCCGGGGCAACGGTGGATTCATCCTCGCCCAGGGTAAAACCGACCTTGACGGGGTCGTGGTCAGAGGCTCGGAAGGGGGAGTCGTCGTAGAAATCCACGGCGTTGTAGTTGCGGCGGGAGTACTCAAAGGCGACGGGTTCGTCGGCGTTGATGTTCCACACTTGGGCATCGGCAAGCGCGCCCGAAGCAACCTCATTGGCCAGGACATGGTCCAAGGTGCCGAGCAGGCCTCCGAACTGGTAAGAGGTATCGGCGCCGTACTTTTCCGCAGGCACGGTGAAGCCATCGTTGCGGAAGACATCGAGTGCGGTTTCGTGGGTGTAGGCATTGAAATCACCCAGGGCGAAAAGCGGCTTATCCTTCCAATCGTCCTGCTTGTGCAGGGCATCGAGCACGGCCTGTGCCTGGGCGTTGCGGACGTTGGGGTTATTGCCCTGGCCATCGCCGGAATCTTCATCGCCCTTGGCCACCGAGCCCTTGGACTTGAAGTGGTTGGCCACGGCGACGAAGGACTCGTCATCGCTATTGAGCGGCTGGAATTCCTGGGCCAGCGGCTCACGGGCGGTGCCGGAAAAGCGCGAATCCTGGAAGATGCGGGATTCGCCTACGGGCTTGACCACGTCCTTGTGATAGATAAACGCGGTGCGGATGACATCGGGGCGCTCAGGAACCTGATCCTTGGAAGGGGAGGGAACGAAGGCCCACTTTTCTGAGCCCGCGGCCTCGTTGAGTTTTTCGGTCAGGCGCTTCAACGCCTTATCGCGCTGGTTAAAGTCCCCGGTGACGGCGTAGCCATCTTCGATTTCGGAAAGGCCAATGACATCGGCATCCAGGCCATTGATGGCGGCGACGATCTTGCGCTCTTGGTCCTTTAAGGCGGATTCGGTATAGGCACCGCGGGTCTTGCCACGGTTGACGGTGACCTTGTTGCCCGCGCGGTCGGTATAGGCGCTGCCGCCGAATTCCTCGCCCAGGGAGGTGAAGTAATTCAGCACGTTAAAGGCACCGATGGTGTATTCACCCTTGACATCATCGACGGCGTGCAGCTCCGCATCGCGGGATTCTTCCCAGGAGATGGGGAGATCGGCACCGGCGGTCTCACCGGTGACCGGTTCGGTGGGCTGGAAGCGCCACTGCTCGTGGGAGTAGCCCACGATGACCGGGTGCTGGAATTCGATGGTATCGGTGGTGCGCAGGGACTTGATGGTCTTGCCGCCATCTTGGGCGATATAGGGCAGCGGGGTGTCCTTATCGGTCCTTAAATAATCGCGGGTGCGGCCATCATCCAAGGTAACGAGCTTTTCAGCGTTATCCTTGGCCAGTTTGTGCAGCTCGGAATCAGGGTCGGTGGAAGGGGAATGGACATCGGAAGGCTGGCGGAAGGCTTCCTCGCCCGGGGCGAGGCCGACCTCGCCGTACTGGTTGAGCGAGTAGTTATTGGTCACGGTGTGCGTGCCGGGTTGGATGAGCATGT
Source organism: Corynebacterium rhinophilum (assembly GCF_030227225.1). Lineage (GTDB taxonomy): Bacteria > Actinomycetota > Actinomycetes > Mycobacteriales > Mycobacteriaceae > Corynebacterium > Corynebacterium rhinophilum. The sequence goes on from NZ_JASPHQ010000007.1 coordinate 83,568, forward strand.
GCTCAAAGGGCTCGCGGGCGCCGTCGCCTTGGGGGAGCTCGTCCACCGCGAGCGGGGTGACCGCTTCCAATGCGGTATCGAGCTGCTTGAGGGAAGAAGCGCTGACCTGGGTGGCGCCGAAGTACTCGGATACCTGGCCGGTGACCTCTACGGAATCGCCGATGCTGGGGTATTTATCGGCGCCCTTTTTGCCCATGTGGACAAAAAGCGCCTGGGAGGTATCGGTGGCTTCTTTGCCGGTGCCGCCGGTCTGAATGGTAAAGCCGTTCAGGCCGCCCTCGCTCCACACGCCGGTGACAACGCCCTGGGTAGCAACGTTCTTGCCCTCGAGCGGGGAGGCATCGCCGGTGCCTTGGATTTCAGCGATCGGGGTAATGCCCTCGGGCGCGGGAAGGTTCTCGGAATCATCGGAGCTGCCCGAGTCACCCGATCCGCCTGACTGCGGGGAGGGGGACTCGTTGCCGGAATTGGTGGGATTTGGCCTACCGACGGTGAAGTCCGCGGAGTTGTCATCGGTATCGGTGCCCGCCGCGTTGCGGGAAGCGGAGGTGTCATTGGACAGCGCGCCGGTGGCAGCTCTTTCAGACTTGGAGGCGGCACCGTAACCTATGAGGTCAATGGTATTACCGGTGGCATCGGCAAGCTGCACCGAGCCCTTCGTGCCGGACATATTGACCTTGCCCTCTGCATCCGGGGCGGGAAGAGCCTGGGCCTGGCCATTGCCGGCGGCAGCCTGTACTAGGTAGTAACCGTGGGGAGCGATGGTGCCGGACAGGGTGATCTTGCCGCCGCTATTGCCGTTGGAGGCAAAGTACTCCACGGACCAGCCGGTGAGATCGATCGCGGCATCGGTGGGGTTATAAAGCTCGATGAAATCATTGGAAAAGCTCGCGCCCTTGTTTCCGCCACCGCCGTAGACCTCAGAGATGACCGCGGTGGAATTATCCGGGGCGGCCAAGGCGGTAGGAACCGCGACGGATAGGGAGAGGGTGGAGAAACCGGCAGCGAGGGCTACCCTGCCAAGGCGGCGAAGAGCCATAGAAGTCACCTTAATCATAGAGAAAGTTGTCATGGACGCCTTTTATTTTTACTCGCTGAACAATCGGTGTACCCGGGACCGCTTTGGGCGGGTTTCGCGCGAGCAGGCTGTGAAACCTGGGTGCCGCGCAAAATTCGTTTTCCTGTTGGTGGTAATTTACGCGGAGTTTGCTTTACCGGGGTGAAAACCCTGCAGTGGGGGTATATCTAGGGATTGGGCGGGGGTATGACTACACTGAATCGGGCAGACCTAAGCCCCATACAGTAAGGCAAAAATTTCATGGCTCGTGTAGTTGTCAATGTCATGCCCAAGGCGGAAATTCTGGATCCGCAGGGCCAAGCTGTCGTCCGCGCATTGGGTCGCATCGGAGTATCCGGTGTCAGCGATGTGCGCCAAGGAAAGCGCTTCGAACTCGAGGTAGATGATTCTGTTACCGCAGAGGAACTGGATAAGGTAGCAGAAACGTTGCTGGCTAATACCGTCATCGAGGACTACGAGGTTACGCAGCTGGAGGTCAAGTAAGTGACCGCAAAAATCGGAGTAATCACCTTCCCCGGCACCCTGGATGATGTGGATGCCGCCCGCGCAGCCCGCACCGCCGGCGCCGAGGTCATTAACCTCTGGCACGCGGATGCTGATCTGCGCGGCGTGGACGCGGTAGTCGTGCCGGGCGGTTTTTCCTATGGTGACTATCTGCGCTCGGGCGCTATCTCGGCGCTCGCCCCCGTCATGCGCAGCGTCATCGACCGCGCTAAGGCGGGAATGCCGGTACTCGGCATTTGCAATGGTTTCCAAATCTTGACTGAAGCAGGCCTCTTGCCGGGCGCATTGACCCGGAATAAGGGCCTGCATTTTCATTGCACCGATACTTACCTGGAGGTGGAGCACTCCACCACGGCCTGGACCAGTGAGTTTGAAAAGGGCCAAAAGATTTTGGTGCCCGCCAAGCACGGCGAGGGCCGCTTCCAGGCAGGCGATGACGATATCGCCCGTATCGAGGGCGAAGGCCGCGTGGTCTTCCGCTATACCGATAATTACAACGGCTCCATCAATGGCATTGCCGGGGTAAGCGATGAGTCCGGCCGCATCGTGGGCCTCATGCCGCACCCAGAACACGCCATTGACCCGCTGACCGGCCCATCCACCGACGGATTGGGACTATTCGTATCCGCCATCAAGGCCGTCGCGGAAGCGCCGGCGGTTTAAGGAGGCCACCTACATGACCGTTTCTAATGACACCGTAGACAAGGCGCAGTCCACCCCGGATGAGCAGCAGCCGTACGTTGAGCTCGGCCTGAAGGATGACGAATACCAGCGCATCCATGATATTCTGGGCCGGCGCCCCACCGACGCGGAGCTGACCATGTACTCCGTGATGTGGTCCGAGCACTGCTCCTATAAGTCCTCCAAGACGCACCTGCGCTACTTTGGTGAGACCATGACGGAGGAGATGGGGGAGAAGATCCTCGCCGGCATTGGTGAAAACGCCGGCGTGGTGGACATCGGTGATGGCAACGCGGTGACCTTCCGCGTGGAATCGCACAACCACCCTTCCTATGTGGAGCCCTACCAGGGCGCGGCGACCGGCGTGGGCGGCATCGTCCGCGACATCATGGCCATGGGGGCCCGCCCCATCGCCGTGATGGATCAGCTACGCTTTGGGCCTGCCGATGCCCCCGATACCAAACGCGTGCTACCCGGCGTCGTCTCCGGCGTGGGCGGCTACGGCAACTCCTTGGGCCTGCCCAATATTGGCGGCGAGACCGTCTTTGATGAAACCTATGCCGGTAACCCGCTGGTCAACGCCCTGTGTGTGGGCACCCTCAAGGTCGATGACCTGAAACTCGCCTTCGCCTCCGGCAAGGGTAATAAGGTCATGCTCTTTGGCTCCCGCACCGGCCTGGACGGCATCGGCGGTGTATCCGTGCTGGCCTCCGATACCTTTGAAGACGGCGCGGAGCGCAAGCTGCCGGCCGTGCAGGTGGGCGACCCCTTCGCGGAAAAGGTGCTCATCGAATGCTGCCTGGACCTCTACCACGCCGGCGTTGTGGTGGGCATCCAGGACTTGGGCGGCGCTGGCCTGGCCTGTGCCACCTCTGAGCTGGCAGCTTCCGGCGATGGCGGCATGGAGGTCAACCTCGATGCGGTACCGCTGCGCGCGGAAAACATGACCGCAGCGGAAATCCTTGCCTCCGAGTCCCAGGAGCGCATGTGCGCCGTCGTGGCGCCGGAAAACGTGGAGAAGTTCCGCGAAATCTGCGAGCACTGGGAGGTCACCTGCGCCGAAATCGGTGAGGTTACTGAAGGTGACCACTTGGTCATCCGCCACCAGGGTGAGGTCGTCGTCGATGCGCCGGCTGGCACCATCGCGGATGAAGCACCCGTTTACGAGCGACCCTACGCCCGCCCCGAGTGGCAGGATGAGCTGCAGAAATACCAGGGCACGGACAAGCGCGGCCTGGTGGAATCCCTGCAGAAGCTCATTTCCTCGCCTTCGTTGTGCTCGCGCGATTTCATCATGAATCAGTATGACCGCTACGTGCGTGGCAATACCGTCCAGTCCCACCACGCGGACGCGGGTGTGCTGCGCATTGATGAGGAGACCGGCCGCGGTGTCGCCGTTTCCGCCGATGCTTCCGGCCGCTACACCAAGCTGGATCCGAACATGGGCGCGCGCCTGGCCTTGGCGGAGGCCTACCGCAACGTCGCGGTTACCGGCGCGAAGCCCGTTGCGATTACCAACTGCTTGAACTACGGTTCGCCGGAAAACCCGGACGTGATGTGGCAGTTCCGCGAATCCGTGCATGGGCTTGCCGATGCCGCCGTTGAACTCTCCATCCCCGTCTCCGGCGGCAACGTCTCCTTCTACAACCAGACCGGCTCCGAGCCCATCCTGCCCACCCCTGTCGTGGGCGTGCTCGGCGTTATCGACGATGTGCACCAAGCCATTGGCAATAACTTGGGCACCGTCAATGAGAAGGAAGTCCTCATCGCCTTGGGTGAGACCAAGGATGAGTTTGGCGGTTCCATCTGGCAGCTGGTGAGCGCCGAGGGCGCCGATAAGGACAACCTCAACGGCTTGCCGCCGCAGGTGGACATGGCAAATGAGAAGCGCCTCGCGGACTTCTTCCACGGCAACGATCTGCTCACCGCCGCGCACGATGTCTCCGAGGGCGGCCTGGCCGTTGCCGCCTTTGAGATGGCCAAGCGTGCCGGTGCGCCTGCCGATGCCGCCGGCCTAGGCCTCGACCTCGATCTCACCGCCGTGCACGAGGACGCCTTCACCGCGGCCTTCTCCGAGTCCGCTTCCCGCGCGCTCGTGGCCACCACCGCTGACCGCGCCGATAAGGTGCTCGCCCGTGCCGCTGAGTTTGGCATTCCAGCGGCCATCGTGGGTGAGACCACCGAAACTGGTGCGCTTACCTTGGGTGGCGAATCCGTGGCCATCTCTCAGTTGGTTGAGGCATGGTCTGCTACCTTGCCTGACCTCTTCGGTCACGCCGTGGGTGCCAACTCCGTTGTGGAGTAAGCCAGCCTGTCATCTCTTAGCTCAAGCCCGGCTTTGGCCGGACTTGAGGAGCATTTAGACTATCTTCGATGATCGGGGTCGCTGCCCAATGAGTATCGCCCTTTCTCTCTGTCTCGAATCGTAATTTTTATATTAGGAGTCCCATGAGTGCGCATTCCCGCCATCAAGCCTCCGCGCCCGCATCAACAGTGCTGCGGTGGTACCACCATGGTATTGGGCTGGTGTTTGGCCTCGTGGTTGCCGTAATTTCCGCCGGAAAACTGAATTACGGTGACTGGGGTGCGCTATGGATTGCTGGATTGCTCGTCCGCGATGGAAATCGGGAGCATTTATATAGAATCGATGAACGCGATTTCGCACTGCCACGTGGTGATGTGTGGTTAGACACCATCGCCCACTCTGATGTCACTGAATTCCCGCACCCTTATGTTCACGTCCCATTTCTCGCGGATGTGATGAGCTTGGTCGTGCGAGTCATCAGCTTTGATGTCTCCGTGATATTGCTCGCGATTGCTTCCGGTTGGGCGCTGGTGGTGTTGATAGTCTCCGCCTGGTTCTTGTGGTTTGAGGAAGAGATAGCGACCATTACCTTGCTTTTCGGAATCCTCTTGGGCTGGGCATCGATAGCTTTTCAATCATCGTTATTTCTTGGCCAGACGAGCCCACTGATTTTTGCGGGCGTTGCATACGGCCTTGCTGCTGCTCGCGTGCACCCAGTACGCGCAGGAATTGCACTAGGACTTGTATCTGCAGTGAAGCTAACCCCCATTATCCTCGTGCTCATCTGCGTGGTCTTTCCGCGGGCGCGCAAAGCGGGATTGGTAGCACTCGGGACAGGAGCCGTTGCTGTGCTCTACTCAATCGTCGTTTCTGGCTGGGACGTGTTTACCTCTTGGTGGGATACCCTGCAGGACATCAAGGCGGCAATAATGGTCGCTCCTGTCAACGGGTCGATTGCTTCCCAACTGAGCACCAACCGCGTTGAAGATGACAGCATTCTTGTCACCATCGTTCATGATCCTTCACTGGCTGCCAGCCTTATTCCGCCTTTTGTAACCCTGGCATTAATTGCGCTGGTTATTGTTACCGCTTTGCGGTCACAGGAGCCGTGGCGCATTGCTGCCGTCGGCATCTTTACGGTTCTCACGGCTACCGGCAATATCTTGTGGGATCATTACGTCTTGTGCGCCGTATTGCCACTGCTAGGCGTTCTGGCACGCGGGCAGAATCGCATCATTTATGTTGTGCCGGTCTTAGGTCTCTTCTTGTTCCCACCGCTGGCCAGGGCAGATTCTGAAATGTGGTTGTCATGGTCCTCGTTGATCGTCTTGGTGGGCTTTGTAATCGCACTGTGCATCGCGGAGCTAAGCCGAAAGGACGCCTTGCCTCTGCGGGATCGCCGCCTTTCCTTCAAAAAGGCGAGTTAGTAAGCGGCTTTTCTCCACTAAAGCCACCACCGCGCCTCTCCGGAGCCGAGGACTTGAAGATCGTTGCTCGGCCGCTATCCACCCAATGATTCTGGTACCCACTCAGTGATGATGTATGCCCACGGCCGGCCATATGGTGCTGAACGCGCTTGCCGATGCCGCCGACCTCGACCTCGTTTTCGATCTCTCCGCCGTGCACGAGGGCGCCGCCATCGCGGCCATCGTGGGTGAGACCACCGAAACCGGCGCGCTTACTTTGGGCCGTGAATCCGTGGCCATCTCCCAGCTGGTTGAAGCATGGTTCTCCACCTTGCCTGAGCTCTTCGGCTACGCCGTCGTGGGCGCTAATTCTGTTGCGGAGTAAGCCAGCCTCTGGCATCGCCTAGCTCAAGCCCGGCTTCAGCCGGGCTTTTTGCCTTCAAGGCTGTGCAACGTAGGTACTCAATCCGTCTTTACTTGTATCCCTCAGGTTGATACAAGTAAAGAAGGAGGTTAAGGGTAGAGGGGTTCGGTGTCGAAATGAAAGCTGTAGAAATTCTGGCGCAGCTAGAATCCTTAGCAGCAAATCAGTGGGGCATTATCACTACGGCTCAGGCTCAACGCGAAGGTATTTCTCGCCTCCACATAAATCGCTTGGCAGGGAGCGAGATTCTAACGCGCGCACGCAGGGGCATCTACTTTCTTCCCTCAGTTCAGCTTGGTCCATTAACGGATGTCAGGGAAGCCTGGATATCCCTTGAACCAAACCTATTTGCGGTAGAACGTATAGACGCCGACAATAAGATCGTTGTGTCTCATGCGTCCGCAGCACTTATCCATAGCATTGGTGATTTGATTCCGAATACACAGACTTTCTCGGCTTCCTTGCGGAAACAAACCAGTCAGAATGATATCCACATTTATGACGATCGAGAGATAGAAGTCGGGGATATAGAAAATATCGACGGATCGCCCGTAACCTCAGTAGAAAAGACGGTGGAGGACTTGGCCTCCCAAATAATGGAATTCAATTATTTGGCGACTCTCGTCGTGGACTCCTTGCGAAAAGAAGGCGTTCGATTAAAGAGCTTGGCAAAGCGGCTGAACCCAGTGTCAGCAGCTTATGGATTCAATTCTGGTAAAGATCTTTTGGCTGCGTGTTGGGAAGAAGCGGGGGCTGACGAAGATAATGAAGAGCTCCGAGAGCGCTTCTTTATCAGCGCGGGCACTGGTGTGGAGACAAGGAGTTTTAGAGACTCTCGTTAGCCGCAGAGTGCAGTGAAACGTCATAGAAGAAAATACGCCCACTGGAGCTGCAATCTCCACCACGCATTCCCAGAAACTAGGACTACCGTTGCCGGTATGAAGATCGTTGCCCGGCTGTTATCCGTCCCGCTTGCGCTTGTAGCTTTCCTCGCGCTGTGGCTTGCGGTGGCGCCGTTTACGCCGCATATTCCGTATTGGGGCGCGGGTGCGCTCATTGGCCCGCAGTATATCGGGCCGGTGGTTATCTTTTCCCTTATTCTCCTGGTCCTTGCGGTGCTTGGAGGATTCGCCTCCCGCAGCTTCTACGTGCCAGGGGCATTCGCGGCGATTGCCCTCACTGCCGGGCTTGTGCTTTTCGGCACGCAGATTCACGCCGCGAAGGGGCAGGGTACCGAGGTGGATATTCCCGCTGCCTTTAGCTGGGCCGGGGTGGAAAGCACCAACGAGGGCCCCGACCATACGGTGGCCTACGATTCCTTCCACGGCGACGATCTAGATATGGATATCTACACGCCACAAGAAAGTGGGCCCCACCCAGTCATGATGTATGTCCACGGCGGCGGCTGGGACCAGATGACTAAGCGCTCTCAGGCTTTCAATATGCGGCAGATGGCCCAGCGCGGTTACCTCGTATTATCTATTGACTACACGTTGTCTAGCTGGGAACAGCCCACGTGGAAGGTCGCGGCGGGGCAGGTGGGCTGCGCGATGAACTGGGTCAACGCCCATGCCGCAGATTATGGCGGCGACCCGGAGCGCTTCTTTACCTATGGTGAATCCGCCGGTGGGCAGTTGGTCCTGAACGCGACTGCCGATGCCGCCGCACACCCCACCCAGCTGCCTTCCACCGACTGTCCCGGCACGCCGGCTGTTCCCAGCGCCGTCTATGCGGATTCACCGGCCTTGGATGTGCGTCACATTTATGATTCTGACGACCCCTATGCCGGGCAGGGCTCCCGCGATACCGTGGAGAAATACCTGGGTGGAACGCCTAAGGAATATCCAGACCGCGCGGACTTCGTGACTTCAGCTACGCATCTGACCTCGGATATGCCGCCTATCATGATCGTGCGTAGTGACCACGACCGCCTTGTTCCACCGGAAAGCTATGATGATTTCCGCCGCTTAGCGCACCAGAAAGGCATCGAGCTTAGCGAGTATGTGCGTCCGCACGCCGATCATGCTTCCGCCCTTAGCGCGCACGGGGTGTGGAACCAGCATCTTCTCCAGGCGATGCCCGCGTTTTTCAGCGAGCACGACCCGAAGAAACAATGATTGGTTGGTAAACCTTGGTTTCGTGTTTAGGCCGCCTGAAGGGAAGAGTGCCCGTGGTTCAGATTGCTGACCTTGATGGCTCCAAAAGCTGCCCAGGTGACGTGGAGGAGGAGCAGAATTAGCAGGGCGGCGCTGACGGTATTCATCCACCCCATACCCCACTCGAGCGCGGCGGGTTGCGTGGATAAGGTCTGTGTACCGAGGCAGCAGGTGCCCACGGGGAAGGTGCTGGCCCACCACGTGGGGTTATAGGACATTGGGGTGTTACCAAGGGTTGTTCCCCAATGCTTGATAATTGCATAGATCGATAGAGGGACACCGACGCTGAGCATCGCGACACCGTAGACCATGGCGCGGAAGTGCCATTGGTCGCCGGCGAGTAGCTGGGCTGCCGCGGTGGATTGGCCGACAAGACCCAGTGGGATCCAGGTGGTGGCAGCCAAGCTAGTGGGAACCGTGGGAAAGGTTCGCCGATAAACGAGGACGAACATGGGCAGTCCTGTGACCAAAGCCAGGAAAAAGCAGAACACGCCAATACCGTGGACAATCCAACCCCACTCACCTGCATGCGGTGCCAGCTGCGCCGAGGAAGTTGCAGTAACCATGGGCGCTACTAGTGGCAGTCCCCAGGTAAACGCCGGAGAGTCGGGGCGTTCAAGGATAAGGAACTTTAGATACTTTATACAGGTAATTACGCTAAGAGCGCCTCCTATTGCCCAACACACTGTGTGGATCAGCCAGGCATCCAAGATGAGGGAGTAGGCACTACCCAAAGCCAGGATGCCCATGGAGACCATGCCCCACGCAGGCATGGCTTTGGCGTTAAACCCTGGCTTACGGTACTTAATGAAACTTATTGAGAGCGCTAGGGCGACAAGCGTTGCGACGCCGAGCATGATTTCTGCGGGAAGGTGGCCCAGGGTTGGGCTCAGGTGAGCATCGATGAGAGACGAGGAGATTCCGAGCCCCATTACTGCTCCGGCCCAGCCAGGACCCAGCGGAGGAAGTTCTATTTCATTGCGAACCTTTAACATATTTTTCAGGTTAGGCACTGCTTGATGTGCGCGGGAGAGCGCATAATCCGAACGGGGTTACAATAAATGAATGTACCCCTCACGAGAAGATGGTAACGATGGATTCTCTCCCGTTCGACGCAGCTACGTTCCCGATGCTTTCACAGTTGATGCCGTCCTTGCTGTAGCTCGATATGGGGGTATGAACCAGGCTGCGAAACATCTGAATGTCTCCCAACAAACGGTTAGTACGCGCATCGCCAAGTTTGAAAAACGCCTCAATAATCGCATTTTTTGGCGCGGAGCCGCGGGTAGTTCCGTCACAGAAGTGGGCAGCCAAGTCGTCCGTGTACTCGAGGGACTAGAAGGCGCCCTGAACGAATGCGCGCGTGGCCTCGAAACAGCCGTTGGGGTTGGGGTCACCGAAGACATTAACTTGGTGGTTTCTCATACTGTGGCCGAAGTGGACTACCCCCGCTGGGCCGCGGCCTACCAACGTGCTCACCCACATGCTTATCTGCACATGCGCCAGCTCAACAGCCGAGAGGCGCAGCGCCACGTGGTTGAAGGCCAGGCAGAACTAGCGATTGTTGAGGGTCACTGGGTGGCCCACGAACTGCACGAGCGTGTAGTCGGACACGATGAACTCGTGGTTGTTGTCCCCGCAGAACATCGCTGGGCAAAGCCACACAATCACAATCAGCCAGTGATCCCCTCAGCGTCAGCATCGGAAACGAGGGCAGCTCCAGTGACGAAGGAGGAGCTGCAATCCACGCCCTTGGTGCTGCGTGAACAGGGAAGCGGCACACGAGAGGTGGTGGCGGATATTCTGGGAGTGCTCTCCCCGCCGGCAGGGGAGTTCGGGTCTCTGGGAGCTCAACGTACTGCGATAGGAGCTCTGGGGGTGCCGGGGATTATCGCACGGCGAGCGGTGGAGCCACAGTTGGCCACAGGTGAATACGTAGAGGTTCCGGTGGTGGGAATCAGCTTTGACCGGCCGCTACGGGTGGTGTGGAGTGCGCAGAATCGCCTTTCTGATCCGGCCCAACAGTTTTTGCGCTTCCTTGTGGACTATGCGGGTGGGCGCGGAGACTAAAACACCCAAAGATTCAAAATATATCCAGCTCTGCGTAATCAGTCTCCGTACACAAACGGGCTGAAGCACTTGAGCCAGTCATTTCATCGGGATACAGCTAGCGAAATGCAGCAATAGCGAAGGAAACCTGAAGCACCGTCAGGCATAATACTTCTATGTCAAAGTTCTCTGAGGTCCTGGAACAGCTGCGCGAAAACCAACCAAAGGCGAAGTATGGCATCGCTTTTGAAAAGCTGATGGTCAACTATTTTCAGACTGATCCCACTCTCAAAGCACAGTTTGATGAGGTCAGCCGGTGGATTGACTGGCGCTATAACGGCGGCAAGGCCGATACCGGAATTGACTTGGTGGCCCGCCGCCGCGATGACGGGACGTGGACCGCTATCCAGTGCAAGTTCTATGCGTCCACCGCGCGCATCCAGAAATCGCACTTGGATTCCTTCTTTGAGGCCTCGGGGCATTCCTTTGAAACGGAACATGGCCGCGAGCACTTCGGTAGCCGGATGATCATTTCCACCACGGATCACTGGTCCTCGCACGCCGAGGAAGCATTGGCCAACCAGATTATCCCCACCAGCCGCATTGGTATTTCTGCCATCGCAGAATCGCCCATTAACTGGGACGTCGCCTTTCCAGGCTCCGAGGTGCAGGATAAAAACATTCAAATCAACCTCTCGCAGCGCAAGACCTTCGAGCCGCGCCCGCACCAGCAAACGGCTATCGACAGGGCCATCGAGGGATTTCAGACGCATGACCGCGGCAAGCTCATCATGGCTTGCGGTACCGGCAAGACGTTTACTGCGCTGCGCCTCGCAGAGCGCGTGGCCGAAGATAGGGGAGGCAAGGCGCGCATCCTGTTCCTGGTTCCTTCTATCTCGCTGCTTTCGCAGACGTTGAAGGAATGGACGGCGCAGGGGCGCCTCGATATGCGCGCCTTCGCGGTGTGTTCGGATTCGAAGGTATCCAAGAAAGCCGAAGACATTGCGGTCTATGACTTGGAAGTTCCCGTCTCTACTGAGGGCGCGGATATTGCGCGGCGTTTTGAGTCTGGAAAACGCGCCAAGGGGCTCAGTATTGTCTTTTCCACCTATCAATCCTTGCCGGCAGTGCACGAGGCACAGCAGCACGGCCTAGATGAGTTTGACCTCGTCATTTGCGATGAGGCCCACCGCACCACCGGCATCACCCTGGCCGGCGAGGACTCCAGCAACTTCGTGCGCGTGCACGATGCGAACTACATCAAGGCTGCCAAGCGTTTGTACATGACTGCAACGCCGCGGCTTTTCGATGACGCCGTGAAAGGCAAGGCCGCCGAGCACTCTGCTGAGCTGACCTCTATGGACGATGAGGGTATTTATGGCCCCGAGTTCTACCGGTTGGGCTTTGGCGAGGCCGTGGATAAGGGCCTGCTTACGGATTACAAGGTCTTGGTCATGACCGTCGATGAATCCGTGGCTGCCAACGCCATGGCCCATAGCGAAGACAATCAGATCAACCTCTCGCTCGCCTCCGCGATGATTGGTGCGTGGAATGGCCTGGCCAAGCGCTCTGGTGAGCTGCAAGGAAAGAAGGGTGGATTTGATGAAAACGCCAACCCCATGCAGCGCGCGGTGGCCTTTGCCAAGGACATTAAGACCTCTACCCAGATTGCGGAGAGCTTTCCTTCCCTGATTAGGACTCACCAGGAGCTGCTGAAGGATAAGGCGGTGCTTAATGATGTCTCCTTGACCAACGTTGATCTCCAAGTTGCTGCCCAGCACGTCGATGGCGGCATGAACGCCATGGAGCGCGGCACCAAGTTGTCCTGGATTGAATCACCTGCGGCAGAAAACGAAGCCCGGATACTGACTAACGCGCGGTGCCTTTCGGAAGGCGTGGATGTGCCGGCGCTGGACTCGGTGATCTTTTTCAACCCGCGCAATTCCATGGTGGACGTGGTTCAATCTGTGGGCCGTGTAATGCGTAAATCTGCGGGCAAGGACTACGGCTACATCATCTTGCCGGTCGCCGTCGCGCAAGATGTCTCGCCCTCGGAGGCACTCAATGATAACCAGCGCTTCAAGGTGGTCTGGCAGATCCTTAACGCGCTGCGTGCACACGATGATCGCTTTAACGCCAAGATCAATTCCATCGCGCTCAATGGAGCCAACGCACAAGAAGAACTACCCATTGATGTCAACCATGTCCCTGGGGACAAGGAGAAAAGCGATAAAGAAAAACTGGAGGATGCAGAACGCACCAAGTCCACTGAGGCTTTTGAGGATTCTTCTGCAATGACCCAGCAGATTGCCTTGTTCTCTTTGGAGCAATGGCAAGAGGCCATCTACACCAAGCTGGTGGATAAGGTCGGAACCCGCACCTATTGGGAGGACTGGGCCGATGACGTTGCCACTATTGCAGAAAACCAAATCACCCGCATTACCGCACTGGTAGAAAATGCCGATGAGGACCTGCGCCAAGAATTTGATGAGTTTGTTGAGGGCCTGCGCAATAACTTGAACGATGGCATTTCGGCTGATGATGCCATCTCTATGCTCTCGCAGCACCTGATTACTGCACCGGTGTTCAATGCCCTCTTTGAAAACCATGACTTCATTACCCACAACCCGGTAGCCCAGGTCATGGAGAAGATGGTGGCGGCCTTATCCAAGGCCAACCTGGACACGGAAACCGAATCGCTGGAGAAATTTTATGAATCCGTGCGCGTTCGCGCCTCTGAGGTGACCTCTGCTTCCGGTAAGCAGCAGGTGATTAAGGAACTCTACGAGCGCTTCTTCCGCAAGGCCTTCAAGAAACAGGCCGAGGCCCTCGGCATTGTCTATACCCCAGTAGAGATTGTGGACTTCATACTGCGTGCAGCAGATGAGGTGTCCCGTAAGCACTTTGGCAAGGGGCTTAGCGATGAAGGCGTGAGCATCCTCGATCCCTTCGCCGGTACCTCGACATTCATGGTGCGCCTGCTGCAGTCTGGACTCATCAAGCCCGAAGACTTGGCGCGCAAATATGCCAACGAGCTATTCGCCACCGAAATCATGCTGCTGGCGTACTACGTCTCCGCCGTCAATATCGAGACCACCTACAACGCCCTGCGTGAGGAGGCCGCACAGCGCAACGACGAGCTGACTCCAGAATATGTACCGTTTACGAATATCGCGCTTGCCGATACCTTCCAAGTTCACGAAGAAAGCGATATTCCAGACCTCAACATCTTCCGCGAAAACAACGCCACCATCGAGCGCCAGAAGAACGCGCCCATCAACGTCGTGATTGGCAACCCGCCGTATTCTGCGGGACAAAAATCCGCGAACGACCTCAATGCCAACCAGAAGTACCCCAGCCTGGATAAACGCATTGCGGATACCTATGCGGATAAGTCCACAGCGCAGTTAAAAAATTCGCTTTATGACTCCTACCTGCGCGCTTTCCGATGGGCCACCGACCGCATCGGGGACCAAGGAATCGTCGCGTTCGTATCAAACGGCGGATGGATTGATGGCAATACCGGCGATGGCGTGCGCCTTTCGATGGCTGAGGATTTCACTGATCTCTATATCTTTAATCTTCGAGGTAATCAGCGCACCGCTGGTGAACAATCCCGCAAAGAAGGCGGAAAAGTCTTCGGTTCTGGTTCCCGCAGCACTGTAGCCATCACTATCGGCATCAAAGATCCAACAAAGTCTGGTTTCCAGCTGCACTATCGAGATATCGGTGACTACCTCACTGCTGAAGAAAAACTCAGCATCGTCGATTCCTCTTCGATTGGTATGATCGAGTGGCAGTCCATCGAGCCGAATAAAGAAGGTGACTGGTTGAACCAGCGATCTGAGGAGTTCGAGACTTGGTCCGTTCTTAGCGAAAAGAACGACACACACAATCGTCCCAAATTTTTTAGCATGCTAAGTGGTGGGCTTGCGACCGCACGCGATTCGTGGGCATATAATTTCAATAAGGAAAAATTAAGGTACAACGTATCTTCATCGATAGAATATTTTAATGGCTTAAAAGAATCTAAGGAAATAGATCCAAGGTATATAAAATGGTCATCTCGGTTCGAACAACTTAGCCGGCGTGGATTAACTCTCGAATTCAAGTATGACAGCATGCGGCAGGGTATTTACAGGCCATTTTGTCGTGAACACGTTTACTTCTCACAGGATTTTAATGACCGCCGCGGCCGGATCCCCTCAATGTTTCCGACTCCGGATCACTCCAATATCGGTTTTTACGTAGTCAATCCGGGCAGCGCAAAACCTTTTTCTGTGCTGGCAACAGACTTGATTCCGGACCTCGCGATGTGGGGAAGCAATGCAGGTCAATTTTTCTCGCGCTTCACTTGGTCCCCAGTGGAGGCAGAAGACGGAGGCCTATTCAGTGAAGGAAACATCGCCAAGCAATGCGAAGTCAGTGCCTATGGCCAGATCGGCGAAGTCGTTGATGGGTATGTGCGTGTGGACAACATCACCGATGAGATTAAGCAGATTTACCGAGATGCACTGGGCAGTGATGTATCTGGTGATGACATCTTCCACTTTGTCTATGGCAAGCTCCATGACCCTAACTACCGCACGAAGTATGCGGCGGATTTGAAGAAAATGTTGCCGCATATTGAAACACCATCTTCGCGTGCGGAGTTCGATAAGTTTGCTGTGGCCGGCAAAGAACTGATGGCACTGCATGTGGATTATGAGTCCGTGGAACCGTGGCCACTGGATATTCAGGTCAAGGGTGATGAATCTGTCCGCGAGACTTTGTGCGTACGCAAGATGAAATGGGCCAAGCGCAAGGATCCGGAAACGGGCAAGAATGTCAACGATGTGACGAAGCTGATTTACAACAAGCAGGTGACCATTTCCGGTATTCCTGCGGAAGCGGATCAGTACATGCTGGGCTCACGCTCTGCGGTGGCGTGGTTGATTGACCGGTACCAGGTGAAGAAGGACAAGGCCTCCGGAATTGTGAACGACCCGAATGATTGGGCCGATGAAGTAGGCAACCCGCGCTATATCGTCGATTTAATTGGCAAGGTCACGCGCGTGGCTATGGAAACCGTGCGAATTGTTGATGGTCTGGAGATTGAGGAATAGGTCTGGTTAACAAGTGGCACAGAGTAAGAGTTCTTTTGAGATTGAAAAGACTATACATTTAGCTCCGACTGAATCTATTCAGCATGCACTGGGAGCCAATCACGATATTTGCTCGGGCATCGATGAGCTAGTGGACAATTCCATTGACGCAAAGGCGGAAAACATTTCCATTGTTTTCCATGTTGATGGAAATAAGCTGACCCAAATTGCGGTGCATGATGATGGTCGTGGCATGGATGCGGCAACCATGGAACGTGTCTTAAGGCTGGGAGGGCATGAGTCCCAATCACACAGCAATATCGGTATCTACGGAATGGGCTTAAAGGAAGGTTCATATGCGAATGCCGATACCGTCACAGTGCTTTCCCGAGTGAAAGGGCAATTTCCAGCAGGGATTCAGTTACACAAGGAAAGCTTCACTGCCGATGTATTAAAGCAGCAAGCAACAACTGCGGTGTGGAACCTAAGAGACCGGCTCGTTGATCTCAAGCGAGGTACCTCTATTCTCTGGAATGACCTGGCGGGAATTTATGAGGGAAGTGACACACGGGAAGCTGATGCCTTCTTGTCTGGCACAATTGAGAAACTGCGTCGCCACTTAGGGATCCGCTATCACCGTTTCCTCCAGGACAATCGGGTAAGCATTAAAATTTTTATGCTTTATGACGCATTTGATCCCGTGCCTGCCCCGTCCATCAAACCCATTGATCCATGTGGCTACCGGAAATCAGGTGACCGCTTATATCCCTTACGATTAACTGAACACGGAAGAGAAGATGGTCCTGGGGTGAAGGCGCACATCTGGAATAACAGGTCCAAGTCGGATGAATTTATATTGGAAGGCAAGGATGAGCTAGGACATCAGGGCTTTTACATATATATCGCAGACCGCTTGATTACCCAGGGCGGGTGGTGTGGCTTTCAAGAACCCCGAAAAGACTATAAATTGCTCCGGGTGGTCATTGACGATCCACGAGTGATCAATGAGTACATCACTATTAGTCCGCAAAAAGGGTCCGTGAGATTAGGCGAGGGCTTTCACCGATTTGTCGATGGGCTCAGAGTATGTGGAGAGCCGGAAAAGAATTTTGATGCGGTATGTAGCGATGCCATCGCAGTCCTCCGAAAGTCCAATAAGAAATCTGGCAATCCGGACGTGCTGGCGGAGGCAGGGCAAGGAATTGCTCCAGTCATCAAAGAAATGATCGAAGATGAGGCAAATTTAAAAAAGGGTGACCCAGTCAATGTTGTGTGGACAGAACTGGAAGGCGATAAGTTCGTAGAGGTTTCTCCGCGGGATAGCACTATCAAGATCAATCGGAAATATCGAAAGATGGTAAACCCTGGCAGAGGCTCGCTCAACGATGCACCATTATTAAAAACGCTCCTATATCTGCTGTTCAATGATGTCGCTACTTCGAAGCAGACAAGAAAATCCAAGGCAAACGCTTCCTTGTGGGCTGAGCTGCTTACGACCGCCGCCAGAGAGCAGGAGCGCCAAGAAAACCTACGCCTAAGGAACGACTGACTCCACTAATCGAATGGGTGTTTGTTATTGGGTCAAATCTATCAATGTGTGTCTGTGTGACGCTGTACTGTAGAGCTCAATTGATGTGAGGCACATTATTTCCTGTGTCAAGCATTAATAAAGATGCACGAAACGGAGGAGAAAATCTCTTGACCAGCAGTCACGATAGTCAGACAGTAGGCTTCCAATCCCTTAAGGAAGCTATAGGCCATGTTCTTAATCCATCAGATTTAAAGCTCTATGCCTCGTTGCAGGACAGGCTCAAATTGATGGAAGGGATGGACGTTAATGCTGCTTCTATACTTAAATACATCGAGGAAGCTGACGATAACGATATCCAGCCCCTAATAACGTTTATTGTCGCGGCCAAGGATGCTGATGAAGCCGTTCTGAAACCAGAGACCCAGACACCTTCTGAAAGTAAAGAGCGGCTTCAATGGGTTATCGAGCAGCTAGGGCTGTCTGATTTTGCTCCAGCATTGGAGCAGCGTATGCCTGATCCCGAGCCTGCGGTCATTGTCGAGGAAGACTTCACTGAGTGGTACACGCCGGAAAGGCAGCAAGAAAATACTCACTACTGGGATGATTATCGCAAGGTACTGAGCAGAAACCGTTGGGATGCTGAATCTATCGATACCGTGGGTACGCAGGCTACCGAGGTTATTCGGCGCATAGAAGATCCCAAAAGACCACACTACGTGTCTTCTCGCGGCCTGGTGGTTGGTTATGTCCAAAGCGGTAAGACTGCAAACTTTACCGCTGTTACTGCTAAAGCTATTGACGCTGGCTACAGGTTTATCATCATTCTTGCCGGCACGATGGACAATCTGCGTGATCAAACACAACGCCGTTTGGATAAGGAGTTGTGCGGCAAAGAGTCGGTGCTGAGCGGCCTCGATGAAGAAAACCTCACTGCAAAAGAACGCAAAGATGAGACTTATTTCAATGGTGACGAGGAATGGGATCGTGATTGGGATGAGATCGGTGGCGCGTTCCTGAGCCATGGTCCTGCCTATGGTTCCAAGGGGTTCCCGCGTATTAAACGCGTGACGACTTCAGTTCGTGATTACCGCAGGACTGGTACGAGCGCGATTGAAATTGAACGCCCGGATAAATCGAAGCCTGTGCATCATCCAGACAACCTGGATAACATGCCTTGTCTGGTTGCGGTGGTCAAGAAGAATTCCTCCGTACTTAAAAACCTTAATTCTGATTTGCGGCGCGCGGCTCGTCTTAATGAGGACTTGAAGCATTTGCCGGTCTTGGTTATCGATGATGAGTCCGATCAGGCGTCTATCAATACCAAAAAGCAAAAGAAGGAAGAGCCTAAAGAAGAACGTGAGCGTACTGCGGTTAATGAGCAGATTACTGAACTGCTTAGTAACTGTCCTCGCGCGCAGTATGTCGGTTATACGGCTACGCCCTTCGCTAACGTCTTTGTTGATCCTTCCGATCCGGTAGATCTATACCCACGGAATTTTGTTTTGATGCTTAACGAGCCGCCTGCGTATCGCGGTGCAAAGTGGTTTCACGATCGCATGGACTTTGCCGATGCCCCAGAGGAAGCGACTCGTGAAAACTCCCAGAGTAAGGCGTTTATTCGGGACATCGTTGATTCTAGGGGCCTGGATGATGATGTATTTGAGCAAGAGCGAGCGGAAGAACTAAAAGAAGCCCTTGACATGTTTGTCTTAACCGGTGCGATTAAAAAATTCCGGGAAGCCAAGCATCCAGGTCATACGTTTAAACATCACACCATGCTGGTGCACGAGGGCACGGGTACTGCGATCCACGGAGATGGGAAGAAAATACTGGAAAGAATTTGGCGAGAGCGCGGATACAATCTTGCGCGACCAATTCCAGAAATGAAGCGACTATTTGAAGATGATCTTCTCGATGTTATGAATATCGAGCGCTACAGGGAAGGATTCGCGGTCCCGCAGACCTATGAAGAACTCCTGCCGTATATCAATGAAGCCTATGCAGAAATGATGGTAGGGGTTCAATCTGGAGAATCACCAATTTTGCAGGTAGATACTGAAGGCAAGCAAAGCCCAAACTTTGAATCTGGCCGTGTGTGGAAGATTCTTGTCGGAGGGGCAAAGCTTTCTCGTGGCTATACAGTTGAGGGTCTGACGATTTCTTATTTCCGCCGTCGTGCAGGAAGTGCGGATACGCTGATGCAAACTGGGCGTTGGTTTGGCTTCCGTAAGGGTTATCAAGACCTGGTTCGTCTTTATGCGCCTGATGATCTTGTGGAACTTTTTGAGGCGGCAATGCATGATGAGGAGGTTTTCCGCGACAATATCAAGATTTATGCAGAAGAGCCTCAAGACCCTGAAAAGCGTCTGACCCCGAGCCGTATTGCTCCCTTGGTTCGTCAATCGTTGCCCGACTTAAAGCCCACAAGTTCGAATAAAATGTTTAACGCTTATATTCGCTCTACTGCGGCTGCGCCAAATGTAGTGGAGTTGAACTCCATTCCTGACCGCCAAGAGAAAAAGGCCTTGAAATGGAATTTCCAAGAAGTCGGTATACCTTTATTGCAGAGCCTCGACTCAGATATTGCGAAAATGGCATATTTCCGCTTAGAAGGTTTGAGAAGTGGTAATCCTTTTGCACACGCGGGCTACAAAAACTTCCATGTAGGAACTGTCGCGGCTGATGCCTTCGTGGATCTTCTGGAGACCATGCAGTGGTACGAAGGATCGAACTACAAAGGGAACATCGTTGCCCCGCATGTCCGTTATCTTCGCGGATTGATGGGAGACGGCAAACACGCAAGTGTATCGGGTTCGGATTTTCGTGAAGTAGCAGTTATGTTGCCAATCTTGTCGCAAAATCCCAAGACCATTGAGGTTCCAGGTGTGCCGTTTCCAGTGCCGCTTGTAAAGCGTAGTCGCCGTGAAGAACGCCATGACATTACCGGTACTGACCGAAAGAATACGTACATAATGCAAAGCGTAGCTAGCGGTAAGTCCGTTCTTACGCCCCGGTTTATTGACATGGCAGAAAACGCACAATTCCTTCGTGGAGAATTTAAAAAGATCAAGGGGAAAGAGCCATTTGATTTAGACTCTTTTGATGCGAAGAAGCGTGGAGCTGTTCTCGTTACCTTATTTGATGATCGGAACCAGGACGAGGTGGCACAAAGCGAAAGTGATGGCACCTACACTCCGCCGCGTTGGGACAAAGGTGAAGTAGGGTTGGCTCTAGCCTTTAACTCCCCGCATGAGGCTGTAAATGGTGCAGGCAAAGTTGTGGAGTGGGGCGTGCACTTGCGTGGCGACGGTGATGGCGAGGATGTCGTCATCGAAAGTATGGATGCTCAGAACTAGCCGGCTGCAGAAAGTCGGACCGGTGGGGTGCATCGCTTAAAACGCTCGCCTCTGTCCCTTGAAGCTCCTCACTCCTCTCAGTACACTTACGGTAACGTAACTTAGCTCTGGTGGGAGAAAGAAGTATCGCTGTGGCTCAGATACATGCTGAAGGAACAAAAGAGGCGGGGGAGCATCCCTTGAAAGAAGGCTTGGTGCAGCGCACCTATTGGATGGCGGATCGCGGCGAGCGGCCGCTGACCCGTGGATGGGGTCATGCGCTGGCGGCGTT
The DNA here is from genome assembly GCF_030227225.1 of Corynebacterium rhinophilum. Lineage (GTDB taxonomy): Bacteria > Actinomycetota > Actinomycetes > Mycobacteriales > Mycobacteriaceae > Corynebacterium > Corynebacterium rhinophilum. The sequence continues at coordinate 104,413 of NZ_JASPHQ010000007.1, forward strand.
GCTATCGGTGATCGCCTCCACCGTGCTCATTACGTATGCGTGGATGACGCTCCATTGGTGGCAGGGCCTAGGCGTTACCGTCTATGGCCTAGGACTGGTGGGGCTTTTTGGCGTCTCGGCGCTCTACCACCGCTACCCGTGGGCTAGTCCCCGGGCGGTGCAGTGGTGGCGGCGAGCGGACCACGCCACGATTGCGGTATTCATTGCCGCCACGTACACCCCGTTGTGTTTGATTGCGTTATCCCCAGCGCAGGCCGCCTGGATGCTGGCCATTGCGTGGGCGGGCGCTATCTTGGGCGTGATTTTGAACTTGGTGTGGATTGAGCACCCACGGTGGCTCGACGTTGTGGTTTACCTGGCATTGGGCTGGTTGGTGCTGCCTCTACTACCCACGCTGTGGAGTGATGCCGGCGCAGCAGTGGTCTGGCTACTACTGGCCGGCGGGGTGGTTTACTCCGTAGGTGCGCTGGTCTATGGCTTTAAGTGGCCTGGGCGCAATGCGCGCTACTACGGCTATCACGAGCACTTCCACACCGCGACCATCGCGGCGGCAGTGGTTCACCTCGTGGCGGTATGGCAAGTGGTCGTTGGCGCTGCCTAGCTCGCAGTTCATGTTCTGAAGAATCGGGCGATTTCTCTCTGCAGGGTCACCTTAAAATTCGCTGACCCAGATATGTATAGTTCGTGTTTTAAAATCGGGTGGTTGCGTCCAGTAGCGTGGTGTATCTGTAACTGACGGTGGGCCCCTTATGAATGAGGCTGGCGACCACCGTAGTACCTTTCGATTCCGTAACCACACTTCCTCGAAAGGGATAACCACGATGGCCGCTAGCCCATA
>NZ_JASPHQ010000080.1 GCF_030227225.1 Corynebacterium rhinophilum
CACCGCAAACAAATCGACAAGGAAGTCATCGAGCTCATCAACGACATCCCCCACACTCAAATCCTGCTATCCATGCCGGGAATCGGGCCGAAGACGGCTGCCCAAATTCTCATGACCGCGGGCGATATGTCCGACTTTCCGTCAGCTGGGCACCTAGCCTCTTACGCTGGCTTATCGCCCCGAACGAATCAGTCCGGAACCTCGATCATGTCGAACTCACTGAATAGAGCCGGCAACAAAAAACTAAAGAACGCCCTATGGCAATCATCTTTTGCATCCAACAG
>NZ_JASPHQ010000081.1 GCF_030227225.1 Corynebacterium rhinophilum
TACGACTATGTCATCGGAATGGATGTTGGAAAATACTTCCACCACGCTTGCGTCTTAGATAGCCACGGCGCCCAGGTCCTGTCCAAACGAATCAATCAAAACGAGCAGTCCTTACGCGCGCTCTTTTCGAATTTCTACTCTGGTAACAACAAGGTCCTTGTCGTTGTTGACCAGCCAAATAACATTGGTCGGCTTACTGTCGCGGTAGCCCAAGACCTTGGAATTGATGTGCGCTATCTTCCCGGCTTGGCAAT
>NZ_JASPHQ010000082.1 GCF_030227225.1 Corynebacterium rhinophilum
GCATGTGGTCTGCGAGTGCATAACCTGCAAGTTTCCGTGAATGAAGTGTCAATGACTGTGGCCAAATACATGTTCTTACCGCCCTTACACGGCAGGTAGGTAATGTCGCCGACATAAACGCGGTTTGGCTCTTTAGCTGTGAACTTGCGGCCTACTAGATCTGGCATGACGCGGTGACCAGGCTTGCGCCTGGTGGTGATGCATCGACGCCGTTTGCTAAAGCCTTTTAGTCCCATGGTTTTCATGATGCGTGC
>NZ_JASPHQ010000083.1 GCF_030227225.1 Corynebacterium rhinophilum
TGTACACGCTGATGGTACTGCAACCGGGAGGTTGTGGGAGAGTAAGTCACCGCCGACACCAAACAACAAAAAGATAATTCCATATCGATTCTGGTAATTCCCGAAAGGCCACCACCCCTAATAATTGTGGGTGGTTGGTGTTTCGGGGACTTTCCGTCGTTTTACCCCCGCTGATATGGGCCCGACCCCCGAAAAGTGGACACATCGGGGGCTAGCTATGCTGCTGTGGTCAGTATAGCCGAAGACTTGGTT
>NZ_JASPHQ010000084.1 GCF_030227225.1 Corynebacterium rhinophilum
AACCAAGACTTCGGCTATACTGACCACAGCAGCATAGCTAACCCCCGACGTGTCCACTGTCCGGGGGTCAGGCCCAAGATCGTCTTACTAGCTAACTAGCTGGGTGAATAGTGTCTGTGGGTGTGATTGTAAAACCCTGCTGTTTTGTAAGCAAAAAGGGCAAGGTCACCGTTGGAATCGGTGTCCTTGCCCCTCTCGGTACAAACTTTATTTTGTTGTTTGTTTGTTGTTTGGTGTCGGCGG
>NZ_JASPHQ010000085.1 GCF_030227225.1 Corynebacterium rhinophilum
CGGTCAATGTGCTCGAACATGGGCATTTCTTCGGGCAACACTGGGCGGCGGCATTTCGTCTCCGAGACCGGTTGCCGGGCTGTGATTAGCTCTCTGAGGATTGTCACATCCGACGCCACCACGCCCGTTTCTTCCCACGTTTCGCGCAGGGCCCCTTCAGCGGGTGTCTCGCCCACGTCGATTGCACCGCCTGGCAAGGCCCACGTTCCTCCCCTATTGGTCCACTTGGCGCGGTGTTGCAT
>NZ_JASPHQ010000086.1 GCF_030227225.1 Corynebacterium rhinophilum
TAGCGGGCAAGCAGATGAAGGACCCATTTACGGTGGATTATCTGACCGCGAATGGCCTGCTCGAATTGCGGGTAGCAACCAACAAGTGCGCTTCGAATCTGGTTGATGAGTCTGGTGTAGGAGCGTGCTAAGTCTTCGTCGATGCCGTTGAGGACTTTCAACTGGAGGAAGGCTTCTTCGATGCGGTCGACACTGCGAAGGGATTCTGGAAGGTTCTTTGCAGCGTGGGCGATGATGTAGG
>NZ_JASPHQ010000087.1 GCF_030227225.1 Corynebacterium rhinophilum
TGGGTGGCCGACATTACCTACGCGCGCACGAAGAAAGGCTTTGTGTACACCGCATTTGTCACTGACGTTTACTCCCGACGGATCGTCGGATGGGCATTATCGGACTCGATGCGCACTTCAGGCATTACCGCTGCAAGCACTCAACCAAGCGACCCAAGTGTGCGAGGGAAACAACAGGCCTTATTCACCATTCGGATCACGGCTTATAGTACGTCAGCATTGTCTACAACGAGCGCCT
>NZ_JASPHQ010000088.1 GCF_030227225.1 Corynebacterium rhinophilum
GGTATCAATCGAGCCTCGCTGCATTCTTGGGTCAAAAAGTACGGCACCGGCAAACGTGCCCGCATAAAAGCAGTGCAGGATAAAGCCCAAGCGGCGAATGATTCTGCGCGAATCCGCCAGCTGGAAAAAGAAAACGCAAAACTGCGAGAAGAACGTGACATCCTGCGTAAGGCCGCGAAATATTTTGCTTAAAGCAACTCACTGGTGATCCGCTTCCAGTTTGTCGATGACCACCG
>NZ_JASPHQ010000089.1 GCF_030227225.1 Corynebacterium rhinophilum
TCGTCGTTACGGGAACAAACGCCCTGGGCGAGATGCCCTCAATCCCCATCACCCGCATGCGTTTGGCCACGGTTTTACGATTGACCATGATGTCCTTCTCCGCCAGTTCTGCAGTAATACGAGGAGCACCATAGACTTCGTCGGACTCCTCCCAGATCTCATGGATGAGAACATCCAATCGGTCTAAGAAACGCTGACGCTGATTTTCGCCGCGAAGCCGTACTGCTTGA
>NZ_JASPHQ010000008.1 GCF_030227225.1 Corynebacterium rhinophilum
GAACCAAGTCAAATCCTTGAGCCAAGTCAGTACAAAAAGTCACTAAAAAGTAACCAACCGGCTACCTCTCGGCGACTTGGATAAACCTACACCCCACTCTGAGAAACGCACAAATCCCCTGGCAAAAGCGTAAAACCGCAATTACCAAGGGATCAGTTAACAGCCAGGGCGCCGTCACTAGGAAGGATTCACAACCCGTGCCCCGGCGAAACGCTTCTTGCCCTTACGCAACACCAGCCAAGAGCCATGCAGCAGGTCTTGGGAAGACGGGGACCACTCGATGTCCTCGATGCGCTGGTTATTCACGTACGCGCCACCTTCACCCACAGTGCGGCGCGCGGCACCCTTTGATTTCTCCAATCCCGACTCAACCAACAAGTCCAGGATGGTGGCCTGCGTGCTGACCTCAACCACCTCGGTTTCCTGCAATGCAGAAGACAGCGTGGACTCGTCCAGCTCCTGCAGTTCTGCCCTGCCGAACAGTGCCTGGGAAGCCAGCTCCACTGCTTCGGTTGCCTGCGCGCCGTGCACCAAGGTGGTCATCTCCCGCGCCAACACGCGTTGCGCCTCACGCTTGTGGGGTTCCTGCTCTACCTTGCGCTCCAGCTCCGCGATCTCTTCTTGGTTTAGGAAGGTAAACCAACGCAGGTAATCGATAACAACGGCATCACCGGCATTGATGAAGTATTGGTACCAGGAGTACGGGCTGGTCAGCTCTGGATCTAGCCACAGTTTGCCGCCGCCGGTGGATTTGCCAAACTTATTGCCCTCGGCATCTGTCACCAGCGGTACCGTCAGGCCGTGCACCTTCGCACCGTTTACGCGGCGGTTGAGATCCACGCCGGAAACGATGTTGCCCCACTGGTCGCCACCGCCAATCTGCAGTACGCAGTCGTACTCGTTGTGCAGGTGCGCAAAGTCGTTAGCCTGCAGCAGCATGTAGGAAAACTCGGTGTAAGAAATACCGTCGGATTCCAAGCGCCGCTTAACGGTATCGCGGTCCAGCATGGTGTTGAGCGAGAAGTTCTTACCAATGTCGCGCAGGTATTCAATGACGTTGATCTGACTGGTCCAGTCGGCGTTATTGACCATCACTGCCGGGCTTGCAACCTCGCCCGAATCGGTGAAGTCCACGAAAGCCTCAAGTTGAGTCTTGATTGCCTGCATGTTCTCTGCGATCTGCTCTTCCGAGAGCATGGAGCGCTCGCCGACATCGCGCGGGTCACCAATCATTCCCGTCGCTCCACCGGCCAACGCGATTGGACGGTGACCGAATTGCTGAAAACGCTTCAGCATAATCAGCGGCACCAGGTGGCCCGCATGCAGCGAGCTGCCCGTCGGATCGAAACCGCAGTACAAGCTGATCGGGTTCTCTGTGGCTTCCTTCAGCGCCTCCAAGTCCGTGGACTGGTTGATCAGCCCGCGCCATTGCAGTTCGTCGATGATGTTCGTGGTGTTGCTCATACGAAGGTGTTCCCTTTGCTCCCTAATATTTGTTCTTTTTTGGGGTTATTTCTTTGCAGGGCGTGCGGTTCTACTTATCCGCAGCCAATGGGTGGTACTCGCCGGGCCAGTCCGTGGCCTCGTCGACCAGCAGCACCGGGATGCCATCCTGCACCGGATAGGCCTTGTTCAGCCTGGGGTTCACCAAATAGTCACCGTGATCCTCCAGCGGTTGCCTGTCGATTGGGCACACGAGGATCTCTAGGAGCTTCTGATCAATCATGCTGCTTAGTTTAGCCCCTGCCCCGGACATCTCACCGAGTGACTCCCTGGTGTTGCTTGCCGATGCCTCCTCGGTCAACCACCTAGCCCATAACTTCACTCTCTGGTGGTGTGCGTTACAGTGGAAGGTGCAACCGAACACGGGCGCTCGAGGTATCGAGCTGAGATCGCGCTGTATGCCCGCGCGAGTACCGCTAGAACCTGCCTGGTTAGAACCAGCGAAGGAAGAATGAGGAGAGTCAACTATGACGGATACGTCTACCCAACACACCCGTACCACCATTCCGAACGACGAATATGGTGCGGAAATCCACCCGAAGCACAGCTTCGCCCCCATCGAGAAGCAGGTGGAATCCTTCGGTAAGACCTTCACCCTGCAAGTGCCGGAGACCGAGGTTCAACTGGATGATTCCCCGACGGGCCCGAACGCACCGCAAAAGCTCTACCGCACCCGCGGTCCGTGGGCCGAGCCGACCGAAGGTCTAGAGGCCCTGCGCAGCGAGTGGATCAAAGCTCGCGGCGATGTGGAGGCCTACGAGGGGCGACGCCGCAACCTATTGGACGATGGTAACCGCGCCCTCAAGCGTGGCGAGGCCAGCGACGAGTGGAAGGGTGTAAGTCGCGAGACGCTGCGGGCCAAGGAAGGCAAGCGCGTAACCCAGATGCACTACGCCCGCCAGGGTGTTATCACCCCGGAGATGGAATACGTCGCACTGCGCGAGCACTGTGACGTAGAAAAGGTGCGCGAGCAGGTTGCCTCCGGTAAAGCGATCATCCCGAACAACATCAACCACCCGGAGTCCGAGCCGATGATCATCGGCAATGCCTTCAACACGAAGATCAACGCCAACATCGGTAACTCCGCTGTGACCTCCTCTATCCGCGAAGAGGTAGACAAGCTGCGCTGGGCTACCCGCTGGGGCGCAGATACCGTGATGGATCTATCCACCGGTAACGACATTCACACCACCCGCGAGTGGATCATGCGTAACTCTCCGGTGCCGATCGGTACCGTGCCCATCTACCAGGCGCTCGAGAAGGTCGACGGTGTGGCCGAGGACCTGACCTGGGAAATCTTCCGCGATACCGTGATCGAGCAGTGCGAGCAGGGCGTGGACTACATGACGATCCACGCCGGCGTGCGCCTGCCCTTCGTGCCGATGACTACCAAGCGCGTGACCGGCATCGTCTCCCGCGGCGGTTCCATCATGGCTGGCTGGTGCCTGGCACACCACAAGGAATCTTTCCTCTATGAGAACTTCGACGAGCTGTGCGAGATCTTCGCCAAATACGACGTCGCGTTCTCTCTGGGCGACGGCCTGCGCCCCGGCTCCATCGCCGACGCCAACGACGCAGCCCAGTTCGCAGAGCTAAAGACCATCGGCGAGCTGACCCACCGTGCCTGGGAATACGACGTGCAGGTCATGGTCGAAGGCCCAGGCCACGTGCCGCTAAACATGGTGCAGGTCAACAACGAAAAGGAGCAGGAATGGTGCGGCGGTGCACCGTTCTACACCCTGGGACCGCTGGTCACCGACATTGCTCCCGGTTACGACCACATCACTTCCGCCATCGGTGCAGCCAATATCGCCATGGGTGGTACCGCAATGCTGTGCTACGTCACCCCGAAGGAGCACCTCGGCCTGCCGAATAAGGACGACGTGAAGACCGGCGTGATCACCTACAAGGTCTCGGCGCACGCCGCGGACGTCGCCAAGGGCCACCCCGGCGCCCACGAGTGGGACGATGCGATGAGCAAGGCGCGCTTCGAGTTCCGCTGGCACGACCAGTTCGCCCTGTCCCTGGACCCGGATACCGCTCAGTCCTACCACGACGAAACCCTGCCTGCGGAGCCGGCAAAGACCGCCCACTTCTGCTCGATGTGTGGACCCAAGTTCTGTTCCATGCGCATTAGCCAGGACATCCGCGACGCATTCGGCGAGAAGATCGATGAGGCTCTGGCCACCGACCACGAGCAATCGCTGGTCAAGGACCTCGGCTTGCCGGGCTTCGGCCGCCAGAGCGTGGACGAAGCGGGTGTCACTAATGCCGAAGGCGAAGAAGAAATGGCCGAAGAATTCCGCCGCGCGGGTTCCAAGCTGTACCTGAACCGCAGCGAGGCCAAGGAAGTAGCCGAGTACAGTGAGCGCTAACCTACTGGACCTGCGGTGCTACCACGTCACGGGCGCACCGCAGGAAAAGGTCGTACAGGTTGCCGCGGCAGCAGCGGCAGGTGGTGCGGGCGTGATTCAAGTTCGCAGCAAGCCCATCAGCGTGCGCGATTTGACCGCCCTGGCCATCGACGTTGCCGCAGCAGTAGAAAAAGCCAATCCGGCAACGCGAGTGCTTATCGATGACCGAGTGGACGTAGCGGCCGCCCTGATGGGCGAACACCATATCCACGGCGTGCACATCGGCCAGGACGATCTGGACCCGCGCCTGGCGCGGCGAATCCTTGGCGAGGATGCGATCATCGGGCTGACTACGGGCACCCTCGAGCTCGTACAGGCTGCTAACGAATACGCCGATGTGATCGACTACATCGGAGCCGGCCCCTTCCGCCCCACGCCGACGAAATCCTCCGGCCGCACCCCGCTGGGATTGGAAGGTTATCCCCCACTCGTGAGTGCATCGGCAGTTCCGGTGGTGGCTATTGGAGACGTGCAGGCCACCGACGCAGAAGCACTGGCCAAAACCGGTGTGGCTGGAGTGGCGATTGTGCGTGCTTTTATGGACTCCGATGATCCAGCTGCGCTGGCAACCACGGTTGTCGATGCCTTCGATCTGGCAAATACGAACCCAGCAAACGGTTCACATGGATAATACCGAGCACGCCATCATTGGAGCGGGAATCATCGGGCTGACCACCGCATTCGAGCTGCTGGAGGCGGGCGTGGACCCGCAGAAAATCCTAGTGGTAGATCCCCAGCCCATCAGCGGTGCCACATTCGTGGCCGGTGGCATGCTGGCTCCGGTTGCGGAAGTGCAATACCGGCAAGAACCGCTTTATCCGCTGATGGTGGCTTCGGGCGAGATGTTCCCTGACCTGCTGGCCAGGTTGGGGGCGAAAACCACCGCACCAACCGGGCACCGTAGTGAATCCACCTTGGTGGTGGGCGCCGACCGCGCCGATGGCGTGCACATCCGCGAGCTGCTGGCGCTGCAGCAGAAACACGGCATGGATGCCCACGCGCTGCCACTACGGCAAGCCCGAAAGCTAGAATCGGGCCTAAGTCCCCAGCTGGCGGCCGCGGTGGAAATCCCGGGCGATCATCAAATCAACCCGCGCATGTTCAGCGCGTGCCTTTTGGAGTACCTACAGCGGGCCAGGGTTCGATTTATGTCCACTGCAGCAACGCGCATCGACGGGCAAAATGTGCAGCTTGCCGATGCCCGGGTACTCACCGCCGACATGATCTACCTCTGCAACGGGCTGGGGTCCAAGGAGGTGGACGGCTGGTTCGAGGGCGCCAATCCCCTGGCACTTCGCCCGGTGTACGGCGACATGCTGCGGCTGCGGGTACCGGAAGAACTAGTGCACACCAGCGGCGAGCCGCTCACCCGAGTGGTGCGCGCATTCGTGGAGGACCGGCCGGTATATGTCATCCCCCGCACCGATGGCACCATCGCCGTCGGGGCGACCAGCCGCGAAGACAACCGCAAGGGACCCGCCGTAGACGGTGTGTACACACTGCTGCGCGATGCCATCCGGGTGGTTCCTGGGCTGGAGGAATGCGAATTCATCGAAGCGATCGTTGGAGCCCGGCCTGGCACCCCCGATGACCTTCCCTACCTGGGCAAAGTACGCGACGGGCTAGTGGTCTCTACCGGATACTTCCGCCACGGAATCCTGTTGTCCGCCTTCGGGGCTAAGGTAGGTGCCCAGTTGGGGCTAGGTACGTCCCCGGGGTTGGACATCTCGGCCTGCGATCCACTACGCCACGCCCGATAACCATAAAAGAAAGGAAAACTCACCATGGAATACACGGTTAATGGAGAACCCCGCAGCAGCGATAGGCACATCACCGTGACCGCCGTCGTAGAAGCAGAAACTGGCGATGCCGCGCCGAAAGGCGTGGCCGTAGCCGTCAATGGCGATGTCGTTCCAGCCAGCAACTGGTCTTATGAAGTCACCAACGGCGACGTGCTGGATATCCTCACCGCCGTGCAGGGCGGTTAGGAGCTTTAACCATGCTTTCTATCGCGGATAAACAATTCGATTCGCACCTAGTAATGGGAACCGGCGGTGCCAGCAGCCAGGCTATGTTGGAACAGTCCCTGGTTGCCAGCGGTACCGAGCTCACCACGGTGGCCATGCGTCGGCACAGTGCCACAAGCTCCGGTGGGGAATCCATCTTTGAGCTCTTACGACGGTTAAACATTGACGTGCTGCCCAACACTGCTGGGTGCCGCACCGCCCGCGATGCCGTAATCACCGCCAAGCTAGCACGCGAAGCGCTAGGCACCAATTGGGTGAAGGTCGAGGTTATCGCGGATGACCGCACACTTCTGCCGGACGTGGTGGAGCTCGTAGATGCGTGCGAGATGCTGGTTGCCGAAGGATTCGTGGTGTTGGCATATACGAGCGACGATCCGGTCATCGCCAAGCGGCTAGAAGACGTCGGCGTGGATGCGGTGATGCCTTTGGGCTCGCCCATCGGCACAGGCCTAGGCATCCTGAATCCGCACAATATTGAGCTGATCTGTTCGCGTACCCACGTGCCCGTACTGCTGGATGCCGGTGTGGGCACGGCTTCCGATGCTGCACTGGCTATGGAGCTGGGCTGCGACGGCGTTCTCCTCGCCAGCGCTATCAACCGCTGCCAGGATCCCCTGGCAATGGCCACTGCAATGAAATACGCCGTGGAAGGCGGCCGGTTGGCCCGCCAAGCCGGCCGCATTCCAAAGCGACAGCACGCCGTAGCATCGTCATCGTTTGCAGGCTTGGCTAGCTGGGAAGACAAGGTCCTGTAATGAGCCAACTGCCCCGCGAAGAGTTGCACAGGGTTGCCCGCCAAACGCTGTTGCCTGGCTTCGGCATCGCCCAGCAAGAGGCGCTGCACTCCACCCACGTCTTCGTCATCGGCGCTGGTGGTTTGGGCTGTCCCCTGATGCAGCAGCTGGCTGCGGCCGGTGTTGGTCAGATCTCGGTGATCGACGACGACACGGTGGATTTAACCAATATCCACCGCCAGATTCTATTTGGCGCCCACGATGTGGGAAGGCCCAAGGTGGAGGTCGCAGCCGAAAAGCTCCAGCAACTGCAGCCCGGCATCGTGGTGCATGCGATTCGCGACCGACTTACTTCTGACAATGCCGTGGACTACCTCCGTGGGGTGGACATCCTAGTGGATGGTTCCGACACGTTTACCACCAAATTCCTAGCAGCCGATGCCGCGGAAATCACCGGCACCCCGCTGGTATGGGGCTCGGTGCTGCGTTTTCGGGGCGACTGCGCGGTGTGGTGGTCTGGGCCCGGCGCCGAGTCGGGCGTGGGCATGCGCGACCTCTATCCCCTGCAGCCCGACCCCGATTCCGTGCCTGATTGCGCCACCGCCGGCGTGCTGGGTGTGACCACCAGCGTGGTCGCGGGCCTGATGTCCACCGAGCTGATCCAGTTCGCAACGGGCATGAACCGCGAGCGGGTGGGCCTGCTAAGCATCTACAATGCCCTAACCGCCTCCATCGACCACTTCCGCGTGCCCCGCGACCCAGCACGCGAACTAACCACCCAGCTGCAGCATGACTACGGTGGCGCTGCCTGTGCCGTGCCGGAGGCTGCTGATAGCGCTGAAGAGTTATTCGATAAGCTGCGCGATGGCGCCGCGGCCATCGATGTGCGCGAAATCAGTGAAGCCGTAATTGATGATTTCTTTTTTGACGCCACCGCCAAACATTTCCACTTACCAACCTCCGTGTGGCTGGAAGATCCAGAGGCAGCGCGCTGCCTCCTCGATTCCCTGCAGGCCGAGGGGCTTAGCGAAGCGTGGGTGTACTGCGCCTCCGGCAAGCGCTCGGCCAGCTTCATCTCAGCTTTCGCCGAGGATGCCGAACGGCGCGGCATCACGTTGCACAACGTCGCAGGCGGCATAAAGGGCCAGCCCGCAACGTCTCATGGAATGCCTTCCTCTCATTGATGAGGGCATTTTTATCTTCTAGATAAGCCAGGGACCTTGTCTGTCGCCCTTCTAGTTCTGCGTGCGCACTGGCTTGGTAGCCCACTCACGCGCCGCGGCGGCATGTTCGCGGACGGTTTCGCGCTGTTCAGCAACGCGAACGCCGGCGGTCCCGCCCTTGGTTGTGCGGGAAGCGACCGCACCATCAATGGTCAGGACCGCGCGCACCTCTGGGGTCAGCCGCTTGTCGACGCCCCTAAGTTCCTCGTCAGTGAGATCCACCAGGTCCACTCCCCGCTCTTCGGCGATGCGTACGCACGCGCCGGAAGCTTCGTGTGCTTCGCGGAAAGGTACGCCTTGCCGCACCATCCACTCTGCTAGGTCGGTGGCCAAGGTGAATCCGCGTGGCGCCAACTCGCGCATCCTGTCCTCATTAAAGGACAGGGTGGACACGAGCCCGGTCATCGATGGCAGCAACAAATTGAGCTGCGCCACCGAGTCCACGATGGGTTCTTTGTCCTCTTGCAGGTCGCGGTTATAGGCCAGCGGCTGTGCCTTGAGCGTGGATAGCAACCCAGTGAGATTGCCAATCAGGCGACCAGTCTTGCCGCGGGTAAGTTCCGGGATATCCGGGTTCTTCTTTTGCGGCATGATGGATGAACCCGTAGACCAAGCATCATCCAAGGTGACGTAGCCGTATTCCGGGGTGCACCAGTAGATAATCTCTTCTGCCAGCCGGGACATGTCCACTGCGATCTGCGCCAGCACAAAGGCCGTTTCCGATGCAAAATCGCGAGATGCGGTGCCATCCAGGGAGTTTTCCGCAGCGGAATCAAATCCGAGCTCTGCGGCGATGGCTTCTGGGTCAAGCTGCAGGGAGGAACCTGCGAGCGCACCCGAGCCATACGGGGATACGGCTAGCCGCTTATCCAAGTCCTGCAGGCGCTGAATATCGCGCAGCAGCGGCTGGGCATGGCCCAATAATTCGTGGGCAAGCAAGATGGGCTGCGCGGCCTGGGAGTGCGTCTTGCCCGGCATGATCGCCTCGGGATGCGCGGCGGCTTGATCCGCTAGGGCATCGACAAGCTCGGAGACCTGCAGGGCCGTATCGCGGATGGCATCGCGCACCCACATGCGAAAGAGCGTGGCAACTTGGTCATTGCGGGAACGTCCCGCGCGCAGGCGGCCGCCTACCTCGGGCCCAACGATGTCGATGAGGCCGCGCTCCATGGCGCCGTGCACATCTTCGTCGGTGGGTGCTGGCACAAATTCGCCCGAAGCTACCTTTTCCCCGAGCTCGGTGAGTCCAGAAAGCATGGTGTCTAGGTCGGCATCAGAAAGCAGCCCTGCCTTGTGCAGCACATTGGCATGCGCCTTCGAGGCGAGTACGTCGTAAGGGGCAAGCACCCAGTCAAAATGGGTGGAAACCGAAAGGGCGAACATCGCCTCGGAAGGGCCGCCGGAGAACCGGCCGCCCCAGAGCGCGCCTTCGTTAGTCTTGTGTGGTTCCATCGGTGCCTATTTTTCTGCGCTGGTGGGGAAACCACCCTCGCGGTCACGCTGGTTGGAAATCTGGGTGGACAAGCCGTGCAACTGGACAAAGCCCTTTGCAGCGGTCTGGTCGAAGGTATCGCCGGTGTCGTAGGTAGCCAAATCGAAGGAATACAGCGACTGTCCGGAGCGGCGGCCGGTGACGGTCGCGGTACCTGCGTGCAGGCTCAGGCGGATATCGCCGGTGACGTTCTCCTGGGACTCCTCGATGAAGGCATCCAGAGAACGCTTGAGCGGCGAGTGCCACAGGCCGTCGTAAACCTCCTCGGACCACCGTGCATCCGTCAGGCGCTTGTAGCGTGCCAGCTCGCGCTCCACGGTGACATCCTCCAGCGCCTCGTGGGCCTGGATGAGCACCATGGCGCCCGGTGCCTCGTAGACCTCGCGGGACTTAATGCCCACCAACCGGTCCTCTACCATGTCCAGGCGGCCAATGCCCTGGGCGCCAGCGCGGCGGTTGACCTCTTCGATGACCTGCAGCGGGGTCAGCTTCTTGCCATCGACCGCAACCGGAACGCCCTTCTCAAAGGAAATGATGATTTCATCCGGAGCATTGCCCAGGCCCGGGTCTTCCGTATATGCGTAGAGATCCTTTGTCGGCGGGTTCCACAAATCCTCCAGGAAGCCGGTTTCTACCGCACGGCCCCACAGGTTCTGGTCGATGGAAAATGGCGAGGCCGCCGATTGCTCAATGGGCAGGTTAATCTCTTCTGCAAAATCGATGGCCTTATCGCGGGTCCATGCATAATCGCGCGCTGGGGCGACGATCTCTAGCGATGGATCCTGGGCGCGGAAGGACACCTCAAAGCGCACCTGGTCATTGCCCTTACCGGTACAACCGTGAGAAACGTGCGTTCCACCGTGCTCCTGCGCTGCCTTCACGAGGTGCTTGGTAATAAGCGGGCGGGAAATGGCAGATACCAGCGGGTACTGCTTCATGTACATGCCATTCGCCTTAATGGTGGGCACGCAGTATTGCTCCGCAAACTCATCTTTGGCATCGATAACGATGGACTCCACCGCACCGCAATCGAGCGCGCGCTGGCGTACGGACTCCATATCCTCGCCGCCCTGACCCAAGTCAAGGGAGACGGCGACAACGTCGCCGCCGGTCATCTTTGCCAGGTATGGAATGGCTACCGAGGTATCGAGGCCACCGGAATAGGCCAAGACTACGCGTGCAGACATGCTAAGACTCCTTCAATAATTGAAAAAAATTCGGTTAGATAAATAATATACGAGCGGGTGCGAGAATGCCACTATTCTTTAAATCTTCTGCGCCTTCAGCCTTTCCGCCAATTCCGCACCGGTAACCCCCTCGCGTGCCAGCACAAAGATGGTGTCATCACCGGCGATGCACCCCACTACATCGTGCAGGCCCACGCGATCGATAAAGCTGGCGAGGTACTGCGCTGCTCCCGCCGGCGTGCGCAACATCGCGATATTCATCGAAGAATCGTGGGAGACCACCAATTCATCCAACATGCGCCGCAGCTTCTCGCGCGGTCCGCCCACCTGATCTTCGAATTGTTCCAGCTCGCCCGCGACCATATAGTACGAGCGCCCACCGTCTCGCTTGACCTTCTTCGCTCCCAGCTCATCAAGATCCCGCGACAGCGTGGCCTGCGTGATATCGATGCCTTCTGCCAACAAGAGCTCCGATAATTGCACCTGGCTCGTGACGCGATTGCGATCCAAAATTTCCAAGATCTTTGCCTGCCGGGCAGTTCGAGTGCTCGGGGTGCTCATCGCTAGCGGTTCTCCTTATTAATATCGAGCAGCCACACCAGCAGTGCCTTTTGGGCATGCAGGCGGTTTTCCGCCTCATCGAATACTCGGGATTGCGGCCCGTCGATGACCTCTGCGGTCACCTCGTTGCCACGATAGGCCGGCAGGCAGTGCAAGAAAATCGCGTCCTGCTTTGCCTTTGCCATCACATCTTTAGAGACCTGATAGGGCAAAAACGGAGTGCGCCTATCCTGCCCATCGTTTTCCTGGCCCATAGACACCCAGGTATCCGTTATGACTACATCGGCGCCGGCTACTTCCGCAACGTCATCGGTAACCGTGACGTTGCCGCGCTGCCGTGCGCGCTCGACAAATTCGGGACGAGGCTGGAACCCTTCCGGCGAAATGATGGAAATATCCATGCCAGCGGTAGCAAAGCCAAGCATATAAGAATTGGCCATATTATTATTGCCATCCCCAAGGTAGACCGCCTTGCGGCCAGCAAGATCGCCAAAGTTTTCCCGGCAGGTCAGAAGATCGGCCAAGATTTGGCAGGGATGCAGGTCATCGGAAAGAGCATTGACCAACGGAACCGTGGATGTCTCCGCCATCTGTTCCAGGTTGTCGTGGGCATAGGTGCGCCAGACGATTGCCTCCACGTAGCGGGACAAGACCGCGCCCGTATCCTGGTAGGACTCGCCCTTGCCCATCTGTGTGCCCGAAGAATCAACAGTAATGGCGCTGCCGCCCATATGCGCAATTCCGGTTTCAAAAGAAAAGCGGGTGCGCGTAGATGTCTTATCAAAGAGGACGGCTACCGTCTTTGGTCCCTCCAGAGGGCGCCGCGCAAACGGATCGGCCTTGAGCTTAACCGCGAGATCGAGGACTTCTTTTTGTTCCTCCGGGCTGAGGTCATCATCGGCTAAGAAATGGCGCAAGTTCATACTAATTCCTCCACAACGGTGCGTAGCTTTTCTAGGGCAATATCAATTTCCTGCTGGGAAATGACCAGTGGCGGGGTAAGGCGCAAGACGTTCTCGCTCGGCGCATTGAGGATAATCCCCTGCTCAAAGCCACGCTTGACGGCCTCGCGAGCCACCGGTGCATTTAATACAACACCTAGCATAAGACCGCGGCCGCGCACGTCGCTGACCCCGGAAATCTTCTTGACTTGCTGCGTTAAATCCTCGCCCTTTGCGCAGACCTCATTCAAGAATTTCTCATCGAGGGCATCAAGGACAACATTGGCCGCGGCACACGCCACGGGGTTTCCGCCAAAGGTGGTCCCGTGGGAACCTGGCTGGAACAGATCTTTGGCGCGCCCGCGGGTGATGGTGGCGCCGATGGGCAGTCCGGCGCCCAGCCCCTTGGCCATGGTGATAACATCGGGGGAAATATCTTCGAGCTCGTGGGCAAAGAACTGCCCCGTGCGCCCTGCTCCGGCTTGGACCTCATCGACGATCAGCAAAATGCCGTGTTCATCGCATAAATCAGAAACCGCCCGCATAAACCCGGCAGGGGCAGGAATGACTCCGGTCTCGCCCTGAATAGGCTCGAAGATAATGGCGGCGGTATCCGCGGCATCTTGCTCCACCAACTGGCGCAGGTAGTCGATATCGCCGTAAGGGTAAAATTCCACGCCGCTAGGCAGTGGACGGAATGCCTTTTGCTTATCGGGCTGCCCAGTCATGGCCAAAGAGCCCATCGTGCGCCCGTGAAAACCATGGTGCGCAGCAAGGATACGCCGCCTACCCGTGAGCCGTGCGAGCTTGAATGCCGCCTCGTTAGCCTCTGAGCCGGAGTTGCAGAAAAATACGCGCGCGTCGCTATCGCCTACCCGCTCAATCAGCTTTGCCCCGGCGTCGAGCACGGGTTGGGTGGCAAAAAGATTGGAGGTATGCACAAGGGTGCGGCTTTGCTTGGCAACAGCATCTGCTACCTCCGCATTGCCATAGCCCAAGGAATTCACGGCGATGCCGGCCAGCAGGTCAATGTAGGTTTTCCCGTTTTCATCGGTAAGCGTGGACCCCTCCCCGGAGACCAGCCCGAGTGGCGGCTGGCCATAGGTATTGGCCAGCGTTTCTGACCACCGGCCGGTTAATGTTTCTTGCGTGCTCATGCGATATCGTCCTTCCTGAACACTGTGCCTTCGGGATAATCGTGCTTTTCGTAATCATCGGGCAGGACCATCGTTCCAATGCCGCCTGGGGTTAAAAGCTCAAGGAGCACGGAATGGCCTATTCGGCCGTCGATAACGTGCGCGGCGGATACTCCGCCCTGCACGGCATTGAGACAGGATTCCATTTTGGGAATCATGCCGGAGCTCAGGCCGGGAAGCAGTCCGCTAAGCTCATCGCTTTCGATTTTGGAGACTAGGGAGTCTTTATTCGGCCAGTCGGTATAAAGGCCTTCCACGTTGGTCAAGATGACAAGGCGTTCTGCTCCCAGTGCGCTCGCTAGCGCACCCGCGGCGCTATCGGCGTTGATGTTATACACCTCGCCATCGGTTCCTGGCGCGATAGTTGAGACCACCGGGATGCGGCCAGCTTCGATGATGTCATTGACGGCTGCCGGGTTGACCTCCACGATATCGCCCACCATCCCGATATCGGTTGCTTCCCCTTCTACGTCCACAAACCGCTTGGTGGCGCGGAAAAGCCCAGCGTCTTCGCCACTTGTGCCCACGGCGTAGGGCCCGTGCGAGTTAATGAGATTCACCAATCCGCGGCCGACTTGGCCAAAAAGGACCATCCGCACCACGTCCATGATTTCGGGCGAGGTGACGCGGAAACCGCCCTTAAATTCGCCTTCGATGCCGAGCTTATCCAGCATGGAATTGATCTGCGGGCCACCTCCGTGGACGACAACGGGCTTTGCTCCGATGGTGCGCAGAAACACCATATCCGCCGCAAAGGCTTCCTTGAGTTCCTCATCCACCATGGCGTTGCCACCATACTTGACGACGACGATTTTATCGCGGAAGTGTTGCAGCCACGGCAGGGCTTCAGCCAGCACCGTAGCGCGTTCTTGATTATTCAGTCCGGGAAACATTTCTCCTCCTAGGAGCTATACGCCGAATTGATCTCAACGTAGGAGTAGGACAGGTCCGTAGTGCGAACGAACGCCGTGCCCTCGCCACCCGCGCCGAGATCCACGCGGACATCGATATCCGCTCCGCTCAAGTCCACATCGCGGGCTCCAGGCGCGCCCGTCGAGTGCACACATACCGGCTGGTCATTGAAGTAGACGGAGATATTGTCTGGGTCCATGTCTGCATCTGCCATGCCGACGGCGGCCAGTACCCTGCCCCAGTTGGGATCGGAGCCGAACATGGCGCACTTGAATAAATTATCCCGGCCCAGGGTGCGAGCGGCATTGAGCGCCTGCTCATCAGAGCCCGTGCCTTCGACGGTGATCTTTACGCGCTTTGTCACTCCCTCAGCATCGGCTTGAAGCTGATCCGCAATATCCGCGCAGACCTCTAGGATTGCCTGGTCCAACTCTTCTTCGCTGGGCTGCACGCCGGAGGCCCCGGAAGACATGACGATCACGGTGTCATTGGTAGAGGTTGAACCGTCCACATCCAAGGTATTAAAAGTCTGTGCGCAGGCCTTTTCCAGCGAGCTTCGCAGGATCGCCGCGTCAGCGACGGCATCGGTAGTAATGCACACCAACATCGTGGCCAGCGAAGGCGCCATCATGCCAACGCCCTTGCCCATAGCGCCCACGGACCATCCATCGCCAGCAAAACCGGATTCCTTGGGTACGGTGTCCGTGGTCATAATGGCTGTGGCTGCGTCATTGCCGTGCTGTGGAGTCGTACCCACGTGGTTTATGACATCCGCGATGCCTGCAAGCGCATTGTCCATAGGTAGCGGCTCACCGATGAGCCCGGTAGAACAAATGGCAATATCCTTCACGGCGATGTCCGTGCTATGAGATAAGGCGTCCACCATGGCGCGCGCATCGGCATCGCCTTGCGCGCCATTGCACGCATTGGCATTGCCGGAGTTGATGACTACGGCACGCAACTGGCCATCCGCTACGGCCTCGCGGGAGACCTTAACGGGGGAAGCCACCACGCGGTTGCGCGTGAACACCGCCGCCGCGTCCGAGCGAGGGCCCTCGTTTACAAGCAAAGCCAAATCCGCTTTTCCGGAGGGTTTGATTCCGGCCTTTACCGCGCCGGCGCTAAATCCGGCGGGTCCTGTGATTCCTGGTGTAGTCATCAAATTCTCCTCTAAGTAATGCGCAGCCCTACGGGGCGACTGCGGCTTGGGGCAATCCCAAAGTTTCTGTCCATCCCAGCGCAAGGTTCATACATTGCACGGCGGCACCGGCGGTACCCTTGCACAAATTGTCTAGCGCCGCGGTGATGATGAGGCGGTGGGAATTTTCATCAACATGGGCTTGGATATGCACCATGTTTGTGCCCACCACGTTCTGGGTTTCCGGTTGCTGGCCTTCTGGCAGCACGAGGCAGAAGGGCTCATCGGCATAGAATTCCTCGAATGCGGTGCGCACCTGCTGCTTGCCGATGCCCCCTTTCAACTCCGCCGTAATCGTCGCCAGAATCCCACGGGGCATGGGCGCAAGCACCGGGGTAAAAGTCACGGACACCTCATCGTGGGAAAACGGTTGCAGGTTCTGCACGATTTCCGGGGTATGCCGATGGGTGCCGCCTGGTTTATAGGCCTTGACGTTTCCCATGGTCTCTGCGCCCAATTGCGCGACGGAAGCCTTCTTTCCCGCTCCGGAGACGCCGGTGATGGCAATTACGGAAAGGGTGGATTCCACTAGCCCTCGCGCAATAGCGGGCAGTGCCCCCAAGGTAATGGCCGTGGGGAAACATCCGGGCACGGCTACCCGGTTTGTGCCTTTAAGGTTTGACCTGTTTTCCGGGATTTCCGGGATGCCGTACGGCCACTGCCCCGCATAGTTCCCGCCGTAATAGGCTTTCCAATCGCTTTCCTTACGGAGTCGAAAGTCGGCGGCGCAATCGATGATCGTGACCTCATCTCCCAATTGCTCCGCGAGCCGCGACGAGTGTCCATGCGGCAAGCCCAAGAAGACGACGTCGTGTCCTACAAGTTCTTCGGGCGTGGTGTCAGCAATGACGCGATCTGCCAGTTGCGGGAGATGCGGCATAATTTCTGCGACGCGCTGGCCTACTTGGGATTTTCCCGTCAAGGAACCAATACGCAGGTCACCGGAATGATAGGCAGGGTGGGATAGCAGCAGGCGCAGAATCTCTCCGCCGGCGTACCCTGTGGCCCCTGCCACTGCTACTGAAATCGTCATACCGGAAACTATAGCAAGAAATACGCTCTACTGTATGTTATTCAGTGAATTGGGTTACTTTTCCAAGGTCAAAGGGCATGAAAGTAATTAGTACGTTGCATGAAAACGCAGAACGGCGAAGACCCAGCGCCCAAGTGGCTTATGCGCCACCGAACTCAGGATCTCCGCCGTTTAATGCAAAGGGCTGGACTACTGGGTCTGCCCTATGCTCGCATTTCTGCGCCGAAGCGCTGCTTGGCCAATTCAGCTGCCGTCGTGCGGTGCTCGTTGACCTCCTCATCGGTCAAGGTACGGTCCGCAGCGCGGAATTGCAGTTGGAAGGCCAAGGACTTCTTTCCTTCACCCAATTGCTCGCCGCGGAAGATATCAAAAAGGTCGACCGACTCGATGAGATCGCCGGCTCCCTCTTCCACCGTGGCGCGCACCTTTTCCGCTGGGATATCTTCATCCACCACCAGCGCGATGTCTTGGTGCAAGGCTGGGAATGCCGACAATACCGGCGCCGGGAAGCGTTCAGACAGCGGCAGGGCCGTGATATTAAGCTCCATCGCGCACGTGCGCAGCGGCAAGCTGAGCGCCTCAAGAACCTGGGGGTGCAATTCGCCGGCGTAGCCCACGACGTCATCTGTTCCTGCCACCTTGATTGCGGCACACCGGCCTGGGTGCCACGGCAGGTATTGCGCGGCTTCAACCTCGATATCAAGGCCCGCGGCGCGAGCAACCAGACGTGCGGATTCAATGGCATCCGCATAGGTGTAATCGCGGCCTTCGCCCCACGGGCCCTCGTGCTCCATCTTGCCCGTAGCGACGGTTGCCACGTGCAAGGGCTGCTCCGGAAGCGTGCGCAGGAGTTCTTCCACAACTTCATCGCCAGGGCGCTGGGCCACGGAGGGCATAGGAGACGATTCTGCGCGCTTGAATGCCACCTGCTGGAGGCCGTACAGCGCCAGATCCTTACGGCCGCGAGCTACGTTGCGGCCCAAGGCCTCAAGCGTTGCGGGAAGCAGGGTCGTGGCCAAGATGGCTTTGTCAGACTCCAACGGGTTCTGCACTGCCACGGTATTGCAGCGGGCATCGTCAGAGCCAAGGCCCCACACATCAAAGGTGTCGTTTGCGATAAACGGCGTGGGCAAAACCTCGGCATAGCCCGCATATGCCAAACCGTGGCCGATGGCGCGGCGGCGCTTTTGCGCTGGGGTCAAACCGCGACCGCCTGCCGGCGTGGGCAGAACGGTGGGGATATCTTCCAAGCCTTCAAGGCGCAAGACCTCCTCGATGAGGTCAACGTCCATGGAAATATCGGTGCGCCAGGTCGCGGGCGTGACTTTAAGTACCGAATCCGATTCTGCTTCGACGGAGCAACCGACCTCTTCTAGACGGGAGATAACGGTCTCGCGGGAGTACTCCACGCCGGCGTATTCGCTCGGCTTTTCCGCACGCAAACGGATGGCCTGTGGCTGAGTTACTTCACCAACGAGGGTGCGACCCTTTTCAATCGTTCCGCCCGCGATGGAGTGCAACAATGCACACGCAATGTCGAGGGCCACCTCGACGATGGCCGGATCGACGCCACGCTCAAACCGGCGCGATGCCTCAGAAGAAAGCTTGTGCCGGCGAGAAGTGCGGGCCACGGTAATGGGATCCCAGATTGCGGACTCAAAGTAGACATCGGTGGTCTGGTCAGAAATCTCTGAACTCGAACCGCCCATAACGCCGGCCAAAGATTGGATGCCGTTGTCATCACAGATGACCACGTCTTCACCAGAAAGTTCGCGAGTGACGTGATCGAGGGTCTCGAACTTTTCGCCTTCTTGGGCATTACGCACCGTAAGGTCACCCGCGATTTCATTGGCATCGAAGGCATGCATCGGGGCGCCCAAAAGCAACATGACGTAGTTGGTCACATCCGTTGCCACATTGACGCTGCGCTGGCCGGACAGCATGAGTTCGCGTTCCATCCAAAAAGGAGTGCGTGCCTGCGGATCGATGCCGCTTACCTTGCGCACGCCAAATCGCTGCGCCTTGGTTTCCTCGCGCAGATCGATATTGAGAAGCGATCCTTCGGCCGCTGGCACAGCAGAGGTATCGATTCCGGCGACCGCTGGATCGTCGGCGACGTCCTTAAACTCCAGATCAAAGGCGGAGGCGATCTCGCGGCTTAAGCCACGCGTTGATAGTGCGTAGCCGCGGTCTGGGGTGATATTGACGTCAAAATCAGTATCGGACAGGCCGATGACTGGACGGGCATCTTCGCCCACCATGTCCGCGACCTCATCACCAAGCACGATGATGCCGTTTGCCTGCGCGCCAAAGCCCAGCTCCGCAGCGGAGCACATCATGCCGTTGGAGATGTGATCATAAGTTTCGCGCGCAGCGATTTTGAAGCCACCGGGCAACTCTGCGCCCGGCAGGGACACTACGACGTAGTCGTGCAAGCGGAAGTTACGGGCACCGCAGATAATGCCCTGCAATTCACCGGTGCCATTGGCCTGGCCGACATTGACCTGGCAGTACCGAATGGGCTTTTTGAACTGCGTGAGCTCCTCAATTTCTACAACCTGTCCAATGACCAACGGGCCAGTGGTCTCAGGGATAGGCTCATATCCTTCGGTTTCAAAGCCCACACGGACGAAACCGGAATCCATATCGGCAGCGGACACGCTCCAGTTCGGATTGGAAGCGCCAAGGATACGGGTAACCCAGTCTTGGGAAATAAGCATGATGTATCTATCCTTTCTGGGTTTTAAGCCTGTACGCCAAAGGGCAGGGTGAATCGAACATCGCCTTCAACCATGTCGCGCATATCGGTCAGTCCATTGCGGAATTGCAGGGTGCGCTCTAGGCCCATGCCGAAGGCAAAACCTGTATATTCTTCCGGATCAACGCCTACCGCGCGCAGCACGTTGGGATTGACCATTCCGCAACCGCCCCATTCGATCCAGCCGGCGCCGCCCTTTTTATTGGGGAACCAGACATCTACCTCCGCAGAAGGCTCCGTAAAGGGGAAATAATTAACGCGCATGCGGGTCGTGGTTTCGGGGCCGAAAAGCACCTTGGCTAGGTGCTCGAGCGTTCCGCGCAGATGAGCCATGGTCAGACCCTTATCCACGGCGAGGCCCTCCACCTGGTGGAATACCGGGGTGTGAGTAGCGTCCAGCTCGTCCGTGCGGAACACGCGCCCTGGGCAGGCGATGTACAGCGGCACATCGCGCTCGAGCATCGTGCGCACCTGCACCGGCGAGGTGTGCGTGCGCAGCACCTGCTTGGAGCCTTCCTTGCCCACGTGGAACGTATCCTGCAGGGTGCGCGCTGGGTGATCCGGCTTGAAGTTCAGGGCATCGAAGTTAAAGTACTCTGCTTCGATCTCTGGACCATCGGCGATTTCCCACCCCATGCCAACGAAAATATCGGCGATGCGCTCCGATAAGGAGGTAATGGGGTGCAGTGCACCTGTTTGCGCTCGAGTCGTAGGAATCGTCACGTCGACGGTTTCGGCCTTCAGCTGGGCCTCGCGCGCCTGCTGCTCCAATTCCTCCTTGACCTGCGCAAAACGCTTTTCCATCTTGCCGCGGGCCATATTCACGGCCTTGCCGGCGGATTTGCGCTGATCCTTAGGGATTTGGCCGAGGGATTGGCGGGCTTGCGGGATATACCCGTTATCGCCTAAGTGCTCGCGGCGGGCAGCGGTGAGATCCTCTAGCGTCTCTGCTGCTTCGAAGGCTGCGATAGCCTTATCGGCCGCGGCCCCGAGGGCCTGTTCGGTCAATTCGATCTGCGGTGTATCGGACACGTACTTCGTACCTTCTTCTCGCGCGAAAACTAACGCGTGCAATCTTACTCTGTCACCGGGACACGGACAGCCCCAGGGACCCCTTTTTCATTCTCTACCGCGACCAAGCGCGCATGCGGCCTAGTCGTGGTCCTGTGCCTTGGCGGACTCGTACAAACAAATGCTGGCCGCAGTGGCAAGGTTGAGTGACTCCGCGCGCCCCCGCAGCGGGATACGTACCCGCATATCGGCCTCTTCAAGCAGCTCGCCCAGTCCGTGGGCTTCATTGCCAAAGAGCCAGGCGGTGGGTTGGGTGAGGTCGGCATCGGCAAGCTCTACTTCCCCATCCGCGGCCGTGGCGACAATTTGCATGCCAGACCGGCGCAGCTGCCCCAGTACGTCTTTGATATTTGGATCGCGCGCGACCGGGACGTGGAATAGGGAGCCGGCCGAAGCGCGGGCGACCTTGCTACCTAAGGGATCCACGGTCTCGCCAGCGAAAATGACGCCATCAGCGCCCATCGCATCCGAAGTCCTAATCAACGTACCCGCGTTTCCGGGCTCCGAGGTAAGCACCGGCACCGAAATCAAATTCGGTTTACCATTGAGAATCTTTCCTGCGGACCACAAGACCGAGGAACTGCACAGGGCAAAAATTCCCGTAGTTGTCGCGGTATCGGCCAGGTGCTTTGCGGCCTTATCTGTAATGGGGTGGACGTAGACATCCATATACCCACAGGCCGTGACGATGTCCGCGAAGCGTTCCGCGGCCTTTTCCGTCACGAATACATCCGTGGCCGCACCCGTAGACACCGCAGCGTCCACGGCATTTTCGCCCTCAATAATGAACTGCTTCGCCTTCTTGCGGTTAGCAGCGCGGTGCAATTTCGCCGCGTTAACAATGCGCGGAGTGCGTTCGGTAAAGGCGGAGTCAAAGTCTAAATTCATAGGCTCTACCCTACCTTGGCCCCATTACGGCACGTTTCGCACCTTAGACATGACAAAGCCCCGCCAGAAATCCGGCAGGGCCTTGGCGCAATCGATTATTTCTGAAGGGGAACTCCGCGCGCGTCCTTGTCATAATCACCCGCACCAAGAAGAATCATGAAGAACTCAACGAGTACCCAGATTCCCAGCACGGCCCAGAAGAGGATGCCCAACAGGAACCAGAAGGTAAACCAGCCGATGATATTGAGCGATAACTGCACAATGGCATAGGTGGTGCGGCCGGTGTAGAAGTTATGCGCACCGACGCTGCCCAAGAAGAAGCACAGGAGCAAGGTAGCAACCCAAGACTTCTGGTTACCTGCAGCTACATATTGTTGCTGCGGATAGCCCTGCGGCGCATAACCACCGGATTGGAAATCCTGGGAGTAATACGGCTGATTCTGGCCAGGGAATTGGTTGGAACCAGAGTTTCCTTCTGGTTGCTCACGGTTATACGGGCTCGTCATAGCTTGGCGGTCTCCTTGCGAATACTGGTTTTATAGACTCATTAATCTAGCACACAGCGTGCACGACTTTGGCGAGCATCAGGCGTTGAGATAGCACGAAACCCACCCCACGCCGGGGATTAACCGGTGATGGAGTGGGCAAGCAGCTATGTAGCTGAGAAGGCTTACGCAGCCTTCGGTGCGTTGACGTCCTCAGGCAGGGCAGCCTTGGCGGTCTCGCACAGTGCGGAGAAAGCCTCGAAGTCGTTGACGGCGAGCTCGGCGAGGATCTTGCGGTCTACCTCGATCTCAGCCAAGCGCAGGCCGTGGATGAGGCGGTTGTAGGTGATGTCGTTCATGCGGGCAGCAGCGTTGATGCGCTGGATCCACAGCTTTCGGAACTCAGACTTACGCGCACGACGGTCGCGGTAAGCGTAAGTCATAGAGTGCAGCCACTGTTCCTTGGCCTTACGGTACAGGCGGGAACGCTGGCCACGGTAGCCCTTGGCGGACTTCAGGATCGCGCGACGCTTCTTCTTTGCGTTAACTGAGCGCTTTACTCGTGCCACAGTAATACTTCCTTAAATTCTGATTGAGATGGTGGATGTGGGTTGATTGGGCGCTTTTAGGCGCGACCGAGCAGGCGCTTGACGCGCTTGGTGTCTGGCTGGGAGACGGACTCGGTGCCCTTGAGGCGACGGGTGCGCTTGGAAGGCTTGCCCTCCAGCAAGTGGCGGCGGTTTGCCTGCTCGCGGCGCAGCTTGCCGGAACCGGTCACCTTGATGCGCTTTGCGGTGCCCTTGTGGGTCTTCTGCTTCATGAGTATAAGTCCTTAAATCCTACGTGGAATATGGTTTACTTTTTGCCCTTACGAACCGGACCCAAAACCATGGTCATATTGCGACCATCCTGCTTGGGGCGGGACTCAACTACGCCAACCTCAGCGACGTCATCGGCCAACCGCTCCAAAAGCCGGAACCCCAGCTCCGGTCGCGATTGCTCGCGGCCGCGGAACATGATGGTCACCTTGACCTTGGATCCCTTTTCCAGGAAGCGAACTACGTTACTCTTCTTGGTCTCATAATCGTGATCGTCGATCTTCGGACGGAACTTCTGTTCCTTCACCACGGTCTGCTGCTGGTTCTTACGAGATTCGCGAGCCTTTTGGGCCTGCTCATACTTGAACTTGCCGTAGTCCATGATTTTGGCAACTGGGGGCTTAGCCTTAGGAGCTACCTCGACCAAATCCAGGTCAGCTTCATAGGCAAGCTTGCGGGCATCATCGGTGCGGACGATACCCACCTGTTCACCACCGGGGCCGACAAGACGGACCTCGGGTACTCGGATACGCTCATTAATGCGAGCTTCAGCGCTGATTGTGGTTCTCCTCGATTAGGGGTTTTGGGTAATGAGTTCACCTACCGTGGACCACAAACGAATCTAGCCCGGTCTGCCAAAGACAGCCGGGAGATCTCACAGAGCCAGACACGAACGTCTGGTTACCTTTACCGTTATCCAACGAACTTTAAGTCCGCGGCATCGGGTGGGAGAATCTCCGCTTGTGACCCAGGTTCCTGCAAAAGGTACCTTGGGCGGTAGTGGATATGACCCTAGCAGCCCGCTACCGCTTAAAGCAAACCGCGGTGAGCTAAGCATCCTCGCAGGTGGAATCGGGCTCTAGTTTTTCATCCTCAATGGCTTTGTCGATGACCTTGAGGACGTCATCGGCAAGATCATCGATCGCGGCGGAGCCACTTTCATAATCCTCACCTTCGACGATGACGCTTAGGGCTACTCCTACCCTTTTGCCGTCCTTTTCATGGACACCGAATTGGCGAAAAGTGTAGTCATCGCTATTTTCATCGAGCCCCCAGCCGCTCTTTGCCCGGGTGCTTGCATGTTTGGATAGGCCAACGCTTTGCCATTCCACAATGTCATTTAATACCTCATGGACGTATTCGGCTTCCTTGATGCAGGGCAATTGCGCGCCGAAATTCGCCTGCTCCTGCAATGGCCAGGTGGAGTAGCCAAAAGCGTCAGCTTCAATGGAGGCCTTCGAGTCGTGCTCACGCAAGAGCTTTTCCACCGCCTCCGAGGCCACGCCTTCTTCCCACTGCACCTGCGACCACAATGCGTACGCGGCATCATTATCGGATTCTTTGATGGCCAGATCCACCAAGGATGGATCGGCGCCGTCTTGCAGCGCCGTAATGGCAATGGGCACTTTGATGGTGGACCAAGCCGGTCCATCGCCTGTGTCTCCCGCAGAAATTTTTTCTTCGCCGGCGGAGATAGCCACTCCGACCTGGGCGTCATAGTCCTTGGACAACGACTCAACGGCGCGGCCCAGATCTTTGGTGAGCGCCGCATCGGCTTTAGCGCTCACGCTTGCCGATGCCCCTTCCCCCGCCGTATCCGCCGCCTGCTCGGGGGACGAGCACGCCGCCACGGCAGCAAGCGATACCGTCGCGAGTATCGCTCCCATTCTCCGCCGTAGATTCATTCCTCACAGACTAGCCCATGTTTTAGAAAGGAGACAATTTTTCGCAGAAACTATCTCCTTAGTTTTTAGGGCAACATTTCCTTGAGGTAGCCGCCAGTATAGGAACCTTCTACCTGTGCGACTTTTTCCGGAGTACCCTGCGCGACCACGGTGCCGCCACCGGCACCACCTTCTGGGCCCATATCCACAATCCAGTCTGCAGCCTTGATGACATCGAGGTTGTGCTCAATGATAAGCACGGAATTACCCTTATCTACCAAGCCTTGAATCACCAGCATTAACCGGCGAATATCCTCAAAGTGCAGACCGGTCGTCGGCTCATCCAGGATATAGATGGTGCGGCCATTGGTGCGCTTTTGTAGCTCCGAGGCAAGCTTCACGCGCTGGGCCTCACCGCCGGACAACGTGGTGGCGGCTTGGCCGAGGCGGACGTAACCCAAGCCGACATCGACAAGCGTGGCCAAGTAGCGGTGGATGGACGTAATGGGCTCGAAGAAGTCCGCTGCCTCTGAGATGGGCATATCCAGCACTTCCGCGATGTTTTTGCCCTTGTAGTGGACCTCCAGGGTTTCGCGGTTATAGCGCGCGCCCTCGCAGACCTCACACGGGACATAGACATCCGGCAGGAAGTTCATCTCGATCTTGATGGTGCCATCGCCCTGGCATGCCTCGCAGCGGCCACCTTTAACGTTAAAGGAAAAGCGCCCGGCCTTGTAGCCGCGAACCTTTGCCTCTTGGGTCTCCGCAAAAAGATTGCGAATCTTATCAAAGACGCCGGTATAGGTAGCCGGGTTGGAACGCGGTGTGCGGCCAATCGGGCTTTGATCCACCTGCACCAACTTATCTAGGTGCTCGATGCCCTCCACACGCTTGGCACGCCCAGGAACCTGCCGGGCGCGGTTCAAGTTATTAGCCAGGGTCTTGGCCAAGATCTCATTGACCACGGTGGATTTGCCGGACCCGGATACACCGGTAATGCACACCAGCACGCCGAGCGGAATCTCGACGTTAATCCCCTTGAGGTTATTTTCCCGTGCGCCGACTACCTTCAGGGTGCGATCTTTATCGATTTCGCGGCGGTGATCCGGAACAGCCAGCACCTTGGAACCAGACAGGTACTGACCCGTCAAGGACTCCTCTACCTTCTCCACGCCGGCGGGCTCGCCTTGGTAGACCACTTCGCCGCCGTATTCGCCGGCGCGCGGGCCCACATCCACCAGCCAATCGGACGAGCGGATGGTGTCTTCATCGTGTTCGACCACGATAAGCGTATTGCCAATATCGCGCAGGCGCTGCAGAGTTGAGATCAGGCGGTGATTATCGCGCTGGTGCAAACCAATGGACGGCTCGTCCAAGACGTACAAAACGCCTGCCAGCCCGGATCCAATCTGCGTGGCCAGGCGAATGCGCTGGGCCTCGCCGCCGGACAGGGTCGAAGCACCGCGGTCCAGGGTGAGGTAATTAAGCCCCACGTCCAATAAGAAACGCAAGCGGGCCTGGGTTTCCTTCAGCACCGCGCCCGCGATAATTTCCTCGCGGTGCCCCAAGACGAGCGAATCCAAAAACTCTGAGGCATCCTCGATGGACAGGGCGCTTAGCCCCGCGATGGACTGTTCACCATGCGAGGTCGACGCCAAGCGCACGGCGAGGATTTCCGGCTTCAGGCGCGTTCCCTTACACCTGCTACACGGCACCCGGCGGGTGTATTGCAGCAGGCGATCCTTTTGGGACTGCGAATCCGTGGTATCCAATTTGCGGTGCAGGAAGCCTACTGCGCCCTCAAAGGGCGCGGTCCAATTGCGCTGGCGGCCATAACGGTTCTTATAGCGCACCCGCACCTCGGTTTCGGTACCGTAAATCAACGCATCGCGCTGCTCCTCCGTCAGCTCGCTGACGGGGGTCTGCGGATCAAAGCCCATGGCTTTGCCCAAACCCTCCACGAGTTTCACGAAGTACCGAGAATTCGGGCTGGAATGCCACGGCTGCACGGCATCGACGGCTGGGGCATCTGGATCCGGAATGAGCAGGTCCACATCCACTTCGAGCTTGGTGCCCAAGCCATCGCAAACCGGGCAGGAGCCAAAGGGTGCGTTAAAGGAAAACGCGCGCGGCTCGTACTCCTCGATGGTCAACGCATGGCCATTGGGGCAGGCCGCCTTTTCGGAATAGGTATGCGTGAGTTCCTCTTTATCAACGAACTCGATGGTGACGAGGCCATCGGCAAGCCGCAAAGCCGTTTCCACGGAATCGGTCAACCGCTGCTTCTGCGACGCCTTGACCTGCAACCGGTCCACTACCACCTCAATGGTGTGCTTAACCTGCTTCTTCAGCTTCGGCGGATCGCTTAATTGGTGGGTCTCACCATCCACACGCACGCGGGAGTAGCCCTGTGCCGAAAGATCTTGGAAAAGGTCAACAAACTCGCCCTTGCGCTTGCGCGCTACCGGAGCGAGCACCTGGAACTTCAGCTTTTCTTCCTGCTCCAGTACGGCATCGACGATCTGCTGCGGCGTCTGGCGCTCGATAACGGCATCGCACTTGGGGCAGTGCGGGGTGCCGGCGCGCGAGAAAAGCAAGCGGAGGTAATCATAGATCTCCGTAATCGTGCCCACGGTAGAGCGCGGGTTGTGGTTCGTGGATTTCTGATCAATGGACACCGCCGGCGATAGGCCACCGATGTATTCCACGTTGGGTTTATCCATCTGGCCCAAAAACATCCGGGCATAAGAGCTCAACGATTCCACGTAGCGGCGTTGGCCCTCCGCAAAGATGGTATCGAAGGCCAGCGAGGACTTACCGGAACCCGAAAGCCCAGTAAAAACCACCATTTTATCGCGCGGAATATCGATATCCACGCCCTTGAGATTGTGTTCCCGTGCGCCTCGCACAATCAATCGTTCTGCCACTGCGCTCCAGCCTCCAGATCCTAGATTTTAATCTCCCCTTGAATGTACCCG
This sequence comes from Corynebacterium rhinophilum, assembly GCF_030227225.1. Classification (GTDB taxonomy): domain Bacteria; phylum Actinomycetota; class Actinomycetes; order Mycobacteriales; family Mycobacteriaceae; genus Corynebacterium; species Corynebacterium rhinophilum. Next base: position 27,084 of record NZ_JASPHQ010000008.1, read on the forward strand.
TAAGCTGGAACGTATGACTAACGAGCTACATCTTCACCAAATCTCCGTTTCGGAGATGGACAATAACTGCTACCTGCTCACCGTCGGCGATCAAGGCTTGCTTGTCGATGCCGCCGATAACGCCCCCGCCATCCTCGACATGGCGCGCGAGGCAGGCGTTGACATCACCGCCGTTCTCACCACGCACCGCCACTGGGATCACGTGCGGGCTCTCGGCGAGGTTTTGGAGGCCACCAACGCAAAACACTACGCCTCCTTTATTGATTCCCCCGCCATTCCGGAAGACGTGGACGTTGAGCTGCGCGAGGGCGATTCCATCGACTTTGCCGGCATGAAATTGCCGATCATCATCCTGCGTGGCCATACCCCCGGCGGTGTCGCGCTTGTGGCCACCGTTGACGGTGTCACCAACCTCTTTGTGGGAGATTCCGTATTCCCCGGTGGCTTGGGCCGAACGACCTCTGAAGGCGACTTTGTGCGGCTATATAAGGACGTCACCAAGCGCGTCTTCGAGGAGTTCCCAGATAACGCCATCATCCGCCCGGGTCATGGCAAGCCCACCACCTTGGGGGAAGAACGCCCCAAGTTGGGTGATTGGTGGGAGCGCCGTTGGTGATCTAGGCGGCTATTTCAGCGTATAATGGTCAATCACACGATTGGTCTAGAACAACGAGCTAAGGAGCTTAAAGGACTATGATTCGCAAGTTTGCCCGCCCCATGCTGGCATCGGTATTTGTATGGGAAGGTGTAGACGACCTGCGCAATGCCTCGGAGCACACCAAGGAAACCGAAGGCTTCCTCAAGACCCTGCGCAAGTTCGTCCCCTCCGGTTACAAGAACCTGATTCCCAACGATCCGGAACTAGCTACCCGCGCCCTCGGCGGCGCAAAGATCGGTGCAGGTACCACCTTGGCTCTGGGCAAGGCACCACGTACCTCCGCAGCCGTGCTGGCTGCCGCTACCCTGCCCAACTTGGTGGGCAAGAATAACTTCTGGGCCGCGGATAATAAGAAGGACAAGGAAGACCGTCGCAACGGCTTCATTACCAACACCGCCCTGCTCGGCGCGCTCTTTATCACCACCCAGGACACTGAGGGCAAGCCATCCCTGCGCTGGCGCGCACAGAAGGCCGGTGAGCGCACAAATAAAAAGATTCAGCAGGCGCTGCCCACCAAGTCTGAGTCCCAGGAAAAGCGCGAGGAGCTTTCCGCTCGCGCCAACGAGCTGTCCAACAAGGCCGGCGACTGGTTCAATGAAACCTCTCAGAAGGCGCAGGCCTATGTGGATGACAACAAGGATGACTGGCAGTCCACCGGTCGCGGCCTTCTCGATACCGCAAAGTCCTATGTTGATGACGCCAAGGACTACGTCGATGACAACAAGGACGACTGGCAGGATTCCGGCCGCGACTTCTTGGACAACGCGAAGTCCTTCATCGAGGACTCCGTAGATAGCGCCAAGTCCTACGTTGATGACAACAAGAAGGACTGGCTGAAGTCCGCTGAGTCCAACGCTAAGACCGCCCGCAAGGGTGCCGTCAAGGCCGCGAACAAGGCACAGAAGCGCGCCGATGATGCTGCATCGAAGCTCGACAAGGCAGACTCCAAGCGCGCTGCTAAGAAGGCTTCCAAGCAGGCAGATAAGCTGCAAAAGAAGGCTAATAAGAAGATCGAAGCCGCTATCAAGAAGATTGAAAAGCGCGCTAAGTAATTCGCCTTATCCCTCGCACACGGCCCAGCCCTTACGCTGGGCCGTTGTTCTTTGTCACGGCAAGGTCTAAACTCGAACCTCCCCTACACGGCACGCGGATGCGTGCCCACCCCATATTTTCGTGTTTCATTCTGAGGAGTCTTGTGAACTCTGCACCGAAGAATTCTCCAGCCACTCATTCTCCCGCTAACGCATCTTCATCCCGCCGCGCGGATAACGCTGGAATTTCCGGCATCGAAGCCGAGCAGAACTATGTCGATGGCCTTTTTGACCGCCTCGATGATGAGGTGGCCGCGGCTAATGCACGCTTGAACGAAGTCCAGGCCGAGGTTGACCCGGCAACCCCCGATGCCGATGCCCTAGTGCGCCGCGAAACGGAATACCACGGCCTCCAAGCCAAGTTAGACCGCCTCAACGTCGCACAGATGGGGCTCGTCTTTGGCCGTATCGATATCGATGCTCCCGGCGATAACCCAACTGATGAGGGACTGGACCGCCGCTATATCGGCCGCATGGGTTTGGATGCGCGCGAAGAAAACTATCGCACCCTCCTTCTGGATTGGCGCGCCCCCATGGCCCGCCCCTTTTATCTCGCCACTACCGCACAGCCTGAAGGTGTACACACGCGCCGCCAGATCCGTATGTCCGGCCGCACGGTCACTGATGTCAATGACGAGGCATTAAACGGCCCAGGCGTGCGCGAGGAGGAAGCGGGCGTGGCGAGCGAGTCTGCCCTGTACTTTGCCATGCAACGCGCCCGCACGGGACACATGACGTCCATCGTGGAAACCATTCAGCGCGAGCAGGACGAAATCATCCGGGATAATACCCGCGGCGTGATGGTGGTAGAAGGCGGTCCCGGCACCGGCAAGACTGCCGTCGCGCTGCACCGCGTTGCCTACCTGCTCTATACCCACCGCGAACTGCTATCTTCCACCGGTGTACTCATCGTTGGACCCAATACTAATTTTTTGGACTATATTTCCCGCGTCCTGCCAGAACTCGGTGAAACCGGCGTCGTGCTCTCCACCATCGGTGGGCTATTCCCCGGCATTACACCCACCCATACCGAGGGTCTTGTGGGCCGCGAAATTAAAGGCAGCGAGGCCATGACGGAAATCCTGAGCGCTGCAGTCAAGGATTATCAGCAGGTGCCGAATGAGGCTCGGGACATTACCGTGGATGGCCTGACCCTGACCATCACTCCATCCATGGTGAAGAAGGCGCGCACCCGCGCCCGCCGCTCACGCAAGCCGCATAACCAGGCGCGCGAGGCATTCATCGAGCACTTCGTGGAGGACCTGGCACAGGAGATGGCCACCAAGGTTGGCACGGATCCGCTGGGCGGGGAAAACCTCTTAAGCCGCGCGGATGTGGACCAATTCCACGACGATCTTGCCATTGATGAGTCCGTGGTCAGCTGCATCGATGATTTTTGGCCCCAGCTTGATCCCTCTGAGGTCCTCGCCGCATTATTGTCGTCCCGCGAGCTCATTGCCTCGGCTGCCCGTGGATACGATGAGGAGACCCAAGCCGCCTTGTACCGCGCAGATGGCTACGGTTGGACCGATTCCGATGCTGCCCTATTGGATGAGTTGGCCGTCCTCATCGGGCTGCCCAGTCCTGAGGAGAAGAAGGCGGCCAAAGACGCCGAGTGGCGCGAGCAGATCGCGGATGCAGAAGATGCATTGGATATCCTGTCATCTTCTGAATCCACCGATAACGACGATGACATGTTTGAGGCGGAAATCCTCTCGGCGCACGACGTGATCGACGCGGAAACCCTAGCGCAGCGCCAAGAGGTGCGGGATACGCGCACCACTGCGCAGCGTGCCCGGGAGGATCACACGTGGGCCTTTGGCCACATCATCGTGGACGAAGCGCAGGAACTTACCCCGATGGAATGGCGGATGCTCTTCCGCCGCTGCCCGTCGCGGTGGATGACGCTGGTGGGCGATACCTCGCAGACCGGTTCCCCGGCCGGCGTGGATGACTGGGGCGAGGCCTTGGAGCCGTTCATCGCCCAGCGCTTCCGCCACCACCTCCTTACCGTCAACTACCGCACACCTGAGCCCATTACCGAGCTTGCTAATGGCCTATTGGCCTCCATTAATCCGGATGCCACCCCTGCCATTGCTATTCGCGATGGCGTGCCGGTGCGTCGGCTTGACGATGCCAACTTCACCCCTGGCGTCGCCACCGAGGACGATGGGCGCCTGACCGCAATCATTGACGCCACGAACGCCGAATCCGTCAAGGGCCTCGAGTTCGACCACGTAATCGTGCTTAACCCGCGCGAGATTGTTGATGCTTCCCCGCAGGGGCTGCAGAATTTATACGTCTGCATCACCCGGGCCACACAAACACTGACCCTGGTAGGAGATACTGGGGATGTGATTTAGCCAGTTAGGATCACAAAACCCACCGCGCGACTCCAGAAAAGGACTCGCTGCGGTGGGTAAGGCGAAGGCCTAGATTAGTTGACGGTGTGAACGATCATGACGTCACAGTCGGACTGGCGCGCCACATCTGCCGGCACCGAGCCAAGCAAACGGCCGGTCAGGGAATTAATACCGCGGTTACCAACGATGAGCAGGTCTGCATCATTGTCGTTGACAATGGACATGAGGGCTTGTACCGGCGTGCCAGGGCGGACTGCGGTTTCCACCTTGGAGACCCCGTGCTTTTCTGCTTCTTCCCTACCCGCCTGCAGGTTAGCTTCAGCCTTCTCATCACCGAGAATAGTGACGGAATCCTGGCGCAAGGTCTTCGAGGCCTGCTCTTGATTCTCGTAGTAAGCACAACCGACGATCAGCGTGGCATCGAATGCAGCGGCAATCTTGGCTGCTCGCTCCACGGCGAGGAGGGAGGACTTGGAACCGTCAGTACCGACAACAATCGTGCTGTAGTCGCTCATGATGACCTTTCTTTGTGGGTGTGTACCCTATCTATTCTAGTGTGCCAACTTGGCGTTACTGCAAGTGTAACAATGAAAAATGATTAACGTTTTTCACTCGTGTTGACCACCACGACATCCACCTTGGATTTATGGGTAAGTTCAGTAGGTACTGAACCGAAAACGCGTCCGCGCACGGAATTGACGCCGCGATTGCCCACGACCAAGAGCTCCACGTCGTATTTCTCCGTAACCTCAATTAAGGCGTTGACAGGGTCACCGGGGGTAGTGACCACCTCAATATTTTCCGCGCCTTCGGACTCTGCAATCCGCTGCGCATTCGTGAGGTAAGTATTCGCCATTTCCTCGCTGACCACCGGTAGCCGGGATCCTTCCCCGCTGGGAGCACCGAGCATGGAGCCTGAATGATTATAGGCTGCGGAGACGATGATGAGCTTGGCGTCATATGCCCGTGCCATTGATGCCGCCGAACGCACTGCGCGCAGGGAAGTTTCGGAGCCATCGGTACCGACGGCGATGGTGTGATACGTAAGCATGATTCTCCTTGCTGGTGAATAACTAGGTCGGCACATTGAACCGGCTTATAAAGTCGCCCCCAGTATAGTCAGGACGCTGAATCAATAAGCCCAAGGTTGCAGGAGTGCGCACTTTTAGGGGGAAAGCGTTATTGGGCCCCTGCGCGTGCTGCTAGATTCCAGCGTCTTTCAGGCCGCGCAATTCCTTCTTCAAATCCGCAATCTCATCGCGCAGCCGCCCGGCCAGCTCGAATTTCAGCTCGCGCGCGGCAGCGCCCATCTGTGCCTGCAGGTCATTAATGAGAGCCTCAACCTCATCGGTAGCCATGCTGGAGACATCGCGCTTTTCCACCACCGCCGAAGGATCCGACTCGGCTACCTCTTCCCCATTGTTTTCGTAGACCTGATCCAAAATATCGGCGATCTTCTTGCGCAAAGGCTGCGGATCCACGCCGTGTTCCTTGTTATAGGCAATCTGCTTCTCGCGGCGGCGCTCTGTTTCATCGATGGCTTCCTGCATCGAGTCAGTGATTTTATCCGCATACATGATGACCTCGCCCGATACGTTACGCGCAGCGCGGCCAATGGTCTGGATGAGCGACGTCGTCGAACGCAAGAAGCCCTCCTTATCCGCATCGAGGATGGCCACAAGCGAGACCTCGGGCAAGTCCAAGCCCTCACGCAAAAGGTTAATGCCTACAAGCACGTCGAATTCACCCTGGCGCAATTGACGCAGAAGTTCCACGCGCTGCAGCGTATCGATATCCGAGTGCAGGTAGCGGACCTTAATCCCCTGCTCCAAGAGATAATCCGTCAGGTCTTCTGCCATGCGCTTGGTCAAGGTGGTAACCAATACGCGCTCCTGAGAGGCAATGCGACCACGGACCTCATCAATAAGGTCGTCGATCTGGCCCTTGGTGGGCTTCACCGTCACCTTAGGATCAACCAGACCGGTCGGGCGAATGACCTGCTCGACAAACTCGCCGCCGGAGGAGGTCATTTCGAAATCACCCGGCGTAGCAGACATGTAGACGGTCTGGCCGACGCGCTCCTCAAACTCGTCGAAGGTCAGTGGCCGGTTGTCCACCGCGGAAGGCAGGCGGAAGCCAAATTCCACCAAGTTTCGCTTGCGCGACATATCGCCTTCGTACATGCCACCAATCTGCGGCACGGTCACGTGGGACTCATCGATGATGGTAAGAAAGTCCTCCGGGAAATAGTCCAAGAGCGTAGCTGGCGCAGACCCTGCCGGGCGGCCATCCACGTGGCGGGAGTAGTTCTCAATGCCGGAACAAAATCCCACTTGCTCGATCATCTCTAGGTCATATTCCGTGCGCATGCGCAGCCGCTGCGCTTCCAAGAGTTTGCCCCGGTTTTCTAGATCTTCTAGGCGCTCAGCCAATTCTTCCTTGATATCGGCCACGGCCTTTTCCATGCGCTCTGGGCCGGCCACATAGTGCGTGGCGGGGAAAATGCGCACTTCATCGACCTGCTCGATAACATCACCTGTCACCGGGTGGATATAGTACAGCGAGTCAATATCATCACCGAAGAACTCAATGCGCACCGCGCGCTCTTCATACGCCGGAATGATATCGACCGTGTCACCCTTAACGCGGAAGGTACCGCGGGTAAAGCCCACATCATTGCGCTCGTATTGGATATCTACCAACAGCCGGAGGAAACGGTCCCTATCGAGTTCCTCATCAACGGCAATAATGACCGAGCGATCCAAATAGGATTGCGGGGTACCAAGGCCGTAGATGCACGAGACCGAAGAGACCACCACAACATCGCGCCGCGAAAGCAATCCAGAGGTGGCCGAGTGGCGCAGGCGCTCTACATCCTCATTGATGGAGGAGTCTTTTTCAATATAAGTATCGGTCTGCGCGATATAGGCTTCTGGCTGGTAGTAATCGTAATAAGAGACGAAATATTCCACCGCGTTATTGGGCAATAATTGGCGCAGCTCATTGGCCAACTGTGCGGCCAAGGTTTTATTGGGAGCCATCACTAGCGTGGGCCGCTGCTGTTTTTCAATCAGCCACGCGGCCGTCGCGGATTTACCAGTACCGGTGGCACCCATGAGCACCACGTCGCGCTCGTCGCGGTTGAGGCGCTCATCAAGTTCCTTGATGGCCGCAGGCTGGTCACCGGCGGGTTCATATTCAGAAACGACTTGAAACTTGCCGGGGGTGCGTTCTACCTCACCGACAACGCGGTGTTCAGAATTTGGAATAAGGGGATGTTCAGCAGCAAAAGCCATACCCGCTATTCTACTGCTTATACGCTCCTGCTAGCCATTTCACGGCAGCGCGGCCTGGGCGGTGTGTAGCCATTGGTCGAGCTCCCCTGTCGGTTCCCATAGCGCGTAGACCGACGAGGAATCAGAGCGCATCGCTTGGTTGATGCGCCGGCGCAGCCACGCCTTAGATTGCGGGGTATATAGGGACGCCAAATCCCGTGGGGCTACGCCGTCTGGCAGGCCATCGGCAGGCAGCTTCGTCAGCGCACCCAATGCGATAACCGCTTCGGCTTCATCGGAATCGAGGACCCCAGTGCCGCACGAACGCTGAAAGTGCCGGAGATCAAAAGAACCATCCCGCAGGCTATCGAGTATGTCTCGCGCCGCGTGATTATCGAATGGTCCAGTGCCCCAAGTTCCCACGCTCAAATAGTCTAGGGGTCAAAAGTAAACGTTAATAGGAAAATACGTTAACGCTACTTACCCAAAAGGTTAAGCTTAAGAAGACGCCGCTTCGATTTCATCGCAGACTGCTGCGGCGCGCTCGGCCAATTGTGCCTGCGTGCCGTTATTGTCAATGACATGGCTTGCTGCCGCGAGCCGCTTCTCATCAGAAATCTGGGCGTTAATCCTTTTGCGCGCGTCTGCTTCATCGAGTCCGCGGAACTCCACGAGGCGACGCACCCGCTCTTGCGGAGCCACGTCAACGACGATGACAAAATCCATATCCCCGTCGAGCCCATTATCAACGAGCAGCGGCATGTCATAGACCGTAAAATCAACGCCCTCTTCGCGCGCGGCAGCGAATTGCCGCTGGGTCTCTTCTTGGATACGCGGGTGCGTAATCGAATTAAGAAGATCGGTGTGTTCCCTATCCACAAACGCGCGGCGGGCAAGTTCCTTGCGGTCGAGGCAGCCGTCTTCCTGCAAGATGTCCTCACCGAACTTCTCCGCAAGCTCGGCCAAGGCTGGTTGCCCAGGCTTGACGATGTCCCGGGCAATGCGATCTGCGTCCACAACCCGCCAGCCGCGCTGGGCGCACAGCTTCGCTACCGTAGATTTCCCGCTGCCGATTCCCCCGGTTAATCCGATTAGCTTCATAAGATACCAGGGTACGCGAAAAGGAGCCCGGCACGACTGCCTAGGCTCCTTGCTGCGGAAATTACGAGTGCCTATTAGGACTCAATTTCCTCTTCCGGCTTTGGATGAACCTGCAAGAGTTCATCGCTTGGGGTGACCGCACCAGTAGCGCCGCTCACGGAACCAAATTTCTTGGCGTTGGTGACAACGACCGGGGTAATCAGGTTGTAGTTCTTGGACTTGATGAAGTCTGCGTCAAAGCTGATGAGCTTATCGCCAGCGGACACACGCTGCTTCTTTTCCACATGAACATCGAATCCCTCGCCGCCCAGTTCCACGGTATCCAGGCCAACGTGGATGAGCAGCTGTACGCCGCTGTCCAGGTTAAGCCCGATCGCATGGCCGGACTTTTGGACGGTGAGCACGGTGCCATCGGCAGGCGCGTAGACGGTATTGCCAGTTGGCTTCACGGCAGCGCCCGGCCCAAGCTTGGCGCCGGCAAAGATGGGATCCGGCACCTCAGACAGGTCCACGGCCTCGCCCTCCAAAGGAGAGTCCAGCGCGATGGTTGCCTGTTTCGCCTCCTTGGTGGCGATCCCGGTGGCTGTCGCAACCCCTGCAGCCTGTGCGTTCTCAGAACCGTCCGACTCATCATCGGAGGAGCCAAGGACGCGGGACTCGGAGCGGCTAGCAACCTCTTCGACACTCTCGTTATTTTCGCGGGCGATGCGTTCAAGATCGGCCTGCTTTTCCTCTGCAGTGCGGTAGCCAAACAGCAGCGTGAGGAAGAAGGAGGTGAAGAATGCCACGGCGATGCCGATGATGTAGCCCAGCTGCGGGGACATGGCTGGAGTGGTCAAGATGGAGGTGAAGACGAAGGCATTAGCGCGGACATCGAAAAGCCCCATCACTGCACCACCCACGGCACAACCTGGCAGCAGGCGGTAGTAGGTGCGGCGGAAGCGGAGCAAGATGCCGTAGAGAGACGGCTCCGAAATACCGCCGAGCATGCCGGCTGCAAAGGCACCGACGGAGACCTGGCGCATGGAGTTGTTCTTCTCCCTCATGGAGATGACCATCACGGCGCCGGTGACGCCGAAGCAAGCAAAGTTCCACGCACCCATGGGGCCCTGAATGAAGTCGTAGCCGTAGGTCGTGATGTTTTGAATCATGATCACGTTGAGCGGCCAGTGCAGGCCCATGGGCACCAGGAATGGGTACAGCAGCGGAATGACAATGGCCAAGATGAACGGCGAGAAATCATTAATTTGGAACAGTACCCAAGAGATACCGTTGCCCACGCCGATACCGAATGGACCGAGCAGGAAGGCCGTTGCCGGAATCATGATGAGCAGGGAGAAGAACGGCACGAAGACCATGTGCACGGCGCCCGGGATGATCTTCTTCAAGCCCTTTTCCACCCAGAACAGGCCGATAGCGGCCAAGATCGGGGGGAATACCTGAGAGCCGTAAGAGTTAATCACCAGCGGCAGGCCGAATACATTCACGGTATCGCCCTGTTCACCCAGGGACATAAACTCCGGTGTCAGAAGCGCGGCAGGAATGGCTGCCGAGACCCACATATTCGCACCCAGCTTCTGCGCGGCGGTGGCACCCACCATCACCGGCAAGAAGTAGAAGACCGATTGGAACATCGCGTGGGCCAAGCGGAAGCCCTCAGGCTGCTCCTCCATCGGCGCGCGGAAGTCTTGAATGCCAACGGTATCTGCCAGTACCAGCAGCGTGATAATGAGGGAGGCGCCAAGCAGTGCCCACAGAATCGGGCGGAACGTATCAGAGAGGAACTCGAAGCAATAGTCGATCCAATCGTACTTTCCGCGCACGCCGTCGTATTTTTTCTTTGATGAGGAGGATTCCTCATCAGCGGGACTTACCCCGGGGTCTTTGATGATTTCGCCGTAGTAGTTAGCCACGCCGCCACCCATGACCACTTGGTAACCATGCGAACCCTGCGTGACGGAACCGAGAACGGCCGTATCACTTTCCAGCTTTTCCTGATCTACTTTCCCCACATCAGCGAGTTGAAAGCGCAGGCGCGTCGCGCAGTGCGTCAGCGATGTGATGTTATCGGCGCCGCCCAAGCTATCGATGATGTGTGTGGAAGTGTCCTTCACAGATGCCACTTCATACTCCTTGCATAAAGACAAAACAATAGTCAGTACTCAACTGGCTATTACGTCACACTCGGATTATAAGTGAGAGACAACACAAACAAAAGCCCAATTTAGTGGCCTTTAGTGGGGATAGTTGCCTTTTTTGCGGGCGAAATTACTTCGCCGCAGGTCAAGGAACCAGCAAGCGAAAAGTGACAGGCAATCGTTTGCATATACTGTCATAAAACTCACAAAGCCGCGTCCTGTCTCCCTAAAGGAGAAGGACGCGGCTAGTGCAGCTGTGTGGAGTTAGGGACTATCTCACCCTAAGCTCCAAAGGCGTCTTAGTTGCCGGCGAGCTTGTCGCGCAGTGCGGCGAGCTGCTCGTCAGAAGCCAAGGATCCGCCAGACTCTGCCTGAGTCTCCGATGCCGGAGCTGCATCGGTGGAGTCAGAAGAGTAGTTGGAGGATGCTTCAGCGGACTCTGCAGCCTCTGCGGCGGCAGCGCGGTTGCGCTCGATCTGAGCGGTGTGCAGGTTGAAGCGGCGCTCGGACTCTGCGTAGCGTGCCTCCCAAGCCTGACGCTGCTCGTCGAAGCCTTCCTTCCACTCGTTGGTGTCCGGGTCGAAGCCTTCTGGGAACACGTAGTTGCCCTGCTCGTCGTAAGAGTCAGCCATGCCGTACTTGGACGGATCGAACTCTTCGGAGTAGTCCTCATCAGCCTGCTTGACGGACAAGGAGATACGGCGACGCTCGAGGTCGATGTCGATGACCTTGACCATGACTTCCTGGCCAACGGTGACAACCTGGTCCGGAACCTCGACGTGGCGCTGAGCCAGCTCGGAAATGTGAACCAGGCCCTCGATGCCTTCCTCGACGCGAACGAACGCACCGAACGGAACGAGCTTGGTGACCTTGCCCGGGACGATCTGGCCCACAGCGTGGGTGCGGGCGAAGACGCGCCATGGGTCTTCCTGGGTTGCCTTCAGGGACAGGGAAACGCGCTCGCGGTCCAGATCAACGTCCAGAACCTCAACGGTTACCTCGTCACCAACGGTGACAACCTCAGATGGGTGGTCGATGTGCTTCCAGGACAGCTCGGACACGTGGACCAGGCCGTCGACGCCGCCAAGATCGACGAAGGCGCCGAAGTTGACGATGGAAGAGACAACGCCCTTGCGGACCTGACCCTTCTGCAGCTGGTGCAGGAACTCGGAACGGACCTCGGACTGGGTCTGCTCCAGGTATGCACGGCGGGACAGGACAACGTTGTTGCGCTGCTTGTCCAGCTCGATGATCTTAGCTTCCAGCTCCTGGCCAATGTAAGGCTCCAGGTCGCGGACGCGACGCATCTCAACGAGGGAAGCAGGCAGGAAGCCGCGCAGGCCGATGTCCAAGATGAGGCCGCCCTTGACAACCTCGATGACGGTACCGGTAACCGGCTCTTCCTTGGCCTGCAGCTCCTCGATGGCGCCCCAAGCACGCTCGTACTGTGCGCGCTTCTTGGACAGGATCAGGCGGCCTTCCTTGTCCTCCTTGGTCAGGACAAGTGCGTCAACCTCATCGCCGACCTCGACGACCTCGTCGGGGTTGACGTCGTGCTTGATGGACAGCTCGCGGGAAGGGATAACGCCTTCGGTCTTGTATCCGATGTCCAGCAGTACCTCGTCGTGGTCAACCTTGACGACGGTACCCCCGACAATGTCACCATCGTTGAAGTACTTGATGGTGGCGTCTACAGCTGCGAGGAAGTCCTCTGCGGTTCCGATATCGTTGATCGCAACCTGAGGGGTAGTAGAAGATGGCATATTGTAAAAATGCTCCGAATAAATGTAGGAAATCGTTCGTGGACAACTGCGTGTCTCTCGAATTAAAAGCCCGTCTACACTGCACAAATACAGGAGATAGAGGCCGCATTCGATCCCGCCGCGTGATTGCCCCAAGCTTTCCTACAATAGCCTGCAACAACCCGTGGCATAGACATGCTTGTAAGAGCCTACATCTGTCCAGCTTATACGGCAAATATTGCACGCCACCAAGAAAGGTAGCGCACCCCAATGACTTCGCCCTCTCGCGCCAATCAATCCCACTGGGATGATGATGCGGTCTCTTACCATGCCGAGCACCCCGAGTACCTCTCCTCTTTTTACTGGTGCCCGGAGATGTTGCACGAGGCCGATGCGCAGTTGCTTGGCGATGTCTCCTCTGCCGCTGTCCTCGAAATCGGCTGCGGTTCTGCCGCCTGCACCCAGTGGCTCAGCACCCGCGCCCGCTTTGTCACCGGCTGCGATATTTCCCGCGGCATGCTCTCCCACGCAGATCCCGGGTTGGCGCTCATCCAAGCCGATGCGCTGGCACTGCCCTACGCCACTGATTCCTTTGACGTGGCATTCTCTGCATTCGGCGCATTACCCTTCCTCGCCGATCTCGATGCCGCGCTCGCGGAGGTTGCCCGCGTGGTGCGCCCAGGTGGACGCTTCGTATTCTCCGTGACCCACCCAATGCGCTGGATCTTCCCCGATGATCCCACCAGCCTCACCGCTGAGATAAGTTATTTCGACCGCGCCTATCTGGAACACGATTCCGCCGGGACGCTAACCTATGCCGAATTTCACCGCACCATCAGCGATTGGTTCCGCGCGCTCCAAGGTCGCGGACCATTCCTCATCGAGGACATCATCGAACCGGAATGGCCCGAAGGCTTAGATACCACCTGGGGTCAGTGGTCTAGGCAGCGCGGGGAAATTTTCCCTGGCAGCATGATTTTCATCTGCCGCGCCTACAGCTAACGTAGAGAACATGATTGCCGAAAGACTGGGAATTTTCCTGCGCCGCGCCGTGGCTTGGTGGATCGACGCCTTTCTCGTGGCCGCCATCGTCACCGTGGTGCGGTGGCTGATTAATGCTCTTGCCAGTACCCCCTTATCCGGCCGCCCCGAAGAGATCTACGAGGCGGTCGCTCTCGCCGTGGTCTTTTATACCTACCGCGTGTGGGTGGAAACGAAGAAGTCTACGTCCCTGGGCAAATGGTCGATGCAGCTCGAAATCATCCCGGCCCGCTCGCCGTTTGTCACCGCGTGCCTGCGCAATTCGTGGCTGCTGCTTACGCCCCTGACGCTTACTGGTTGGAACATCGACGGTATAGTCGTTGCACTTTTAGGCCTTTCGGTTTTAGCCATCGGCCAAACTCCCTTTGACCTCTTGGCTGGCTGCCTAGTGGAAAAGCGACCTCAGGAGGATTCCACCGCGATGCGCGGCCAAAAGTAATACGCCAAGGCAGCAATAGTAATGGACGCGAATACCCACGAATACGGGAAGGCCACTGCAATCACGGAGACCACGGTCATTACACCGGCCGCCTGTCCCCGGTAGCACCACGGGTTCTCGCCTTCCCTGGCGGCGTTACCAGCAGAAAGGAAAAAGCCCAAAACCATGACCGCATAGTAAATGAAGTAAAATGTATCGCTGCTTACCGCTTCTTTTAAGCCGCTCTCAGCAATCTGTCCCGCCGGGTATGGGACCATGGCTGCCCACATAGACTCAAAAAAGCGCAAGACGAAGGGGCGAGACTTCCACCTAATACGTTTTCCGAGAAACTCCATGAAATTACTTTAAAATCCTATTCTCCTTCACGCACTTCTCAGCACTCTTTCCACTGGCGTTCCACGTGGCGTGCCGCATAGGCAGGAATTCCCCAGTCCTCAATCCCCTGTTTATTCCACATGCCGCGCACTTGGCCGTCGATAACGATGGCGCGACGAAAAATGCCCTGGTTTCCGGGAACGAGAGCGTGGTGCATATCCACTGACATGGCAAAAAGCCGATCTTGGTAGCCCAGGATATACTCATCAAAGGCGCCTAAAAGCAGCACCGATTTCTTCTTTTTCACCTCTGGTAGCTCTAGGACCTCTGCAGAGACCAGCTCCTCGCCTTCCCTTCCTATCCGGATAAGGTCATCAGGCAACTTCTCCGCTGCGGGACGAATAAGTCTTTGGGGCAGCTTGCACCACCACGCAAAGTCCTGCACAGTCGCCGGCCCATGGGTGCGAAAATAGCGCGTCATCAATTCCGTCGTGGCGGCCACCGAGTCGCCGTTAAAAAGGGCCTCCAAGCCGTCTAGCTCGACCGGAGTAATGAGCTGTTCTTCGCCCGCATAACACGCATGCCCGCTTTCCATGCCGATACGTACTACGTGCCAGAAAGGCAACTCGGGCAAGGCTTGGGCGGCGCGTGATTTCAATTCTGCGCGCGTTAATGGGGCATCGATAAGCTGCAGCACGGCTTCCCGTACCGCGGCGTCTCCCTTGCGAGGCTTCGCACATAGCTCGGTTATCCAGCCCATATCCTTGACGGAGGCGGCGAACAACGTATTGCGCATCGCATAGCCGCGCACGATCTCGGAGTTATCCGATTCATTCGGTGCACGCAGTGCCAAGGACCGGCGCACCGAATGCAGGTCCTGGCCCTGCATGACGCCAAAGGCGCGGACTGCCTCTGCGGCGGTGTGCCAGCGCAGGGCCGTAAGCCCCTGGGCGGCCAAGCGCATGCGGGCGCGCTCACGCCGGTTAAGCATCATCATCGAACTAGTGGGCCGCGGCGTCCCAATCCGTGCCGGCACCAGCAGAGACCTCGAGTGGCACATTCAGCTCGATGGCAGAATCCATCTCGCGCTCAAGAATCTCGCGGACTTGATCGGCCTCACCGGGGGCGACCTCCACCACCAATTCATCGTGCACCTGGAGCAATACACGGGATTTCATATCGCGCAACGCGCGGTCCACGCGAATCATCGCGACCTTAATGATATCTGCGGCCGTTCCCTGGATTGGGGCATTGAGCGCAGCGCGTTCCGCGTTTTCGCGGGCCAGCCGGTTATCGGAGTTGAGCTCTGGCAGGTAGCGGCGGCGACCAAAGAGCGTGGCCGTATAACCATCCTTGCGGGCTTGCTCCACGACATCATCCAGGTATTTCTTCACGCCGCCAAAGCGCTCGAAGTAGCTTTCCATAATGGACTTGGCTTCACCAGCAGGGATTCCCAGCTGCTGCGAAAGTCCAAATGCGGATAGGCCATAGACCAAGCCATAAGACATGGCCTTTACGCGGCGGCGCAGCTCAGGAGTCACCTGATCGACCGGCACATCGAAGACCCTAGAACCGACGAAATTGTGCAGGTCTTCGCCGGCCTTGTAGGCCTCAATCAGCCCGGGATCTGCAGAAAGGTGCGCCATAACGCGCATTTCAATCTGCGAATAGTCCGCGGTCATTAGCTGTTCAAATCCCTCGCCTACGATAAACGCCGAGCGAATTTGTCGGCCGGCCTCCGTGCGCACCGGGATGTTTTGCAGGTTGGGCTCCGTCGAGGACAAACGTCCCGTCGAGGTCACCGTCTGGTTAAAAGTTGTGTGAATGCGCCCATCCGGTTGGACGGTCTTAATAAGGCCCTCCAACGTGGTCTTCATCTTTTGGTACTCGCGGTGGGCCAGGAGGTGATCCAAAAACGGGTGCGGGTGCTTGATTGCCAGCTGCTCGATTTCCTTCGCGGCCGTGGAATAGCCCGTCTTTGTCTTTTTCGTCTTGGGCATATCGAAGGTCTCAAAAAGTACCTTTTGCAGCTGCTTGGGCGAATTCAAATTGAGCTTGTCATCGCCAGCAAGCTCGCGCGCGGAGCGTTCTTGTTCAGCCACCTGCTCCACGAAGGCATCCTTTTGGGTTTCCAAAATATCGACATCGACCGCGATGCCCGTAGTCTCCATGCGTGCCAGGATGGTCACCAGCGGCAATTCCAGGTCGGTATAGAGCTCGAAAGAGTCGATGTCCTGCAGTTCCGCGGTGAGTTTTTCCGCCAGCTCCATGATTGCCGCCGCCTGATCTACCAGGGAGGAGCTATCGAGCAGCGACATCTGCTCCGAGGCGGCGCCGAGGGATTTTTGAAGGTGGCGCTGGTAGACATCGGAAAGCTCGTAGGTGCGCTGGCCTGGGCGCAGGATATACGCCGCCAAGGCCGTATCGTGCGCAAGCCCGTTGAGCTCAATGCCGCGCCCTGCCAGCATGTGGAACGCGGCCTTTGCGGCGTGGAAATACTTAGGGGCCGACGATTCTAGCCACTGGACCAAGGCCTTTTCCTCATCGGCGGAAAGTTCTCCGAGTTCCACCTGCAGGCCATGATGGTTGCGATCCACAAACGCGATGGCAGAAGCATCACCCTGACTTGGGATGCCCTCGCCCTGCACATACATAGCTACGTGCTCGCGGCCAGGTAGCCACTCGCTCAAGGAGGCGTCATCGATAGTGAGCTCTACGTCTGGGGTGTCCGCAGCTTGCTCAGCAGCCTCTGCACCATCGTTGGGGATGGCGGATAAGACACGGTCGCGCAGGTTGGTACCAAACTCCAGCTCATCGAACTTCGCGGCGACATCGGCAACCTTGGCTCCCCTAAAGGCCAGATCATCAGGGCCAACATCTAAGTCCATGTCTGTAATCATCTGGGTGAGCTTCCGGTTCATCTGCACCTGCTCGATGCGTTCGCGGAAGTTATTTCCCACCACGCCGTTGATTTCTTCGGCGTGCTCTACCAAGGAAGCCAAGTCTCCGTACTTGACTATCCACTTGGTGGCGGTCTTTTCTCCCACCTTGGGAATGCCGGGGAGGTTATCGGAAGGGTCGCCGCGCAGAGCAGCAAAGTCGGGATACTGCGCGGGGGTAAGCCCGTATTTATCCTCGACGGCTTCTGGGGTAAACCGGTGCAGCGTGGATACGCCCTTCATGGGATAGAGCACCGTGGTCGAATCCGTAACCAGCTGCAGATAATCCCGGTCACCGGTGACAATCAGCGTCTCGTAGCCCTGTGCCTGGGTGGCAAGGGTTGCCAAAATATCGTCGGCCTCGTAATTTTCACGCGAGAGCGTCGTAATACCCAAGGTCTCTAAGGTATCGCGAATGATATCTACTTGGCCCTTAAATTCTTCCGGCGCGGCCTCGCGCTGCGCCTTATAATCCGGGAACATCTCCGTGCGGAAAGTCTTCCGGCCAACGTCAAAAGCAACCGCGATAGCATCCGGCCTTTCCTCAGAGACGATATTGGACAGCATGGATAAAAAGCCATACACGGCATTGGTGTGCTGACCACCGGAGGTAGAAAAGTTTTCCACCGGGAGGGCATAAAAGGCACGAAATGCCATGGAATGGCCGTCAATGAGCAAAAGGCGGGTCTTATTGGAAGTCACCTGCCCCATATTAGGCAACACAATGGACACGGCGATACCCCGCCCAACCTCACCGTCTTGAGCAGGCCTTTTCACCGGAAAGGGACCCCAATTAGGAATTGCGCCAACCCCTGCGCTAGTATTTCCAACAGTCAAAGGCGCTCGCTTTTGATTGCCCCTGTAGCCCAATTGGCAGAGGCAACGGATTCAAAACCCGTCCAGTGTGAGTTCGAGTCTCACCAGGGGCACAGTACAACCCCGCTTCTTTCCGGAAATATATCCACGAAGGAAGCGGGGTTTCGTCATGCCGCCTAGTTCCCTATGTCCCCTACAGCGGCCTCGATTCAGCTTATATCCTTCCGCGAATTGCATATTTATACAACGCCCGAGAAGCCTAACTGCTGCAAAATTACGCCTTCTTACCTCGAGACTTTAAGCACAAGCCCGTCTCATATAAGGTGGGTAACCGTTAAAGTAATGAAAGATATGCAGGCTTAAGCCACCGCGGGCGGTGCTACACCTCGCCGTACGGTCTTGAGCAAAGAGTTTTTGGCACCCCGAGTGGCCCGTCAAACGCAGTCATGTCTTGTACCCAGGTAGATTTTTAATTTATGCACTATATTTTGAACGCCATTCGTGGCGCCCTCATCGGTATGGCCGAGCTGGTTCCCGGCATCTCCGGCGGAACCGTCGCCCTCATCGTGGGGATTTATGAGCGCGCCGTCCGCAATGCCAATGACCTCATCTCCGGCAACTTTAAAAAGGTCGAGTGGTCCTTTCTAGCCTCAGTTGCCGTCGGCATGCTAATCGCCGTATTCGGCTTTTCCACGCTCCTGTCTAACTTCGTCGACAACAACGTCTCTGCCTCCAGCGCCCTCTTTTTAGGCATGGTGGTCATCTCCATCATCGTTCCGCTTTCCATGTTGTCTAAGGCGGAGCGCACCGCCCCCTCGTCCATCATCGCGTTTATCGCTGCTGCCGTCCTGATTTTCATCGTCACGGGCTTTACCTCTGAGCCGCAGGATGACCCGAGCCTCATCGTGGTCTTCTTTGCCGCAGCAATCGCCGTATGCGCGCTAATTCTGCCGGGTATTTCCGGCTCGCTCATCTTGCTGACTATGGGGCTCTACCAGCCGATCATTGGCGCAGTATCGGACCGTGAATTAAGCACCATGGGCGTCTTTGCGCTGGGTGCCCTGTGTGGCCTCGCCGCCTTCATCAAATTGCTCAACTATTTGCTGAGCACCCACCGCGCGCCCACCCTGGCCGCCATGGCGGGCTTCATGCTGGGATCCCTGCGCGCCCTGTGGCCGTGGGGTGCTGACCAGGACGCTTCTTCGGGCGCCATCATCGGATACTTCATCCTCGGTGCCATTATCGTGTCCATCTTCATCTATGTAGACCGCAGGAACGCGAAAGCCATCGAGGAAAGGACGGCGGAATATTAATGCCCTGGGCGATTAATCATCGACCACTAACGGCCGCCGTGATGGCGTGCGTACTCCCCTTGAGCGCGTGCGTGGTCAACGAGGAGGATTCGACTCCAGAGGGCTGGCAGGAACCCCAGACCAGCGAAGTTCCCGAAATTGCCGCGATGTACCACGACGATGACGGTGTGCTCACGGCAGGTACAAACCCGCCCTATGCCCCATTTCAGCTCAAGGACTCCCACGGCGATCTGCAGGGCGTAGAGCTTGACCTTGCCCGCGCCGTCGCAGGCGTGCTGGGCCTGAAATTCCAGGCCCTAGAGCAAGACTTCTCCATGATTTTGCCGGCTGTGCAATCGGGACAGATAGACATGGGTGCCTCTGGGTTTACGGATACGGCCGATCGCCGCGATGAATTCGACTTCGTGGACCACCTCTATGCGGGCATCCAGTGGGCAGAGCTTGTCGATGGCCCCAATAGGGTCGATCCCCAAAACCCTTGCGGTCTGACCGTCGCCGTGCAGCGCACCACCGTGTCAGAGACCGATGATGTGCGCCCCAAGCAAGAAGCCTGCGATGGCGATCTCACCGTCTTGTCCTATGACACCGGGGATAACGCCGCGCTCGCCGTCCTTATGGGCCGCGCCGATGCTTTATCCGCGGACTCGCCGGTAACGGCTTGGGCGGTCAATCGCTCCGAGGGAAAGATGCGCGCTGTGGGCGATATGTTCCAGGCCTCTCCTTACGGCTTCGCGGTCCCGAAGGACTCGGACTTGGCCAAGGCCTCAGCCGCTGCCCTCCAGCACCTCATCGATACCGGTGAGTACGCGGAGATCTTGGCCCGCTGGGGAATTGAAGATGGATTAGTAGACCAGGCGATGATTAATGAAAGGCCCATCAATGGTTAACGAGCACAAAGAGGCAGCCGGCCCCACGGCACAGCAGGAGGCACCCGCTAAGATCGAAGCCCGGCCACTGCGCCACCCCTGGCGGTGGCTCTGCGCGGTCGTGTTGCTCATTCTTGGTCTGTGGTTTGTCATTGCCTCCGCGCGCAATGAGGCCTTCGGGTGGGATACGTACTTCCAGTATCTCTTTGATCAGCGCATCGCTATCGCCTCCCTGCACACGATTGCGATCACCATCTTGTCCATGATCATTGGCGTGGTAGGCGGCGCCATCCTCGCCGTGATGCGCATGTCGCCCAATCCCATCCTGCGCGCCATTTCCTGGATCTTCCTGTGGATTTTTCGCGGCACCCCGATTTATGTCCAGCTTGTCTTCTGGGGCTTGCTATCTGCGATTTATCAATCCATCAACTTGGGCTTTGCAGAGGTCTCCTTGCAAAGTGTGTTGACCAATGCCTTCTTCTTGGCGGTCATGGGCTTGGGGCTCAATGAGGCCGCCTATATGGCCGAAATCGTGCGCTCGGGCATTTCCTCGGTTCCGGAAGGTCAAAAGGAAGCCTCCAAGGCCCTCGGCATGTCTTGGTGGATGACCATGCGGCGCACCGTATTGCCGCAGGCGATGCGCATTATCATCCCGCCAACAGGCAATGAGTTCATTTCCCTGCTCAAGACCTCGTCACTGGTGGTCGCCATCCCCTATACCCACGAGATCTTCGGCCGCGCCACGGACATTTCCGCAGCCCTCTTCCAGCCCATTCCGCTCTTGATGGTCGCCGCCTCGTGGTACTTGGTCATTACTTCCCTGCTCATGGTGGGCCAGTACTTCCTCGAGCGCCACTTTGAGCGCGGCGCCACCCGCGAGCTCACCGGGCGCCAGCTGGCCGCGCTTGCCGATGCCGAAGGTACTATCCCCCGCAACGTCTCCGTAATCCAGGAGGGTAAAAACTAATGAACACTCCCATGATCTCCGCACAGAATGTGCACAAATCCTTCGGCCAATTCGAGGTGCTCAAGGGCATCGACTTAGAGGTCCAACCCGGCGAGGTTGCCTGCCTATTGGGCCCTTCCGGATCCGGTAAATCAACCTTCCTGCGCTGCGTCAACCACCTGGATAAGGCCACGGCGGGCCGCCTTTATGTCGATGGTGAGCTCATTGGCTACCGCGAAAAGAACGGAATCCTGTACGAAATCAGCGAGAAGCAAGCTGCACAGCAGCGCTCCGATATCGGCATGGTATTCCAATCTTTCAATCTCTTTCCCCACCGCACGGTGATTGAAAACATCATTGAAGCACCAATGCAGGTCAAGAAGGTGCCGGAGGATAAGGCGCGGAAGCGTGCCATGGAGCTTTTAGAGGAGGTGGGACTTGCTTCCAAGGCCGATAACTTCCCGGTTCAGTTATCCGGCGGCCAGCAGCAGCGCGTTGCCATCGCCCGCGCCGTGGCGATGGATCCCAAGCTCATGCTTTTCGATGAACCCACTTCCGCCCTCGATCCCGAGCTCGTTGGCGAGGTCCTTCGCGTCATGAAGGATCTCGCGGCCCAGGGCATGACCATGCTCGTGGTTACCCACGAGATGGGTTTTGCGCGCGAGGTTGCCGATAAAATCTTCTTCATGGATGGCGGCGTAGTCCTAGAATCCGGTACCCCGGCTGAAGTGCTTGAGAATCCACAGCAGCCGCGCACCAAGGAGTTCTTGTCCTCACTGCTTTAGGTAAACCTCGCGCGGTGCCAGCCGCGCCCTAGGCACCGTAGGTGACGACGCCACGAATCAGCGCACTGAGAGCGCCGAGGCTAGCTACCGATAGCGACAATGCTCGCGCAATATCCCTGGAGACTACATGCGCGATGCGCGAGCCCAGCCAGATGCCGATGAACATTCCGGCAATGCCTGCGGGCCAAATGATCCAGGGCAGGCCATCGAATGTCGCAGCACCGAGCGCGGTCTTGGTGATAACGGAAAAGATTCCACCCACCACAAAAATCGGCTGCAAGGTCGCCGTATACATGGCTTGCGGCCATTTGGCCGCCTGGGCGTAGACGGTAATAACCGGGCCTGCCACTCCCGCCAGGGTATTGGTAAAACCGCCAAGGATGCCCGCAGAAATGGCCGGTCCTTTGCCTGCCATCGGCGGGACGAACTTACCGCCGTAAGTCACCACCGCCAAGGCGATAAGAAGCGCTGCACCCACCACTATCAATAGCCCTGCGGTATCGATCTTGCTAATCAACGCCGCGGCCGCCAGAGAACCGATAATCATCACGGGCGCGATGAGCCCGAACATTCTCCAGCTCACATTGCGGCGGACAGTGACCGTAGTAAGCAGAGCATTGACCGCCGCCAAGACGTTGATCACCAAGATGCCTTCTACCGGGCCCATCACCAACATAAGAATGGGCCCACCAATAAGGCCAAGCCCCATGCCGGAGACGCGTTGCAAGGTGGATCCCGCGACAACGACGGAAAAAATAATCAGCGCCAATATCATCGGCGGTATTTTTCCTTCACCGCTTGTACTACCGGATCAGGAAGCATGCCGGTGACCTCACCGCCGAATTGCGCGACCTGCTTGCACAGCGAAGAGCTGATGTAGCCGTACTTTTCATCGGTAAGCAAAAAGACCGTATCGATGCCGGACAAGCGCCTGTTCATCTGCGCCATCGGCAGTTCGTATTCATAGTCCAAGGAAGAACGCAGTCCCTTGACCAAAACGTCAACGCCGTGCTGCGAGGTATAGTCCACGAGCAGGCCGGACCAATAATCCACGTTAATGCGCGAATCCACGCTCTGGCGGATGAGGTCCATGCGCTCGTGCACGCTAAATAACCCGGAAGGCTTTTCTGGGTTGCCAGTAACAAGCACCGTAACCTCATCAAACATCTGGCTGGCGCGCTCAAAAATATTGACGTGGCCAAGAGTGATGGGATCAAAAGACCCGGGACACACGGCTGTGGTCATAAAATATCGCTTTCTCTAGTTATCTAAGGTGTCATCGGCATCGTCGGTACCGGGACGGGTATAGACTGCCATATCCATACGCGCGATGCCGAAGGTACGCTTCTTTAATTTCTGCCCCGTCGGCACAAACCCTTCTGGCCAGTCGGTCTCGGGCGATTCGACGTGGCGTTCGATGACCACCATCGCGCTATCAGTCAGCGCTGGCTCTATTGCGGCGATGAGCCCGGCGACATCGTCAAACGCATAAGGCGGATCCGCTAAAACCATGTCGAAGTAGCCGCGCGGGGCGCTGGCCAGGTACGTAGATACTTTCCTTTCCTCCACGCGAGCACCGGGATGCTTCACCACGCCTATGTTGTGCTTGATGATGGACACCGCCGCAGGGTTGGACTCCACCAGCACTGCCTCGTCTGCCCCACGGCTTAATGCTTCCAACCCCAAGGCGCCGGATCCAGCGAATAGGTCAAGCACCTTGGAGCCTGGGAATCCCCAACGGGCATTCAACGAAGAAAACAGGCCTTCCCTTGCGCGATCAGCGGTCGGGCGCGTTCCCTCCGCTGGAACTTTGATAGTCCGCCCCCGCGCTTCGCCTGCAATAATCCGCGTCATTTACGCCTCTCCAATCTCCATAATTAAGTCCCCGCCAATAACATCGCTAAAGTCTGCCACCGCTATGCGAGAAATCGTCCCCGGGCCTGGGGACACGACGGGCGATTCCAGCTTCGTCGCCTCAACGGTAGCTAGCTCTTGACCAGTGTTAATTCTCTCGCCTACGTCGACATGGCAGCGAACGATGCCCGCGAAGGGGGCGTAGATTTTCATACCTATAGCCTATCCCCTCTTAGTTTTTCTCCAAGTATTCCTGCTCACTTTGGCTCAAATTGCGCGTCAGCTCTTCGGCCAACTGGGGATTGCGCTGGACCATTGCATACGCATCCACGTGAGTGCGCTCGACAATATCTTGGTCATCTGCAAGGTTGAGCAACCGCAGCGTCCGGTGCGTGCCAGATTGCACCGCACCCAGGATATCGCCCTCGTGGCGTTGCCGAAGGTCTAATTCCGCAAGGTCAAACCCAGATGAAGTCTGGGCAATCTGGGTTATGCGCCGATACGAGGCCGAATTATCTTCCGCTTTCGTATGCATCAGACAAATCGATGCGTTCCCGCCGCGCCCTACGCGCCCGCGCAATTGGTGCAGCTGGGACACGCCGAAATTCTCTGCCTCTCGGATGAGCATGACCGTGGCGTTGGGAACATCGACGCCCACCTCGATGACCGTGGTCGATACCAAGATATCGATCTCACCCCGGGCAAATGAGGTCATCACCTCATCCTTATTCGGCATCTTGCCGTGCAAGATATCTACCCGCAGTCCCTTAAACGGGCCGGCGGCAAGCTGTTCTGCCAATTCAAGCACGCCGCCCTCGCCTTCTATGCGCGGGCAGACGATATAGGCCTGGTGGCCATGCGCCACTTCCTCGCGGATGCGCTCGAGCGCCCGCGCCACCCATATGGGCCGCCATTCCGCCACCACTGCGGACTGGATCGGCTTTCTCCCGCCGGGCAGCTCAGCGAGCGTCGATACCGCGAGATCACCGAAAATCGTCATGGCGATGGTACGCGGGATGGGGGTTGCCGTCATGACCAAGACGTGGGGACTTATCCCCTCGCGCGTCTTAGAGCGCAGGCTATCGCGTTGCTCGACGCCAAAGCGGTGCTGCTCGTCCACGATCACCAACCCCAAATCGAAGAACTCAACCGATTCTTGAATGATGGCATGCGTGCCGATGACGATATTCGCCTCACCCGAGACGATATCCAGGAGGGCCTGGCGCTTCTCGGCGGTCCGCATGGAGCCGGTTAAGAGCACAACCTTGACACCTTCTGGAACCGACGTGCCAATAGAGGCCGCGTGCTGGGAAGCCAAAACCTCGGTGGGAGCAAGCAGCGCCGCTTGGCTCCCGGCATCGATGGCCTGCAGCATGGCGCAGGTGGCGACCATCGTTTTTCCCGAGCCCACCTCGCCCTGCAACAGGCGCATCATGGGTAAGGAGCCAGACAGGTCATCGTCGATCTCAGTGATGACCCTGCGCTGGCCTTGCGTGAGCTCAAAGGGCAGGTGGGTCAATAACTCTTCGCGGAAGCCGCCCAAAATAGCGGGCATCGTCGGCGCCGTGTGCGCGTGCGCATCGCGTTGGCGCAGCGCCATGACCAAGCCAATGGAGAGCGCCTCGTTGTACTTGAGGCGCTGGATCGCGCGCTGTGGGCCAGCCGCGCCGGGCTCATGGATTTCGCGCACCGCTTGGTCCAGGCTGATAATCATCTGCTGATCTAAAGGTTCCCGGATGGTTGGGGTGTGCGAGAGCACGTAGTGGATGGCCCCCATGAGGTACCACGAGGTGATCTTTGCCGTGGCGGGGTATACCGGTATCCATTCCCTCTCGAGCAATAATTTATCGAGTCGGCCGAATTGGGATAGGTTGCGCAGGGATCCGGTTGCCTTCTGCGGCTTTTTCTTTCCCGTCGCTGGCGCCTGTTCGCGGTAGGCGGCGAGTTCCCCGTCTGGGCGCCCGAAGGCATCGATTTCTACGAAATCCGGCTGCTGTAGCTGGGGCTGTTGACGGAAGTATTTTAATTTCCCGCTCATCATCACCCGCTGCCCGCGGTGGAGCATGCGCAAGACGTACATGGCGTTAAAGAACGTGGCGATGATATGGCCATCGAGTTGGACGTTGATGATAGTCGTCTTGCCCGTATCGCGGGTTGTTATTCCCGTTACGGTTCCGGTGACGGTGACGATATCGCCCTCGGCGGCATCGCCAAGCCCCACGTCTTGATTATGGCGAATGTAATCGCGCGGATAGTGCGCTAAGAGTTCCCCGCAGGTCTTATATCCCAACGCTTTGGTGATCTTCGTGGCGTCTTTTTTATCCAGTACCTCGGTCAGAGGGCGGTCATCCTGCCAGCCAAGCATCGCTATTCCACCCCAATCTCGGTGGGAATATCCGGCACCTGCAAGGCCACCACATCGACGCCGAGCTCTGCCGCCAATTCTTCTTGCGAGATGTTAAGCGGGCTAATGACCGTGACCTGTTCCCCGCCCGCAGCAAGCAGCTGGCGGCACATCTGCGCGATGGCTAATTCAGATTCTTCTGCTGGGTGCGCCACCCGCATCGACTGCGCCGCATCACGCATGGATTCTACGACCGCGGCGGTATCCGCATTATCCGGCTCATAGACGGAGATGGCGGCTAGCCCCGCCGCAAGGGAAGAAATCTCCACGGTATGCGCTGCAGTTGCGTGTTCTTCTAGCCCGCTGGATAAAACGATGTCCTCGCCCGCCGCGTGGATGGTTTCTCCTGGTTCGACCACCGTAACCCCGGCGGACTGCACAAGCTCGGCCATGGGGCCGGCGGGCGCCGCAGCGTAGACGGTGCGCGTATGACCTTCGTCAGTGTTTTCTCGCTGAGCAGGGGCTTCCGGAAGGGCCTCTAGGCGCAGGTTGCTGACCGATCCAGCGGCAAAGGCGGTTTCGATGACCGCACCGGCCTGGGTGGAATGGATGTGGATGGAGGCGCTATCTTCGCCTGCCTGCGCGATGACCAAGCTCGTGCCCAAGGGAGCAATCTTCTCCTTCAGTACCGCGCTATCGCCTTCGAAAAAGAAGACCACCTCAAGTTCGGTGACTGTCTCCGGCATGGATTCGGGCGAGTGGCTGGTCGTGCCCTCGATTTCTGCAAGGAGGGTTTCTAAAAGGATGACCAGGCCGGCACCGCCAGCATCTACCACCCCAGCCGCGCGCAACTCTGGCAGCTGCGAGGGTGTTTCCGCTAGCGCTGTGCGGGCGGCGGAAATAGTATCCGCTACGACGCCGTGAAAACTGGAATTAGGTTGCCGCGCGGTGCTTTCCGCTGTTTCTGCGGCGCATCGCAGTACGGTAATAACCGTTCCTTCCACCGGTTCCGCAATCGCGCGGTCCACGAGCTCTACCGCATGCATAAGCGAAGCTGCAAAGATGGCGCCATCGATGGTGGAATCCACGGTGGCCTCCGCTACTCCGCGCAGGACCTGCGAGAGCACCATCCCGGAATTTCCCCGTGCCCCGCGCACGGCCCCCATGGCTAGCGCAGCCGCAATGTCGCCGTCGGCCTTTTCCACCTCGGCGACGGCGGCTTCCATGGTGTGCGCCATATTCGAGCCGGTATCTGAATCCGGCACTGGGAAGACGTTGAGCGCGTTAATTTCGGCGCGCCGATGGGAAAGCTCGCCTACAGCGCGGTGCGCCCAATTGCGCAATCCGTGAGCGTCCAGCGTGCTGGGATATGACATGCGCAATAGTTTACAAGTCCCACGCTATCTCCCGCGCGCCTTGGTCCCGCAAATGGGCGTTTGCCCGGGAAAATGGGCGGGAGCCAAAGAACCCGCGGCTGGCTGAAAGCGGCGAAGGGTGCGGGGAGGTAATGCAGGGAACATCGGGAAGGAAGCGCTCGCAGGATTGGGCATCGCGGCCCCATAAAATCGCGACCATCGGGGTGCGGTTGAGGGCGCGGATGGCGGCCTCGGTCACCTCTTCCCAGCCAATACGCCGGTGCGAACCCGCCTGGCCCGGTGCCACGGTCAGCACCCTGTTAAGGAGCAAGACTCCCTGGTCGGCCCAGGCGCTTAGATCGCCGTCCTCACGCCCGCGAACGCCCACATCGTCATACAGCTCGCGGTAAATATTGACCAAGGACCTCGGGGGCTTGACCCCCGGCTTGGTGGAAAAGGCCATCCCCATCGCGTGGCCCGGGGTGGGATAGGGGTCTTGGCCAACGATGAGCACGCGGACATCGCCAAGCGGCATCTGCAATGCCCTGCACACGTCTTCTGCCGGCGGCAGGTAATCCTGGTTGTCCAGCGCATGAGAAATACGTGGCCACTGCTGCTCCAGCACCGGCGCGAGAACCGGTTCCCACGAGGGATGGTAAGTCGGGTGCATATCTAAAATCCTGCCCACCCTTCTGCATAACGGGGTTGTTTACCGCCCACCGTAACGCCGCTGCCGCGCGAGACGGTGCCGATTTCCCGGAAACCTGAAGGCGCTTGCTTTGCGGTAGTTCCGATCAGGGTATGGTCCTCGCCGCCGGCAAGGATCCACTCCCACGGATCGCATTCGAGGACGGCGGCCGCGGCGTGCAGGAGTGGATCGGGCTGGATGGCATCAGCATCCAAATCAATGTGTACACCAGAGCGCTGCGCCATGGTCCCACAGTCTTGGATGAGGCCATCGGAATTATCGGTCATGGCCGTAACCTCGGCGGCGCGGGCGATAACACCGCGGCCGGGGCTGAGCCACGGGGCGCATTGGGCATCAATAAGCGGGTATAAATCCGCATGCTCTGCCGGCAGATCGCGGCCAAAGCGCTGCAGCAAGGACAAGCCGGCCGCGGCGTGGCCAATCGCTCCGTGGGCCACGACCTTCTGGCCCGCGCGCGCCGCATCAAGGGTCAACGCGGCCCGGCTGCCGCCCAGAAAGCCAATGGCAGTGATGTTGATGACCAGCAAGTCTGATTTCGTAATATCTCCGCCCACCAGCTCAGCGTTGTAGAAAGAGCAATGCTCGGCGATGCCCCTGGCCACACCCCTGACAAAACTCACCGGCGTATCCCCCGGTGCGGCGATGGCTAAAAGCGCCGCCACTGGGCGCGCTCCCATGGCTTCAATATCGGCGAAGTTGCGCAGGATGGCCTTCTTGCCAATTTCGCGCGGGGTGGACCATTCCCGCAAGAAGTGCCGGCCATCTACCATCAAATCGGTAGAGGCCACTGTGCGTGAATTAGGCGGTGCCCCGAAAAGCACAGCAGCATCATCGCCATTCAAACTGCTGGGGGCAGCCGCGGTAATTTCTCGAATCACCGCCTGCTCCCCCACGTCTGCGAGAGTCTGACTTAAGTTCACCGGCGTCCTTTCGATAAAATGAGCCCCTATGACATCCCAATTTAACCGCACCGCGATCTTCATTTCACTTGGGTTGTCCATAGTGATGGTTTTAGCGGTCCTTTTCGGCGCGAAATACGTATTCACAAACACGGCCAAGGCCCCCGTGGCGGTCTCCCCGGTCGATTCCCCGGAGGCCGATTCGCAGGCATGCACGGACTTTGTGCATGCGCTTCCCGATGAAGCCATGGGCCAACCGCGCGCCGATATTGCAGAACCCGTCCCCGCTGGCGTTGCCGCCTGGGCCGCCAGTTCCCAAGAAAAGGTGACGGCGCGCTGCGGTGTTGCCATGCCTTTCCAGTACACCGATTACTCCACCACGCAAGATATCGACGGTGAGCAGTGGTTCAAGGTCAAGGATGCGACCTCTGGCTCCAACCTCTCTACCTGGTACTCGACCCAGCGCTTTCCCGTCGTGGCAGTAACGACCTTTAATGACGAAAAACCGCAGGACCTCAACGAGGCCGTTGCCACCTTGGAGAATAAGCCAGCGGAGACCCACCCTGCCCCATTGCGCAATCTGAAACCGGCAAAAAATGACCGCTGCGCCGCGGTAGAAAAGGCATTACCGGATGAGATTGCTGATGGCTACCACCGCCGCGATGTAGACGATGAGGACACCTACGTGTGGAGCTCTGAGGGGTACGAGGATATCGTCGCGCGCTGTGGCGTCGCCCAGCCAGAAAACTACGAGGCGGGCGTGCAGCTCCAGCAGGTCAACGATATCGCCTGGTTTGAG
Source organism: Corynebacterium rhinophilum (assembly GCF_030227225.1). Taxonomy (GTDB): domain Bacteria; phylum Actinomycetota; class Actinomycetes; order Mycobacteriales; family Mycobacteriaceae; genus Corynebacterium; species Corynebacterium rhinophilum. The sequence goes on from NZ_JASPHQ010000008.1 coordinate 56,872, forward strand.
GATACGACCTTGGCGCAAGGCACGACTGCGGGAACCTGGTTTGCGCTAGGCCACGAGAATTACCTGGCGCTGCACGCCCCGCAGGATTCCGCGCAGGCAGCATTGGTGGCCCTCAGCGATATCACCGCGGAGCACATTCCAGAAAGGTAAAACCAGCGTGACTGCCGTACCGCGACGTTACGCGGTACGGGCTTTACGCGGTACGGACTTGGGCGCGGGCAATGAGGACCTCAAGCAGCGTGGGATAATCCACGCCAGAGGCCGCCAACACCTGCGGGTACATGGAAATCGGCGTAAATCCCGGCAGGGTGTTTACCTCATTGATGTACAGGCCTTCTTCGGTGACGAAGAAATCCACGCGGGACAGGCCTGCGCAGTTGAGCGCCCTAAAGGCCCGAATCGCCATTTCGCGCAATTGCGCCGTGAGTTCTTCTGGGAAAGGCGCGGGAATCTGGGCCGTGACCACGTTATCTAGGTACTTGGTCTCAAAACCATAGAAGCCCTCATCGGAATCATCTATGCCCTTGAGCAGGGCCGGCACTGAGGCAATCAGCTCGCCATCCGGGTATTGCAGGACGCCGACTTCCACCTCGCGGCCGACGATCTCTGGCTCGACCAAAATCTTGTCATCGTCTTCCAGGGCAATGCGTACAGCTTCTGGGAATTCTGCCCAGTCGCTCACCTTGGATACTCCAATTGAAGAGCCCCCGCGGGCGGGTTTGACGAAGACCGGCAGGCCGAGGCTGTCTTTTTCCTCTGCGGTTAATTCCGTTCGCCCTTGGACAATAACCTCTGGTGCCACTGGCAGGCCCGCTGCGGATAGAATCTTCTTAGTAAATTCCTTGTCCATTCCCACCGAGGACGCCAATACACCAGGGCCCACATAAGGGATGCCGGAGAGCTCAAAAAGCCCCTGCATGGTGCCGTCTTCGCCATAAGGTCCATGGAGAATAGGAAAGATAACGTCGACCTGGGCATACAGCGATCCATTACTAATCGTGCGGATTTCGCCCTTGCGCGAAGGATCCGCAGAAAGCGCCAATTCCGTGCCGCGCTTGACCTCAGGCATGACGCCATCGACGATTTCTAGCCCCTCGGTATCGCCCGGCGTCCACGTGCCCTCGCGCGTAATGCCGATGGGCACCACCTCGAATTTTTCCGGATCGAGGTGCTTCATAATTGCGCCTGCAGATACGCAGGACACGGAGTGCTCGGTACTGCGGCCACCGTAAAGGACGGCCACGCGGGTCTTTTCAGTCATGGGCGATAATTTTACCTTTCTGCTACTCCGACTTCTTGGAGCGACCCATAAGGGCGATAATCATATCGTCTACCGCCATTCCCTGATGGCACACACCGTAGACGGCTTCCGTAATGGGCATCTCTACCCCAGCCTGCTGGGCCAAGCGGAAGATGGAATCCGAAGAAAACACACCCTCTGCCACTTGGCCATTGGTGGCCGCCTTCGCTTCTTCAAGGCTACCACCTTGACCGAGGCGATAACCGAAGGTTCTATTGCGCGAGAGCGTGGAGTTACACGTGGCCACCAAATCGCCCAAACCCGCCAAGCCGGAAAAAGTGAAAGGCTCCGCGCCCAATGCCGTGCCAAGGCGGGTAATTTCCGCTAGGCCGCGGGTGATCATCGTGGCCATGGTGTTATTGCCCAGCCCCTTGCCTGAGGCCATGCCGCAGGCCAAGGCGATGACGTTTTTGCAAGCACCACCGATTTCAGCGCCGATGACATCGGTATTTGTGTAGGGCCGCAAGTAGGGTGCGGCGATGGCCGCCTGTACTGCCTTGGCGCGCTCTTCGTCAGTGCAGGCGATGACCGTAGCCGCAACCTGCCCCTGCGCTACTTCTTTAGCCAGGTTGGGTCCAGAAAGCACCGCTACTCGCTGTGGGTCCACGCCTGCCGCGTCCACGATGACTTCACTCATGCGCTTTAGCGTGCTGGTCTCTACGCCCTTGGAAATGGAAACCAGCGTGGAATCCTCAGGCAATGCGGGCGCCCACCGTTCCACGTTGACGCGCAGAGACTGCGATGGCACGCCGAAGACCACGATATCCGCGCCGGAAAGCGCCTCTGCTTCGTCGTGTGTGGCGCGCAGCGCCGCGGGAAGGTGAATATCCGGCAAATAATCCGGGTTGGTGTGCGTTTTATTGATCGCGTCCGCCAATTCGGTCCGTCGCGCCCACAGGGTGACATCATTTCCTGCGTCCGCGAATACCTTGGCCAGGGTGGTGCCCCAGGAACCGGCACCCATCACCGCTACATTTACCATGGCTTCCTCCAAACGTTTTTCCTATTATTTCCACCTTAAGGCATTTTTCACTCTGGGCGTGGCAAGGATGCGGCAGGGATCTCCCGCGTGGAACAATGATCATGAGGTTAATGCCGATTTTTAACTCACCGAAGAAAGGCACGAAAAGCTATGCCGAGCGCGAAGAAGATGCACGAGACCGATAAAGATAAAAAGTCCGAAAAATTCATTTCCGGCCGGCACCAAGAAATTCCGGTGGATCCCGCCAAAGAATTTCCCCGCACTACCCTTGCCGCCGGCGCGGTAGTTTGGCGCGGCGACGCCGCGAACCCTGAAATCGCACTCATCCACCGCCCGCATTATGACGATTGGTCCCTGCCCAAGGGAAAGGTGGACCCGGGCGAATCGCTGCCTACTACCGCGGCGCGGGAGATCGAGGAAGAAACTGGCTTTCACGTGCGCTTGGGCAAGTTGATTGGCAAGGTCACCTACCCCGTGCAGGGGCGCACCAAGGTGGTCTATTACTGGGCGGCGTTCTACCTCAGCGGCACGTACACGCCCAATGATGAGACCGATGAGCTGCGCTGGGTTCCCATTGACCAGGCACAACAGCTTTTGTCTTATGACGTTGACGCCGACGTCGTCGCCAAGGCACAAAAGCGTTTGCAGTTGGCCCCCACAACGCGGGTATTGTATGTGCGCCACGCCCACGCCCATGACCGAAAGAAGTGGGAGGGCGATGACAACCTGCGGCCTTTGGATAAGAAGGGCCGCCGCCAAGCAGAAATGCTCGTGCCCATGCTGGCAGCCTTCCATCCCACCGCGATCTATTCCGCTCGCCCGCATCGGTGCCAGCAAACCGCCGCGCCGCTTGCCGATGAACTGGGTAAAGACATTGCCATTAATAAAGACTTTGGCGACGAGGCGTGGGAAAAGAACCCGGCGGCCGCCAAGAAGGCTTTCCGCCGCGTTGTAGAAGACGGCGGGGTGCCGGTCATTATCAGCCAAGGACAAACCATCCCCGGCATCATCGAGGATTTAGCGCCGCAATTCCTCAAGAAGCCGCAGGACGAATTGAAGTTTAAAAAGGCCTCGGTGTGGGTCTTGTCCTTCAATAACGGTGAATTAACCGGCGCCGATTATCTTCCCAGCCCCCTGCCGGTGCGCTAGATAGCTTGAGCCGCGCGAGCCCCTAGCCCTTAGCCGCGCATGCCGAGATTGCGGCGCACGAAAAGGATAGGGGCTAAGGCCATGAGCCCCGGCAGCACGACGAAGCCCACCACGGTTGAGCCTAGCGCCATGTGGAGAATGATGAGCGCGATACCGACCAGCAAGGTGGTACCGATGTTCCTCTTTGCGATCTCCGTGGAAAGCTTAAAGCAGGCCCCTAGGCCTAAATCAGGGCGTGCTGCCTTGACGGCTGGGACCCACCACCAGAAGAACAGGGCGAAAAGTCCGGGAATTACCAGCAGAACGAAGCCGATGCCGATGACCACGCTGGTGACGAGGTAAGCCAGCATGATGCCGCCCATGCCTTTGAACGTGAAGAAATCCCCGAACATCAAATCCTGGCCATTGACCTGCTTATTAGCGGCTTGGCACCAGATTGCAGTTGCCCACAGACAGACAATTAACAAAGCTGCTACCGCGAGGGCGAGTAATAGCAGGCCCAGTACGCCGAGGGAACCGTCCAAGGCGGCTCCCTCGGTCGCCGCCTCGATGGAAATGGAGCCGCCACCGGCGGCAAAGCCTACGGCGATGATGAGGTATGCAACAAAAAGGACGACCATCTGCACGAGTGGGGCAAAAAGCCACTGCGCCCAATTGCGGCCGAAATAGCGAAAACTATCGCCAAAAATGCTGACGGCATCGATGCCGCCTGTAGCGGATGGCTCACTAAAATTCCCTGGTTGCCCACCTGAGTAGGGCTGTTGGGAGTAGTGATTGTATCCATCATGGTCGCGTGACCCAGAATAAGGCGAAGTCATACCTCAGAGCATAATGGATAAACCCGGCTTTACGCTTTCGCCGCTGATATTTGTCACTCGTCCATTGCCCCACCGCTACCCCAGTTCACGGGTGCGGTGGTGTGCGCCCCCGCCAAAGTGTGGGGCGCACCTGCTGGATTATTCCGCGTGCACCGCGGGCTTGAAGCTGGCGCGAGAGTTCTCGAAACTCGTGATGGCCTCTTCATTGCGCAAGGTGATGCCGATGTCATCGAGGCCTTCCATCAGGCGCCAGCGCGTGTAGTCATCGATATCGAATGAGTAGGTGTTTTCACCAACCTGGACGGTGCGCGCCTCCAGATCGACCGTGACTTGGGTTTCCCCGGCTTCCAACTGCTTCCAAATAAGCTCGATGTCTTCTTGTTCCATCAGCCCAGTAAGCAGACCAGACTTTCCTGAGTTGCCGCGGAAGATATCCGCAAAGCGGGAGGAGAAGACAGCCTTGAAGCCGTATTCGCGCAAGGCCCAAACTGCGTGCTCTCGGGAGGAACCGGTACCGAAGTCGCGGCCGGCAAAGAGGACGGAGCCTTCTTTGAACTGCTCTTGGTTAAGTACGAAGGTGGAATCAGAGCGCCAGTTGGAAAACAGGCCTTCCGCAAAGCCTGTGCGCTTGACCGATTTGAGGTAGCGCGCGGGAATGATTTGGTCCGTATCCACGTTGGACGCCCGCAGCGGGACTCCCGTGCCGGTATGGGTGATAAATTTCTCCATTATTTCAACCTTTCTCGCGTGCTTATTTCAGGTCAGCCGGGCTGGACAGGTATCCAGTGACGGCGGTAGCGGCGGCAACCTGTGGGGAAACGAGGTGGGTTCGCCCACCAGGGCCCTGTCGGCCTTCAAAGTTACGGTTAGATGTGGACGCAGACCGCTCCCCTGGCTTCAGTTGGTCAGGGTTCATGCCCAGGCACATGGAACAACCCGCCGTGCGCCACTCTGCACCGAATTCCTGGAAAATCTGGTCAAGGCCCTCCTTTTCTGCATCAGCCTTGACCACCGCGGAGGAAGGAACCACGATCATGCGCGTATTGGCGTCGATGGTGCGGCCCTTGACCACCTCAGCTGCGGCGCGCAGGTCCTCGATGCGGGCATTGGTGCACGATCCTACGAAGACGGTGTCGATCTTGATATCGCGCAGTGGGGTTCCTGGTTGCAGGTCCATGTACTCCAAGGCTTTTTTCACCGTGGCCTTGGAATTATCATCGCCGCAGTCTTCCGGATCCGGTACGGTTTCGCCCAGCGGCAAGCCTTGGCCCGGGTTCGTTCCCCACGTGACGAATGGTGTCAGGGCTGATCCGTCGATTTCTACGACGCGATCGAATTCGGCGCCATCGTCAGTAGGCAGCGTCTTCCAGTAATCCACCGCTTTATCCCAGTCGGCGCCCTTTGGGGCGAACTCGCGACCCTTGACGTACTCAAACGTCGTTTCATCGGGTGCGACCATACCGGCACGCGCACCGGCCTCGATGGACATATTGCAGATGGTCATGCGGGCTTCCATGGACATCTTGCGGATAGCTTCACCGCGATATTCGATGATGTAGCCCTGGCCGCCGCCGGTGCCAATCTTGGCGATGATGGCCAGAATAAGGTCCTTTGCGGAGACGCCTTCCTGCAATTCGCCGGTGACTTCGATGGCCATCGTCTTAAATGGCTTCAAAGATAGCGTCTGGGTGGCCATGACGTGCTCTACCTCCGAGGTACCAATGCCCATGGCAATGGAGCCGAATGCACCGTGGGTCGAGGTATGCGAATCGCCGCACACAATAGTCATGCCGGGCTGGGTAATGCCCAGCTGTGGGCCAACGGTGTGCACGATGCCTTGCTGCTCATCACCCATTGAGTGCAACCGCACGCCAAATTCTTCGCAGTTCTTGCGCAGGGTAGAAACCTGGGTGCGCGATACCTCATCTTTAATCTCTAAGAGGTTGCCGGATTTAATACCCTCCGTCGGCACGTTGTGGTCCTCGGTGGCCAGGTGCAATTCTGGGTGTCGCATTGTGCGACCTTGCAAGCGCAGCCCATCGAAGGCCTGCGGGCTCGTAACTTCGTGCAAAAGTTGAAAGTCAATATAGATAAGGTCTGGTGCGCCCGCGTCGCCCTGCTGGACAACGTGGTCACGCCATACTTTTTCTGCCAAGGTCAGCTTCTGGTTCATAAACATCACTCCACACTTGAAATCTCATAATTTGGGACGTAGATTTCATTATATGGGAGAGTATAGCGCAGTTTCCGGCATTAAGGTACTAGATCGTGCAATGGCCATCATGATGGCCGCGGCAAACCATCCATCGACCCTTAATGAGTTATGTGAAACCACGGGACTACCTCGAGCAACGACACACAGGCTAGCCACCGCGTTAGAGGCACACCGCATCCTCGTGCGTACCCCTGAAGGAAAGTGGAAGGCCGGTCCCGCGCTTCCCGGCAACCGCGATCACATCTTAGAAGTCGCAGGCCCCATCATGGACCAACTCCTCAACCGTACCGGTGAGTCCATTCAGCTCTATGAATTCACGGGAACCACCCGCACCTGCATTGCCACCCGCGAACCCAAGTCCGGCCTACACAACGTGGTTCCGGTGGGGAGACAGCTACCACTAACCTCCGGCTCTGCAGCACGCATCATCGCCGGCTTCGTAGACTTCCCCCTCGACGCCGCGCAATTCAGCTCCGCCGATGTAGAAGCCGCCCGCCGCCAAGGCTATGCAGAATCCATCGAAGAACGCGAAGCGGGCCTAGCCTCCATTTCCGCTCCCGTCTTCGATTCTTCCGGCGTTTTTCGCGCAGCGCTATCAATCTCCGGTTCTGCTGAGCGCTTTCGCCCCTCGCCCGCCAAGAAATATGCCCACCTGCTCACCTCCGCCGCCCAAGAACTTTCAGAGCTGCTCTAGCTTCCCCAACACCCCACCAATGCCCTGGACCTCCCACCGGCCCAGGGCTTTTATCGCGTCTTATCCCTGCATACCCGACCCCGCCATGGCCTATTGAAAAAATATCGAAAATTTCCCGCGTGCTATTGAAACTGAACTGAAAACATGATTTAATGAAAACAGAGTGAAAACGAGAAGGTCACTCTTTGACCTAAGGCACAGAAAGGATTCATGATTATGACTCACGCTACCCACACTGAACACGAGCACACCCACGGCGAAGGCTGCGGCCACGTCGCTTTCCCACACGAGGATCACACCGACTTCGTACACGATGGCCACATCCACCGCGAGCACGAAGGCCACTGGGACGAGTGCGAGACCAACGAGCACATTGAGGCCGAAACGCACAGCGACCACACCCACGGCGAGGGTTGCGGCCACGTTGCTGTCCCGCACGGCGACCACGTTGACTACATCCACGACGGTCACCGCCACGCCGCTCACGGTGACCACTACGACGAGCACTAAGCCTCGCCAGTAAGCGCCCTGCAGCGCCCTAACGCCGCGATAATCCACCGCTAAGATGCATGGATTATCGCGGCGCTTTTCTATGCAATGGACCAGCGCGAGTTAACCTTTTATTAACCCTAGCCACGTTCATGTGCGGTGCGCGATGGCCAAGGGGTAACGAAGCTGTCAATTTCGCGGAAACTGCCTGCTTGACTATTAGTTAACACCGTTTCGGTGCTACGGTCTTTCGAGTGATTACTAGTTGGAAGCTTTTTCTCCAAGACTTCGTCCGCCTGTGGCGGACGCCGCAAGTCTGGGTAATTCTCATCGGATTGATGGTTACCCCTGCCTTATATTCTTGGGTCAACGTCTCCGGTTTTTGGGATCCTTACGGCAATACCGAACACCTCAAGGTAGCCGTGGTGAACGAGGACAAGGGTGCCTCGTCAGATCTCACCGGCGATATTGACGTCGGCGGGCAGATGATGGAAAAGCTGCACAACAACGACAAGCTCGGCTGGCAGTTTATGGACCGCGGCGAAGCCGAGCACGCCGTGAAATCCGGCGATGTTTTTGCATCCATCATCGTGCCGGAGGATTTTTCTTCCGACTTTGTCAGCCTGTTCCAAGGCACGTACTCTCAGCCCACCTTGGAGTATCAGGTCAATGAAAAAATCAATGCTATCGCCCCCAAGGTCACTGACACTGGTTCTTCTACCCTCGAAACCACGATTAGCGCGACCTTTAATGAAAACGTCGCGAAATCGGTTTCCACCGAGTTGAGAAACTCTGGCGGCGACCTCAGCGATAGGATCAACAGCACCGCGGGCAATACCGCGAATTCCTTCTCAGAGACCGCCGATACCGTGGCTAATTCGCGCAATTCCTTGGCGGATGTCAACGCCACTATCGATGATGCTCGTCCCACCATCGCACAGGCGCGCACGGCGCTAGGCTCCGTGCAGACCACGATTGATGACGCACAGCAGGCATTAAATCAGGTCACCTCCTTGACCGACGAGGTGCAAAAGGAAGTTACTTCCTTCGCCGACGATGCCACCGCCGCCTATATCCAAGGCACGACTGCGCTTGCCGATGGCACCGCAAACGCCAATGCCAATATCGGCTCTGTCACCGGCCGGTTAAACGGCGCACTCAACCGCGTCGATGCCGCCACCGACGGCGCCCAAGGCATCCTCGGTCAGGCTGATAAAGCCATCGACCAATTAGCCGGTGTCGCTGCCCTGCCGGCCCTTCCCCCAGAGATATCGCAGCAGATCAACCAGTCGGTTTCTGATCTGCGTGACCGCAACAATCAAAACCGCGCGGTATTAGGAGAGCTGGATTCCCTTAATAGCGATACCAACGCCACCCTTGACTCGCTGAATAAGACCTCGGAATTGCTCAATTCCATGGCCTCCCAGGCCCGCGATGATTCCCACGGACTGCGCGATGACGTGGCCAACGGCCTGCCTAAGCTGAATTCTGCACTTTCTAATGTCTCCGCTACCGCCGGGCGCCTATCTGCCTCGCTCAACAGCCAAAAGGCTCTGGTTGGGCAAACGGACGGGCTTCTCGGGGGCGTTGACGAGCAGTTGACCCACGCCCAAGAAGTGGTAAAGCGCTTCTCGGTTGATCTGGATCGCGTTGAGGAAGGTCTTCGTTCCGCACGCACCGATGTTATTGCTTTGAGCAACACGGCCAATAACAACACCGTGCTGAAGTCCGTCAACGGTCTTGATACAGACCACGTGTCTTCCTTCCTCTCCTCGCCCGCAGAGATGGAAAGCCATGCAGTCTTCCCTGTCACGCACTACGGCTCCGGCATGTCCTCGCTGTTTATCAACCTCACGCTGTGGATCGGTGCCTTTATGCTCCTGATCATTTTCCGCGCCGAGGTTGACCCGCAGGGCCGCCGGGATCTAACCATCAATAAGGCGTACTTCTCGCGCTTCTTGCTCCTCGGCTTTTTCGCCATTGCGCAGGCGCTTATCGTTTCCATCGGTAACTTAGTCATCGGCGTTGAGCACGTCAGCGCCACCGCTTATGTCCTTACCTCTGTATTTATCAGCCTGTGCTACCTCAGCATTACCTATGGCCTCGTCTCAACATTCGGCCACGTGGGCCGCGGCATAGCGGTGGTCTTGGCCTTCATTCAGATTCCCGGCGCATCGGGCCTGTACCCCATCGAGATGACGCCGGACTTCTTCCGCGCCGTCCATCCCTTCTTGCCCTTTACTTACGGCATCGATGCCATGCGCGAGACGGTGGGCGGATTCTACGGCACCCATTACATCCGCGATATCGCCGCGCTGACTGGCATGGCGGTTGTTGCCTACCTCATGGGCACCCTCTTAAGGCGCGGGTTGTCCAACGTCACCATGCTGGTCAATGACGAGCTGGCCAAGGGCGGGCTCGTTATCAACGAGCAGGTCCACCTGATTGGCAGCCGCTATCGCTTCACCGATCTTCTGTATGCCTCCGCGGACCGCGAGGGATACCAAAAGAGCTTGGATACCAAGTGGATGACCGCTCGGAAGAATTATTCTCAGTTGATGAAGCTCACGATCGCCATCGGGGTAGCCTTGGTGCTCGCGCTCGTGATTTGCTCCCGGTTCATGCCGGATCAGAAGGCGATCCTTTTCGGCATTGCGTGCCTCGTTGCGCTGATTGCGGTCGCGGTCATTTGTTCGCTGGAATACGTAAAACAAAGCATTGCACACGATAACCGCCTGGCGGATCTCAGCGATGAAGAAATCCAGCAGCACCTAGAGCATCAACGCAAAAACCCCAATCAGTATCGGCTAGAAGATGTCCAGTCGGATAAGCACCCCGAAATATCTTCTACCCCACAATCGCGGGGCGATACCACAGATAAGCCCGCCGGCGACGGCGAAGAATCCGGAAAGGGAGATAAGTCATGAACAATATCCTGACCATTCTCCGCGATGACCTCAAGGCCATCCGTGGCAACGTAATGACCGCCGTCATCATTTTCGGCCTCGCCATTATCCCGCTGCTATTTACCACCTTTAACGTGCTCGCGAGCTGGGACCCATTTGCCAATACCAAACAACTCAAAATCGCCGTCGCCAGTGAGGATGAGGGGCACCAAAGCGACCTTGCTTCGCTCAAGCTCAATTTAGGCGATGAAGTTTTATCCCAGCTCAGCCGCAACGACGAAATCAACTGGGTTCTTACCAATAGCGATGATGCCGTAGAGGGCACCAAGTCCGGTGAGTACTACGCTGGCATCGTCTTGCCCAAGGATTTCAGCTCCAACCTCCTCACCTTCTACGTGGAAGGCACCGAGCCAAGCAAACTTAATCTCTATACCAATGAGAAGAAGAACGCGCTGTCGACCACGATTACCCAACGCAGCGCTACCGGTGTGATTGAGAAGATCGACGAGTCCTTTACCCGCGTTGTGTCCAATGTGGGCCTTGGCGTCATTTCCTCGCTGGACCAGTACCTTGATGAGGGCGATACCCAGGCCGCGCTCAATAACGTTCACAACCGAGTCAATACCGTACAGTCGCGCCTCGATGCAGCCTCTGGCACGGTCATGGCGCTGAGTAACCTGGTAGATTCCACCATTCCGCTCACCCAGGCAGCCAATAATATCCTGAATGAAGCGGGAAACCAGGCTTCCAGTACCACCAATGACAACGGCGAGTCGCCCATTGATATCTTAAAGTCCACGCTGGATGAGTCCACTGGTTCCTTGGATGCGTCCCTCGCCGCGACGACGCAGAGCTACGAGGTCCTATCCTCACAAATCGAGGAATTGCTGAACAATGCTAGCGCCACCTCCGCGCAGACCGCCCAAACCTTCCGCACTGCCGCGGACCGCGTGGGACAGCAGACCGCAGCCTTCCAGGGCGTAAAGGACAGTATCCAGAAGGAAGCCGATAAGGTCGATCTTCCAGGCCCTGTAGCGGCAGGTTATGCGGCCGTGATGGGGCAGCTGGATGCCAGCATCGCCCAGAGCAATGCGTTGCACGATTCTTTGACTTCTACGGCCGATAACATCGAAAACGGCGGGAATTCCCAGGAGTCCAAGCAACAAACGCAAGCTGCGATTGCCAGCGCCAAGCAGGCCGTCGAAAACGCCCGCAACTCCTATAACTCCAATCTGAAGCCACAGCTAGCGGCTTTGGGAGATAGCGTGGGCACGGTTGCCAACGATGTTGATGCGGTCAAGCGCGATATCGCAGGCATCCGCAATACCATCTCTCATGACAACGATGCCCTCGTGCGGGCGCGCGATCTAACCGCAAGTCTATCCGGTACCTTGCAGCATCAGGCGGGTCGCTTTGGCGAACTCAGCCAAAAGATCGATGAGATCCGCGACGGCGGTGACCTAAGTCAGCTCGCCGATCTCATTGGCGATGACCCCGAGCTTCTGGCCTCTCGGATCGCTTCGCCGGTCAATGTGGACCGCCAGCCCATCTACGATGTTGCTTCTTTCGGTGTTGGTATGACGCCGTTCTACCTCACGCTTTCGCTGTGGGTAGGCGCCCTGCTCGCCTGCGTGCTGGTGCACACCAATGCCGAGCGCAAGTACTTGAAGAAGAACGAAGACCTCGACAAGAAGGATCACTTCACCAGGAACCAAGTCTTCTTGGGCCGCTTCCTCACCTTTGGTCTCATCGGCATCGCCCAAGCCACCTTCGCCGTCCTCAGCCTGATTTTCTTCGTGGAGATCGAGCCCGAGCACCCATTCATGATGCTCTTTGCCTCGTGGATAATCTCACTGGTGTTTATGTTGATAATCTATTCACTGGTTATCACATTCGATAGCGCGGGCAAGGCCCTCGCGGTTCTGCTCCTTGTTATCCAAGTTTCCGGTTCCGGCGGCGCCTATCCTCTGCCACTTCTTCCGGAGTGGTTCCAAAATGTCAGTCCGTGGCTGCCGGCCACCTACGGCATCGACGCGTTCCGCAGCGCCATCGCGGGCATCTACGAGGCCGACATCCTCCGGGAGCTCGGCATGCTCCTCCTCTTCGCCATCCCGGCGCTTATCCTCGGCCTGTTCTTGCGCCCCGCCATGGATAACTATCACAAGCGCCTCCAGAAGGCGATTAAGAAGACGAAGGTCATGGCCTAGCACCACGCCTACACACAACGCCCAGTGCAGCCTGAGAGGCTCTCTGGGCGTTCTTTTTGCAAGTGGTCGAGCCACCCCCTTCCCTTGGCGCTCACGGGCCGCTAACACAGCCCCATTCCCGCTGACCCCGTGAGCGCGAAGGTCGGTCTGCAGCTACAGCAGGCGCTTTCCGATGCCTCCCTCGCTGCGCCGCACTTTTCCCAATGCGGCGCAGCGAGAGCCGTTTAAACGCCGCTTAATCTAATTCTCTAGCCCCGAGAAGCGCAGAAAGAAAATGCCACAAGAAAAGGCTGCGAGCGTTAAAGCTCGCAGCCATTAATATGTACCCCGTACGGGATTTGAACCCGTGTTACCGGCGTGAGAGGCCGGCGTCCTAGGCCGCTAGACGAACGGGGCTCGTTCGCACGTAGCATGCAATTCAAAAGCTGTGCTGCTTAAAGCTTGCTTGCTGCGGACTCGTTAAACAGTAAACGATGGGTAAACACAATACAAATCAGCAGATAGTACGGGGATTCGTGCCGGTAAATCCCCCAGTTAAGACCCACTTTGGTCCCGATTAAGCCGCAAGCGCACATACGGAAAATTCCTCCAACCGCAGTGGTTGGAGGAATCTTTTTATTTGTACCCCGTACGGGATTCGAACCCGTGTTACCGGCGTGAGAGGCCGGCGTCCTAGGCCTCTAGACGAACGGGGCATAGAACTAGTGAGCCTGCTTTAAAAGCATTTTCACTGCTGGCCTACCAGGACTCGAACCTAGAATGGCGGTACCAGAAACCGCTGTGTTGCCAATTACACCATAGGCCATTTGCTCACTCGCTCGGAATCGCATCCTTATCGGCTGCGCTCCCTTGCTCGCTGCAACGTGTTATAACTATAATGATCGTTGCCCAATGCACCAAATCGCCAGCGCAACTCGCATTTTTAGGCGCTTTTCTTGAGCTAAAATAAAGCGGCGGATGACATCTGTGTAGTTCGATGTTCATCCGCCGCTTTAACGGGCTTTCCCCGTCAGGCTTCTGATGGTTCCGGCATTACTCGGCCGCAGGAGTGTACGGAGTTACCTCACGGGCAGCACGCAGGCGCGCCAAGGTGGACTCTTTGCCCAGAAGTTCCATGGACTCAAAGAGCGGTGGCGAAACCTGTGCGCCGGAAATAGCTACACGCAGCGCGCCGTAGGCCTTGCGTGGCTTTAGCTCTAGGTCCTCAATGAGCGCCTTGGATAGCGCGGTTTCAATAGCGTCAGTCTTCCACTCCTCTACCGCCTCAAGGGTGTCAATGCCCACCTCGAGGGGTTGGACGGCATCGTCCTTCAGGTTCTTCTTGGCCGCTTTTTCATCCAGGGTGAGCTCAGCATCGGGCGTGATGAGGAAGCTGAGTAGCCCATAGGCATCGGCAAGCGTCTTAATGCGCGTTTGCACCAAGTCCGCAGCGAAGGCGAATTTCTCACCGTCATAATCGGCTGGGAAGTCCGTGTACTCCGTCAGGTAATTGCGCAGGCGGAAGGCAAACTCCTCGGGCTCGAGCAGTCGAATATGATCGGCGTTGATGGCCTCGAGCTTCTTCTGGTCAAAGCGGGCGGGGTTACCCAGAACATCATTGACATCGAAGTTCTCAATCAGCTCATCCATGCTGAAGATGTCCTTATCCGCCGACAGGGACCAACCCAACAGCGACAAGTAGTTGAGCATGCCTTCTGGGATGATGCCGTTATCGCGGTGATTGAAGAGGTTAGACTGCGGGTCACGTTTGGACAGCTTCTTCTTCCCCTCGCCCATCACGAAGGGAAGGTGACCAAACTCCGGGGTAAATTCCGCGATGCCAATTTCCTTCAGCACGTCATACATGGCCAGCTGGCGCGGGGTGGATGAGAGAAGATCCTCGCCGCGCAGTACGTGGGTAATGCACATCAGCGCGTCATCTACCGGGTTAACCAGGGTGTACAGCGGAGCTCCGTTGGAGCGCGCCACCACGTAATCAGGCTGAGTTTCAGATTTGAAGGACATCTCGCCGCGCACAAGGTCGGTCCAGGCCCAGTCCTTGTCTGGCATGCGCAGGCGCCAGACAGGCTTGCGACCTTCAGCCTCAAAGGCATCGATCTGTTCTTGCGTCAGGTCGCGGTCGTAGTTGTCATAGCCCAACTTGGGATCGCGCCCAGCTGCCTTGTGCCGTTCTTCTACCTCTTCCGCGGTGGAGTAGGCAGGGTAGACATGTCCGGCATCGATAAGCTTATTGAGCACATCTTTATAAATGTCCATGCGCTGGGACTGCCGGTACGGTTCATGCGGGCCACCCACATTGACGCCCTCGTCCCAGCCCAATCCGAGCCAGGTCAAGGAATCAATGATGGCCTGATAGGACTCTTCCGAGTCACGGGCAGCATCGGTATCTTCGATGCGGAAAATCAATTTTCCGCCGGTGTGGCGGGCATAGGCCCAGTTAAACAGGGCCGTGCGCACCATGCCAACGTGCGGGGTACCAGTGGGAGAAGGGCAAAATCTAACGCGAACTTCAGTCATGGCCACCATCGTAGTGGAGCCACAGGACACAGTCCGCACCAGCCCAAACCAGCGCCGGACTCTACCACCCAAAAGTGCGTCCCCATTTACTTTATTACACGCAAAAAGGGGTAGATGATAACGAATTCCATTATAAACACACTGGTAAAAGGGAACGGTTTTCAAAAGATTATCCAGTATTGGGAATCATTTTCTATAGTTTCGAGGTGAACTACTGACAACTGCAGAAAGGTAACGCGCTGGTGGCTTCTCCTCGTATCCGCTTCATCGCCGCATTCAGCACGATCGCGCTGATTGCCCCGGCTACCGCCTACGCCGGTCCAGACGATGGCAAACACATCGCGACCCAAACCCACGTCGATTCTCCCAAGAGTTTTTGGGAAAACGACAACTTCCTGCTGCGATCCGAATTTCCCGGCCAAACGCCGCCGCTCATCGATGACACCGTTGCCTGGATTGGCAAAGGCTATACCCGCGAAGACGAGAACGGTAAGCGCCACCAGAACTTTATGTATTCCCTGCCGCAAAACGGTACGCAGGATTACATCGGCGCCCCAGGCACCACATACTACACTGCCCCGTACCAGGCCTCCGCTAACCAAGAGCCCATCTGGATCGGATTCGGTTCAAAGGGGCTTCCCGTGGAAAATTTCCGCAACAACATCGCCTACCTCGATCTGTTGAGCGTGGATGGCCCAGGTGACGTGGAGCTTTTTACCAATAAGGACGATAAAGACGGCACTAATCTCAATCGCATGCTGGGTTCGTTCGAGGACTCACCACACTCTGCTTTTCTCGAACGTGGTAGCCACACTCACAACTACACGCTCTTTACCAAGCCCGGCCGTTATCGCTTGACCTTTCGCACCACCGCGCGCACGGCGGATGGCCAACTCGTGGCTAGTGAGCCGCAGACCACCAGCTACCAAGTGGGCGGACAAAAGCCAAAGGATGAAAAGACCCCAAGCCTCAAAGAGCGCTTTGATAGCTCCTCCTCCGGTGATGCCGCCGCTGCTGGCTACAGTCTGAGCCTGGACAAAAAGCAGAACCCGGAAAAAGACGGTGACGATAAGCTCACCACCATTTCCTTCGATGCAAAGAACAAGGCATCCGGCACGCTTACGCTGCTTATCGATGGTTACTTCCTCACCGATCTGCCCGTCACCGACGGCCACGCCGAGTGGGATGAGTACATGGGCCCAGAATCCTCTAATATCCAGGCCGTCTTTACCCCAGAAGGCGATGCGCCACGCTGGATTTCGCAGCAGGTGGAATTTACCCCGGGCTCTCCCTCCCAAACCGATTCTTCCACTACCGAAGACAAGTGGGAAGAAACCGAGAATCCGCGCCAGCTGGCCCCTACCGAAGAGGTAACGCTGCAAGAAACCGGCTATACGGTGCGGATGCGCAAACAAGGTGAAGAAGGAACCAAAATTATCATCGACATGGATGATAAAAACTTCAGCGGCGTGATGACTGGTGGTCTCTACGAAAACAAGAACGACGAGGAATCTTCTACTTCGGTGGAAGCAGCGATTACCAAGGGCCACGGAGAAGCCACTTTTACCTACGGTAGGTACTCCGAAAACTACACTGCCAAAATCAACGTCTTCCCGCACTCCACGGTCCAGGCCGGCCACGGAAGCACGGTGCTGACCGAGTCCTACAAACTCGATGAAAACTACGAAGTAAAAGACGAGCTTTCTACCAGCGCGGAGGATAACACCGCTACCCCAGGCGGAAAGCCTGGGTCCGGCGGTTCACCCGCGCCCGGCGATACGCCGGCACCATTTCAACCGCCAAAGGACGAGGAGGCTCAGCGGTGCAGCGAAAAGCAGGTACTTGACCGCGGGCACGTCGATATCAAGGCACTTCCTACGGACGATGGTTTCCGCACCGTCCTGCGCGATGACACAGGACAAATTGATAAGAACTCGGTAGACCGCTCGTTGGATGACGTCGTGCTTGGCGTACACAAAAACGCGCTTACTCCTCGCGGTCAGCAGCTGGGTGATAAGAAATTCGATTTCCTTGGCAACATCGGTGACCGCTTCTACCACCTGCCACAAACGCAGAACCAAGCCATCATCTGGCCGGGGTATAACACCGAAGAATTGGATTACTCCAAGATGAAAAATGGCAAAGTCAATTTGAACCTTAAGCCCACGCACACGCCAGAGGGCGCTGAGTGGGGCGCATATATAGATAAGGCCAGGGGTGTCGGTTACGACGTCCTTGCCAATTCTGCCGAAAACGACCACACGATCGAGACCACCTTCGCATCGCACAGGCATACCCACTGGGCTTTTACCAAGCCGGGCATCTACACGTTCGAGGCAACCTATACGGCAACTACCACCGATGGCAAGGAACTTGCCTCGGAGCCACAGACGTTGACCTTTGCCATTGGTGATGACGCGGTGAAGTCCTGTTCTACGGCTGCGCCATCCGATTCCTCATCGGAAAAACCTTCCGAGAAGCCGTCCAAGCCCTCGAAACCGTCCAAGCCGTCCGAGCCGTCAGCTCCCGTAGGGTCATCGTTTAATCCTTGGACCCTGGTCTTGCCTGCGGTTCTTGGCATCACCTTCAAGGCCTTCTACAACTTCTTCCGCGACAACCAAGATCTCATTCGTGAGCGCTTTGGCTGGCGCATCTAACTAATAATCCACTGCTCAGGGGACCCCACCCCAGGCGCTTTAAAGGAAATTCAACCATGGATACCAACACCATTTCGCGCACCAGAGCCCACCGGCCTGGCAGCCGCATCATCGCGGCGGTGATTACCGCCCTTATCGCGTTTTTCGTTCCAGCCTCACCGGCCTTGGCCTTCGATGAGGTCTTTGATTCTGGCCATATCGACGCATTCTATGTCACGGCACCGGATGGCCAGCTGCACCTATCCATGCAGGAAGATGTCACCGGTTCGCACGTCCAGCGCCCCGGCGATGACGTGCTGCTCCAGGTTGTGGAATCGGCATGGTCCGATGCCACAGAGGCCGTTCCCGAGATCGGAGAACCGACCTACTTCCTGCCCCAGACCCAGGACCCGAATATCATCTGGCCAGGCTGGGATACGCAGCCAGCACGCGATGGCGGCTTTACCAACATTGACTTCGAATTCACCAATATCTCTGGGCCAGGCTCGGTCTATGTCTTTGAAACCACTGGGTTTGGCAACGTCGGTGCCGTGACCAATTCCGGTTCGATGGAGCTCACCAGCGGCGAGGTTATTAACCAGCCGAGTCCTGCACACCGTCACGTTAACTGGGCTTTTAGTGAGGCCGGTACCTATGAGATGACAGTTCAGGCCTCCTCCAATGGCCAAACCAGTAACGCAGTGACCTATACCTGGCAGGTGGGCGAAGGCGGAGAGGCAGTCTCCGGTCACCGCTCTGCGGGCGGTTCTGGCGATGCAGATAACTCCGGCAATGACGCTGGACACAGCAATTCCGAGGGCGGCCAAGGCGGTAACGCTGCAAGTAGTGGACAGTCCACGGACCCAGAGTGCCGGCCGGGTATTATCCCGAAGATTAAAGACGATACGGTCTCGCCACCGCAGTGGCGCGATGCCGATGGCGCGACTTTCTACCTCTCCGATAATTCCGGCGTCGAGCTGCCAGAAGATGTTGGACCTGTTTCGGCCGGCCAGGCCTGGATGATTGGTTCTACGCAGGTCGATGGCGTGCCGTGGCTCGGTGCGAATACCCAGAGCCCCTCCATGCGCGAGCACATTCCGGGCGACGTTACCTGGGAACTCGTAGACATGAAAGGCCCTGGTGCCATGATGGTCTACAGCCAGGGTGGCCTGGGCAAGATCGTCGGCGATGAATGGTTCCGCGGCGCCAATGGTGCTGTGGAAGGCAGCTACAATATCGCGCCCAATACCCACGTGCACCCTAACTGGGTCTTCGAAAAGCAGGGTACCTACGACGTCACCATCCGCCAGGTGGCGCAAACCTCCGCCGGCAAGCAGGTGGCAGGCCAAGCAACGCTGCACTTTGTCGTCGGCGGTGGCAGGCCAGAGGGCTCCTTCGATAATGGCCACTTTGACCTGGGCGCGGAAGTGAACCCGGATGGCGGCGACTGTGGTGTTGGCGCCGCAGCCGGCGCGGGCTCTAATGGTTCCGGTTCTGGCCAGGATGACGCTGGCGGTTCCGGTGCGAACGCATCCGGTAAGGGCGGCAACGCGGCTCTTGCCAATACTGGGACCCCCACCATGCCGCTTGGAATCGGTGTGCTCGGCCTGGGCATGCTGTTCCTTGGCCTGGGTATTGCACGCCTAGCTGTGGCGAGGGCAAAGAATTAATGCCAGTGCCCCACTACCGTTTCGTACCGCGCGGGCTGCAGGCCGTCGGGGCGCTCTTTAGCGTCTCCCTCCTTGCGGCAGGCTGCACGACCTCGGCAGCGGTGGATACCTCGGATCGCTTCAGCGTGGTGGCCACGACGCCCATTTTGGCGGATATGGCACGCCACGTCGCAGGCGAGGATGCTTCGGTCACCGGCCTTATCCCAAGCGGAAAGGACCCGCACACCTTTGAGCCAACGCTGCGCACAGTGCGCAACGTGGCCAATGCGGATCTTGCCTTGAGCAATGGATACCTCTTGGAACCGCAATCCCTGATAGATACCTTGCACAAGTCCACGGATGCGCCCGTGGTAGAGGTCGCTGACTCGGCCTCCACCCGCGGTGCGACCCTCGTACCGCTGGTTGAAGATGTCTCCCTGGATGCCATCTGGTTGGGCCTGCGCATTAGCGGTGCCGAGCAGCGAAACTCCGGCGTGGATTTCCGCATGGTCTCTGCCGATGGGCCAGGCGATGTCGCAGCCTACGTGGTCTCCACCTTCGGTACGCCGGAGGTGCTGTTTAATAGCGCCGATGGCATCGACGCTGGCGATGATTCGGTCACCCTCCCGGCCAATGCGCACACGCACGTCTCGTGGGGTTTTTCGGAGCCGGGCATCTATAAGCTGGGCTTTCAGGCAGATGGCACGGAGGTAGAGCACCTCACCGTCGCGGTGGGCGTGAACCCTCCGGAAGATATTGATGTCATTGATTCCGGCCACGTGGATATTGCCGCTGATGTGGCTAAGGGATCTATTGATCTGCGCGATCAAGACCAGCATTTTGATCCCGCCCATACCGCGGTGGCGGTCCCCTCCTCGGTTTTGCAGCCCATTCCGCCGGATCCCGCCTACCGCTTCTTGGGAACCCCCGGTGCGGATACGTACCTGCTCCCCCAGGCGGTCTTGGGTAAACACATCCACGGCGAGGTGGATCCGCACCTGTGGCACAACGTGGACAATGCCATTGCTTATGTCGATGTCATCGCTGAAGAAATGGCGAATGCGGATCCGTCCCACGGCGCCGAATACCGCGCCCGTGCTGAGTCCTATATCGCGGAGCTGCGCGAGCTTGACGAGTATGTGGACCGCGCGATCTCTTCCATCCCGCAGAGCAACCGCCACTTGGTCACCACCCACCACGGCTATGCCTACTTAGAGCAAGGCTATGGCCTGTCGGTGGCTGGGTTCGTGACGCCCAATCCCGCCATTGAGCCTTCGCCGCGGGAGGTCATTGCCCTGCGCCGGACGCTGGAGAACCTGCACCTTCCCGCGGTCTTTGTGGAGCCGGTGGAACAGGCCAGCGCCAGCACGCTGAAGGAGGCCGCCGCGCAGCAAAACGTGGAGCTATGCCCCATTTACGGCGACACGCTTGATGATGCCGTGCCTACTTATATCGATCTCATGAAATTCAATGCTGACTCGCTGCAGCGTTGCCTACATCCTTCGAATGGAGATAACCATGCTTAACATTGCCTCTCGAACCGTTACCCGCGCGGCCACTCGCACGGCAGCCTGCATCGTCACCGCCGGATTGGCCGTATCCGCAACGCCCGCTTGGGCCGGCGACCTCGCGCAGGTGGTTGGCGCGGATGAAACCGTGGCGCCAGAGGGCGAAGAAAAGGTCATCGATGCGGGCCACGTTGATATCGGCACGCTGCTTAATGGCTCTGATGCCGAGCTATTGGCCCGCGATGATGCAGGCGATTCCCCGGTGTGGCGTCACCTTGATGACCTGGTGTTCTCGGTGGGCGATGCGGCCCAGCAAACCCTGCCGGATACCGATGATTTTAGCTTTGTGGGTGCCCAATCCGGCGAGGATGTCTGGGTTGTACCGCAAACAGAACAGGTCGGCGTCCCGTGGCTGGGGTGGAATACCCAGGCGCCTTCGCTTGTCGATAACGCCGATCGCGGCGTCACCATGGAATTCCTCGGACACTCCGGCCCAGGGGATTTTTCCCTCTTCTTGCAAAACGGCGGCTTTGAGGCACCCCAGCTGCTGTGGTCTACGGCAGAAAAAGGCGAGTCTGAATTCTGGGTAGACCTTAATACGCACACCCACGCCAACTGGACTTTTACGGAGCCGGGCACCCACCAGGTGGGCATCCGGATTAAGGGTGAAACCACAAACGGCGAGGAGTTTAGCACCGATGGCGTACTGACCTTCGCCGTAGGCGATGGCGCAGACATCCAGGCCGCCCAGGATGCGGAGTGGAACCCAGCAGACGCCACAACCGAGGATTCTTCCCTGCCGGTATGGGTGTATGTTTTGGTCGGCGGCGGAATCATCGTGCTGATCGCCGGTGTTGCCGTGCTCGCGAAATCCCGCAAGCGAGGCGATGGCCATGTCTAAGCCGTGCATTCAGGTGCGCGGATTGCAGGTAGCCCTATCTGGCCGCACCGTGATTGAGGACGCCAACCTCGAGGTAGGTACCGGTGAATTCATTGGGCTTCTAGGCCCCAACGGTGCAGGTAAGACCACGCTGATGCGCTCTATTTTGGGCCTTATCCCCTCCTCCGGCACGTGTACCGTCACCGGCTCTGTGGGCTATGTTCCCCAGCGCCACGAGGTGGAATGGGGTTTTCCCATCAACGTGTACCGCACCGTGCTCAGCGGGCGTACCGGGCTCATCGGGTGGTTCAAGCGCCCGAGGAAAAAGGATCACGCCGCCGCTGCGGAGGCGCTGCGCTTGGTGCATATGGAGGAATTTGCCTCCCGTCCCATCGAGGAGCTTTCCGGCGGCCAGCGCCAGCGCGTACTGATCGCCCGCGCCCTCGCCATCCAGCCACAGGTCTTGCTGCTCGATGAACCTTTCACGGGGCTCGACGCCCCGAATACCGAGGCCCTTTTGGAGCTTTTCGCCGAGCTTGCGGAGCAAGGAAAATCCATCGTGATGTCTACCCACAACCTGTCTGAGGCGGCGCACACGTGCAAGCGCCTGGTGCTATTTAATCGCACGGTCATTGCAGACGGTCCCGCCGAGGAGCTTTTGGCCGACAAGGATCCGTGGACCCGCGCGTTTGGCGTCAGTGCCTCGTCCCCGTTGCTCGCTGCGATTGGAGTGGCTGCATGATTGATATCTCATTTATCGATTTCCTGCGGGATTTAACCAATCCCCACCTCGATTTCCTCGCCCGGGCGGTGGGCATTTCGCTCATCGCCGCCATCGTGTGCGGGGTCATCGGTTGTTATGTGGTGCTGCGCGGAATGGCCTTTATTGGCGATGCCGTCTCGCACGCCGTGTTCCCAGGCCTAGCCATTGCCTTTGCGCTGCAGACCTCAGTCCTCTTGGGCGGGGCGGTTGCCGGTGCGGTCGTCGCGGTGCTTATCGCCGCGTTTTCGCAACGCAACCACGTGCGCGCGGATTCCATCATCGGCATCTTCTTTGCCGCCGCCTTCGCCTTGGGCATGGTGATCATCTCGCGCACGGATGGCTATAGCGCCTCGCTGACCAGCTTCCTCTTCGGATCGCTCACCGGCGTTTCGAGCACGGATATCACCGTCGCCGCGAGCGTCTGCCTCGTGGTCCTAGCCGTAGTCGTGGCCTTTGGCCCGCAACTCAATGCCACCTGCTTGGACCGAGAGACCGCCCGCGCCATGGGCCTGCCGGTCTTTGCCCTGGATATCATCCTCTACCTGTGTGTGACCGCCGCGGTGGTCATTTCCGTAAGCACCATTGGCAATATCTTGGTCCTCGCCCTGCTGATTACCCCGGCCGCCACAGCGCGCCTGCTGACGGCCAACCTCACCACGATGATGTTCCTCTCGGCCATCATCGGTGCCGTCTGCAGCTTCTTCGGCATCTATTTGGCGTGGGCCATCGATCTTCCCGCGGGCGCAACCATCGTGTTAACGCTCACGGTCCTCTTCCTCATTGTCTGGGCCCTGCACCCCTTCCTGCGCTCTCGCCGCAAACCGGGCCACTCTTCTCCTCGCGTGCCAGCCAACGCTTCCGAGAACACCCCACGAAAGGAAACCATCGAATCATGAAACCCTTGTGCCGTACCGCTCTTGCCCTAGGCACCGCCGGATTCCTCAGCGTGGGAACCCTCACCGGTGTGGGTCTACCCTCTTCCGTTATGGCCACTGCGAATGCCGCAGAGACCTGCAGCGCCGAGGACTTTATCCGCATCACCGAAGGCCACCAAGACATGGCGCTCAAGGATGAAGGCGGGGATATCAGCTTTGTGGTCAAAGACGACCAAAAAGAAAAGGAATACCAGTCCGAAGAATTCGCGGTAGAGGTAGCGGAGAAGAACAAGCAGCGTATTTCTGATCTCAAGATCCCTTCCCTGCCCGACGAGGGATGGGTGCTCCCGCAAACCCAGATTAAAGACGTTCCGTGGTTGGGGTTTAATACCCAGGAACTCTCGGAGGAATACCTCGGCTCGAAGCAGACCGCGACCCTAAGCATGGCCATCGCGTCTGGTCCCGAGGATGGGCGCATCGTGGCCTTCCAGAATGAGGGCATCGGCGATCTCAAAGTCCGTATGGACACCGAGGACGGCACCGCTTGGGACTATCCGGGCAGGTCCCACTCCCACCCTGCCTTCGCTTTTACCAAGCCAGGCACCTACGCCGTGAGCTTTACCTTTGAGCTTCCCGATGGCTCCCGCCACCACCTGCACGCCGGATTCCTCGTGGGCGATGACGCGGATCCAGCAGAGCTGTGCGGCGTGGACTACGACGAGTCCGATGATGCCGAAGGAAGCGTCCCTTCGGGCGGAACCTCCCGCCCAGATCAGCTGGCCAAGGACATCAAGGGAGTAGATAAGGCCATCGCGGGCCTGGATAAGGAGCTGGAAAATACCCTGAAGGAAGGCCAAAAATTCCTCGAGGGCGATAAGAAGAAGGAGAAAGACTCCAAGGATAAATCGGGCGATAAGACGTCTAAGCAGGGTCAGTCCGGTGGATCCGGCGGCTCCGGTGGAAAGGCCGCAGAGAAAAAATCTGGTTCGAAGCAGGGATCCACCCAAGGCTCTAAGTCGGGGTCAAACTCCGGATCCAACAAGGGATCGGCCCACGGTTCTGGGGCAGGCTCTGGTGCTGCGTCGCGCAATTCGGGTGGGGGCTCATCGAAGGGATCATCGTCAAGCAGCGGCTCTCGCTCCGGTTCTAAGGCCTCGCAATCCAAGTCCGGCGGAAATTCTGGCCAGAAATCCGCGGGCAAGTCCACCCCGCAGTCCAAGAGCAGCAAGTCTAAGGACAGCAAATCCAAGGGCACTAAGTCCGAAAACCGGAGTACGGAGCCTGCACCCAACGCCTCCGCGGGCGGCAAGGGCCAGAACAATGAGGCGCTTGCCGATGCCGCCTATACCGCCTCGCTGACCAAGAGCAGCTTCTGGGCTGGCATCTTGGCAGGGCTCGGCGCATTCGCGCTCCTGCTAGGAATTGGTCTTTTGGTCTATGTCCAATTCTTCCGCAAGAAGGGCGCCGGCGAGCAGGCTGCACAACCCGAGCAGCCAGAGCAATCTGTGCCGCCGCAGGCCGATGATGCCACGACGCAGATTCCGCGCGTGCGCTAATGCTGCCCCGGGTTGCGCCCGGGCCCCTACACGTGGGTTTTGGTGGCTAAAAAGGACCACACAATGTTTGCGGTATCCGGCTGCCAGAACCACGTGTGGTCGCCGGGTACCTTGTACAGTTCCACGTCCTTGGCGCACCCATTAAAGCCCAGGCGCTCGGAGTGACCGGCGGTGGGGTGGGACTGGAAGGTCATATCGCAGTGGTTGCGGTGCAGATAGCCGCCTAAGACGGTGCGCACGGGAAGGTAGCCGGATTCATGGCGGGTGCCACCCTCATAGGTGAGCATTTTATCCCTGGTGCCGTGCATGATGAGCGTGTGCATCGGCGCATCGACGCAATTGGTTTCCACTGGGGTATAAAACGCCCCGGAGACCATCGCTACCGCCGCGAACATATCTTGGGCGTGGCAGCCCAATACTGAGGTAAAACCGCCCCCATTGGACATTCCCATGGCGTAGACGCGGTTGCGGTCCACGTGATAGTCCGCATCCACAGCATCTAAAATGCGCTTGATAAAGCGGATATCCTCGCCGCCGTGCGTCTTTGCATAGGGCGCTGGCTCCCAGGCGCGTTCGAAGCCTTCTGGATAGACGGTGATCGCATCATCGGTGGCCTTAGTCGTTCCCATGCGCGCGTAGCCAGAGAACTCCTCCGGGGAATCTCCCCACCCACCAAATCCAAAGAGCACCGGTGTAGGAGCCTCGGGCGAGTAATTATCTGGGATGCGCAGGAGGTAGCGACGCTTTTTGCCTTCATGCTCCATCTCCAGCGACTGCGTATCCCCAGGCACAACGGGCGGATGGGGGTTGATGCCGGCATCAGGCGCTGGGTGCGGCGGCGCTGCGTCTGGGGCTGGGGCCGGCGCAGGTGCTGGTGCTGGCTGGTTCGGCGTGGATTCCTCAACGCCTTCTGGCAACAGGTGGGAGCCATCCGGTTCCGGTGCCGGTTTCTCGGGAGCTGCTGGCGTTTCTTGCGCAGAAGCCACTGCCGGGGCAGAGAACGCACCGCTAGCAATCAGGAGCGCTGCAAGGAGATAGCCGGCCCGTTGGAAAAATTTAGTAACATTAGCCACATTGTTAACACTAGCCACAGCCGCCGCGCCAACGGGTGCCCACACGCTTGGCGGAGGGCAATTTCTACCAACTTTTAATAAGGCACTAAGCTAGATCCTCATGCACGAAGACAGACCAAGCACCGCCCCCGATTTCTTGCTCTCCCGAGCAACGGGGTCTGTCCGTACCCAAGGTGCGCGGGCAACCTTTACCAGTGCCGAGGCCGCGGTTGACGCCTTGCGCCGCGGCGATGCCGAGATGGTAGTTGGCGCCATCCCCTTCGACTCCGATACCCCCGCCGCCTTGACCGTTCCAGAGTTCATCATCCGGGAAGACGGGCCGCTAGAACCCCACGCGTTTTACCGCAACCAATCGCTCAATTCCCGCGTCGTGGGCTTTGACCCAGAGCCCGAGGAGCACCTGCGCCGCGTGGAGGCGGCCATCGGCACCATCGAGACCTCCAAACTAGAAAAGGTGGTCCTCGCCCGCGCGGTCGATATCGAATTTGCCGCCCCCATCGACCCCCGGCTCGTGGCCGCGCGCCTTATCGATCTCTCCGTCAACCGCGACGGGTTCATTGCGGATCTCTCCCCCGCAGGCCGCCCAGGGGCCATGCTGGTTGGTTCCTCGCCGGAGGTACTCATCAAGCGCCAAGGCTCGACCGTGTCTGCATTCCCACTCGCCGGCTCCACGCCGCGCCGAGCCAATAAAGCGGCAGACCACATTGCCAGCCAAGACCTCTTGCACTCCGCCAAGGATCTGCTCGAGCATTCCTTCGTGGTAGAACACCTGCGCAGGATATTAGAGCCGCTGTGCAGCAGCCTCGATATCCCCGAGACCCCGCAGCTCATACACACCAATGAGATGTGGCACTTGGGCACGCCGGTCACCGGCACCTTGCGGGATAAAGACCTCACCGCCCTGGAATTGGCAGAAGTAGTCCACCCCACCCCTGCAATCTGCGGCACGCCGACGGAAGCGGCGCAGGCGCTTATCGAGACCGCCGAGACCGACCGCGGCTTCTATGCCGGCACCGTCGGCTGGTGCGATAGCTCCGGCGATGGCGAATACATGGTAGCCATCCGTTGCGCAGAAGTTGCCGGCGATGGCCTCTCCGCCCGCGCGTGGGCCGGCGGCGGCGTGGTCGGTGCCTCCAATGCCCAGGCCGAGCTGGAAGAAACCACCGCCAAGCTCCAAACGATCCTTCGCGCGCTCAGCCTTTAAAAGCGCGGTGCGGCTTAGCGCCTCTTCGCTACCAGGATCACATCACTGGTGTGATGGGCGCCTGCGCCGCTAGTAACATGGCGCGGCGATCGCCGCAGGGTCTGCACCGTCAATTCGGTAAGATTTTCTGCCAGCCATTCCGGCATGGCGATCTCTTCTGACTCCATGTCATGGTGAACATAGAGCAAGGTTCCACCCGTGGCGACGAGCTTTTCCAGCAGTGCTACTTCCCGCGCGGTGGCACGGACACTGCCGTAGTGCACGGTAACTAAATCAAATGGGGCGTGGCTGAATTCATCAAAGGTGGCGACCTCAGCGGGGACTCCGCGTGCTTTGGTCCGCGCTACGGCCGTGGGAGCAAAATCGATGCCAAGCACCTGCCAGCCACGATCCTGTAGCCACTGCGCATCCGCGCCTTCCCCGCAGCCGATATCGAGTGCGGTACCGGCCGAAAGGTCGCTTACATAGGCCACCAGCGTGGCATTCGGGCTCCCTGACCACACCTGCGCAGTGGCGCGGTAGCGCTCCTCCATCTCCTGCGCGCTCGGCGCGGACCCGCGGTGGCCTTGATCGAATGTTCCGGCACGCCGTTCTCCTTCTACCAGTACCTCACCAGCGGCAGCTGCATTGCAGTGAACCTACTGCGCCCTGGCAATCGTATTGCGCAGGGTGCCAACCCCTGGAATCTCAACCTCAATGGTATCGCCCGGCACCATTGGTGCGGTTCCTGCAGGCGAGCCGGTAGTGATGACATCGCCAGGCAGCAAGGTATAGGCGGCAGAAATCTCTTCCAAGATGCCGCCCATCTTGACGATCATCTGATCCGTATTGGAATCCTGCTTCTGCTCCCGGGAACCATCGTGGGTCAGGTACGCATTGATCTTCTGATCATCAAGATCCAAGCTATCCAGGTCCGTTTCAATCCACGGGCCCAGCGGGCAGAAGGTATCGATGCCCTTGGCGCGCGCCCACTGACCGTCCTTGAA
The DNA here is from genome assembly GCF_030227225.1 of Corynebacterium rhinophilum. Classification (GTDB taxonomy): domain Bacteria; phylum Actinomycetota; class Actinomycetes; order Mycobacteriales; family Mycobacteriaceae; genus Corynebacterium; species Corynebacterium rhinophilum. Next base: position 85,279 of record NZ_JASPHQ010000008.1, read on the forward strand.
CTGCAGGTCACGGGAGGACACATCGTTGCAGATGGTGTAGCCCAAAACGTGGTCTTTCCAGTTTTCAGCCTTGATATTCTTCGAGGGCTTGGAAATAACCACGGCCAGCTCGCCCTCAAACTCCACGTTGGTGGCGTAATCGGGAATCTTGATGGCCTCATTCGGGCCGATAACCGCGGTCGATGGCTTCAAGAAGATGGTTGGCGGCAGCGAATCCGAGGACTTCTTAAAGACCTCCGCGACGTGGTCGGCATAGTTCCGGCCGAGCGCTACGACCTTGGTAGGCAGGGTCGGCGCCAAGAGCCGCACCTCGCCCAGCTTCCATTCACGGCCGGTGGGCTCCGGCGGGGTAAATGGCGTGCCGGAGATTTCTTTAGCTACAAGCTCCTCCATCGGGGCATCTTTCGGCCCGTCAATGATGGCAAAGCAAATTCCTTCTGGGTGTGCAATTCGTCCTAAACGCATAACGGCCATCCTACTAAACGGTAGCCTTTACATGTGTGCAAAGTTTGCGGTGTTAATTTGCGAAGATCCTTTAGCTCCCCGCCGGAACCGGATTCGCACTCAGGATTCCTTACGCTTAAGCCTTCAGGCTCCCCGCGATGCGGTCTCCTACCTCGACGGTCTTGATTGGGGCATCGGCGCGCTTGGCGATGTCCTCCGCCACCGCCTTTTCAATCTTCTGCGCATTGTCTTCATCACCCAGCTGCCGCAAGAGCATCGCCGCCGACAAGATAGCCGCGGTTGGATCCGCGATGCCTTGTCCAGCAATATCGGGCGCCGAACCGTGCACCGGCTCAAACATGGAGGGGTTCTTACCCGAGGCATCGATATTGCCCGATGCAGCCAATCCAATTCCGCCGGTAATAGCGCCTGCTAAGTCCGTTAAGATATCGCCGAAGAGGTTATCGGTAACGATGACATCGTAGCGGGCCGGATCCGTCACCATGTAGATGGTCGCGGCATCGATGTGGTTGTAGTCCACTTCCACCTGCGGATATTCTGCCGAGACTTCTTCTACCGTGCGGTGCCACAGATCGCCGGCATTGACGAGGACATTCGTCTTGTGCACCAGGGTCAGGTGATTGCGGCGCTGCGATGCCCGCTCAAAAGCCTCCCGCACCACGCGCTCTACCCCAAAGCGGGTATTTTGCGAAACCTCGCTGGCTACCTCGTGCGGCGTACCTTCCCGCAGCGTGCCGCCATTGCCGCAGTACAGGCCCTCGGTGCCTTCTCGCACCACGACGAAATCAATCTCGCCCGGGTTAGCCAGCGGCGAGTGGGCCGTGGGATACAAGATGGAGGGGCGCAGGTTCACGTGGTGATCGAGTGCAAAGCGCATCTTCAATAACAGGCCGCGCTCCAGAACACCTGGGGGGACCTCGCCGGGTGCACCAATGGCGCCCAGCAAAATGGCATCGTGCTCGCGCAGGCTGGCCAGGTCCGCGTCCGTTAAAAGCTCGCCATTGCGCAGGTAGCGCCGCGCGCCCAGGTCATAATCGGTGGTTTCAATATCGCTGCACACCGCCCGCAATACCTTCAGGGCTTCCGCCGTTACTTCTGGCCCAATGCCGTCGCCGCCAATAACCGCTAATTTCATTAGATAAGATTCCTTTCTCACATAGTGGATTAGACATTAGCCTACCAAAGGAAACCCGCCCATCGCAGCAGAAATCTGCGCGATGGGCGGGCACACGTACGCGGTTAGGCCACTCTCCTAACCTGCGCTGAGGTTATTCATCCATATCGAATTGCTGGCACGTAGCGCCAAGGGCCGAGTTGATCTCCTCGATGAGAGAATCTGGCACCTCGGACTCCACGCGCAAGATGAGCACGGCATCGGATTCCTGCTTGCCCTGCGTCAAGGCCGCGGCGATGATGTTGATACCTGCTGCACCCAGCTTGGTACCCACGGTACCCAGCGCGCCTGGGGCATCGGCATAGCGGAAGAAGAGGTTGCGGCCCTCAGCCCGCATATCCACGCCGCGGCCATTGATGCGCACAAACTTTTCGGTCCCGTCGATGCCGATGAGAGCACCGGTAAGCGAAGAGGTCACGCCCTTTGCACTAATGACCTTGACCTGCAAGGAAGAACGGTGGCCCTTGGATTCTGGGTTGGTGGATACCGAAACCTCGACCCCGCGGCTTTCGGCAATCTTCATCGCGTTGACGAAGGTAACCGGCTCTGAGGTCACGCCGCTAAACAGGCCGCGTACGACGGAAAGGCCCAGTACGTCCACGTCCTCAGTGGACAGCTCGCCGCAAGCCTCGATCTCCACGGCGACGGGAGCCTGGTCCAACAGGCGTCCGGCCGTAAGGCCCAGCTTGCGGGCGAGGTCGAGCCAGCCGGCAACCTCTTCTCCCACCGTGCCGCCGGAGACGTTGACCGCATCGGGAACGAACTCGCCGGCCAGAGCCTTGAGCACAGATGCGGCGACATCGGTACCCGCGCGGTCCTGTGCCTCCACGGTGGACGCGCCCAAGTGCGGCGAGACCGTGACCTGCGGCAGCTTAAACAACGGGGAATCCGTGCACGGCTCCGTGGAGTAGACGTCAAAGCCCGCACCGCGGTGGTGGCCGGAGGTAATGGAATCCGCCAAGGCCTGCTCGTCTACGAGGCCGCCGCGGGCGGCGTTGATAAGAATCTGGCCTTCCTTTGCCTTGGCCAGAAGCTCCGCGTTGAACATTCCGGCGGTCTCGGGCGTCTTTGGCAGGTGAATGGTGACAAAATCTGCCTGCGCCATCAGCTCTTCCAGCTCGACCAATTCCACGCCAAGCGCTGCCGCACGCGCCGGATTGGCATAAGGATCGTGGGCAATAATCTTCGTTTCAAAGGCGCTTAACCGCTGGGCAAAAAGCTGACCGATGTGGCCGAAGCCGACGATGCCAATAGTCTTACCGTAAACCTCGACGCCCTTGAAGGAAGAGCGCTTCCACTCGCCCTCGCGCAGGGACTGATCCGCCGCAGGAATCTGGCGGGCAGTGGCCAAGAGCAGGGCAATCGCCTGCTCGCACGCAGAGTGGATATTGGAGGTGGGAGCGTTGACCACCATGACGCCCTTATTGGTGGCAGTGTCAATATCCACGTTATCCAGTCCCACGCCTGCGCGGCCCACAATCTTCAGTTTGGGCGCTGCTTCTAAAACTTCAGCGTCGACCGTGGTGGCCGAGCGCACGAGCAGCGCATCCGCCTCTGGAACCGCGGCAAGCAATTCCTCGCGGTTCGGGCCATCTACCCAGCGCACCTCGACGGAATCCCCCAAAGCCGTCACAGTGGATTGGGCCAATTTATCGGCGATAAGAACTACCGGCTTCGACATATCATCCTTCGTTTCACTTCGTTGTGCATTACGCGACAATAACCGCGTGTGAAGGAAGTGTAGTTCAGTTTGGGGTGCCCTGCCGTATTTTTTCCTTAAATTCTTTCACATGACCGAATTCCGGGCCCAAAGCGATAAGCGAGCCCTCATCGAGCCCCGCCACCATGGCCATACTCCGCTTATCTTCCAGCGGATCCGCCGTCGGCATCACCAATACCGAGCCACCATAGGCCGCGGCAGTAATGACATTGGCTACCGGACTATCCGCCGTGGCCACGATATTGGGCGCCATCTGGCCATCGCGCCGCGACTGTGCCGGGACGGCCGGCAGCTTTTTGCCATCATCGTCAGGCTCGCCCTCGTACGGAATCCAGGCAGGACGCAACTCAACGTAGGGTGTTTTATCCAGCCGCGCGATGTCCTTGACCACCTGGTTCGGCGAGGCAACCACCTTGGACTCGTACTGGAAGGCCGTAAAATCCCCCAGCGCTTCATGCGTTCCCGGATCCTTGATGACAGTGAAATCACCGCTGGATTGCGTCCACGGGATATCACCCACGATGACGAGTCGTTTTACTTCCAAGTCACCGACCAGGTTGAGGATGTCACCGCGGCGCGAAGGATCGTATTCCACGGCTGGCAAGTGCTGGTTAATCGCCAACGTTGCCGCGCGCAACACGGATTTATCATCGGGCGCAAAGAGCACCATGGAATCTGAATCATCGAAGAAGGCCCGCGCGGCGTCGATGCCACTCGGATCGTCGATGATGTCCAGCTTGCCGGCGAATTTGGGATCGATAAGGCGGTTTTGATTCTCTGACTTGGCGCGCTCAAGCTCAACATCGGACTCGGAGAGATCCGACAGACCTCGCTTGACCAGTTTGGGTTCCTGCAAGGCATCACCGCAGCCAACAAGTACGAGGGAGGCTGCGATAACCACTGCAGCCGCCCGATACCTCTTAGCGGCCAAACGCATGTGGCCCCTCTTCACCGCCGGCCAGGTTTGCTTCATCGACATCTCGAATGACGGGAATGCCTAAGGTTTCTTCCACTAGATCCACGAAGCGATGGCGACGATCAGCCAAGAATGCCTGAATCTTTGACTCCCTTAGGTTAGCGACATCGAGGTCGTGCGATGCCAGGACGGCATCAAATTCCTCGTCTTCCATGATGGACTTGGACTGCACGCGAGGCAGGTAGCGGTTCGGAGCGAACCCATCGAGGACGACCTCTGTGCGCTTGCCCATCGGGGTGTAGTTCATGACCGAATGGGCCAAGACCGAATCCACCCCGTGGCGCTGGCACCAATTCAGCGGGAATACCGGGAAAAATCCGGGCTTCAACTCTTCAAAGGTGTGGCGGGTAAACTCGCTGCCCGTCCGCCAGTCCTTCGCGCCGCGGGCCATAAGCAGGGCGTAGATTCCGTGCCACACCCCATCGTTTTCATCGACCGAAAGCAGGCGGGATTCCCGGAATCCTGCATCCGCGACCGTCTTGGGAACATCGTCGGTGGCCCCGGCAACCCACTCGGTCACCTCGTCCACGTCGCGCGCAGCGCGCAGCGGCACCGCGGAAGAACCGTAGAGCTCACCAAAGACGCCACACCAGAACCACTGGTCAATGCGATCCCATGCCTGCTGGCTGGAAAGGGCCCCAGGCCGCTTGGCCAGGCGCGCGATGATGACCGCCAGCGGCACGATCTGTTCCGTATAAGGAACCTGATCGAGGCTTAAAATGCGGCGCTGCGCCAAGAATTCGGCAACCTCGTGGAAGGTAATGCGCAGGTCGTGCGCGGCCGCCTTGTACTCGGACAGGGACAGCTTCAAAATGTCTTCGCGCTGGCCGCCGGCATTGCCCTTCTCCCCTGTGACCAAGAGGGATACTGCGGAGAGGAATTCATTACGTCCGATGCCATCGAGCGCAGGAGAATCCCGCAGATCCTTTTCCACCTGCTGCCAATCGTTGGCAAGGTGGAAGGTCGGATCTTCGGAGGCAAAGACGGCGGTTAAGAGATCGAAGACATCCATCTGTAAGCCTGCGGAATTTGCCTGGGCAAAGATGGAACCGATTCCGGAGCGCTCTGTTTCGCGGGACAGCCGGATCATGGGGATATCGTAGCCCGCTAAGGGGCGCACGATGCGGTTATTGAACGCGGCAAGTTCGGCGCTGTATTGCTCGTGTGTGGCGGCGAGCTCGAAAAGCATGCTGGTGCCTTCCTCGCTGAGTAGCGAGGCCACGGGGATGCACATATTGTCCAGCCCATCCTGGCGGCAGGTAATAGCCCCATCAACGTCGGGGCCGAAGTGCGAGCAGATCTCGCCGTTTTGGTCGACGGCGAAAATGGCGTCATCGGCAAGCAAGTCCCCGCTTACCGCGGCGCGGACGTCGATGAAAAAGCGGCGGTGGACCTTCTTTTTCCGGAAGTCAGTGGTCTTGACAAAACCCTCGCCATTAAAGCAGTGGTACAGGGAGGTAAGGCGCTGTTGGCCGTCCAAGAGCAGCAACCCGGGCTCGACGCCAACCTCGGGCGCACCCGCCAGCACCCTGGGGCGGAAACGCATCTTTTCATTGCGGGTATCCAGGGCCATCAGCGCGCCGATGGGGTATCCACGCAGGACCGTAACGATAAGTGAGCGGATGCGGTCTTCATCCCAGGCGTAGCTGCGCTGGAAATCCGGAAGCTGGATATCGCCCCGGTCAATCCGCGAAAAAAGGTCCCTGAGATCATAGCTTGGCGTCGTAAAACCCATAGGGCCAATACTACCCGCAACACCTCCGCGGTACCTCACGGGCGTAGCGCTGGGATAGCGCTTGGCCAAACCGCAAAAGCGGCCCACGGGGAGTTTCCCGCGGGCCGCACTGGCTTCAGCTATTGACTAGGCAGTAGCGTCCAAAGGATTCTTTACCCAGCTCATGAGTTTGGGGCTTTTGCGGACTGTGGTTTGTGTGTTTGCGCTGGTCATAGCGTTTCGATATGTCCGATAATTCCGGTGGATCTGGAGTGAATTGCGGGATTTTGAGGGATGAATTTACCCCACCCCCGACTAGCCATCATAGATTTTAAAGCACCAAAACTTTCGGTTCCAGCTTCCATATCAGCGGCAATCACCTTAGAAATCCTAAGACGGAAGCCAAAGAACGAGGGTAAACACCGTAAGCAGAAACGCTATCGGCGAGGAAAACGTAAAAAGTAGCCACCAGGGGTTCAGGAAGCTACAACCATCCTGAACCCCGAGGCTACCCCTCCGATACTAAATGAAAGGATAAAATTATGACCACACGAACTCTCTACTTCATCTCCCTAGCCCTATTGGCCGTGTCTCTATTCATCAGCCTCATCAACGGGTTCACTACCTCCAGCATCACCCTCACCGTCGTGGCGGTGGCTACACTTGGATGTGCCACCTACAAGAAAGTGCGGAAGAAGTGAACATACGAATCACAGACACAGACAGCGGGCGGGAGTTGTGGACGGATAACCAGTGTGCTGAGCATTGTGGGATTACGGCTACGACGTAGCGCAGTTACCGTAAGCGTGGCGCTATTCATCCATCTCCCCAGCCTGTAGCTTGTCTTGATGGTAGAACTCCCCTTTGGGATGCGGCTGAGGTCAGGGCGTGGCATGAGTCGCGGCCTGGCTCACCGGTGCGAAATGCTCCACAGGGTAAACGTTAAAACAGCGAATGCCTCGGCGTATGCCAGGGCATATAAGGTCGTCGCGTAGACGATAGCAGGGTGCGTGACACGGAGTACTAACTTATATCTCCTTCTTCATCCTGCATTCTTGAACCAGACCTCTGGGGAAAGATTCCCTTGGCTACGACCAGAGCAATTCCCACGATTTGCACCACTGTCGAACTCATCCACGCAATCATTACTTCTGACTCAGGCCTAAAGGAGACGGCAAACATATATATGATGAATATCAGGTTAGTAAGAACCATCTGTATTGCAACAGCCCAAGTCGAATGCCCAGCAATTTTACGTCTTAAGTCCAAGTTTTGTTGCTGGTTCTTTAGGTAGGTCTTTTCACGACGAAGCTTTACAGCATTAAGCTGTGCTTCAGTGCTGGTGTCGTCGTCATAATCACTTGTCAACCCGTCTGCATCCTGGAGATAATCCGAATCTGGGGCCGTATTTTCCAGTTCGGGAGCGCTCGGTTTTTTAGTCTTCGGACTATTTTCTTCCGCAGCGCTAGTTGGTTCCGACCTCTTATCGTCACGAAGCTGACGAGCCGTCTCCATTTCGCTGGGCTCATTGTGATTCAGTGGCCCTGTTTTATCGGGAGACATTCTTAGATTAACCTCAATGAAGCTAGGCGATTAGTTAAAGCAGCTTTGGAAACGTCTAAACGGGTTCGTATCTCTTCAAAAGACCACCCCTCAGCCCAATACTTTTTGACGGAAGCCTCAGGCATTATCAGCTCTGCTGCAAAAGCATTGCACCACCGTTCTTGCGGATCTACGCCAGTAGACGCCAATTCGTTGCGATTGTCAACGTATGCTAACTGTTCTTTGGTTCGTTCTTGAACATAATGCCCCAGTTCATGGGCGATCGTAAATCGTTGACGCTGCGGACCGTCTTTCGCGTTCACGTAAATCGTGGGAAACTCATCTCTAGCTTCTTTAAGAATGAAGCCTGCTACTTCAGCGGGAAGAGATTTTTGCACGATTTCGATATTTAAATCCCTTGCCATTTGGTGGACATCAATCGGCATCCTCATCCACCCGTTGACGTTGTAAATTTCTGCACGAAGATTCCGCGCCCCGCTTTTCGAGGACACTCTTCCCTCCTTTCGTAACCAATCCGTGAAACGACAACTCAAAGCTATATGTCTACTCAGACTGAATTCTAGATAGTTCTAAGAGTACCTCTCTGAGGTTGTAAATTGAAGCCTCACCCATTTTTCTTAGGACTAATTTTCTCTCGTTCTTCCCACTTGCGCACCAATACAGGATTAACATCATAACCTTGTTGCCGGAATCTGTAGCAAGTGGTTCGTGAGGCGACTCATGCTTCCTCCCATTCGCTTTCTCCATCGGCGGTGGGTGGGGTCTCCGCCGAAGTAGAACACGTCGGTCAGGCCTTGGTACTCGTCGAGGTATTCGGCGTATTCCCATCTGCCTTGTGGTGGCGTGCCGTCTGGTGTCCATGCGCGGGATAGGTCGTCGTGGGGGTGAGGGTGTGGAGTCGGTGCATTTTCATGCGTTGCGGCACTTGTTTGCGTCGCGTCTTTTGAATGCGGGTCTTCCTGTGCAGGATGTCGCTCGGGTGCTGGGGCATTCGGTCGGCACCCTGCTGAAGGTGTATACGCATGTGCTGCCGAGGTCTAATGACCGTGTGGCGGCGGCGATTGATGAGGCGGTTTCTTGCGGGAGTTTGCGGGATCCGCGCCCCTTAGGGTGGTCGGCGGGGGCGCGTGACCTGCGGTTTTTAGGCGGTTTCGTTAAGTGGGTTCTTGACCCAGCTCATGAGATCGCGCAGCTTGGTGCCGGTCTTTTCGATCTCATGCTGCGCAAATTCATCGCGCAGGTCTTCCAGTTCCTTGTTGCCGCCCTCAACGTTGGCGAGCAGGCGCTTGGTGAAGGTGCCGTCCTGAATATCGGACAGGACATCCTTCATGCGCTGCTTGGTATCGGCGTTGATGATGCGTGGACCGGAGATGTAGCCACCGAACTCGGCGGTATCAGAGACCGAGTAGTTCATGTTGGCAATGCCGCCCTCGAACAACAGGTCCACGATGAGCTTCATCTCGTGCAGGACCTCGAAATAAGCCATCTCTGGCTCGTAGCCGGCCTCGGTGAGGACCTCGAAGCCGTTGCGGATGAGGAACTCGACACCACCGCACAGGACGGCCTGCTCACCAAAGAGGTCGGTGACCGTCTCCGCCTCGAAGGTGGTGGGGATAACGCCCGCGCGGGCGCCACCGATGGCAGCGGCATAGGACAAGGTCAGGTCATGGCCCTCGTTCTTCGGGTCCTGTTCGGTGGCGATCAAGCAAGGAACGCCCTTGCCGTCAACGAACTGGCGGCGGACTAGGTGGCCTGGGCCCTTGGGCGCAACCATGCCGACGGTGACGGACGCAGCCGGCTCAATCAGCTTGAAGTGGATATTCAGGCCGTGACCGAACAGCAGTGCATTGCCGTCTTCCAGGTTCGGGGCGATGTACTCTTCGAAAATCTCCTTCTGGGAGGTATCCGGCGCCAGCAGCATAACGACGTCGGCCCACTTGGATGCCTCCGCGACGGACTTGACCTCGAAGCCAGCCTCCTCTGCCTTGGCTGCGGACTTAGAGCCCTCGCGCAGACCGATAACAACCTCAACGCCGGAATCGCGCAGGTTCTGGGAGTGGGCGTGGCCCTGGGAGCCGTAGCCGATGACCGCTACCTTGCGGCCCTGGATGATCGACAGGTCAGCATCGTCGTCATAGTAGGTATCAATAGCCATTTCAAATCCTCAATTCTTTGGTAGGAAAAGCTGTAATGAAGCGTCCTAACGCAGAGTATATACCACTGCGCGGGATAATGTGTTCACATCGTGAGATTTTATTTACTTTTTGGGAGCCGTAGCCTTCGGGCCGCGCCCCAATGCTACGTGGCCCGATTGCACGAGTTCGCGAATACCGAAGGGCTCGAGGACTTCAAGCAGCGCCGCGAGCTTGCCCGGCGTACCGGTAGCTTCCACGACAACCGATTCCTTTGCCACGTCGACCACGCGGGCGCGGAAGATATTCACCGCATCCACCACCTGTGCGCGGTTGGAATTATCGGCCGCTACCTTCACCAGCATGATGGCGCGAGCAACCGTGGAATCTTCCTTGAGTTCTACGACCTTGATGACCGGAATGAGCTTATTGAGCTGCTTCGTTACCTGCTCAATGATCACTTCAGAGGCATCCACGACGATGGTCAGCCGGTTAATTCCCGGGGTTTCCGTGTGCGCGGAGACCAGGGACACCAAGCTGTAGCCACGGCGACTGAACATTCCCACCACGCGGGCGATGATGCTTTCTACATCCTCAACTAATACCGATAAGGTATGCCGAGTTACCTCGTTTTGCGTCATGGTTTATGCCTCCTGGATAGTTTCGTCGATCTCAGCCGGGGTCTCCGCGGCGGATTCAGCTTCATCAAAAAGCGGGCGCAGGCCGCGGGCGTACTGGATTTCCTCATTGGAGGCACCGCCACCGATCATCGGCCACACCTGCGCATCTTGGCCGACGATGAAGTCAATGACGACTGGCTTATCGTTAATTGCCTGCGCGCGCTTAATGGCCGGAACGACTTCTTCTTCGCTCGTGACCCGGATGGCTTCACAACCGAGCGCTTCGGCCAAACGGACGAAGTCCGGGGTGAAGGCGTTTTCTTCGCGCAGCTTGGTGTGCGAATAGTGCTGATCATAAAACAGCGTCTGCCACTGCCGGACCATTCCAAGGTTGCCGTTATTAATGACGGCAACCTTAAACGGGAAGCCTTCCAAGGCTGCAGTGGTAAGTTCCTGGTTGGTCATTTGGAAGCAGCCATCACCATCGATGGCCCAGACTTCCTTATCTGGACGCGCTGCCTTTGCACCCAAGGCAGCGGGAACGGCATAGCCCATGGTTCCAGCGCCACCGGAGTTGATCCAGGAACGCGGGTGTTCAAAGTCCAAGAACTGCGCGGACCACATCTGGTGCTGGCCCACGCCCGCACAGTAGATAGCTTCCGGCCCCACGGTTTCACTGAGCTTTTCCAAGACGAATTGTGGATTCAGCAGGCCATCATCGGTGGGCTCATAACCGCGTGGGAAACGCTCTTGCATGCCGCGCAGGTAATCGTGCCACTGTTTCACCTCGGTGGCTGGCTGCACATCCTTCTTGCGGTACTCCTTGCTAAGCGCGGTCAAGCACTTCTTGGCATCGCCGACGATGGGAACTGTAACTTCCCGGATCTTGCCAATCTCAGCTGGGTCAATATCGGCGTGGATGACCTTCGCATTTGGCGCGAATGTTGAGGTATCGCCGGTCACGCGGTCATCGAAGCGGGCGCCGATGGCAATGATGAGGTCAGCACGCTGCATCGCCGCGACGGCCGGAACTGTGCCGTGCATGCCCGGCATCCCCATGTGCAGCGGGTGAGAGTCCGGAAAGGTGCCCAGCGCCATCAGGGTGGTAACCACCGGGATATTCGTGAGCTCCGCAAACTCCAGCAGCTCTTGGGAGGCATTAGCTTTAACGACTCCGCCGCCGACATAGAGCACGGGCTTTTCCGCATGCGACATCAATTCCACGGCCTGAGCTACCTGCCGGTGGTGTGGCTTGGTGACTGGCTTATATCCTTGCAGGTCAAGCGTTTCCGGAAAGCGATAATCCAAAAAGCCGTTTTGCACGTCCTTAGGGATATCCACGAGCACCGGACCGGGGCGGCCAGTGGAGGCCAAGTGGAAGGCAGCCGAAATAGCAGAAGGGATCTCTGCGGGATCCGTCACAATGTAATTGTGCTTGGTAATCGGCATGGTGACACCGCGGATATCGGCCTCTTGGAAGGCATCGGTACCCAAAAGGTTACTGCCCACCTGGCCGGTGATGGCGACGATGGGAACGGAGTCCAAGTTGGCATCGGCAAGCGCCGTAACCAAGTTGGTCGCACCGGGACCGGAGGTAGCGATGCACACACCCACCTTTCCGGATGCCTGCGCATAGCCCTCGGCGGCGTGGCCGGCGCCTTGTTCATGGCGGGTTAGCACGTGGCGAAGCTTGGTTGAACCATGCAGTGCATCGTAGAGCGGAAGCACGGCACCGCCTGGAATACCGAATACGAGATCGGTGCCCAGATCTTCCAGCGTGCGGACAATTGCATGAGCCCCACTCATTCGCTCCGCTGACGCAGCTGTCTTTGCAGCGGCCGCGGAAGCAGGCGTGGGCGAGGATGTCGTTACCACGGTGTATGTGCTCCTTGGGTTGGTCTGTCATGGAAACTGATCATCGAAAACGCCCTAGTTACAACTAAAGCCCCCGCGGGCCGGTGGTCTGCGGGGGCGAAAGCCTCGACGTTCAGGAAACGTCGCGGTCACCGCCGCGCTCGTACCACCTGAAGTCGAATAATGATCATATTTCCAACTATATACCGATAGAATTATATCTGGAAGCCGTTACCCCCTTTTGGGAAAAGTTTCTCATATGATGAAACGCGGCGAAAAAATGGTTCGCTTCCCCACCACATGGTCAATTAGGCTGGCTGACTATGACCCCACCAGCACAGGACAAACAACCTCGTCAGTCCACCACCCAGGCAGAGGTCTTCACCCCTTCCCGCGACCACATCTTGGGCATCTTAATTTTGTCCACGATCGCCTTATTAAGCATTGGCTGGGCGCCCAAATACCTGGGGTGGCTGCTGATTATCCCCGTAATCGGCCTCTGGTGGGTCATCAAGGCCCGCACGCGGGTCTCTGAGAAAGGCATTTCCATTTCTTATGCGTTCCGGAAAAACGTTTCCATCGCATGGGATGATTTCGCCGGGATTGGCTTCCAGCGCGCCCGGGCCTTCGCGCAGACTAAAAATGGTGCGAAACATAACCTGCCTGGCGTAACCTTCAACTCACTGCCCCGCTTGGCACAAGCATCCCGCGGGCGCATTCCCGATGCCCTCACCCAGGGCCGCGAGGCAGCCGACGACAAGGTCGTCATCGTGCACCGCGACGGGCAGCAGATCCTCCTAAGCAAAGAGGAATATGCTGCATACCTAGAAAAGCACCCCGAACTTAAAGATTCGGCAGAAAACTAAATCTACTTTCTCCCCCATTTGACCAATCCATAAGGAATAGTGACTTAATCCATGTTCCCACTGCGCTCTAAAGTAACTACCGTCGGACGCCAAGCCTCCGGTGCGCGTGCCTTGTGGCGCGCTACTGGCACCAAGGAAAACGACTTTGGCAAGCCCATCGTCGCTATCGCCAACTCTTATACGCAGTTCGTCCCCGGCCACGTGCACCTAAAAAACGTTGGGGATATCGTCGCCGATGCCGTCCGCGAAGCCGGTGGCGTACCCAAGGAGTTCAATACCATTGCCGTGGATGACGGCATTGCCATGGGCCACAGCGGCATGCTGTACTCCTTGCCCTCGCGCGAAATCATCTCCGATTCCATCGAGTACATGGCCAATGCGCATACTGCCGATGCCCTCGTCTGCATCTCTAACTGCGATAAGATCACCCCGGGCATGCTCAATGCCGCAATGCGGTTGAATATCCCCACGATCTTTGTCTCGGGCGGACCTATGGAGGCCGGCAAGGCCGTCGTGGTCGATGGCGTTGCCCATGCGCCGACTGACCTGATTACCGCTATCACCGCATCCGCGAATGATAGCGTTTCCGATGCTGGCTTGGCCCAGGTGGAAGAATCCGCCTGCCCCACCTGCGGTTCCTGCTCCGGCATGTTTACCGCTAACTCCATGAACTGCTTGACCGAGGCGCTCGGTTTGGCGCTTCCTGGCAATGGCACCACGTTGGCCACCCACAGTGCTCGCCGCGATCTCTTTGAAAAGGCCGGTTCCACCATCGTCGATATGTGCCGCCGCTACTACGGCGAGGAAGACGAGTCCGTCCTGCCGCGCAATATCGCCACCAAGGAAGCCTTTAGCAATGCCATGGCCCTCGATATGGCCATGGGCGGATCCACTAACACCATCCTGCACACCCTTGCCGCAGCGCAAGAGGGTGAAGTGGACTTCACGCTGGATGATATTAATGACATCTCTTACCGCGTCCCCTGCTTGTCCAAGGTCGCACCCAACGGCACCTACCACATCGAGGACGTACACCGGGCCGGCGGCATTCCGGCCATTTTGGGCGAGCTGCGCCGCGCGGGCCACCTCAACCTCAAGGTACACACCGCCCTTTATGACAATGCGGAGCAGTGGCTCGATGATTGGGATATCCGCAATCCTCGCGTAACCGATCAGGCCCGCGAGCTCTACTACGCCGCTCCAGGCGGCGTGCGCACCACGGAGCCGTTCTCCCAGTCCAACCGGTGGGATGAACTGGATACGGACGCGGTCAATGGCTGCATTCACGATGCTGACCACGCCTTTTCTTCCGACGGTGGACTGGTGGTCCTGCGCGGCAACTTGGCGCCGGACGGGGCCATCGTCAAGGCCGCCGGCGTGGAAGAAGAGCTGTGGACCTTCTCTGGCCCAGCCCGCGTGGTGGAGTCCCAAGAGCAGGCCGTGTCCATCATCTTGAATAAAGAAGTCCAACCTGGCGATGTGGTCGTCATTCGCTACGAGGGTCCGTCCGGTGGCCCCGGCATGCAGGAAATGCTGCACCCGACGTCCTTCCTCAAGGGTGCCGACTTGGGCAAGGCCTGCGCCTTGATTACCGATGGCCGCTTCTCCGGCGGCACCTCCGGGCTTTCCATTGGCCACATTTCTCCTGAGGCCGCCCACCAGGGACTCATCGGGCTCATTGAGAACGGCGACACTATTTCCATCAATATCCACGAGCGCGAGCTCACGCTCGACGTGGACGATGATGTTCTGGAGCGCCGCCGTGCCGCGCAAGAGCAGCGCGAAAAGCCATGGACGCCTGTCGACCGCAACCGCCCCATTACCAAGGCGCTGCGCGCCTATGCCGCAATGGCGACCTCCGCAGACCGCGGCGCGGTGCGCGTGGTAGACGGCTACGTGAACTAACGCGCCATCTCTTGAATGGCCGCGAGGTGGGCATCGAATGCTGACTTGCCAGTAGCAGTAAGCATGACCCACACGGTATCCTTATCGCGGGAAGACCCGTACTCGCGAAACCGGCTGATATAGCCTTCCTTTTCTAGGGCGGTTAATTGTTTGGATAAGGTGGCGGCCGATTGGTCTACTTCTTCCCGCAGCGCCGCGAAGCGCATCTCGCGGCGCACCTGTCCCTCCACCGCACCCCGCGCGTTCAAAACTGCGCAGATTTGAAGCGATTGAGCGGATAGATAACCGGGTCAATGTCACTGAGCACTGCGGCCCTCTCCTTGTCGCGCTGCAACGTCCAAGGCACGAGATTGCAGCACCCAGACCATTGCCGCTGCCCACAAGACCACGAAGATAACCAATGCCCACGTGTGCTCACGCAGCATGTTCGTAACAAACATCGGGACAAGTATTACTGCCATCCCCGCGTAGTATTTCTTATCAACCTTGGGCTGGGTATACGGATCCTGGCGATAGCTGGTCCGCACCTTATTTTGGTAATGAAGCAGCGCCCACACCAAGAGTCCTATAAGAACAAAGTAGAAAATGAGAAACGCGACGGGGTGCATCACCTCCGCGAATACGGTCATTCCCACATAGAACGCTGCCAATGCAATCACTAGGAGGATATTTTGCACCAGCCGCTTACGCTCAGCCCCTTGATCCTGCAGGCTGTCATTAAACTCGAGCGACTTCTTTAGCTCATCTTCCATCTTTTCTGCCACCATCTCAAAATCCAGCTTTGCTTACTTTCCTTTATGGCAATCCTTTGACTTTCCATAGTGGAAAGCAAGGGTACAAAGAAAATCCCCACCGCATTGACTGCGGCGGGGATCCACTCACGCGGTAGCGAATAACAGGCTAAGCAATGGGGTTTACGGCCGCGCCGAAGAACCACACGGCGACCAGGATGGCGATGCCAACCACCACAAAGACCCACGACGTGCCCAGCGGGCGCCGCGCCCAAGAGCGGCCAAAGTCCAAGGAAATGAAACCAGGACCGGTAAATTGCAGGCCAATCGCGATAACGAAAAGTACCAGGGACAGCCATACCGAGTCCGGCCAGTCAAAGACTTGGAGACCGGCGCCTGAATCCGCCAGCTCGTGCAAGGCGGCGAAACCGGTAACGACCAAGCCAAGCATTGCTGCCAGCGGGCTAATCAGACCCAACAGGAGAAACGCGCCGGCAATCAGCTGCACGGTCGGCACCGCAAGGGCAAACGAATTGGCCCAAGCGTACTCAGAGTAGTCGCCTTCTAGCCCGGAGACACCCGCGCCATCGCCCAGCGAGAAGAAGGTGGATACTCCGGCAATAATGAGGTAAGCACTCATAGCCAATCGGACGAAGAAGAGACCAAAGTCGATGGTGCCGCGGCGCCCATAGCGCTTATAACCTTCCTTGTCCTCCTGCTCCTGCTGTAGCTTGCGCTCTTGTTCCGCCTGCTCCTCTGGGGTCATGGCAGCACCTTCAGCCGCGAAACCTTCGGTCTGCGCCGCCGCCGAGGGATCTAATACCTGGGTATCCTCACCGGTAGATTGATTGCCCCCTTCCTGTCCAGCCTCATTAGCGGCAGGATTGGGCATAACTTCCGTCTCCGCCGCCTCCTGCTTCTGTGGCCGAATCTCTTGCGGTTCGGCCCGCCCTGCGCGCGCGAAGACATCGGGATTATCCCGCTGCACAGAATCGTAGGCCGGGACGTTGAGATCCTCATCTAAGGGGTTGGCTTTATCCGGTTGCTGCTTATCGCTCATATGACCAATTTAAGACACTTGCCTGCAGTTTTGCGGTACCGTTAACGGCGCGCCGCAATTGTTCCCACACCTCCCTTCCCCTGGCCCGCAACTTGTTGTAACATCAACAATGTCATGTAGTTGACATATAAACATTAATTGCCGGCGGGACACTTCCCGCCTTATCAATCCACCAGAATTGGGAGTGAATCGATGACTTCACACGACTCCGATTGGGCAGGAGATGCCCGCAATGCTTCACCAGACGGCGAGTTTATTCGCGATACCACCTATATCGAGGATCGCATTTCACCTGCGGTATCCGAGGTAACCGCACAAGATGATGACACCTTTCATTGGCCGATGGAGGCTGGCCGCTACCGCTTGGTTGCCGCCCGCGCGTGCCCGTGGGCACACCGCGCGGTCATCGCCCGCCGCTTATTAGGTTTAGAAGATTCCATTTCCCTAGCCCTCGCCGGGCCCGTACACGACGCGCGGTCCTGGACATTCGACTTAGATGAGGGCGAGGTAGACCCGGTTTTGGGCTACAAGCGCCTGCAGGAAGCCTACTTCGAGCGCTTCCCGGACTATCCCCGCGGTATTACCGTACCCGCCCTGGTAGAAGAATCAACGGGCCGCGTGGTCACCAATGATTACCCCTCTATGGTGCGCGATTTTATTGAGCAGTGGACGGACTTCCAAGCAGAAGGCGCCCCGGATCTCTTCCCAGAGCAGCACCGCGAGGAGATGGAAGAGCTCAATGAGTACATTTTCCACGGCATCAATAATGGCGTGTACCGCTGCGGTTTTGCCGGTTCGCAAGAAGCCTACGAAGAGGCCTATGACCAGCTGTGGGATGCACTCGATTGGGCCGAGAAGCGCCTAGGCACCCAGCGTTATATGGTCGGCGATCACATTACCGAGACCGATATCCGCCTATTTGCCACTCTTATACGCTTCGACCCCGTGTATTACTCGCACTTCAAATGCTCGCGCCACAAGATTCAAGAACTGCCCAACCTGCGCGGCTACCTGCAAGAACTTTTCCAGTTGCCAGGTTTTGGTGATACCACCGATTTCACCGAAATCAAGCAGCACTACTTTGCCACTCATTCCGAGATCAACCCCACCCGCATCGTTCCGGTGGGGCCGGATATGTCCTGGTTAGCAGAGCCGCACGACCGCGACCGTTTTGGCGGCCAGCCCTTCGCTCCTGGCGTGCAACTGCCAGGTCCCATCCCCTCCGGCGAGGAAGTAAAGAACCCAGAAGACTTCCAACTTAAGCTCTTCCCAGCGCCGCAGCCGCGTTAATCACCGACCGCGTCAGATCGCTTAAGACCTCGGATTCTAGGCGCCAGCGCTGCCAGTAGAGGTCGATGTCGAGCTGGTGGTCATCGAGAAGCAACAGCTCTTGCGATTCCACCAGCGGCTGGGCCTGGGCCTGCGGCAATAGCCCCCACCCCAGGCCCACGCGCACGGCCTCCAGGTAGCCTTCCGAAGAGGGAATTTGCGAAACCCGGGCGCGCACAACATGGGAATCAATAAAGCGATCCCGCATAGCATCATCAAGCACCTGGTCATTGGGGCCATAGCCCACCAGCGGCATCGTCTCCCAGGTCAGTTGGCCCGCGTGGAAGCGCTCCGCGATGTGCGGGGCGGCGACGGCGAAATAGCGCATGATCCCCAAAAACGTGGAATCGCACCCGGATACCGGCGAATGTTCCCTCGTCACGGCGCCTAGAACATCGCCGCGCCGCAACATCGCCAGGGTGCGTGCCTCATCCTCAATGCGGATGCGCAGTGCAACGTCACCCCGCTGCGCGGTATCGCTTAATACCTGCGTAAACCACGTGGCCAGCGAATCGGAGTTGATGGCCACCGACAGGGGCACGCGCGCTAGGCGCTGGCCTAACCGCGCATCGGTTTCTGCCTGCACCAACGCCATACGCCGGGCCGCTTGCACCAAGATCTCCCCGGCCTCCGTCGCCCCCACCGGGTTCGCCCGCCGCACCAGCACGCGACCGGTACTCGCCTCCAAGGCCTTGATGCGTTGGCTCACCGCAGACGGAGAAATTCCCAGGACCGAAGCGGCAACCTCAAAGCTTCCTTCTTCCACGATGGCCAGCAAGGTTTCCAAATGTACGGGGTTCATGAAGCTATTCTAAACCATATGAAGATAGATTAACTGGACTTATTTAAGGCTTGGATTCACACTAGAGGCATGTCCATCGTGCTAGCTGGTTTTGTGCTTGGTTTATCGCTCATTGTGGCCGTCGGCCCCCAAAATGCGATGCTGTTGAAATACGGTATCCGCCGCGATCACATCGGGCTCATCATCGTGGTGTGCGCGCTTTCCGATGTCATCCTTATTACCTCCGGCACCGCCGGTGTCGGCTACCTGGTGGAGCGCTTTCCCACTGCACTTGAGGCGCTCAAGTACATCGGCGCAGCCTACCTCGCCTTTTTCACCTTCACCTGCTTCCGCGATGCCTTTAAAACCAAAGGCGAGGCCATCGACGTGGAATCCACTTCCCCCAATTCCACCGAGGAAGTCGCGACCTTCGACGGCGACAGCGACTCCTCGGGTGGAGCCGGCACCGAGCATGGCTCTGTAGCCACCACTACCACCACCCAACGCCAAGAGATCAAGCGCTCGCCCTCCTGGGTCAAGCCGCTGCTTACCGCGCTGGCACTGACCTGGCTCAATCCTGGCGCCTATGTCGACGTTTTGGTCATGCTCGGCGGCATCGCCAACCAGTATGGAGACCCCGGCCGGTGGCTTTTCGCCGGCGGTGCGATTGCCGCCAGCTTTACGTGGTTCCCCGTCATTGGCTTTGGAGCAGCCCGCTTCTCCCACGTCCTCTCCCGCCCCGAGGTATGGCGGTGGATTAACGTTGGCATCGGCGTCATCATGATTGGCCTGACCCTCAAACTCCTCCTGCTTTAACCCCCAGCCCAGCTCCAGCCCCAAGCGTTAAAAGGGGGCATCGGCAAGCACAAGGTATAGAAAATCCCTCCCCCGGGAAATGAACTGCTCCCCATTAGTTGGACTGAGAAATCAGTTACCGACTAGTAGGGAGTAGTTTTCTTTGAGAGCACGAAGT
>NZ_JASPHQ010000090.1 GCF_030227225.1 Corynebacterium rhinophilum
AGGACCTTGTTGTTACCAGAGTAGAAATTCGAAAAGAGCGCGTGTAAAGCCTGCTCGTTTTGATTGATTCGTTTGGACAGGACCTGGGCGCCGTGGCTATCTAAGACGCAGGCGTGGTGGAAGTATTTTCCAACATCCATTCCGATGTGGGGTTGCCCGCAAATCGTGGACACGTAGTTAAGCTGCTTAGGGGTTAAGCAGCGGCCTTCTTATTACCATTTTGATC
>NZ_JASPHQ010000091.1 GCF_030227225.1 Corynebacterium rhinophilum
ACAGCGCGGCGATCCCCGTAGGTGACCTGCCGGTTCGCGGCGCGAATCAGGTGCACGATGCAGGTTTGTACCATGGAATTCGGCCAGGTTGCCTCCAGAAGCCTCTGGTAGGCCTTTCAGCCCGTCACAGCAGACAATAAAGACGTCTTTGACCCCGCGGTTAGATAAGTTGGCGCACACGTGTGCCCAAAAGGAAGCACCTTCTTCTTT
>NZ_JASPHQ010000092.1 GCF_030227225.1 Corynebacterium rhinophilum
TGGTTGATGGCTTGTTTCCAGCCGGAAACTCGGGCTCCTTCCATGAGTCTGCCGGCTGTTCTTGAGACTCGTTTGCCCTGCTTCGCTCTCTTTGCAGCGCGTTTGTCTTCGATATTGCAGATCATCAGCCATAGCGTTTTCAGCGCTGATTCATCGTTGGTGAACTGCACCCTGTTGCGGGTAGCTTTACGCAGTTCATTGTTGAATGA
>NZ_JASPHQ010000093.1 GCF_030227225.1 Corynebacterium rhinophilum
AACGAGTCTCAAGAACAGCCGGCAGACTCATGGAAGGAGCCCGAGTTTCCGGCTGGAAACAAGCCATCAACCAAATGACCGTGGCCCTTCCCGACCCCTTCGACAAATACCTATAAACCTAACCCGGTTGCGTCCAGTAGCGTGGTGTATCTGTAACTGACGGTGGGCCCCTTATGAATGAGGCCGGCGACCACCGTAGTAC
>NZ_JASPHQ010000009.1 GCF_030227225.1 Corynebacterium rhinophilum
CAACACCGAACGCATCCAACAACGACTCAAGGGCCTGACCCCGATGCAATATCGGAATCAGACCCTTGAACCCCTCATCACCTAGAATTAAACCAGTCCAACTTTCGGGGGCCAGTTCAAAATCCAGGGGAGGGAAATTTATTGCTCTAAGGCGAGATTACTTCTGGGAGCTTTCCGCTTCGGAAGACTCATCGTCTTCCTCTGGGTCACCGATAGCACCGGTTTCTTCGATCCACTTTTCAATCTCTTCCGGCGAGCGGTCGTGCTCTACGCCCTCGCGTTCGATGTAGTAGGTGTGATCGTCCTGGTTTTGCTTCTCAAATTCTTCCTTATCAAAGTCCACATCGTCATCACCGTCGAGCTTTTCCGTCACCTCGGTCACGAGCTCTTCATAGAGGGACTCGCTATCCATATTGGAATCCTCGAGGTGCTGGCCAATCTCGTCGTCGTAGCGATCTGCGTCGTATTCTTTGTTCGGATTCAGCTTAAGGTGCATCAGCGAACGCACGCGCTCGCGGCGCAGCGCCTCGTCCTGAATCTTGGACTGGCTGCGGAACCACGCAAAGACCAAGACGGCCACCATCGCGATACCCATATAACCGATGACCGGGTAGACGTACTGCATCAAGGTCTTGAAACCGAAGAAGGAGACGCCGAAGCCTGCGAAACAGCCGGCGATGAAGATAACGCGGAACTTTGCCTCGTTGCCCGCGGAAAGGCGCTTACCCAATGCGTAGAACATACCAATGGCGGTATTGAAAATCATCAGGTAAATAACGATGGCCATGATCCCACCCAAGACTGGGTTGACGCTATCGACCAAGGACAGCATCGGAATATCGGAGCCCTCGATCTCCTCGGCGTTCATCAACAGCGCAAAACCTGCCAGGCCCATCATGACGGAGTAGACGATGCCACCGAAGATGCCGCCCCAGCCGGCCTCGCGCGGGCTAATATTATCGCCGCCGATGACCAGCGACATGGATACCGCCAGCATCAAAGCCAGACCGTTGTAGTTCAGCGCGGAGACCAGCCAGTTGCCAATCGGGGTATCGATTTGGCTGGAAGCTTCCATCGCCGCTCCAATATCGTCTGGCATATGGAACATGGTGTAGATGGCCACGCCAATGACGGCGATGATGATGGACGGGGTGAGCATACCGATGACCTTGGACACCTTATTGACGTCCATCATGCCGACGGCAATCACGAGCCCCAGCATCAGCGTCGAGCCGATCCAAGCCGACCAACCAAATTGCTGCTCCATATTGGAACCTGCACCGGCCAGCATCACGAAGCCGATGGCAAAGAGCGTGATGATAACGGCCACGTCCAATAGCTTGGACACGATGGGATGGGTGACTTTGCGGAAGACCGTGTTGTGCTCAGTGGCGTGGAAATAGCTGCCCAATTGCAAGAACACGGTGCCCGCCAGCGTCATAATGGCCGCTGCGACAATAATGCCGGCAATACCCCAGGAGCCGAAGGCGGTGAAATATTGCACGACCTCTTGGCCCGTAGCAAAGCCTGCGCCTACCAGCAGGCCCACGAAGGACATGGCCATGGCGAGAATATTTTTATAAGACACAGTTGCCTAACTTTTGTAGCGGATAATTTTCACACACCAGTGCGCGCGTTCCAGGCCCCCTCCTTATCCCCCGACGCATGCAGGGAGGCGCGGCGCAGGAGTGTGCTCCTGTGCACATGGTACGTAAGCCAATAACGAAATCCTACTTGCACGTGCGTGAAATACAATACAACATCTTTTGTCGATGAAGTAGCTTACATACTTAATCCGCGAAAGTTTCTGTATCAATGACGAAGCGGAACTTTACATCACCGGCGACAACCCGCTCATAGGCTGCGTCAACGTCATCAACGCCCACCTTTTCGATGACCGCGCCAATACCGTGTTCTGCACAGAAGTCCAGCATCTCTTGGGTTTCGGCAATGCCGCCAATATTGTTTCCGGTCAATACCTTGCCGCCACCGACGAGGTTGCCCATGGTGATTCCCAATTCCTCTGGGGGCAGGCCGACCACAGACATGATCCCCCGGGGCTTCAACAGCTGCAGGTAGTCATTGAGGGAATAGGAGGCGGAAATGGTGGACAAAATCAGATCGAACTCGCCCTTGTGGTTAGCAAAGAAATCGGGGTCCTCACCCGATGCCAGTACCCGCTTCGCGCCGAGCCCATAGGCTTCTTGTTCCTTGCGCAGGGACCGGGAAATGACGGTGACCTCAGCCCCCTTGGCGGCGGCGATCTGCACACCCATGTGGCCCAGTCCGCCAAGGCCAACGATGGCTACCTTATCGCCTTCCTTGACCTGCCACCGGGCCAAGGGCGAGTAGGTGGTAATACCGGCGCACAAGAGCGGGGCGGCAACATCAAAGTCGAGGCCTTCTGGAATCGTCAACACGAAATTCTCATTGACCACGACCTTTTGCGCATAGCCGCCCTGGGTAATGGTTCCATCAACGTCTTCAGAGTTATAGGTTCCCACCGAGCCGTTCAGGCAGTTTTGCTCCTGCCCATTGCGGCACTGCTCGCACACCCCACAGGAGTTGACCAAGCAGCCGACCCCCACGCGGTCGCCCACCTTAAACTTAGTGACCTTGTCCCCTACGGCTTCGACCACGCCAGCGATCTCGTGGCCCACCGTGAGCGGGAAGTGAGCCTCGCCCCACTCATTGCGAATGGTGTGAATATCCGAGTGGCAAATGCCTGCCGCCTTGATATCGATGACGACGTCATCTTCGCGGGGATCGCGGCGTTCGATTTCTACGGTGCGAAATGGTGCACCCGGGCTCGTTTTTGCAGAACTTTAGATTTAATTGGCATGTCACATAGTCTACGCTTTACCGCCCTGACCTGCCCAAATGAAAACTATAGTCAATTTAAAAACCACGAAGGCCAGCCTCCGACCCCGCCGGATGCAGGGCCGAAGACCGGCTGGATTAGTGGGCGTTTAGCTCAGCTTCTCCGCGATCAGCTTATTAACCTGACCCGGATCCGCCTTGCCCTGCGTCGCCTTCATCACGGCACCGACAATCGCACCGGTGACCTTTTTATTGCCGGCGCGGTACTTCTCCACGATGTCCGGGTTTGCGGCCAATGCATCATCCACGGCTTTTTCGATGGCGCCGTCATCGCGTACGACCTCGAGGCCGCGCTTGGCGACGACCTCATCAACGTCGCCCTCACCCGCCAACACGCCATCGACGGCTTGGCGCGCCAGCTTGGTGGTCAGTTTTCCTTCCTTGACCAGGGCGATGACGCGGGCGATGTGGGCTGGGGTGATATCCAGCTCGGCCAAGGTCTTGTCCTGCTCATTGGCCTTACCTGCCAGGTAGGACACCCACCAGGAACGAGCCTCATCCGGCTTCGCGCCGGCTTCAACCGTTTCCACGATGAGATCCAGCGCGCCCGCGTTGACCAGGTCGCGCATCTCCTCGTCCTTAATGCCCCACTCCTCCTGGATGCGCGCGCGGCGGATCCACGGCAGCTCCGGAAGGGTTGCGCGCAGCTCTTCAACCCACTCGCGCGGGGCGATAACCGGCGGCAAATCCGGGTCATTGAAGTAGCGGTAGTCCTCCGCGGTCTCCTTCGGGCGGCCCTTGGAGGTAGAACCATCAGTCTCTTGGTAGTGGCGGGTCTCCTGCTCGATGCTGCCGCCATCGTCCAAGACCTGCGCCTGGCGCTGCATCTCAAAGCGCACCGCCTGTTCGACCGAGCGCATGGAGTTGATGTTTTTCGTCTCGGTACGGGTCCCGAATTCTTCTTGGCCGATAGGGCGCAAGGACAGATTGGAGTCCACGCGCATGGAACCTTGATCCATGCGGGCATCGGACACACCCAAGGCGGCGACGAGCTCGCGCAGCGCCGAGACATAGGCCTTCGCCACCTCAGGGGCGCGCTCGCCGGCGCCGATGATGGGCTTGGTGACGATCTCAATGAGCGGAATGCCCGCGCGGTTGCAGTCCACCAAGGATGCGGTGGCACCATGAATGCGGCCATCGGCGCCACCCAGGTGGGTCAGCTTGCCGGTGTCTTCTTCCATGTGGGCGCGCTCAATCTCCACGCGCCATTCCGTGCCGTCTTCCAGCACAACGTCGAGGTAGCCGTCATAGGCAATCGGCTCATCGTACTGGGAAATCTGGTAGTTCTTTGGCTGGTCCGGGTAGAAATAATTCTTGCGGGCAAAGCGCGAGGATTCCGCGATGGAACAATTGAGCGCCAGGCCAATCTTGATTGCACCCTCCACGCCCTTGGAGTTAACCACGGGAAGTGCCCCGGGAAGGCCCAGCGATACCGGATCGGTATTGGAGTTAGGGGCTGCGCTGAAGTTCGTGGCAGAAGTGGAAAACATCTTGGTTTCCGTATCCAGCTCCACGTGGACTTCCATGCCCATTACCGGTTCATACTTATCGAGGACCTCGTCAAAGTCCATCAGGTCATACATCGCAGCAGTCATGCGTGCCATCTTAATACGTCCGTGCACTCTCGCGCGCTAGCCCCTAGGGTGACTGTCATGACGACTCCACATACCGTAGACAATTCGCTTGTCGATGCCCCACTCATAAACATCGCGGTCTTTTCCACCGCCCCTACTACCGATGAGATCAAAGACGCCGTCAGCAGCACCTTTTCGGGACGCGTCGGCGAGATTACTCCCGGCAAGAACCCGGGTAGCCTCGTGGTGCCTTTCGATGGCGCTTTTCTCCTGCACTACCAGACCATCGATTCTGCACCCACCCCGGATAGTTACGGCCTCCACCCCATCTTGAGCGCCGATGCCGGCAACCTCAACACTGCGGGATCCCAGGTGCTCGTCTCGGTCCTTCCTGATAACAAGGAACACGACCTCTCCCATCAATTTCGCGAGCCGCGCCGCGAGCACCTCGAGCTGCTGTCCCAGGCGACGTCCGCCGTAGCCCAGCACCCCAATTGCCTCATCATCCACAACCCGCGCGGGAACGTCTCCATCTCCCCGGCGATGTTTAATGACGCCGTGCGCAATGACCTCGCACCCATGCACATTGCACCGGTGTGGATTACCCAATCTGGCGGCGAGCTCCGCGGCTATTCCATGGGTCTGGTCCAAGCAGGCCACCCGGAAATTCAGGCGCGCACCAGCTCGATGGATCCGACGGACCTCTATTACAAGCTGGCAAATATCGCCAATCACATCCTGCAAGGCGCCACCGTCAAAGGCGGCGATACCTTAGCCTTCGAGGAAGGCCAACCCCCGCTCACCATTACGGAAGAGCCCTGGTTCGTAGACCAAGACTTCCCCGCTGTCACCATTAATTTTTAGCTGACTGCGCCCGTGCGGGCATCGCTAAAGCGGCACAGTGCGGCCAAGATAGCGCCGGACAAGTTGTGCCACACGGAAAAGACGGCGCCGGGCAAGGCGGCCAGTGGGCTCATGTAGGAAGAGGCAAGGCTGGTAGCTAGCCCGGAATTTTGCATTCCCACCTCCACGGCCATGGTGCGGCGCACCGGAACCGGCTGGCGGGTAAAAAGGCCTGCGAGATAGCCCAGCCCATAGCCGCACGCATTGTGAATGACCACGGCAGCAAAGACCAGCGCACCGGCTGTGGCGATATTGTCATGCGCGCCGCCGACCACGATGCACACGATCAAGGCAATCGCGGTAACGGAAATCCACGGCAAAGCCGCCTGAATCTTTGCCACGAGCCGGGGAAGCAGCATGCCGATGATAATGCCCGCGATGACCGGAACGAGCACCACCTTCACGATGGACCACGCCATCGATGCCGCGGAGACCGGCATGTATTCGCCCGCCAACCACAAGGTCAATAGCGGGGTGAGGATGGGCGCCAAAAGCGTAGAGATAGAGGTCATGGTCACTGAAAGCGCGACATCGCCGCGCGATAAGTAGGACACCACGTTAGAGCTCGTGCCACCCGGGGCGCAGCCGACCAAAATCACGCCGGCCGCAACCGCCTCTGGCAGATCCATTACTGCCACCACGGCGAGCGCGATAAGCGGCATAATGACGAACTGCGCCACCACGCCGAGCACCACCGGCAGCGGCCTGCGCGCCACGAGTGCAAAATCTACGGGCTTGAGGGTAAGCCCCATGCCGAACATGACGATGCCCAGCAACGGCGTTACCTGCGGGGCAAAGGATGCCGCGGTGTCAGGGGCGATATATCCAATAATGCCGCCGATGATTACGAGTATGGGAAAACCCAGCGCCGCGATGAGCGCTTGCCGTTCTTCCTGTTTTTCTGTAGCACTATCGGTACTCATATACAAAAGAGTACCCTCCCACCATGTGAGAGGGCGATCTTAATATTCGAGACGGCGGGGCTAAAAAGGCTTTAGCCGAAGAGCGCCTGCGCATTGCGGTAGCGGGCATCTGGCACCGTCTTCAACGTGCCCACGGCCTCTTCCAAAGGCACCAGTTCGATATCTTCGCCGTGCAAGGCCACACACATTCCTGAATCCCCGTTGTGCGCCGCGCGGGCAGCGTGCACGCCGTAGCGGGTCGCCAGAACGCGGTCATACGCGGTGGGTGTGCCGCCGCGCTGAATGTGCCCCAAGACGGTGGTGCGCACGTCATAGCCGGTGCGCTTATTGATTTCATCGCCAATGACCTGGCCAATTCCGTTGAAGGTTTGGTGGCCAAATTGGTCGACGCCGCCGGCTTCAAACTCCATGGTGCCCTCCTTCGGCAGGGCGCCTTCGGCCACGCAAATGATGCCGTACTTCTCGCCCATCTGGAAGCGGCGTTCCATCGCCTTGGTAATTTCCGCGATATCAAAGGGCTCTTCCGGGATCACTGTGTAGTGTGCGCCGCCGGCCATGCCGGCATGCAGCGCAATCCAGCCTACGTGGCGGCCCATGACCTCCACGATGAGGATGCGGTTGTGGGACTCCGCCGTCGTATGCAGACGGTCGATCGCATCCGTTGCCACCGATACCGCGGTATCAAAGCCGAAGGTATAGTCCGTGGCGTTGACGTCATTGTCAATGGTCTTCGGCACGCCCACGACGGGGATGCCATTATCGTTAAGCCACTTAGCGCCCTTGAGCGTGCCTTCGCCGCCGATGGCAACGAGGGCATCGACTTCGGCCTCGCGCATATTCGTCTTGATCTGTTCCAAGCCGGCCTTGAACTTATCGGGGTGCAGACGGCCGGTGCCCAAGATGGTGCCGCCGCGCAGAAGAATCCGGTCGATGCTGGCATCGTCGTAGAGATCGCGCCGGCGGTCTTCTAAAAGGCCAACCCACCCGTCTTCGTAGCCCACGACGGTATCGCCAAATTCGTTGGATGCGGTTCGCACAACCGCACGGATTACAGCATTCAGGCCGGGGCAATCGCCACCGGAAGTCAGTACAGCTAGACGCATAATCCCCAATTTAGCGCAGGATTTTTATCCATGCAGCGTGTCCACGTAGCGCAGCGAGGAGATAAGCCCCACCACCAGCGCGATAACAATCACGAGAATCGAATTGATGATCGCCGTGGTCGGATTACCCGTTTGCATGACGGCGGAGACTAAAGCCACGCCTACCACGGATCCCACCTGGCGGGAGGTGTTATATGCTCCGGACGCCGCGCCCATGTGATGAGGTGAAATATCGCGCAGCGTCGTTGCCGCGTTGGAGCCCCAGATAAAGGACTGGCCAATTCCTAGGGCGGCGATGGGCAATGCCAGCCACCACGGATTGGCATCGGCATGCATGACCCACCAGGCCACACACAGCGAGGCGATCATGAGGCTAAATCCCACCAGCCCCATCAAGCGCGGATTCACCGCGTCCGTAAGGATGCCCGCGATGGGTGACATCAGCATCGAGACCAGCGCCATGGGAGCCACGATGATGCCGGCTTCTCCGGCGGATAGCCCCTTGACCGATTGCAGCCACAACATCACCGGCAACATGACAGAAGCTGCCATAAAGCCCATGGTCAAAATGCCCACGGAGCCGGCCGCATAGTTGCGGTTGTGAAAGAGTTCCACCGGAAAGAGCGGCGTGGAGCCGCGCGTCTGCGCGCTAGCCTGCAGGCGCACGAACGCGATGCTTGCAACTATGCCGATGGCAAGCACCACCAGCACCCGCCAATCCCAGTCCAGCTCTGGGCCTTGTTGGATGCCAAAGACAATCGAGCCAAGCGCAATGAGCGAGACTATGGCCGAGGGTTTATCGATGTCCTGGGCCGTCGTCGGCAGCTTCGGTATCCACAGCAGGGCCAGCACAATGGCGGCGATAACAAATGGAATATGCACCCAGAAAGCCGCCTGCCAGCCGAAAGAAGCCACGAGGAACCCGCCGACTAGCGGCCCGGCCAATGACGCCACCGAGCCGATAATCCCCCACACCCCGAGCGCACGCCCGCGCCGCTCGCGGGCGAATACCCGGTTAATAACGGACATCGTCTGTGGCATCTCCAAGGATGCGCCTAGGCCCTGCACGATGCGCGCGACGATGAGCACTTCTATCGACGGCGCCAGCGCACACGCTGCTGCGCCGATCCCAAATAGCGCCACCCCGATACAAAACAGGGCGCGCTGGCCTAGGACATCACCAAGCCGCCCCGTAAAAAGTAGCGGCACCACCACGGCAAGCAAAAAGGCTGCCGATACCCACATGATTTCATTAACCGTGGCGCCTAAATCCGCCTGAATATCCGGCAGGGCGATGGCCACCATCGACTGGTCCAACAGGGATACAAAGAAACCGAGGGATAGGGCGAACATGGCGAGCCATGCCTGGCGCTCCGATGGCAGGTTAGTCTCCACAGTCATGGCAGGAATTCTAGCGGGGCACACAAATCAGGCCTAGACTGGCCACCATGTCCATGATTGATATCAAAAAGCCACAAGACGTATCCACCGCCACCACCGTTACCCTCGGCCTTATCGGTGGTTGGGTCACCGCCCGCGAGACCGGTATTCGCCCTCTCGGCGGCGTCATCCTCGGCGCAGCGGGCCTGTGGGCCGGCCGTTCCTGGGCCAAGAAAACCAATCCAGCCACGACCGCTGGCCTGTCTGCCCTGTATGTCGGCGCGTTCGGCGCCTCCCACCCATTGGCCAAGAAGATTGGATCCTGGCCAGCAGTCCTCGCCGTAACGGCCGCCTCTGCCGGAGCCGCCTACGCGCTTTCCGATGCCAAGTAGCCCACCCCGCCACATACACAACAGCACCATGGTCCCCCGCCAAGGAGGATCATGGTGCTGAGTGGTCTTGTGAGTATTTACTCAACAACGTTGAAGACAACGGCGTTATCCTCAGTGCCCAGTGCAGCCTGGCCGTCAGGCAGAGCATAGAAGGAAGGCTCGGACTCGAGAACGTCACGCAGGGAATCAGAAAGTGCCTGGGTGTGGTCATCGCACGCCGCCAAGGTGGAGGCGAAGTCACCTACGTGGATGGTGCCATCCTTATCCACATCGTAGGAGGTGGTGTAGATATTGCAGCCATCATCGAGAACCAAGGACTGGTCCTTGTCGAACTGCACGGTGAACTTGCCGTCTTCCTTGACGGAGTGCAGCTCACCGGTGATGGTCTGGCCCTCAATATTCGGTACCAGCTTGTCAGCGTCTGCCGGCAGGGATTCCACCAAGTCGCTCTTGGCGGTGGTGTCTGCTACCTCGGTACCGGACTCAGCCGGTGCGGGGTTTGCTGCGGGTTCCTCAGCGTTTGCGACGCCCATGGTCATGAGCGCAGCTGCGGAGACGGACATCGTCGCGGTTGCAATCTTTTTCAAAGTCATACCCAATAATTTACCCCTGCTGGATGGACATCCAACAGGGGTGTAAACGAATCGTTATCTAATCCGCAGCTATTTCACAGTGACAACGATTTTAGATAGCGCGGCTATTTTTGGCGCTTGGCTTCATAGGCTGCGCCCACTTTGTACAAGCGGTCATCCTGGAAAGCCGGTGCCATGATCTGCAAACCGGTAGGCAGGTTGGTATCTGCAGCCATACCGGAAGGCACGGACATGCCACACAGGCCGGCCAGGTTCAGCGGCAAGGTGCACAAGTCGAAGTTGTACATAGCCATGGGGTCTTCGGCCTTCTCCCCCAGCTTGAACGCCGTGGTCGGGGTGGTTGGCGAAACCAGCACGTCAGCCTGCTCAAAGGCGCGGGCAAAGTCTTGGGCAACCAGGGTGCGCACGCGCTGCGCCTGCAGGTAGTAGGCATCGTAATAGCCCACGGACAGCGCATACGTGCCCAGCATGATGCGGCGCTTGACCTCGGGTCCGAATCCCTCTGCGCGGGACTGGGACATGACCTGCTCCGCGGAGTGGGATCCGTCATCGCCAGCGCGCAGGCCGTAGCGCATGCCATCAAAGCGGGCCAGGTTGGACGAGACCTCACACGGCATGATCAGGTAGTAGGCGGCCAATGCCTCATCGAAGTGCGGGCAGTCCACCTCGACGATTTCCGCGCCCTGCTCGCGCAGCTGTTCCACGGCGGCGTGGTAGTTCTCCATCACGCCGTCCTGCCAGCCATCGCGCTCGAATTGCTTGATGAGTCCAACCTTGACGCCGCTCAGATCGCCATTCGCGCCTTCGCGGGCTGCCTCCACCACGGGGGCAACCGGTTTATCCACAGACGTGGCGTCGAAGGCATCGTGGCCGGCAATAACCTCGTGCAGGAGTGCGGTATCCAGAACGGTACGACCACACGGACCTGCCTGGTCCAGCGAGGACGCGGCCGCGATCAGGCCGTAGCGAGACACCGTGCCGTAGGTGGGCTTCACGCCCACGGTATTGGTCAGCGCCGCCGGCTGGCGGATGGAACCGCCGGTATCGGTACCAATACCTAAAGGAGCCTGCCCCGAAGCCAGCGCCGCTGCCGTGCCGCCGCCGGAGCCACCCGGGGTGCGCTCGGTGTCATACGGGTTGTGTACTGGGCCAAAGGCGGAGTTCTCATTGGACGAACCCATCGCAAACTCGTCCAGGTTCGTCTTACCCAAGATCGGGATACCGGCCTCGCGCAGACGCTTGGTCACCGTGGCGTCGTAGGGAGACATGTAGCCTTCAAGCATCTTGGATGCGGCGGTGGTGGGGGCATCGGTAGTAACCAGCAGGTCTTTCAAGGCCAGCGGCACACCGGCCAATGCCGATGCAGGCTTTTCGCCGGCGTCGAGGGCCTTATCCACGGCATCGGCAGCCGCCAGTGCTTCCTCCTGCCCCACGTGCAGGAAGGAGTTAAGTTCGGGATTGGTTTCCGCAATGCGATCCAAAAAGGCCTGGGTAACCTCGCGGGAGGTCACCTCGCGCGAGTGAATCTTTTCCGCCAGCTCGGCGGCGGTCAAAGAGGTCAGTCCCTCCGCAGGTACGACAACGTTGGTCATTTACTCTCCTCCCAAAATCTGCGGCACGACGAATCGCTCATCTTCCACGGCCGGCGCCTGATCCAAGGCCTGCTCAGCGGTAAGGGTGCGCACGATGACGTCTTCGCGCATCGGTGCATCCACGGAGTGCGGGTGGCTCATCGGTTCCACGCCTTCAGTGTCCACGTTCCTTACTGCGGAAACGGAATCAACAATTTCATCAATCTGGCTTGCGAATTGGGCTAGCTCTTCATCGCTTAATGCCAGGCGGGAAAGCTTGGCAAGGTGGGCTACCTCATCACGCGAAATCTCAGACACGCGAACTCCATCCTTTTTCCATAATCGACGCGCAGGTGAAAATTATTTTCCCGCTCGTACTATGTAAATTGCTAAGGCTCCATAATACTGCACCAACCCGCGCAGTCGCCGAGTCACCCCGAATTATTGCCCCTTGAACGCCGCACTGTGACCCAGGTATCGTAAATGGGACTACAAGCTACTGAAAGCGTGCGACTTAATGTCTTACCTAATCCGTGTCCTGCTTCCCGATACCCCTGGTAGTTTGGGCCAGCTTTCGGAGGCCTTCGGGCTGGTTGACGGAAATATCCAATCCGTTGACATCGTAGAAGCCTTCCCGGATGGCACCGTCATGGATGACATTGTCATTGAGCTTCCCGCAGACGCGATGGCTGATGCACTCATCACCGCCGCCGCCTCCGTCCATGGCGTGGAAATAGATTCAATTCGGCCCTTCAGTGGCCGCGTGGACCGGCGCGGGCAGATCGAGTTATTAGCGCGCGTTGCAGCCAATGCCTCGAACGTCACAGCAGCAATGGAGGAAGTCGTCGCGGCCATTCCAAAAGCAGCGACCTCCACGTGGGCCATTGTCATTGACAATAATGAGCCCATTCACCGCGTCGCCTCCTCAAACGCGGCCCCTGCCGATGACGATACGATTCCGGTCGACCTCAATATCGACAGCGCACGCACCTTGCACCCCGATAAGGACGAGTGGGTGCCAGAAAGCTGGGCGCTGCTCGATTCTGCCCTGGCCGCCGCTCCCCTGGGAGATACCGGGATGGTCATCGCCATGGGCCGCACCGGCGGGCCAGAATACTTGGCCTCCGAGGTCGAGCACCTCGGCCACATCGGCACGATTCTGGGCGCCTTCCTCAAATAAGCCCAGCCCGGCGCGGCTATACCCCCCCGGTGTTTAAGAGCGTGTGGAATTGCTCTTCGTTCAAGATAGGCACCCCGAGATCGCGGGCCTTATCCTCCTTGGAGCCGGCATTCGCCCCAGCGACAAGGTAGGAAGTTTTCTTCGATACGGAACCGGTTGCCTTTCCGCCGCGCCTGATGATGGCTTCCTTGGCGGAATCGCGTGTGAAGTCTTCGAGGCTACCGGTGACAACGATGGTCAGGCCCTCTAGGGTCTGTTCTTTCCTGTCTTCAGCGGCTACCTCCATAGCTAGGCCGGCTTCTGCCCATTTCTCGACGATGGTGCGGTGCCAGTCCACCTCGAACCAGGCGTGGAAGGACTCAGCGATGACTGCACCCACACCGTCTACCTCTGCAAGGTCCTCGGTCTTAGCGGCACGCAGCTTCTCCATGGAGCCGTAGCGTGCTGCCAAGGCGCGGGCGGCAATAGGGCCGACGTGGCGAATAGAAAGTGAGACCAGCACCCGCCAGAAGTCGCGGTCTTTAACCTCTTCTAAGTTCTGCAGCAGGTTCTTGCCCGCGGTATTGACCTTGGCGTTGCCCTCTTTTTTGCTGCGCTTATCCTTCGTATCGCGCTTGGCCGTATAGACATCGGAAGCAAGCAGTTTTTCTTCCGTTAGCTCAAAGAGCTCGGATTCATCGGTGAGGATACCGTTTTCGATGAGGTCCATGGCCCCCTTCTCTCCCAGTGCCTCGATATCGAGGCCCTTGCGGGAAGCGAGGTATTCCAGTCGCGCGGAGAGCTGGGCTGGACAAGATTGAGTATTGGGGCATCGCCAATCAGCATCGCCATCCTTTTGCGGGGCGAGCGTCGTGCCGCAGGCTGGGCACTGCGTGGGGAAGCTCCATTCATATTCGCTGCCATCGCGCTGTTCGCGCACGGGGCCTAGTACCTCTGGAATGATTTCGCCGGCCTTGCGAATAATAATGGTATCTCCGATGAGCACGCCCTTGCGCTTGACCTCAGACTGGTTGTGCAGGGTGGCCATGGATACCGTGGAGCCGGAGACAAAGACCGGTTCCATGATGGCAAAGGGGGTAACGCGCCCCGTACGCCCGACACCGACCTCGATGTTTTTTAGCTTCGTCGTGACCTCTTCTGGCGGGTACTTATAGGCGATAGCCCAGCGCGGCGCGCGGGAGGTCGCCCCGAGCTGGCGCTGTGAGCCCAAATCGTCCACCTTGACCACGAGCCCATCCATTTCAAAAATCGCATCGTGGCGGTGTTCGGCCCAGTAAGATACTTCCTCTTGTACTTCGGCGGCGGAGTGCACCTGCTTGGTATAGGGCGAGACGGGCAGCCCCCATGCTGCGATGGCCTTATAGGCATCGTGCTGGGAGGAGGGGGAAAATCCCTCGCGCGCGCCTAGGCCATGGCAAACCATGCGCAGGCGGCGCTTTTTCACCTCTGCGGGATCCTTCATGCGCAGTCCGCCGGCCGCAGCGTTGCGGGGATTGGCAAACCGAGCCTTGCCGTCCGCCGCGCGCTCCTCATTGATTTCTTCGAAATCCTCGGGGCGCATATAGACTTCACCGCGGATTTCAATGAGTTCCGGAACTGGGTACTCTTCTGTGCCCGTAAGTTCGTGCGGGATATCAGAAATGACCCGCGCATTGGCGGTAATCTCCTCGCCCACGGTGCCATCACCACGGGTAGCGGCCGTGTCCAAACGCCCGTTGCGGTAGACCAGGTCGATGGAGAGGCCATCGATCTTCAGCTCCGTCAGGTAGGTCTTGGCGGGCGTCCTATCCAACCAGTCCTGCATCTCACCGGCGCTAAAGACATTGTCTAGGCTCATCATGCGCTCGAGGTGCTCAATATCCTCACCGGCGTTCGGCGCGGCGCCTACCTGCTGGGTAGGCGAATCCGGAACCGCCAGCTCCGGGTGCTGCTTTTCTAGGTCCACCAGGCGCTGGAAAAGCGCATCAAAGTCGGCATCGGGAATCGCGGGTTCACCGTTGTAATACAGGTTGCGGTGGCGGCGCACTTCTTGCGCCAAGTCGTTCCATTCACGTTGCACATCAGCTGGATTAGTCACGGTATCCAAGTCTAGCGATCCCCCATGTCTGGGCTAGCTACTAAGGTATGGACCATGAACTTCGACGCCTCCCGCATGCTCGCCTTCGACCTTGAGACCACCTCCGCCAACCCCAAAGACGCTCGTATCGTTACCTCAGCCCTAGTCCGAATTGACGGACGCGATGTCCAGAAGGTAGAGCACCTTGCGGATCCCGGCGTCGAGATCCCCCAAGCCGCAACAGACGTGCATGGAATCACAACGGAAAAGGCTCAGGCTGAAGGCCGCCCGCACGAGGAGGTCCTCAAAGACACGGTTAATGCCATCAAGTCCGCGTGGGACGACGGCCTGACGCTCATCGTGTATAACGCGGCCTTTGACCTTACCGTCCTGCGCAGCCTTACCGGCGATTTCACGGTCACCGGCCCCGTCTTTGATCCGTACGTCATTGATCGCGTGAGCGATAAGTGGCGCAAGGGCAAGCGCACCCTTGGCGCGGTGTGTGAGCACTACGGCGTGGAATTGGGCAATGCGCATGAGGCCACTGCCGATGCCCTCGCTGCCGCCCGCGTGGCCTGGAAGCAGGTTCGCCAGCATTACCCCAACCTCGCGCAGATGGACGAAAACGAGCTCATGGAGTTCCAGGCGGTCAAGTGGTACGAGGACCGCGTCGCCTTCAAGAAGTACCTAGAGGGCAAGGGGCGCGATGCCTCCGATGTCTCGACGGCGTGGCCGCTAATTTCCTAATTTCCTTGCCATATTTCTAGAATTTTGGAATTCTAGAAATATGGATTCCTTAGAATCGCGCATTGCCCATCTCGAGGCTCGCGTCACAAAACTCGAAAACCCCGCCCCTGACCCCATCGAATCATCCGCAAGCGAGTCCACCATGTGGCTTGCGGATGCGCTTGAACCTTCTGACCAGCTTCCTGAGGGGTCCGTCATTTTTGGCGGCAACATCACCACCGGCCTAGGCTCCTATGTCTACCAATGGCAGCGCCCAACAAACACAGTGACCGCTGGAGACTGGACCGATAATCTCGACCGCCTCGCTGCATTGGCACACCCCGTGCGCGGTGAAATCCTGCGCCGCCTACTTAGCTCACCAGCCACCGCCACAGAACTGGTGGAAGAGGAAATCGTCACCTCCACCGGCACCGCCTACCATCACCTCAGTGCGCTTACTAATGGTGGCTGGACCACCAAGACAAACGGGGAATACTCAATCCGAGCGGCCCGCGTCATCCCCCTGCTCACTATCATTACCGCAAGCGAGGATCACTAATGCGAAAGCGAAAAATGGCGCTAGCCATCACCGCCACCATCATGACAGCGGTCCTCTTACTCATGATTGGGCCGCGGCGGATCGCTGTGGCCACCACGGAAACAGGCGACGCCACTCTGTCCGCCACACTGCGCAAACACACCGAACCGGGTTTCAATAATCTCACCGCCTTCACGCTGCACGAAGGGAAAGCCACCTTCGCAGGACTCGGTGCGAATGAACACACCGAGGTGGAAATCGGTTCGGTGACCAAGATGTTCACCGCAGAATTAGCTCACCAGCTTGTGGAAGAAGGAAAGATAAGCCTTGACACCACCGTGGGCGATGTACTGGATGCTGGCCAAGCACCCATTTCCGAGGTCACGGTACAAGAGTTGCTCAACCACACCTCAGGATTACCCCGGCTAGCACAAGGGAATATTTTCGCTGATGCAATCACGGCGGTCACTGGTGCTAATCCCTACGCAGGTGAGACCACCCAAGATATCCTCGATGCTGCCACCGAAGCGGATCTTAAAGATCGTGGAACAGAGACTTATTCCAATATGGGATATGGACTACTCGGCCACCTCCTGGAAACGGCAGCAGATACATCCTATGAAGACCTGCTTCAGGAGAGAATCTTTCAACCTGCCGGAATGACGGAGACCTACCTCATGGCCCCACGATCTGTCCCCGATGATGCCCCACGGGGCCTTACTGCCACCGGCCGGGAGGCCGATCCATGGGAGATGGAAGGCAGCAATGCCGCAGCGGGCGCAATACGATCGACTGCACATGACATGGCAGCTTTCGCTGAGTGGATTATGGATAACGGCGATATGGCCTATGGCTGGCAAAAAAGCGAAGACAACCAAAGCTTCTGGCACGACGGCGGAACGGGTGGCTACTCCACAATGCTCATCATAGATCCGGAAAATAAGCGCGCAGCCTTCGCCAATAATGACACTCCGATGTGGACTAGTGACCTCGCCCAAGCGCTATTCGATGACATTTAAGGAATTCCAATGATTACCACCCTAATCCTTGCCGCCATCACCGCATCCGAAGTGTGGGGCACGTGGAAAGCGCTCAAAAAACCATCTTCCCCGGGGATGCTTATCGCGTCAGCGATTATCAGCATCGTCATAATCGCCTTCATTGGTAACGCAGTTCCGTGGTACAGGGAAGTCAACTACGGATGGTGGTACGCTCTCGTAGCCGCTTGCTCCCTGCACATGGGCGCTGTCGCCTGGCGTATTTACACAGATCACAGTGAAAAGTCTCCGAAGACAGATAGCCTCGGGCGCGCCGCTTAAAGGTCGCCCGCATCGCGGGTGAGGATCGCGGCAGTCTCGGTTACAGAGCGCAAGGTGCTTGCCGATGCCCCAGCCGGAAACACATCAAAGTGATCCACGAGCAGCTCACGCGGCATGCCAATGCGGTCCAGGTGGCGGGCAAGTGAAATCGCCTCTGCCCGCGCGTCTTTGCCGGAAAGTGCGACACCGACCCGGCGGCCTTCCGAAAGGTGCTCGCCCATTCCATCGAAATGCTCCGGGGTAGAAAGGCAGTCGCGGTAGCGCGCATCAACGAGGAATGTTGTCGCGGCCCCAGCCACCGACCACAGCGGCGGACAATAAAGATAATCCGCCTCAAAGCGCAGGAGGGTCTCGAGTGCCACCTCGTCAGGGACGGCGGATATCGAATCGAAGTCGGTGGTTCCTGGAATGCGGCCAGCGATGACATCGGCAAGCAGCGGCTCATCCAGTTGCACCACGACCTCTCCGTGGAAGCGGCGTGCGACGTCAGTAGCGTGGGCGTGGATGCCGTGCAGCAGGGCATCGGAAAGCTCCGCAAAGGCACCGGAATCGGTGAGTACGCGGTGGCCATCGGCAAGCTCAATGCTGGCCGCCAGCGACCACGGGCCGAGCGCCTGCACCTTGATGCGAGGCACGGTCTCTCCCCAGACCTGCTGTACCTCATCGAGGTCGCGCTCGAGGCGATCCCATGCGCGGCGAGTAAGCAGCTGGGGACGGGCCGTCATGCGCCACGAACGGGGGCCGCGATCGATAGTGATAGCCTCGAGCATGCTTGCGGTACGCCCCACCGAATCGGAGCCCAGCCCGCGTTCCGGTAGCTGCGGGATGGCGGGAAGCTCGGTCTCGCCCATAATGATGTCGGCGGCTTCCGCCATGGACGTGCCGGACATGGGCCCGAGTGCGAATCCGGTCATCTACAGTGTCTCGCAGATGGTGCCGGAACCAATGACGATATCACCCAGGTCATCCGGGGAAGGCAGGTACAGCACTGCGGCCTGTCCACGGGCAACGCCAGACAGTGGCTCCTTGAGCTCCAATCGCATCGAATCAGCGGCGCGGTCCACGTGGGCAATGCACGGCACTACGGAACCGTGCGCACGAACCTGCACCTCGCACTCAAAGTCGCCGTCCATACCAGGGTGCAGATACTTCAAGCGGTCAGCCCGGATGGCGGTAACCGCCAAGTCCTCGCGCGCGCCAACAGTCACCGTGCCCGTTGCGGCGTCGATATCGGTAACGTAGCGCGGGCGGCCATCGGCAGCCGGGGCCTTGATGTCCAGGCCCTTGCGCTGACCGATGGTGTAGTTCCACGCACCATCATGTTCCTTAAGCTCCGTTCCCTCTTGGTCCACGATCATGCCGGGGCGAAGGCCGATCCGCGATCCAAGGAACTGCTGGGTATTTCCGTCTGGAATGAAGCAGATGTCATAAGAATCCGGCTTCTTCGCTGTGGAAAAACCGTGTGCCGCAGCCTCTTCGCGGATTTGCGGCTTGGGGGTATCACCGATGGGGAAAAAGCAGTGCTCCAGCTCCTCGGCGGAAATAACGCCGAGCACATATGACTGGTCTTTATTCTCATCCTTGGAGCGGCGCATGTAGCCATCATCATCAAGGGTGGCGTAGTGGCCGGTCGCAACGGCATCAAAGCCTAGGGCCATGCCCTTTTGCAGCAGCGCGCGGAACTTAATCTTCTCATTGCAGCGCAGGCAGGGATTCGGGGTTTCACCGCGGGCATAGGAATCCACGAAGTCCGTGATGACCTCTTCCTTGAATTCCTCCGAAAAGTCCCATACATAGAACGGAATGCCCAACTTATCGCAAATGCGGCGGGCATCGGCGGAATCCTCCAACGAACAGCAGCCGCGGGCCTTTTCGCGCGTTTGCTGCGCGTCCTTATGCAGGGCCAGGTGCACGCCGACGACATCGTGGCCAGCCTCCACCGCACGGGCGGCGGCGACAGATGAGTCCACGCCGCCAGACATTGCTACCAATACTCGCATTGCATTCCCCTTTAAATACCTCGACTACAGGCCCGAAAGTGTACTCCCTTGCCCCAACGCAGCTTAAATCGATTCCATTCCCTAAGCTTGAATCCCATGGGTAGAAAGCGAGCTGCGAACAGGTCAAGCATTGCCGGGACCTACGAGATATCCACCGGCACCGCCGAGGTCGTACCGGATGAATTCCGCGACGGAGCCTATATCCTTAACGTCAATGGCGTTCCTAGCAGCCATATCGTGCTGGGCGAGCCGCAGGAACTCGACTTTGAATATATGCGCTGGATCGCAGCGGCGGTGGAACAGCTTAATACGGTCTCCCCTAATAAGCTGCGCGTTACCCACCTCGGCGGGGCCGGCTGCTCACTCCCGCGCTACTTCGCCGAGCTTTGGCCGGACAGCCGCCATACGGTAGTCGAGCTTGATGCTAAGCTGGGCGAATTAGTCCGCGAGCTTTTCGATGTCCCCCGTTCTCCCACCGTCAAGATCCGCCCCGGCGACGCCCGAAAGGAAACCGAAGGTTTTCTGCCCGCCAGCCGCGATATCATTATCCGCGATGTCTTCGCTGGGGATACAACGCCGAAAAACCTGACCACGGTGGAGTTTTTCCAAGCGGCCAAATCATCCCTTTCTGGAGGCGGGCTCTACGTGGCCAACTGCGGCGATCACTCGGACCTCCAGTTGGCGAAGAAGGAATTGGCCGGGCTTTCTGAGGTCTTCGATCACCTCGCTGTAATCGCTGACCCGCCCATGCTCAAGGGGCGCCGATATGGAAACATCATCTTACTGGCCTCAGATACACAACTGCCAGCTGAGGGCTCGGTACAAGCTGCTCAACTGGCAAAGGCACTCTTAGGCGGGGCCGTTCCCGCACACTTTAAGGATGAAAGCTGGACCCGTAAATTCTTTGCGGGAGCTACTTCAGCACGCGATTGAGCAAGTCAGCTACTTGATCGGCATCGAAGTCCGGCACGTCAGCACCGGCCTTCTTCGCCGCATCCTTAGCTTCTTCGACCTGATTGCCGGAAACTTCGCCCTTGTCGACGCCATTGACATGGCCCGCGTTGTCAAGCAGTAGTGCCAAGTCGCCGACGGTGAAATCACCGACCGCCATCTTGCCAAGTTGCTTCAGAGGTAGAGCGTCCTCCTCTTCCAAGGCCTTCACAAAGGCCGCCAAGCCCTCAGCAGCCTGGGCATCGAGGCCGGCGTCTTTGGCGGCATCGGCAAGCTGGGGCATTGCAATGAGGCCAGCCGCAAGGGCGAAGATTGCACCAATCACCGGCGTGCTATCGGAGCTAAGGTCCACACCATCGTCGAG
The DNA here is from genome assembly GCF_030227225.1 of Corynebacterium rhinophilum. GTDB lineage: Bacteria > Actinomycetota > Actinomycetes > Mycobacteriales > Mycobacteriaceae > Corynebacterium > Corynebacterium rhinophilum. Next base: position 20,454 of record NZ_JASPHQ010000009.1, read on the forward strand.
GACGAGGCTATCGAGCGCGCCGCCGATATCGACGTAATTGCCGCCGCTAAAAGACTCTAGCTGCTGCTTCGAGCCATTAAAGAGGTTCAAGTCCACATCGGTAGGAATACCAGCGACCTTGCCCGATCCAGAGCGCTGCCAGAAGGACAGGTTCTTCCACCCACCCACTGGATCCGGGGCTTCATCCTGGTATGCCGCCAACCACAGTGGCATATTGGAGAACTTCTGAGAGTTATTCATCTCGCCCATCCAGAAGTACTTGTAGGTATAAATCATTGGGGTGCGGTTGGTCAGGCGCTTGAGCTCGGAGGTAAATTCCTCGATCCAGCTCTCCAACTGGGAGGCCGACTTGCCCTCGGAGACCTCGATATCAAGCACCGGCGGCAACGTCTGATTCGGCGCCAACGCAATCTGCGCCGCAAAGTTAGCCGCCTGCGTCTTCGCATCGCCAGCTGGGCGCGCATAGTGATATGCGCCAGTCTTCAGGCCGTGCGCATTGGCCGCTTGGATGTCTTTAACGTAGTGCGGGTTAATCCAGTCCCCACCCTCGGTGGCCTTAACAAAGGCGAAGGACTGGCCGTCAGATTTCACCTTATTCCAGTCAATAGGCATGCCACCGGGGTGCTGGTGGGCAGCAATATCGATGCCTTTCGGTGCGCTGTTTCCCAATGCTGCCTGCGCGGCAGCGGTCCCGCTCACCGTGACTGCAACTGCAGCGATAACCGCGATGATGCTCTTGCGGAGTGCCCTCATAGTTGTCATGCGCGAGAGTCTAACAATCATTCACACTAACCACATTTGCAACACGCGTACCACGCGTGGGAATTTTTCACTCCCGTATCCAGTTTTTCGGAAATGTACCATTTAGAACGCATATTCGCTTTTCGGCTTGCGGGAGTCAAACGGATAACTTATGGTAAACCTATGAACATTAGAAACTTAGTGCGAAACTCGGGGGATAATCGCCATGGAACCCTACTACCCCATCACTGATCCACACGATGACATAGCAGTTAGTGCCACGTGTAATAGAAAATCCGACTACCTACTCTGGAAGGAAATTCGACCAAGTTTAGAAGATTATTTCGATATTGCGTGTCATACGCTGGCAGGTCGCACCGGCTTAAGCGAACGGCGCACGAGGGATATCACCATGGCGCTATACCGCTTAGAGGAATTGCCACGCACAAAACTGCTGCAGGAAACCTACTACTTCCTCGACTTCTCTCGGCTTATCACCATTGATGCGGTCTTAAGCAAACTTGGCGAGGTAGACAGCGGCGTCCTTCAACGCATAGACGCCGAATTGGAAAAATACCTGACTCCCACAAAACCGGGTCAAAACTTTCCATCAAATGCTGCCCTTCGCCGAAAGCTCAATGGCCTCATCACAATGGAATCACCGGACACAACAGGTGATAAGGAATCCGAGGAAGAGGACGGGCGAAATGACTCCTATTTCATCTACCCCACCGCGGGCGGACGAGCAGGGTTAAACGTAGAGTTCGATGAAGATACACTCATCCTCATTGACGAGGTTGTTCAGCGTACTTCGGAAGGGCACGGACTCAGTAAGGCCGATGCACTGGCCCAGCTGATACTCGGAACCATCGAAGATAAATCTCAGGTACACCTTTATATGTACCGCGCCAGCGACGTAAAAGCGGCTCCAGGATTTATCCAGGGCTACGGGTGGGTTCACCCAGATACCGCTGACCGTCTAACACCGACCACTACCCGGGACATGGACCAAGCGGCAACAAGGGTAAGCCCGGCCTACTCCACCCCGCCGCTCATCGGTGCCTATGTGGAAGGCCGCGATGGTGTGTGCCGCTGGCCTGGGTGCAACCGCCCAGCCTACAGGTGCCAAAAAGACCACCGGATCGATTTCTCAGAGGGAGGAAAGACGACGGCTGGAAATTTAGCCTCGCTGTGCCAGCACCACCACAACGTAAAGACGGATAAAAGCGCCTTTTACATCATGGATCCGCACAACGGGGATATCATCTGGCTCTTCCAAGACGGACGGTGGGAATACGATGAACCGCAGGGACCGCTAGCGACGAAGAATAGGAACTGGGCACTGACCGTTGCCCAGGCAATCGCCGCCCGGCGGAATGCTGCCAAAGAAAGGGCTGATACTTAAACCGTGCGGGCTCGGGCGACGACCTCTGGTAAATGCGCGAGCACGTAATCCACATCGTCTTCGGAAGTAAGGCGTCCCAGAGTGAACCGGAGGGACCCAATTCCTTCTTCCTCGCTGACACCCATTGCAGAAAGCACATGGGACATGCGGTTGACGCCTGCGCTGCAGGCACTGCCAGTCGATGCCTCAATCTGCAGCGAGTCCAGCAACATGATGAGGCTATCGCCATCGGTGCCGGGGAAAGAAACGTGTAGGTGCGACGGCAAGCATGGCTCGGTGGAATTCACTACAACGTTGTCGATGGATGAGAGGATCCCATCCCGCAGCTTATTCCGAAGTGCAGCGATGCGCTCGCCCTCGGCAGCGCTTTCTGCGATCGACTCCTCCAACGCAGCGGCGAGCGCGGAGGCGCTGGCTACGTCCACCGTGCCTGGGCGAAGTCCGCGCTCTTGGCCGCCGCCATAGGAAATCGGCTGCGGCGCAGGGGTGCGCTTGGCCAATAGCACGCCGATACCGCGCGGGCCGCCAAACTTGTGGGCGCTGGCGGCGAGCGTCGTGATGCCCATTTCCGCAAAATTGATGGGCAGCTTGCCCGCTACCTGCACCGCATCCACATGCATGGGAGTACCGGATTGTTGCGCAAGGGAGACAAGCTCCTCGATGGGCTGAATCGCACCGGTTTCGTTATTGGCCCACATGCAGGTGGCAAGATCGGCAGGCTCCGCGAAGGCGCCCCGATCGCTAATATGCCCGCTGCGGTCCACGGGGAGCAGATCCACGGTGGCGCCGGCTTGGGCAAGCTTGCTCACGGTATCGCGCACCGCTGGGTGCTCAATATCCGTGGAGATGATGCGGTTGGTATTTCCTGCAGCATAAAGGCCCTGGATAGCGATATTATCCGCCTCGGTACCAGAGGAGGTAAAGATGACCTCGATGGGTTCGCACCCAAGGAGGGAGGCGACTTTCTCGCGGGCATCGTCAAGCACGGAGCGTGCCCTGCGGCCAGAGGCGTACTGGGCGCTGGAGTTGAGCGAGCCGGAGGCGGCAACCCACGCGTCGATGGCGGATTGGCGCATCGGCTGGGTTGCTGCGTAGTCGAAATAGTGCGGCATTACTGGCGCGCCTTCAATTCCTCGGTCAGGGCTGGGGCGATTTCATGCAGGTCACCGACGACGCCGAGATCTGCGATCTGGAAGAACGGCTCATCCTGGTCTTGGTTGACCACCACGATGGTGCCGGAGGTCTGCATGCCCGAGGTGTGCTGAATGGCACCGGAAATGCCCAAGCCAATGTAGAGATCTGGCGACACGGTCACGCCAGTCTGGCCCACCTGGTGGGTAGCGTCGTAGAAGCCTTCATCGACGGCGTCGCGGGTGGCACCGACGGCGCCACCGAGGGTATCGGCAAGCGGCTCAACGATCTCGGCGAAGTTATCGCCCACGCCGCGGCCGCCGGAGACCACGACCTTGGCTGCGGTGAGCTCGGGGCGGGCGGACTTTTCGGCGGGAGTAAAGGAATTAACCTTGACATCCTTCGCGGTTGCAGCAGGAAGCGGCATGGGCGCCGGTTGGGCTTCCACCTGCTGAGGCTCCGCCACAACCGAACCGGGCTGCAGGGTATAAATCGGGCAGCTGCCGGAAGCCTTCGAGGTGGTCTCGTAGGTGCCACCGAAAATGGTCATCGTTGCAGAGCCATCCGCCTTGATGGAATCCGCATTGGCGAGCGCACCGGAAGCCAGACGAGCGGACAGGCGGCCCGCAATCTCGTTATTCGTCGGGCTGGCGGCCAGGACGATGGGCGCCGGATTGGCTGCGCCCAGGGCGTGCAAGGCATCAACCTCAGGGGTCACCAGGCGCTGCTCATAATCCTCCGCCGTCGCCTGCACCACCTGGGCGGCACCGAGGGCAGCTAGTTCGGCATCGAAGGCATCTGCCTGCTTGCCGACGACCACCGCAGACACCGTACCCAATTCGCGTGCGGCGGTAATGAGCTCACCGGTGACGGGGAGAATGCTGTCTGCATCGTGTTCAACAAGTACGTAAACGTGAGACATTTTTACTCCTAAATCAAGTTCTTTGCGGCTAGGAAGTCAGCAATCTTCTTCGCAGCATCCTGCGGCTGCGGCTCAGAGATAACCTCGCCGGCCGTGCGCGGCGGGCGCTTGGAAGATTCGGTAACGGTCGTGGTGGGCGCAATGGCTTCGATGCCTAGGTCCGCCACGCTCAAAGTAGTGATCTCTGCCTTCTTTGCAGCCATAAGTCCCTTGAAGTTGGGGAAACGCGGCTTATCCGCCTTATCGGTGACGGAAATAATCGCAGGAAGGGCGGCCTCGAGCTCCCAGGTTCCGCGGGCGTCCTCGCGGCTGCCTTTTACCGTACTGCCCGAAAGCTCCACCTGGTGCAGCTCGGTCAAGGCGGGCAGCTGGCGGTATTCAGCGAGCAGTCCCGCGAGCGTTCCCGTCGAGGCATCGGAAGCCTCATTGCCCAAGGTGATCAATTGAACATCCTCTAGCGTGTTAATCGCTGCGTTCAGTGTCCAGGCGGTAGACAGTGCATCGGCGCCGGCTAGGGCGTCATCGGATACGAGGACCGCGTCGTCTGCACCCATCGCAAGCGCCTTGCGGAGGGCCTCATCTGCTTGTGCGGGGCCCATCGTTACAGCGACAACACGGTAGTTTTCATCCGGATTTTCATCGCGCAGGCGCAGCGCCTGTTCCACGGAGTATTCATTAATCTCATCAATGATGTTGTCCACGGAGGTGCGATCCAGGGTGTGGTCATCCTCCAAAGATTTGGTGGACCACGTATCCGGTACATGCTTGACCAGAGCCACAATCGTTGGCATTAAGGGCACTCACCTTTCCGATAGATTTATATTGCGTAATTATCTTCGGACGATAATACTCGGGGTTGGCAGAGCAAAGCGATACCCTGTGAGCCAATTCGCGTAATGATGACCGCGAAAGGCCGCGTTCCCTTCAACTTCATCTGTTTCCTTAGCTGATCAGGGTCCACATCTACGCCGCGCACAAGGATTTCTAGGCTGCCTGCATCATAGGCCTTTAGTACAGATTTTAGGCGCTTTAGGGGGACCTTTTCTATGAATGGAAATCCCGACGTTCCCTGTGGAATGCGCTCGCCCGTCAGGTACGCAATTCGCGGATCAATCTGCCACAAGCCCTCGCGCGCCGCATAGTGCTGCACGAGTCCAGCGCGCACCACTGCCCCATCTGGATCAATGAGGTAGGTGCCGATTTCGCCAGCCTCTGGCAGGTTCTGCTCTTCATCCGTGAGGACATCAACTGACTCGCCCTGAATCATCACCGCGTGCCTGCCCGTTCCGAGGCCTGGTGTGTAGAGGCACGCTTCCTTAACTGCCCCATTGACGCTACTGACGGTGACCAATCCGTCCCAGTCACTGAAATCAAGGCCGGGTGCGCACTTAATGGCCACGTGGGCGTCCCTGTGCGCAGCGATTAGGTCCGGCAGCGGTGGCAGCAAATCCTCCGGGCGGGAAATCCGCCGCCCTGCCTTCCTGCGGGCGGGATCGGCGATAATGACGTCCGCCGTGGTGGTCGTAGTGAGTGCATCTGCTTGAAAGAAATGGTTAGAAGCCAAATTGTGCCGGGCCATGGCAAGGCGCGAAGCATCGATATCGGAGCCGAAGTAGTCAAGGCTCGTCCCATAGCCTTCGGTACCGATGGAGCACGTGACATCGTGCACGGTGCGCATTCCCCGCTGCCGCAAGAACTCGGACCTATAGCGCGCAACCGACAGCGGGGTGGCTTGCTGGGCGGAATCGGCATCCATAAGCCAGGTCTCAGGCAGTTTTCCGCCCCGCCGGGCAGTAAGTAGCTCCATGGCGCAGCGCGCATAATCGCCGTAGGCAGCTTTCAACTTTTCCAAATCCTTCAGCTGCGAAGCCTTGCTCAGCTCCAAGTCCCAGCTGGAAAGTTCGGCGTTATGCTCGCTTAAGAAACGGACTTCATCAATGTTAAAGCTCATATTCGCTCTGTAGGGGTGGTCGCGAAATATTCCGCGTATTGCGGATCGTCGCGGAGGTCGCCGATAACGGGGCGAAGGTCGGACGAAGAGGCATCATCAAGCACCTCTTTGACGGTGGAGTACTTGCATAACCGTTGCATTTGCGCCCACGTGGGAACTACGAGACGGACGAGTCCGGCACGCCAGCCCTCCAAGATAAGCTGCGGCGAAAACCAGCCAGCGTCATCGGCCTCATGCGTGTCCCCGTCAGGCTCCTGCCCGCTCGGTAGCAGACCGACGAAGAAAAAAGTATCGAACCAATGGTTTTTGCTTTGCCCCACCCACCGGGCCCATGGAAGGATCATATCGGCATCGACGCGCATCCCGTTATTGCTAAGAAACTCCGTAAAGGAAATGGTGTGGTCTTCTAAGAGCCTACGTTCGCGGTGATAGCGGCGCGCATTAGAAATCGTGCCGTCATCCCGGATCGCAAACAAGGTACCGGATTCCTCAAAGAGCTCGCGGGCCGCGGCAAAGACCAAGGCGTGGGCCTTGTACTTGGTCACGCCCATCCGCCGCGCCATAGACACGACGGATTTTCCGGCCCACAACTCACCGGAATCCCACGAACGCGGCGGGAAATCGCGCGGGTCTACCCCACCGCCAGGAAATACGGCATGGCCCGGGTAGTTCCGCATGGTGCTTACGCGTTCTTGCACCCAGACCTCGAGCCCTCCGGGGCCATCTCGAAGCAAGAGCACAGTCGCCGCCATGCGCCCACCGTTAAACCCGGTGGTATCGCTGGCGTCGATCGCATCGAGCTGGTCATGAATCTCGTTGGTCATTAAGATGTCCGGCGGGCAAAGTATCGCTGCCCAATGCGATCCACTTGGATGGGTTGGTGGAAGGCCTGGGACAGGTTCTCCGAGGTCAGCACGGAGTTAATGAGACCCTTTGCTACCACTTTGCCTTCATCCAGAAGCATCGCGTGGGTAAAGCCATACGGGATTTCTTCCACGTGGTGGGTAATCATGACGATGGCTGGGGCATCCGGATCCATCGCGAGATCGCCCAAGTACCCCACGAGGTCCTCGCGCCCGCCGAGGTCCATGCCGGCAGAAGGCTCATCCAGGATCAGCAGCTCCGGATTGGACATCAAAGCGCGGGCGAGGATGACGCGCTTCTTCTCGCCTTCCGAAAGCGTGGTCCACGTGCGATCCTTCAAGTGGCTGGCACCGACCTGGGCCAAGATGTCATCGGCGCGGGAAAAGTCCATGTCTTGATACTCTTCGCGCCACCGACCCAAAACCGCATAACCGGCGGAAATAACGAGGTCGTAGACCCGCTCATCCGCGGGAATGCGCGATTGCACGGCGGCAGAGGACAGACCAATCAGTGCGCGCAGGTCACGCATATCGGTCCTGCCAATTTGCTCGCCCATCAAAAAGGCCGTGCCTTTGGAAGGAAATTCCTCCGCGGCCGCCATGCGTACCAGGGAGGTCTTTCCGGCACCATTCGGCCCGATGATGACCCAGCGTTCATCGAGCTCGACCTGCCAGTCCACGGGCCCTACCAAGTTCTTGCCACCGCGGCGAAGCTCCACGCCGCGGAAGTCGATGAGCCAGTCTTGATCAGTTGGGGTTACGTCGTTCACGCCTTCCATTGTGACTGATCTATTCACCGCCCGCAGTAATTGACACAGCTCCGCCGACTTTAATACAGCGCGCTCGCCAGCTTCGTGCGCGCCTCAAGAACGCGCGGATCATTGCCGGCAAAAAGGCCGAAGAGCTCGAGCAGGCGTTCCCTGAGCTGCGCCTTCTCATCGCCTGCGGTGACCTTCATGGTCTCAATGAGGCGCTCGAAGGCCTTTTCTGGGGCACCTGCCACCACTTCTGCGTCAGCGGCGCGCATTTGCTTATCGATGTCCCCCTTATCCCCATCTGCAGCAGCAATCGGTTCCTCGGTTTGGTTTGCTGGATCCAACCGCTTGAGAAGCTTGGTGGTGTCTCGGGCCTGCTTAATCTGCGTATTATCCGGTTCCGCTTCCAAGATGGACTCATAAACCTTAATCGCACCATCGAAATCGCCGGAGTTCAGGAAGGATTCTGCCTCCTGCAAGCGAGGGTCGTCCTCTTCTTCCTCTTCCGCTGCGGACGGTGCAGACTCAAGTCCCTTGAGCTGCGGTCCGACGTTTTCTACCAAGCTATCCAGCCACTGCTTGAGAGCATCCTTTGGCTGGGCTCCCTCGAAATTGGTCAGCGGTTGACCGGCGCCAATGGCAACCACGGTAGGTAGGTTCTTCACGCCGAAAGCCTGCGCCACCTGTGGAGTAGCATCCGCATCCACATAGCCTACGAGGAAGCTAAGGTTGCCAGCCGTAGCTAGTTCCTGCAGGTCCTGCTTCAGCTGGTCGGACTGCGTAGAGCGCGGGGTGCCGATAAGGACGACGACAGGTACCTCAGTGGAGCGGCGCACCACCTCGGTCTCAAAATTCGCCTCGGTGACGGTAAAAAATGGCTGGACTCCACTAGCCTGCCCAGCCACCGGCTGCTCTTGTGTCTGCTGGCGAGCTTCCGCACGCGCCTTGACCTGGCTGAGATCGAGGGCACCGCCTACATAAGCATTATTCGCAGAAGTCATTAATCCTCCTTAGCTAAACGCCGATTCACGGCGTCTACTTTATCTGTCAGTTGATTCTTCACGCCTTCGCGGATATCAGCCTTAATAACCAATGAGGTACGCGGCGATACCGCACGCACCGCTTCGGTGGCCTTTTTAATCGTGCCGAAAACCTCGTCCCACTCGCCTTCTACAAGGGTGAACATGGCGTTGGTTTCATTAGGCAGACCTGATTCCCGCACCACGCGGACCGCCTCCGCCACGGCATCGGCCATCTCGCCGGAATCATTATCCACCACTGCGGGTGCTACTGAAAATGCAACAATCATGCCCGCAAGTCTACCTTCGCTCCCAGCAGTGCCGGTGCCAATGACGGCGGTCATCGCCCTGCCTGCCGGTATCGCGCGGCCAGGCGACGATGTGGGCAACCCCAGGCGGAATATTTTGATTACACCCCGGGCAAATATAGAATTTTTGCGCCCGCGCGGAGCCAATATGCCGCATTATATAAGGCTCCCCGTGGGTCCAGCTTGGTCCCTCGACCGTCTGCGAACCAAAGAAGGTAGAGCCGTCCTTGGGCAGTGGCCGGAATTCCTGTGGTTTTCGCCTATTTCGCCGGGGCATTAAAACAACCGCAATTCTTTCGACTCGAGTCCGCGCAGCTCCTGATAGTCCAGAACCACGCAGCGGATGCCGCGGTCTTCGGCAAGCGTTCGAGCTTGCGGCTTAATCTCTTGCGCAGCAAAAATGCCAGATACCGGAGCGATTAGTTCATCGCGGTTCAATAGCTCGAGGTAGCGGGTCAATTGCTCTACTCCGTCGATCCCGCCGCGGCGCTTGACCTCCACGGCAACATTCCGGTTATCAGCATCTTTAGCCATGATGTCCACTGGGCCAATAGCCGTGGGGTACTCGCGGCGCACGAGGGTGAAATTAGAACCCAGCGTGTCGATCTTTTCGGCCAAAAGCTCCTGTAGGTGCGCCTCCACGCCATCCTTTACTAGGCCGGGGTCTTCGCCCATCTCGTAGGAGATATCCTCGTGGATTTCCGCGATAGTGATGCGCAATTGCTCACCCTTCGGGTTTTCCACTAGCCACAAGACCTCGCCGGTGTCATTGCCATCCACGTCCTCGATGACGGATTCACTCACCGTACACGGCGGTGTCATCCAATTCAGGGGCTTGTACGCGCGGTCATCGGCATGCACCGATACCGAGCCGTCTGCCTTGACAATGAGCAGGCGGTCCGCCAAGGGCAGGTGGGCGTCGAGCCGTCCCACGTAATCAACTGAACAACGGGCGATTACTAAGCGCATGGCTACTACCCTAGCCTGTTGCTATTGGCGCTTGGACTGCCGGGTGGCTCGCTCCCGCAACTGCTTGTAATCAAAGCGCTGTTGCCGCTTGGACGGCGCCGCCTCGACCCAAGCTTCGAAGGCCATGATCCCGCGGGCATCGGAAGCCAGCTCGTATTCCGCATCCCCGGTGCTAAAGTGCACTACCTCGGTGGCATCAGACATGAAAGAAGCCTCGTCATCATCCAAAGAACGGGAGTTCAAAATGGTGATGTCGAGGCGGTTAAACCACAGGTTATAGCGCGGAAATACCGAGCGCAGTTTGAAATATTCCACGACTTCCCCGGTATAGCGCAGCACGCCATGGCGCCAAGAAAAGCTATCTTTCGCCGGCATTGAGCGCAACAACACCGCGGTTCCGCGCGAGCGTAGAGTAAAAAATCGCAGGGCCGCCAGCAGAAGTACTAGCAATACCACCAACGCTAAGGCCCACAGGACCACCGAGATAACCGTCGAATTCATGGGCTCCACACGCCATCCTTGGTTAGTGAAAGAACATTTATTTGGATTGTAGCGCCTGATTCCGCTTCTGCGCCAATAGGCAAAGACAAAGAAAACGTGAAAAAGCGCACCGGATAAATTCCAGTGCGCTTTTCTGAGAGCAGGAAGGGCGGCTATTGCTGCCCTCTCCTACCAATCCAAGGTTTATTCAGCCTTTGCTGCGCGGCGAAGTGCACGCAATGCAGCCTCACCGCGGGACTTGGTGAGCTCATGAGCCGAAGAGGAATCCTCTTCCGCCTTGGCCTCATCCACCTCATCGGACCAGATGGCCCAATCAGCGAGGACGGTAATCTTGTCCTGGGTAACGGAGAGGAAGCCACCCTGGACGGCGGCAACGCGCCGCGCGCCATCAACTGGGTGGATGGTCACTACGCCATTGTCGATCAACTGACCGATCACAGGCTCGTGACCGGGAAGCACGCCGATCTCACCCTCGGTGGTCTCAGCCGTCACTATGGAGGCCTGACCAGACCACAATGAGCGCTCGACGGAAACCAATTCGGCGGTGATGTCAGCCATGTGCCTCTCCCTACTTCTCGTTCAACTTCTTGTATGCAGCTTCGACGTCGTCCAAGCCGCCCAAGCCGTTGAAGGCCTGCTCTGGGTAGTGGTCAAACTCACCGTTGCAGATGCGCTCGAAGGCATCGATGGTGTCCTGCAGCGGCACGTAAGAACCCTCCAGGCCAGTGAACTTCTGCGCAACGAAGAAGTTCTGGCCCAAGAAGCGCTCAATACGGCGGGCACGCTGCACGGTCACCTTGTCTTCTTCAGACAGCTCGTCCATACCAAGGATGGCGATGATGTCCTGCAGTTCCTTGTTCTTCTGCAGAATACCGATGACGCGCTGTGCTACCTCATAGTGCTTCTCGCCCACAATGCCTGGCTCGAGAATACGAGAGGTAGAGGTCAGCGGGTTCACTGCTGGGTAAATACCCTTGGAAGCAATGGCACGGTCCAGCTCGGTCGTCGCATCCAAGTGGGCGAAGGTCGTAGCTGGGGCCGGGTCAGTGTAGTCATCGGCAGGCACGTAAACGGCCTGCAGAGAGGTAATGGAACGACCCTTGGTGGAGGTAATGCGCTCCTGCAACACACCCATCTCATCAGCCAAGGTTGGCTGGTAACCCACGGCGGAAGGCATACGACCCAGCAGGGTGGATACCTCGGAGCCGGCCTGGGTGAAACGGAAGATGTTGTCAATGAACAGCAGCACGTCCTGGTTCTGCACATCGCGGAAGTACTCCGCCATGGTCAGGCCGGACAGAGCCACGCGCATACGGACTCCTGGTGGCTCGTCCATCTGGCCGAAGACAAGTGCAGTATCTTGCAGAACGCCCATCTCTTCCATTTCCAGGAAGAGGTCGGTGCCCTCACGGGTGCGCTCGCCGACGCCAGCGAAAACCGACGTACCGGAGAACTCGCGGGCAATACGGGTAATCATTTCCTGGATCAGGACGGTCTTACCCACACCTGCACCACCGAAGAGGCCAATCTTGCCACCCTTAACGTAAGGGGTCAGCAGGTCAATGACCTTAATACCGGTTTCGAGAATCTCGGTCTTGCCCTCGAGCTGGTCGAACGCTGGTGGCTCGCGGTGGATGCCCCACTGCTCGCCATCGCGGCCGAGGCCCGGCTCATCGAGGCAGTCACCGAGGGCGTTGAAGACGTGGCCCTTGACGACGTCGCCGACGGGTACGGAAATAGGCTCTCCGGAGTCGACTACCTCGGCGCCACGGACAAGGCCGTCGGTAGGTGCCATGGACACGGTACGAACGAGGTTGTCACCGAGGTGCTGAGCGACCTCGAGGGTGACGGTCTTTGCCACAGCTTCGAGCTTAATCTCGACGTGGAGTGCGTTGTACAGGGCCGGAAGTGCCTCGCGTGGGAATTCCACGTCCACCACCGGACCGATGACGCGCACGACACGACCGGCGACTGCCGAAGACTGTGCATTCTGCTCTTGCAGAGCTGTAGTCATAATCTAGTCACTTTCTGCGCTGTCAGATAGCGCGCCAGCGCCACCGACGATCTCTGAAATTTCCTGGGTAATCTGCGCCTGACGGGCCTGGTTGGCCACACGAGACAGGTCATTGACCATCTCGGTTGCGTTGTCAGTAGCAGATTTCATAGCTGTACGGCGTGCAGCGGACTCGGAAGCCGAAGCCTCCAAGAACATAGCAAACAGGATACGCGAGACGTACTGCGGAAGCAGCGCGTCCATCAGGGTATCCGCGTCCGGCTCGAACTCGAAGTCCGCGGAAATGTTATCCACTGGCTCCGGATCCTCCAGTGCGGAGTCACCCATCTCGTACTCCTCGCCCTGCACTACCGGCTCAACGGGCAAAAGCTGCTGTGCACGCGCGGTTTGGGTCAGCATGGACTCAAACTCGGTGTAGACCACATGCACCTGGTCAAAGCCGGTAACACCTGCGCCTTCACCTTCCGCGTGCAGGCCCTCGCGGCCCTTGGTAGTGCCCTTAGAACCAGCAACGAAGCCATCGATCATGTGGCGACGCACATCGTGGGTGCCCTCCCAGGTTGGGTCCTGAGAGAAACCATCCCAGCTGCCCGCTACCTCTTCCTCACGGAAGTTGTAGTGGCCGATGCCCTTGCTGCCGGCGACGTAGCGAACTACCTCGTAGCCCTTGCTTTCGAGGAGGGCCTTGAGCTGGGCTGCCTTCTTGAAGACGTTGTTGTTGTAGCCACCGCACATGCCTCGGTCAGAGGTGATTACGAGAATCGCGGCGACATTGCCGTCTTCACGCTCACGCAGCATAGGGTGCTCTAGCGTCGACGCTGCAGCCAACCTGTTCATGACGTTGGTCAGCTCAATCGCGTACGGCTGAGAGGCTTCCACCCGAGCCTGCGCTTTGGTAATGCGCGAGGTAGCAATGAGCTCCTGGGCTTTAGTGATCTTCTTAGTCGAGTTCACGGACCGGATGCGGTCGCGTAATTCGCGAAGATTAGCCATCGTTTCTCCTCCCTTCTTTCATATAGACGGTTAATTACGAGAGCTGAACTCTACTTAGCCGTCTTCCGGGAGACGTTGAGCTCGGTGCTTTTCACGTCATTTTCGTCCAAAGGATCTACAGGCTCTTCGGTGCCCAAGTTGTTGCCCTCGGAGGTGCGGAACGTAGGAGCGAACTCCTTGGCTGCAGCCTCGAGTGCTTCCTTGGACTCATCGCTAAGCGCCTTGCCGCCGGCGATCTGCTCAAAGACCTCTGGAGTATTGGCGTTGAGGTACTCGTGCACCTCGGCCTCGAAGCGGCGAACGTCTTCGACGGGAACGACGTCGAAGATGCCTGCCTCGGCGAGGTAAATGGATACCATCTGGTATTCCACCGGCTGTGGCGAGGACTCGGACTGCTTCAGCAGCTCAACCAAGCGGGAACCGCGCTCCAGCTGCGCCTTGGACGCAGAGTCAAGGTCAGATGCGAAAGCAGCGAATGCCTGCAGGTCACGGTATGCAGCCAAGTCAAGACGGAGGTTACCAGCAACCTTCTTCATACCCTTGGTCTGTGCCGCACCACCAACACGGGAAACGGATACACCGACGTTAATAGCCGGGCGCACACCCTGGTTGAAGAGGTCGGACTCCAAGAAGACCTGACCGTCAGTAATGGAAATGACGTTGGTCGGAATGAAGGCACTAACGTCATTAGCCTTCGTCTCGATGATGGGTAGTGCGGTCATAGAACCGGCACCCATGTCATCGGAAAGCTTGGCAGCGCGCTCCAGCAAGCGGGAGTGCAGGTAGAAGACGTCACCTGGGTAGGCCTCGCGTCCCGGCGGGCGGCGTAGCAACAGCGAAATTGCACGGTATGCCTCAGCCTGCTTAGTCAAGTCATCGTAAATGACCAAGACGTGGTTGCCCTGGTACATCCACTGCTGACCCAACGCAGCACCGGAGAATGGTGCCAGCCACTTGTAGCCGGCGGAATCAGAAGCTGGGGCTGCCACGATGGTGGTGTAATCCAGCGCGCCGTGCTCCTCAAGGGTGCGGCGCACGCTGGCGATGGTCGAGCCCTTCTGGCCGATGGCGACGTAAATACAACGGACCTGCTTGTCCTTGTCGCCGGACTCCCAGTTCGCCTTCTGGTTCAAAATGGTATCGATGGTCACCGCAGTCTTACCGGTCTTACGGTCACCAATAATCAGCTGACGCTGACCACGGCCGATCGGGGTCATCGCATCGATAGCCTTGATGCCGGTCTGCATTGGCTCTTCAACCGGCTGGCGCTGCAGCACGGAAGGTGCCTGCAACTCGAGGACGCGCTCCTCTTCGCTTTCGATTGGGCCCAAGCCGTCGATGGGCTGGCCCAGTGGGTTAATAACGCGGCCGAGGAAGTCCTCGCCCACGGGAATGGAAAGGACCTCGCCGGTCCTCTTAACCTCGTCGCCCTCCTTGAGGGACTCGTAGTTACCCAGGACCACGACACCAATGGAGTTAGTGTCAAGGTTCTGTGCGACGCCAATAACGCCGCCGGGGAACTCGAGCAGCTCATTCGCCATAACGGATGGCAGGCCAGAAACCTGCGCAATACCGTCAGCTGCCGAAATGACCACGCCGACCTCCTCACGGGAGGCCTCCGCGGAGTAGCTCGAGGTGTAGTTCGCAATCGCACTACGGATCTCGTCGGAGGAGATCGTCAGCTCCGCCATGTTCTTCCTGCTCTCGGTAGTATCTTCCAGCACTTACTTAAATCGTTTCTGTCGTTTCGGCTACACCATCTGGGCACGGAAGCGGGCAATCTTGCCTGCCGTCGAGCCGTCAATGATTTCATCGCCGACGCGGATGCGCATGCCACCGAGGAGGCTGGTGTCAACCTCAGAGTGAATGGACATCGCACGACCATAAATTTTGCCCAGCTTCTCAGCGAGTACTGCCTGCTGGCCTTCATTCAATTCACCCGCAGCGACTACGCGCGCGATGGTGCGATCCTGCAGCGCTGCTGCAGCATCGGCCAATCCGGCAACGTCATCAATGGGGTTCTGCTCTGGGCGGCTGATGGCCTGCAGCGCGAGCGCTTCAGTAAACATCGTCACCTTGCCGTAGAGCACGTTTGCCAGCAATCCGCGCTTGCGTGCGGATTCAGCAGTTCGATCGGAAAGCAGCTGGGTAAGCTCGCCCTCGCGGTCCAGAATCTGTGCCAAGCGGAAAAGCTCGTCTTCGACCTGGCCCAACTGGCCCTGCGCCTCGGCGGCGCGCAGCAATGCGCGGCGTCCCAAGGATACAAGCCCGTTGACGAAGTCCTTCGGCGAAGACCATTGGTTCGCCGCAGCTTCCTGCAGGATGCTCAGGGCACCGGCAGAAACCTTGGAGCCAAAGAGATTCTCGGCCAAGGACTTGCGCGCTTCAGCCGGGGCGGCGACGTCAATGAAGGACACGCGCAATTCGCGGTCACCATCCAAAACGTCGACGACCTCGAAAATGTCTAGGCCCGCTTGGACTGCACTAGCGACGTTCTTATCGCCAGCGAGGATTTCATCCACACGGGACTGTGAGTTCGCGAGTGCTTCGCGGCTAGCTGCCTTCATAGTTGCCTACTTTCCGGCCGGTGCCACAGAGTCGAGCTCGGACAAAAAGCCATCGATGGTAGAGGACTTCTTGGAGGCGTCAGAAAGCTCGCCGCCCAGAATCTTTTCTGCCAAGTTGATGGAGTTCTGTCCCATTTCGGAACGCAGCTCAGTAACAACCTGCGCACGAGAAGCTTCCAACTGCTTTTCGCCATTGGCGACGATGCGGCGGGATTCCTCTTCCGCTTGGCTCTTCGCGTCAGCCTCGATCTGCTTGCCGCGCTCGCGCGCCTGCTCGCGGATCTCGGCTGCCTCTGCGCGGGCATCAGCCAGCTGAGCATTGTACTTTTCTAGAGCAGCTTTAGCCTCGGCCTGTTGAGCCTCAGCGCGCTTCATGCCGCCCTCAATCCGGTCTTCACGCTCTTCGAGCAACTTGGTGTAACGAGGAAGTACGAACTTCCAGAACAACCAGAGAATTACGATGAAGCACAGCAAAGACCAGAAAATGTCATAGTTCTTGGGCAGAAGAACGGAGAAGCTACCCGAACCTGGGTTCTCCTCGCCCTCTGCTGCAAGCAAATAAACGACGTTATTCATAGGTCTCCCGTCTTAAAAGTTTCGGTTTGGAAAACTCGTACTTTTAGAACAGGAAGCCGGCAACGAGGCCGATAAGGGCCAGGGCCTCGGTGAAGGCGATACCCAGGAACATGGTGGTACGCAGCTGGCCGGCCATCTCCGGCTGGCGAGCCATAGCCTCAACGGTCTTGCCGGCGACGATGCCGATACCGATACCAGGGCCGATAGCAGCCAGGCCGTAGCCGATGGTGCCGAAGCCTTCGAACGTCGTAGCAGCATCCTGTGCCAGAATGATTTCGTTCATGGTGAAAGTCGTTCCCTTTCGTAAAAAATCTTCAGTCCGTATCGGACCGAATGTCAGTGTTGTGTAATTAGGTGGATTACTCGGTCGCGCTCGTCGACCTCGTCCTTAGTGCGAATCAGCGTGCAAGGACAACTCAATGTACACCGCCGTCAACAAGGCGAAGATGTACGCCTGCAAGAAGATAACCAGAATCTCGAACAGGCTCATAGCCAAGCCCAAGACCACGGTCAGTCCAGACAGGACGGTCCAACCATTTAGCTGCCAGAAGAAGAAGTTCGTAGCAGAGAAGAGAAGAACCAGGATGATGTGTCCAGCAAGGAAGTTCGCCATGAGACGAATTGCAAGGGTAACCGGTCGCAGAATGAACGTAGAGAAGAACTCAATCGGTACCACCAAAAGGTGCAATGCCGGTGGCAAGTTCGGAATCACTACGGAGGAGCGAATGAACTTGCCCAAGCCGTAGCGCTTGGCGCCGGCGTAAATCATGACGATGTACGAAACGGCTGCCAACACAATTGGCATACCAATACGACCGTTGGGCGAGACGTTAAGTCCCGGGATAACGGTCGCGACGTTCATAAACAGAACCGCGAAGAAGATGCTAGCGATAATTGGCAGGAATCGCTTTCCCTCCTTCTTACCCAAAATGTCCTCGGCGATATGTACGCGGACGAAGTCGACCGCATTCTCGCCTACATTCTGAATGCCAGAAGGAACCAACTTAGGGTTCTTAAAGGCAGCCCAGAAAAGGATCACCACAATTAGCGTCATCAAAATGCGAATCAGCATCAGGCGATCAAGCGCGAACCATCCATCGGCGAAGTCGCCGAAAAACAGATGGTCGGCATCAATTTGCCCCGGGAAGAATTCTTCACCTAGATCGGGCGTATGGAAGTGCCCTTTCATAGCCAATGTTGTAACGCTCAGCGTTCTCTCCCGTGTTCGGGCCACACAGCCAATAGCTGGCCTCTGTGGTGCGATGGACGTCTCAAACTCTCTGCCTTGAACACGGACTCCGTCGCACATCAGCGTGAACAAGACAGGGATTTACCGTGCAGGATTCAAGCGCAACACTTAACCCCGCGGTAACCCGTTGCAAATCGTATCAGCTGGATCAACAGTTTTCGCACGTGGGGGCCCCATAAGCCACACCCGATAGCGCCATTTCCGCCTTTTGCCATACAAAACCGCGCTATTCCTGCCCAATTCACAAACGTGCATTTGATCACACCCTCAGGTCAACACACCTCCTCGGGGGTGACCAACTTCCATTAATGCCAGCATGCAGGCATAAAAAGGCCGCCGCGCAAGCCTGGTGCGC
Organism: Corynebacterium rhinophilum; assembly: GCF_030227225.1. Classification (GTDB taxonomy): domain Bacteria; phylum Actinomycetota; class Actinomycetes; order Mycobacteriales; family Mycobacteriaceae; genus Corynebacterium; species Corynebacterium rhinophilum. The sequence goes on from NZ_JASPHQ010000009.1 coordinate 38,773, forward strand.
GACGGCTTAACTCTTTTTGCCCTACTCAGGACACGTAGGTGATCCTGGAGGTGACCACGGCCCAGACCTCAGAGCCTAAGGTAACGATGAGTGCTACGACGACGGTGAGAAACAGCGCCCACGTGTCATAGAAATCCATGTCCCGGATAATGGCCAGAACTCCGATGAGGACGATCAACTTGATAAGCCAACCGCCCAATACCACCGCGATGGTAGTGGAGGGCGTCGAGTGGGCGGTAAAGAGCACCGACAGCGCGGTAAATAGGACAAAGCCGCCGCCGAGGGCAGCGCCGACGAGAACGCCCCAAAGCCCGGCGACACCTTGTGCCCCGCCCCAGACGGCGAGAGAAATGATGGTAAAGATGCCGAGGGCCGTAGACCCCTTCTTTACGGCGCGCTGCAGCGGCAGGCGCGGGTCATCGAAATTAGGATTTTCCGTTGTGTCACTCACGGACATTCACCCTACCTCACGCACTCGGCGAGTCACGCAATACGCAATCATCCGACGACCTGAGCCCAATCTTGCCCTGCCGCAGTGGAATCAGCGTCGCGCCAAAGGCAATCAACAACGCCATGATGGACAGGCCGATTGCAACTGGCGCTGGCACCATGGAAAACGACACCGCACCAAAGGCCACCGCGGACACCCAGAGATACAACACGAGCACGGTGCGTCGGTGCGTATGCCCCAGAGACAAAAGGCGGTGGTGGATGTGTGCCTTATCCGCAGAAAACGGCGAGCGCCCCTGGGATAGGCGGCGAATTACCGCCCAGACAAGGTCTAAGACTGGAATAAACACCGCAGCGATCACCACGAGGATGGGTGACAAAAGCGCCACGATGTCCACGGTGCCGTAGAGGGACATGTTGATCTTGCCGGAGGCGGAGGTGGAGGCCGCAGCGAGCAAGAGGCCGATAAGCATGGAGCCGGAATCACCCATAAAAATTCGGGAGGGCTCAAAGTTATGGGGCAAAAAGCCCGCACACATCCCCACCAAAGCGGCGCTAATAATTGCGGGTGGATACGCCGATACCGCCCCGCCCTGGTCATGCAGGACGGTCAGCGAGAAGACCAAGATGGCGCCGCCCGCGATGAGCCCGAGGCCCGCAGCTAAGCCATCGAGGCCGTCAACGAAGTTGATGGCGTTGATGAGCAGGACCGTGAAAAAAGCGGTAAGGAGGGTGCTTTGAATCTGGTCGAGTACTACCGTGGTGCCGCCGCCGAAGGGAATGAAAAGCAGCGTCCAGGTTAGGCCCAGACCACTCATCAGGGCGGCGGCAAAGAGCTGCCCAAAAAGTTTAATGAGGGCCCCGAGTTCCAGGTAGTCATCGGCAATCCCCAAAAGCACAATGGCCAGCGCCGCCCACAACACCGCACTCATCTCTGGGGTCACGGGCATAAACCCGCGAGTCAAGGCTGGGAGCTGGGCTGCGAGGAATATCGCCGCCCCAAAGCCGGTAAACATGGCGAGCCCGCCCATGCGGGGCGTCGGCTGGGAGTGGGAATCGCGCAGGCGAATTTCTGCCACCCGGCCCGTGCGGACCAAAAAGGACCGCACCACTCCGGTGGTCAGGTAGGTAAATGTCGCTGCTACGAGGATGACCAAGGCCAACTCGCGCAGCGGTACGCCAGTGCCGCTCACGCGGAATGCTCCTTCTATCCTTGGGGCCGGGTACGCAACGAGTCAGCGGAGACGCCCAAGACCTCACCGATTTCCTCCGCGGATAATGCACCCTCGCGCAGTAGGAATGGATGGTCACCGGAGAGGTCGATGATGGTCGAGGGCTTGCCGATGTCCGTTTCTCCCCCGTCCAAATACACAGTGACGGCCTTGCCCAATTGAGCCTTGGCCATTTGCGCGGTCGTCGGCGGTTGGTGGCCAGAAATATTGGCAGAAGAAACCGCCATCGGCCCCACCTCGCGCAAAAGCTCGATGGCAATCGGGTGAAGGGGCATCCGCAGCATGACGGTACCGCGGGTATCACCTAAGTTCCACGGCAGGGACGGGGCCTGAGGCACGACGATGGATAGTCCGCCTGGCCAAAAGGCTTCGACGAGGTCGCGGGTGGAATCGGGGTACGAGGCGACGAGGCCGCGAACGGTGTTCCAGGAGCCGACGAGCACGGGAACCGGCATATCCGGCCCACGCTGCTTGGTGGCAAGCAGATTGGCTACCGCGTCATTATCGAAGGCATCGCAGCCCAAACCGTAAAGCGTATCGGTGGGCATGACCACAAGCCGCCCAGACTTGGCGGCCTTGGTGGCGATACTCACGCCTTCCTCACGCTCGGTGTCATCGGCGCAATTATAAATTTTTCCTTGCATCAATAATCCCCTTCTTGCCCGACGGTGATGCCTTAGTTTACCGCGCGCTGCGCGGTAATAAAGCGCGGCGTGCCTGTTAAGTCCCTAAGCGGCGCGATATGGGAAAAGCCACCGTGGTCACGCACCGCATCGCGCACGACATCGCCAGTCGTATCGTCGTGTTCAATCGCCATGACCCCACCAGGCCGCAAAAGCCTGGCGATGGTGGGAGTCAACCCGCGGATTACTCCCATGCCGTCATCGCCACCGAAGACAGCCACGTGCGGATCGTGATACACCTCCGGTTGCAGGTTCGGATCTTCCGGTACATAAGGCGGGTTGGTCACTACGAGATCGACCGTGCCATTCCAATCCGCCAGAGTCTGGCTGTCGGTCGCGTCCGCCTGCACCACCTCTACCCGGGTGCCGTTGGTATTGGCGCGGGTGAACTCGAGGGCGGCATCGGAAAGCTCGACCGCCCTCACCTCCGCCTGCGGTACGTAATGCTGCAGGTAGAGCGCCAGCGCGCCCGAACCCGAGCACAAATCCACCATGCGCGGGCCGGGTGCGTGGTGGACCGCCCAATCCGCCATCACCTCCGTTTCCGGGCGTGGAATGAACACGCCTGGCCCCACCTTTAGGTCTAGGGGCCCAAACCACGCCGTGCCCAGCACGTATTGCAGCGGCTCGCGCTGTTCCCGTCTACGCAAAAGCGCTTCAAAGGCCACGTCAAAGCCGGGCATGGGTGGCTCATGCAGCGGAATATTCAAATGCCCGCAGTGAATGAGGTGTGAGATGAGGATGCGCGCATCCCATTCGGGGCTTCCTACTCCAGCAACGCGAAGGCGCTGCACCCCTTGGCGCAGCGCCTCACCGTACGAATCCATCGACCGCTATTATCCCTCGGCCTCAAGGCGCTCGGCGCGCTCCTGGTCCTGCAGAGCCTTGATGAGATCCTGCATATCGCCGTTCAATACGGAATCCAGGTTATTGGCCTTGTAGCCAATGCGGTGATCCGTAATGCGGTTTTCCGGCCAGTTATAGGTGCGCACGCGCTCGGAGCGGTCCATGGTGCGCACCTGGGAGGCGCGCTGCTCGCCAGCCTCGGCCTCGCGGGCATCGCGTTCCATCTGGTCCAGGCGTGCCTGCAGCACCTGCAGGGCACGTGCCTTGTTCTGGATCTGCGAGCGTTCCTTTTGGCAGGTAACAATCAACCCCGTGGGCAGGTGGGTAATGCGCACCGCCGAGTCGGTGGTGTTCACGCCCTGACCGCCCTTACCGGAGGAACGATACACGTCGACGCGGATATCCTTGTCATCGATATTGACCGATTCGACCTCTTCGGGCTCCGGGTACACCAGCACACCGGCGGCAGAAGTCTGAATGCGCCCCTGCGACTCCGTAACCGGCACGCGCTGCACGCGGTGCACGCCGCCTTCGAATTTGAAGACGGACCACGCGCCATCGCGCGTCGGAGACTTAGCGCGGAAGGAGATAGTCATGTCCTTCACGCCGCCCAAGTCGGATTCGTTAAGGCCCAAGACCTCCCACTTAAAGTCGATCTTATCGGCAAAACGCTCGTACATGCGGGCTAAGTCGCCGGCAAAGAGCGCGGCCTCTTCGCCGCCGGCACCGGCCTTGATCTCCATGATGATGTCTTCCGAGTCCTGCTCATCGCGCGGGGCGAGCAGGTCAGCCAACTTTTCTTCCAGCTCTTCCACAGACTTGGCTAGGCGGTCCGCTTCTTCCTGGAAGTCGTGGTCTTCATAAGCCATCTCCTTGGCGTCCGCGAGATCCTCGCGCGCCTGGGTCAGCTCGTCGTTGACCATGATGATGGGGCGTAACTCCGCGTACCGCTTGGACAGCTTGCGAAAAGCCTGCTGATCGCCGGCGATTTCTGGGTCGCCCATCTGCATTTCAATGCCCTGGTATTCCGACACAATGTCATCAACCATGGAAACTTGATTAGACATAGTCTTCCTCGTCCTTATCCGCTGCCATCGGTGCAGAAGAAGCTACCTGCATGAGGAACTCGCCATTCGAGCGGGTCTTCTTAAGCTGCTTGATCAACAGGTCAATTGCCTGGTGGGAATCCAGAGCCGACAGGATGCGGCGCAGTTTGGTCATGATGCGCGCCTCTTCAGGCACTAGCAGGAGCTCGTCCTTGCGGGTACCGGAGGGGTTGACGTCCACAGCCGGGAATACGCGGCGCTCCGAGATCCCGCGGTCCAGCTTCAGCTCTGCGTTACCCGTCCCCTTGAATTCTTCGAAGATGACGGTATCGCCGGTAGAACCGGTCTCCACCATCGCGGTGGCGATAATGGTGAGCGAACCGCCCTCTTCAATATTGCGGGCAGCGCCCAAGAAGCGCTTTGGTGGGTAGAGCGCATTGGAATCCACACCACCAGACAGGATGCGGCCCGATGCCGGGGAGGAGTTGTTGTACGCGCGGCCCAAGCGGGTGATGGAATCCAGCAGCACCACGACATCCTTGCCCTGCTCCACCAGGCGCTTTGCGCGCTCGATGGCCAGCTCGGAGACGGAGGTGTGCTCTGATGGCGGACGATCAAAGGTAGAAGAAATGACCTCACCCTTCACGGAGCGCTGCATGTCCGTGACCTCTTCAGGGCGCTCATCCACCAGCACCACCATGAGGTAGCACTCGGGGTTATTGGTAGCAATCGCATTCGCGATGTTTTGCAAGATCGTGGTCTTACCGGCCTTCGGCGGCGAGACGATGAGCGCGCGTTGACCCTTACCAATCGGCATAATCAGGTCGATGACGCGGGTGGTCAGGATCTTCGGGTCCGTTTCCAAGCGCAGGCGCTGATTGGGATACAGCGGCGTGAGCTTATTAAAGTGCGGGCGCTGCTTTGCCTCTTCGGGATCGATCCCATTGACGGTATCGACCTGCACCAACTGGTTGTACTTGCGGCGGTTGCGGCCATTGCCGTGCGTGTGGGTAGGCCCAGCCACCTTGACCTGACCGGTAATGGCGTCACCAGAGCGCAGACCCAAACGGCGCACGATGTTCTTATTAACAAAGACATCCGCATCGCCCGCGCGGTACCCAGTGGTGCGCAGGAACGAGACGTTATTGTCTACGACATCTAAGATGCCGCCGACAGCCTGCAGCTCATCGCCCTCGCGTACCTGCAGGTCATTGCCGCCGCCGTGGTTATCATTATTGCCCCGGCCACCCCGGCGGTTCCGGCGGTTGCGACGGCCACGGCGGTTACCGCGGTCAAAATTATTATCGTCATTGCGATTATTGCGGTGATTATTATCGCCGTTCTTCTCGCCCTGCTTGTCTCCCTGGTTATCGGAGCCGTCCTGGGAGTCCTCGCGGCGGTCCTGGTGGCGATTCTGGTTCTGCTCCTGCGCATCACCCCGGTTATTCTCGCCCCGGTTATTGTCCCCCTGCTCTTGGCGCTCTTGACGGCGGGCGCGATTGCGGCGCGCGCGGCGGGCCTGCGACCGCGACTCATAGCGCTGGTCGTCGCCGTTGTCCTTGCGGTCTTTGCCGCGGTTGTCCTGCTGTTCGCCGGACTTGCCGTTATCGCTCTCGCCGCGGTCATCCTTCTTGGACGGCTTATCTTTCTGCTTGGCAGGCGCCGCATCCTTCGCGGGTTTCTCGGCCTTCTCGGCCTTTTCTGCCTGCTCTATTTTTGCCTTCGCCTTTGCGGGAACCTGACCGGTCTTAATGGCGGTGATGAGATCCCCTTTGCGCAGGGCAGAAACGCCGCGAAGGCCGCGCTCGGCGGCCATTTTGCGCAATTCCGGCAGCTTCAGGGATGCGAGATCCTGTGCCGCGGTGTTGTCCGTATCGCTCACGGATATCCTTTCGTTGCTTGACCAGGTCCATAGTTGGGATCCGCCCTCCCCCACTTCAGGGAAGCTTGGGCGGGTGCACTGGAAGCCGATGTGTATTTTTCTTATCTTTTCTCCCTCGTGCCAAGGCGTTAGCGCGCCTTGCCGGGGCAATAAGCATGAGGCCTCTTCCGGTTACCTTAAGGGAAATCCCCCTTGTAGCCAGTACGCGGGGGCGGAAGAATTCAAGAAACGACTGTGGGCAATGTATAACGATGGGACCTGTCACTGGGCCCGATTGCATAGGATTGGGAAGATTTTCCCGCTTTCCTATCAGTCGAAGGCAATTATAGCGCATTCGCTTCGCGGTGAGTACTTGGACACCGCTACAGTGGAAGCATGCTTTCCACGATGATGGATATTCCCCTGTCTTTAACCCGTATTTTGGAATACGGCGCGTCAGTGCACGGCAATACCACTGTTACCACTTGGCACGGCGAGGGAACCGGGTCCGAGTTTGGCCCCGCAGAAAAGGTTACCTTCCGCGATATCGCTGCACGCGCAGCAGCCTTTGCCCATGTTTTACACGATGACCTTGGCATCACCGGCGATCAGCGCGTGGGTAGCTTCATGTGGAATTGCGCTGAGCACCTCGAGGTCATGTTTGGCTCTGCCTGCAAGGGTGCGGTTTTCACTCCGCTGAATAAGCAGCTGATGAATGACCAGATTCGCCACATCATCAGCCACGCCGAGGTCTCCGTCATCGTGTGCGATCCCCGGCTCGCCCCGCAGTTGGGCACGGTTTTAAACGGCGCGCCATCTGTGCATTCGGTGATTTTTACCGGTTCCCAATCGCCGCAGCGCTTTGCCCACCATTTCCCGCGCGGCATCGAGTTTTATTCCTACGAGGCGCTGCTGGATGGCCGCTCTACCACCTACGATTGGCCCGAGCTCGATGAGCGCACCGCCGCCGCATTGTGTTATTCCACCGGCACCACCGGCGCACCGAAGGGCGTTTTATACTCCCATCGCTCTCTCTATCTCGAGGCCATGCAGCTGCGTTCCTCGGATTCGCTGTGCATTACCCACGGCGAGACCTTCCTGTGCTGCATTCCCATCTACCACGTACTGAGCTGGGGCGTTCCCTTTACGTGTTTCATGACGGGCACCCCGCTCGTGCTTCCCGATGCCGATGTCTCCGCCCCCACCCTCGCCAAGGTCATTGCAGCCACGTCGCCGCGCGTGGCCCACGGCGTGCCCACCATCTGGATCCAGCTCTTCGTGCACTACATGCACAATCCGCCAGAGCGCATGACGCTGACAGAAATTTTCGCCGGCGGCTCCCCTGTACCGCCGCAGCTTATCAAGATGTGGGAGGAGCATTACGGCGTCGACGTCGTGCACGTCTGGGGCATGGTGGAAACCTCAACGGTCGGCAGCGTCGCCCGCCCGCCACAGGGAGCGTCTGGCGATACCCGCTGGGCTTATCGCATCTCCCAGGGAAAGATCGCCGCCTCGCTGCAATACCGCGTGGTCAATGACGGCCAAGTGGTATCGAAGACCGACCGCAATGCCGGTGAGCTCCAGGTGCGTGGCAACCTTGTGACCGGTTCTTATTATCATTCCCCCACCGCTGAGCCGGGTGAAGTGGCTTCCGAGTTCCGCGGCAAGCCGGTCGAGGCCGCGGAATCCAAGTTCACCGCAGATGGCTGGTTGCGCACAGGCGATGTCGGCTCCGTAACGAAGGACGGCTTCCTCACCGTGGAAGACCGCGCCCGCGATGTCATCCGCTCGGGTGGCGAGTGGATCTATTCGGTGCAGTTGGAAAACCTCATCATGGCCAATTCAGATGTGGTGGAAGCCGCGGTAATTGGCTACCCAGATAAGCAGTGGGTGGAACGCCCCCTCGCCGTGACCGTCTTGGATGAACAAGCCTCTCCCACCATCGAAACGGCCGAAAAATTGCGCCAGAGCCTGCGCAAGGAATTGCCTAGCTGGATGCTGCCGGAGTACTGGGCCTTCGTAAAGTCGATCGATAAGACCTCAGTGGGCAAGTTTGATAAGAAGGATCTGCGCACCCACTTGGCGGAAGGCGATTACAATATCATCCGCCTCAAGGGCCCAGGTGAAGCCCAGCGCCTTGACGAAATCAACGAAAGCGATTTTAACCGGGAAAACGAGGAATAATCATCGGCCAGGTTGCGTTGTAGCTTGGTGTACCTTGTTTCCCACTCTTAGACTGGCAGCAATGACTTCACCAACGCCTTCTTCTTCAGCGGTGTCCCTGCCCCTGCCCACCGTGGGCCGGACGCAGCCGCCGGAGGATTTACCTGCCGCGGCAAGCGACGGCACCCGCGCCTTGGTTGATCGCTACGGCCGCAGGGCACGCGACCTGCGTGTGTCCCTCACGGACCGCTGCAACCTGCGCTGCACGTACTGCATGCCAGCCGAAGGCTTAGAGTGGATGCCCACGCAGCAAACGCTGTCCGATGAAGAGACCATCCGGCTTATCCGCCTCGGCGTGGAAAAGCTCGGCATCCGCCAGGTGCGCTTTACCGGCGGCGAGCCGCTGCTGCGCAAATCCTTGGAAAAAATCATCGCCGCTACCAAGGAACTCACCACGGATGAAGGCATTGCGCCGTCGACGGCGCTGACTACTAATGGGTTGGGCTTGGAAAAGCGCGCCGCAAAGCTTGCCGCAGCAGGCCTCGACCGCATTAATATCTCGCTAGATACCATCGATCCACAGCGCTATGCCGCACTCACCCGGCGCGATCGGCTAGCCCACGTGCTCGAAGCCATCGCCGCCGCAGCCGATGCCGGATTGAATCCCGTCAAGATCAATGCCGTGGTCATGCCCGGCGTCAATGAAGCAGATATCGTCCCGCTGGCGGACTATGCGCTGCACCAGGGCGCCCAGCTGCGCTTTATTGAGCAGATGCCGCTCGGACCGCGGGAAAAGTGGCGCCGCGAAGACATGGTCACCGCAGATGACATCTTGCACCGGCTACAAAGCCACTTTTCCATGCGCCCGGCGCGCGAGCCGCGCGGATCAGCCCCGGCCGCTTTATGGGATGTTATCGCCCCCGATGGCACCGCCGGCAAGCTCGGCATCATCGCCTCCGTAACCCATCCCTTCTGCGGCGACTGCGACCGCACCCGGCTTACCACCGATGGTGCCGTGCGCAACTGCCTGTTTGGCAATTCCGAAACCCAGTTGCGGGATCTCATGCGCTCTGGCGCCAGCGACGAGGAATTAATGGAGGCGTGGGCCGGGGAAATGTGGACGAAGAAACCGGGCCATGGCATTGATGATGAGGGCTTTTTGCAGCCGGATCGTCCCATGTCTGCCATAGGCGGCTAATCTAATTATTTATGTCCGCATCGCGTTCCATTTCTGAGCACCTTTCCGCGGTTTTGGCGCTGGCGCCGGCACCGCGCGCAGAGTCCGTACCCGTTGGCCCCGCGCTGTGCGGACGGGTATTAGCGGAGGATGCGACCGCGCGCTTTCCCGTCCCGCCGTTTGCTAATTCCGCCATGGATGGATTCCTCGTCCGCGCCGTAGATATTGCAGGCGCGGGCCCGTGGACGCTGCCGGTAGCAGGCGATGTCCCCGCCGGGGCTACGCCCCAGGCAGTTCCCGTCGGTCAGGCGGTGCGCATCATGACCGGGGCCCCGGTGGGCGATGCCACTGGCTTAATCGTCGTCCCAGTAGAAAACACCACCGTCCCGTCTGGTCCCACGGAGTTGCCGCGCGAGGTCACCATCACCGCCGCGCCTGCAAAAACCCATATCCGCCCCGCTGGAGAAGATATACAACCCGGCACCATAGTTGCCCCTGCCGGCGCCACCGCGAACGCGGCGGTTATCGCGGCGCTTATATCCACCGGCATCTATTCTGTAAAGGCTTACCGGCGCCCGCGCATCGCGGTGATTTCTTCCGGCAATGAGCTATCCGCCTATCCGGATGAACTCGCCCCAGGGCGCCTGCCGGATTCCAATGGGCCGATGCTCGCCTCCCTCGCCCACACGGAGTCCTACTCGCACGTGGGCGACGATCCTGCGGAGTTATCCAGATTGTTCGATGAGCTCAGCGCATCCCACGACCTCATCATTACCTCCGGCGGGGTATCGGCCGGCGCTTTCGATGTGGTGCACGGGGTGCTGGGCACGGGCGATAATTCGTGGTTCGGGCACGTTCACCAGCGGCCCGGTGCGCCGCAGGGCATCGGCAGGTGGCGGGGTGTTCCGGTGCTTGCACTGCCGGGCAATCCGGTGGCGGCTTTCGTCGGTTTCCAGCTCTATGCACGCCCGCTTATCGCCGCCTTATCGGGCCAGCCGCACCCGCGGGAGACCGTGCAGCTGAGTGCGAAGGTGGAGGTTTCGCTGCCATCGGCAAGCGCACGCCCCATCATCGTTCCTGTGACCGTAAGCTTTGCGGGAAAGCCCAGGATTACTGGCGCGTTAAGCCGTGGCAGCCACCGGGTGGTCTCGCTGGCCGGTACGAATGGGTATTGCATCATTGATGGACCTGCCCCCGCCGCGGGCGAAGAGACCACCGTCTATCTGTATTAAAGAGGAGAATTTTTCATGGAGTTTACCCACCTCAATTCCGCCGGCACCGCCTACATGGTCGATGTGACCGAGAAGCAGCCGACCGTGCGCACCGCCACCGCCGAGGGCGAGGTCGCCTGTTCCCCGGAGGTCATGACCGCGCTGCGCGAGGGCACCGTGCCCAAGGGGGACGTGCTGGCGGTCGCGCGCATTGCCGGCATTTCCGCGGCGAAGAAGGTCCCAGAGCTCCTGCCGCTCGCGCACACCATTGGCGTGCATGGCTGCGCGGTGGATCTCGAGCTTGCCGATGCCCACGTGAAGATCACCGCCACCGTGCGCACCGCCGACCGCACCGGCGTGGAAATGGAGGCTCTGACCGCGGTCAACGTTGCCGCCTTGGCGCTCATTGACATGGTCAAGGGCGTCGACCGCTCTGCTTTTATTCGTCGCTGTGGCATCGTGGCGAAATCGGGCGGGCGCTCCGGCGATTGGTCTAGGACCCTCTCGGAGGCTTAATGGACGGCGCGATCATTCTGGCCGGCGGGCAATCGCGCCGCATGGGCGGGGCGGATAAGGCACAGGTGCGCGCCTTTGGCCTGCGCTTGGTGGACCGCCTGCTGCGCCAGCTTCCCTATGGCATGCCGTCTATCGTTATTTCCCCGCATTACCTCAGCCTGCCGCAGGTGTGCGAGTCGCCGCTTTTCGGCGGCCCTGTCGCCGGCATCGAAGCTGGTGCGCGCGCTTTGTCGCATTGCGACCGCCTGGCACTCTTCGCTGTGGATGCTCCCGATTCCCCGCAGCTCCTCCCGCACCTTAACTACGCGTTGCAGGCCGCGCCCAGCGCCGATGCCGCGATTACCCGCGCCGCGGATGGGTACTTACAGCCCCTGTGTTCGCTGTGGCATACCGATGCGATCTTCGAACGCTTGGGCGCGCTGGAGTCGACCCGCAATGTCTCCGTAAAAAGGCTTATCCGCGGCGCCGATTTCGTCGAGGTGGCCGGCACCGGTGCCGAGCGCGATTACGATACCCCTGCCGAATTGCAGGACATTCCACCGCACCCCGCCCTTCGCGCTCACCGGCGCGGCTAAGGCAAGTACACGCCGCCCTCCCCGTGAGCGCGAAGGGATGGTGAGGGAGGCATTATTCGCCGCGGGAGCGGAAGACATCGGCAAGCAGCGGCGCAATAACCCCGAGGGCGTCTGCCACGGCGCCGGTAGACGAGGCGCAATTGATAATGAGGCTGCCGCCGCCGTGGTCGGTCATGCCGATGATCCCGCGGGACAGACCCGCCTTGGGCGAGGACTCGAGCCCGCGCAGGAGCACCTGGGTCTCCAGGCCGTAGAGGCGGGCCTTGATATAGCGCTCGGTGACCTCTGGGGTCAGGTTCGTCGCCCCGATGCCGGTGCCGCCGATTACCACGACGATATCGGTGCCGGTATCCACGGCGGTCCGCAGCGCGTCGTCGACTGGCTTAAGGCCCTCCGGCACGATGTTGGGTGGTGCGACATCGATGTCGTGGGCGCGGAGGATTTCTGCCGCTTTCTCCCCGGCGCGGTTCGGTTTTTCCCCGGCCAAAATGCGGTCCGAGCTGACGATTATCTGTGCCTTTCTTTGGGACATGAGTCTCATTCCTTCCTCACTGTGGAGTGTGGTTAATATCACATCATTCCGTTTTCGACACCAACACACTTGGGGCATGGGGCTAACCTGCGGCATCGGAATCGATCAAGAATTACGCAACATTTGTATGCCGTAATTAGATACGGGTTTTACCGGTTTTATTTACCTTTTTGAGCATAGTCGCCGGTAGATTAAGGAGTTGAACGACCTACTACCTGTGAGGAAATCATGACTGCTCTTGATACCTCAGGCAAAGTCATCCAAGGTTGGGATCCAGAAGATTCCGACCACTGGGATTCCAAAATTGCCTGGCGCACGCTGTGGATCTCCACATTTGTTCTTATCATTGGCTTTGCCACTTGGTACCTCGTATCGGCAATTGCCCCGCAGTTGAACCAGATTGGTTTCGACTTAACCCGCAGCCAGCTCTACTGGCTAACAGCCATCCCCGGATTGGCGTGCGGTATCTTCCGTCTCATCTTCATGTTCCTGCCGCCCATCCTCGGCACGCGCAAGCTCGTCTTCAGCTCCTCGCTGCTGTTTATCATCCCCATGCTGGGCTGGTTCTTCGCGGTGCAGGACTCCTCCACCCCTTACTGGTGGCTGATGACCCTCGCCTTCCTCTCCGGCATCGGCGGCGGCGTGTTCTCCGGCTTCATGCCCTCGACCGGCTACTTCTTCCCCAAGCGCCTGTCCGGTACCGCGCTGGGTATCCAGGCCGGCATCGGTAACTTCGGTATCTCCTTCATCCAGCTGGTTGCCCCATGGCTCATGGGCTTTACCCTGCTGGGTGTAGGTTTTGTTGCCCCGCAGCGCACCGATGACGGCGAAATCTTTGTCCACAACCCCGCCATCTTCTTGGTGCCGTGGGCCATCGTCGGCGCATTCCTGGCATGGACCCTGCTCAAGGATGTTCCCGTGAAGGCGAATTTCCGCCAGCAGATGGACATCTTTGGCAATAAGAACACCTGGATTCTTACCGTCGTCTACTTCATGACCTTCGGCGCATTTTCAGGCTTCGCCGCGCAAACCGCGCTGCTTATTAACCAGATCTTCGGCGAAGGCTCCGAATTTGCCGGCACCTACGAGAACCTGCCCGCCGGCGCGAGCTACGCCTTCCTCGGACCACTTATCGGTGCGCTCGTCCGCGCCCTGTGGGGACCGCTGTGCGATAAGTTCGGCGGCGCCATCTGGACCTTCATTGGCTGCCTGGGCATGACCATCTTTACGGTCGTGGCCACCTTCTTCCTCACCCCGGACGAGCCGGATGAGGTCTGGTGGTTCCTGGGCACCATGCTCATTTTCTTCTTCTTCACGGGCTTGGGCAACGCCGGCACGTTTAAGCAAATGCCCATGATTTTGCCCAAGCGCCAAGCAGGCGGCGTTATCGGTTGGACCGGTGCCATCGGCGCCTTCGGCCCGTTTGTCGCAGGTGTCTTGCTTTCCATGATGTCTGCACCGACGTTCTTCTGGGGCTGCGCCGTGTACTTCGCCATCACCACCGTGCTGGTGTGGATCTACTACGCCCGCCCCAACGCCCCATTCCCCGGATAATTAGGAGCTTTCATTCCCCATGACTGCATACTTCGCGCCCGAACAAGGCAACTCAAATCCACTCTTTAAGCTTGGCGCCTACCTGCGCAAAGGCGAAGCTACCGATTCCGGCCAGCAGCTTTTCTTAAAAGGCGGCCGCCAGGCAGACGTCTTCTACCGCAACCGCTGGGCCTTCGACAAGATGGTGCGCTCCACCCACGGCGTGAACTGCACCGGTTCGTGCTCGTGGAAGGTCTACGTCAAAGACGGCGTCATCACCTGGGAATCCCAGGCGGTGGATTACCCCACCACCGGCAATGACATGCCAGAATACGAGCCCCGCGGCTGCCCGCGCGGTGCCTCCTTTTCCTGGTACACCTACTCTCCTACCCGCGTGCGCTACCCGTACGCCCGCGGTGTGCTGGTGGATATGTTCCGCGAGGAAAAGGCAAAGCACGGCGATTCCGTCCTAGCATGGCGCGCCATCCAAGAGGACCCAGAAAAGCGCAAGGCGTATATCTCCCAGCGCGGCAAGGGCGGGCTTATCCGCATCTCCTATGAAGAGGCCATCGATATCGCCTCGGCCGCGCACGTCTACACCATCCGCAAGTACGGACCGGACCGCATCAACGGCTTTACCGTGATCCCGGCCATGTCCCAGATCTCCTATGGCGCGGGCATGCGCTTCCTGCAGACCATCGGCGGCGTCGCGCTCTCCTTCTATGACTGGTACGCCGACCTTCCCCCGGCATCGCCGCAGACCTTCGGCGACCAGACCGACGTCCCGGAATCCGGTGACTGGTACAACTCTTCCTACCTCATGATGTGGGGCTCGAATATCCCGGTTACCCGCACCCCGGACGCCCACTTCATGGTGGAGTCGCGCTACAAGGGCACCAAGGTCGTCGTGGTCTCGCCCGACTTTGCCGATAACACCAAGTTCGCCGATGAATGGGCCCGCATCGAGCCCGGCACCGACGCCGCGCTCGCCTTTGCCATGGGCCACGTCATTTTGAAGACCTTCCACGTGGACCGCCAGGAACCGTACTTCCTGAACTACATGCGCAAATACACCGACTCGCCCTTCCTGGTGTCCCTGGAAGACCGCGGCGACGGTACCTACACACCGGGCAAGTTCCTCACCGCCTCGCAGCTTGCCGATGCCACCTTGAACTCCTCCCCCAACGCCACCCACCGTGGCCTGGTAATGGAGGAAGACGGGCGCATCGTTGACCCAGGCGGCACCGTGGCAGACCGCTGGGATAACGAAAGCGCCAAGTGGAACCTGGCGCTGGACAACGCCGATCCGGTCATGTCCATCGCAGAAACCGATAGCTTTGACACCGCCGAGGTGCTCTTCCCCCGCTTTGACCTCGATACCAACCCAGAGGACGTGGGAACCGATAAGCCGATTGGCGCGGGCATCGTCCACCGCGGCGTCCCCGTCCGCGAGGTCGACGGCAAGCTCGTTACCACCGTCTTCGACATCATGCTCGCCCACTACGGCGTCAACCGCGAGGACCTCCACCTGCCGGGTAGCTGGCCGAAGGACTTCCACGATTCCAGCGAAGTCGGCACCCCCGCTTGGCAGGAAGAGCTCACGGGCGTGGCCGCCGATACCGCCATCCGCATCGGCCGCGAATTCGCGCAAAACGCCGCGGATTCTAAGGGCCGCTCACAGATCATCATGGGCGCTGGCGTCAACCACTACTTCCACGCCGATAATATCTACCGCACCTTCTTGGCGCTGACCTCCATGTGCGGCACCCAGGGCGTTAACGGCGGCGGTTGGGCGCACTACGTGGGCCAGGAAAAACTGCGCCCGATCAATGGCTGGACCCAGTGGGCTATGGCCGCCGACTGGCAGCGCCCGCCGCGCCACATGATTTCTACCGGCTTCTACTACTTCGCCACCGAGCAGTACCGCTACGATAATTCGCGCGCGTCCCACTTGGGCTCGCCGCTGGCTAGCCACGGTTCCATCGGGGACAAGATGGTCTCCGATACCATGGCGGAATCCATGCGCCGCGGCTGGATGCCGGCCTACCCGCAGTTCAACCGCAACTCCCTCTTCCTTGCCGATGAAGCCGATGAGGCCGGCATGGACATCAATGACTACGTGGTCCAAGAGCTAGAAAGCGGCCGCCTAGAGTTCTCCTATGACAACCCGTCTGCCGAGGAGAACTGGCCGCGCATCCTGCTCAACTGGCGCACCAACCTGCTCGGCTCGTCCGCCAAGGGCACCGAGTTCTTCCTGCGCCACCTGCTGGGCATCGACTCGGATGCCACCGCGGAAGAACTAGCCCCCGAAGACCGCCCGCGCAGCATCAAGTGGGTGGATAAGGCACCGGAGGGCAAGCTGGATCTGATGATGACCACGGACTTCCGCAATACCTCCACCACGCTGGTTTCGGACCTCATTTTCCCGGCCGCAACCTGGTACGAAAAGCACGACATGTCCTCTACCGACATGCACCCGTACCTGCACTCATTTAACGCGGCGATTAACCCGCCGTGGGAGGCCCGCTCGGACTACGAGGTCTTCCGGGACCTGGCCGCAGCGCTCTCTGATAAAGCCACCAAGTGGCTGGGCGTGCAACGCGATGTCATTACCCAGCCGAGCCACCACGACAGCCCGGACGAGCTCGGCATGCCCAATGGCATCGTCCCCGACCCCGAAGAACAGGGCCTTATCCCTGGGGTCACGATGCCGAAGCTTCATGTGGTCGAGCGCGACTACACCAAGGTCTACGAAAAGTGGGCGCACTTGGGCCCGCTTCCCGCCAAGGCCGGCACCGGCGTGCACGGCACCAAGTTCAACGTGGAAAAGCAGGTCAAAGAACTCGAGCTCATCTGTGGCACCACGGAGACCTCCATGGGCGAGCTGGTGGATCTGTCCAAGGACACCAAGGTTATCGACGCTATCTTGCACCTGTCTGGTGTCTCCAACGGTGAGCTAGCCAAGCAAGGCTTTGAGTTCCTATCCTCGCGCACCGGCAAGGATCTGACCCCGCTGGGCGCTCCCGATGAAGACGTACGCATCACGTGGGACGACATCAAAGAACGCCCGAAGGAGGTCATCACCTCCCCCGAGTGGACCGCAGATAAGCGCAATAAGCGCCGCTACACCGCCTTTTCCATCAACGTCGAGTTTGAAAAGCCCTGGCACACGCTGACCGGCCGCATGCAGTACTACATCGACCACGACTGGTTTATGGACTACGGCGAATCGCTGCCGATCTTCCGCCCACCGCTCGACCACGTCCACATGCACGGCGAATTCGCGCCGGGCACGGAATTGACCAATGACCGCGGCGAGGCTGAGGTCACCCTGCGTTACCTCACCACGCACAATAAGTGGTCCATCCACTCGCAGTACTTTGACAACCTGCACGTGCTGTCCATCTCGCGCGGTGGCCAGGTGGTCTGGATGTCCAATAAGGACGCCGAGAAAATCGGTGTGACAGACAATGACTGGGTTGAGGTATATAACCGCAACGGCGTCGTCTCCGCCCGCGCCATTGTTTCCCACCGCATCCCGGAGGGAACTATGCTGTGCAACCACGCACAGGAGCGCACCGTGGGCACGCCGATCAACGAGCACACCGGCCGCCGCGGCGGCACGCATAACTCGCTGACCCGCATTTCCATCAAACCGGTGCACATCGCTGGCGGCTATGGCCAGCTGACCTACCACTTCAACTACATCGGCCCTACCGGCAATAACCGCGATGAAGTCACCCGCGTGCGCCGCCGTTCCCAGGAGGTATCCTACTAATGAAAGTCATGGCCCAAATCTCCATGATCATGAACCTGGACAAGTGCATTGGTTGCCACACGTGTTCAGTTACCTGTAAGCAGGCATGGACCAACCGCGAAGGCACCGAGTACATCTGGTTCAATAACGTCGAAACCCGCCCCGGCCTCGGCTACCCGCGCACCTGGGAGGACCAGGAAAAGTGGAAGGGCGGCTGGGAGCGCACGGCATCCGGCAAGATCAAGCCCAAGGCCGGCGGCCGCCTCAAGAAGCTGGCTACCCTCTTCCACAACCCCAACCTGCCCACCATCCAGGATTACTACGAGCCCTGGACCTACCAGTACGAGGACCTGATGGGCGCCGAGGCGGGCCAGAAGACCCAGCCGACCGCCAAGCCGGTCTCCCAGATCGACGGCCGGGACATCGGCAAGATTGAATGGTCCTCCAACTGGGACGATAACCTGGGTGGCTCTACTGCCACGCTTGACGATGACCCCGTGCTCCACAACATGAACCTCGAGGTCAAGAAGGAAATCGAAGACTCGTTCATGTTCTACCTGCCGCGTATTTGCGAGCACTGCATGAACCCGACCTGCGTATCCTCCTGCCCCTCCGGTGCGATGTACAAGCGCACCGAGGACGGCATCGTCTTGGTGGACCAGGACCGCTGCCGCGGCTGGCGCATGTGCGTATCCGGCTGCCCGTATAAGAAGGTCTACTTCAACCACAAAACTGGCAAGGCCGAAAAGTGCACGCTGTGCTACCCGCGCCTCGAGGTGGGACAGCCCACCGTGTGCTCCGAGACCTGCGTGGGCCGCCTGCGTTACTTGGGCGTCATCCTCTACGATGCCGACCGTGTCGCCGAGGCCGCCTCCACCGAGAATGAGCAGGACCTTTTCGAGGCCCAAAAGTCGATCATGCTCGACCCACACGATCCAGAGGTTGTCCGCGCAG
The DNA here is from genome assembly GCF_030227225.1 of Corynebacterium rhinophilum. Lineage (GTDB taxonomy): Bacteria > Actinomycetota > Actinomycetes > Mycobacteriales > Mycobacteriaceae > Corynebacterium > Corynebacterium rhinophilum. The sequence goes on from NZ_JASPHQ010000009.1 coordinate 57,309, forward strand.
CTCAGGCCGAGGGCATCCCGCACTCCTGGATCGACGCCGCGCAGCAGTCGCCGATTTACGATCTCATCTTCAAGTACGGCGTCGCTCTGCCGCTGCACCCGGAGTATCGCACGCTGCCGATGGTCTGGTACATCCCGCCGCTGTCGCCCATCGTTGACAAGGTGACCGCAACCGGCAACGACGGCGAGGACCACAAGATCCTCTTCTCGGCGCTATCGAATATGCGCATTCCGCTGGAATACTTGGCAGGCCTATTTACCGCCGGCGATACCGTCCCGGTAGAAAAGTCGCTGCGCCGGCTCGTCGCTATGCGCTCGTATATGCGCGATATCAACCTGGGCAACGAACCGCAAGAGGAGATCGCCCAGGCAGTCGGTATGACGGGCAGGGACATGGAAGGCATGTACCGCCTGTTGTCCATCGCTAAATACGATGACCGCTACGTCATTCCCACCGCCTCGCCGGAATCCCCGCGCGGCATTACCGATTTGGATCCGTTTGGCGATGTGGACCCAGCCAAGGCCTCCGAAGACGTCTTCCACGACCTTGGCATGGGCGCGCCCGAGGCCTGCACCCACGGCGCCGAACCGCAAGGTAAGGTCTCGCTGCTCTCCTGGAGCGGCGACCGCCCCGATGCCATGTTCCCGCCGCGGAAGTAGGTGAAGCCGTGAATATCTTCGATAAACTCCGCAAACGCCAGGAATCCCTGCAGCGGCAATCGGCCCAGCAGGGTGGCGATGCCCCCGTGGCAGGATTCGGAACACCCGCTGGCATCGGTTCCATGGGCGGTGCCAAGGACGTCGAAAAGACGCTGCGCACCCACACAGGTCAAGTCCCCAATGAATTTGTCACGCCGGTCGAGGTCACTGAAGACCAGCGGCGAATCGTCGCCATGGCCGTGTCCGTGCTGCTGAATTACCCCGGCGAAGATATCTTTGACCGCCTCTCCGCGGTCGAAGACCAAGTAGATGACCTGCCGCTGGCCATTGCCACCGACTTCATCAACTTCGCCGAATGGGCCCGCAGCATCGGCCCCCGCGGCTTGGAAGAACACTACGTCGAGACCTTTGACCAGCGCCGACGCTGCGCGCTGTACCTGTCCTACTTTGCTGTTGGCGATACCCGCCAGCGTGGAATGGCCATTTTGTCCTTCCGCCAGCAATTAGAATCGCTCGGCTTCGAGATTTCGGATGCAGAGCTACCTGATCACCTCTGCGTCGTCCTCGAAGCCCTCGCCATGAGCGAGGGGGATACGCACGAGCGCGCCGTCGAATTAGTGGCCAGCTACCGCGAAGGAATCGAGGTGCTGCGCGCGGCCCTCGCCCGCGAGCGTTCGCCGTATGTCAGCTTGATCGTCGCGCTGTGCAAGGCCCTTCCAGAAGTCGATTCTGATACCGCGCAAAAGTACGTCGATCTCATCCGCACCGGCCCACCCGCCGAGATGGTCGGCATTGCAGACCTTCCCTTCCCCACTACCCAACCAGACCTCGTCTAGGAGCCACATCATGTTTGATAACTTCCTCTGGGGTGCCTTCCCGTGGTTAGCCATCGCGGCGTTCTTTGTGGGCATCTTCTGGCGGTGGCGTTCCGACCAATTCGGCTGGACCACCCACTCCTCCCAAATCTATGAATCCAAGCTGCTGCGTTTATCCTCGCCGCTTTTCCACTGGGGCATGGTCTTCGTGGTCATTGGCCACCTAATGGGCTTGGCATTCCCCAAATCTTGGACCCAGGCCGTTGGCATCAGCGACCACGCCTACCATCTCTTGGCCACCATCCCCGGCTCCATCGCCGCTCTGGCGGTCCTGCTGGGCTTTGCCGGTTTGCTGTACCGCAGGCTAAAGAACCGCTCCGTATTCTTGTCCACCTCCACCTCGGATAAGGTCATGTACGCGCTGCTCGGCCTCGCACTGGTATCGGGTTCTTTTGCCACCTTTACCCTGCAGCTTTTTGACCTCGCCGGCACCGGCGGGTACGACTACCGCGAAACCATTTCCCCGTGGCTGCGCCAGCTGTTGATCTTCAACATCCAGCCAGACCTCATGGCCAGTGCCCCGTGGCAATTTAAGGTCCACGTCCTCTGCGGATTCACCATCATCGCCGTGTGGCCCTTTACCCGCCTTGTCCACGCGTTCTCGGCGCCGGTCGGCTACGTTACCCGCCCGTACGTGGTCTACCGTTCCCGCGATGAGCGCACCACCCCGATGCGCTCCAATACCGCGTGGGAGCCTATCCGCTCCAACCGGAAGCAATTGGAAGGAGAAACCCCGGGCCACGGTGCCTAGGTAGTTCCTCGGTCCTTTCACCGCTGCGCGCTGTCCAATATTTGGATGGCCCGCGGCGGTTTCCTTATGTCTACGTTTACTCCGGCGCTCCCCATGCACCCACCACTCGCCTCCCACGCGCCCTTCGCGCTCACCGGCAAGGCGGTGCGCCCGTAGATACTTCCACCCAGTGAGCGCCAAGGAGAGGCTAGCAATAAAGAACCCCGCCCCTTCGCGCTCACGGGGAGAGGTGGAACTACCTATCGGCAGTGCCCTGGTGAGCGCGAAGGACGGGGTGGGGTTGGCAACGCTTTATTCGGTAACGACGAACTTGCCGTGCTGTCCCTTTTCCGCGTTGGTCATGATGTGGTTGACAAAGGAATAGGTTCCGGGCTCGTTGAAGGTCATTTCCACAAACCCGCCTTGCGCGGGAAGTAGGTCGAAGGCCTGCGAGCCGGTCTTTTCCTCGTCCTTGATGAGATAGGCGCCTTCCTTGTAGGCAGTATCGAATTGCTCGCCCACCACGTGGAAGCTAAGCGGCTGATCGGGGCCGACGTTCAGGATCCACAGGCGAACGGTATCGCCTACCTTGGCCTTGATGGGATCGACGTCGTACTGGCTGGGGTAGTAATTAAAGGCCATGAGGTCGAACTCGCCATCGGCTACGCGCTGGGCATCGGCGCCGGTCTTTTCCTCGCCGAGGAAGACATCGTTGGCGATGAAGTTGTACTCGGCATCCACGTCCTTGAGATCTGGTGGATCGATGATGACGTTGCCGGCCATGCCGTTGGCGATGTGCAGGGACATCGGGGCGGTTGAGCAGTGGTACATCCAAATACCGGCGCGATTCGCGGTGAATTCGTAGGTCAGTTCTTCCCCGGGCTGGATGGACTTCATGTTTTCATCCGGGTTGACCTCACCGGCGTGGAAGTCGATGGAATGGGCCATGCTGCCCTCGTTCTTGATGGTGATCTTGAACTTATCGCCCACCTTGCCGCGCAGCGTCGGCCCTGGCGCCTGGCCATTAAAAAGCCATTGCATCTGCTTAACTCCTGGGGCTACCTCAACGATTTCCTCGGTCATCGACCAGGTTTCTTCATGCGTGGTGGTATTAGCCGCCGGCGCCAGGGAGGCGTCATAGGCGCTAAAACCTTCGCGGGAGGCACCGAGTTCGGCGGCGCTCGGAACATCAACGTGCGGGTTGGATGCCCCTGCCACGGCATGGTGGTGATCGTGCCCGCCGGTGCTTGGCGCGGAATCGTCCACGTTGACGTCAAAGGTCATACCTTGCAGGCGGTGACCGGCAATGGTGCAGTAGCCTTCGATGCTGGATTCGATGACACCGGCATCGAGCTGCACGGTATCGCCGGGATCGACGCGGCCGGTTTCGGCATCACCAATCTTTAGATCGTGGACTTGGTCCCCGGTATTGGTGAAGTTAACCACCAAGTGGGTGCCGGGATCGATATCAACGTGGTTGGGGACGAAGGCCATACCATCGACTTCTACGTCAATGGTGTGGGTTTCACCTTCGGCAACAGAGCTTGATGGCTGGGAGTCCTTAGAGGTGGTATTGACTAGGGCGAGCGCGATTACCGCGGCCAGCGCGATACCGATAAGTAACCACGAGGCCCATTGGGAGTTGCCGGACTCCGGCGGCTTATCCTGTGGCTGTGGGGAAGAAACACTAAGCATTTAATTCTCCAGATTCTGTTGTTGGTAGACGGCGCGGCCCACGGCAAGCACGTTTAATGCTAAGCCCATCCCCATGAGGATAAGCCCAGCAGGCAGGGCGTTGACAAGGCTCAGCAGGGCGCCGAGGTTGATGAGGACGAGTCGGGCAAAACCGGCGCGGTCCGCGGCATCCCGGCCGTGGTGCACCTTGGCAGGACCGCCTCCCACCAGCGTGGGCAAGAGGTGGTGCAAGACGCCGGTGACCAGCTGCAAAATGCCGCCGCCGATGAAGGCCGGAACCAAAAACAGCGTGATGACGCGCGGGTAAGCGCCGAGCGCTGCGGCGACGGCATCGCCGGCGCACAGGGCCACCATCCACAGCAGTCCTGCGATAACGGATACCGATGCTGTGGTGAGCCGAGGGTTGCGCCCCAGCACGGTGGCCAGGACGGGTTGGATGATCATGATGGCGGCGAGCACGACGAGCAGCTGGGCGATGCCCGCCGCGCGCGTCCACCCCACCGCGCCGCAGACCATGGTCAGGGCTAGCCCGGTGCAGTGGACGATGAGCCCGCGCGTACACCTGGTGCGCGCGGTGGGCGAAATCGCGGTGCTGGACAAGGTGGGAAGGAGCGTCACGATGGTGCCCACGATGGTCAGCCACGCAAACCCCCACACCATGCCGCGCGAGTGGGCGGCCACCAGGAAGGAATAGTTGCCTACGCCATTGCCGCTTAAGATCACCAGCACCACGGAGGCAATCATGAAGATGGATGCGGCCGCATAAAACGGCACCGTCACCGCAAACGATCCGGAAAGCGAGCCGCGCAAGCGCGTGTAGATAAAGACGAGCTGCCAGGCAAGGGCGGCGATGATGAGGAGGGAGGCGGCATCGGCAAGCAGGCCCCAGTCATATCCGGCGCGATCGATAATGAGCAGGACAAGGCCCACCTGGATGAGTACCACGCGTGCGCCCACGCCCCGGTATCCGTTATTGGCGGTGCGTGTAAGCGCCTCGGTGAAGTGGGTGGAAAATACAACGATGGCCGTGGTCAGCGCGCCGATGGTCAGCGGGTGGATGAGGTCCCACCACACCACGGGCGCGCCCAGGTGACCCGCCACGTTGATGCCGATGCCGATAAGCACCCACGCGCCGATAAGGGCTGCGGTCACGATGTGCCAGCGGCTGCGGGCGGCCAGGGAAATGTCATTAATGTGCACGGTGGGCCTCCTTCACCGACAAAGTAATGCCGCAGGCGAGGAAAACCAAGATGGCGGCGATGGTAGTCAGCCCGCCTACTTGGTAGGCGACGGTGTGGCGGGCGACATCGGCAAGAATGCGCAGCGCCAGCCCGCCGTGCAGGACCGCTACGGGGAGGAACAGCACCGGATGGTAGGGCAAGTGGCGGCGGATGACAGAGGTAATAATGATGGGGGCATGGGCGAAAATCATGGACATGACAAAGCCCAAAAAGATGGCGTGCACCGAGGCGTCGTAGGCAAAGCCGGAGCTTTCGCCATAGAGCAGCCAGAAATAGCCGCCGAGGGCCAACCAAAAATACCCGGCGAGCATGCACGCGGCGGAATAGCGCGGCAGCCCGCGCGAGCGCACTAGGTTCTTCGCCACATCCACGCGCATGGTAAAAATCGCAACGCCGATAAGCGCCGCGCCCATCGCGCGATAGCCCACTGCCGGAGAGAGGATATAGACCACGCTGAGCGCCGCCAACCCCAAAACCCACAGCGTAATCCGCTTTTCCGCCTGCGTGCCAGCCATGGTGATGCGGGCCAGCTCCATGCGCTCGCCGATGATCGTCGCTACCACGTAGAGCACGCACAGCGGCATCGCGGTAGAAAACGCTGGCTCGATGGCCCACAGCAGTGCCGCCGCTACCCCGCCGATGACGCCGGTGGCCTGCACAATGATGGACAGGGCGGGCTGGCGCCGGTGGATGGTGGCATAGATAAACCCCAGCACGATGAAGCCGGCGGCAAAACACAACGCCGGAACCTGCCGCGGCAGGCCCGCCACGATGCCCACAAAACCGGCGACGTGGAAGATGGGTCCTGTCCAGGCCCACCGCGTGCTCACGGCGACGGCGCGCTCCAGCCCGATAGCGCCGCCGACAAAGCCAAAGACCATCAAGGGGCCATGATCGGCGGCGACGGAGGCAGCCGGCGAGAAACCCACGCCGAGCAGGGATGCCCCGGCGGCGAGCCCAACCAGCAAGGACAGCCCCGCGCAGGCAAGGAAGAAGAAGCGGTGCGCCAGCCTATTATTTATCACGGCTTTAATCGTACTAATATTGGTGGCAAGGTAAAACCTCACCCCACCTCCGAAAGGATGATCCTCACCATGGAACTTCCCATCACCGATTCTTCCCAGCAGAACTCCATCCCCACGCTCAACGCGACCGAAATCCCCCACGCCGTGCGTCACGGTGCCATCCACGGCGCTTTGGGCACCCTGAACGTGGGCCAAGCCATGATCCTCATCGCCCCACACAACCCCCTCCCCCTACTCAAGGAAGTAGAAGAGCGCGCGGAGAAATTTGAGCTGTCGTACCTCAAGGAAGAAGAAAACGACTATCACATCAAGTTCACGCGAATTTCGTAGTGTATTTCCGTAACAATCGATAGGCTATGTGCTGATAACTTCATCTCTCATACTAAGTTGCCTACATAACACGGAACATTCACTATGAATAAGAAATTTGCCGCAGCCGCCGTGGCTGCGACCGGGCTGGCGCTCTCCGCCTGCTCTCCCGATACCTCCACTACCTCCGATGCGGAGGAGACCAGCTTGAACCTACTGGCTGCATCGTCCACCCGCGTCATCAACGATGAACTGGAAAAGCGCGCTTCCGAGTTCGACGCCCCGGTAAACCTCGAGTTCCAAAATGGCGGCTCTTCCGACTTGGTCAATAAGCTCAGCGAGGGCGCTCCTGCGGACTTGCTGCTTACCGCGTCCAAAAAGACCATGGACAAGGCAATCAATGACGGAACCGTCAAGGACCCGAAGGTGCTTGCCACCAACGTCATGGTGATGGTCGTGCCGAAGGGCAACCCGGGCAATATCCACTCCATCGAGGATCTGCAGAACGAAGACCGCTTCGTCATCTGTGACCCGCAGGTTCCCTGCGGAGATATCTCTTCCCAGATCATCGAAGAAAACAGCCTGGACGTAAAGCCCGCCTCCCAGGAGCAGCAGGTCGCTGACGTTTTGGGCAAGGTCGTCTCCGGTGAGGCCAATGCCGGCTGGGTCTACTCCACCGACGCCGCGGCCGCTGGCGATGATGTAGAGGTTATCGAGATTCCGGATGCTGATAAGTTTGCCAACCAAATCCTAGGCGCAGTCTCCGCCGAGGCTGCACACCCAGAAGAGGCACAGAAGGTCCTTGACCTGCTGGCCGATGACTTTGATAAGACCTGGGAAGAGCACGGCTTTAACCCAGCAGATTAATCAATGACCCCTCCCCAGCCCATACGCCTTAAATCTCCGCTCGTTATCGGCCTTATCGGCCTTATCGCGGTCGTTGTCATCCTCGTCCCCGTAGCCTCCCTGGGGCTGCGCGTACCGTGGAACCGCATCGGCGAATACCTCGCCAAACCGGAGATTTGGGACATGCTCAAGCTGTCTTTCACCGCGGCATTCCAATCAATGCTGCTGGCGATGGTGCTGGGGACCGGCCTTGCCCTTTGGGTCCAACAACTCGGCCGAGGCAGCGGCGTTATCCGCCTGTTCATCTATTTGCCCCTGGCCATGCCACCCGTGGTGGGCGGTTTGGCGCTGACCGCCGCCATTGGCCGCAGGGGCTATTTAGCCCCGTTTCTTGACGCCATAGACTTCCATTTTGCTTTTGCTTTTCCCGGCGTCATCGCCGCGCAGTGCTTCGTCGCCTTGCCCTTCGTCGTGGTGGCGGTCGATTCCGCCCTGCGCCAATTGGATCAAGAGATTTTGGCCTCTGCCGCCAGCGTAGGCCTTTCCCGCTGGGAGGTACTGCGCAAAATCACCATCCCCTCCATCGCCCCCGCCTTGGCCACCGGCGCCGGCCTTGCCTTTGCCCGGTCCCTCGGCGAGTTCGGTACCACGCTGACCTTTGCGGGCTCCCAGCCGGGCGTGACCCGCACGATGCCGCTCGGTATTTACCTGGAGCGCGAGGTCGATACCGATGGTGCCTATGTGCTTTCCGCCATCCTCATTGCGATGGCCATCCTCTGCCTCGCCCTCGCCGGGCTTCCCTCTCTCCTCCAGCGTTCCTACCAAGCGCAGGCCCGCGAGCTGCACAGCATGGACTACGAGAAGCTCAGCGCCCTGACGTCCCCAGAAAAGGCCCCCACCCTAAACGTCACGGCGGACGGGGAAACCACGGAATTTACCCCGCGCGCGATCACGGCCATCGTCGGTTCCAATGGCTCGGGCAAGACCACACTCATGGGGCGCATCGCCGGGCGGCTGACCGGCGCGGATATTACCGCCGACCCAGATGAGATCGTCCTGCTTACCCAGCGCCCCGGCCTGCCCCCACGGGCCACCGCCAACCAGGCCATTGCGATGGTCACCCGCGATAAGCACCGCGCCACGAAATTACTGGAGGCAGCAGGATTACGGGAGCTTAGCGATGTCCCCGTGCCCGCCCTTTCTGGCGGCCAGGCCGCCCAAGTGGCCCTCGTCCGCGCGCTTGCCGCACGGCCCACCATCCTGATTCTGGATGAGCCCTTGGCGGCCATCGACGTGGAATCCGCCAGCAAGTGGCGCCGCTTCCTGCGCGCTACCCGCCATGACCGCACCACTTTGCTGGTGACCCACAATGCGTTGGATATTGCCGGGCTTGCCGATGACATGGTGGTCATGAATTCCGGCCGCGTCACCGCCCACGGGCCTGCCGCAGACCTCCTCGATGTCCCACCCACCGGCTTTGTGGCTAATATCGCAGGGCTCAACCGCGTGGAAGGCACCGTCACAGAGGCGACTGCTACCGAGACCGTCGTTACCTGCGGGAGTGCCACCATCACTGGCGGGCCCGCCGATCTCCGCGCCGGCGATAAGGTGGCGGTCACGTTTCGGCCCAGCGACGTGCACCTTACGGCTGAAGCCTCTACCGAGGTCAATCACTGGTCCACCAAGGTCATCGCGGTAGAAGCTGCCAGCATGGCTGATGCTCGATTAAGCCTAGATATGGACGGGCACACCATCACTGTGCCGGTGAGTAGGCAGGTAGCTTTAGGTATTGATACGGACGATACCGTATCCTATAGCGTGGCTAAAGATAAGATTTCTGTTAATCAAGCCCCTCATCAGCACTCAGAGATACGAAGTTAATCGCATGCCTAATTCGCTCCCCCGCCCCAGCACCGAACTCTTCCCAGAAGCACTCAAGCTTTCCCCTAAGCAGCGCGAGGTGCTCACGCAGCTCCAGCACTACCCGCGAGGAGCCCGTGCGGCGGAGGTAGCAAAAGATTTAGGCATGCACGTCAATACCGCGCGCGGGCATATCGATGAGCTCATTCATGTCGGTGCCGTCACCGCCGTTCCAGAGCACAGCACCGGTCGCGGACGCCCGTCCCTGATTTTCCAGGCGCGCGTGCCAGATAACCGCGCCATCGCAGACGAATACGTCAGCCTCATTAGCGTGCTGACCTCGATGCTCGCGGGCAAAGAAGAGCTCGATGATTTCTCTTCCCCACAGGCCCGGGAGCTGGGACGCCAATGGGCGCGCGCCACGGGCGCGGACATTCACAGCGGGGCGCTCGATACCCTTTTTGCCACCCTGCGCGATATGGGTTTTGATCCTTCGCAGGGCGCAGATCCTTCCGAAATCGAGTTGAATGCCTGCCCGTTCGTCTCCTCCGGAACCACCCCGAGCCCCTTTGTCTGCGCCATACACGCTGGCTTTTTGCAGGAAGCCAGCGGTACGGACGCGGACATCGCCTTAACGCCGATGCAGCGCCCCGAAGTGTGCCAGATCGAGATTAAGCCTGTGTAACTTCCACGCGAACCGGGCCCGCGACCTTGAGATCGAAGACGCGCAGGCCCTGCTCGCGGGCATCATCGAGAATACTCTCGTCGATGTCCTCCGTGTGCAGCACCATCACCGTTGGCCCCGCTCCGGAAAGATAGGCGGCGTACCCGCGGTTGCGCAGGCGGTTCACCCACTCCGCGGTCACGGGAAGCACGTCGGCGCGATACGGCTGGTGTAAGCGGTCGCGGGTGCCTTCCCACAGTAACTCCGGGTAGTTCTGCAATGCGGCTACCTGGACGGCGGTGCGGGAGACGTTAAAGGCGGCATCGGAATGCGTCACGTGCGAAGGCAGAACGCGACGCACCGCCTGGGTGGAGGCGTGGGAATCCGGCACCAGCGCGGTCGCCCGAATATCGGGATGCACGTTGATGGTAGCGGCCTTGTATTCCGGTAAGGATCGGCCATCGACAGGAACCGTCGTCCACGAGACCACGGCACTGCCCAGTACCGAGGCCGCGGCATTATCCGGGTGGCCCTCAAACGCCGAAGACAATTGCACGAGCTGATCTTGGGTCAGCGGGCTGCCGGCCAAGGCATTGCCCGCGGCCACGCCGGCGACCGCTGTAGACGCCGAAGAACCCAAGCCGCGCGATTGGGGGATCGTATTATGCGAGACCACGCGCAGCCCTGGCACCGTAGCTTCGGCGGCAGATAGCGCGGAGCGGATGGCCTTGACCATCAGGTGCGAGCCATCGCGCGGGAGGTCGTCTGCCCCCTCGCCAAAAATCTCCACCTCAAGGCCAGAGGGAATAACCTCCACCTCGGCGGTGTCGTACATGCTCAATGACATGCCTAAGGTGTCATAGCCCGGCCCCAGGTTCGCCGTAGAGGCGGGGACGGTGACTATCGCTTTGGTGCCGACTTCAACTTCGATGCTCATGGTGTCTAATATATCGAACCGGTTTAGCTTCCCAGGCGGATGACCGAGTGAACGGCCTTGACCTCATCGAGCTCGCCCAAGGCGGAGACGATGTTTTCCAGGGTCGCTTCCTTGGCAGCGTGGGTGACCACAATAAGGCGCGCGGTATCCTCGCCGTCTTCTTGGCGCACGGTGCGCAGGGATACCCCATGCTGTGCGAAAAGCGCGGAAATAGCCTCCAAGACGCCGGCGCGATCCTGGACTTCCATATCGATGTGGAAGCGGGTATCGACCTCGCCGAAGTCCGCAATCGGCAAGTTAGCGTAGGTATTCTCGCCAGGCGCGCGGCCGCCGTGGACGATATTGCGGGCGGCACCGACGACATCGCCAAGCACGGCCGAAGCGGTGGGGTTGCCGCCAGCACCATTGCCGTAGAACATAAGCGAGCCGGCGGCCTCAGCCTCGACGAAGATGGCGTTATAGGACTCGCTGACGGTAGCCAGCGGGTGCTCCTTGGCCACCAGGGTCGGGTGCACGCGCGCGTTGACCACTTCGGATCCATCCTCGCGGCGCAGGCGCTCACAAATGGCCAGCAGCTTGATGGAATAGCCGGCATCGTTTGCCGCGGCAATATCGTCTGCCGTGATATCGGTAATTCCCTCGCAGTGCACGTCCTCGAACTTCACGCGGGTGTGGAAACCGATGGAGGCCATGATGGCGGCCTTGGACGCCGCGTCATGCCCCTCCACGTCCGCGGTGGGATCCGCCTCGGCATAGCCCAAGCGGGTGGCTTCTGCCAGGGCCTCGTCATAAGTGGCGCCGGTGGATTCCATGGCATCCAAGATGTAGTTGGTCGTGCCGTTGACGATGCCAGAGATGCGCTCAATCTGGTCACCTGCCAGGGAGCGACGCAGCATACCCACGACGGGGATGGCGGCGGCCACGGCGGCCTCAAAGTAGAGGTCAACGCCGGAGCGTTCCGCTGCCTGGGCCAATTCATCAGCATGCGCAGCAACGAGCGCCTTATTCGCCGTCACCACGGACTTGCCGGAATTAAGCGCGGTCAACACCAACTCGCGCGGGAAATCTATCCCACCGATGACCTCCACCACCAAGTCAATATCATCGCGGGAGATCAGGGCCTTGGCATCATCGGTCAACAATTCGCTGGGCACGCCCGGGCGCAGCTTATTCTTGTTCTGGATGGCGATGCCACGGATCTCTGCTGGCCCACCGATGCGATGAGCAAAGGCATCCGCATTCTCATCTAAGAGGCGGAAAACTTCCGCGCCCACGGTGCCGAATCCAAGCAGCGCGATGCCAACGGTTTCGCCTTCACCCTTGCCGGTACGCGAATGTAGCTGTAGCTCACTGTTTGAAGCATCCATAGTCCGTCTCCATGTCGATTTAGTGGTGGAAAATGTCTCCCGCTGTATGCGGCTACAGGTCACTATACAGAACGAGCTGTCTATATTGCGACATGCGGGGGATAATATTCGTTTAGCTACAGAAAACCCCCGCCGCACGGGCCGAATGTGGCCCCTGCGTTGCGGGGGTAGTACTGGCTTAATCCACTTCCAAGGACAAAAGATCCTCGATGGTTTCGCGCCGCAACATGGGCTTGGTATTTCCCACGCGCGTGGCAACCACGGCTGGGCGCACCGCGCCGTTGTACCGAGAGGACATCATGTACTGATACCCGCCGGTGGCCGCGAAAGCGAGCAAGTCCCCCGGCTGGATATCATCGGGCAATTCGCCTTCCTCCAACAGAATATCGCCGGATTCGCAGTGGAAACCCACGATGCGCGAGGGCACCATCTCGCCGTCGCTAAAGCGGTTAACCAGGCGCACATCGTATTCGGAACCGTAGAGGGCGGGGCGAATATTATCGGACATTCCCCCATCGATGGAGATATACCGGCGCACCGGCAAATCGGCCTTGCCGGTTTCCACGTCCTTGACCGTACCCACGCGGTAGACAGTCACGGCAGACCCGGCCACCAAGGAGCGCCCCGGCTCCACGAGGAGGAACGGCGCCTTAATGTCGAGTTCTTCCGCAGTCTGGTCAACGGCCCGCAGCATGTCCTGGGCCACGCGGTCAATATTCAGGGCTTCCTCATAGGGCATATACGGAATACCAAAGCCGCCGCCCAAGTCCAGCTCGGCTAAGTCAACGCCCAGCTCGGTGTGGATTTGACGGTAGAGCTCCAGCACGCGCTCGGCGGCGAGTTTGAAACCCTCGGCATTGAAAACCTGGGAGCCTACATGGCAGTGCAGGCCGCTCAAGTGGAGGTTGTTCACCTCAAGGCAGCGCTTCGCGGCGGCGAAAGCCGCGCCCGTGGCCAGGGAAATACCGAATTTCTGGTCCTCGTGCGAGGTAGCAATGAATTCGTGGGTATGCGCATCCACACCCGGCTTGACGCGAATCATTACCGGCTGCACCACGCCTGCCTCGCCGGCGATGCGGTTGAGCTCTTCGAGCTCCTGCTCATTATCGATGACCACGTGGCCCACGCCCGCATCCACGCACAGGCGCAGGTATTCCTCGTCTTTATTATTGCCGTGCGCCGTAATGCGCGCTGCCGGGAACTCTGCGGCGAGCGCAATCTTTAGCTCATTGAGCGCGGCAGCATCGAGGCACAGGCCTTCTTCGTTGACCCACTGCACGACCTTTTTGGAAATGAATGCCTTGGAGGCATAGTGCACGTGATCGGGTCCACCGAAAGCGCGAGCCATGTCTTGGCAGCGCGAGCGGAAGTCATCTTCATCGAAGACGTACAGCGGGGTCTGAAATTCCTCTGCCAAATCCGGCAAGGGGACTTCCGCTACGGTAACTACGCCGTCTTCCTGGCGGCTCGCATTTCGCGGCCACACGTGGGCGGGAAGCTCATTGAAATCAGTCATTTACATCTTCTCCGGTGCGCTCACGCCCACCATGGTCAAGGCATTGGACAGGACGACGCGGGATGCTTCCGCCAACGCGAGGCGTGCGCTGTGAATGGGCTGCTCTTCCTCCCCTGCCTTGGGCAAAACCTGGCAGGTGTCATAGAAACGGTGGAATACGCCAGCCAACTCTTCGGCATAGCGCGCCACGCGGTGCGGCTCGCGCAGTTCCGCGGCATCTGCCACCACTGCGGGGAACTCGCCCAGGGTGCGGATGAGGTCGCCTTCGCGCTCATGCTCCAGCAGGGAGAGGTCTGCACCTTCGGAGCTAACCCCCAACTCCGCCGCCTTGCGCCCGATCGAGCACAGCCGCGCATGGCCGTATTGCACGTAGTAGACAGGATTATCCGAGGACTGCGACTCCCACAGGCCCAAGTCGATATCGATGGACTGATCCACCGACGAGCGCACCAGCGAATACCGCGATGCATCAACACCGATGGCGGCAACCAAATCCTCGATGGTGATCACGGTGCCCGCGCGCTTGGACATGCGCACCGGCTTGCCATCGCGCAGCAGGTTGACCATCTGGCCAATGAGCACTTCGACGCCATCGGCGTCATAGCCCAAGGCGGCTGCCGCAGCCTTCAGGCGCGGGACATAACCGTGGTGGTCAGCGCCCAGCATGTAGATATTGAGATCGTGACCGCGGTCGAATTTATCGGCCACGTAGGCGATATCGCCGGCGATATAGGCCGCATTACCGTCCGATTTCACCACGACGCGATCCTTAGAATCGCCATAATCGGTGGACTTTAGCCACCACGCATTGTCCGCCTCATAGAGGTGGCCTTCAGACTTCAGGGTCTCAAGCGCCTTGTCTACCGCCCCAGATTCAAAAAGCGAATTTTCGTGGAAGTAGACATCAAAATCCACGCCGAATTCATGCAGGGACTGCTTAATCTGCGCAAACATCATCTCCACGCCATCGGCGCGGAAGGCCTCTTGTACCTGCGCAGCATCGCCCTCGAGCGCGCTTGGATTCTTTTCCACAACCGCGTTTGCGATGTCGTGGATATAATCTCCGCCGTAGCCGTCCTCCGGCGTGGGCTCGCCCTTTGCGGCAGCAACAAGGGAGCGGGAGAAGCGGTCAATCTGGCCGCCGTGGTCGTTGAAGTAGTACTCGCGGGTGACCTCTGCACCGGAAGCCGTGAGCACCCTACCCAGCGAATCGCCGACCGCGGCCCAGCGCGTACCGCCCAAGTGAATCGGGCCGGTGGGATTGGCAGATACGAATTCCAGGTTAATCTTCTTGCCCGCAAAGGAATCATTGGAACCGTAGTCCGCGCCTGCCTGCAGAATCTGGGCAACAATCTCGCCCTGGGCAGCGGCGGCCAAGCGGATATTAATAAAGCCAGGACCGGCAATATCGGCCTCCGCGATAGCATCGTGCTGGGCCAATTTTTGTGCTAACCAGCCACCAAATTCGCGCGGATTCGCGCCGGCCTTCTTGGCCACCTGCAGTGCAAGGTTGGTGGCGTAGTCACCGTGTTCTGGGTTGCGGGGTCGCTCTACCGTGACAGATTCCGGCAATACGGACGCGTCTAGGTCATGTTCTGCCATGACCTCGGTGGCGGATTCTTTAACTAAGGTGGCCAAATCAGCTGGAGTCATGTGGCAAGAGTCTAGTTCACTGCCCCGACACGTGCGAAAAGAAGCACTGGCTAACATTTCAGAGGGCAAAATTTACTCATTTTCTAGACCTCTTAGGCAAACCTATATTGCGATATATATTACAAAATATATGCTGGTAGAACGTGATTCACACTACATTTCACGTGATGAATGTGTAGGGTTAGTTACACCTCCATGACTTAAAAACTAATAAGGAGCACCGTATGCGCATTGCGCTTTTTTCTACTTGCATTGGTGACACCCTTTTCCCGGACGTCCAAAAGGCGACGGCATTGGTTCTCTCCCGGTTAGGTCACGAAGTTGTCCTTCCGGAGGAGCAAACCTGCTGCGGCCAGATGCACATCAACACCGGCTATCAAAAGGAAACGCTGGGGATGATCCGCTCTTATGCGGATGCCTTCGCAGATCCTTCCATTGACTACGTCGTGGCAGCCTCCGGTTCCTGCGTGGCAGCGGTTCGCGACCGCCACGAAAGCATTGCTGACCGCTTCGGCACGTCCGCCGATGTCGATGGCGCGCAAAAGACCGCACAAAAGACCTACGATCTCACCGATTTTTTGGTCGATATTGAAGGCGTGACCAACGTCGGCGCTTTCTTCCCACACCGCGTGACTTACCACTCCGCTTGCCACGGCCTGCGCTTCCTCAAGCTGGAAGACCGCCCCTACAAGCTTTTGCAAGAAGTCGAGGGCATCGACTTGGCACCGCTAGCCAATAGCGAAGAGTGCTGCGGCTTCGGTGGCACCTTTGCCCTGAAGAATGCGGAGGTCTCACAGGCCATGGTCTCCGATAAGACTCGCCACATTAAAGACACCAAGGCTGAGTACGTGACCGCCGGTGACTCCTCCTGCCTGATGAATATCGGCGGCGCCCTGCACCGCCAGCGCTCCGGCATTCGCGCCCTACATATGGCAGAGATTTTGGCCTCCACGAAGGAACACCCGTGGCAGCCAGACTCCGCCGCTTACTCCAAGGAGACGATGCTCTAATGACCTCTTTCCTCGACACCACCCCACCACGCGCCCCTGAAGGCTACGGCAACCTGCGTGGCAGCAAGGCCTTCGTCCCGCTCGCGCACGTCGGGCTGAATAACGCTACCCAGCGTCACAACCTGCAGCACGCGACCACCACCATCCGCCAAAAGCGCGCCAACACCGTGCAGGAAGTAGATGACTGGCAGCAGCTCCGCAACGCCGGGTCTGCCCTCAAAGAGGACGTCACCGCCCGCATGCCGGAATTGCTCGAGCAATTTGAAAAGGCAGTGTCTGACCGCGGCGGCATCGTCCACTGGGCCCGCGATGCCAAGGAAGCCAACGAGATCATTGAAGGTCTCATCCGCGAAACGGGTGAAACCGACGTGGTCAAGGTGAAATCCATGGCTACCCAAGAAATCGGCTTAAACGAGCACCTCGAAGAGGCCGGAATCCACGCCCAGGAAACCGACTTGGCAGAGCTCATCGTCCAGCTTGGTGACGATATGCCATCGCACATTCTGGTGCCCGCAATTCACCGCAACCGCGCGGAAATTCGCGATATCTTCGTCGATAAGATGCCCAACACGGATGACTCGCTGAAGGCCGAGCCCGCCGAGTTGGCCGAGGCATCCCGCCAGTTCCTGCGCCAGCAGTTCATGAAGGCCAAGGTCGCCATTTCCGGCGCCAACTTCGGCGTTGCTGAAACCGGCACCGTCAACGTCGTGGAATCTGAGGGCAATGGCCGCATGTGCCTGACGCTGCCGGAAACGCTGATTACCGTCATGGGCATCGAAAAGCTCGTGCCTACCTTCCAGGACCTGGAAGTCTTCCTGCAGCTGCTCCCCCGTTCCTCCACCGCGGAGCGCATGAACCCGTATACCTCCATGTGGTCCGGTGTGACAGAGGGCGATGGCCCGCAGAACTTCCACATCGTCTTGCTGGATAATGGGCGCACCGCAGCGTTGTCTTCGCCCGTTGGCCACCAAGCACTGAAGTGCATCCGTTGCTCGGCCTGCCTCAATGTCTGCCCCGTGTACGAGCGCGCCGGCGGACACGCCTACGGCTCCGTGTACCCGGGCCCCATCGGTATCTCCCTGACCCCGCAGCTAACTGGCATGAAGGACCACAACGATCCATCGGCTAGCTTGCCGTACGCCTGCTCGCTGTGCGGGCGCTGCGACGACGTGTGCCCGGTGAAGATTCCGCTTTCTGATGTCATCTTAGAAAACCGCCACCAGAAGGTCACCCATGCTGCCTCGCCGATCGAGCCAAAGCTGTTCAAGACGGTGCAGCTGCTCTGGGACAACCCGAAGATGTGGGATAAGGTCACCCACCTCGTGGCACTTGGCCGCGTGATGGGCGGATTCAACGGCACCATCGAGTCGCTGCCGCTGTTCATGTCCGGTTGGTCCGATGGCCGCGATACCGCGATTCCGCCAAAGAAATCCTTCCGCCAATGGTTCGACTCCGAAGAAGGCAAAGAGCTGCTGTCCAATGCCCGTAAGGAGGCCTCCAAGTGAGCGCAAAGCAAGACATCCTAAACCGCATTCGCTCGGCACAGAAGCAGGCTGGGCTGCCAGATCACGTCGATGTGCCCCGCGAATACCAGCGCGAAGGCACGCTGAATGATGATGAACTGCGCGAGATGCTGGTCGATCGCCTCGAGGACTACAAGGCGGAAGTCCACGTCACGGAGGAAAGCGATCTCAAAAAGACGCTGGATTCCATCGTCAACGATCGCAACTGTAAGGACATCCGCTACGCCCCGGGCATGAATGCCGATCTTTTTGATGGCCTTCCGGCCCGCCCGGACGACGAGGAAGCGGATCCGCGCGAGCTTGACGATGCCGATGCCGTCGTCACCGAGTCCCTTGTGTCTTCTGCGCAGACCGGCACCATCGTATTGCAGTCCGATTCCCGCTGCGGCCGCCGCGCCTTGACGCTGGTACCGGACCGTCACATCTGTATCGTCCGCCGCGACGAGGTTGTCTACGGCATCACTGAGGTCATTTCCCGGATGAACCCAGATAAGCCCGCAACGTGGATTTCTGGCCCTTCCGCGACCTCCGATATCGAGCTCTCGCGCGTTGAGGGTGTGCACGGCCCGCGCGATCTCATCGTGATTATTGTGAAGTAACGAGGCTAGGGTGCCGAGTTAGGGCACCCGCCGCGTGGCAATTACTGCCACGAACCTGAAAGAAGCATAAGCTAACTCTGACGAACGTTATAGGAGTCGGAGCTTTAGCTTATGCTTTCTTTTTCTCGAAAAATTTCTACCGTAGTCTGCGCTAGCGCCCTCGCACTGGGCGTGGCAGCCCCCACCGCCGCCGCGGCGGATCCAGAAATCACCTGGGAGGATTGCCCCGCACAGGTCAATCTGGATGGCGCCGAGTGCGGCCGGATAGAGGTACCTACCTACTACGATAACCCCGAGGCCGGAACCATTAGCGTTGGTTTTGTCCGCGTACCTGCGGCACAACCAGACGCACGCCGTGGCGCGCTCTTTACCAACCCAGGTGGCCCTGGCGGTGACGCCTATTCTTGGGCTGGCAACGATGCCGTCGAATGGCCCGAAGAAATTCGCAACGAATGGGATCTGATCGGCGTCCAACCGCGCGGGCTGCCCGGTTCCACCCCGGTAGACTGCGCCGCCACCCCGAATTTCAATCCCATCGAGGCCACTACGCAGATCGGCAAGGCCACCCGCGATGCCTGCGAGCAGAATACCCCTGGCTATACCAACTCTTTGACCACCTCAAATACCGCCCAAGACTGGGAGAAGGTGCGCCAAGCGCTGGGTGAGGAGGTCATCGACATCGCCGGCATTTCCTACGGCACCTATCTTGGCTCCGCCTACGCCACCCAGTATCCGCAGCACACCGGCAAGGTGCTGCTCGATTCCGGCATGAGCCCGCAGCTGGCATGGAACGGCATCTTCACCTCGCAGCAACAAGGGTACGAAAATGCGCTGCACGATCTTTTCCAGTTCATCGCGGATAATGACGCCACCTACCATTTGGGCACTACTGCACTCCAGGTCTATGAAAAGTGGTCGCAGAAAGTCGCCATGGAAGCCGGCGCCCACCCTACGGTCTTGCCACCGGATGCGAAAATCGGTGACCTTCCCCCAGGACTCGAATTCGCCGGCCAGCCGGGCGCGGACATCATGACCGCCACGGGTGAGCTGCGCGTGCAGGCAGAATTCCTCGCCAACAAGGCGCTTAACCCACAAGCGGATCAGCGCGCCTCTGTGACCTTAGGCAAGACCCGCGAGGTCGTTCCCATGCCCGCGCACTGGGATGAGTTTGCCAAGTACTTAAACGGCAGTAAGCCTCTCGAGGTCGTCGATGATCCGGAGCTTGCCCGCGCGGTGCAACAGCAAACAATCCAGATGATGAATATGCAGAATCTCATCGTCTGCAACGAGAACACCGTCGCTGGTAACCCGTGGCTCTTCCCCACCTACCTGTGGTCCAACTTTGTCACCGGCGATATTTTCTCCCTGGTTAATTCCATGTACGGATCTGGCGCCGGGTGCGGCGGACGCGGACCCGTTACCGGCGGGGCGCCACTCGATGGGTCGCACCTTGCCACAAAGCCGCTGCAAATCCAAGGCACGGGCGATCCGCAGACCCCGTACCAGTACCACGCGGCCCTCTCCCAGCCCATGCAATCGCACGTCGTCACCGTCCACGGCCCCGGCCACGGGCACTTTGCGCTGGGTAATAAGGCCGTCGATGAGATTGGCGTGCACTATCTGCGCACCGGTGAGGTAACCACCGCTGACGCACCGGGCCTGATTTAGTTCCCGAGCGGGAGATGCGCTAGAATCACATCGTTGGGAATTTTCCCAGCGATGTCTCCGTAGCTCAGCGGATTAGAGCATCGGTTTCCGGTACCGAAGGTCGCAGGTTCGATCCCTGTCGGGGACACAAATTTTTAGCCCCTTCGCTTTTGCCAGCGAGGGGGTTTCAATATACGCCCCGTTTGCGGATTAAGTAGCCACCGGAGGTTCAGGAAGCCCTTACCATCCTGAACCTCCGGGCTACCCCTCCAATTCTAAACGGAAGGATAAACCCATGACCACACGAACTCTCTACTTCATCGCCCTGGCCCTACTAGCCATATCTTTGATCATCAACGTCATCAACGGGTTCGCTATCTTCAGCACCATCCTCACCGGCGTTGCGGTGGCTACACTTGGCTGTGCCACCTACAAGAAAGTGTGGAAAAAATAAGCCCGCGAATCACGGACGCAAAAGCCGAGCGAAAATTGTGAGACGGGGCTAGGGCCAGCGCGTGGCAGGTGTCGCGGGCCCCGCTTTAATGTGAGTAAAGATCCCCATACTTAGTCTCTATCCATAGAACGTAGAAAATTCCACCGTCTTTCCAGCCAACGAATGGAAGGTTCTCTTGGTGCCGGAACACGCGGAATTTGGTTAGCTCTTGGAACTGCCTAGGTATTTGAGCTTTGATTTCGTTTTTTGGGATAAATTCCGAGCCGAGCCCGTGCCTGTGGTGATTAACGAGATCTGTCCAAGAAATTAGTGAGCGTTTGTGCCATTTATCGAGGAATTCGCGGCGCATCCTATCGGTCATTTGCCCGAATCCCCATCCGCTCTGCAGAAACCTAGTGGACAGGAGCGGGTATTCGTTTGATGCCGCTCGTATTGCGCTCAAGACGCCTGTATCTGCACCACTGTGATTCTTCGAAACCGGGCGCGTGCCACGTCTCTTACTTTTCTTTGCCATACCTAGTCGAAGTACTCTTTAAGGTCGGCATCAGAAATCTCAAGCCCCCGTTTTTCTTCAACGAAGTTTTTCTTCCAAGGTGACTCCGTATGGGTTTTATTACGTAAAGCCCACGCCGAATAGGGGCCATACTTATTCCATACGTCAATCAGGGTATCTTCTACAGGCCGATAATCATCCCAATTGAAGTCATCAGAAATAAAAGTATCGGGGTCGATCGGGCTCTTACCGTACTTTTTAAGTTCGCGGTAGATGTCTACAACGACAGGTCCGTGGGCCCATGCTTCCATCCGTTCATTGAAGAGCGGCACCCCTCCGGAGGCTCGCATGTAAAGGCCCTTTGCGTAGTAAAGAAGCTTTTGAATTTTCAGCGGTGTGAGCTCGGCTTCTTCGGTTTCTTCAGCCCAAGCTACGAGCCATTCTGCGATTTGATGAGCAGTGTATTGCTTCATTGTGCACCTCCTTCCTGCTTGTTTTAAACGCTACAGCACGTGGAGAGCACTTTCTATTCCTACCTACTCGGTGGGGCTTGACCCATGCAACCTGGCTTTCAATGGATTCCATAGCCAAACTGTTAGGTTTATGAAATACTAAGGTATCTAGAACCACGAAAGTTATGCAGTATAGGCGAGCCATGGAGGATCCCCCTTGCCCACCTTAGAAATCGACCATCTCAATAAATCCTTTGGCGGTGTCCGAGCGCTGCGGGATATGACCTTTAGCGTGCAGGAGGGCGAAATCTTCGGCTTCGTCGGTTCCAATGGTGCGGGCAAGTCCACCACCATGCGCATCGCGCTGGGAGTGCTCGCGAAAGACTCCGGCGAAGTTTATTTCGATGGCTCCCCCATTAATGACGATAACCGCCGCCGCATTGGCTATATGCCCGAAGAGCGCGGACTCTACGGCAAGGAACCGCTGCTTAGCCAGCTGACGTTCCTGGGCACCCTGCACGGCATGAGCAAGCAGGCCGCCCAGAAATCCGGCACGGAGCTACTGGAGCAGCTAGGGCTAGGTGAACGCCAGAAAGACAAGCTGGATGACTTGTCCTTGGGCAACCAGCAGCGCGTGCAGCTGGCCGCCTCCCTCATCCATGACCCCGATATGTTGATCCTGGATGAGCCCTTTTCCGGCTTGGACCCCGTTGCGGTCAATGTCATGTCTGACATGCTGCGCGAGCGCGCCGCCCGCGGGGTGCCGGTGGTCTTTTCCTCCCACCAGCTGGACTTGGTGCAGCGCCTGTGCGATCACGTGGGCATCGTCACGCAAGGCCGCATGGTGGCAGAAGGCACGGTAGACGAGCTGCGCACCCAAGGCGCCTCGCGCTATGCGGTGGAAACCCCTGCGCGCGGGTGGTACCCGGAGGGCACTCACTTGGTTGAGGAAACTGACCAGGGCGTGGTGCTCGAGGCCGATGACGGCACCGATGACCAAGCCATCTTGCGCGCTGCCATGGCCGCTGGCCCTGTTCACTCCTTCGGCCTCAAGGTCCCAGACCTTACCGAGCTTTTCCAAGACGTCGTCACCAGCACCACCACCGAGGAGGCCTAGCCCATGCAGTATTCGGCAATGAAGACCATAGGGACCGTCGCCAAGCGCGAAATGGCGGTTGCTCTTAAGACCAAATCCGTTGTCATCATGATGCTGCTGCTTATCATTGGTGCCATCGCCACCCCCATTATCATTGACTTGCTCTCCGGTGGTGACGATGAACCAGATTCCGTCGCCGTGGTGGGCATGGAGGCAGACGCATTCGCTGATTCCGGGCTGGAGGCCCAGGCCGCCGATGACCGGGATGGCGCGGTGCAGCTTATCGATGCCGGCGATGTCGACGCCGCGCTCGTGCCCGCCGGCGACGAGGGGTGGGAGCTTTTGGCCAACGGCACTGCCTCCACCACCATCTCCACCACGGTCAATCAGGTGGTCGCAGCGCAGGCGCAGGCAGAGGCCTTAAATACGCTGAATATTGATGCCCAAGAGCTTGCCGCCGCCACCCCATCAGCCGAAGTGACCGCGGTCGATCTGGAAGCCGATGAGACTTCCGAGGCCCAGATGGGCACCGTTGCCATTGTCCTTATCGCCTCCATGGTGGTGGTCTTTTCCATCATGACCTTCGCCGGGCTCATCGGTGGGCGCGTTACAGAAGAGAAGTCTTCGCGCGTGGTCGAAATCATCCTTTCCACGGTGCGCCCGGTGGATTTCTTGGCCGGCAAGGTCATTGGCAATACCATCATCGGGCTGCTCGGCACCTTCCTCATCCTGGCCGGCGGCGTGGCTTCCCTGGCATTTACTGGCGCAGCGAGCGAAATCCAGCTCGATTATGGTCTAATCGCTGCCCTGCTCGTCGGGGAAATCCTCGGCCTCTTGTTCTTCGGCAGCCTCTATGCCGCAGCTGGCTCCATGGTGCAGCGCACCGAGGATCTGCAATCGACGCAGACGCCCATCCTGCTCCTCGTCTTTGCCACCATGTATATCACCATGTTTGGCTGGACGAACTTGGATGCCACCTGGATGCAGGTCATGGGCTGGGTGCCGCCAGTCTCCATGTTGGTCGCTCCCCTCCAAGTCGCGAGCGGCAATATGAGCTGGCTGGGCTTAACGGGAAGCTATGCGGTCCTCGCTGTAGTTACCGTGCTGATTCTCATCGTTGTTGCGCGCATCTACCGCCGCGCCATCTTGAATAATGGCAAGAAGATGACCTGGCGCCAGGTGCTCAAGAAATAAAAATAAGTCCGGCCTCCCACTTTCTAAGGGGAGGCCGGATTGTTCTACTGCGCAGGATTACTCAACGATGAATTCGTTGGTGATCGGCTGGGTGATATCCAAGGTGCCGTGCTCGATGTAGTACATGCCAAAGAACATGGCGCCAACCAGCACTAGGGCTAGCAGCATGCAGGGGATCCACTGGACAAAAACGGAAACCCAGCCCTCGGATTGCTGGCGGGCCGCCGCCTCGCGTTGTTCTTGAGCCTCGCGCTCGTTCATAATGATAAAACCTCTCGCTTCACCGAAGATTAACTAAAAGTATCTTAACAGTTTATGGTCTCCGCGGTGGCATTAGATCCCTGGATCTTCATCATTCAATAAAGCCTCGAGGAACGCCTCGCGGTCCGCGAACATTTTCTCGATGTCCTCTTCCGCGCCCATGATCCAGGCATCGGCATCCTCATCAAAGGTCACCGCGGAATCGGGATAGGCTTCTAAGGCTTCTTCCATCGCGGCAATCTGATCGGCATCGGCGCGATCCTCGGCAAAGGCCTCCGGATCACCAATGCGCTGGCCCAGCTCGCCCAAGGCCGTCAAGCCATACGTTTTATACTGCTTTTTAGGGTGCTCGAAAAGTTCTTGTCCCATCATGGCGGTATTATTTTCCTCCATTCAATAAAGAATCCGGGACGAATCCCGAATAGCCGGGGATGTTATTGACCTGCAATACCCCATGGAAAAAGCGCTTGAGTGCGGGAACGTCATCCTCGTGGAGGTGGTCGAAGACCAAACGGCGGACGGATTCCACGTGCTCGGGGGCCGCGCGCTCGAGGTGGTGGAGCCCTGCCTCCGTGATATGCACGTTGACCCCGCGGCCATCATCGGTGGTTTTTTCTTTAACCAAGAGCCCGCGCTTTTCCATGCGGGTGACCTGGTGGGAGGCGCGCGAGCGATCCCAGGCGAGCTCCGTGCACAGGTCGCGCAAACGCAGGTGCTGATCTGGGGCTTCCGAAAGGGATACCAAGACCGCGAACTCGGAGACGGAGATCTCCCCGCCAGCCTTGAGCGTCTCGTCCATGCCCCTATCTATCTTGCGGGTCGCGGCCAGTAATAGGCGCCATAGCTCCTGTTCATCATCGTTTAACCAGCGGGTTTGTTCAGACATAAGGACTAGATTACCTCCTTCAGCGTGGCGATGTCGCGCTCGCTGCGCCCAGGCACCCGGGAATAGCGCTGCGGCATGCAGGTAAAGACCAAAACCTGGTTCTCGCGGCCTACCTGTGAGAACAAAGTGGACATGAGTTGCAGGCGGTGCGCGTCGGTAGAACCCAGCGCGTCATCGACGATGACCGGCACGGTTTCCTCCCCCGCCACCAAGCGCGCGATGGCAAAGCGGGTAAGGATGGCCAGCTGCTCGCGCGCGCCTCCAGACAGGCTGGTCATGGCCACCGTTTCATTATCGCGGGTGCGTGCGGTGACGGAAAGATCATCTGCCAGTTCAAAGCTGATGTCCCCGCCGTAGATGGTGCGGGCCAGCTGGGCGAGTGCCGCCACGAAGGGCTCGGCATAGCGCTGGCGCGCGGCATCGCGGTGTTTGAGCAGCAGCTCGCGCAGGTAGCGTGCCGCCAGCGCGCGCTTTTTCACGCTTTCTAGCACTGCCTGCGCCATTTCTGCTTCCGCTTGCGCCTGCTGCTCGCGCTCTGCCGCGCCGGAGTGATAATTAATCTCGCTCGACAGCTTGCCCAGTTCCACCTTGGAATCTTGCACCTGATTTTGCAGGTACTCCAGGTGCGATTGCGCGCCCTCCACCAAGCTCTGAGCGGTGGCTAGGTCCACGGCCTCCATCTCAGATAGCTGTTCCTGCATTCGGGTTACCAGCGCACCCAGCCGCTCCGCTTCTCCTTCCAAACCAGCATCGGAGGTTTTCTCCCGCGCTTCGGTCAGCTCGCGCTCGGCGCGCTCGGCCTTCTCGGTGGCGGCCGCGAGCTCGGCCTCCAAGCGCACCACGTCGTGGGCGATGCGGCTATCGCGGAAGGGAATAAGCTCGCGGTCGAGGGCATCGACAAGCTCGCGCGCCTCTTCCTCCGTTTCTTCTGCAGCGGATAAATCCATGACCGGGGCATCATCGAGCCCGGCGACCTTCTCCTTCAGCGCCGCGTGTTGGGCGCGCAGTTCGCCCAAATCATCCGGCCCCAACTCGCTCTCGAGCTTGCGCGTGGCGGCATCCAACCCGGCATTCTGCTCGCTGTGTGCCTTGTACAGAGCTTCGGCGGCGGCGATGGATGCCACGCCGGTGGCATCGAAAAGCTCCTGCAGGCGCGTCTCGGCCTGATCCACCTCGCGCTGGGTCTTATCGGAAGAGTACGCACCGGCCACAAAGCGGGCGGTGATATCGCCGATGGTGATCTCGCGGCCATCGACAAGCTCAACTGCAGGCTGCTTGCCGATGTCCACCAGCTTCCCATCCACCCCAATCTCCGCGCCCTCGGGCCCGGAAAATTCCACCTTGGCGGCGGTGGCATCGTGCAGGCGCTTGGCCAAGCCGAGATCGGCATCCGCCTTGCGGAGTTCCTCGACATCCGCGGCGGTCATCTCGCGCCCGCGTTGGGCGATCTCCGCCTGCGCCTTCCCCACGCCACGTGCCAGTTCCTCTACCTTGAGCAGGCGCTTATCCAGGCGCTGAAAGGTCTCCTTGTCCTGATGCAGCCGCGCCTGCTTGAGCGTTGTGCGCGCGGTGGCGTAGTCCTCTTTGGCGGTAGCCAGCTTCTTTTCCACCGCCTCTTTATTCTCGTTTTCCTCCGCGGCCTTCTCGCGGGCGGTCGCAAGTTTATCCGCGGCGCTCGACTTTGCGGTGCCAGCGGCCTCGAGCGCCTCGGCCATCTCCTGGCGCTTAGACTGCGCATCCTTCGCGCGCTGGAAATCCTCCTTGGCGCGGGTGAGCTCGGCCTTGTGCGCATCCACCTGGTGCTGGGCCTGCACGGCTTCGTCCGCGGCAGCTTGCTTCTCGGCAAGGTCCTGGCGGGCCCCGGGAAGCTGCGCTTCGGCTTCTTCTTGCTGGTGTTCCAGGTGCTCGTAGCGCTCCACCACGGAATCGAGCCCGCGCACCGCAGCGGTTGCTTCCTCCAGCTCTTGCTCGGCACGCTCCAAGGTCTCCTGGGCCTTTTTATACTCGCCGGCTGCCTTGCCCGTCTTTTCGGTGTAGTAGCGCTTGTATTCCTTATCTACCTTGCCCAAAAGCTGGGAATCATCGCCGGATACCTCGTCCTCTGCCAGGCCGGACTCCTGCTCGAGGGCCTGCGTTAAGGAGGGAATGCCCACTGCTGAGATAGCGTCATTGGAGTCATCCTGGCGCATAAAGAGGACATCAAGAAGCTGGCGATCCATGTTCTCGCTTAAGATCCGTTCCAGCTCGTCATCGGCCTGGCGGCCTGTATATTGTGCGTGGCGCGGGGACGAGATGGCCAGCTCACAGTACTTCTTCTGCAGCCAGCGCTTGGCAATGCGAAAGCGGTATTCCCCCACGGAAATATCCGCAATGACCTCCGGCGATACGTCCTTGCCCACCGGCTGCAGATCCCGGATACCGCTGGGGCGCGCCGTGTGCTTTTCCGTCAGCACCACATCGAGGGCCTCCACGATGGTGGATTTACCGGCCTCGTTCTCGCCGTGAATGACCACCACCCCGGTTTCTGGAAGGTCATCCAACACTAAATGCTCGATGCCGCGGACATTTTTAATTTCTAAGCTGTGGATGCGCATGTGGTTTATCCTTCCAAGCGAAATAGCAGGTTGGCGGCGTCGCGGGCCACCGGATCCTCGCGGTTTTCCAGCAGCTCTTGCAGGGCGTCGGCGGCATAGCCGGAAATGTCCAGGTTGGCTAGTTCGTCTTCGCTAGGCTCCAAGAACAGGTCCATGGTTCGCTCGCGCGGGCGCAGCGAGGCAAAGACCGCCTCCAACTCATCCAGCCCGCGCTGCAGCTGGGCGTGCGCCGCAATGCCAAGGGTCCCTTGCAGGCTGTATTTAATCGCCGTGCGCACCTTATCCGGGTACTCTTCCAAGCTGCGCAGGAAGCGCTCGACATCCTCGGTGGAATTGACGGAGGCATCGAGGGCTTCAAACGTCCAGCGCCCGATGCTGCGCTTATCGATGTCTATGTCTTCCCCCTCAATCCTTACCACCAGCGCGTTCCCGGAATCGGCCTCGCCGCCACCGGTGGAGCATTCCTTAAAGTCCGTGGTCTCCGGGCTCCCAGAGAACCAGACGCGGCCGGTCTTTCCCAGGCTGGCCGTCGAGTGGGTATCGCCCAGCGCCAAGTAATTGATCACCCCACGCTCCAAGCACTGCTCTACGAATTCCAGGTCGATGGTATCGGCATCTCCCCCGCTAGTACGCGAATCCACCTGTCCATGGCCCACAGCAATCCGGATTCCCTCCGTGGGTTCGAGCGGCTCCAAGGCCTGGCGCACCAAGTCGTGGTTGGCGCGTTTGGACAAGTACGGCGCCCCCACCAATTCCACGCCCTTGCCCACCGCGATGGGTTCTGAATCCGCGATGACGTGCACGTTATCCGCGCTGGTGCGATAAAATACCGAGTCCGCGACCAGCGGATCGTGGTTTCCCGGCAGCACATACACCGGCACGGGCAAGCGCTTAAACATCTCGGTAGCGCGGGCCAAAATTTCTCGGGAGAGCGCATTGTGTTCAAATACATCGCCCGCCACGACGATGAACTGCGCGCCGACCTCCTCCGCGAGCTGGCCTAGGTGCATGATGGCGGACTCGCGGTCATCGTTGAAACGACCTTGCGCCTCCCCCTTCAAGAACCAGCGGGTCATTCCCAGCTGGAAGTCGGACGTGTGGATAAAGGTCGTTGCAATCATAATCAGTGCGTTAAGTGGTAGTAGAGGTCTTCAATATCGGACACGGCCCGCAAGAGGTCAATATTGGTATGCGATACGGCCCGCAGGGCCTTGCGCAAGAGGTCCGGATCGGAATCTTCCAGCGCTGGGGCAACCTTGGGGTGCGGCAGTTTAGGCATCTCGCGGCCATTCCAGAACACGTCGTTCTTTTCTTCCGCGGATAAATCGCTAGCTCCAAAGCTTTCTCGAGAGACCTGCTGCGATTGCTCCATGACGGCCTTTTCCAAGCGCGCAAAGTCCAGCCCGCGCATATTGAAAATCACGGCGGGATCCGCATCCGCGCGGGTGGCGAGCCTATCTCCCACCGCCACGATGTGCTTGCAGGCATACGCGGAATCCGGGCAGGTGCAGGATAGCCGCAGATCTTCGACCTCGCTGGCAAACAAGGTATCCAGCGCTTCCTCAGACAACAGGCCCTTGCGCGCATTCGCTACGGAATTCGGCGTGCGCGCGAATTGGCCGGCGAGTGCCGCAATATCGTCATTATCGCGGTACGGCAGCTGGATGAGTACGGAAAAAGGCTCGTTCTGGGAACCGGCCACGCGCCCATGGATGGCACCGTTGCGGATCTCCAAGCCAACGACGTGACCGCCTTCGGCGTACTGGCGCCCGCGGGTAATCCGTCCCCGGTCCGCATCATGGCTGGTAAAGGAAGAAATCCGGGCTGCGGTCTTGGACAGTAGCCGCCCGCTGCGGTCAACATGGTTGACCTCATCCGGGGTGCTCACGCGCTTGCGGGTACCAAAGTTTGCGTAGATGACATTGTCATCGCCCTTAACGGCCATCCGCTTACTCCTTTCCCCGGTAACTCATGAGCTCTGCCAGCTGGTCCGGCTCCAATTCCGTGAGCCAGCCCTCGCCTTCGCCGACGACGGAACCAGCCAGCTGCGTCTTTCCATCCAAAATGTCTTGAATGGATTCTTCCAACGTGCCAGCGGTAATCATCTTATACACCTGCACGTTACGGCGCTGACCAATACGGAAGGCGCGGTCCGTGGCTTGGTTTTCCACCGCGGGGTTCCACCAGCGGTCCATGTGCACCACGATCGATGCCGCAGTTAGGTTGAGGCCCGTGCCGCCCGCCTTGAGCGAAAGGATCATCGCCTGTGGGCCATCATCGGCTTGGAAGTCCTCCACCATCTGGTCGCGCTTATTCTTCGTCACCCCGCCGTGCAGGAAGGGAATCTCATGGCCCAGCTGCCCGCTCAGGTAGGGCTGCAGGATAGCCCCGAAGGCCTTGTATTGCGTAAAGATCAGCAGGCGCTCGCCGGATTCGGTAGCGGCATCGACAATCCGCATCAGCTCCTTCACCTTGCCCGAGCGGTGCTTGCCCTTGATAACCACCGGTGAATCATCCCCCAGGTAATGCGCCGGGTGATTGCAGATCTGCTTAATGCGCGTCAGCGAGGCCAAGACGATGCCGCGCTTGCTGATGCCCGTAGCATCCTCCAAGCTCTTCTTCACCTCATTGACCAGCGCTTTGTACAGCGCGGCCTGCTCGGTGGTCATGGATACGGTAAGAATCTGCTCGGACTTTTCCGGCAGATCATCGATGATATTGGGATCGGTCTTGACGCGGCGCAGGATGAGAGGCGCGGTCAGCGCGCGCAGGCGCTCGGACATCTCCTCATCATTATTGCGCTCGATGGCCTTGGCAAAGTGATTGCGGAAAAAGGACGCCGTGCCCAAAATCCCTGGGTTACAAAAGTCCAAGATGGACCGCATCTCGGACAGGCGGTTTTCCACCGGCGTACCGGTCAGCGCCACGCGGTGTTCAGACGGCAGCGATCGCACCGCCTTGGAGGAACGCGTGGCCGAGTTCTTAATGGCCTGCGCCTCATCCAGAACCACCCGCTGCCAAGACACCTCGCCCAAGAGGTTAAAGTCCCGGCTCACGGTGCCATAGGTAGTAATGACCAGATCGGCTTTCGCGGCGGCCTCGAGGAACTTCTCCCCGCTCGGCCGCCCCGCGCCGTGTTGCACCATGACCTCGAAATCCGGCACGAAGCGACGCGCCTCGCGAGCCCAGTTACCTACCACGGAAGTCGGTGCGACGACCAAGGTGGGCCCGGTTTGTTCACCGCGCTCCTTCTCCACCGCCAAAAGGGACAGTAGTTGGAGTGTTTTGCCGAGCCCCATGTCATCGGCAAGCACGGCACCAATATTATTACGCGACATCCAATACAGCCAGTCCACGCCCGTGCGCTGATACTCGCGCAGCTCTGCATGTACGGTCTCCGGAATGTCCACCCGCTTAGGCGCAACCGTATCCATACCGCCAAGCAACGCGGTATGCCACGTGCTGCCGGTAAATTCGATCGGCTCTTGGGCCATAGACTCAAGCGCCAGCTCCCGCAGCTCCGCCACCGTGACTTGGTGCTCACTCTTCTCGTTGAACTCCGCGCGGCGATGCTCGACCTCCGCCATGAGCTGCTGCCAGCCCGGCTCACCTAGTTTCTTGGCCATCTCCGCCGAGGCCGCCAGCTGCTCGAGCTCTTTCTTGGCGCGCTCGCGGGACTTATCCGCCAGCTCCTCCATATAGGACGAGACCTTGGATACGACCTGGGTATCGGCCATGACCCACTTGCCGCGCAGCTGAATGAGCCCGGACTTGGAATTGACCAGCTCGTCCATCTCGGACTCGGTAAGCTCCACATCGCCCACGGACATGCGCCAGTTATAGTCCACGAGCTGATTCATGCCGATGTGCTTCTTCGTGGCGGCCTCGGCCGGGTCCCTGGCCTCACGGGTTTCCAGCTTGGCCTTGGTATCCATCTGCGCCCACGATTTGGGCAGCATGACGGTAATGCCCCGCTTTTTCAGCTCGGGCACCTCGTGCGCAATAAACTGCGTGAGCTGTTCCGTGTCCAGGTAGACATCCCAATCGCCGTCGCCGGGCTGGGGCAATTGCGTACTCTGGCCCAGGCTCGGTGCCGCATGCACGGCCTTGCGGTGGTTTTCGCGCAGCTTCTCGATGCTCGCCCTATCCAGCTCCTCCGCCGATACCGGCCGCGGCGAATCCGTTCCAGAGCGCACCCGCACACGAATCGGCCACGCTGCGTCTTCTGGATCCTGTTCTTCCGGTTCCTCCACGATGTAGACGAGTTGGAGTTCCACCTGGTAAATGGAATTTTTCCATTCATTGAGCCCACGCAGCAGTTGCGCGCGGCCGCGGCGGATAGGGGCCGTCGTCAGCAATGCGCGGGCGAAGTCGTGCCAAGGCATGGGCCGGGGCTCATTAAGCAGCGGCTGCAATTCCCGGTTGGCAATCCAATGCGTCAGTTCATCCGCTAGGTCATCTGAAAGGGCTCTATTATTTATATGGAGAATCCCGGGGGCCGCGGCCATCATTTCTGCTAGCCAACCGCGCTCACCCAAACCCGAGGCCAGCTGCCACATGGGAAACCACTCGTTGGCCTGGTACGCCAACCGGAACGTCACCCTGCCCGCGCGGACAAACTTGCTCAGGCCACTATATGCGTGAATGAGCCAGTGCAGATCCGGGGCAATCGATGCCGGTGGATGATGATCCAGGTATTCCAGCTGGGCTAGGGCTTCTACTGCTTCTTCTGGGGCAAACATGGCCATGGGCACCATGAGCGAGACGTCTTTGCCCTTTGGAGTCCGTAGTGATACGCGCGCCCGGTTCCGGAAGGATTTCTTAGCCAGGATGGCATCAATTGCCTGCGGAAACGTCCCTTCTGGCACGGCCGAAGGCATAACAATCTTGTGTCCTTCTACCTGCTCAATCCATAGACCAAGCCCCGAAACCGGCAGCCAAAGGCCATGCACAAGGTAAGAAGCCATAACGGCCAGCATAGCAGCCCTGTATAGTTTTGTTACAAGCTCGTTATATTCACGTCTTTGCGCAGTTAGACGGTGAAAAACATCACCGGAGATCTATGCCACAGCTGAATTTTAGCTTGGGTGAACCTTAAGTCACCATTAACGTAAGAATGTCCGATAAATCACTACAAGGAGTGAAACGTGCAAGAATCAACTTGGTACGTCATTGCGATGATTGTGTACTTCCTCGTAATGGCAGCCATTGGCTACTGGAGCTACAAACAAACCGACGAATACGACGATTATGTTTTGGGCGGCCGTGGCCTGCACCCATTCGTAGCTGCTCTCTCCGCCGGCGCATCTGATATGTCCGGCTGGCTGCTCATGGGTCTGCCTGGCGCGCTCTTCCTCTCCGGTATGTCCGAGCTGTGGATGCCTATCGGCCTCCTTATCGGTGCATGGGCTAACTGGAAGTGGATTGCGCCGCGTCTGCGCGCGTACTCGGAGGTTGCGGGTGATTCCATTACGGTCCCCTCCTTCTTCGAGAACCGTCTGCGTGATAAGTCGCGCCTGCTGCGTATTATCTCCGCAGTTATCATTATCTTCTTCTTTACCTTCTACGTCTCTTCCGGCATGGTCTCCGGTGGTCGTTACTTCGAGTCCACCTTCGGTGGCGACTACATCACCGGTATGTTGGTCATCGCCGCAGTGACCATTTTCTACACCTTCATCGGTGGCTTCTTGGCAGTGTCCTACACCGACGCTATGCAGGGCATGCTGATGTTCGTCGCCCTGCTGATCGTGCCAATCATGGCGCTTTTCGCTCTTGACGATGCCGGCGCGATCTTCTCCTTCGCCACCGAGAACAGCTACGCCACCGATGGCGTACTCGAGCCAAACGATAACTACTTCTCTCTCTTCGCTGGCGTTTCTGCTGGTGTTATCGTTGGTAACGCCGCTTGGGGCCTTGGCTACTTTGGTCAGCCGCACATCATCGTGCGCTTCATGGCACTGCGTAAGCCTTCCGACGCCAAGCAGGGCCGTTTCTACGGCATCACCTGGATGGGTCTTTCCGTCATCGGCGCTATCTTCGTTGCGCTTACCGGTACCGTGTACTTCACCCAGTTCGGTGAAACCATCACTGACCAAGAGAACTTCGAGACCATCTTCTTGGATATGGCTCAGGCCATGATGCACCCATTGCCTGCTGGTTTCATCTTGACCGCAGTCTTGGCAGCGATCATGTCCACCATGTCCTCCCAGATGCTCGTGGTTTCCTCTTCCCTGATTGAGGACCTCTACCTCATCATCGCAAAGCGCAAGCCTGACGAGCGCATCCTGATTAACCTGTCCCGTACCGCCGTCGTGGCCATCGCGGTCATCGCCGCAATCTTGGCCATCAACCCGTCCGACTCCATCCTTGGCCTGGTCGGCTTCGCATGGGCTGGTTTCGGTTCCGCATTCGGTCCGCTCGTCATCCTGGCTCTGTACTGGAAGCGCCTCAACGCAACCGGTGCAATCGCCGGTATGGTTACCGGTGCAGTCGTCGCCATCGGCTGGGGCATGTCCCCGCTTGGCGATTCCCTCTACGAGATGGTTCCAGGCTTCTTCTCCGCACTCATCGTCACCATTCTGGTCACCTTGGCTACCAAGCAGCCAGACCAGGAGGTCCTGGACGAGTTCGAGGAAGCCGAGAAGCTTGCCAAGCTCGTTGAGAAGGACGACTCCCTGGATTTCGAGGAAGCAGCAGAAAAGGTTTCCGATAACAAGTAGGAACCTTCCCGCACCTCGCGGAGTCCAATAGGACATGAAGTCCTATTATCTGG
The DNA here is from genome assembly GCF_030227225.1 of Corynebacterium rhinophilum. Classification (GTDB taxonomy): domain Bacteria; phylum Actinomycetota; class Actinomycetes; order Mycobacteriales; family Mycobacteriaceae; genus Corynebacterium; species Corynebacterium rhinophilum. Next base: position 91,667 of record NZ_JASPHQ010000009.1, read on the forward strand.
CCGCGCTATCATGCATAACCGCTCTCGTTATCGCATGGTATGCGTGGCCTTTTCCGCGTTTTGATGTCTCCACAGTGCCGGCTCGCGCGGAATTGCCGGGCTACGACCGCGACGAGTTCGGCGGCTGGCAGCCCAACGGCGCATGCACCACGCGTGAGGCCATCATGGAGAACCAAGCCAGCGAGGACTTCGCTGACTGCCGGCCACAGTTCGGCACGATGTATGACCCCTACGCGGGTGAGATGATTTCAGCGACCTCCCCCATCGAGGTCGACCACATCTTCCCTCTTTCTGCTGCCTTTGACATGGGTGCCGTGGAATGGGATCAAGACACCAAGAGGCGTTTTGCCAACGATCCCCTCAATCTGGTGGCGACCAGCCAGGAGCTCAATCAGGAAAAGTCCGATTCCCTCCCCTCTGAGTGGCTCCCGCCCGCCAACCGCTGCGATTACTCGCGGCGCCTCGCAGAAATCGCCCGGAAGTACGAGTTACCGTTGCCCCGCGCAGACGTACGTGCAATGAGAAGGCAATGTCGGTTCGATTTCTAGCAGGGAAATTGATTAGGGTGAACAAGGCAACTTTTCTTAAATGAAGGGCATCCTCCATGACTACTTTTTTCATTTTCCTGCACGTGGCGGCGGCCATTGTTCTGCTTGGCCCCGTGTGCATTTCCACGTCCATCTACCAGACGCAGCTGCAGGGCGCAGCGCAGGGCGATAAGACGGCCCTCGGCGCCGCCCGCAACCTGCACAACATCACCAATACTTACGGCTACATTTCCGCCCTCGTGCCGGTCCTTGGCCTTGCTGTCTTCCTGTCTGATATCGAAACCTTCAAGAGCCAGGTCAACTTCCACATCGCCATCCTCGTGGCCATCATCGCGTGGTGCCTGCTCTTCTTCCTCATCCTTCCTAAGCAGCGCACGGCACAGGCAGCCCTAGAGTCCGGCGATACAGCCAACCTGGGCTCCATTAAGAAGTCCTTGTCCGCTTTCGGCGGCGTCTTCAACCTCCTGTGGATCATCTGTCTTATCTTGATGTACATCTAGGAAGCCATTTACTCTTCGGGGACAGTGTCATCACTGTCCCCTTTTTCATGGGTGGACTCTTCCCAAAGTTCTTCTTTTAACTGTTGTGCATCTGCATGCGCATTCTCCCTCCGCTTCTGCGTCGCCTGTGCAACCGTCTGCGCCCACCTGCGGTTCTTGGGGGCCAGCGGCCCACTCGCGGAGTCATAGACCCACGTAGAGTCATCAAAGAGCCAGACGATGTCCCCGCTTATCGGGTCCTTGATATAAAAGGCCCTCCCATCGGTCTTTATATTGTGATGGTGTTGGCATAAGCACGTAAGGTTTGCCGCCGAGGTCGGACCGCCATCCGCAAAGTCGTGCCGATGGTCCATCTGGGAAGCCACAGCCGGCCGCGTGCAGCCTGGCCACCGGCAGGTGCCATCCAAGCCCTCCACAAACGCCCGGATATCCGGCGGTGTCACGTAGTTAGGGCTTTCCGCCTGACCGGCCTTCTCCATGTCCCTTCTCGTGGTTGCCCGCGCCTGTAAGTCATCTGCGGTCTCCGGTGACACCCACCCCAGGTTCTGCACAAACGCGGGTGCATCCGGCAGGTCACAGCGATACATATTCAACACAACCTTGGCCTTAGCCTGTGCCTTTCCGGTGAGCAGTTCCACTGCGGCTTCTGCCATCGTGAGGTCCTTGTCCGCAGCGATATCCCGGATATTGCGATCAATAATCTCCGCGGTTTCTAGCCCAACGTCCAGACAAACCGCGGCCCACTCCCCGCCTGTAGGTTCAACGCTATAGGCTTGTTTGCGGCGCGGATCCCGCGCGGCAATGGAGGGATCGAGGCGCACAATGAGCTCGCGCAACTTGCGGCGGAGATTGCGATGCGAGGGCAGCTTCTGATTGGGGCGGGTTGGGGTCAAGTAGTTGGTCAGGGCATCATCGATAGTGAACTTCTTCTCCGCATCAATGGCGCCGAGTTTGGCTAGGGTTTGGTCAATCGTAATCAGTCGGTCTAAATCTAAATGGAAATGCTGTTCTTGCCGGGCGCGCAGCCGCGGCAGCTCCTTTAATCGCTCGAAGGCGAAAATAATATTTCTAATGCGGGACTGACGCGCCCCGGTTAAATCAGACAGTGATTGGCTAATAATTTCGATATCATCATCTGGGTCAGGATGAAGATTCTCCCAGAACTGGTATTCCGCCTTCCTAATCTCCGTAGCTGCACGGGAGGTAGAATTTTCCGGATTGGTATTGGCATAATATGGCGCATTCATGGACTTCCTTTCAAGAGATTTACTAGAACATGATTTCGCCATACACCATACAAAACCGCTCTGACACACTACCCCCATTTATAGTAAAAGCGCAGGTCAGAAGGCATGAAAAAAGGGCCTCTAAAAAGAGGCCCTTTGGAGGTTTAATTAGTCGCGGAAGCGACCTGTCATGAGTCGCGACATGCTTGACAGGTCAGTCGCGACATCGTTGACAAACCGGCATCTCAGTCGTTTTTGTTCTG